>CAVSDZ010000001.1:0-362109 GCA_963726905.1 uncultured Microthrixaceae bacterium
AACCGGACGCGCCGGACGTTCTGCATCGCCTGCATCGCCTGCGAGGCGCCGCCGGGCCCGTCGGATCGGGGCGTCCGTCGGGATGTTGTGAGTGACTGCCTAGCCTGACCGAGGTTGTCGATCCGTGCTCGTGTTGGGAGGAGTTGTGCCCGTTCCGCTTCCTGGTCCCGAGCTCGTCCTGCTCGTCCCGCCTGATGCCGCCGAGGTGCAGGCCACGGCCAACGGGGTGGCGTCGGCCGTCGCACCGCCCGGCGGACTCACCGCGGTGCAGCGGTTGCTCATCGAGGCCCTCTTTCCGGCGATGACCGGCCATCCAATTGACGTGGACCGATTCGAGAGCGTGACCGCCGGCCAGTTCGCCGAGGTGCTGGCCCGTCGCGACCTGGCCTTCCGCACCCGGGGCGTGCAGGTGATGTTGCTCTGCGCTCTCGTACTTCGCCCTCTGCCGCGGCAGGTCAGTGATCGCGTCGCCGAGTTCGCGCGCGAGCTTGCGGTCGACGACGCCATGATCGGTGTGGCGCAGCAGTTCGCGAGCGGCTCGTTGGGCTTGGCCGCGTTCGACTTCGAACGAAACGGCTACACCGCTGGGTGGGCTCCCGACGACGCCGAAGCCCTCCACACGTCCTCCGAGTTGGCCGGCGCCTGGGACTCGGCCGTCCACGATCCCGCGCTGGCGCGACGATGGGCAACCCTGGGAGACCTTCCCGCCGGGACGCTGGGGAGGCGAGTCTGGGAGCTCTACCAAGCCCGCGGGTTCGCGTTTCCCGGCTCACCCGGCTCGGCGCCGCCGTTGCTGGCCCAACATGACTGGGTCCACGTGCTCGGCGAGTTCGGAACAACCGTCGAGTGCGAGTTGGAGGTCTTCGCCTTCATCGCCCGGGCCAATGACGACATGCGCGCGTTCTCGCTGCTGGCCATGGTGGTCTCGCTGTTCGAGACGGGGTATCTGCGCTCAGGGGCCGGGCTGTTCGAGTCCGACGTCGGCCACCTCTCGGCCAGCTCCGGGGTGGCGGTTCGCCTGGCCGACGCGATGCGACGGGGTGCGCTCTGTCGTGACGCCATCACCGGTGAGACCAGTATCGACTTCATGCGCCTCGACTGGTTCGAGCTGGCTCCCTTGCCGCTGGAGCAGGCTCGAGCGCGTTACGGCGTTCAACCCAAATCGGTGCAAGCCGTCACGGCCGGGTCCGTCGGGCCGTGGGAGGGCGGAGGCATCAGCACCTTCCAACTCCAGTCGGGCCGAGCCCTGGCCGCCCGGAGCAACGCCGCTACGACTCCTACGGAGCCGACGCCGCGGTGTAGCCGTTCGGTGGCGCCAACTCCTGACGCATCTCCCCGGCCGGGGGTTCAGTGCGATGAGACCTGGAAGCAGGCGACGTCGTATTGCGATGTCTCGTTGTAGTGCTGTCCGCCGATACCACCGGACACGCTGTCTATTCCCGGTTTGTTGAACGGTGACCCTGGCGACGACTCGGCGGCCTGGCGTGGTACCGCCCGCGGCTTCGACGTCTCGACAGGACTGGCTCGGCTGTCCAGGGCCGGACGGACTGGGCGTAGCCGAGGCAGCCAGCGGGAATGCGGCCACCGTGAGTGTTGCTGCGGCGATTGCGGAGATGACTATTCGCTTCATCTCAAGCCTCCTGGATCAGCCGTGTCGACCCCAGCCCGGCAACCGCGATGTACGTCGATGGGAGGCGATCGGTTCATCGCGACGGTCCTCAGGCCTGTCAGTCCCAGTCGTCGATCTTGACGTCGTGGGGGGCGGGGGTGCCCGAACCGGTCTCGACCATCGCCTTGAGGCTCATCAGAAAGGTGGCCCACTTGGTGCTGCAGTGGTGCATGAACTCGACGGGCTCCCGCCAGTCGGCGTGGGTGAACAGCACCTTCGTGTAGTCGTCGACCTGCTCGAGGTTGAACGCCACCGTCGTGTCGATCCACTCGGGCGGTCCGTCCACCACCGTCCAGAGCACCCGCTCGTTGGGCACGGCTTCGAGGACCTTCACGTCGCAGCCCCCCTTGGCCCCGAATCGGAACTTCACGACGCCACCTTTGGCGGCGTCACCCTGGGTCTCCTTCGTCCACCAGCCCGAGAGCCCGTCGATGGTCGTCAACGCGAGGTAGACGCCCTCCGGTGACGGCGTCTCGACGCCGACCATGTGTCGAATGTCCACCATGTCCTCGTCCTCCTTCATCGCTTCTTCGGCTGTGGTTGTTGTCTCTGCTTCTCGATGGTCTCGGCGATCCGCTTGATGCGCCGCAGGCGGCCGTCCCACGCCGAACCGACCGTGGCCAGCTGGGTCACGGCGCGGGCGAGCTGGGCGCCATCGACCTGATACCGGCGCTCCCGCCCGGCCGGTGTGGCGTGCACCAGCCCGACCCGATCGAGGACCGCCAAGTGCTTGGCCACCGCTTGACGGGTGACCGGGAGCTGCTCGCTGAGGCTGGTCGCCGTGGCGTTGCCGTCGACCAGCAAGAGGTCGAGCATCCGTCGGCGGGTCGGGTCTCCGATGGCCGACCAGAGGTCGTCGTCCACGATCGTGCTCACCCGGCCGACACCAGTCGGGCCACATAGTCGACGAGGCGCGGCAGGAAGTGGTCCCAGCCGGTGGAGTGGTCGTTGTAGGCCTCTTCGAGGACCGCGGCCTCCCACCCCTTCTCACGGAACCCGGTCTCCGTCATCCGGACGACGGAGCCGGTGCCGGACGGCGCCAGCTCGAAGGTGACGAGGAGGGAGTTGGTGGGCGTCGCCGACTCGCCGTCGGGGTAGACCCAGCGGAAGGAGAACAGGCGGGGCGGCTCGGCGTCGACGACGGTGATCTCCGGGACGTGCGCACCGGGGGCGTTGCGATCGCCGAACACGAGCTCGCCGACGAAGCCCGGCGTCGGCTCGAGCGTGGCCTCGTCCGGCCACCACTCCTTCAGGTGCTCGGGGCTCGTGATGACCTCGAAGACGACCTCAGGGGAGGCGTCGACCTGGATCTCGCGCTCGATGCTTCCGTACTCCATGGCGCTCTCGCTTTCCGCAACGATTGGTTGCGGATCAGCCTGCCATGGTCTCGGTCATTGCGCAACCTTTTGTTGCGTGTAGGGCGCCAAATCGTTCTGGCCGTCTCGAACGGCGCCCTGTCAGAGGATGGGCGTCACCTCGAGCTCGGTGAAGATCCGCGCTTGGATGTCGGCCATCCTGGCGTCGTCGTCCACATCGCTGGGCGTCATCGAAGCGAGCGAAGAGGCCCCGCACCCGCTTGTGGTCCCCGATGAGCAACGAGAGTGCATCCATGGTTCTTCCTTTCCGATCGACGATGGTCGGCGCCGCGTTCGACGCGGAAGACCCCATACCCCTGGGTGAGGTCAGTGAGAACGACCGACTGACCGACCGACCACCGGCGTGGCATATCCGCCGTCTGCCGTGGGTAGAACCCCCGGGCTGATTGCCAGCAACCACCACCGGTGGAGGGAGCGTCATGTACATCGGAATCGGAACACTCGTGTTCATCCTGCTCGTCCTACTGATCATCGGTGCGCTGCGTCGGGCCTAGCCGTGTCGGCAAACACAGACAAGGGTCAGGTCACCCGGTAGACCTGCCACGGTTCGGGGACGCCTTTGAGGGTGCGGAGCCCGTGGTCGGAGAACGTGATGCCCGATCCGGCGACGAGGTCTTTCACCGTGCTCGTGGTGAGCACCTCGCCGGCATGGGCGAGGGCCGAGACCCGAGCACCGACATGGACGGCGATGCCTCCATAATCGTCGTCTCGGACTTCGCACTCGCCGGTGTGGACGCCACAGCGCACATCGACGCCCAGCGCTCTCCCGCCCTCGACGATGGCCTGGGCACAGCGAATGGCCCGGGCGGGTCCATCGAACACGGCGAAGAAGCTGTCGCCTGCGGTGCTGACCTCCCGGCCCCGAAATCGCGTGAGCTCGGCGCGGACCATGGCGTCGTGGCGATCCAGCAGGAGACGCCATTCGTGGTCGCCGGCGGCCACGAGATGCTCCGTCGACTGCACGATGTCGGTGAACAGGACCGTGGCCAGCACCCGATCCGCCACTGCGCTCCCGCGCGCCCCGGTCAGGAACTCTTCGATTTCCTCAACGATGGCGTCCGAATCGCCCACGTAGAAGAGGTGATCGGCTCCCTCGAGCTCCACCATCTTCGCGCCGGGGATGTGGTCGGCCAGATGCCGCCCGGCCCCGATGCGGATCAGCTGATCGCCTGACCGGTGCAAGATCAGCGTCGGCGCGCTGATCGCCGGGAGCGCGGCGCGGACATCGACCTCGATGTTCATCCGGTACAGCGCCACGGCCGCCCCGGGGCTCGACGCCAGCCGGGTGAAGCGGGCCGAACGCTCGGCGAACGCACGATCGCCCTGCATGCTCGGCGCGAACTGATCGGGACCGTCGTCGACCTGTCCCCACGTCTGCTCGACCAACTCGAAGGCACCCTCGTGCTGCGCTCGTGTGGGCGCCCACGGATAGTCATCGGTCCGGATCCACCGAGCGAAACCGCCGTACACGATCAGCGCCCTCGTCCGCTCGGGGTAGGTGGCCGCGAACAGGATGCTCATCGGTCCACCCTCCGAGATCCCGAACAGGGCGGCTCGACCGACCTCGGCGGCGTCCATGACGGCGCGCACGTCATCCATGCGTTCCTCGAGGGTCGGCATACGGTCGACCGGAACGCGATCCGACATGCCCGTGCCTCGCTTGTCCAGCAGGATCAGCCGGCTGAACGAGGCGATCCGCGAGAAGAACCGCGCCATCTGTGGGTCCTCCCACTGGTACTCGACGTGCGAGACCCAACCGGGCACACAGACCAGATCGATCGGCCCATCACCCACCACCTGGTAGGCGATGTTGAGATCGCCGCTCTTCGCATACCGCGTCTGGGGCGCCACGCTCACCCCGACAGTCTGCACCGACCTGTGCAGGGATCGCTTTCCGATCGGATGTGTCAGTCGGAGCCCCGCCGAACGGCCTCGACTCTGGCCGCGAACCCGTCAAGCTCTGCCACCGTCGGCTCATGTGTCCAGACCTCGACGCCAAGCAACTCCTCGCGGTGACGTTCAGCCTGCTCCGGCGTCAGGACCACTCGGATCGGGACATCCTCACGGGCCAGCTCCTGATAGCACTTGAGGATGGCTCGATGCTCGGTGTCGTCGAGATCCAGCTCGAAGACGATCCCCTGGGCATCGGCGAACTCCCGGCACCCGTGGCCTTCGACCAATGGGCAGTGCGCCCCACCGGGCCCGGCGCACACACTCACGCTCAGTCCGTTCCGTGACAGGAAGGACTCGTCGAACTCTCCGGCGGCACCGGGCAGCACGTCGAGCAGCACCCGTATCGGTTTCACCTGTTCCATGGCGACCTCCTACGTTTCACCACCCACCTTGCGCTGTTCCGACGCTGCGACACAGGGCACAAAGACCTTCGGATCGAGCCCGAACCCCGCCCAACCTGGGCCGGCGAGCACGATCTGCACCGCACTGATGTCGCGTTCGTCGAAGCCGGCTTCGCAGTAGGCGAGGTAGAAGTCCCAGAGCCGCCCGAATCGGTCATCGAGGCCGAGACGGGGAAGGTCGTCCCAGTAGGCGTGGAGGTGGAGGCGCCAGCGCCGCAGCGTCTCGGCGTAGTGGCGACCGATGTCGTCGAGCTCGACGAGGCTCAGGTCGCTCACCCTGGCGACGGATGCGAGGAGGGCTTCGACCGACGGGAGGCAGCCGCCGGGGAAGATGATCCGGCGGATGAAGTCCTTGCGGACCTTGGCCTGTTCGAAGCGTTGGCCGGGAATCGTGATCGCCTGCATGGCCATCCGCCCGTCGGGGGTGAGCAACCGTGAACAGGCACCGAAGAACGAGTCGTATTCGCGCCAGTCGACCGCCTCGATCATCTCGATCGACACGATGGCGTCGAACGAACCCTCGAGGTCCCGGTAGTCGAGGTCGAGCACCTGATCACGATCGTGCAGGCCGGCGGCGCGGACCCGTTCCCGGGCGTAGTCGAACTGGCGATCGGAGATGGTCGTCGTGGTGACCCGACAGCCGTAGTGCTTCGCCGCGTGGACGGCGAAGCCACCCCAACCGGTGCCGATCTCGAGGACGTGATCGTCGGGACCGAGCCCGATGCGCTGACAGATCCGGTCGAGCTTGTGGATCGAGCCCTTCGACCAGTGTCGACGTGGCCGTCGGGAAGATGGCCGACGAGTACATCATCGGTCTCGTCGAGCAGTCGTTCGAAGAAGTCGTTGCCCAGGTCGTAGTGGGCTTGGATGTCGGCCGGTCGCGGCGGCGGTCTTGCGCGGCGGAGCCGGCGCACCGGGTCGGCGATCGGTGCGGTCAGCCGGCGCAGCCTCGGCGGGCGGGGTCGGCACGGCGGACGTTGCGCTCGAGGATGCGCAGCAGGGCCGGGAGATCGTCCACGTCCCACCAGCCGTCGGCGTAGGACTCGCCCAGCCCGACGCTGCCCCTCGTCGCCACCCGGCCGTAGGTCCGGGGATCGTGGACCCGCACGGTCGCTTCGAGTGGGGTCCGCCCGAAGCGATCGGGTTGCGAGGATCCGCACACTCGGCGGTGAGGACCCTCCTCGATGGTGACCCGGCCGCCGATGGCCCGTTCGAGGAGACCGAACAGGATGGCTCGCGCCGCCCGGTCGCTCGTCCCCGGGTGGACGGTGGAGTCTTCCCCGAACGGGGCGGAGAGCACGGCGGAGGGGGAGGACGCCAGGTCAGTCACTTCGACACCATCCTTTCGAGAGGGGTGGAGGCAGAGGTCGGGGTGAGGATGAACGGGCACGCCCTTGCGCCAGAGGCGGAGAGCGTGGGTGTGGATGGCGGCCGTCACCCGCCAGGTCAGCAGCGGATGGCGGAGCGGAACGGTGAGTGCGTGACGCCGATCAAGGTCGACCCGGCGCAACGTTAGGTCGGCGTCGAACACCTTGTCGTTGCCTCGGCGGTCCTCGAGGCGCAACGCCAACTGGTCGGTCGAGGTCGTGCACCGCAGGCGGTAAGTCGAGCTCCATGTCGAGGAAGGGCGAGACGTGCATCGTCTTGGGGAAGTCCCACGGCCCCTTCGGATGGGCGGGATCCACCGGGACGACGTACCAGCAGCGTTCCTTCCACGGGGTGTTCGTGACTTCGAGCACGAGCGTGTCGACCCGTCGGCCGTCGGCCGAGACGCAGAAGTAGACCGACAGCGGATTGAAGACCCATCCGGCGGTGCGCAGCTGGGTGAGCAGGCGGATCGGTCCGAGCGGGCGCCGGCCGGTCCGGGCCTCGACGAGGTCGCGCACCGCGTCGCCCAGGGGCCGGTCGGTCCCGTCGAGGTAGTCGCGGCGACGGAAGCGGAGCGGCGCCGGACCTCGCGCCGACCAGATCGGCAGGCGGATCGAGCGCGTCGGCGACGTGCGTCGACGTCGAGGCAGACCAGGAACAGCTTGGTGCTGAAGGCGTGGGTGACCGGGCTGAAGCGCCGGTGCCGCAGCCGACGCCGACGTAGACGCGATCGCGGCCCGGCGGCCGGGGCGACGCCGGGGTCGACGACGGTCACAGCGCCACCCCGAGATGACGGCAGACGTCGAGCGCGCTGCGCACGCCGTCCTCGTGGAACCCGTACTCCCAGTAGGCGCCGGCGAAGAAGGTGTCCCGGGTGCCCTGGATCTCGGGCCGGCGCTTCTGCGCCGCCATGGCGGCGGCGTCGAAGACCGGGTGGGCGTACTCGTAGCGGCCGAGGACCCGGGCCGGGTCGATGTCGTCGTGGCGGTTCAGGGTGACCAGCAGCTGGTGGCGTGACTCGAGCGACTGCAGCCGGTTCATCCAGTAGGTGAGGGTCGCGGCCCGACGGTCGCCGCCAGAGAGGTGGTAGTTCCACGACGCCCGCGCCCGCGGGTTCGCGGCAGGAACCGCTCGTCGGTGTGCAGCGTCGCGACGTTGGGCTGGTAGCGGATGGCGCCGAGGATGTCGCGCTCGGCCGGCGACGGGTCGGCGAGCAGGCGCAGGCTCTGGTCGCTGTGGGTGGCCAGGATGACCCGGTCGAACGTCTCGGGCCCGTAGGTGGCCGACACCACCTCGACACCGCCGCCGTCGGGGCGGACGATCTTGTCGAATCGGGCTGTTCAAGCGGATGCGATCCTCGAAGCGCGACGGTGATGGCCTCGACGTAGCGGTGCGACCCGCCGGTGACGGTCCGCCACTCCGGCATGCCCCGCAGGTCGAGCAGACCGTGGTTGTCCATGAACCGGGCGTAGGCCGACCGCCGGGAACCGCGTGAAGGTCTCCGGGTCGGCCGACCAGATCGACGCACCGAGCGGAACGAGGAACTGATCGATGAAGGCCCGCGAGTAGCCGCCGTCGCTCGAGGAAGTCATCGAGCGACTCTCGCTCGCCGGCCGCGCCCGCGTCGTCCAGCAGGCGCTCGCGCGGCACGGTTGAAGCGCACGATGTCGGCGAGCATCCGCAGGAACGACGGGCGGACCAGGTTGCGGCGCTGGGCGAAGATGGTGTTGAGGTTCGTGCCGCGGTACTCGAGTCCGGTGCGCGGGATCCGAGACCGAGAAGCTCATCTCGCTCGGCTGGGTCGCCACGCCGAGTTGCTTCATGAGCTTCACGAAGTTCGGGTAGTTGCGGTCGTTGTGGACGATGAAGCCGGTGTCGACGTCGTGGGTCTCGTCATCCAGGTCGACTCGCACCGTGTTGGTGTGCCCGCCGACGTAGTGGTTGGCCTCGAAGACGGTGATGTCGTGGTGAGGGTGGAGCAGGTGGGCACAGACGAGGCCCGAGATGCCGATGCCGACGATGGCGATGCGCAAGTGTTCTCCTGGGTTCGGAGGGGCGGCACTCATGGGAGGGCCGCCGGATTCGGTCCGATCGCCGGGCGTTCGGGGGACGAGGGCAGGACGTCGATGCCGGCCCGTTCGGCGCACCAGTCCCACAGCTGCCGGGCGTCGGGCTCGGAGGTCGCCGTTCCGGGGAGATGGACGGTGCGGCGCCGATGGCGGTCGAGCCAGAGTCGGCCGTTGGCGGCGGCGAGGTCGGGTTCGGTCGACAGCCACAGCGTGGTGTCGACGCCCTGTTCGGGCGTGCGCAGGATCGGGCCGACCAGGCGGTGGAACGCCGGAAGCGACGACTGCACACCCGGCGTGTCGGCCCACCCGGGATGCATGGCCGGAACGCCACTCCGGTTGCTTCGCTTCGAGCGGCCCACTGTTCGTTGAGCACGACCTGGGCCCGCTTGGCCTGGGCGTAGGCCTTGATCCCGTCGTAGGACTCGGCGTGGGGTGAGGCCAAGGCGTCGAGATCGAGGTCGGGTCGTGTACATGCCTCCGGAGGTCACCGTGATCACCCGCGCCCGGCAGGCCTGCGAGCGAGGCAGGAGCAGCGAGGTCAGGAGGAACGGCGCCACGACGTGGGTCTGGGCCGTCAGCTCCAGGCCGTCCACCGTGGTGACGAAGTCGTGGGTGAGGGTGCCGGCGTTGTGGACCACGACGTCGAGCCGCTCGTGGCGTTCGAGCATCTCGGCGGCGGCGCGGCGCACGTCGTCGAGTCGGCTCAGGTCGGCGATGACCACGTCCGTCTCGGCCCCGGGGACGGCCGCGCAGATGAGGCGGCGGGCGTGCTCGGTTCGTTCCCGATCACGGCCGAGGAGGATCACCTCGGCCCCGAGTGAGGCCAGGCCCTGGGCGGTCGTCAGCCCCAGCCCCGACGACGCGCCGGTGACCAGCACGGTGTGGTCGGTCAGCGTTCCCGGTTCGGGGTCGGTCCAGTCGAAGAGCTGTCGGCGAGCCCGGTATCCCACTTGGCTGAAGCTGCCGACGACGGTGAGCTCGAGGACTGCGTCGACGACTTCGGCGACGGCAGGCAGAGCGGTATCGCGGAGGTTCACGCCGGTCGCTCCGTGCTGAGGTCGGCGGGGTCGTCGCCCACGGGCCGGGCGAGGTCGTCGACTGCGGCGCGGAGGCCGACGGCGGCGCGGTCGCCGATGCGCTGGAACATGACGCTCAGGAGTGGGCCGAACAGGCGGGCGAGCCCCCGTGGGGTGAGCTCGGCGTCGTAGGTGATCGTCGTGGTGCCGTCGTCGTTGACCGAGAACCTCATGGTGTCGGTGGAGCGCAGGCTGGCGCTCTCGGCTTCGACCGTGACGAGACGGGGGGCCTCGAAGGCGATGATCTCGTACCGCAACGGCAACCGCCGCCCGGCGAAGGACGTCACGATCTCGAAGGCGGAGCCGAGGCCCACCGGCCCGCTGGTGAGATCGGCGGAGTCGACGACTCCGGGGTCCCACTCCCGTGTGGTGCTGAAGCGGCTGAGGTAGGCAAAGGCCTGGTCAGCCGGGGTGGTCGTGGTGAAGGTGGTGTCATAGTGAGCCACGGGTGGTTCCTTTCGGGGGTGAACGGGTCGGGTGGGAGGGAGCGGCTCAGCCGGCCCGGACATCGAGGCTGAGCCCGCGTCCCCGGGCGGCGGCCGCCTGCACGGAACGGCGGGAGATCGAGACGGGTGGATACCCCGCGGCGGCGCGGTCCTCCTCGGACTCGCCCGCCCAGTACCCGCTTTCGCCGTTGCGTCGGGCCTGCCGGCGGCACGGGGCGGCGACGACACAGGTGGCGCACAGCTCGGCGGCCACCGCTTCGCGGCGCCGCCGGCGTTCAGGACGCTCGAAGGCCGGGCCGAAGAACAGCTCCGACCGGCCTCTGCACGCGGCCTCGTCCATCCAGGCGGCCCGGGCGGGAAAGTCAGTCACGGGTCTCGCTCCACGGGGAGATAATTAGCACTAAATATCTCCAACGGCCAGAGCGGCCCAGATGTTCCCGCCACGCCAGAGAAAGATCCCGCTGGAATCAGGAGGCGGAGACGGCCACCCTCGGGTCCAGCATCTCGGCCGCCTCCCAGGCGGATCTGCTGTAGGCGTCGGCGCCGAGGGCGGCGGCCTCGGCACGTGAGGTGACGCTGTAGCCACCGAGCACGATCGGGACCGCCGTCACCGCCCGGATGGCGGCAATCGCCTCGGCCACGGCGGCTTCGTTGCCGGGAGTCGTGTGGCAGACGCCGACCGATACGAGCCGGGGAGCGGCGTGCATCGCCTCGCGCACGGTGTCGGTCCACGATTCGGGTGGAACGTTGGCGCCGAGATCGGTCACCGCCAGGCCCCGGCCACGAAGCAGGTCGCGCAGGATCGCGGTGGGGAGGGCGTGTTCGTCGAACGGCGCGGCGCCGATGACCACCCGGCCGCGCTTGGGACCCCGGCGGGCGAACTGGGGGCCGAGGCGACCGACGAGGCGCATGGCGATCGTCGACGCCTGGTGCTCCTGGGCGACCGTGATCGCCCCGGTGCTCCAGTCGTCGCCGACGGCGGTCATGGCCGAGCCCACGAGGTCGACCAGCACAGCCTCCGGCGCCATGCCCGCCGTCAGACCCTGCTCGAGCACCCCCCAGGCGCCGGCCTCGTCACCTTGGATGAGGCATTGCTGCAATTCGGAGGGATAGGACGCACGCCGCGAGCCGCGCCGGGCCGGCCCGGCCAGCTCATGCTCGAACGCGGCCAGATCGTCGGGCTGGACCAGCCAGTTCTTGCCGACCTTCTCCGCGGCCAAGCGCCCGGCCCGCACGTACTTGTACGCCGTCATGTAGTGCACGCCGAGGCGATCCGCCGTCTCGGCCAGCGTCAGTGGAGTTGGGTCGAGTCGGGCCATGGTCTCGTTCTGTTCGGTGTCGCCATACCGCCGTTCGGTCAACGTACCGTCCTCGATTTCACGCATGTCGGATCGAGCGTCGAGGGGAACTGGAACGGTCATCGGCCGGGCAGCAGACTCGCGGTGTGTGGAGCGTGCCGGATCCCTTGGGTGATGAGCTCCGGGATGCCTATCTCCAGCGGCTCGGCCTGGACGTGGAGCCGCCGTCGTTCGACGCGTTGGTGCGGCTCCATCAGCGCCACGTCGAGCGGGTGCCGTACGAGACCCTGTGGATCCATGCCGGCGAAGGATGGGGCATCGATCCCACGGACTCCGTCGTACGGATCGCCCGGCAGGGTCGCGGCGGCTACTGCTACCACCTGAACGGCGCCCTGGGCGCCCTCCTGCAGTCGCTCGGCTACTCGGTGACCGGCCATGTGGGCGGCGTCCACGGGCCCGCGGGGCCTGATGCCGAGTCCAGGGCGAACCACCTCGTGCTCACCGTAGGCGGGCTCCCGACCGACACCAATCCGTCGGGGACCTGGTACGTGGACGCCGGGCTCGGCGACGCCCTGCACGAGCCACTGCCCCTGGTGGCGGGTGAGTATCAGCAGAGCCCGTTCCGTCTCGTGCTCGAAGAGCGACCGGGACAAGCCGATTGGCATCTCGACCACGACCCGTCCGGAGGGTTCGCGGGCATGAGCTGGACGCTGGGTCGAGCCGAGCTCGCTGACTTCGCCGCCAAACACCACTGGCTCTCCACCTCCCCCGACTCCGGGTTCGTGAAGGTCGCCATGGCCGAGCGCCGGGATGCGACCGGGGTCGACGTGATCCGCGGTCTCGTCCTGGTCCGCATCGGCCGCGGTGCCGCCACCGGTGAGCCCTTGACCAACCGGGACGACTGGTTCGGGGCTCTGGCCGACGTGTTCGACCTCCGCTTCGACCACAGCCCGCCAGCGGCGGCGGATCGTCTCTGGCAACGGGTGGTCGCCGGGCACCAGGCGTGGGAGGCCGCTGGTCGCCCGTGACCGCGGTCAGCGCGGTGGCCGGGTCAGGCGGTAGGCGATGCGTTCCGGTTGGCTTCGGCGCGCTCGTGGGCGAGCTGATCGATTGCCGGTTCGAGCTCGGGCACGATCTTGTAGAGGGAGACGAGCTCGCCCGGGGTGCCCACCAGGACGGTCATGTCGGTCACGGCGGTGACCGTGGCGCTGCGTCGGGACCTGTCCACCAGGGCCATCTCGCCGATCACGGCACCGGCCGTCACGGTCGCCAAAGGCTGAGGCGACCCGGCTGAGGTCACCTGCGCCTCACCGGAGGTCACGATCATGAACTGGTTGCCGAGCCCACCCTCTTCGACCAGGACCGTCCCGGCGGGGACCGAAGTCTCGGTGAGCAGGCTGGACAGGCGGCGCAGCGCGTCGGCGGTCAACTGGTTGGGTGTCAGGTGGGCGACCGCGGTGACCGCTGCGGCCTTGGCATCGGAGCGGCGGCTCTTGGCAACCATGGGTCCTCCGGGCCGTCAGGCGGGCTGAAGATCAGCCCAGCGCCTTGGCTTTGATCTGGTCGAACTCTTCGTTCGAGATGGCGCCCTGGTCGAGCAGCGTCTTGGCCTTGGCGATCTGATCGGCGGCGTCGCCGGTCCCGGCGGTCTGCTTCACGTAGGACTCGAACTGCTGCTGCTGGGCCTGCTGCGCGGCGATGGCCCGCTTGCTCATGCCGCTGCCCCGGACGATCAGGTAGACGAAGATCCCGAGGAACGGCGTAATGATCACGAAGAAGGCCCAGGCCGCCTTGACCCAACCCGACAGCTCCTGGTCGCGGAACAGGTCCCCGAAGATCGTGACGAGTAGCCAGAACCACAGGATGAACAGGAACAGCCAGAAGATGTCCCACAGGACCTGCCCGGAGCCGAAGGTTGCAAGCGTCATGGATGTCGGCCTCTCTGAACAAGACGGCCGGCGCTCACCGGCTCGGGGACTCTAGCCTCGCGCCACAGCACGGCTGAACCCAAGACGAGAGCGTGGCCTCAGCCTGGTTTCGTCCCGGCGGCGACGAGCATCTCGCAGGGGCCGACGAAGGTGCCGGCGTCGGTCTCGAAGGCGTGGAGGGCTTCGTCGATCTCGGCCCAGGTGTCGTCCTGTTCGGCCGGGTCGAGCCCGGAGAGCATCTGGTGGAGCGCCCCGAACGATTCGCGTTCGAAGCGGACGCATTCGGCGGCCGAGGCCAGCTGCAGCGGCGAGTCGACCACCCGGGTGACGATGTCGGAGAACCCGGCGGTGTCGAGCACGGCTTCGATCACCCCGGGAGCCCCGAGGCTGAACGGGCCGGGCTGGCCCGGCAGCGGTGCGGGAAGCTGGGCGCGGCGGCGGATGATCCCGACCGGGATGGAGAAGAACTCGTTGTGGTCCGGCGTCGTGTAGACGACCGCGCCGACACGGCCGCCGGGCCGCAACGCTCGTCGCATGCCGGCCAGGGCGGCCTGCTGGTCCGGGAAGTAGATGAGCCCGACCCTCGAGATCACCGCGTCGAACGACTCCGGCGGCACGTCGAGCGTCTCGCCGTCGGCGACCTGGGTCCGGACCTGGCTGAGCCCGAAGGCGCGGGCTTCGGAGAGGGCGTAGTCCAAGATGGCGGGCGAGATGTCGGTGGCGAGGACCGAGCCGTCGGGGCCGACGCGCCGCGCCGCGGCGAGGGTCTGACCGCCGGCCCCGGCGGCCACGTCCAACACGTCGGCTCCCGTGTCGACGCCGGCCAGGTCGAGCATGACGTCGGTGGCTTCACCCAGCCATCGGTCGATCAACGACCCCCAGCGGTGCCACGCTTCGGCTGCGTCCTGCCACTGGTCACGAGTGGTGGACTTGTACTCGTCGGGGTCGAACACCGGGAGATTGGCAGTGGTCATCGGATGCTCCTTTTCAGTCATTCGAGTTCGATCCAGCCGCGGAGCTCCTCCACGGCCACCGTGTCGAGGAGGGCAGGATGATCCTCCCGCATGTGCTCACGGATGTTCGTGATCACCTCGTCGTCGGAGCCACCCCGAGCGACGAAGCCACACTCACACCGGATGAGTCGCGTCGAACCTTCCATGCCGACCTCCTGGACACTTCCGTCGTTGTACGGGGATCTTCTTGGGTCTACGTTGCAGGAACCTTGGAATCGCCTTCGTCCCGAGTGCAGGTATGCGGAGCGATTGTCGTCGAACTCGACGGCGAGCGCGTCGAGTCCGCGCTGCCGAGCCGCCAAGGACGGGTCTTGTTCGCCTATCTCGTGGTCAACCGGGGTCGGCCGGTGGCCCGGTCCGAGATCATCGACGCCCTGTGGCCCACCGGCGGCCCCGACGACGCCGACGCCGCCCTGAGCGCCCTGCTGTCGCGCCTCCGCAAGGTCATCGGCGCCGGACGCCTCGACGGTCGCGGCACCGTCCGCCTCAGCCTGGGCGACATCCCCGTCGATCTCGACGCCGCGGAAGAAGCCATCCACCGAGCCGAATCAGCCGTCGTGCAACAAGCCTGGGAACGGGCCTGGGCGGCCGCCCAGTCCGCGATGTTCACCGCCCGAAGAGGGTTCCTCCCCGGCGAGGACGCCCCGTGGATCGACCCCGTCCGCCGGCGCCTCGAGGACCTCCATGTCCGCGCCCTCGAGGCCTACGCCACCGCCGGACTCGGCCTCGGCGGCACCGAGCTGGCCGCCGCCCGCGACGCCAGCCGCCAGCTCGTGAAGCTCGCACCGCTGCGCGAGAGCGGCCACTGCCTCCTCATGCGAGCGCTCGCGGCCGAAGGCAACCGGGCCGAAGCACTGCGCGCCTACGAGACGCTCCGACTGCTGCTCGCCGACGAGCTCGGCGTCCCCCCCAGCGAGCAGAGCCAACGCCTCTATGAGTCCCTCCTGCGGCAATGAGGCAGGCGAGCCCGCGCCGGGCGGCGTCAGGCCCCGGGGTTGTCGGCCAGGGCACCGGACGATTCGCCTCGATCGTGTCCGCGCCAGACCTCGTCGAGGAAGGTGGCGATCACGTCGGTGAGGCGGCCGGGTCGTAGGCGCAGCTCGAGGGGAGAGCGGGCCCGCTCCAACCGGGCGTCCGGGAGCTGAGCGGCCAGGTTGGCGGCGTCGTCGAAGGGATGGATGAGGTCGTTGCGGTGGGCGAGGATCAGCGTCGGGGCCTCGATGGCACAGCGCTCCTCGACCGTGGGGGCCACTGGCCCGACGAGGACGCCGTGCAGCAGGGCGGCCATGCTGTCGGGCGGCAGCGCCGCCGCGTGCAGGAGGCTGTTCAGCGCGGGAACGGGGCTGGCCGGGACCCGGGCCACGAGCGCCGACAGGGGGCCCAACACGGGTCGGCCGTAGTGCACGAGCAGCACCAGCGGGGCGAACAGCAGGGCGGCTGACGGGACGGCCCGCTCGAGCACCGGCATCTCCAACACGAGCCCCCGTACCCGGTCGGGTTGGCGGCTGGCCGTGAACAAGCTGACGTTGGCGCCGAGTGACATGCCGCCCAGCACCGCGGCGGGGATCTCCAGCTCGTCGAGCAGGGCGACCACCTGCTCGGTGTAGGTGTCGATGCGGTACTCGGAGGCGTGCGTGGGCTTGTCGCTGCGGCCGTGGCCCAGCAGGTCGAGGAGCACGACGCGGTGGCCGTGATCGGCCAGGGCCTGGGCGATGCCGCGGTTGATGTCGGAGTCGACCATCAGCCCGTGGATGTAGACGAGCACCTGGTCGCTGCCGCGATCGCCGTAGTCGTCGTAGACGAGCTCATGGCCCCCACAGCGGAACGTCGAGGTGCGAAACGTCATATCCCCTCTCCCAGGGAGGCGTCAGGTCTCAGGCTCATGGTCCGCCAGCCGGACACCGGGTTCCCACCGCCGAAAGACCCTTTTCGTGGACCGAGAACCTTCGGCTACGGAGTCGGCCACGGCGACACCCTGCGACGATGACCAAAGCCTCCGATGACCAAAGCCTCTGGGTGATTCCGGCCGGGGAGGCGACGCTTCAAGCGATGATCAGCACGACGAAGGCCGAGGGCAGTCGCGACGTACTCCACGAGCGACGACGTCGAGCACCTCTCGACCCAGGGGCAGGCCATCCAGCAGTGCTTCCGGGCCGTGGGCGGTGCGCTCGCCCGCTGGACGCGCCTCGAGTTCGAGGGGTCCCCTGAGCGCACCGCGCCCCCGGCGCTCCTGGTTGCCAACCACGGATTCGGCGGGATCTTCGACCCGAACGTGTTCGCCATCGCCGCCATCGCCGACCGACTCGGCGTGCACGCCGACGCGCCGATCACGATCCTGACCCATCAGCTGCCGTGGACCGTGGGGGTCGGTCACCTGTTCGAACCGGCGGGGTTCCGACCTGCGAGCTGGGAGGCCGCCATCGCCGGCCTCGACGCCGGCGAGTACGTGCTGGTCATGCCCGGTGGCGACCTCGAGGCCGGCAAGTCCTTCGGGCACCGCAACGAGATCGTCTTCGCCGGCCACACCGGCTTCGCCCGGCTGGCCATCGAGGAGGGAGTGCCGATCGTGCCCATCGTGGTGTCAGGCGCGGGCGACACCCTGCTGGTGCTCTCCGACGGGCAGGGCCTGGCCCGGCGCCTTCATCTCCCCTCCCTGGTCCGGATGAAGACCCTGCCGGTCAGCCTCTCGCTCCCGTGGGGTCTCAGCATCGGTGCCGCCGGGATGGTCGTCCCCTACCTGCCGGTGCCCGCCAAGATGCGCGCCGCCGTGCTGGACCCGATCGTTCCCGCACCCGGCGAAGATGCCCCGGCCCTGGCGCGACGGGTCGAGACCGTCATGGCGGACAAGCTCACCTCGATGACCGAGGGGCGCGTGCCCGTGCTGGGGATGCGGTGGGGTGACCTGTGGGGAGGGCCGCCGCCATGAACGGGCCAGCCCGAGTGCGCGAAGAGGCCGCGGGCGTCGGGCGGGCGCTGGTGGCCGCGTACCGTCGTACCGGCGCCGACGTGCCGTTCGGTGACCCGGTGCCCTCGCACGGCGCGGAGATGGAGGGCTGGTTCTGGCGGGTCACCGACCCGGCCTCGGGCCGCGTCGTCGTCGCCCTCTGCGGCGTGAACCGGCATCCCGCCGGCGACTGGGCCACGGTGGCCGTGGCTCTGCATCCCGGCGACATCGTGCGCTCGGCCGCACTGGATGACGCCCGGGCCGACCAGGCCCAATTCGCCCTCCGCGCCGGCACCTCCGCCGCGGCCCGCCTCGAGGCCTCGCTGGACCGGCTCCGGGTCGACCTCGACGACGTCCGACTCGACCTTCGCTTCTCCGATTCCTTCGAGTGGCCCAAGGCGCTCGGCGGCGGCGGGATCTTCTCGGCCGTGCCGTACCTGAACCAGTACTGGCAGCCCTATCGCCTCGGCGGCGCCGCCTCCGGAAGCATCAGCTTCGGCGGCAACGGTTCCGGGGGGGATCACTGGTCGTTCGACGGCGCCCGCGTCTACTGCGAGCGGAACTGGGGGGCCGGGTTCCCGAATCGCTGGTGGTGGGGCCAGGCCCACGACTTCGACGACGCCGACGTGTCGGTCGCGTTCTCCGGGGGCGTACTGAGCCTCGGGCCGATCGGCCGGTCGGTGTGCGGCGTGGTCGTGCGGCTCGGCGACCGGGTGATCCGCATCACCCCGCCGGCGCCCGTGCACTCCGAAGTGACCCCGGGGCGGTGGACCGTCAGGGCTCGGTCGTGGCGCTACCAGGTCGACCTGGACGGGGACGGCAGCGGGATCGAACCGCATGTGCTTCCCGTCCCGCTCCCGGCCGAGCGGCGCAACATCGACACTGACTTCGAGCACCTCGCCGGTCGGCTTCGCTGCGTCGTGCGCGACCGAGGCCGGGTGGTGTTCGACGGCACCTCCCGGCTGGCCGGCCTCGAGGTGGGGAGCCTGCCCGGCCGTGGCTGAGCCCGGTGCCCCCGATGCGGCCGCGCCCGAACCCGGGCGTCGGCGCCGCCATTGGGTCCGGATCATCGCGGCCGTCGTGGCGGTCGTTCTGGTGGCGGGCGTGGCGGCCTTCGTCACGCGGTGGAACCAGGGCTCTTCGCGGCCGGTGTCGATCGAGGAGGCCCGTCGTCGGGCCCAAGGGGTCGAGCCGGGCACGGACCAGTCATCCGGCGCGGTGCCGTTCCGGCCGGCCGCCGGCGTCTACCAGTACCGCGGTGAGGGCATCGAGCACCTCGACAAGCCACCGCTGACCCAGACCCAGGGTCCCGACATCCCCGGCACCGTGACCCACCTCGATGGCCAGTGCTGGCGGCTCCGGGTCGACTACAGCACGAACCACTGGCAGAGCTGGGACTACTGCCCCACCGGGTCGGGGCTCACCGAGAACGCGGGCGCGTTCTTCCAGCGGTTGGATCTCGTCGTGGCCAAGGTCGACACCACCTCGACCTACACGTGCGACCCACCGGTCGACGCCATCAGGGCGACGCAGCAGGCGGGCGACCAGTGGCCGCAGGAGTGTCGTGGCACCTCGACGGGCTCCGATGGCGAGGTGATCTCCTCCGGCCCGTACACCTATGTGGGCCCCGAGGGCCTCGACATCGGTGGCACCGATGTGACGGCCCTGCACTACCACCGCCTGCGGGACCTGACCGGCGGGCAGACCGGCACGGAGGACGTCGACGTCTGGTTCGACGCCGCCACCGGCCTGCTGCTGCGGAACCAGCGGGTCATCGCCGTGCACAGCGGCTCGCTGATCGGTGGGGTGACCTACAAGGAGACCGGCAGCTTCCAGCTCGCGTCGATGAACCCGACGTAGGGGTGGCGCCCCGCATTCGAGCCGCCGGGGGGCGGGGCCGGCTCAGACCATGTCGGTCGGCCGGAGCCCGAAGCCGAGGGCGAACCGCCCGGCCAGCTCGGCCGTTCGGTCCCAGTCGAAGATCACGTGCCCCTTGAGGACCTCGACGTCACGCTGCAGGCGCTGCAGCGGCGAATCCGAGAAGTAGATGCTGGCGCCCGCGCCTTCGACCACGGTGTTGATGACCGACCGCGCCCCCCGCACCGTCGCCGCGGCCGCCAGGCGGGTGTCGACCCGCAGTTGCTCGCCCGGCGCCCCCGGGGCGCAGGCGCCCACCAGTTCGGTGATGGCGACGTCCCAGCGCGCCCGGGTGGAAGCCAGGTCGCTCATGGCGGTGGCCAGCCTGCACCTGGGCGGCCGGCTGATCCCGCTGCCGGTCGCCGAGGGAGTAGGCCAGCACGCGCGCGGTGAGGCGCTCCTTGAACTGCTCCACCGCGGCCTCGGCGGCTCCCAACGCGGGCGCGGCGGCGACCAGGGCCAGCACCGGGGGCACCGGGAGCCGGCCGAACCCGTCGCCGGCCAGGAGCTCGGTCGAATGAAGGAAGTCCTGGGCCGGCAGCGCCCGGTGCGTGGGCACGAACAGGTCGTCGATCCGCACGGTGTTGCTGCCCGTGGCCCGCATGCCCGAGGTGAACCACACGTCGTCGACCTCCACCTCCGCCCGAGGCACCACGAGGAACCAGGTGGTGAACACCGGCTCGGCCTGGACCGCATGCACCATGACCCAGTCCGCGTGGGCGATGCCGGTGGCCCACTCCCACCGCCCGGTCAACCGGAAGCCTCCCGCCTCGGCGGTGATCGAGCCCGTGGGGGCCAACGGCGCCGGCGCCAGCGCGATCGGGCCGTCAGCGAAGATCTCAGCCCGGGCGCCGGCCGGGAACTTCGACAGCAGCCAGCCGTGCAGCATCAGGAACGACAGGGTCCAGCGCCGAGGCCGGGCACCCGTGGGCCATGACCCGGGTGCCCTGGGCCAGCGCCTCCAGGCCGAGGCCACGGCCGCCGAGCGACGTGGGCACGAACGCCTCGAACAGTCCGGCGTCACGCACCTCGTCGAGGGTGGCATCGGGCAGCCGACGGAGCACCTCGGCCTCGGCGGCCCGCGCCTGCAAGCCGGGAACCAGGCGCTGGCAACGCCCGACGAACTCCGGGCCGTCAAGAGTCGGTGGCATGGCCGGCACTCTACGGCCCGGCCTGCGGCGCCGCCGAGCTCCGGGGACTCGACCAGCCCGAACGGTGGGTCGAACGACCCAGGTGCCGGCCCGCGGTGAAGGCCAGTTCGGAGGGCACCGACAGGGCCCGACGACCTAGTCAGGACGGGTCGCCCGCCTCATGCGCGGCCCCGAGCCATCCGCGACCCTGAAGGTGCACTGAAGTTGCCGACGGATGGAGAGTACGCGTGCCTCGAGGCTGGCTTCTGCCACTCGGCGCTGGCGCGGCCGGCGCGGTTCTGGTCGCGGCCCGGCCGCACTCGCTCGCGGCCTTGGCGACGACGTTCGCTCTCGTCCTGTTGACCTCCTGGGTGTGCCTCTCCCCGCAGGTTCGCGGCCGCGGGCCGACTCGGTTGGGCCTGGGTGCCGCGGCCATCATGCTCGAGCTGACCGTCGTCGCCGGGTTGGCGTTCGGCGAAGGCTCCTGGTTCACCTCCGTGGCCCCGATGTTCGTGGTCGTGGCGATCGCCGCCATCGGGGTCGTCATGTGGCGACTGCTACGGGAGCGGTTCTCGAGTCGGGCCACCCAGCAGGCGCTCGTTGCGCTGGTCGCCGCCACCAGCATCCTCCTGCCGATCTGGGTGATCTTGATCGAGCCGGGCGTGTCACAGCTGGAGCCGAGCGGCTACGCCTTCGCCCTCGGCACCATCCTCGGCGCGGGGCTGGCGGTGGCCGCGGCGATCGCGGCGTGGATGCTCGACAGCACCGGCGACGGGAGCCACACGATCCCCCTGCTCCGGGCGGCGGTGCTGGTCCTGGTCTTCGCCCAGGCCCTCGCCCTCTTCGTTCTGTTCGCCCTGGCCGATCACCCGCCTTCGGGCCAGGTGGAGCTCGCTCTGGTGTTGCTGGCGGCCGCGCTGGTGGCGGCCGCCGCCGCCAACCCCTCACCCGAGATGCTGGCCCTCCTGCCGCATGCGCCCACGGGCACCAGCCGTTCGACCATCACCGTCTTCGTGCTGGCGCTGGCGGTCGGCCCGGTCCTGACCGGGGTCAGCTTCGACTCGGGGCTCGGCCTGTCCCTGGGGTCGATCGCCATCGGGACGGGCCTGTTGTCGGTCGCGGTGGCGGCGGCCCTCGGGTTGGTGCTGCGCAACTTCAACCACGCCGACTTCTGGGTGCAGCACGATCAGCTGACCGGGCTGCCGAACAAGGAGTCGTTCCGCTCGCGCCTGGAGGAGGTGATCGCCGGCATCGAGTCCCGGGGCGGCGAGGTGGCGGTCCTCTTCCTCGACCTCGACCGCTTCAAGGTCGTGAACGACAGCCTCGGGCACAGCGCCGGCGATCAGCTGCTGGAGGGAGTCGCCCGCCGACTGTCGAGCTTCTGCCTCGGCGGGGTCGACATCGCCCGCCTGGGGGGCGACGAGTTCGGGATCCTGGTGCACGGGCACGGTGCGTACGAACGGTCCATCTCGCTCGCGGGCGAGATCGTCGACCAGTTCAAGAAGCCGTTCGAGGTCGGGCACCGGGTCCTGCACATCGCTCCCAGCATCGGCGTGGCCCGCTATCCGACCGACGGTCGCAACGTCGAGGAGTTGCTGCGCAGCGCGGACTCGGCCATGTACCAGGCGAAGGAGGCGGGCAGCTCGCAGATCCGGACGTTCCGACCCGAGATGCACAAGAGCGCCGTCGGCCGGTTGAATCTCGAATCGGCGATGCACGACGCCATCAAGGACGAGCAACTCGAGTTGCACTATCAACCGCAGATCGACGCCGTCACCGGCTCGATCGTGGGCGCCGAGGCCCTGTTGCGGTGGCGGCACCCTCAGCTCGGTCTTCTCGGTGCCGGCACGTTCATCCCGATCGCCGAGGAGACCGGACTCATCGTGCCGATCGGCCAGTGGGTGCTGTGGCGGGCGGTCGAGCAGATGGTTCGGTGGCTTCCGCTCGTCGATGCCCGCTTCGTCATGGCCGTCAACCTCTCCCCGCGCCAGCTCGAGCTGCAGAACGTGGTGGACATGGCCGCGCTCGCGCTGCGCGTGTCCGGGCTCGACGCCCGCCACCTCGAGCTCGAAGTCACGGAGAGCGCCGCCATGACGAAACGGGGCGACCTCGAGGGTGCCTTGTCAGGGCTGAGCGACCTGGGGGTGAGCCTGGCCATCGACGACTTCGGCACCGGCTTCAGCAATCTCGGCTACCTCGACCGGTTGCCCATCGACCGGATCAAGATCGATGCGTCGTTCATCCAGGCGATCGATGCGGAGTTCCCTGATTCGCGGCTGGTCGTGGCCGTCCTCGGCCTGGCTCGCGCCATGGGCCTCGAGGTCGTGGCCGAGGGTGTCGAGACCCACGCCCAGCGCGACTTCCTGCTGCGCCACGACTGCCCCATGATGCAGGGGTTCCTCTTCCACCGCCCGATGCCGGCGGTGGAGCTCGAACGCCTCTGGCCGCGGCTGCGGCCCCGCCGCCCCTACGTCGTGATCGCGCCGTGCCCCGCGCCGCCCACAGCCCGGTCACGGCCTGACGCCGGAGGAGGTGGCGGCGACGACCGCCGTCAGGACTCCTTGGAGCGAAAGAGGAACGCCATGGTGTCGCGCATGGCGGCGTCGACGATCTCGATGCGGATGCCGAGGTCGCTGCGGTGGTAGGCGAACGACACGGGGGCCTGCCCACCGGCCGGCCACACAGCTGGAGGGGGCATCCCGACCCGGACAGCTCGGCGCTGTCGCCCGGCAGGTCGTCGCTCCAGTAGCCGATGTGGTGCAGGTTCGAGTGCTCGTTGCAGACCCACACCGACCCAGGCACCTCTTCGATCAGCTCCAGGTGGGGCTCGTCGAGCGAGTAGCAGATGGTGGTGGGGAACCCGAGGTCCGCACCGGCGCGGTCCCGGTAGTCGGCCGAGTCGAGGTGGAGGACCGGGCCCCACTCGACTCCGAGCTGGCGGCTGAGCTGGGCCCGTGCCCTGTCGAGATCGGGGACGACGATGCCGACGTGGTAGTGGGGGCCGAGCGGGACCATGGTCAGAAGGGGAGCTGGTCGGCCTGCAGGTCCATCAGCTCGTCGAAGATCCGGCGGCACGAGGCTTCGTCAGTCGGCGAGTTCGGGTCCTCCCGCAGGGCCTGGAAGGCCAGCTCGGGGTCGCGTTCGAGCGCGGCCTCCACGACGAGATCTTGGAGCTCCACCTGGGTGCCCACCCACCCGGCGAGGGGCTCCCCGAGTGGTGGCATCGAGTCGGGGTGGATTCCGTCGCCGTCCACCGTGGCACCGACCTCGACGATGGCACCGTCGGCGACGTCGGGCAGGTAGCCGCGGTTGGCCACGTTGACCGCCATGATCCATGTCGGGTCGTCGCACCACATCGCCGCGATGATCGGGACGACCTCCTCATCGGAATGCCCCATCAGGTGCAGCGGCAACGGCACCTTGGTCGTCGCCACCCAGGCGGCGGCCTTCTCGGCGATCTCCATGACGGGCTGGTGGAAGTCGAGCGGCGTGGGCATCCACTCGGCCGCATCGAGGGCGAAGGGGAGGTACTCGCCGATGTGGCTGTCGACCGAGCAGGGCACGAGCCCGTAGTCGCGGACGAGCTCGGTGACGAGCGGGAGGTAGTTGAACTCCACCAGGCCGGCGCCCGGGAGCACCCGGTCGAGGCGCTTGGCCACGGCCTGGGTGCGGGGCGAGAAGTCGAACATCCGCCTGGCGTAGAAGTCCCGGATCCGAGGGAGCAGGTCTTCGCCCGTCCGTTTGTTGCGGAACTCGGTGAAGAACGTGAAGTGGTTGATGCCCGATGCCTTCGCCTCGATGTCCGAGCGCGGGACACGGAGACGACGAGCCAGCCGGTTGATCCCCAGCGGCATCTCGTGGCACATCCCGACGTGGCGGACCTTGGTTCCCCGGTTGATGGCCAGCGTGACGCGGCTCATGGGGTTCGTGAGGTTGATGAGGAACGCGTCAGGGCTGTACTTCTCGATGCTCTCGCAGATGCTGAGCGTGTTGTTGATGCTGCGCAGCGAGTGGAACACCGCGCCGGGCCCACCGTTCTCGCCGGTGATCTGACGAGCGCCATACCGGTTGGGAACCTCGTAGTCCTGGCGCCAGTAGCGGAAGCGACCGAACTCGGCGCTGCTGAACACGAAGTCCGCGCCGTCCAACGCCTCGGCCGGGTCGGTCGAGTAGTCGAGGATCACCGGTGCGCCGGCGGCGGCGTTGAGCTTGCACCCGAACTGGTACGCGCGCTCGAGGCGCTCGGCATCGACGTCGTGCAGCACCAGCCGCGCCCCGTGGAGCCGCTTGGTGTGCACGACGTCGTTGACCATCGTCGGGCCGAACGACATGCCGCCCGCTCCGACCATGGTGATCTTCGGAGACACCGACACCGAATCCTCCCGATCTCACGGACGACCGACGAGATCAGCCGTCCGTCGGATTCTGCCAGACCGCCTCCGGCCACGCGTTCGGAGCGGGAGCGTCGTCCTCAGTGCCCTCAAAGCCGACGGCACCGCCGGGGGTGCACGGGTGCTTCGCATTCCGGCCGCGTCGATCCCGTCCACGCCCGACGAGTGCCCGGGGAACCAGCTGCCGGCCCTGCTGCAGCCGACGACGTTCATCGATGCCGCGGCCAACGGGCAGGGCTTCGCCCTCGGACTGGCACGCGATCCCACCTGTTCCTGCTGGGCCGTCGGCAGCGTCATCGGCGACAAGGCGGTGGCCTTCTACGACGACAGCGGGCAGCCGATGTCACGGCCGCCGATCCCCGGGTCGAAGGACTACAACCCGTTCGGGATCGCGTTCACGCCCGATGGCGACCTCTACTTCATCGACATCCACATCCAGCAGGGTGCCGACGGCGGCTACGGCCCGGCGACCCGCGGCGGGGGCATCTTCCGGGTGACGTTCACCGGCACGGTCCCGGGCCCCGCGCAGAAGTTGGGGGGCGGCTACGACTTCCCGACGTCGGTGACGGTCTGTGACGGGTCGCGCCAGGTGTGCCCCGTCCCGCCCGGGCCACCGACGGCGGCCGCGAGCGTGACGCTGGCACCTGGACAACCGGGCGGCCCGCCGGGCTCGGCGGGTTAGCGCCCGGGGTGGCTCACTCGACCTGGGCCGGGCGGGCGATCAGGTAGATGAAGGTGCCGAGGAGCGGCAGGAGGATGATCACGAGCATCCAGACCGCCTTCGCCCACCCACTGTGGTCATGACGGCGGAAGTTGTCGATGAAGGCCCAGATGACGGTGAACACCACCAGCACCCACAGGGCGAAGATCGTGATGGCCCAGAACATGCTGAGCAGGGGGAAGTCGTAGGCAAGCATCGGCTCGTCCTCTCGTAGGTCAAAGGTGGGCCGATGATCGACCCACGTTGAGCATTGCTGTTGAAGGAGGTGTTGGTCCAGGGACCAAAGTCCCAGGGCCAGGGCATCATCGCGCCCACCCGGCAACCCTGCGCTCTGCTAGCCAGTGCAGTAGACCGAATCATGACGCTTGGCAGTGGAGGGGCTGTGAGCGCACCAGCGAGGGGCCGGAGGAGCTCGAGGAGGAGTGCCGCCGCGGCTCGGGCGGTGGCCATGGTCGCGGTCCTGGTGGTGGCGGCGGGTGCCTGTGCGTCCACGACCCTTCCCGAATCTTCTCCTTCGACCACCGCCGTCCCGCCGACCGCCAGCTCGACCGCCTCGACCACTGCCTCGCCCACCACCTCGACGACGGCACCGGCGGGTGTCGAGACGCCACCATCGAGCGAGGCATCGCCGACGGGCGCCGCCGCCACCCTGGCCACCCTGGCGGTGAAGGGCCGCGCCCCGAAGACCGGGTACAGCCGGGCCCAGTTCGGCCCGGCCTGGGCCGACGTCGACCACAACCACTGCGACACCCGCGACGACATCCTCGCCCGCGACCTGACGGGCATCGTGCGTCGCGCCGATGGCTGCACCGTGCAGTCCGGAACGCTGCACGACCCCTACACCGGCAAGACCATCGCCTTCACCCGGGGCCCGACCACGTCGACCGCGGTCGAGATCGACCACGTCGTCGCCCTGGCCGACGCCTGGCAGAAGGGTGCCCAGTCCTGGGACGCGGCAACCCGCCTCGCCTACGCCAACGACCCGCTGGTGCTGCTGGCGGTGGACGGCCCGGCCAACGAAGCCAAGGGCGACGGCGACGCCGCCACCTGGCGCCCGCCCAACAAGGCCTACCGCTGCGACTACGTCGCCCGCCAGATCGCCATCAAAGCGAAGTACGGCTTGTGGGTCACCCAGGCGGAGCACGACGTCATGGCCGCCACCCTCGACTCGTGTCCCGGGCAGCCTCTGCCGGCCGGCTGAGATCGTGCGACCGATTCGTTCCCCGGCGCGATCAGGTTGATCGAGCACGAGGTCGACTTCCGGCGAGAACAGGACCAGGCCCCCGACCCATCGGGGTCCCGACAGTGTGGCCGGTGGTGCGCCCCTTGCGGCGTGGCACAATCCGCAGGGGAGCATCAGGCCCCACCGCGACCAACCGCGAAACGATCGACCGCCGGTCGACGAGAGCCATTCAACGAGAGAGAGACCACGATGTCGCACGCCGAGCAGGCCACGAACGGAACCGCACGATGAGCAGCCTCTCGGTCGACAACCTCTTCTCCGTCGACGGGCAGGTCGCTCTCGTCACCGGAGGGTCCCGCGGCATCGGCGAGATGATCGCCGCCGGGTTCCTCGCCAACGGCGCCAAGGTCTACATCAGCGCCCGCAAGGCCGACGCCTGCAACGCCACCGCCGAGCGACTCTCGGCCGAGTACGGCGGTGAGTGCATCTCGATCCCTGCCGACGTCTCGGACCTCGACGGCATCGCCGCCCTCGCCGAGGCCCTGGCCGCCCGGGAGGACCATCTCGACATCCTCGTGAACAACGCGGGCGCGTCATGGGGGGCCCCGCTCGACGAGTTCCCGGAGAACGGCTGGGACAAGGTGATGGACGTCAACGTCAAGGGCGTGTTCTTCCTCACCCAGAAGCTGCTGCCGCTGCTCGAGGCCCGGGCCAGCGCCGACGCGCCGTCACGGGTCATCAACATCGGCTCGGTCGACGGCATCCGCACGCCGGTGTTCGACACGGTGTCCTACGGCCCCTCGAAGGCCGCCGTCCACTCGCTCACGCGACAGCTGGCGGCCAAGCTCGTCAAGCGCAACATCCTCGTGAACGCCATCGCCCCCGGCCCGTTCCCCACGTGGATGCTCAGCACCGGGGTGGGCACGGGCGGCGACGTCGAGGGCACCGACTGGGACGCGGTGGGCCAACGCAGCCCGCGGGGCCGCGTCGGCAGCCCCGAGGACATCGCCGGCCTGGCCATCTACCTGTCGTCGCGGGCCGGGGCGTACACCGTGGGTGAGGTCATCACCTGCGACGGTGGCGCCGTCGTGTCCTGACTCACGGTCGGGCCCAGAGCGCCGTCGTTCTTGTCCCTTCAGCGACCCCTCTGGGGTCGCTGAAGGGACAGAAAGCCCGGGGGCGGGGGGGAGGGGTTTCACGGCTTGCGGGCGATGACGAACTGGTGGTCGCTGCGGGTGCGGTACACGCCGCGGGCATCGCGGCACGGCTCCAGGGCGGCGAGCGCCGCCTCGCGGAAGGCCGCCGGATCGCTGGTGCGCAGCGCGGGTACGGCCGGGCCCACACTGGAGACCGCCCGCCAGGCGGTGTCCGCGTCCGGCCACTCCATCGTCGAGACGCGGCCGTCGCGTGCGAGCACCGAGAAGCCGCTCGCCTCGAGCATCTCTTCGGCGACGCCAGGGGAGGCGATGTCGTTGAGGCGACGCATCGAGCCCAGGTGCTGGTCGGGGGCGTGGGCCGCGAAGACCTTGAACAGCTGGCGGATGTCCAGGGGAGGGCCCTTCCCCCAGAAGCTCATGCCCAAGAGCCCGCCGGGTCGCAGCACGCGATAGGCCTCGTCGAGCGCGTCGCCGCAGCCGCCCCAGATCCCGTTGATGGACATGACCGCGTCGAAGTGCTCGTCGGGCCAGGGCAGGTCGAACATCGATCCCACCCGCAGATCGGCGTCGGGCGTGCGGTCGCGGGCCACGGCCACGAGCTCGGCGGCGGCGTCGATGCCCGCGACCTCCGCCCCGGTGCCATCCGCCACCCGCACGGCGAGGCCCGATCCGCAGGCCACGTCGAGCAGCGTCATGCCCGGGCCGACCTCGAGGCGGGGGAGGAGCGCGACCAGCATGTCGAGCGAGTAGTGCTCGTACAGGCAGGACCACTCCGCCGCCCGGCTGCCCCACGCCTCGCCCGCTTCCTCCCAGTCGTGGGGTGGTACCGCAGTCGCCGCGTCGTCGTCATGAAGCGTCATGGCCCGATCATCCTGCCGTCCCCCGAACCGGTCTTGAAGATCAGATGGAGATCTCCTGGCGGCGATCGTCACCGGATCACCACTCGGTCTTCATGACCCGACGGCGGCGATCCTGGAGCATGGGGACAGCGGCCGCAGTCCGCCGCCGCACCCCGACCGGGAGGACCCGACATGACCCAGACCGATGCCCCCACCGTCGACAACGGCGTCAACATCGATGCGATCCGTGGCGCCAGGCAGGCGCTGACCGACGCACCCGAGGCGGCGAAGTTCGAGTGGCGCGCCCGTTGCGAGTGGGTGAACGGCACCCACAGCCGTTCGATCGTCACCGACTTCTCCGGCCTCGGCGATCAGCACGCCCACCGGCAGGCCTTCACCATCGAGGCGGACCACCCCGAGGTGTTCGCCTCGGAGGACAACGGCGCCACGCCGCCCGAGATCGTCCTCGCCGCCCTGGCCTCGTGCATGACCGCCGGCGTGGCCACCGTGGCCACCAACCGTGGCGTCCAGCTGCGCTCGGTGACGGCCACGGTGAAGGCGGGCATGGACCTGCAGGGCGTGCTCGGCATCGACGGCGACGTGCGCAACGGCTTCGACCGCATCGACGTCACCTACGACATCGACGCCGACGCCAGCCGGGCCGACATCGAAGCGATCGTGGCGCAGTCCCAGAAGCGCTCGGCCGTCTTCGACATCGTGACCAACCCGACGACCGTGCAGGTCACGGTCGCCTGACGAGCGCGACGGGCGACGTGCGCACATCGGTGGTGGTCGTCGGGGCTGGTCCCGGGGGGTTGGCCATGAGCCACCAACTCTCCGGGGCGGGGGTCGACCACGTGGTGCTCGAACGGGGTGAGGTGGCGCAGTCCTGGCGCACCGAGCGATGGGACTCGCTCCGCCTCCTGACCCCCAACTGGATGACCGCCCTGCCCGGCATGCGCTACGAGGGCGACGATCCGGACGGGTACCTGACCGCGGCGGAGACGATCGCCACGCTGGAGTCCTACCGTTGTTCGTTCGACCCGCCGGTGCGGACCGGGGTCACCGTCGACTCGGCGTGCCCCACCGGCTCGGGCTTCGAGGTGCGGACTTCCGAGGGGACCTGGCAGTGCGCCGCCGTCGTCGCCGCCACCGGCGCGTCGAGCCGACCTCGCATCCCGGACTTCGCCTCGGAGCTGCCGACCGCGGTGCAGCAGCTGACGGCGCTGTCGTACCGCCGACCGTCACAGGTCGACGACCGCCGCCCCGTGCTGGTGGTGGGTGCCTCGGCGTCGGGGGTGCAGATCGCCGACGAGTTGCGGCGCGCCGGGCGTGACGTCACGATCTCGGTGGGCGAACACGTGCGGTTGCCGCGGTCGTACCGGGGTCGTGACATCTACTGGTGGCTCGACCGGATCGGCCAGCTCGACGAGCGCTGGGACGAGGTGGAGGACCTGGCGCGGGCCCGCCGTCACGCCTCGATCCAGGTGGTCGGCAACCGCGACCATCGGGAGGTCGACCTCGACTCGCTCCAGCGCCTGGGTGTCCGCCTGGTCGGGCGGCTCATGGCGATCCGCGACTCGACCGCTCTGTGCTCGGGCGGGCTCACCAGTCTCCTGGCCAACGCCGACCTGAAGCAGGCCCGGATGCTGCGGCGCATCGACGATTGGGTCGACGAGCACGGCGTGGCCGATCTCGTCGGACCCGCCAACGAGCCCCGGCCGACGATCCCGGCGCCGGCGCCGACCGAGTTGGACCTGCGCAGCTTCGCCAGCGTGATCTGGGCGACCGGCCACCGTCCTGCCTACGGCTGGCTCGATCGGCGCGCCCTCGATCGTCGAGGCCGCCTCGCCCACGACGGCGGCGTCGCCTCCATGCCCGGCCTCTACGTGCTCGGGCTCCCCTTCCTGCGCAGGCGCCGATCGAACCTGCTGGCCGGGCTGGGCCCGGACGCGGCGGAGCTCGCCCAGCACCTCCGGGGCCACCTCGACGCGGTTGTGCGGCATCGCTCCGGGATGGCGCGCTGAGCGGGCGAGGTCAGCTCGCTCCGACGAGCGCTCGCCGGGTGCGCAACACGATGTCGTCGACCGGGCAGCTGGCGCCGGCGGCGAGGAGCTCGACGCAACGCTCGGCGCCCACCGACTCGACGAGTTGTTCCCTCGTGGCGAACACGACGTCGTGCAGGGTGCTCGACATCGGAGCGACCCCGAGGGTCGCGTGCATCTCGATGGCGCCGAGCAGCTCGACGGCGAGCTCGTCCCGGTCGATCCGGTCCAACGCGATCACACAGCGCGACAAGGTGTGCCACTGCTGTGACCACTCGCCGGCACGGAACCAGACCCCGACCATCTCCGCAAGCCCGACGCAGCCGACGTCGAGCTCGCCCCGCGACACGAGCAACCCGTTCGCCTCGGTCGAGGCGAAGGCGTGCATCCATCGATTGCCGGCCGCCCGGGCGATCCGCTCGCTCGCGGTGAACGCCTCGAGGGCCTCGTCCTCCGTCCTGCTGGCGAACCCGCGGGCCACCGCGGCCGAGGCCAGATCGGTCGGCGAACCCGTCTGGCGGGCCAATTCCTGGGCCCGTTCGACGAGCGGATCGGCCTGGTCGTAGGCACTGTCGGAGCTGTGGGCCACCGCGGCCATGTAGCACGCATGGACGAGCCGCGACTTGTTCCCGGACTCTTCGGCCAGTTCGAGCTGCCGGAGCGCTTCGGTGTGGCCCAGCTTCGAGTCACCCAGGAGGTACAGCACGTTGGCGATGGTCCGCTCCGCCAGACCGCTCGGGAAGACCGACAGCTGGTGCTCGAGGTGACGCGTCTCCTCCGCCAGACGAAGGGCCAGATCGAAATCCCCCCGCACCCAGGCGCCGTACGCCCGCATCCCGGTCAGCACCGGGGCCAGGGCATGGTCGAGCGCGCCGGGGGCCTGGCACGCCGCATCGGCCCAGGCGAAGACCTCGTAGCGCATGGCCCGCATGGCGAACTCGCGGATCGAGCCGATCAGCCCGAACGTCTGGTCGAAGACCCCCAGCTCGAGGGCGAAGCGCTGGGCGGCGCGCAGGTCGGCGAGCGACGACTCGGCCCAGGCCACGGCTTGGCCCTCTCCGGGCCCGCCCAGCTCCGCCTCGACCCTGGCGGCGGCCGTGGCGAAGTAGCCCGCGTGGTCGGAGAAGAGGGCCGTCGCCCGCTCATCGGTGAGGCGCGTGCGACCGTACTCCCGGAGTGTCTCGAGCAGCTCGTAGCGCGTTGCTCCTCCCGCCAGTGGCCGTACCGCGAGCATGGAGCGCTCGGTGAGCCGGGTGAGCACGTCGAGCGCGTCCCCGCCCGGCGCCATCGACTCCGCCGAGTGCAGGTCGAACGGGCCGGCGAACACCGACAGGGCGGTGAACAGCTCGCGTTCGTCGGGTTCGAGCATGTCGAACGACCAGCTGATGGCGTCGTGCATGGTGCGGTGGCGGGGGTCGCTGCCCCTGCGCATCGCTTTCAGCAGGCCGAAGCGCTGGTCGAGTCGGTGGGCGACCTCGGCGATGCCGATCGCCCGCGCCCGCGCCGCGGCGAGCTCGATCGCCAGCGGGATGCCGTCGAGACGGCGGCAGATCTCCACCACCAGCGGCCCGGTCGCCGCGTCGAGGACGAAGGCGGGGTCGGCGGCCCTGGTACGGGCCACGAAGAGAGCGACGGCGGGGATCTCGGCCAGCTCATCGAGCACGAGATCCGACTCGAGGAGATCGGTGGGCCCGGTCGGCAACGGATTCACCGTCCAGACCCATTCACCGGCCACCGCCAGGGGCTCCTGGCTGGTGGCCACGATGGAGATGGAGGGCGCCTCGCGCAGGATCCGGGCCACCAGCTCGGCCACGGCCTCGATGAGGTGCTCGCAGTTGTCGAGCACCAGCAGGCTGTGGCGGGGACGCAGCAGCTCGACGATGGCGTCGTCGATCGAGCTCGACTTCCGAAGGTTCACGTCGATGGCCGTCGCCAGCGCCGCGGCCGTCGCGTCCTCGTCCACGACGCCGACCAGTTCCACGACGCGCACGCCGTCCTCGAAGCGGTCGCTGACGGTCCGGGCCAGCTCCATCCCCAGCGCCGTCTTGCCGACACCTCCGGGACCCACCAGGGTGAGCAACCGGTGGTTGGCGATCGTCTCCACGAGCTGCCCCAACAGCTGCTCGCGACCGATCAGCGACTGCACCGGAGCGCCGATCGCGGCTCACCGACGGGGACGGTGACCCCGGGCCGGTGGGGGGCTTCGGGTCCCCTTCGACGGGCGCGACGAACTCGTAGCCCTTGCCGTGCACGGTGCGGATGATCGACTGATGACTGCCGTCGTCGCCCACGGCCTGGCGCACCGCTTTGATCCGCGTCGTCAGGGCGGACTCACTCACGAAGCGGTCACCCCAGATGGCGTCGAGCAGCTCCTCCTTGCGCACCACCGCACCCCGATGGGCCACGAGGTAGGCGAGCACGTCGAATGCCTGCGGCTCGATCTTGACCGGCGCGTCCCCTCGTCGCAGGACGAAGCGGTCGAGGTCCAACTCGCAGTCGGCGAATCGGATCATGGCGCCGACGGTAGCGCTCAAACCCGGTCCGATGCCTCCAACGCGAGGGGGTTGGGGGTCGGGTCGCCGGTACGCGTGAGCGTGTTGCGGTCGATGTGGTGGACCAACTCGTCACGGTCGGGAATCTGCAGCTGGGTGTCTTCTTCGTAGGACCACGACCCGTCGTCGTTCACTGTGACCCGCATGCGGAAGCTCACCGTGCGGAACGCCTGGTTGAGGAACGGGTTCGACAAGATGCCGTACTCCTCGGAGCCGACGGCCGCCGTCACCTCGAACTCGGTGGCGTCGGAGGCGGCGGGCCCCGAGGCCAGCAGCACCTGACCCCGCGGGATGGCCAACGTGAACGTGACCGCGCCGGCCGCCGGTTCCCACAACCAGTACCCGACCTGGTCGTGGAACGTCTCGACCTCACCCGGCTTCACGATGTGCACGTGGTAGCGCAGGCCGAAGAACAGCTGCGGGCCGTTGGTCTGGCGGTCGATCGGCTGCAGCTCGTAGCGCTCCACGAACGCGCTGTGCTCGATGCCGTCGACGACGGGATCCTCGATGTCCGAGCCCGGGCCGACGGGATGATCGTCGGCGCCCTTGGCGCCCTCCCAGATCCCGGCGAGGGGCCGCAGCGGGCCGAGGTTGGCCAGGGTGTCGTCGTCGCCCTCGGCCTCGGTGTAGATGTCCGGCCCGTAGGGGCTCACGTCCTCACCCATCGCTGGAGTCTCGCAGATCCACTGAGGATCGAGGCCACGATCACAGCTTCCGGATCTCGGAGTCGGGGCCCATGATGATCCGGGTCCCCTGATCGATCCAGCGCAGGGCGGTGATCAGCTCGCCGACCGGCAGGCTGACGCAGCCGGCGGTGGCCGCGCCCTTGGAGGCATGCAGGAAGATCCCCGACCCGCGGCCGCCACTGGCCGGCACGTCGAAGTTGATGAGGGCGGCGTACTGATAGGCGACGGGTTGGTCGATGAGGCGCTCGAAGTGCCCCCACGGCGCCTGGCTCTCGTCGGCGGGCCCCTGCTGGTGCGTGTTGTAGACGGGGCTGGCCGGGTCCTCCACCCAGTAGTCGGTCGGTCCGACGTCGAACCAGCCGAGCCGGTAACCGGGGTTGGGGGAGAGGCCGAAGCCGGTGCCGAACGTGAACGACCCGATCGGTGAGCGCAGCGTCGACTCGCCCGGTGTGTACGACCACCCGGCCCGGCCGGTCCAGGCGGTCCACGGTCCCGCCACCCGAACCCAGCCCGACGCCGAGTGCTGCCACAGGATCACCGTGGCGGTCACCGACGCCCACGACGACGAGTCGACGGTCATGACCTTCGTGGCCCCACCCGTGTCGGCAATCTGGTCGATGAGGTTCGCCGGGGGCAGCGTCGGCGGGGGCCGCTTCGTGGTGGTCGACGTCGTGGCCGGCGCGACCCTGGTGGTGGGAGCGACGACGGTCGTCGTCGTGGTGGCCGGCGCGGTGGCGGGGGTCGCGGTGGAGGTGGTCGGGGCGAGCGTCGGCGGGGGAGAGGTCGGCTCCGCCGTGCCCGCCGAGCTCTCGACCTCAGGTGATCGTCCGCAGCCGACGGCCGCCAGCACCATCGCCACGACCACGACCACGACCGCGATCCGGCTTCGACGGAGCGAGGGCCCCGTGCTCACTGGCCGTTCACCGAGAAGTGCTGGTAGTCGGGGTTGCCGCCCCAGGTGCCGCCCCAGGCCCATCCGACGGCGGCGAACGCGGCGTTCAAGGGGCTGCCGGCGAACGCCATGCCGGCGCGGTGGACGGTGCGGTCCACGTAGGGTGCGCCGTTGGGCGGGACGACGACCCCGTTGGACTCGACATAGGGGTTCTCGACCGGGTTGACGTCGACCGCCTGGCCGTAGGCGTGCTCGGACCATGCCGCCGGACCGCCCGGGTTGACGGCGTTGCGGCAGTTGAACGCGGCGGTGTTGTCATCGGCGGTGGACTCGTCGTCGAGTTGGACCCCGGTGCCGGGGTAGTGGTCGATGGTGACCATCTTGGCGATCGGGAAGCGGCCGGCGTACAGGCGCGTGAACACCGAGCGCATCGCCGCCACGGCGTTCGCGTTCACGATCATCTGGCCCTCGTGGGTCTGGCCGTCGAGGCCCCAGTACGGGATGGTCAGTCGGCGCAGTTGCGCGGGCCCGACCGGGCAGCCCTCGTGCCAGCTGCCCCCGAGCTCCGCCGCGGTGACCGTTGCCACCTGTATCGCCGATGCGGGAGGGCTCGTCGTGGTGGTCGGGGCGGCGGGCGGTTTGGGTCTTGGCAGGTTGGTGCTGGTGGTGGGGGCGGTGGTCGAGGTGGCGGTGCTCGGCGTCACCGGTGTGGTGGGAGGCTCGGTCGTAGTGGTCGTGGCCCCGGCGGTCGTGACCGGCGAGGCCTCGGTGGCGGTGCGGCGGCCTTCGGCTCCGCAGCCGACGAGGACGGCGGTGGCGACGACGATCCCGATCCGCAGGCCGAGCGAGTTCACTCCCGGGAAGTTAGCGAGATGGGCCCCCCGGGGCGTACACCGCCGGGAACGATCCGGCCGTGGCCACACCGGTGCTCGCGGTCAGTAGCCGGCGGTCGCGTCGACCTCGGCCTGGTCGACCAGGCCGTGATCGGTGGCCAGCGACTCGACGGCCGCCAGCCACGACTCGTAGTAGGGCCGCTCGGGATCGTCGGCGATGGCGACGATGAGCCGTTGGCGGAACGCCTCCCAGTCGAGGTCGAGCCGGTCGACCAGGGCCAGCGCCAGCCCGAAGGCCCGCCCCTCCCACGGCGCGGCGAACTGCAGTTCCCCGTTGGCGGCCGGGAGCGCCTCGCTGCCCTCCATGGCCCGCACCTCGGGGCGCACCAGATCGCTCACAGCCGGGCCACGCCGATCATCGAGTCCCGGGTGACGAGCGACGCCAGCTCGTCCTCGTCCAGGGCGCCGGTGCCCGCCGGTCGCTCCGGCAACACCAGGTAACGGAACTCGGCACTCGAGTCCCACACGCGGATGTCGACGTCGTCGGGCAGGTCGCAGCCCATCTCGGCCAGCACGCGCCACGGTTCGCGAACGACCCGGGAACGGTACGGCGCGCTCTTGTACCAGGTGGGAGGCAGGCCCAGCACCGTCCACGGGTAGCACGAGCACAGGGTGCACACCACGACGTTGTGCACCTCGGCCTCGTTGGCCACCACGATGAGATTGCCCTCGGCCCCGGCGAAGCCGAGCTCGGCCACCGCCGCGGTGCCGTCGGCCAGCAGACGTTCGCGATAGGCGGGATCGACCCAGGCCCGTGCCACCACGCGGGCGCCGTTCATGGGCCCGATGTCGTGGGCATAGGTCTCCACCAGGGCGTCGATGATGGTCGGGTCGACGATCCCCTTCTCCACGAGCAGCGCCTCGAGCGCGGCGGCTCGGCGCTCGACCTCGGTCAGCTCCGCCGGGTGATGGTGGTCCTCGTCGTCGTGATGGTGGTGGTCGTCGTGGTCATGGTCGCTCATACCGGCTCCAGGTAGCGGTCGTGGAGATCGACGTGGACCGAGCCTTCGACGCCGTCGCCCCCGCCCCAGAGCTCGGCGGCGGAGAAGTGCACGCCGTACACCACCTCCGAGACGGCCCCCAGACGGTGGGCCTCGGTGTCGGGGACGCTGGACGGGGCGTCGAGCCGGTCCACGGTGCCGGTGCAGCCCCGCACGTAGTCGGGGCAGCGGGTGTGCCCCGAGGGATGGACGTCACGGACCCGGACCACGTCGCCCACCTCGAAGCGATGGCGGGCCGGGCCGTCGAGCGTCACCGACCGCGCCGTCTCGGGGCGGGACAGGGGGAAGGAGCCGGCGGCGGCTTCGAGCTCGGCCCGGCTGATCTGACCGGACTCGACCAGCAGCGTGGCGACGGAGGTCAGCCAGTGCTCGTAGTAGCCCGAGATCAGGTAGTGGACCGGGTCCATGCGCTCGATGCCGTGGCGGAACATCGGGGTGTTGAAGCCGCCGGCCACCATGGCGAGCGGGGCCATGGCGAACACGCGTCCTTCCCAGGGCTCGTGGAACACCGGCTCGTCCGGCTCCACCTCCACCGGACCGAAGCCGGCCATGCCTCCGAGGTCGTGGATGCCGTCCATCCCACCGTTTGTAGCCGACTTTCAGGCAAGGTTCAGTGTCGGTTCAGTCTCAACCCAGCCCCGAGGGTCACCGTGGGCCGGGCGAGCGTTGTGCATCGTTCGGGAGGGGTGGTGACTGTGTCGGAGGTGCCCGTCGTCGTGGTCGCCGGCACGTTCGCGCCCCGTCGTGCGGCCGAGCGCTACTACGCCCCGCTCATCGAGGGACGGTCACGCTCGGCGGTGCTCGCCCTCAAGCAGTTCGGCATCGCCAACACCCGCGATTCGGCACTGCGGGTGCACCACTACTGCGAGAAGCACTTCGATGAGCCCGTGGCGGTGGTCGGCCACTCGCAAGGTGCGCTGGTGGCGTCGTGGTTGTGGCTCTTCGAGCCGGAGCGGTACCGACCGCCGGTCATGCTGGGCGGCCCGTGGGCGGGGGCCCTGCTCTGCCAGACCTGGTACCCGCTCGGCGCGGCCCTGCGGGCGATGGCCTCGGAGAGCCGCTTCATGCACGAGGTGACCGAGGCCTACGCCGATCTGCCCAGCTCCGAGCAGGCGTCGCTGACGTCGATCTTCGCCACCGGTGACCGGGTGGTGCAGCCGACGACGGCCAGGGTCCCCGGAGCGACCAACATCTGCATCGCGCCGCGGGCTGATCACTCCGGGCTGTCGAGTCGGTATCCCGATGTGCACCTGGTCGACGGGAACGTCGGGCACTCTCGGCTGCCACGCTCGGGAGAGGTCCGCCACGTCATCGACGTTCGCATGGCCCAGGTGCAGGCCGCGGCTCGCCCGGACGGCGGCGAGATCACGTAGGCCGGCGGAAGCTCCCTGGCGTTGGTGAATCCAACTCAAAGCTGTCAGTAGTCTTTCCCACTCCTGACCGGGCAGGGCGCCTGGTGACAGTGAGGGGAGAGCCAAAGTGGACAGCGGCGACGTTGCCTGGATGCTGATCGCGACCGGCCTGGTCCTTTTCATGACCCCTGGGCTGGCGTTCTTCTACGGAGGCATGGTCCGGGCCCGCAACGTGCTGGGCATGCTCATGCAGAACATCTTCGCCATGGGTCTCATGGCGGTGGTGTGGGCGTTGTTGGCGTTCACGCTCGCCTTCGGAGCGTTCGGCAACGGGGGGGTGATCGGCAACCTCGACTACCTGGGCCTGCGCGGTGTGGGAGCCGGTCTGGGCCCGGCGGCGATGGGCCTGTCCATCCCGTTCGTGCTCTTCTGCGCCTATCAGATGACCTTCGCGGTGATCACCCCCGCTCTCATCTCCGGTGCCACCGCCGATCGTCTCAAGTTCGACGCCTACGCGTTGTTCATCGGCGTGTGGCTCGTCGTGGTCTATGCGCCGGTGGCCCACTGGGTCTTCGGTGGCGGGTTGGCTGGCCCACCTGGGTGCGCTCGACTTCGCCGGTGGAGCCGTCGTCCACATCAACGCCGGGGCGGCCGCGTTGGGCCTCGTGATCGTGCTGGGCCGCCGCCAGGGGTGGCCCCGCGAGGGTATGCATCCCCACTCCCTGCCATTGACCGTGTTGGGCACCGGCATCTTGTGGTTCGGCTGGTTCGGCTTCAACGCCGGCTCCGCCCTCAAGGCCGACGGCATCGCGGCCCAGGCCGTCATGAACACGTTCCTGGCGGCGTCGGCGGGGATGTTGGGCTGGCTCGTCATCGAGCGCGTACGCGACGGCAAGGCCACGTCGCTGGGCGCCGCGTCCGGCGCCGTGGCCGGCCTCGTGGCCATCACCCCGTGCGCCGGCTACGTGGGCGGGCTGGCCCCCATCGCCATCGGGTTCCTCACCGGCGTGGTGTGCATGCTGGCCGTACAGCTCAAGTTCCGCTTCGGCTACGACGACTCCCTCGACGTCATCGGCGTCCACCTGGTCGGCGGGCTGCTCGGCTCGATGCTGCTGGGCCTGTTCGCCGATGCCGCGGTGAACCCGGCGGTCACCCACCCGGGCCTGTTCTTCGGCGGCGGGCTCACGCTGCTCGGCTATCAGGCGGTGGCCTCGGTGTCCGTGCTGGCCTTCTCCTTCACCGTCTCGCTCGGCCTGGCCAAGGTGATCGACCTGGTCATGGGACTGCGGGTGAGCCCGGAGGACGAGCTCGCCGGCCTGGATCTGACCCAGCACGCCGAGACGGCGTACGTGTTCGACGACCTCGGATCGATGGGCCGCATCGGCTGACCAACTACCTGGTCGTGCAGGGCACCGCCCATCTGGTCGAGGGCGGCGCCCCGAGCTGCTGCAACGCCTGGCCGAGGTCTACGTGGGCCCGGGTGTGAACTTCCCACCCTTCGACGACCCGCCTGCGGGCCACGTCATCCACATCACGGCCGATCGGATCGGTGGGATGGGTCCCTGGGCCGGATGAGTGAGCACCGCCTAACGGGTCGGCTCGGTGTCGAGGTGTTGCGGCAGGTAGATGTCGCCGGTGGGGGACACCTCAGCCTCGGGCACGCCCATCCCGAGCAGCGCGTCCTCGACGACGGTGACGATGGCGACCAGCGCTGACTGGCAGATCTCGAGCTCGCGTTTGACCCGGCGGAGCTCCTGGTTGGCCCAGTGGAGCTCCTGCCGGAGCTCGTCCAAGGTCATTCTGGCGATGGCGTCATCGGGGATCATGGGTGCTCCTCTCGCCGCTCCGCCGCGGCGTTTGTGCAGCTCACCACCGGTTCAGCTTGCTCGACTGCAGTCTTCCCTCTCGGGGCCGGGTTCGGACATCCGACGGTTGGGCCCGGCCTGACCCGACACTTCCGGTCCCCACCATCATGGTGGAATTGGCGCCGTGCGCGATCGAGAGCCCTCCCTCACCGCCGTCGGCGTCGCTCTGGCCCGCTCCACACTCGAGCGACCGGCAACGCCGACGGGTGATCCGGCGGGGGACGAGGCGCTGGCGGCCACGCTGGTGACTGATGCCGCCAGCCAACTTCGGAGGCTGGGCGGCCGAGCGAACGACGATCCGACGCGGCGCTTCCTGGGGTTCGTGACGGCCCGCACCGAGTTCTTCGACGCCGCCGTCCTGCGGGCCATCGGTGCCGGCGTGCACCAGATCGTGATCCTCGGAGCCGGCTATGACGGGCGGGCGCTGCGGTTCCGCTCGCCGGACGTCGAGTTCTTCGAGGTCGACCACCCGGCCACGCAGGCCGACAAGCAGGCGCGTCTCGTGCGGTTGGGCGTGGACACCGCCAGCATCGCGTTCGTGGCCGCCGACTTCACCGAGCCCGGGCTCGAAGCTGCTCTGGCGGCAAGCGGGCACCGGCGCGACCAGCGCTCGCTCTTCGTGCTCGAAGGGGTGCTGCGCTACCTGCCCGAGCGCTGGTTCCGGGAGCTCCTGGCCACCCTGGCCCGGCTGGCGGCACCGGGCAGCGAGCTGGCGGTGAGCATCTCGACCCGACCGCCCTCCGAGGATGCGGATGACGCTCGGGTGCGACTCGAACATGAGCAACGGCTGGCCGAGTCGGGCGAACCGGTCCTGACGGTGCCCGAGCGCGACGTGGCCCTGAGGTGGTTGAGCGAGGCGGGTTGGGCCGCTCAGTCGGTGGTCGACATCGCCGAGCTGCAGGTCGGGACGCGGCCGGGTCGGCTCCTCGTGCTCGCCCATCCGGAAACGCAGGACCGGGCCCGGCAGGCCTGAGCGGGAGCGGGTCCCCGGCCCTCGCATGTCGGTGTGGAACAGTCGGTCACGCTCCGCCCGCAGGACGGGCTGGCGGGAGCCCTTCGACCATTCGACCGACTCGACTGGAGTTGACGGCTGTGACTCATCCCGCATTGCAGCGAGTGCAGGACCAGCGGGCCGAGAGCCGGTCGCTGCGGGTGGCCGACGCCATCACCGCCTTTGCCGGCTCGATGACCTTCGTGTACATCCACATCGGCTTCTTCGCCCTGTGGATCATCGCTCTCGGCTACCTGCTGAAGGGCGACCCCTATCCCTTCGGCCTGCTCACCCTGGTCGTGTCGCTGGAGGCGATCTTCCTCTCGACGTTCGTGATGATCGGTCAGAACCGGGCGGCCGACCTGGCCGCGGCCAAAGCCCAGCACGACTTCGAGGTCCAGCAGAAGCTGCTGGAGCGCAACACGTCCCTGACCGAACAGGTCCACACCCTGACCACCGAGATCCACCAGAGCATGGGCCTCAGCCAGGGCCGCCCGACGAGCTCAGCGCCGAGCGACTGATCCACGCCGCTAGCGGCGGGGGTCGACTCCGATCCCGCCGCCGTCGCTGCTGGCGTAGGCGGCCAGAGCGAACCGCAGGACCTCGATGGCTTCGGGGCCCGACCACAACAACGGACCCTCGCCGGTGTGCAACCAGCGCAGCCAGTGCCGGCCCGAGTCGCGGAAGCTGCTGGCCCAGTCGTCGTCGAGGGCGTGGAAGCTGCGCATCTCACCGTCGGCGTACACCTCCAGGCTGGGCTGCTGGATGCCCCGGCCGGTGCAGCGGTTGACTCGCGCGTAACCCTTCCGGCCAGTGACCTCCCATCGTTCGTCGTTGGTGTAGTAGTCCGAGCGGAGGTAGAGGTCGGTAGCCAGGGTGATGTCCCAGACGCCGCGGATCCCGTTGACGTGCTCCCACACGAGCGTCGACGGAGCGTCGACGGCGATGCCCGGGGCCAGCTCGGTTCGGCCCACCCAGGCCCGGACCTCTCTCACCGGGCCGAACAGCCACAGCGCCGTCGACAACTTGTGCCATCCGTCGTCGAACACGAGGATGCCGCGACCGTCGCGCATGTTCCGGAACTGCCATTCGAGGCTGCTCCAGGGCACGTCCCAACCGCCGTTGCCGCTGCCGACCATCTTGAGGTGGTAGCCGCTGATCTCTCCCAGCTCGCCGGACTCGACGATGGTCTTGAGCCGTCGCAGCGGCTCGTAGAACAAGTAGTTCTCCATGACCCGCAGCACGCGGTCCGCCGCGGTGGCCGCCTCGATCATGCGCTGCGCCCCGGCGAGGTCGTTGCTCATGGGCTTCTGGAGGTTGACGTGCCAGCCGTAGCCCAGCAACTCGACCACGCCGTCGACGTGGAGCGGAACGGGGAGCAGCGCCTCGACCGCGTCCACCGCCAGGCCGCTCGCCGCCAGGTCCGCGGCTGACGCGAACACGCGGGCATCGGGCCAGTCGGCCTGGCGTTGCCGGCGCCGGTCCTCGTCCGGGTCGACGAGCGCCACGACCTCCACGTCGGGGTTGTCGACGTAGGCCCGCGCGTTGAGGTCGTAGATGCGACCGAGGCCCACGAAGGCGGCGCGCACCGGGCGATCGAAGGGGGCGAAGCTCATGGTGCAGGGAGTCTAGGGATCCTCCCGTTGCGCCCGCCTGGTGCGCCGACCACACGGTGTGGAGGAACCACCGTATGGCCGAGGTGCCCAACTACCATCCGGTTGATGGCCGACGCATCTGGCGACTTGGACCTCCTGGATCTGAGCTTCGCACCGGCAGGCAAGCAGCCGAAGGCCCCGCCCCCACGCCGGGCGTGGGAGACGTGGCATGTGGTCCTGGTCGGTGTGGCGGCGTTCGTGGCCGCGCTGGGGATCGGGTTCGGCGTCGGGGTGTTGGCCACCAAGAACGACACCTCCACGCCGACGACACCCTCCACGACCAGTGCGCCCCCGCCAACGGTCAGGCCGCCGGTGACCACCGTCAAGCCCGCGCCGACAACCACCGTCAAGCCCGACGCCACGACCACCGTGAAGCCGGGCGGCCCGACCACCGTCAAGCCTGGCGCCACGACCACCAGCGTGCCGGGCAAGACGGCCACGACCGCCAAGCCCTAGAGGTCAGGTGACCACGATCTGGTTGCCGGTGCTGTGGCGGACGATGAGGACGTTGGTGGCCGCGTTGTAGGTCCACCCGTCGCCGCTGCTGGTCTGACCGAGGGCCACGCCACCCACCGTGACGGCACTCGGCGCGAACGACAGCTTCAGGGTCTCGGTTCCCGCGTTGTCGAACGTGCGGTAGTCGATCCGTCGGAGCGCGTACGTGATGCTGGCGACGGTCGTGGTGCTGTCGAGAAGGTGATCCTGGCCGCTGGGGGCCCATTCGGGCACGGCGGCCATCCCGGTCATGAAGTGCCGGATGTAGTCGCCGTACCCGTCCGTGAACCACTGGTTGTTGACCTCGGGGCCGTCGATGTTCACGCCGTTGGCACGGTCCATGTAGGTCGCCCAGTTGAAGGAGCGGTAGGCCTTCTCCTTGGCCGTCGCATCTCCGGTCTTGGCGTAGAGCAGGGCGTTGACCGAGGCGTAGCGCGCCGTATGGCTCCCCATCGGGTGCATGAAGTCGCCTTGCTCGTCGATGGTGTTGGCGCCGAAGGCACTCACGCTGAAGGTGGTCTCGACGAAGGCGATCAGGCTGCGGGCGTGGGTTTGCCAGTTCGGGTCGAGGTTGGGGTGCTCGAGCACGTAGCGGGCCAGCATCAGGGGGTTCAGCTGGTTGGGGTTGAACAAGGTGGTCTTGTTCGGGATGTCCTCGAAGTAGCCGTCCCAATGCCCGTTCTGGTACGGGTAGGTGAGGGTCCACGTCCAGGCGGTGTTCCGGGCGGCCTGGTAGCCGGCGGTGTTGCCCAGCCCGAGACGGATCAGTTCGTCGAACAACTCGATGGGGGCGACGGTGTGGGCCGAGTACTCGTCGCGCACCGCGCCCGTGGCGGCCACCACTCGGAACGGCCAGGGCGAGTGGGTGGCGTCGCCGGCCCGGACGTGGCCGGCCAGGGCGTTGGCCGCATTGACGGCGGCATCCCGATAGGTGGTGTTGCCGGTCTGCTCGTACATCTGCAGGAACGCGAAGCCCTGCTCGCCGACCTTGTCCGGCTCGATGACCCCGGTGCCGTCGCCGATGCCGGTTTGATTCCCCGCGCTGGCGCCGTTGTAGGTGGTGGCCCCGGCGTCCGCGCTGGCGTAGGAGACCGAGGGCCAGTTGTCCGTGGTGGCCGTCATGCCATGGGCCAGCTGGTAGTTGAGGAGGCTCTGAGCCAGGTTGAGCGGCGCACTGTCGCCCGAGTACTGGTACCAGCTGATGGCCGACTCGGTCAGCATCGAATACAGGCTGCCGGGATCGTGAGGCGACGTGCCCACCTCCTGGGTGTCCGGGTTGAGGAAGGCGTAGCTCAGGTACGCCTTCAGCCCGTTCGCCTCGGTCGGGACGTTGTTCAGCAGGTAGTTCCAGGAGTTGCGCACCACGCCGTCGTACGCGTTCGAACCCGACGAGTTCCAGGGGATGATCTTGCCGCCCACGTCGAGGGCCACCGCGTGGGTGTTGAGGATGTTGGAGCCGCCCGACCCGACCGTCACCGTCACCGTTGCGCTGGTGCTGGCCGACCAGTTGCCCTGGCCTCCGTAGGTGGCGTTGATCTGGTGGGTTCCGTTGCTCAACGTGGTCGTGGTGAAGCCGGCCGTCCCGCCGGTCAGGCTGGCCGAGCCCAGAATCGTGGCCCCCTCGCGGAACGTCACCGTGCCGCTCGGGGTGGTGGCGGCGGTGACCTGGGCCGTGAACGTGACGGCCTGGCCCGGCATGGCGCTCAGAGGGCTGGCGCTGAGGGTCGTGGTGGTGGACAGCGCGCACCCGGCCAGCAACGTCGTCGAGGCCACCAGCCCGACCAGCGCGGCGACGAGGCCGCTCCATCGAGGGAGTCGGGTCATGACATCGCCTCCGGGTCGGCCACCGGCAGACAGGTCGGTCCCTCGCCTGCGGCACCCGCCACCCGATGCAGCACGGCGGAGTGGGCGGTGGCGGTGAGCTCGGCCGGATCGGCGGTGAGCGACGCGGCGGTCGCGTCGACGATCATGGCGTAGGCCGAACCGGCGCTCGCGGGCCACAACAAGGTGAGATCCGGGGTGGCTTCCAGATTGGCGAGGGTCCGGCGCCCGATCGGCATCACCAGACCCTGCTCGTCGTCATCGCACCGCACCGTCACCGACACCACGTGGGGGGTTCCCTGCTCGTTCACGGTGACGAGGTACGCCGTCTCGCCGAATTCAGCGATGCGGCCGCGCAGCGCCTCCAGTTCGACGGGAAGGCTCATGTCGGCAGCCTAGGCACGTGGCGGGCGGCGCGACCATGGCCCGGACTCGACCACAGCGCCGTGGTCAGAGGTCGGGGAGCCTGAGATCGAGGTTGGGCTGGTCGAGACCGCCGTCGACCTCGATGATCTTGCCCGTCACGTAGGCGGCCGCGTTCGAGGCCAGGTACACGGCGGTGGCGGCGACGTCGTCGGGGTCGCCGATGCGCTCGAGCGGGGTCGACTCCTCCATCTCGTGGCGAGTGGCCTCGTCGTGCAAGACGAATTCGAGGGCCGAGGTGGCAACCGAGCCGACGGCGATGGCGTTCACCCGGATGCGGGGCGCCAGGTCACGGGCCGCGAGACGGGTGTAGTGGGCCAGGGCGGCCTTGGCGGTGCCGTAGGCGAGGTAACCCCGCCCGCTGACGCGCCCCATGACCGACGAGATGTTCACCACCGACCCGCCCCCGCCCTGGAGCATGAGCGGGACGGCGGCCCGGGTGAGCGCGTGGGCCGTGCCCACGTTGAATCGGAGGGCTTCGGCCAGGTACTCGTCCGTCGTGTCGAGCAGAGCGTTGGGAATCGTGCCCCCGACGTTGTTCACCACGACATCGAGCCGTCCGAACACCTCGGACGCGGCGGCGGCCAGGCCGGCCACGGCGGCCAGGTCGGACAGGTCGGCCGGCACGACGTGAGCGCGTCGCCCCACCGCCTCGACCTGGGCGGCGATGTCGTCGAGCTGTGATTCGGTGCGGGCCGAGAGCACCACATCGGCGCCCACCTCAGCCAGCGCCACGGCACAGGCGGCGCCGATGCCCCGGCCCGCCCCCGTCACGACGGCGACGCGATCGGTGAGGTCGAAACGATCGAGGATCATGGCGCTCCTTGTGAGGCGTGCAGCAGGCCCCGGACGTAGGCGGCCTGCCCGGCGTGCTGGATGTCGTCGTCGGCGATGCTGACGAGGCGCACGCCCAGCGTGACGGGTGGGTCCCACCGCCGGTCGACGACCCGGTCGAGGTCGGCCGCCGTCACGGTGTCGAGGAACCCGCGGGTCCGCTCGGCCACCTCGTCGTAGTAGGCGATGAGCACCTCGGGGCTCTCGGGTCGGACCGCGGCCACCTGCGCCGGTGTGTGCCCGTAGCCGTGGTCCTGCGGATCGGGCTCGAGCCCGAATCGGGGGGCCCAGCCCTGTTCGATCCAGACCTGGTCCCGCTCGAGGATCTCCGCCACATGGTGGTCCTGCACCCGCGTGAGGTGCCAGATCAGCCAGCCGATCGGGTTCGTTCCGGTCGCCGGGGCGGCCAGCAGGTCGTCGGTGCCGAGGTCGGCGAGGACCCCGTGCACATGGCCGGTCACCCGGCCGAACAGCTCGACCAGCAACTCGTTGACCTCCATGGCTCCCCTCCCGGTCGACTCGGTCGCCCTAGGTCTACCCGGTTGGCGGCGAGCTGGCTGAGCCGGGAGGGTCCGATGGTTAGAACTCGGTAAGAAACGCAGGTGGCCTACTGACATGAGGGCGCGCCGGGCGCACCGTGGACGAGAGGGGCCTCGGGGATCAGTGACGAGGCCAAGGGGAAGGGCCAGGGGAAGAGGGGACTCATGAGCAGACAATCGCGGGTGACGTGGTGGAGTCGGGTTCTGGTGGCCATGGCCACGTTCGTCCTCGTCACCGTGGGAGTGACCTCACCGTCGGGCGGGACCCCCGCGAACGTGCCCAACGGGCCCAAGCCGAAGGTGTGGACGGTTGGTACCTGGAACGGCAAGGCCGGCCGGTTCGACTCGATCCAAGAGGCGGTCGACGCGGCGTCGCCTGGGGACTGGATCGTCATCGCCCCCGGTGACTACAAGGAGCGAGGCGACTACACGACCCACAAGCCCACGACGGCTCCCGGCGCAGGAGTCTGGATCGACAAGCCGAACCTCCACCTGCTCGGCCTCGACCGCAACGGGGTCATCGTCGACGGCACCAAGTCGGGACCGGCGTGCTCCAGTGCGGCCGGCGACCAGGACCGGGGTCCGGTGGGCACCGCCGGCCCGTGGGGTCGCAACGGCATCGAGGTGTTCGAGGCCAGCGGCGTGACCATCCAGAACCTCACGTCGTGCAACTTCCTGTCGGGCCAGGACGGCTCCGGGAACCAGATCTGGTGGAACGGCGGCTACGACACCGGCCAGGTCCAGATGCACTCGTACTCGGGCTCCTACCTGTCGACGACCACCGGCTACTACCAGCCGAGCGACCCGGCGCAGTCCACCTACGGCATCTTCGTCTCCAACGCCGACGGTCCCGGCGTCATCGACCGCACCTACGCCAGCAACATGAACGATTCCGGCTACTACATCGGGGCGTGCCAGGACTGCAACGCCGTGCTCGATCACGCCCACGGTGAGAACAACGTGCTGGGGTACTCGGGGACGAACTCAGGCGGTCATCTGGTGATCAGCAACGGCGAGTGGGACCTCAACGGTGAGGGGCTCGACACCAACAGCGCCAGCAGCGGCGACCTGCCCGCGCCCCAGAACGGGGCCTGCCCCTCGTCGCCGGGCTCCTGCTTCTCCATCACCGGGAACTACATCCACGACAACAACAACCGGGACGTGCCCGGCAACGGTCTGGGACTCGTCGGGGCCGGTGTGGTCGTGGCCGGTGGGCGCAACGACACCATCGCCAACAACCAGTTCGCTCGCAACGGGGCGTGGGCGGTAGCGCTCGTCCCGTACATCACCGGCGCCGAGGTGCCCACGGACTGCACCGGGGCCGGGGGCGTGTGGGACAACCCCGTCATCGACTCGCTCGCCGGGGGACCGGCGTGCTTCTTCAACGCCTACGGCTCGAACGTCCATGACAACGCGTTCACCGGTAACGGCTCCTTCGGCAACGCCACCAATGGCGACCTGGCCGACCTGAGCGACTTCACCGCCATCGGGATCCCACCGTCGACGCCGGGGAACTGCTGGCACGACAACTCCGACCCCGCCGGCGTCACCTCGTCGCCGCCGAACCTCCAGCAGACCAATGGCGACTGCGCCACCGCCGGACCGGGGGCCGGCATCACCGACCCGCTCTTCGGCCAGGTCCTCTGCAACCTCCACCAGCTGCAGCCCGGCGACCCGCTCTGCGCTGGAGCGGTCTACCCGCAACAGGGCACGGTCACCCTGATGCCACTGCCGACCCAGCCGACGATGCCCGAGCCCTGTGAGGCTCTGCCTCGCACGATCCCGTGGTGCGTGCCGGGCCACAACAAGACCTAGAGCGCCCGCCCCTGTCCCGTGGGACCCGGGCCGGCGGTCGGTCGTCGCAGTCGCTATTCGCCCTCGCGGTGGATGGCGGCCTCCTCGGCCGACTGATTCTCCAGGTCGCCACGAGAGTCCGTCGCATCGCTGAGGACGGCGCCACCGGCGTCGTCGTCGGGCTCGGCCTCTACCGCGATCAGGTCCGCCTCGACATCCTCACCGCCCTCGCGGTCCGTCTCCAACAGCCCCGACACGGACTCGCGCTCGGAGTAGGCCAGGGGCCGTTGATCGACATCCGGTTCCTCTCGCCACGTGCGCTCCTCGACCGAGTCGGGCGCGTAAGCGTCGGCCGCGGTGACGTCCTTGCCGGCCAGCTCCCGGAGCCCGAGGGAGTGGTCCGGAGGGAAGTCGCCCGGGTCCAGGTTGTCGTCGTCGAGCGCCTCGGACTGGTCCTGGTCATCCCATGAGTCACTCATGGTCGCCACCTTTCGTGTTGAGGCCGGGCCCTGCAGTGGACATTAGCCTCGGACCATGAACAGGCCCGCGGGTGGCTGGGGTGAGACGGCGCTGTTCGCGGTCACCGCTTGCGCCCTCGCTGCCGGCGGTGTCCTCGTCGCCTTCGACCAGCCCACGGCCGCCGACCGGGTGTGGGCCGCCACGACCGTGGCCGGCATGGTGCCTGGCGTGTGGTGGGTCCTCGCGGCGGCCCGCCAGCGCCGCCTCGGGGCCGACGTCATCGCCGTGCTGGCCCAGGCCGGCACGTTGGCGGTGGGCGAGTACCTCGCCGGTGCCATCATCACCGTCATGCTGGCCAGTGGCCGCATGCTCGAGGCCCGGGCCGGGGCCCGGGCTGAACGTGACCTGCGCGCCCTCGTGGAGCGGGCGCCCCGCACCGTGCACCGCTACGAGGGCGACACCCTGACCGAGCCCGGCCTCGACGAGGTCCGGCCGGGCGACCTGCTCCTCGTGCGCCCCGGGGAGGTGCTGGCCGTCGACGGCCTGGTGGAGTCCGCCACCGCGGTGCTCGACGAATCGGCGCTGACCGGCGAGCCCCTGCCGGTCGAGCACCCCCGGGACGACGCCGTGCGCAGCGGCACGGTGAACGCCGGCGCGGCCTTCGACCTGCGGGCGAGCACGACCGCCGCGGAGAGCACCTACGCCGGGGTGGTGCGGCTGGTGGAGCAGGCCCAGGCCTCCTCGGCGCCGTTCGTGCGGTTGGCCGACCGTTTCGCCGGGTGGTTCCTCCTGGTGAGCGTGGTCCTGGCCGGCGCCGCATGGCTGATCAGCGGCGACCCGGAGCGGGCGGTGGCCGTGTTGGTGGTCGCCACGCCCTGCCCGCTCATCATCGCCGCGCCCGTGGCCATCGTCTCGGGCCTCTCGCGCTCGGCCCGCGTGGGGGTCATCATCAAGGGCGGAGGTGCGCTCGAGCGCCTCGCCCAGGGCACCGTGCTGCTGCTGGACAAGACGGGCACGCTCACCGAGGGGCATCCCACGGTGGCCGAGGTCGTGCCCGCCGGCGCGGTGCCGGTCGACGAGGTCTTGCGCCTCGCCGCGTCGGTGGAGCAGGTGTCACCCCACGTGTTGGCCTCGGCGGTCGTCCGGGCCGCCCGTCAGCGGGGACTGGTGCTGGCTCTGCCCACCGGGGTGGAGGAGGTCCCGGCCCACGGCGTCCGAGGCCGGGTCGAGGGCCGCCTGGTGTCGGTGGGCAACGCCGGATGGATCCTGCCGGTCGGTCCCTCGCCACGGTGGGTGCGCACCGTCCGCCGCCGCGCCGATCTCGACGGGGCTCTCACCATGTTCGTCGCCGTCGACGATGAGCCGGTGGGCGCCATCGTGCTCGACGATCCGCTCCGGGCCGACGCCCCCCGGACCATCCGGGCCCTGCGCCACAGTGGCATCGAGCGGGTGGAGATGGTGACGGGTGATCGCTCCGACGTCGCCGAGTCCGTGGGGGCGGTCATCGGCGTGGACGTCGTGCTGGCCGAGCGCACGCCGGCCGAGAAGGTCGACGCCGTCACCGAGGCGTCCCGCCACGGGTCGACCATCATGGTCGGCGACGGCATCAACGACGCCCCCGCCTTGGCCCTGGCCGACGTCGGTGTGGCCGTGGGCGCCCGTGGGGCGTCGGCGTCGTCGGAAGCGGCTGACGTGGTCCTCACGGTTGATCGCCTCGATCGGTTGGCGGACGGCATCACCATCGCCCGCCGCTCCCAGGCCATCGCCCGCCAGAGCGTCGTCGTGGGCATGAGCCTGTCCGGGCTGGCCATGATGGCGGCCGCGGCGGGGCTGCTCCCCCCGGTGTGGGGCGCGGTGCTGCAGGAGGCCATCGACGTGGCCGTCATCCTCAACGCCCTGCGCGCCCTCACGCCCGGCCGCCACCGTCCGAGCCACCTCGACGCGCCCGGCTCGGCGCTGGCTCGTCGCTTCAGCGCCGAGCACCGGCTGCTGCGCCCGGAGCTGGATCAGCTCCGGATCGCGGCCGACGACCTGGGCTCGGCCCCTCCCGAGGAGGCCCTGGCCGAGGTGCGGCGGGTGTACCGCTTCCTGGCCGAGGACCTGCTGCCCCACGAGGAGGCCGAGGACCGAGCCCTCTATCCGGCGGTGGCCGAGGTCCTCGGCGGAACCGATCCCACGGGCGCCATGTCCCGCACCCACGTCGAGATCGGCCACCACATCCGTCGGCTGGGCCGGCTGCTCGACCAGATCCCGGCGTCGGGACCCGACGAGGACGACCTCATGGAGCTGCGGCGGCTCCTCTACGGGCTGCACGCGATCCTGCGTCTGCATTTCGCCCAGGAGGACGAGGGATACCTGTCCCTGGCCCAGCCGGAGCAGGATGGCCCCGATCGGGCGTCATCGGCGGTGTGACGCTCGGGATCGGTTGGTGCACCGAGAGCTACGAGATGAGTCACCCAGTTCTGACCTTCGGCCCTGAACGCACCTTCCCGCAAGGGGCATGGTTACGACATGGATCCTCAACTGGTGGGTGCGCCATGACCGGGCATTCGACCCGGCGACTCCTCAGTCTCGGGGTTGTGGCCGCGTTGGCGATGGCGTTCACGGCCTGTTCGTCGAAGCACGACTCGGCGGTGTCGCCGGGGACGACCGTCGTGGCCTATCCCCTCGATGATCAGCTGCGGCTGAACCAGATGCAGGTGCTGGGAACCCACAACAGCTACCACATCGCTCCGGACCCGGCCCTGGCCACCGTGCTGAACAAGATCGATCCGGCCTGGCCCCGGACGCTCGAGTACACCCATGTCCCCCTCGACGCGCAGTTCTCCGATCAGGGGATCCGTCAGGTGGAGCTCGACGTGTTCGCCGATCCATCAGGTGGTCTGTACTCGTTCCGACACGGCCCGCCCGCGGTCGGACAGCCAGGTGCCTCCGGACTGGCCGAGCTCGACGCCCCCGGCTTCAAGGTGATGCATGAACAAGACGTCGACTACTCCTCGACCTGCTTGACCTTCGTCGCCTGTCTGAAGACGGTGAAGCAGTGGTCGGACTCCAATCCCGGCCACGCTCCGATCATGATCTTGGTGGAGGCCAAGGACGGACCCATCTCGGACCCCCAGAACCTCGGCTTCGTGAAGCCGATCCCCTTCGACTCCGCCCAGTTCGACGCCCTCGACGCCGAGATCCGGGGCGTGTTCGCGGCCGAGGACCTCATCACCCCCGATGATGTGCGGGGTGACCACGACACGCTCGAGCAGGCCGTGCTGGCCGGCGACTGGCCCACGCTCGGTCAGACCCGCGGCAAAGTCATGTTCACCCTCGACAACGCGGCGAAGAGGGCCACCTATGCCGAGGGCCATCCATCGCTGCGCGGTCGTGTGCTCTTCACCAACGCAACGCCCGGCGAGCCGGAGGCCGCCTTCGTCGAGCGCAACGACGCGGGGCCCATGCAAGCCGACATCACCGACTTGGTGCGCAAGGGGTACATGGTCCGTACCCGGGCCGACGCCGAGATGGTGCAGCCCTCCGCCAACGACAACACCTGGGCACAAGCGGCACTGGCCGGCGGCGCACAGTGGATCAGCACCGACTATCCCGTTGCCGACGCCCGGTTCCCCAACTACACCGTCGCCATCCCGGGCGGCACGCCGGGTCGGTGCAACCCGATCACGGCCCCGGCGACGTGTACGTCGACCGACATCGAGAACCCGGACGCGCTCCGCACGCCCTGAGTGCTTACACCCGTGAAATTTGTCATACCTCGCTGGGACAATGGAGCGTGTTCCCTTCCCCGAGGTGTTGAGCCCGTGAATCCCGAGATCCAAGCCCAGTTGACCGAGCTCATGGTGGCCATGGCCGAAGGCGACCAGGCCGCCGTCTTCTCCTTCGTCGAGGCCTTCGGCCCCGAAATCGCCCGCCTGATCCGCCGCCAGCTCCGCAGCTACGGGCGGCTCGACCTGATCCGCGACCCCGATGAGCTCACCGGCCTCGTCCACACCGCGGCCTTCGAGATCCTGGACCGGGCCGGCTCGTGGGACGCCGCCGGAGCCCCTCCGTGGGTGTGGGCCGCCAACGCCATCCGCGCCGCCGTCGCCCGCGAGATCGGACACGCCCTCGCCGAGCTCGACGACGATCGGTTCGAGCACCAGCCCGCCGAGTCCGGGCCCGGCGAGACCCATCTCGATCTGGCCGCGCTGGCCAGCCGGGACCGGCGCTTCGGGCTGTTCCGTGAAGCCATCGCCGTCGCCACCAGCCGGCGCGATCGCGACATCGCCGAGCAGTACCTCATCCAACAGGCACTCGGCGATCCGTCCCCGTCGCACACCATCGCCGCCGAGTTCGGGTTGTCGCCCGCGAACGTGCGCCAGATCGTCTGCCGCGTCCGGCGCCGGGTCCTCCGGCTGCAGGCCGACGACGATCGGTATCGTGAGCTCGGCCGGTCAGGATGGCTGGCCGCCTGATGCCATGGATGATCGAGACGACCGACTGCCCGACATGACCCTGCTCTGCGAGGGGCTGTCCCGTCGTCTCGCCGCCGAAGGGGCCCCGCATCCGACGGCGGCGGCCATCACTCTCGCCGTGCGAGGGCTCCACGGGGTCGACCCTGGCACCTTCGCCGACCTGTTCGGGATCGACCCCGACCACCTGGCCCAGGCCGAGTCGGGGACCGTGCCGTTCGAGCAGCTGCCACCCCCGGTCCTTCGCCTCGCCATCGACGAACCCCGCCTCGACCTGAACCGCCTCGGCGTCACGCTCGAGTGAGCCAACCGGCGAGCGCTCGCCGTTCGTGGCTGACCCGATGACCTACTCCGCCAGGGCCCGGACGGCGTCGGCCAGGAACGACTGGGGACGGGCGTTGGTCAACCCCGCGATCCGGTCGAGGGCCGCGCCGGGAGCGACACCGCCATGGCAGACCAGGTAGGCGGCGGCCACTGCGGGCGTGCGATTCTCGGCCTGGACACAGTGCACGAACACCCGGCGCCGCTCGCCGGCGCATCGGGCCAGGAAGTGGGCCGTGTCGGCCAACACGAAATCGAGGTTGGGGTTGTCGCCGGCATCGCTGTCGAGCAGGCCGATCACCTGGTGCTCGATGTCGGCCGGGACGTCGGTCGTGCCCATGCGGCAGAGCGACACCACCACATCGACCCGGGGAAGCTGGGACTCGAGGGCGTGCACATTGCCGATCGACACCCACTCGTCCAACGCCACCGCCAGCGGCTCGGCCGGCCACTCGCGGCGGTAGTGGGGGAGCATCGAGTCGGTCTCGGGCCAGCCGCTGCTGTCGTTGTCGCCACCGGCGAAGGCCAGGCGGGCCAGCCGCTCGAGGTCGGCGGCGCGCACCGGATCGGACCGGTAGTCGATCCGCCCGTGCAGGGGCCGGCGCCACTCCAACGGCACCGCCGTGGCGCCCCACACCGCCCCGGCGAGCGAGCCGGTGATGGCCGCCACCGTGTCGGTGTCGTCGCCGATCCGCACCGCCCGCTCGACGGCCAGGCGCAGGTGCCGGCACGGTTGGTCGACCGGCACCTCCGTCTGGGCCAGTGTGGCCAGGGCCGCCTGCAGCGCGCTCACGACCCAGCCGTTGGGGGTGTACTCCTCCGCCGGCATCGTCCGGCACTCCTCCAGGCGCCCCTGCCATCGGCCCCGGTGGGTCTCGGGCACGAGGTCGAGCCCGGCGGTCACCAGGTCGACCCAGTCGACCCCGCCGGTTGACGGTACGGGTGCGTCGATGGCCCGCCTGATCGCGGCCGTCCACAGGATGCAGGCCTCGACGGCGTCATGGTTGGCGTGGGTCAACGCCGACACCGCGGCCGCCAAGCGGGCCCGGTCCGCTCGCTCGCCGGGGGCGAGCGCGACCGGGCCGGTGCGCATCAGGCTGCCGTTGCCGGCCGCATCGGGATCGATCTCCTGCCACGCCGCAGTCACCTCGACCAGGGGCTTGCCGCTGCGGAGCGCCTCCATGAGCACGGCACGGGTCTGGAGGCCGACGTCGCGGGGTCCGCTGCGCATCCAGGCCAGCAGCCGGGACTCCACCGCCGCCACCAGCGCCGCGCCCGTCTTCCCGCTCGACAACGGGCCGAGGATGGCCAGCGCCGTCTGGGTGTCGTCGGTCCACTCGCCCGGATGCCCACCCCAGGCTTCCGCCGCCCGACATGGTCAAGTCGGTGTCGGCCGGCAGCGCCGGGCCGAACTCGTGGGGCGCGCCCAGGGCGTCACCGGCGGCCGAGGCCACCACCGCGCCCACCGCTCGGTCGCGGCGGACGTTCTCGGAAGGGGGAGCGAGGTCGGGGTTCACGTCGGGACCGTACGGTGCCGCTGTGACGCACCGGCCGGATCGCGCCCCCGCGTCTCATCCGCCGGCCGGCTGGAAGAGCTCGACGACGTTGTCGGAGGGGTCGAGCACGAGGATCTGCTTGCCGCCCGGCCCTTCGACGATGTCGTTGCGGAACCGCGCTCCGGCGGCGCGCAGTCGGGCCACCTCGGCCTCGAGGTCGGCGGTGAGGAGGTGGATGCGGTTCCAGCCTCCGGGTTCCGGCTTGGCGCCGTCCGGCATCGGCCGGCCGGCCGAGCTGGCCGGTCCGGACGAGCAGCAACCGGAGGTGGCCCCGGGTGACGTCGGCGAAGGCAGGCGACGCGTTGAAGCCAGGGGCGAAGTCGAGGAGCGTCGTGTAGAACGCGATCGCTTCGTCGACGTCGTCGACCATGTATCGGACGTTGACGGTCTCATTGTCGGACATGTTCAGACCTCCGCGTGAGTGGGTCAATGAGTTGGGGGAGCAGAGCGGTGATCCGGTGTTCGAGCTGGGTGGCCGTGCGTTCGAACGCCGGATAGGAGAGCCGGTCGGTGGCGCCCTCGGCGGCGGGGTCGGGCATGCTCCAGTGCACGAGGTCCGGGTGGGACGAGAACTCCGGGCAGACCTCCCGGACGCGGTCGCACAAGGTGATGACCACGTCGAGGCGTCGCGAGCGGAACTCGTCGACGTGCTTGGTGCGGTTCGCACTGATGTCGATCCCGCGGCGCTCGAGGACTCGGACCGCGTTCGGGTGCAGCGGCTTGGGGTGGCTTCCCGCGCTGGCGGCCTCGACCGTCCCCTGCGACAGGTCGCACGAGCAGGGCCTCGGCCATCTGCGAGCGGGCGCTGTTGCCCGTGCACAGGAACAACACCCGGGCCCGGTGTCGGGCCTGCCCGACCTTCCGGCCCGTCGGTGGGCCGCGGCGCCGCCGACAGCGCCGGGTGCAACGCTCCTGCCGCTGACTGGAACTGTCGCCGGCATCCGTCGAGGTCGATGGCGTAGTAGGTCTCGCGGCCGTCGGCCGAGCTGCGCCGCGCCGCGACGAGACCGCCGTCGCGCAACTGGCGCAGGTGGTACGAGACGAGGTTCTGCGATTCGTCCACCAGCTCCGTGAGCTCGCGAACCGCTCGGTCACTGTGCGCCAGCTCCCGCAGCAGCCTCCACCGAACGGGATGCGCCGCCAGTCGCACGATCCCCGGAGGATCCATCACTGCTGAGGACTGATGCTCGACCGTTCGCCCCACGGTCGGAGACTACTGGTCAGGGTGAGATCAATCAAGCCAAATTGATGGAGTTTCGGAGCACGGGGTCGGCACTTTTCTCTTGACGTGAACGAACTCGGGGCGCGCCCGATGGCGAGGGCGCGAGCGGTTCGTGATCAGCCGTGGGGGGCAGGCCCTACTGGTCACCTGAAGCGACGTCGGCCGGCGGCTCGTCGGGCGGTGCCCCGGTCTCGGCCGGAGGCGGGGGTGGAGCGCTCGTCACGGTCGGCGCCTCAGCCGGTGGTGGTGGCGGCGCGCCAGCTGCCGATGGCGGCTCAGGCGGGCTCGATGGCGGCTCAGGCGGGCTCGGTGGCGGTGGTGGAGCGCTGACCGTCGGCGGCGGGTCGGCGGCCGGTGGTGGCGGGGCCGGTGGGCTGGCGTCGGCCAGGTTGTCCGGCGGCGGTGGTGGCGGAGCGGCCGCGGCGGCCGGCGGCGGCGGTGCGCTCGACCCGGCGAGCCCTTGGACCGGCGCTGGAGGCGCGGCCGGGAGCGCGGCCGCCACGGCGGCCGGGACCGGGCACCAGGTGGTGCCGTCCCACCACAGGTGACGGTCGTCCGACACGGGCACGCCGACCGGGATCTCCGACGCGGCGTCGTGCCAGTTCGTGCCGTCGTCCGACCACCACAGGCGATCCTGCGACCAGGCGATGGCGGGGGCCTGGCCGAGCCTGATGATGATCATCTCGTCGCTCTGCTGCGAGTAGACGATGGCGTAGATGATGAGCGGGATCCAACACAGGAAGAAGCCGATGATGGCCCACAGGATGTTGAATTCCTTCTTCTTGAACAGGGTGACCGAGTCGTCGGTCCGGTTCGAGACGCTGTAGCCCTGCGCGATGTAGGACAGCACCGAGTTCTCGAGCTCCGTCGACGACTGCGCCCTGAGCTCCTGCACCTTGGTCGTCGCCATCTGTTCTCCCCCGGCTGACGGATCTGCGACAGCATGACAGACAGGACATGCTGAGACAACGGGCAGCGTTCGGTGGCCGGATGACCGCGAGGACAACGGTGGTGTCTGAGGGCGGTCACGGCCCGCCCTGGCCCTTGGCCTCTCGCCCTCGGACGGCGGCGGCCATGGCCGCCACGATCCGTTCGAGCAGCGGGCGCGAGGTGGCGAAGTTGAGCCGGACGTGCTGCCCGCACCCCGGCCCGAACGGGGGCCCGTCACTCAGCGCCACCCGGGCGGCGTGGAGGAAGAACGCCGCCGGATCGTCCAGCCCCAGCCTCTCGCAATCGAGCCAGGCCAGGTAGGTGCCCTCGGGTGCCCGGTACGAGACCTCGGGGAGCTCGGCCGCCAGGAGCTCACCGAGCAGCCGGCGGTTCCGGTCGAGCGCGTCGACCAGCTCACCCAACCATGTGCGGCCGTCGCGATAGGCGGCCACCGAGGCGGCGATGCCCAGCGGCGCCGGGCCGGCCACCTGGAACACCGGCAGGGTTCGCCATCGGGCGGCGTCGGCCCTGTTGGTCAGGACCACCTGGGCGCACTTCAACCCGGCCAGGTTCCACGCCTTCGACGCCGACGTGACCGTCACCGTGTGCTGCGCCGCCGCGGCCGAAACCATGGCGTAGGGGACGTGGCGGTGACCCGGGTAGACGAGGGGTGCGTGCACCTCGTCGGACACGACGCGGCCCCCGTGGCGATCGACGACGGCGGCCAGCTCGGCCAGCTCCCCGTTGGTGAACACGTGCCCCGTCGGGTTGTGAGGGCTGCACAGCAGCAGCGCCCGCGCTCCGGCACCGAAGGCGGCGTCGATGGCGCCCAGATCCAGGCGGTCGCGGCCCGACGAGTCGTCGATGAGGGGTACGGCCACCACGGGGCGACCGCTCAGCTCGATGATCTCGAACAGTGGCGGATAGCTCGGGGTGGCCAGGATGACCGCGGCGGTGGCGGGCACGAACACGTCGAGCGCACCCCTGACCCCGCTCAGCACGTCGGCCACCGGGAACACCCGGGTGGGTCGCACCTCCCACCCGTAGCGGTCCTCCCAGAACTCGGCGCACGCGGTGGTCAGCTCACTGGTGTCGGCCGGGGCATAGCCGAAGTCCTCCCGCGCCACGGCCTCGGTCAGCGCCACCCGGATCGCCGGGGCCACCGCGAAGTCCATCTCCGCCACCCAGGCGGCCAGCACCTCGGGCCCGTACAGGGACCACTTCACCGTCCGGCGGCGGCGCAGGGCCTCGAGGTCCACTCGATCGAAGTTGTCGGTCATGGGCGGGCGCCGTCGGGGTGAGCTCAGTCCTCGAGGGCCTGGGGCGCCCGATGCTCGCCGAAGCGGTCGGCCGGCGACTGGCCTGAATCGGTGGCGTCGTAGCTCCAGTCGGGTTGCTTGGCGCGGTGACGCTCGTCGGCGATGGCGGTCCCGCCCCTGATGTCGACCAGCTCAGCGATGGCCACCGGCTCGGCGGCGGGAGCGGCCCTGCTCACGTGGGCGTCGATCGCCGCCCCGAACTTCTCGACCAGGCTGGCCACCACCACCTGATGCTGCGACGCCAGGTAGCAACGGGCCCCGTCGGCCACCGTGGCCACCCGCTCGTCGATGGCGGCGAGATCCCGGGCCTCCGCCTCGTTGCGGCTGAGGCGATCGAGGAGGTGGCTCAGGGCCAGGCCACCCTGCTTGCACGGCGTGCACTGGCCGCACGACTCGACGGCCAGGAACCGTGACACCCCCGCCACCACCGCCACCGGGTCGTCGTGGTCGTCGAGGACCACGAAGCCGGCCGAGCCGAGGCCGCTGCCGATGGCGGCCAGGGCCTCGTAGCTCAACGGGGTGTCGAGCAACTGCTCGGGGATCAAGGCGTTGGACACGCCGGGCAGCACGGCCACGATGCGCCGGTCCGGCAGCGGCCCTCCCGAGATCGTCTCGATGACCTCGCGCAACGGCGTGCCCATGATGAACTCGGCCACGCCGGCTCGTTGGACGCTGCCCGACACCGTGCACACCATCGTCCCCGGTGAGCCCTCGGTGCCCTCGGTGCGGAACCAGGACCCGCCCCGGGCGATGATGCCGGGCACGTTGGCCAGCGTCTCCACGTTGTCGACCAGGGCCGGGGGCGCCCCGGTGGGGTCCTCCGACCCGGCCATCTCGACATGGCTGGACTGCCCGCTGCCGGAGACGGCATCGCCGGCGGTCTCCACCACCTCGTCGACGCCCCGCCGGAACGGGGGAGCGAGACGGGGGAAGGGGTAGCGGCCGTCGATCGTCTCCAGCAGGGCGGTCTCCTCGCCGTAGAGGTACTCGTCGGGGCCTTCGAAGACCACCAGGTCGACGCCGGCGTCCCACCCGGCCTCCTGCACCTCGGCAACGGCGGCGCGCACCCGGTCGACGACCGCACCGAACGACGCCTTCAGCCCGAACACGACCCGGTCGGCGCCGACGGCGAGAGCGGCGATGAGGGCGCCCTCGATGACGACGTAGGGATCCAACGCCATGATGGTGCGGTCCTTGAACGTGCCCGGTTCGCCCTCGGCCCCGTTCACCACGACCGTCGTGGCCAGGAGCGGCGAGTGGTTCTGCCTCACGGTCCGCCACTTGATGTGGGTGGGGAAGCCGGCCCCGCCCCGACCGCGTAGCCCGGCCACCTCCAACTCGTCGATGAGGGCGTCGGGCTCCACCCGCCTGGCGTTGTCCAACCCCCGTCCGCCGCGCCGTCGCACGTAGTCGGCCAGCGATTCGACGGGCTCGGGGGGAAGGACTCGGTGCACGACGCTCATGACCGGAGTCTTCCCCAACGGCGCCCGGGTCGCTCAGCGCCGGGTCGGACCGCCGCCCCGGGCCTGCTCGGCCCGGATGAACTCGAGCAGCCCGTCGACGTCGCCTTCGTCCACGCCACCCTCGGCTCGGGTGTAGTAGAGCTCGGCCCAGCCGTCGATCTCACGATCGGTGAAGCCGTCGCCCCGAAGGCGGGACCGCACCTCGTTGGCGAACAGGCGGGCGCCTTCTTCTTCCTCCAAGGTCAGCTCCGGCTCGGCGAGACCCTCCGCACCGGGTCGCTCCGGGGTCACCTCGTCATCGCCGGTCATGTCGGCCACGGTAGCGCCGCTCCTTCCTGTCGGGCCTGACTTCTCGGGTCTGGCTCTCGGGTCTGGCTCTCGGGTCGTGCCCGGTCAGCCGGCGGCGTCGCCGACGGAGACGCCGTTGGTGCCCTCCAGTCGGGCCAGCCACTCCAACGCCCGGCGCAGCGCCAACTTGGCGTCGGAGGTCTTGCGCTGCTGCTGATGCAGCGCCACCTCGGCCGCCCGGGCCTGCTCCCGGGCCTGCTGGTACTGGCGCTGGGCGTCCAGAGCCTCGCGCTGCGTCTCCGCCGCGGTCCGCTTGGCCTCCTCCAGCGCGGCCCGGGCGGATGCCGCTTCGGCCCGGCAGACGGTCAGGTGCTCGGTCGCCGCCTTCACCTCACTGGCGTGGCCCGGGCCGAAGCGGCCGTCGGGACCGCGCTCCGGTTGGTTCTCCGGTGCGATGAGTCGAACCGTCGGCCCCCGGTGCCCGTTCAGTGTCGGAGGCCGGGACCTCCCGTCGACGCCCGCAGCTGCCTCTTGCGCACGCGCCAAACCCGAGAGCCACTCGATGATCGTCGCCATGGTTCATCCATAACCCATTTTGTCGAGAGCCGGAATGAAGGTCGGTAGGTGACACAGGATTGTCATCGTTGCCGCACGGATCGACCCCGCTGGGTGATCGACCCGGTGCCTCACGCGGTGCGTGAGCGTCGCGACGAGCGGGCCGGGCGGATCTCGGCGGGCGAGAAGCGCACGGGCAGCACGGAGCGATCCGAGCGGCGCATGACGCGCCAACCCTCCTCGCTGACGTCGAGGGCGACGAAGCCGGCACTCCACGTGTTGAGGGAGCGGCACCAGACCTCGACGTCGGCGGAGGGACGGATCCGTTCCGTCGCGCCGGCGGGCGGGGCCGCTGGACTGGTTCGAGGACTGAGGGAGGGGGCCATCGGGGTCTGACGATCGCGCACCGCCGGTGAGAGGCCGATGAGAGCGTCATGAGTCGGGCCCACGCCCTCCTGGTCCCGCCGCTGGTCTTGCCCGCTCATCAGCCCACCCGCCGCTCAACTGCTGGTCACCTGTTCATCGGCCGCGGCGGCGCGATCTTGAGCCTGACCCGGTGGGGTGGGGTCGTCGACCGGTGGATCCTTGCGTTGACCGATGGAATCCGACAGTCTCTCCAGCGGCGGGAGGTGTGCATCGCTCTGGGCGAGCAGATCACCGGCCGAGCGGGAGTTCTCACGAAGTGCGGAGTGAGGACGGTGGGGCGGCGGGGAGTGACCCTCGCCGCCCGTGAAGGCGGACGATCAAGCGAGGCGGATCATCAGCGTGGTGACCATTGTTGTGCTTCTTGTTGTCATGGCGGGTGGCGTCCTGATCTGGTCGCTTCGTCGCTCTTACCCGACATTCGGAGAACTCAGCTCCGGCGCCGTTGATGATGAACGCCCCGCGTTCGATCCCTTGGTTGCCGCCCTTCTCCTTCCCCGCTTGATCGAGGACAAATGGATCCATCGCCGCGTGGAGTCGATTCGATTCGTCGACAGCAAGAGCCTCCGGCGCCACGTGAGCATCGACGCGGAAGTTCCCCCTCACTCGTTCGTTGCTCGACCGTCATCGGATTTCGACGGACGGCGGTGCATCGTGCCGCTCAGCTACCTCCACAAGCGGTCGGCCCTCGGCGATCAGAGGATGCTTCGGAACTTCGACCTGGTGGACGAATCCGGGCGGTCGTTGAGTCTGCTCGGGTCGTCTGACAACGCTCAGGCGGCGTGGTCAGCCCTCGTGCTCGCAGCCAGGGTCTTCGGTGAGGTTCCGGAGGAGGTGAGCCTTACCGAGGAGGAGCTGCAGATCCTGTGGCACGTCGCCGTCCAGCCCTCTTCGATCGCCGAGCACATCTATGCGGCGCTCACGGCTGAGCCCTGGCCGACCCAGATCGAGGCGGGTCCGCTCGTTCTGTCGATGGACGGAACCGAATCGCTCCGAGAGGCCATCCGAGATCCTCTGTTCCGTCACCTGGTCGGCCGCTTCTCGACGGACTACCTCCTGATGACCGAGCTGACCGAGCGCGAGACGGAGCGCCGGGTCCTGAAGTTCAGCTACGAGATGCAACTGGATCCAGAAGGCGGGTACTTCTGGGGGCGGCTCGGGCTTCAGCCGGTGGGATTCTCCTTCACCTACTCAGGGGTGCTCCCTTGTCGGAGCCTCCATTTCGAGGTGCAGGTCCCGGATCATCTCGAAGCCATGCGAGCGACCCTGGTCGCACAGCTTCGACTCGATGACCGGCTCAAGACGCGGCAGGTCTCGGACAACCAGGTCCGGAAGAATCGCTCGTTCCCGCACGTCCACGTCGGGGCGATTCGAATCGGGGAGGGTGTCGCGGCGCTCGTGAGTCTCCGGACCCGACGAGAGGCCCGGTCATGGGTGGCCTTCTCGATGAGCATCCTGCTCGCCGCCTGGTTCGCAGTCGGGTGCGTGTACCCGAAGGTCGTGTTGACGTCGCCTGACTCCGGCCGCTCGCTGCTCCTGCTCATACCCGGTCTGGTGGTGGGTGCGATGCTGCTTCGTCAGGAACACCAGTTGGTGACCAGGCTCCTGTTCGGCGAACATGTCGTGGCTTTTGGGCTGATCCTCCTCGCGGTACTGGGAGCTGTCTCGGTGATGGCCATTGGGGCGGTGTCCGCAGCCGATGACCAGGCTCGTCACGTCGAGGAGGCGTGGCGGTTCCTGCTGGGGGCCGCCGGCCTGCTGACCATGCTCTCGATCCCGTCGCTCTGGCGGAAGGGCTGATGGCCTCATCTGGTCTCCGCCATCGTCCGGACGAGTACACTGACCGGCCTATCTTGGAGTGCCAATGACGGAAACGATCACCCACGCGGCTGACGCTAACGGCGAGCCTGAGGTCGAGACGGACGGGCCGGTGGAGGCCCCGAAGCGGGCAAGCGTGAGCTTTTCAGTGCTCTCGCCCGAGGGTGCGTTCGAAGAGGGGTTCCCTGAGGCCACCGGCTTCGCCCAGGTGCAGCAGAGCATCGTTCGGGCGACCGATGCCGCCGAACGCGAAGTTCGCCGGGGTATCGAGGCTGCAGCGCAGGATCAGGAGCACCTGCTGCTCGATCAGCTCGTCAGAGACCTGGCCGCAGAGGTCGTGCGTATTCAATCCACCCTGGACATCGCGACCGACGAGGAACCGTAGAGGCTCCGCCCGGACGCCGGGCGGGGCTCGGGTTCAGAACGCGGCGTCGCGCTCGAGCGGGCACGTCATGCAGTGGGTGCCACCGCGGCCCCGACCCAGCTCGGAGGCCTCGATGGCGATCACCTCGACCCCCTGCCGGCGCAGCGCCGTGTTGGTGCCGGTGTTGCGCTCGTCGGCCACCACCACCCCCGGCTCGAGGGCGAGGATGTTGTTGCCGTTCTCCCACTGCTCACGTTCGGCGCCGACGTGGTCGCCGGCGGTGTCGACCACCCGCATGTGGCCGACCCCGAGCGCCCGGGCCATGAGCTGGGGAAGGGGCACGTGCTGTTCCTCCACGACGAGGTCGTCGGGCGAGCGGCCGGCGCGGATGGCCCACACGCGGGCGTCGTCGATCACGGTCGGGAACAGCGTCACCAGATCGCGATCGCACATCGTGATCACGGTGTCGAGATGCATGTAGCGCCGCGCCTTCGGGAGCCGCACGGCCAGGACGAGGACGGCGGCACCGGCTGAGAACAGCGAACGGGCGAGCCACAACACGGCCTGGGGTGTCGTGCGCTCACCCATGCCGATCATCACCGCACCGTTGCCGATGGTCTGGATGTCGCCGCCTTCCATCTGGACCCGACCCCAGTCCTGCTCCGCTCCTCCCAGCCAGATCGGGAACGTCTCGGCCTCGAACATCGGGTGGAACCGGTAGATGACCTCCATGAGCCGCGTCTCGGGCCGACGGGCGGGCTTCGTCATCGGGTTGAGGGTGACGCCGCCGTAGATCCAGCTCGACGGATCGCGCTGGAACATGAAGTTGGGGAGGGCCGGCAGGAGCATGGTGGCGGGGTCGGCCGTCTCCCACACGAAGCCGACGTCCTCTTCGACGTCGGCCTTGCTGACGCCGCCGATCAGCAGCTCGGCCACCTCGTCCGGTTCGGCCGCCTCCACCCAGTCGCGGGCTCGTTGCGCGGTGATGATGCCCACCTCACGCTCGTTGAGGATGTGCTCGCACACCCACTGCTCGGCCTCCACCCGGGTCAGGGCCTCGGCCAGCAGTCGCTCGACCTCGAACACCTCCACGCCACGGTCGCTCATGACCTCCGTGAAGCGGGCGTGCTCGCGTTGGGCCCGGCTGAGCCGCATGACGTCGTCGAAGAGCAGCTCCTCGGCGTTGGCGGGCGTGAGACGGGTGGGCTCGAGGCCCGGTCGGTGCACCAGCACCCGGCGCAACCGGCCCACCTCCGAATGCGCCCCGAACGCCATGTCCCACTCTCCCAGCTACGGGGTCCGCTCGTCGGCGAAGACCACGCCGTCGACGTCGGTGGCCACCCGGGTGCCGGCCGCCCCGACCACCATCGCCTCGAGATCCTCGAGGGCGCCGATGACGGCGGGACGGCCCGTCGCCCGGGCGAAGTCGCAGGCGCCCGTCACCTTCGGCAGCATCGAGCCGGCCGCGAACTCGGGCCCGTGGTCGGCCAGGAGGCGGTCGGGGTGGGCCCGGGCGATGGTGCGCTCGTCGGCCAGGCCGTGGCCGGTGTGGACGCCTCGCACATCGGTGGCCAGGATCAGCAGATCGGCGTCCACGTCGCCGGCCAGCAGGGCGCTGGCCCGGTCCTTGTCGATGACGGCGTCCACCCCCGTGAGGGTGCCGTCGGGTCGAGCGGCGGTGGGGATGCCCCCTCCGCCGGCGCAGATCACCACGCAGCCCCGTTCCAGCAGCCAACGGATGGGTCGTTGCTCGACGATGCGGCGCGGCGCCGGTGACGCCACCACCCGGCGCAGGCGGTCCCCGTCGGGTCGGAACACCCAGCCCCGCTCCGCGGCCAGCCGGTCGGCCCCCGCCGCGGTGTAGAGGGGCCCGATCGGCTTCGTGGGCTCGACGAAGCCGGCGTCGTCGGGGTCGACCTCGACCATGGTGAGCAGGGTGGCAATCGGCTGCTCGGCGGGTAGCCGGTTCCCCAGCTCCTGTTCGATGAGGTAGCCGATCATGCCCTGGGTCTCGGCCCCCAGCAGGTCGAGCGGCGAGTCCCCGGTGTCGTCCGCCGCCTCCTGCAACGCCAGCCGGCCGATCTGGGGGCCGTTGCCGTGGGACACCACGACCTCGTGGTCCCGGGCGATCGCCGCCAGGTGATCGCAGGCGACGCCCACGTGCCGGCGCTGGAGCGCGACCGACATCGGTTCGCCGCGCCGGGCCAGGGCGTTGCCCCCGAGGGCCACCACGACCCTCATCGCCGCCCCACCCCGGTGATCCGTCGCTCCCGGTGCCCGCCGCTCAGAACTCGAACGGCGTGCCGACCAGCGCTTCGCTGAGCGTCCACAGCGCGGCGGCGTGGTCGTCGTCGAGGAGGTACGGCATGAACCCGTTGACCCCGGGATCGGCGCCGAGGACACCCAACCCGCAGTCGGCCAGGTAGGCGCCGTTGTGGTCGACGAGCTCGGGGGCGATGGCGGCCCACACCTGGGTGGCGGCCCCCGCCTCCACCGACTTGAACCGCATGCCTCGGGCCGGCGTCTCGCCGGGCTCGGCGCCGGCGGCCTTGGCCGCGTTGGCCGAGCGCTCCTCGCTGAACCTGGCCATGTCGTTCATGAGCTCGTCGTTGAGGTGGCGGCCCAGGTCGGTGATGATCCCGCCGGGGTGCACCGAGAACGAGAGCAGGCCGCTCGGCCCGCCCCTCCGGGCCAGCTCGCGGGCGAACAGGGCGTTGGCCGTCTTCGACCGCCCGTAGGCGATCCACTCGGAGTACTCGGTGGTCTCGAAGTTCGGGTCGTCGAGATCGACGTCGCTGCGCGAATGGCCCGCGGAGGTGAGCGTCACCACTCTCGGGGCCTCGCCGCGCAACAGGGCGGGGGCCAACCGGGCGGTGAGCAGGAAGTGGCCGAGGTGGTTCGTGCCGAACTGCGTCTCGAAGCCGTCGGCGGTGCGGCCGAACGGGCAGGCCATGACGCCGGCGTTGTTCATCAGCACGTCGACCGCGTCGTGATCGGCCAGGTAGGCATCGGCGAACGACCGCACCGTGGCCAGGTCACCCAGATCGACCACTCCGGACTCGACGTGGGCGCCCGGGACGAGCGCCTCCACCTCGGCCGCCGCTCCCGCCGCCCGCTCGGCGTTGCGGGCCAGCACCGTGACCGAGGCGCCGTGGGCGGCCATGGCCCGGGCGCTCTCGCGGCCCAGCCCGGTGGCGGCCCCGGTGATGACCACCCGCCGCCCGGTCAGGTCGACCCCGTCGAGGATCTCGTCGGTGGTGGTGGTGTTGTCGTAGGCAGGCATGAGACGTCCTCGCTCAGGTGGCTCGCTCGGGTTCGGTGGTTCGATGCGCCGGGGTCAGGGCCCACCGCACCGACTCGGTGATCGGCGGGATGGATTCGGGCCGGTAGGCGTGACCCATGCGATCGACCAGGTCCAACCGGCGGGGGCCGGCGGCGGCACGGTAGAGCTTCTCGGCCTCAGCCGGCTTGATGAAGCGGTCGCCGGTGCCGTGGATCACGGCGAGCGGTGCGGTGATGGCGGCGGCGAGGTCGACCGGGGGCGAGGCGCCGCTCCACCCGTCGGCGAGGCGGACGTTCATCCAGCGTCGGGCCAGCCACCGTCCCGGGGGGCTCTGGGTGAGCACGGTGGCCAGCGCGGTCTGCAGGGTGCGGGGCACCTGCCACTCGGCCGGGCTCGACACGGTGACCACCCCGTCGGGGGCGCAATGCGACGCATGGCGCAACACGGCGATGGCGCCCATCGACGCCCCCACCACGACCACCCGATCGGCGTCCTGGCGGGCCAGGACCACCGCCGCCTCGACGTCCAGGTGCTCGAGGTCACCGAGGGTGCACAGGCCGCCGGACTCGCCGTGGCCTCGCGCCGTGTAGCTGAGCACGTGATGGCCGTCGACCCGCAACGCCTCGGCGACGGCCACGACGGTCGGGTCGTCCTTGGTCGCGCTGAAGCCGTGGACCACGACGATGGTCGTCTCGGCGGGCGTGTCCGGCGCCCAGCGGCGCACCCCGAGGCGGACCTCGTCGCGCGTGGACGTCCATTCGTCTGGTCGGCGGTCGATCCCGCGACGATACCGGCCCGGCGTCGGCGACCTCCGTCGGCCGCTCGATCGTGGCACTAGCGTCCGGGCGTGGGACGACCCCGAGGCCACCGCCGATGACCGGTCGAGCGCCTGCGCCGGGCCACCGCCGGCCCTGGCGTCCCCACCCCGTCGTGGTGCTGGTCGTCTCCTACCTCGCCGGGGCGGTGCCCTTCTCCAACCTCATGGCCCGAGCCCGGACGGGTGTCGACCTCCGGGACGTGGGCACGGGCACGGTGTCCGGATCGGGGCTGCGCGAGGTGGCTGGATTCGGGGCCATGGCCGTCGCCGGGGTGGCCGACGTGGCCAAGGGGGCCATCGGCCCCATGCTGGCCGGGCCGGAGCGCCCGGTGCTGTCGGCCTTCGCCGGTGGCGCCGCGGTCGCTGGACACAACTGGTCGGTGTTCCTGGGCGGCGCGGGCGGACGGGGCATCTCTCCCGCCCTCGGCGCGCTGGCGGTCCGCTCCCGACCCGGATCGGTGACCCTGCTGGCCGGGCTCTCGCTCGGCCGTCTGTCCGGCCAGACCGGCCTGGGATGTTTCGTGGCCGACCTGGCCCTGGTCCCGGTGCTGACCGCCACCCGGGGCCGCCTGGGGGCGCTGGCCGGCGTGGCCGTCCTGACCCCCATGCTCGTCAAGCGGGCCGTGGGCAACCACCCACCGGCGCGCCGAGACCTGTCCACCTACCTGGCCCGCCTCACCCTCGACCGCGACACCTGGACGGCGCCGCCATGACCGTGGCCGTCGTCGTCGACAGTGCCGCCTCGATCCCCGGCGAGTTGGCCCGGCGCAACCACATCACGGTGGTGCCCATGGGCCTGGTCATCGACGGCCGGGCCGTCCCCGACTCGGCCCTGTCGATGGCGGAGCTGCTCGATCGGCTGAGCGCCGGGGACGTGACCACCTCCGGGTCCACGCCCGGGGATTTCGCCGACGCCATCGAGGAAGGGCTGGCCCGGGCCGACGAGGTGCTGGTGCTCACGCTGTCGGCCGAGATGAGCACGACCCACACCTCCGCCGAGCTCGCCGCCCGGCTCACGGCCGGGCCGGTGCGGGTGGTCGACACCCGGACCGCGGCCGGCGGTGAGGGCCTGGTGGCGTTGGCCGCGGCCCGGCAGGCGGCCGGGGGCGCCGGCCTGGACGAGGTGGAGGGCACCGCCCGCCGCGTCATCGAACGGGTCCGCCTCGTGGCGACCGTCGACGACCTCGAGCACCTGGCCCGCAGCGGGCGCGTACCTGCCCTCGCCAGCCGGGCGGCCAGCACCTTCCACGTCAAGCCGCTGTTCGAGTTCCGCAACGGCGAGGCCCACGCCCTTCCCCCCGCCCGCGGTGAGCACTCCGCCCGCCGCCACATCGTCGAGCGGTGCCTGGCCGACCGACCCTCCTCGCCCGGGGCTCGGCTGCACGTGGCCGCGCTGGACGCCCAGGCCACCGACCGCGCCCGCGCCCTGCTCGACGACGTCCTGGCCGAGGTGCCCGACGCCGACTCGTTCGTCGGCTCGTTCGGGCCCGTCATGCTCGTCCACGTGGGGCCGGGGGTGTCCGGCCTGGCCTGGTGGTGGGAGCCGGGCCGGCCTTAGGAGGCTTCGTCGTCGCGCACCACGACGACCGTGCCGGGGGCATGGGTCACGCAGTACAGGCTCACCGAGCCGAGGAACATCCCGCGGACCTCACCGAGGCCCCGGGCGCCCACCACGAGCAGGTCGGCGTCGGCCGCCGCTCCCACCAGGCCCGGGCCGGAGGGCCCTTCGACGACCACGGCCCTCGTCGGCGGAATGCCGCTGACCGACAGCTCCTCGTCGGCCAGGAGCTTCTCCAGCGCGTCGTGGATCGCCTCGCGGACGTTGTCGATCGAGGGCAGGGACACGTCCTCCACCCAGATCGGGCCGGGGAAGCCGGGGGCCATCGATGACGCCCACGGCGTGAAGTCCGGCGACCAGGTGTGGACGACGTCGAGCGAGGCCTCCCGCAACCGGGCCTCGGCGATCGCCCACCGAAGGGCAACTCGTGACGGCCCACTGCCGTCCACTCCCACGACGATCCGATCCATCAAGTGATCCTTTCCCTACCGGTCGAGGGCCCGGTCACGGGCCGGTCACGGGGCAACTCGTGGTCACGGGGCCACGGGCGCGTCGGCCGGTGGCTCTGCCGTCGCGGCCCGCTTGGCGGACGACTTGGCCGATTTCGGTTCGGTCCCCGCCTCGGGTCGCGAGGGTGGGGCCAGCGCCCGTTGGCGCAGGACGTCGATGTCCGCGGCGATGGCCGAGGCCACCACGCCGACATCGGGGGCCGTGGCGTAGTCACCGGTGATGCCGAAGGCCAGCCGGCCGTTGTAGGACAGGATGGCGGTGCCCACCCGGACCCCGTGGCTGACGGGGACGTACGGGCGGTACTCGAGCATCTCGCGGCCGAGGCAGTAGAGCGGGAACTGGGGTCCGGGCACGTTGGTGGTCACCGTGTTGACCGAGCGCTGCGGCAGCTGGTGCATGGCCCGTACCGCCATGCGGCTGACCGGCCCCACGACCATGGGCGGGGCCAGGTTGCTCATGCTGGTCACGGCCACCCCGGCGCGGTCCATGTGCGAGGCCTTGAGCTCGGTCATCTGCGTCGTGGACCAGCTTCAGGCGTTCGACCGGGTCGGCCAAGTGGACGGGGAGGTCGTAGAGCAGCGCCGTCACCTGGTTGTCGGGCACGCCGTGACCGTCGTCGCCCCGGGTGGACACCGGCACCAGGGAGCGGACGACGGCATGGTCCGGGTCCTCCCCCCGCGATGCGAGCAGCGCCCGGTACCCCCCGCTCACCGCGGCCAGGACCACGTCGTTGACCGTGCCGCCGAAGGCCGATCGGATGGCCTTCACGTCACCCAGGCTGACCGAGGAGTGGGCCCAGGCGCGGTGGGGGCCGATGGTGCCTTCGATCGACAACTGGGGCGTCGACCCCAGCCGGCTCCCGAGCCGGGCCAGGCCCTGCACCGTGTCGATCGCGCTGCGCAGCGTGCGGGTCGGGTGGGTGAGGGCGCCGGGGATGCTCGCGGGCGGCGCGGATGGCGTCGGCGGCCAGGCCGCCCCAGGCGTCGAGGACCTTGATCGCGCCCGGCGGCTCCGGCTCGGGCTCCCACGGCTGGGGGACGCCCGGGGTCACGTGGGGCTCCGGGTCGAGCAGCACGGTCAGCAGCTCGACGCCGGCGATGCCGTCGACCATGCAGTGGTGGATCTTGAACACGAGGGCCCAGTGACCGCCCTCCAGGCCCTCCACCAGCCAGGTCTCCCACAGGGGCCGGGCCCGGTCCAGGGGCTGGGACATGAGCCGGCCCATGAGCCGATCGAAGGCCTCGTCGTCGCCGGGCGCCGGCAGCGCGGTGTGGCGCACGTGGTAGCCGAGGTCGAAGTGGGGGTCGTCGACCCACACCGGTCGGCCCAGCTCGAACGGGACGGCACGGACCCGCTGGCGGTAGCGGGGGATGAGGTGCAGCTTGGAGGCGATCAGGGCGGTGAGCTCGTCCAACGACGGGGGCGGATCGGCGAACACGCAGGCGCCGGCGATGTGCATGTGGGCGATCCCGTCCTCCAGGTGGAGGAATTCGGCGTCGAGGGTGTTGAGTCGTTCCATGTCCATCCCCTTCGGGTCCCGGAGTCGGTGGGGCGAAGTCCCTGCCTGACAGCGTCTCAGGGCCGCGCCCGCGATGACAGGGTCTTTGGACCGATGATGCCGCCGGATCCTGGATCCGGCGCCGTTGCCGTTCGCCGAGGATGGGCGCATGATCGGGGCAAGCCCCTGGGAGAAGGAGAAAGCGATGTTCGTGCAGATCATCGAGGGAAAGACCCGTGACCCGGCCGGCCTCACCCGCCAAGGCGAGCGGTGGCAGAGCGAGGTCGGCCCCGGCGCCGTCGGCTTCCTGGGTGTGACCTCCGGGGTCACCCCCGACGGCCGGGCCATCACCATCGCCCGCTTCGCCAGCGAGGAGGCGGCCCGGGCCAACAGCGACCGACCCGAGCAGAGCGCGTGGTGGTCCGAGATGGAGAAGTACTACGACGGCGACGTCGCCTTCACCGAGTCCTCCGACGCCCAGGAGTTCCTCGGGGGCGGGTCGGACGACGCCGGCTTCGTGCAGGTCATGAAGTCCGAGGGAGTCGACCGGGCCCGCATGGCCCGCCTCGATGAGCAGTTCGAGAAGCTCAGCGGGTTGCGTCCGGACCTCCTCGGCTCGTTCCGGGTGTGGACCGGTCCCGACCGCTGCGTCGAGGTCAACTACTTCACCAGCGAAGCCGAGGCCCGGGCCGGTGAGAGCCAGGAGATGCCTGCGGACGCGCAGGCGATGATGGCCGAGTTCCAGGACGTCATGGCCAGGACGGAGTTCCTGGACCTCCCCGACCCCCAGATCCGCTAGCTCCTCGTCGGCTCCGCGCTCGCCGCCTCGGCCTCGGCGCCGGACGCCGCCACCGACTGACCGGCGTTGCGACCGGAGAACACGCAGTCGGCCAGGGACAGGCCACTGACATAGGACCGCGAGGCGATGCCGGCGGCGCAGCGACCCACCGCGTACAGGCCGTCGATGCCGGAACCGTCGACGCGGCGCACCTGCTGCGTGCCGTCGACGTCCAACCCGCCGAGGGTGATGCACGGCGCCGGGAACACGATCCCCCCGAGGTGGCACGGCACCGCCGCATAGGGGGGCCCGGTCAGCGGCCGCACGAACTCGAGCGGCTTGCCCATCTCGTCGGGGCCGTCACCGGCGGCGACCGCGTTGTACCGGTCGATCGTGGCCCGCAGGCGCTCGGCGGGGAGGTCGCAGGCCTCGGCCAGGCGGTCGAGGTCGGGGGCGGTCGTGCGGTTGAGGCGCAGGTTGATGGTGCCGAACACCCGGGGGAAGATCACGGCGTTGGCCCGACCGTTCAGCAGGCGAGGAAGCGGCTGGTCGCGCAGGCGCGGTGAGCGGTGGATCTGCTCGGCGATCTCGGCCTGCGTGGCGCCGTCCACGATGAGCCAGGCGCGGCCGCCGTGCTCGGCGATGTGGGCCGACAGGGTGGCGGCGTAGAGGCTCTCGTCGCAGATCCGCTCACCCCACGCATCGACCAGCACCCCGGAGCAGAAGCCGGTCGGCGGCGCGATGAAGCGGGAGGCGCCGCAGTGGTCCATCGACCGCAGACCGGCGCCGATGGCGCGGGCCAGGCGGATGCCCGAGCCGTCGTCGCCGGGCGTGCCCAGCGGCATCGCCCCCGCAAAGGCGGGAGCGTGCTCGGCGATGAGATCGTGGGCGTAGGAGAAGCCGCCGGTGGCCAGCACCACCCCGGCCCGTGCGCCGATGCGGACCCGGCGGCCCCGTCGCCGCTCGAACCGGTCGCACCAGGCCGTCAGCGGGCCCGGCACCCGGTGGGCCAGCGCGGCGGCGGCGTCGATGAGCCGGTAGATGACCTCGTGACCCAGCCGGCTCCCCAGATCGCGGCCGAGGGCGATGGCCTCCACCCCCACCACGCGCCCGGTGTCGTCCACCACCAGGTCGGTGAGGCGGGTGCGCGACCGCACCGAGACGCCGGCGCGCCGGGCGGACACGTGCAGCTCGTCGACGAGGTCCCGACCGGTCATGCCTGCTCCCGCCACCCGATGACCCCGGGCCACGGCCGGCGTGCGGTCGGCGTAGTGCTTCTCGTTGCCCGAGAAGTACAGGCCCACCGAGTCGTCGGTCGGCGTCACCGTCTTGGTCGGGTCGAAGGTGGTGCCGAAGCGCACGCCGTGCCCCTCGAGCCAGGCGATGTCCTCGGCGCTGCGGGCGCAGAACCGGCGCAACGCCGGGTCGTCGGGCGGGAGCGACTCCTCGAGGGCGAGGTAGTGCGCCATCTGATCCGGGTCGTCGGCGAAGCCGGCCGCCTGCTGTTGAGGGGTGCCGCCGCCGCCGTAGACGATGCCGCCGCTGCGGGCCGACGCGCCGCCCTTCGACCAGCGGTCGAGGACCGTCACCGCGGCGCCGGCCTCGGCCGCCTCGATGGCGGTGGTCGCCCCGGCCACGCCGTAGCCCACCACCACCACGTCGGCCACCTCGTCCCAGCCCTCGCCGGTGGGATCGGCAGGGTCGACGAGCCGGCGGGGCGGTCGCTCAGCCATGGGCAGGGTCTCCTGCTCGCAATCCGTGTTCGTGGGTGGCCACCCGCCGACTGTCCCGCTCCGCAGCGTCGGCTCCTAGGGCAGAACGTCACATCCACAGCCGCCCTCAGCACCTGTCCCCCCGGCCGGTGGCGTTCCTAACCTCGCGGTATGGACACCGATGGATCAATGCCCGACGGCCGAGTCCTGGTGACGGGCGCATCGGGATTCGTGGGGCGCAACCTCGTCGCTCACCTGCTCGACCAGGACTGCCTCGTCCGGACCTTCGGGCGGCGGCCGTTGAGCGGGCCCGAATGGGCCCGGGTCGACCACGTCACCGGCGACGTGCGCGACCCTGACCGCGTGGCGGCGGCCATGGCCGACGTGGAGGTGGTCTTCCATCTGGCGGCGCGCATCACCCTGCTGAGCGAGGACCCTGAGGCCTGGTCGATCAACGTGGACGGGCCCCGGGTGGTGGCCGAATCGGCCCTCGCCGCCGGGGTGCGCCGCTTCGTGCACTGCTCTTCGGTCCATGCCTTCGATCTCGGGAGGTGCCGGGACCACGTCGCCGAGGACTGCCCCCGCTCCGGGGCCGATCGTCCCCTCTATGACCGGACCAAGGCGGCCGGCGAGGAGGCGGTGCGCCGCGCCATCGCCGACGGGCTCGACGCCACCATCATCAACCCCACCGGCATCATCGGGCCGGTCGACCCCGAGCTGTCCCGCGCCAACTGGCTGCTGCGCACCGCGGCCCGAGGTCATCTGGTGGGCGTCACCAACGGCGGGTTCGACTTCGTGGACGTCCGCGACGTGGTGCTGGCCGCGGTGGCCGCTCTCGACCGCGGGCGCACCGGCGAGAACTACCTGGTGGCCGGCCACCGCACCTCGTCGTTGCGGCTGGCCCGCATGGCCGCGGGCATGAACGGCCATCTGGGCCCGGTGTTCGCCCTGCCCACGGTGGTGGCCCGGGCGCTGGCCCCGCTGGGCGAGCGCGTCGGGCGGCGATTCGGCACCGATTCGTTCACCCCGGCGGCCATCAGCGCCCAGATCGACGACCCGTTCGTGGACCACTCGAAGGCGACCCTGGAGCTCGGCTACCGCCCGCGACCGTTGGAGGACACCATTCGTGACCTGGTCTGGTGGTTCGACGACGTCGGGATGCTCTGAGGCGCACCGCACCGCCCTGCGTGCCAAGGTGAGCGCAACCGGTTGGCTAGCTTGTTGGCCAAGGGTGGCCCTGGGAGGGCGTTGATGGGGTATTCAGCGGTGCACATAGGGCTTCCGCAGGACGCCGACGCCCAGGGTCGACTGCTGCGATCACGCCAGCTCGCCGAGCAGCGAGACCAGTTCGCGTGGGTCCACACCCCCGGCCTTCCCCCGCATTGCCGCGGTGTCCCGGCGTCGGAGCAGTTCACCCCCCGCCAACGGGACCGGATGCTGTTCGACGTCCGCCAGTCCGTCGCCGACGCCGCCCTGTCGGCTCTCAAGTGGATGAGACGCAAGCCTGGCCGGGTCAGCGACTACTCGCTGTTCTACCCGCTGCGGACGATCCCCGGCGTGGCCGAGCGGTGGACGCTGCGACGAGGAGTTCGCCCGGCAGCGACTCGACGGCATCAACCCGTTCATGATCGCCGCCCTCGACGAGATCCCCGAGCACTTCCCCGTCACCGACGACGTCGTGCGCGGGGTGCTCCCGGCATCGGTGTCGCTCGGCCAGCTCCTGGCCGAGGGGCGGCTGTTCATCGCCGACTACGCCGCCCTGGTCGACGTGCCGCTCACCATCGGGTGCTCGCTGGCCCCCGCCATCGGGCTGTTCTGGCTCGACGGGAGCGGTCGCCTGATGCCGCTGGCCATCCAGCTGGGCCAGTCGCCGGCCGAGGCCCCGGTCATCTTCACCCCGGCCGACCCCACCTGGGTGTGGCTGACGGCGCGGACCTTCCTGCAGTCCGCCGACGGCAACTACCACGAGACCGTCGCCCACCTGGCCCGGACCCATCTCGTGATGGAGACGTTCTGGGTGGCGGCCTCCCGCACGCTGCCGCCCCAGCATCCGCTGCACGAGCTGCTGGCGCCGCACTTCACCGGCACCATCGCCATCAACAGCGAGGCGCGATCGCAGCTGCTGGGTCCCGGCGGGCCCATCGACGTCACCATGGCGGTGGGCTCCGAGGGCGCCTTCTGGCTGGTGGCCCAGGAATACGCCCGATGGTCGCTGGCCGACTGGCATCCCCGGCGCGACCTCGAGCGCCGGGGTGTGCTCGACGCCGATCGGCTGCCCGGCTACCACTACCGCGACGACGCCCTCCGACTGTTCGACGCCATCGGCACCTACGTCACCGAGCTGCTGAGCGTCTTCTACCGGGGCGACGCCGACGTCGAGGCCGACACCGAGCTGCAGGCGTGGGTCACCGAGCTGCTGGCCGACGACGGCGGGCGGGTGAAGGGGCTGCCGGTGCGCGACGGCCGCCTGTCGTCGTTGTCCGACCTGAGCGAGATGGTCCAGCTGCTGCTCTATCTGGTGTCGGTCGAGCACGCCGCCGTCAACAACGGTCAGTACGACCAGTTCGGATACATCCCCAACACCCCCGGGGCGATGTTCCTGCCGGTGCCGCGCGACAAGGCGCTCATCAACGAAGCCGAGTTCACCTACTTCCTCCCGATGCAGGCCGGAGTGGTCGAGCAGATCGGGATGGTGAGCCTGCTGGCCGAGCCGACCCTCACGCCCCTGGGGTGCTACGGCGACCGGTTCTTCCAGAGCTCGCCCGAGGCCCGACTGGCCATCGACCGCTTCCAGTTGGCGCTGAGCGACATCCAGGTCGAGATCGACCGCCGCAACCAGACGCTCGCCGTTCCCTACACCTACCTCTCGCCGCCCACCGTGGGCCGTTCGATTGCCATCTGAGCTGCCGACCCTGCCCGGGGTCCACGTGCTGGGCCTCGATCGACGCACGGCGGACGAACACGTCTTCGCCGGCACCCTCGCCGGCGACGGGACCCCGGTGCGGGTCCGGCTGCACCGGGCCGTCTATCCCACCGCCCGCCAGTTGGCCGGTCGCCGACACGCCCTGGCCATCGGCGAAGGCCTGAACGACCTGGCCGGCGTGGTGCGCCAGCGCCAGCTGGTGGCGGTGGGCTTCGACCTGGCCCTGGTGACCGACTCGCCGATGCTCGACGAGCTGGACCGGTGGATGGCGGGCACGCCCCCGCCGTCGGTGCCCGAGCGCCTACGGGTGGCGGTGTCACTGGCCGAGGCGCTGGCCCAGATCCACGCACGGGGGGTGACCCACAACGCGCTGGCACCGTCGGCCATCGCGGTGGACGCCGACCTCACGACGCGCATCGGGGGATTCGACCGGGCCATGAGCCTGCGCTCCGAGGCGTCGGGGGCGTCCCGGCTGGCCGAGTCGCTGACGTACGTCTCGCCGGAGCAGACCGGCCGCATGAACCGGCCCGTCGACGGCCGCTCCGATCTGTACTCGCTGGGGGCGATCCTGTTCGAGCTGTTCGCCGGGCGGCCGCCGTTCTCGGCCGACGACGCCCTGGCCCTGGTGCACGCCCACGTGGCCCGTCCCGCCCCCCGGCTGGCGGATGTGGCCGACGGGATCCCCGACGCCCTGAGCGACCTGGTGGCCGTCCTGCTCGAGAAGGACCCCGACCACCGCTACCAGACGGCGTCAGGGGTGGCCCACGATCTCGCCCTGGTGGAAGCCGGGTTCTCGCGCCACCAGCAGGTGACGCTGCGGTCGCGCGACGTCGACGAGCAGCTCGTGCTGCGAGAGCACCTGTACGGACGTGAGCGCGAGACCGAGGCGCTGGCCACCGCTCTGGCCCGGGCCGCCGCCGGCGCGCCGACGGCCGTGTTCGTGTCCGGCTACTCCGGCATCGGAAAGTCCAGCCTGGTGCACGAGCTGGAGCCGATGGCCGTCGAGCGCTTCGGCTGGTTCGCCGAGGGGAAGTTCGACCTCTACCAGCGCGACACCCCCTACGCCGGCTGGGTGGGGGCGATCGAGGCGACGGTCCGCCTGATCCTGACCCTGCCCGGCGACGAGCTGGCGGCGATGCGCGACGCCATCGTCTCGGGCCTGGGTGAGGGAGCGGCCGCCCTGGCCAGCCTGTGCCCCGGGCTCGAGCGGGTTCTCGGGGCCCAGCCCCCGCCGGCCCCCATGAGCCCGCAGGAGTCCCAGGCCCGCCTGGCCACCGCGGTGGCCACCTTCATCACCATCGTGGCCACGCCGGGGCGGCCGCTGGTGTTGTTCCTCGACGACCTGCAGTGGGCCGATCTGGCGTCGCTGCGCCTGCTGCAGACGCTGCTGACCGACCGGCTCGACGCCGCCGTGCTCATCGTGGGGGCCTGGCGCGAGAACGAGATCACCGCCGACCACCCGGTCCGGGCCCTGCTGGCCAAGATCGACGCGGCGGGGATCGACGCCGAGATCCTGACGCTGGCGCCCCTGGAGCTGACCCACGTCCAGTCCATCGTCACCGACGCCCTACGGTCCGAGCCGGCGTCGACGCTCGAGCTGAGCCGCCTGGTTCACGACAAGACGGCCGGCAACCCGTTCTTCATCCGCCAGTTCCTCCAGGCGCTGCACCGCGACGGGCTGCTCGCCTTCGACCACGCCGAGCTGGCGTGGACGTGGGACGTCGCCGGGGTCACCGCTCGAGCCATCACCGACAACGTGGCCGAGCTGCTCGAGGGGCGGCTCAACACCCTGTCGCCCCTCACCCTCACCTCGCTGCAGGTGGCCTCGGTCATCGGTTCACGCTTCGCGCTCTCGGCCGTGGTGCAGCTGCTGGACGAGGACCAGGCCGAGGTGGCCCGGGCCCTGGACGAGGCCCTGACCGAGCAGCTGATCTCCCCCCTCGACGAGCAGTACCGGTACGTGCTGCACGTGGAGGACCGGCCCGAGCAGGACGGTGCCGACGCCGCCGTCGACCCCGAGTACGCCTTCCTGCACGACCGGGTCCGCCAAGCGGCCTACGACACCCTCGACCCGGGCCGTCGCCAGGCCGTGCACCTGGGCCAGGCACGGAGGCTGGTGGGCGAGCCGGGCGACCGTTCCGACGAGGTGGTCATCGAGGTGGCCTCGCACCTGTGTGAGGCGGCGGCGCTGCTGAGCTCCGACGAGGAGCGGCGAGCCGCCTGCCAGACCCTGGTCCGAGCGGCCCGCCGGGCGAAGTCCACCATGGCGGTGGCCAGTGCGGCGCGGTTCCTCGACACCGGCATCGCCCTGCTCCCGGCCGACCCGTGGTCGAGTGAGTACGAGCTGACCCTGGCCCTGCACACCGAAGCGGCCGACGTGGCCTCCATCGACGGGCGCTACGACGACGTGACGCCGCTGGCCGACGCCGTGCTCGAACGGGTCACCGACCCGCTCGAGCGCGTGCCGATCCACAACATCCTCATCGGCGTCGGGGTGGCCCGGGCCGAGTACGCCCGGGCGACCCAGTACGCCCTCGAAGTGCTGGCCTCGGACTTCGCCATGGACCTCCCGGCCCACCCCACCATGGCCCAGGTCGCGGTCGAGCTGGCCAAGTGCCGTGTCGCCATCGGCCGCCGCCGCACCGACGACCTGCTGACCGTGCCGGCCATGACCGACCCGAGCGCGCTCGCCGTCATGGGCATCTTGATGAAGACGGCCACCAACGCGTACTGGGCCGAACCCAACCTGGTGCCCGTCATCGCGGCGCGCATGATCCGGACCTCGCTGGCCCACGGCCATGACAGCCTCAGCGCCTACGGCTACGCGCTGTACGCCATGGTCACCGGCGGGGTGCTGGGGGCCGAGAAGACCGGCTACGCGTTCGGCAAGCTCTCCATGGATCTGCTCGAAGCGATGCCGAGCCGGTCCCTGACCGGGCGCACCGCCCTGCTGTGGCACGGCTTCGTCCGCCACTCCCGCGATCCCGTGCGGGAGTGCGCCTCGGACCTGTTCGACTCGTACCACGCCGCCCTCGAGGCCGGGGACGTCGAGAACGCCTGCTACTGCGCGGCGGTGGGGTTCTACGCCGCCGTGCTGTCCGGGGCCGCGCTGGGCGGGCTGGTGGACCGCTACGGCGGCTACGTCGAGACGGTCCTGCACAGCGGCCAGGAGCAGACCCGCTCGGCCCTGGCGGCCTGGATGCAGGCGGTGGAACTGCTCCGCAGCCCGACGACCCGTACCGGGCGGCTGCAGGGCGAGCGGGTCGACTGGACGCGACGCCGCGCCGTGCTGCTCGACGAGGGCGACGGCACCGCGTTGCCCACCGAGAGCGCGGCGGCCGGCTTCCTGGCCTTCATCATGGACGACCTGGCCGAAGCCGAGCACGACCTCCGGCTCGTCTGGGACCACCGCGACGGGGGGCCGGGTCAGCCGTACCTCGGGCCGTGCTTCGCCCTGTACGCGGTGACCATCCTGAGACGGCGGGCGACGGGGGACCGGCCCCCCTCGGAACTGGCCCGGTTGGCCTGGCTGCGTCATCAGGTGCGGGTGCGGGCCCGCCACAACCCGCACGACATGGAGGCGTTCCGGCTGTTCGTGGAGGCCGAGGGCCGCCGGAGCGACGGCGACCGGGCCTCGGCCATCGCCGGCTATCTCGACGCCGCCGCCGAAGCCCACCGCCAGGGGGTGCTCTATCTCGAGGCCCTGGCCCTGGACGAGGCCGGCCTGCTCGAAGGCGAGGCCGGCCACCGGGAGCAGGCCGCGCACCTGGTCGGGCTGGCCAGCGAGGTCTGGCGGCGACTCGACGTGCCCTTCCGGGTCACGGCCCGCATCGACCGCGGGGCCTCGTCGGCCGCCGGGTCGGGAGACGACGACCTGGCCCTGGGGGCCCTCGACCTGCGGACCGTGGTGGAGACGATGCAGGCCATCTCCCGTGAGATCGAGGTGCCCAGCCTCCTCGAACGGGTGCTGTCGCTCACCATCCGCAACGCCGGTGCCACCCGAGGGGTGCTCCTGTTGATGACCGACGGGGTGGCGCGACCGGTGGCGGTGGGCGAGGCCGACCTCGTCGGGTCGATCGGCGTGGTCACGGGTGCGGCGGCGGACGACGCCGACCACCTCGAGCCCGTCGTCGACTACGTCACGCGCACCGGTGCCGCCCTGCTGGTGGAGGACGCCTCCTCGCACGAGCTCATCCGCCGCGATCCTCGTGCCGCCCGTGACGCCGGAGGTTCCATCCTCTGCGCTCCGCTGGTGCAGTCGGGGACCCTCGTGGGCGTGGTGTACCTGACCAACCCGCACGTGGCCGGGGTGTTCACCAGCCGCCAGCTCACCGTCGTCGAGACCATCTGCGGACAGGCGGCGGTGACGTTGAACAACGCCCGGCTCTTCGAGGAGCAGCGGGCCCAGGCGGAGTCGTTCTCCCGCTTCGTGCCCCGGCCGTTCCTCGAACAGCTCGGGCGCGCCCAGATCGCCGAGGTCGGTCTCGGTGACGCGGTCAAGATCGACCTGACGGTGTCGTTCAGCGATCTGCGCGGGTTCACCGAGGTGTCCGAGGACTCCACCGCGGCCGAGGGCTTCAAGTTGCTGAACGACTACCTGGGGCGGATGGAACCGGCGATCAGCCGCCACGGGGGCTTCATCGACAAGTACGTCGGCGATGCGGTGATGTCGCTGTTCATCAAGGGATCCGACGGCGCGGTGGCCGCCGCCGTCGACATGCACCGGGCCCTGGCCGACTTCAACGCCGAACGACCCCACGCCGTGCCGCTGAAGATGGGCATCGGGTTGCATGCCGGCGAGGTGATGCTGGGCACCGTCGGTTCGGCCGACCGGCTCGAGACGACCGTCATCGGCGACACGGTGAACACCGCCAGTCGGTTGGAGGGCGCCTCGAAGCAGTTCTGCGGTGCCGTCCTGATCTCGCGTCAGGTCCTGGACCGGTTGCGTGACCCCGGCCCGTTCCTGTTGCGGGAGGTGGGCCGAGTCACCGTGCTGGGGAAGAAGGAGGTCCTCGAGGTGCACGAGGTACTGGCGGCGCGCCCGGCGGCGGAGGCCGAGGCGGCGGCGTCGACCCGGGAGACCTTCGCCGAGGCGCTGGCGGCCTGGTACGACGCCGACTTCGAGTCGGCGGCCCGGTTGTTCGGCGCCTGCCGCGACGCCGCTCCCTCCGACGAGCTGGCCGCCAGCTACGTGAAGCGCTGCCGCCGCTTCGCCGCCGCCCCGCCGGTGGGCGAGTGGGACGGCGTGGAATCCCTGCCGTCGAAGTAGCTAGGTGCCCGGAGGGATCGGCATGGGGGGAGCGGCCAGCCAGTCCGGTGCCAGGCGCGAGTCCGGGATGGGCCCCGGCATGCCTCGACGGCGGTAGGAGTAGAGGCGGGCCCGGCGGGCCCAGCGGCCGGCCAGGCGCAGGTCGTTCATGGAGTGGGGGTCGTCGATGCTGGTGCCCCGGGGGATGGGCAGGCTGTCGACGTGGTTGGCCAGGTCGAACCAGGTCAGCTGGGCCTCCGCGTGGTCCAGGGCCTCGGTGAGGGTGACCACGGCCACGTCGTGGAAGGGCGTGACGGTCTCGTCCCACGGGAAGGCGCTGCTGACCCAGTCGGGCTCACCGGTCGCGGGTCTGGTCCGGAGCTGGATCTGCAGGACGTAGCGGACCGGGCGCTGCTCGACGTTGAGGCGGGCGGTCATCTCGTCCTTGAGGTAGTTGCGGTTCCTCGTCTCGTCCAGCAGTGGGTTCTGCAGCCACGGGTGGGACAGGTCTTCGGCGCTGGGCCGGCCGGACTCGGTGCCGTCGAAGTCGGCCGGCCGCAGGCGGTAGCGGGCGTAGCGGTAGACGCCGTCGACACCCACGAATCCGAAGCAGGCCTGGGAGTTGTAGACCATGTGGGCGAAGCTGTCGGGGTCACGCCGGACGCTGACGGTGCCGCCGCGCAGGGCCTGGGGGTTGAGGCGCAGGTCGGGCAGCCAGTCCTTGCCGCGACCCTGCATCGTTCCCTTCATGAACGACCAGAAGGTGCGCACGTCCCAGAACAGCGGGGCCTCGCCGGTGTTCATGAGCAGGTCCAGGGGCGACTGCCCGCGGGCGTCGGCGAACTTCAGCGAGGCGCTGCGGACCACGAGCTTGGCGTCGTCCAGCCACGACGCCGCCCCGTGGCGGATGCGGCACGGGAACACTCGGCCCGGGATGAAGAAGTCGTGCTCGGGGAACTGGGGGTCGTCGACGATGCGGAGCGTGCCCCGGCAGGTGATCCCGTTCTCGTGCGACATGCGTTGCCGCGTCACCAGGCTGTTGAACGCGATCAGGGCGCCCATCCCCGTCACCGACCCGCGCAGTTGCACGCGACGGGCGACGGCCAGCATGGCATCGGAGAGAACCTGCTCGGCCATGGCGGCGATGTTACTCACGCCGATGGAATCCAGGCCCGGGATGTTGGGACCCCTGGCCCTACTGGCCAGGGGTCCGGGTGGTGCACGCTCCTCACATGCTCGACGCGCCGCTCGACGTCTTCCGACTGCGCCAGTACTTCAACGTGGTGACCAGGACCCGTCAGTGGATCGACGGCCTCCGCCAGGACGCCGGCTTCCTCGACGACGCCCGCCGTGCCCTCGTGCGCCTGCCCACCGACCGCCAACCCGTCGTGCCCACGTCGGTGTTCCCCCCGCTGGACCCGTTCGAGTCGCGGGTGCGCCCCGGGATGCGCGTCGCCGTGGTGGCCACCGGCGGCAGCGGCGCACTGGCCTCGGTGGTGGGTGTGGGCCGGGCCCTCGAGGAGGCCGGGGTCCGTCCCGCCGTGCTGTCGGTCTGCTCGGGCTCGTCGCTGTTCGGGTTCCCCCTCGGCGCCGGCGTCCCGGCCGATGATGTGGCCGCCTTCACCGCCGCCCTGCGCCCCGAGGACTACGTCGACCTGGACTGGCCCATGCTGGCCCGCCTGGTGCCGACCGGGGGGCGGGGCTTCGCCGGGGTGTTGAAGGGCGAGGCCATCGAGACCGCCTACCGCCGGTTGGTCGGCGACCTCACCCTCGCCGAGATGCCGATCCCCACCTACGCCCCGATCTGGAACGTCGAGGAGAACCGGGTCGAGTACCTGGGGCCCCGCACCCATCCCGACCTGCCGGTGGCCCGGGCGGTGCGAATGGCCGTGGCCCTCCCGTTGTTCATCGCCCCGGTCGAGCTCGACGGCTACCACTGGTGTGACGGTGGCATCGTCGACATCTTCCCCGTCCACCCCGTGCTCGACATCGAGGAGCGCTGTGACCTGGCCATCGCCGTCAACGGCTTCTACCCACCCGGCTTCGTGGGCGAGGACGCCACCGGGTGGGAGGAGCGGCGGGCCAGCATCTTCTACGTGGCCAGCCAGGTGCGAACCAGCCAGCAGGTCGAGCTGGCCCGTGAGAACCTGGCCCGACTCCGGAGCGCCTGCGAGGTGACGATGATCGAACCGGTGCCCTATGAGCGGGTGCAGGGCGTCGGCTTCTACCGACAGTTCCTGAACCCGGCGCGACTGGCCCGACTTCATGCAACAGGGGCGTCTCGACACCCGCCACGCGCTGCGGGTCGGCCCGTGAGCCGCGTGCGGGAGGTGCCGGCGCGCCGGCTCGGGGTGATGGCCGTCTGCGCGGTCTTGCTGCTGGCCGGCTGCGGAGGATCGGGTGGGGGGTCGTCGGCCACGGCCACGTCGCAGGCCCAGGCCCTGCCGACGTGCCCGCTGAGCGCGCTGGACCAGGCCACCCAGCCGGTGAACGTGGTGGTGTGGCACTCGCTGGTGGCCAAGCAGAAGGACACGCTGGACGAACTGGCCGCCGAGTACAACGCGGCGCAGACCAAGGTGCACGTGCAGATGGAGAGCGTGGCCTCCACCGATGAGGAGTTGATGCGCAAGTTCACCGCCGCGGTGCCGTCGCGCGAGCTGCCGGCCCTGTTCGTCGGCAACGACACCGAGACGCAGTCGATGATCGACAGCCACGTGGTGCTGCCCGCCCAGGCCTGCGTCGACGCCGACCACTACGACCTGAGCGGCTTCGCCAAGACCGTCGTCGACTACTACACGGTCGACGGGGTGCTGTGGCCGGCCTCGGCCAACCCCAGCTCGGTGCTCGTCTACTACAACAAGGACCACTTCCGGCGCGCCGGGCTCGACCCCGAACAGCCCCCGCGCACCCTCGACGAGATCCGGACCGACGCCGAGAAGATCAAGGCGGCCGGCATCGTCGACAAGCCCTTCGTGCACGAGATGGCCTCGTACAAGACCGAGTTCTGGCTCACCGGTGCCCACGCCCCCATCGTGAACAACGACAACGGGCGCCAGGGCGCCGCCACCGCCGCCGCCCTCGAGGGCAACGACACCACCCTGTCGCTGTTCCGGTGGTTCAAGCAGATGAACGACGACGGCCTGCTGCAGGCCCTCCCGGTGGCCGAGGGCCAGATCAACCAGTACCTGGCCATGGCCAACCAGACCGCTTCCATCGTGGTGGAGTCCTCCGGCTCGGCCACCTCGGTGCAGGCCTTCCTCGGCGGCACCCTCAACGGCTCCGACCTGGGGGTCGGCTCGGCGCCGGCCAGCGGCGGGCTCGACTTCGGCGCCGGCGCCTTCCCCGGCATCACCGAGCCGGGCCGGACGCAGATGGGCGGACCGGCCTGGTACATCACCTCGACGTCGGCCCCTGCGGTGCAGGCGGGCGCCTGGGACTTCATGAAGTTCATGAACGACGTGCACGCCCAGACCGTCATGCTGACCGACGGGTCGTACCTGCCCTACCGCACCGCGGTGTCGGCCACCCCGGAGGCCCAGGCCTTCTACACGTCCAGCCTGGCCGGACGCTGGCTGAAGATCGCCAACGACCAGGTCCAGACCATCGATCCGCAGTTCCCCGGCCCGCTCATCGGCCCCTACTACGAGACCCGGGTCGCCCTGGTCGACGCCATGTCGAACCTGTTGCTGAAGAACGCCACCCCCGAGGACGCGATCGCCGGCGCCCAGCAGGCCATCGACCAGGCCCTCGACGCCTACGCCCAGAACGGCTTCTAGGCCGGCCGTCGGGAGTGACGGGACTTCCGCCTCTGTTGCCGGTGGTCCCGGGCGCGGTCTCATGAGGCCATGAAGACGATGCAAGAGGTGATGTCGGCGCCGGTGCGGGTGGTCAAGGCCACCGAGGTCGTGGGTCCGGTGCGCGACCTGATGCTCGATGAAGACCTCCACGGGGTTCCGGTGGTCGACGACGACGGAGGGCTGGTGGGCATCGTGACCGCCACCGACCTGGTCGAGGAATGGGCACCCCAGCTCGGCGTGGTCGAGGTCATGAGCCGCGACGTGCACACCGTGTCGCCGTCCACCTCGGTGGTCGATGCCGCCCGCACCATGCGCGAGCACCGCATCCATCATGTCGTGGTGGTGCAGCGGGACCAGGTGGTGGGGCTGGTGAGCTCGTTCGACCTGCTCGGGGTGCTGGCCGGCGAGGTCGAGACCACCCACTCGCCGGCCCCTCCCACGCGGGGGGCGGTCAAGGTCGGCGACATCGTCGTGATCCGCGGTCACGCCATCGACCGCCGCGAACGCCGCGGGGTCATCCGCGACGTCCGGGGCGCCGACGGCGGCCCGCCCTACGTCGTCCAGTGGCTCGATGACCCGCACGACTCACCCCACGACGTACTGTTCTTCCCCGGCTCCGACGCCGACGTCGAGCCCGCGTCGGATCAGCCCGGCGGGTGAGACGGTTGAGATGACGGGGTGCGAGGGGGGTCCGGGGTGGGGACGACGGTGACCGGTGGCCAGCCCGAAAGGGTGCCCGCTCCCCGGGTCGAGGGCACGGTGAAGTTGAGCGACGGCCGTCGCATCGGCTTCGCCGAGTACGGCCCTCCGGCGGGGCGGCCGGTGCTGTGGTTCCACGGCACCCCCGGCGCCCGGCGCCAGGTACCCCCCGGGGCCCGGGCCGCCGCCGAGGCCCTGGGGGTCCGCATCGTCGCCCTCGAACGGCCGGGGGTGGGCTCGTCGAGCCCGCACCGCTACGACGCCATCGTCGACTGGGCCGCCGACGTCGAGGAGTGCGTCGACCAGCTCGGCATCGAGCGCTTCGGCATCGTCGGGCTTTCCGGTGGAGGCCCGTACGTGCTGGCGTGCGCCCACCAGCTCGAGTCCCGCACGGTGGCCGCCGTCGTCATCGGCAGCGTGTTGCCCACCCGCGGGCCCGACGCCCCGCCGGGCGGGGTGGTGCAGCTGACCGCCCGCTTCGGTTCGGTGCTCGACACGCTGCAGCAGCCGCTCAGCCGGGCCCTGTGGCTGGCGGTGTGGGCCCTACGCCCGCTGGCGGGCACGGCGTTCGACCTCTTCGCCCACTTCTCGCCGGCGGGTGACCAGGAGGTGTTCGCCGCGCCGGGGATGAAGGAGATGTTCACCGACGACCTGCTGCGGGCCAGCCGCCGCCAGTTGGGCGCCCCCGTCGCCGACCTGCGGCTGTTCGGCCGGCCGTGGGGCTTCTCGCCCCGCGACATCCGGCGTGCCCATCCTGGTGTGGCACGGCGAGGAGGACTACATCGTCCCGGTCGACCACGGCAAGCACCTGGCCGGCCTCGTACCCGGCGCCGAGCTCGAGGTGCGCCCGGGCGCCGCCCACCTGGCCAACCTGGCGCTGGGTGCCGAGGTGCTGGGCGCCATCGTGGATCGGTGGCCCGACGACGAGATCGCGTCAGCTTGAAGTCGCGTCAGCCTGAGGTCGCGTCAGCCCGGCACCTCAGCGCGCGAGAGGAGGTCGGTTGCGCCAACAACCGACCTCCCCTCCGTTCCGAGCCGATCTCGGGCTTCGACTACAGGGATGCCGCGGCGAGCGCGTCGACCGTCCCGGCGCCGTAGAAGCTGGTGCTCGACGGCCCGCCCCGGCACTGGCGCGGATCGTCGGTGGGCCAATCCGTGGGGCAAGCCGTCGGCGTCGCGCTGCGCCGCACGGCGGCGGCCACCGCGCCCGGGCTCCACCCCGGATGGCGTTGGCGGATCAGCGCGGCCACACCGGCGGCGTGGGGCGATGCCATGGAGGTGCCGCTGATCCAGACCCAGCGTGCCCCGCTGGCGTCCTCGACGCCGCGCCCGCTGGCGGCCAGGGCCTCCCACGTGCCGGTGGCGTCGGTGCTGGACCAGCCGGCCAGGATCCGGCCGTAGGTCGTCCCCGGCGTCTGGACCGCGTCGCCGCCCGGTGCGGTCACGTCGACCGGCCGCCCGATGGTGGAGTAGCCGGCCAGCTCCGAGACGCCACTGGCCGACACGGTGATCACGCCCGGCAGCTCAGCCGGGGCCACCTGGCAGTTGTTGCGCACCTGGCGCACGATGGCGGAGTCCGGCGGCCAGTCGGGGCTGATGTCGTCGATGGTGGGATGGCCGAGGTCCTGGGCCTCGTTGCCGGCGGCGGCCACGATCACGACCCCGCGCTGCTGGGCGTAGCTGGCGGCGCTCTGCAGGTCCTTCAGGATGGCCCGTTGCGCCGCGTCGCTCTTGCAGTAATAGAGGTACGGGTCGGCGAACAGGCTCAGGTTCACGACGTCGAGTCGCTGATCACCGGCATAGCGCAGGGCGGCGGCCACGGAGTCGGCGAAGCAGAACCCGTCGATGGTGCACGCCTTCAGGGCCACGATGGTGGCCTCGGGGGCGACGCCGGCGATGCCGACGCCGTTGATCCGGCCGGCGATGGTGGTGGCCACGTGGGTGCCGTGACCCTCGAGGTCCTGCACGGCGGCCTTGTTGGTGCAGTCACCGTTGGCGATCTCGGACGGGTCGGCCGTCGGGGTGTCGGTGAAGATGAACGAGCACGACCGGGCCACGTCCACGGCGCCCGCCAGGTCCGGATGGGTGAAGTCGACGCCACCGTCGATCACGCCGACCTTCACGCCCGCGCCGGTGGCCTTGGCCTGAGATGCCGGCCCGGCCTCGATGCGACGCATGTCCCACTGGCAGGCCGAGAGCGGCTCCGGTCCGGGGGCCACCCCGAAGAAGGTGGCGCAGCCGTTCGACGCCTGGGTCGGGCTCAGGGCCCCGGGCGTTGCCGCCCCGGCCTGAACGGCGATGCTGAGCGTGATGGCCATCACGGCCCCCACCACGGCGAGCTTTCTCATGATCGGTCCCCTCCCGTCGAGAAGCCGGCGACCCCGGCGCCCTCGAACCTAGGAGCGTGGGACGCCCTCCGCAACAGATGTTTCAGTTAGTGGCCCGGCTCGCGCCAGATGTGCCAACGGGTTCACGAACGGTGACACACCAGGCCGCTCCTTGTTGACGGAGATAGGTCATTCGGCCTACGTTCCCCTGGGGTGAGTCATCCAGACCGGATCGATCTCGCAGGGGAGCTGGGGCGAATGCGTCGAATGTCTCGTACTTCACTGGCGGCGTTCGCCGTCGCCGGTGCCTTCTTGTTGTTGACCGGATCGGTCACACCGGGACAGGCCCAGACCACGCTGACCTTGCCCGATGTGGGGGTCGTGCGCCTCCACATGGGCGCCGACGCCAAGTACGTCCGCTTCGACGCGGCCAACGGCTCGGGTGGCTACACCGCCGGGGTCCCATCGCCGATCACGGTGTCCAGTTGCGCGGCGACCGTGACAGGCCCGCTCTCGGTGACCCCCACGCCGGCTCCGTCGGCCGGCAAGCTCGGCCTCGTCGACAACGAGCTCGGCGTCCAGGTCAAGGGTGAGGGCAACGGCACGCCGTGCGGGCGGGTCGACGGGCTGAGCCAGGCCCTCACGCTGCAACTGGCCGCGCCCGTGGCCACCAAGGAGTTCGACTACGCCGAGCTCGACGTCGAGGTCAAGTTCGGCGGCACGGTCAGGGCCGACCTCTACATGGGGACCCAGCTCATGGGCACCGAGCGGCTGTTCACCAGCGGTGTGAGTGACTCCGGTCCCGACTCGGCCGACGGGGACAACTACCGCTGGCGCCTCCCCGCCGCGGGGAGCTCGGTCTTCAACAAGATCGTCCTGACCGTCGATTCCTCGACGCCCGGAGGGGCGTTCTCGCTGGCCGGCGGCGCCGACGGCACGACGCCCCAGCCGGGCGGGCTGGGCCAGACGCTGGGCACGAGCGACTCGCTGTTCCACCTCACCGACATCGACGGGATCCTCAACTGCGGCGACACCGTGAGCAGCGGGAGCGCCGGCACCCCGGCGGCCCAGCTCAGCCGGTTGGCCAACGGCCTGGGCAACTGCGTGGCGATCCCCTACATCCTGCGTACGGGATTCGAGGGGACCTCGCAGCTGGTGCAGCTCCAGAAGGATCTCGGCACCCAGGCCACGTTGCAGCCGGCGTTCCGGATGACCACCACCTGGCAGCCCGAACCGGCGGCCAACCCGATCACCCGGGCCACGCAGATCGACTACGGGTCCGGGCCGCAGGTCATGCAGTGGTGTGACGGCACCAGCGCGGCCCCGATCGTGCCCACCGGGCAGGCCTGGTGCATCACCAGTCAGTCCGTCGCCCTGGTCGCCACCGGTCTCGTTCAGGTCACCGAGGGCTACTACGGCGCCGGCGACCCCAAGTTTCTCCGCTGATCGACGACGGCGTCCGTGCCGCCCGACTGTCGGGCGGATGTTCAGGTCGAGCGACCGCGTCAGCTCGTCGATCTGGTGTTCGTCCTCGGCATCGAGCTTCTGGCCGAGGGCGCCCAGAACCTCGGCTCTCGCCACCAGGAGCAGCGTGAGCTCGTAGTCGAGGCCCTGCTGGCGCGCCGTGTGGATACCCGCGCCCACGACCGTGAGCGCCTCGTCGCCACGACCTGACTCGAGCAGCGCCAACGCCCGGACCCGGGCCGCCGGCGCCATGAACATGTCGCCCTCTTCACCGGCGCGGGCCTCGGCGACGGCGAGCAGGTCAAGGGCCGTGGCCGGCTCGCCCCGTCGTCGTCGGCAGTCGGCCAGGTGCAGGGCGGCTTCGAGCGCACTCCCGTACTCGCGGAGGCCCACCAGCTCGTCGTGGGCCGAGGACAGCAGCCGCACCGCTTCGTCGAGATCGCCCCGGGCCATCAGCAGTCGGGCCAGCTGGACCTCGGCGAAGGTCGCCCCGTCGACGAAGCCCGACGCCCGCAGGACCCGGGCCGCGTCTCGCAGCAACGGTTCGGCATGGGCGAGGCGGTCCTGGTTCACCAGCAGCTCGCCCACGTTGGCCCCGGTTATGGCGGCTTGGACCGCGTTACCTGCCCTCATGAAGGCGTCGCGGGCCCGTTCGTAGAGGTCGAGGGCGTCGGCCCAACGCCCCTCGAAGTAGGCCTGCGCCCCCAGGTTCCCCATGACGACGGCCTGGCCCGGCAGGTCGCCGAGCTCCACGTAGATGCGCAGCGCCGTCTCGCCGTGCACCGCCAGTTCGGGCTGACCCGTCATGAGGTAGGCCCAGTCCGCCACGCCGTAGGCCCGGGCCAGGGCGCTGAGCTCGTCGGCCCGCTGGGCCACCTCGATCGCCTGCAGGGCGACCGCCAGGGCGTGGCGCGGATGCTCCTGAGCCTGGCGGATGACGGCGTTGAAGGCCAACAGGTTGGCTCCCACCGCCCCGGCCCGGGGATGGTCACTGCGCCTCGACCAGATGGAACCCGATCGTCGTCTCTCGGAGCGCCTGGGTGTAGGACCCGGCCCGCTCCCGGGAGCGGGCCCGCTTGAGGTTCAACTCGGCAGTGGCCACGGCGTCGTCGCGCTGCAGCGCGGACGCCCGCCGGTAGGCCGCCATCGCCTCGTGGAACAGACCTGCCCGTTCGCGAACGTCACCGAGCAGCGTCCAGACGTGGGCGCGGTCGATCGCCGAGACCGTCGGCAGGTGTCTCCCGGCGTCCAGGGCCAGCTCGAAGTTGGCGGCCGCCTCGACGTTGGCGAACGCCTCGGCGGCCCGACGGCCGGCCATGCGACCGAAGTGCCAGGCCTTCGTGTGGTCGAGCGCGCGGGCGTTGTGAAGCGCGAGGAGATCGGCGACCGTCTCCACGGATCCCGCCGCCGCCTGCTCGATGGCCTCACCCGCCCGGCGGTGCAGTTGACGACGCCGACGGTAGGGGAGCCCCTCGTAGGCGGCGTCGCGCAGCACCGCGTGTCGGAAGCGGAACCGGTCGTCGGTGGTCCGCTCCAGGAACGGGTCGAGCTCCTGCCAGGTCGCTTCGTCGAGCTCGACATCGTCCACCAGCGCTCGGAGGATGGGCTCGCGGAAGCTGCCCCCGAGCACGGAGGCACAGCGCAGGACACCGCGCGCCCGGGGCGCCAGCGCGTCGATCTGGCTGTTGACGACGGCGTCGAGTGACTCGGGCAGGGCGTCGACCGACCCGAGCTCGCGGACGGCCCGGAGGACCTCCTCCAGGTACAGGGGGTTGCCATCGGCCCGTCGGACGATGCGCTCGACGTCGTGGGGGCGCAGCGGCGCCGCCGCGGTGGCGCCCACCACGATCAGCTCGGAGACCTCGGGCGGCAGCGGCTCGAGGCTGAGCGTGATGCCGGTGGTCGGCTCGAAGCCACCGGGGTCTGGTCTCCTCACCGAGATCACCGACCAGGGTCGGCTCGAGGCGGCGGCCGCCAGCCGTTCGAGCAGGTGGGTGGTCGGTTCATCCATCCAATGGGCGTCTTCGGCCACGAGCACGAACCGGGCCGGGCATCACGTGCTCCAGCAGGCGAATGGCGACATCGGCCAGGCGCTCGGGGACGAAGCGCGGTTCGAGGGCGGAGACCTCGGACGTGGGGGCCACGTCGATGTGGGTCAGACTCGCCCAGCAGCGGCAGCCAGGCCAGCAGCTCGGGATCCAACGCCGCCACCCGCTCCTCGAGCTGGGCGGCCATCATCGTCGGCTCACCGCGCTCCAGCCCGAGCATCCGGCGAACGGCGTCGCGGAACGGCCGGTAGGGAGTGGCGCTGCGGAACGGCTCGCCCACGATGGTCATCACGTCCAGGTCGTCGAACCGGGCGATCGTCTCGTGGATGCAGCCGGCTCTTGCCGATCCCGGCCACGCCCGTCACCGTGGCCACCCCGCCGCCGTGTTCGCCGACTCGATGCGATCGACCCGGTGAGACGATTGACCTCCGACGTGCGCCCGTGGAAGGGCAGCTCCAGGCGCATGTCGTCGGGTCGACTGCCCAGCTCCTCGCCGAGCTCGTAAGCGTGCAGGGCGTCGGTCTTGCCCTTGACCCGGAAGGGAGCGAGGGCGGTCGTGTCGAACAGCGTCCGTGACGCTTCGAGGACGCTGGGCATCGTGTAGATGGAGCCGACCGGCGCGGCGGACATGAGCCGGGCCGCCAGGTTCACGGTGTCGCCCATCAAGGTGTAGGTGGTGCGGCGCTCGCTGTTGCCGATGTCGCCGGCGAAGACGTGACCTCGGTTGACGCCCACGCGGATCGCCAGGGGGAGGTCGGTCTCCGCGAGGTGCCTCAGGGCCCGCAACATCCGCCCCGCATCGTCCTCGGTGGCCGTGGGCACCCCGGTGCACAGGATGACCTTGCCCCCGTTGGCGTCGAGGTCGGTGGCCAGGAAGGTGACGTCCTCGGCATCCACCGCGGCCTGGACCGCCGTCACCAGCTGATCGAGGACGGAGGCGACGTGCTCGGCACCGTGACGCCCCAGGAGGTCGTCCACGCCGGTGAACTTCACGAAGGCGACCGTGGCCACCCGGTGCTCGGGTTCGGTGGGCCCCCGGACGAGGTACCGGCGCAGCGCGACCGGGATGTTGACCAGCAGTTCGTCCAGCTCCGTGGGGCGCCGCGGGATGAAGCCGCACGGCGTCATCGGGGCTCGCCGCCATCGCAGCAACCAGCCCGGGCCCTTGGCGGCGGTGGCCGCGCCACGGGGCAGCAACGCCTGCGTCGCCGAGCTGACCACGATCTCGCCGGCCGCGGCGGCGGCCTCCATGGCGGTGGTGGCCGTGGCCGCCGGGCCGCTCACGAGCAGCTCGCGGTGGGAGGCGCCGACCCGGAACAGGTGAACGACCCCGGAGTGGATGCCCACCGACATGCGGAGCTGGAGCCGCCCCACCGACGTCGCCCACCGTGATGCCTCGCGGAGCGCGGACCGCATCTCGACCGCGGCGGCGCAGGCCTGGCCGGCGTGGTCGTCCCCGGTGAACAGGAGCAGCAGTGCGTCGCCGCCGAACTTCAGCTGGACCGCCCCGCGTTCGTAGGCGAGGTGGATCATCGACGAGAAGACCCGGTTCAGGACGTCGGCCAGCTCCTCCGCCCCGATGTGCCCGAAGCCGGAGAGGCGCTCGGCCAGCGTGGTGAAGCCGGAGATGTCGATGAAGCAGAGCGACCCGTCGACCTCCCGCCACAAGTGGGGGCCCGCTGCGAGCTCCCATTCGCTGGCGATGCTCGGGACGTACTTCTCGAACAGGGAGCGCGACAGGATCGCGTCGCCGGCCTCAGTGCCCACGACCGTGACCTCCATGGCTCTGCTCCCCCCTTGACTGCCAAGAGTCTAGAGGCGGAGCGCGCGAGCTGGGCCGCCGCCGGCGCGCTCAGCCCTGCTCGCGGGCCAGGATGGCCTGGGCGGTGGCGAGGCGGGCGACGGGCACCCGGAACGGCGAGCACGACACGTAGTCGAGGCCGATGTCGGTGAAGAAGGCGATGGACTCGGGGTCGCCGCCGTGCTCACCGCAGACGCCGGCCACCAGGTCGGGGTTGGAGGCCCGGCCCCGCTCCAGGCCGGTGCGCACCAGTTCGCCCACCCCCCGGTGGTCGATGGTCTCGAACGGGTTGCGGGGGAGCAGGCCCTCTTCGAGGTAGCGCTCCATCAGCCGGCCCTCGATGTCGTCGCGGCTGAAGCCGAACACCATCTGGGTGAGGTCGTTGGTGCCGAACGAGAAGAAGTCGGCCACCTCGGCGATGTCGTCGCCGCGCACGGCCGCCCGCGGGGTCTCGATCATCGTGCCGATCTTGACGTCGATGTGCTCACCCATCCGGGCCAGCGTGTCGTCGACCTCCTCGCTCACCCACCGCCGCACCAGGGCCAGCTCGGCCCGGGTGACGATCAGCGGGATCATGATCTCGATGTGGGGTCGGCCCCGGTGCTTGACCCGCCGGCAGGCCGCCTCCACCAGCGCCCGCACCTGCATCTTGTAGAGGTTCGCCTTGATGATGCCCAGCCGCACTCCTCGGGTGCCGAGCATGGGGTTCTGCTCCTGCCAGGTGCGGGCCGCGGTGAACAGGCGCGCGGTCGTCGTCGTCGAGCTCGCCCCGGGCCTCGCGGGCGATGAGCTCCTCGATGTCGGGCAGGAACTCGTGCAGCGGCGGATCGAGCAGGCGCACGGTGACCGGCAGCCCGTCCATGGCCTCGAGGATCTCCTCGAAGTCCTCCCGCTGCAGCTCCAGCAGGGCGGCCAGCGCCGCCTCCTCCTCGTCGGGCGTGTCGGCCAGGATCATGCGCTGGGCCAGCGGCAGCTTGTCGCCCAGGAACATGTGCTCGGTGCGGCACAGCCCGATCCCCTCGGCGCCGTACTCCCGGGCCCGGGCCGCGTCGGGCCCGTTGTCGGCGTTGGCCCGCACCCCGATGCGGCCCCGGCGGATGTCGTCGGCCCACCCGAGGATGGTGGCGAACTCGGGCGGGGGCACCGCCGGCGCCAGCTCGAGCTGGCCCAGCATGACCTCGCCCGAGGTGCCGTCGACCGACAGCCACTCGCCTTCGCGGACGGTGGTCGTTCCGGTGGTGAAGTGGCGGCGCTCGACGGTGATCGACCCGGCGCCCACCACCGCGGGGATGCCCCAGCCCCGGGCCACCACCGCGGCGTGGCTGACCAGGCCGCCGTGGCTGGTCAGCACCGCCTCGGCCGCCTGCATGCCGGCGACGTCGTCGGGTGAGGTCTCGGTGCGCACCAGCACCGCCTTCTCGCCCCGGGCCACGGCGGCCACCACGTCGGCGGCGTCGAAGTAGGCCCGGCCGATGCCCGGCGCCGGGCGAGGCGGCCAGGCCCTTGGCCACCAGCCCCCGGTGCTCGCCCTTGAGCTGGGGGTGCAGCAGCTGCTCGAGGTGCTCGGGAGTGACCCGGGTGACGGCCTCGGCGTGGCTCAGGCGGATCTCGGCCTCGGTGGTCATCTCCACCGCCATGCGCAGCGCGGCCCGCCCGGTCCGCTTGCCCACGCGGGTCTGGAGCATCCACAACTTGCCCTGCTCGATGGTGAACTCGGTGTCGAGCATGTCGCGGTAGTGCCGCTCGAGCCGCTCGAAGATGGCGAGCAGCTCGTCGTGGATGTCGGGGAAGCGCTCGGCGAGGGCCGACAGCGGCTCGGTCTGGCGGATGCCGGCCACCACGTCCTCGCCCTGGGCGTTGAGCAGGAAGTCGCCGTAGGGCGTGCGTTCGCCGGTCGTGGGGTTGCGGGTGAAGCCCACCCCGGTGCCCGACAGGTCGTCGCGGTTGCCGAACACCATGGCCTGCACGTTCACCGCGGTGCCCAGGTCGTGGGGGATGTGCTCGCGGGTGCGGTAGGCCACGGCCCGCGGCCCCGTCCCACGAGTGGAACACGGCCTCGACGGCCATGCGCAGCTGGCGGGCCGGGTCCTGCGGGAACGGCTCACCGGTCTCGGCCAGCACCACCTGCTGGTAGCGCTGGACGAGGTAGCCGCAGCAGCTCGGTGGGCACCTCGGCGTCGTTGGACACGCCGGCCAGGCGCTTGGCGTCGTCGAACAGCCGGTCGAACGGCGCGCCGTCGATGCCCAGCACGATGCGGCCGAACATGGCCACGAAGCGGCGGTACGAGTCGAGGGCGAAGCGCTCGTTGGCGGTCTGGGCGGCCAGGCCCTGCACCGAGTCGTCGTTGAGGCCCAGGTTCAAGACGGTGTCCATCATCCCCGGCATCGAGAACTTCGCCCCCGAGCGGACGCTCACCAGCAGCGGGTCGTCCGGGTCGCCCAGGCGTCGGCCCATGGTCGCTTCGATCAGGGCGAGCTGCTCGGCGATCTCGTCGTCGAGCTCCTCGGGCCAGCCGCCGGAGTCGAGGTGGGCCCGGCAGGCGGCGGTGGTGATGGTGAAGCCCGGCGGGACGGGCAGGCGCAGCACCGACGTCATCTCGGCCAGGTTGGCCCCCTTGCCGCCGAGCAGGTCCTTGAGGTCCTTGGGCGGGGTCTCGTGGGGGTGATCGAACGCGTAGATCAGCGGCATGGGGGATCCACCTTCGGGGTCACGGCCAGGGGGGAGCGGGGTGGGAGTCGTCGGTGGCGGTCCAGGAGTGCAGCGTCTTCATGTAGTTGGTGCGCTCGAAGGCGGCCGGGTCGCCGGCGGTGACGTGGTTGGCGCTGCCCCGCAGCTGGCGCGACCGACTCGTAGTCGTTGGCCGCCAGCCAGCCCGCGCAGCTCGGCCTCGATGACGGCGAGGTGGCCCGGGCCGTGGCGCAGCAGCGCCGAGGTCGTCATGGCCACGTCGGCGCCCGACCATGAGCGCCTTGACCACGTCGGTGCCGGAGTGGACCCCGGACGGTGGCGGCCAGCGACACGTCGGGCCGAGCTGCGGGCCGCAGGATGGCGATCCAGCGCAGCGGCAGGCGCAGCTCGGCCGGGTCGGCTGAGCTCGACCCGGGCCACGACGTCGAGCGTGTCGAGGTCGAGGTCGGGTTGGTAGAAGCGGTTGAACAGCACGAGCCCGTCGGCGCCGGCGTCGACGACCCGTCCGGGCGAAGTTGGCCATGGCCGAGTAGTAGGGGCTGAGCTTCACCGCCAGCGGGCACGCCGAGGCGGGCCCGCACCGCGGCGACGAGCTCGAGGTCGGCGGCCTCCATGTCGGCCGCGGTGCGGTCGGGGTCGACGGCCAGGTGGTAGAGGTTGAGCTCGACGGCGTCGGCGCCGGCCTCCTGCAGCAGCTCGGCGTAGCGCACCCAGCCGCCCGCGCCGTGGTGGCGTTGAGGCTGGCGATCACCGGGATCGCCGACCGGCGCCTTGATGCGCTCGAGGGTGGCGAGGTAGCGGTCGCCGGCGCCGGCGAAGGTGTCGATGGCGGGGAAGTAGCCGAGCGCCTCGGCGAGGTGCTCGGTGCCGGCCTCGAGCGCGCCGTTGAGCTGCATCTCCTCGGCCAGGATCTCCTCCTCGAACAGCGACGGCAGCACGATGGCGGCGGCGCCGGCGTCCTCGACCTGGCGGGCGGTGTCGGGGTGCCCGTTGAGCGGCGAGGCCGAGGCCACGATCGGCGAGCGCAGCTCGAGCCCGAGGTAGCGGGTGGTGAGGTCGGTCATGGCTGCGCCTCCGGCGTCGTGGCGGTAGCCGGCGTCGTTCTCGACCTCGGGCTGCACGTCGGGGCTGGGGACGTGGGGGACGGTGCGGTGCATGGCGGCGAGCTGCTCGTAGTAGCGCCAGCGCTCGTCGACGTCGGCCTGCAGGAGCTGCGGCCAGCTCGCGGGCCCGGTCGGGGTGGGTGCGCTCGAGGATGGCGAAGCGGGCCTCGGTGGCCACGAAGTCGCGCACCGGGATCGACGGCTGGTGCGAGTCGAGCTTGAACGGCTGGCCGTCGTCGATCTCGCTCGGGTGGAAGCGGTACAGCGGCCAGTAGCCGCTCTTCACCGCGTCCTTCTGGTGGCTCATCGACTTCGACATGTCGATGCCGTGGGCGATGCACGTGCTGTAGGCGATGACCAGCGACGGGCCCGGCCAGGCGTCGGCCTCGAGCAGCGCCTTCGTGGTCTGCAGCTCGTTGGCGCCCATCGCGATCTGGGCGACGTAGACGTCGCCGTAGGCGCGGGCGATGGCGCCGAGGTCCTTCTTGCCGGTGCTCTTGCCCGCCGCCGCGAACTTGGCCACCGCCCCGCGCTGGCGTCGCCTTCGACGCCTGCCCGCCGGTGTTGGAGTACACCTCGGTGTCGAGCACGAGGATGTTCACGTTGCGGCCCGACGACAGCACGTGGTCGAGGCCGCCGAAGCCGATGTCGTAGGCCCAGCCGTCGCCGCCGATGATCCACACGCCCTGGCGGACGAGGTTGTCGGCGACCGCCAGCAGCCGGCGGGCGTCGGCGGCCAGCGTCGCCCTCGACGGTGCGGCCAGCGCCGGTCGCGGAGCTGCGCCACCAGGCGGCGCTGCTCGACGACCTGGGCCTCGGTCGTCCTGCGGGTTGTCGAGGATGGCGGTCGACCAGCTCGTCGCCGACGAGCGGGGCCACCCGGGCGAGCAGCAGGCGGGCCAGCTCGTGCTGGGCGTCGAGGCCGAGGCGCAGGCCGAGGCCGAACTCGGCGTTGTCCTCGAACAGCGAGTTGTTCCACGCCGGCCCGCGACCGTCCTGGTTCGACCGTCCACGGCGTGGTCGGCAGGTTGCCGCCGTAGATCGACGAGCAGCCGGTGGCGTTGGCCACGATCATGCGGTCGCCGAAGAGCTGGGTGACCAGCTTGAGGTAGGGCGTCTCGCCGCAGCCGGCGCAGGCGCCCGAGAACTCGAACAGCGGCTCGAGCACCTGCGAGCCCTTGACCGAGTCGTGGGGCAGGAGCGACCGGTCGAGCGGCGGGATCGACAGGAAGAAGTCCCACCGGCGGCGCTCGAGCGTCGCGGTGCTCGGCCACCGGCTCCATGTTGATCGCCTTGTGCCGCACCTCGGTCTTGCTCTTGGCCGGGCACACGTCGACGCAGACGCCGCAGCCGGTGCAGTCGTCGGGCGCGACCTGGATGGTGAGCCGGTGGTCGGCCAGGTCCTTCGAGCGGAACGGCTTGCTCGGGAACTCGTCGCGGCGTCGGCCACCGCCTCGGGCGGTGAACACCTTCATGCGGATGGCGGCGTGCGGGCACACGATGGCGCACTGGCCGCAGTCGATGCAGATGTCGGGATCCCAGATCGGGATCTCCTCGGCGATGGCCCGCTTCTCGTAGCGGGCCGTGCCGGACGGGAAGGTGCCGTCGACGGGAAGGCGCTCACCGGCAGCAGGTCGCCGTCGCCGGCCAGCAGCAGGGCGGTGACCTGCTTGACGAAGTCGGGGGCGTCGTCGGGGATGGTGAGGGCCATCGGCCGTCGGCTCGTCACCGCGGCCGGGATCGTCGACCCGGTGCAGCTCCGCGAGCGACCGGTCGATGGCGGCGAAGTTGCGCTCGACGAGGCGCCTGCCCCGCTTGCCGTAGGCGGCCTCGACCGACCGCTTGATCTGGGCGATGGCCTCGTCGGCGGGCAGCACGCCGGAGAGGTGGAAGAAGCACGGCTGCATCACGGTGTTGATGCGGTCGCCCATCCCCGCCTCGCGGGCCACGCGGTCGGCGTCGATGACCCACAGCTCGATCGTCCTTGTCGATGAGCTGGCTGCTGCACGTCGCGCGGGCAGCTGGTCCCACACCTGGTCGGGCCCGAAGCGGGCTGTTGAGCAGGAGCGTGGCGCCGGGCCGGGCGTGGTCGAGCACCTTCATCGTCTCGAGCAGCCCGAACTGGTGGCAGGCGACGAAGTCGGCCTCGTCGATGAGGTAGGTGGAGCGGATGGGCTCGGGCCCGAAGCGCAGGTGCGACACGGTGACCGAGCCCGACTTCTTGGAGTCGTAGACGAAGTAGCCCTGCGCGTAGCGGTCGGTGTTCTCGCCGATGATCTTGACCGACGCCTTGTTGGCGCCGACGGTGCCGTCGGAGCCCAGGCCGAAGAACATGGCCTGGACCTCGCCGTCGGGGCGGGGCAGGCGAACGTCGTGGTCGACCGGCAGGCTCAGGTGGGTGACGTCGTCGACGATGCCGACGGTGAAGTGGCGCTTCGGGCGCGGGCGCGGCCAGCTCGTCGAAGATCGGCTTGACCATCGCCGGGGTGAGCTCCTTGGACGACAGGCCGTAGCGGCCGCCGATCACCCGGGGCCGGTCGCGTCGAAGCGTCGGCGTCTCGCCGTCGAGGTGCTCGGCCAGCGCGGCGACGACGTCGAGGTAGAGCGGCTCGCCGACCGCGCCGGGCTCCTTGGTGCGGTCGAGCACGGCGATCGACCGGACCGTCGGCGGCAGCGCGGCGACGAACTGCTCGGCCGGGAACGGCTGGAACAGCCGCACCCGCACCAGGCCCGACCTTCTCGCCGGCGGCCACCAGCGCCTCGACGGTCTCCTCGCACCGCGCCGGCGGCCGAGCCCATGAGCACGACCACCCGCTCGGCGTCGGGGGCGCCGTGGTAGTCGACCAGCCCGTAGCGGCGGCCGGTGCGCTCGCCCAGCTCGTCCATCACCGTGCTGCACGATGCCGGGCACGGCCAGGTGGAACGGGTTGGCCGCCTCGCGGGCCTGGAAGAACACGTCGGGGTTCTGGGCCGTGCCCCGCACGACCGGGTGCTCCGGCGTCATGCCCCGGGCCCGCAGCGCCGACGACGTCGTCCTCGCGGACGAGCGCCCGCAGGTCGTCGTCGGACAGCAGCGCGATCTTGTCGATCTCGTGCGAGGTGCGGAAGCCGTCGAAGAAGTGCAGGAACGGCACCCGGCGAGCGCAGCGTGGCGGCGTGGGCGACGAGCGCGAAGTCGTGGGCCTCCTGCACCGAGCCGGCCGACAGCATCGCCCAGCCGGTGGTGCGGGCGTGCATCACGTCGCTGTGGTCGCCGAAGATCGACAGCGCGTGGGTGGCGACGGTGCGGGCGGCCACGTGGATGACCGCCGGGCGTCAGCTCGCCGGCGATCTTGAACATGTTGGGGATCATCAGCAGCAGGCCCTGCGAGGCGGTGAAGGTGGTGGCCAGCGACCCCTTCTGCAGCGCCCCGTGCAGGGCACCGGCGGCGCCGGCCTCGGACTGCATCTCCACCACCTCGGGCACCTGGCCCCACAGGTTGCGGCGCCCGGCCGCGGCCCAGTCGTCGCAGTGCTCGCCCATCGGCGAGGCCGGGGTGATCGGGTAGATGGCGATGACCTCGCTCAGCTGGTAGGCGACCCGGGCCGCGGCCTCGTTGCCGTCCAGGCACTCCCACTCGGTCGTCACGGCCGGCCCTCCCTCGCCATCAGCGCTCATGCCGCCGCCAACAGGTGGTGGGCGAACCATTCGCGGGCCAGCGACGCGGCCTCGTCCAGCGTGCCCGGTTCTTCGAAGAGGTGGGTGGCCCCGGCCACCACGGCCAGCCGGGTCGGACACGTCATCTGGGCCTGGGCCTGCCGGTTCAGCTCGAGGACCACCTCATCGGCGCTGCCCACGATCAACAGGGTCGGGGCGCGTACGGGGCCAGGCGCCGACCGGCCAGGTCGGGTCGCCCGCCCCGCGACACGACCGCGGCGACGTCGGCCCCGGGTTCGGCCGCGGCCCACAGTGCCGCCCCCGCCCCGGTGCTGGCCCCGAAGTACCCGATCCGACACGACGCCGCGTCGGGCCGCAGGCGCAGCCAGTCGGTGGCCATCCGGAGCCGACGGCCAGCAGCTCGATGTCGAACACGTTGCCCCGGTTGCGTTCCTCGTCGGGAGTGAGCAGGTCGAGCAGCAGGGTGCCCAGACCGGCGTCGGACAGCACCGAGGCCACGAACTGGTTGCGGGGGCTGTGGCGGCTGCTGCCGCTCCCGTGGGCGAACACGACGACGCCGGACCGCCGGTCGGGAGGTGGAGATGACCCGGCGAGGCGGACCCCGTCGACCGGGATCTCGACGTCGATGTCGCGTCGGGCATGCGTTCAGGGGACCACACTGCCGCCCGACAGGCCAGGGTCCGAGGCTCGCGGGGGTTCGCCTCAGCGACCTCGGAGGTCGCTGGAGGGCGGAAGCGGGAAGAGGCGCCGCGAGAGGGGGCCGGGTTCAGGGCGGGGGCGGGGCGGGCCCCGAGACGGACACGGGCTCGGGCGCAGGCGGCGGAACCGGTGGCGGAGGAAGCGGCGGCTCGTCCTCGCCCTGATCGAGGCGGAACGGCGGGTACTCGTCACGCAGCAGCCCGACGTAGGCGATCACCCGGTACACCCAGCGGTTGAGCCCCATGACCAGGTCGAACAGCCCGTTGGGGTAGCGCCCGGTGAAGGCCAGGGCGAGCGCGGCGAACACCACCAGCAGGCCGAGCAGCCCGCCGAAGGGCAGGGCGTAGGCCGGCTCGCCAGCCGAACGGCAGGAAGAGCCCGCCGCCGATGATCGACAGCACCAGGTACTGGGGGATGGCCAGCAGCCACCACTTGATCGAGCACCAGGCCGCGGCTCAGTCGCTCGGGGTAGGCGACCTCGAAGGTGGCGGGGTAGTCGGGCTCGTGGCCCAGGCTGAACGGCGGGTACCGGTCGGTGCCGAGGGCGCTGTAGCCGTAGAAGGTCGACCCGCCACGTCCAGCGCAGCACGCCGACGTTGAAGTCGAACAGCGAGCGGGGGTAGCGCTCGGTGAACAGGATGGCGAAGAAGGCGATCGACCGTCACCACCCAGAACGCCAGCCACAGCACGGCCAGCACGATGAAGTGCGGGATCAGCAGCACCCACTTGACCAGCCACAGCCATCGGTTCAGCGACTCGTCCCGGCGCCCTCGCAGGCGAACGGGCTGGCCGGTCGGCGGCTCGGGACCGGCCAGCTCCACGTCGGTGTGCCGAGCCAGCACGATCACGCCGGCCACGACCATCACGGCGCCGATGATCACGACCACCAGCCCGCCGGCCAGCAGGCCGATGCCGACCGGGAGCACCCACGACGGCCTTGGCCCCGGCCGAGGCGTCGACGCTCACCCCGGCGGAGGCGTCGGCGTTCATGACCACCACGGCCCACTGGCCGGACTGGAGGTCCCACTCCAGGGTCTGCGATCCGGTGCCCTGGGCCGAGGCCGACCCAGATGTCGGCGTTCTCGGGCCGGGTGCGGGGGAGGCCCGCCCTCCCGGTAGCGGTAGTCGACCGAGAAGGGGTTGAAGTGCAGCTCGTTGACCTGGGCGTGGCCACCCCCTGCAGGTAGTGGTCGAGGTCGTTGCGCCGGGCGATGCCCACGAACACCGGCCGCTCACCGGTCGACTCGACCCGCAGCCGGACCCGGGCCAGGCCGCCCAGGTCCTCGACCCGACCCCCCGAGCGCTGGCGGCCCAGGTCCACCTCGTCGGAGGTGATGGCGTACGACGTCGTCTCGAACCGCTGGGTCGAGGTGGTGAAGTAGCCGTCGGCGTCGCGTTGGGTGGCCTGCGCCCACAGCAGCACGCCGCCCGCCGCCGTCGGTAGCAGGGCGAGGAGGGCGAGGACCGCCCCCGCCACCACGAGGATGATCGCCCCCACCGGCACCTTCCGGTGCGCTACCGGAGTGCCGCCCTCTGCTCCTGCCCCTGCCCCTGTGCCGGCCCCAGTCACCGTCATGGTCACACCTCGTCACGTCGCGGGTGTGGTCATTCTCCCCAGCCAACGGGATTCGGTCCAGGGGCGAACATCCCGCCTCCCCGTTCGGGGCCCGGAGCGGGCGTCCCGGGGGAGGACCTAGGGCCGAGGCTGCCGCTCGATCCGGCCGGTGCCGTGCCGGTCGACGACCCGCACGACGATGCTGGTCCACAGCCCCACCCCGATGCGGTCGCCGTCGCCCACCGGCACCGGCTCGTGGGCCGGGAGCGGGGTCGAATCGACCGTTGAGCGTGGTGCCGTTGCGCGAGCCCAGGTCGACCACCGCATAGGAACCGTCGGCCTGGGCCACGAGGAGGGCGTGCTCCCGGGAGACCCCGATGTCCTCGAGATCGCCCGACAGGTCGATGGCGGGACGGACCCCACGGTCGGCGGCCGACCGCCCGATGAGGATCTCCGGCCCTTCGAGGGCCAGGGCCCAGGGTGCCCGCCCTTCGGGGAACGCGGTCGTCCCGTTCGGGGCCACTCGTTCGAACAGGGCACGATCGGCCTCGACCACCGCCTCCCACCGGCGCGCCTCGGCTGCCGATGCCGATGCCATCACGCCTCCGTTCCGGCGAGCTGACGGGCGCCGGCGGCCTGGGACAGGGCCAGCAGCTCGCGCAGGGCGATGCCCAGCGATGCCGAGGCCTCGCCGCCCCCCGTCCGCAGCTCCCGGACGTGCTGCTCGACGGCCGCCAGGTGACCACGGTGGTCGGCCAGCCAGCGCTGCAGGAGCTCGTCGGGGTCGGTCGAGCTGGTCGCCTCGGGGCCGGCCACCACTGCGGTGGTGAGGTTCCGGTGGATCTCGTCGAGGTCGTCACGACAGACGATCTGGTAGCGCATCTCCCACAGGCGGTCGGCGGGAAGGGCGTCGACCTGGTCCCGCAGCCAGCGCAGCTCGAACTGGTCCTCCAGCGCCAGGTAGACGGCGGCGACGACCCGGGTCGGCTGGCCCGTCTCGTCGGCGATCTCGGCGATGTCCGGTCCGGCGGCCAACGTCGGCGCCACCGCGAGGCGGTGGGCGAGCTCGGGGGGAAGCTCCAGCGCCCGCAACCCGTCGACCCTCGCCTCGAACCGCTCCCGTTCCGCCGGGGCGAGGAGCCCCGGCAGCTCCGAGGCCAGGTCGGCCACCGGATGGGCGTGGCGGGCGACCAGTTCTGCGATGTCGGTGGGCGTGCCTCGCCGCAGCATCCAGCGGGTGACCGCTTCGATCCCGGTGTTGAGCTCGGACAGCAACTCGTTCTCCGTGGCCAGGGGGAGACCCTCGACGGCCTCGATCTGGTGCCACACGTCCCGCACCGAGAGCACCTCGCAGGCGATCAGGTAGGCCCGGACCACCGCGGCCATCGAGACCTCCCCGTGGTCGCACACCCGGAACGGGAAGGTGAGGTCCATGCGGTTCAACAGGTCGTTGGCCACGGCGTTGGCCATGATCTCCCGTCGGAGCGGATGGGTGTCGACGCCGTCGGGGAAGTTCTCGACCAGTCGGGCCGGGAAGTAGCACGGCAGCTCCCGGCCCACGAACGGATCTTCCGGCAGGTCAGAGGCCAGGACCTCGTCGAACACGTGGATCTTGGCGTGGGCCAGCAAGACCGCGAGCTCGGGCAGCACCAGGCCTTCCCCCGCCGCCACCCGGGCGTCGAGCTCGGCGTCGCTGGGGAGGGACTCCAGGTCGCGGTCGAGCGTCCCCACCTGCTCGAGGTAGCGCATGGTGAGCAGGTGCGCCGCACCCAGGCGGTCGGCCAGGGACCGGTTGCGGGACAGGGCCCGGGTCTGCCACCGGTTGTCGCGCAGGCAGAGCTCGGCCACCTCGTCGGTCACGGCCGTGAGCAGCGAGTCGCGGTCCCCGCGGCTGAGGTGACCGGCCCCCACCGCGGGGTCGAGCGCCAGCTTGAGGTTGACCTCGTGGTCCGAGCAGTCCACCCCGGCGGAGTTGTCGATGGCGTCGGTGTTCATGAGGCCGCCGCGCCGGGCGAACTCGACGCGTGCCCGTTGGGTCCAGCCCAGGTTCCCACCCTCGCACGCCACCCGGCAGCGCACCTCGGCGGCATCGACGCGGATGGCGTCGTTGGATCGGTCCCCGACGTCCACCGCGGACTCGGCCGTGGCCTTGAAGAACGTGCCGACCCCGCCGTTCCACAGGAGGTCGACCGGCGCCCGCAGCAGGGCCTGGGCCACCTCGTCGGGCGTGAGGGCGTCGACCTCGACGTCGAGGAGCGCCTGCAGCGGGGCTGACAGGGGGATCGACCGGGCGTCACGGCGATAGGTGCCGCCACCTTCGGAGATCAGGGCCGGGTCGTAGTCGGCCCAGCTCGACCGGGGCAGGGCGAAGAGGCGTTGGCGCTCGGCATAGGAGCGTTCCGGGTCCGGGTTCGGGTCCAGGAAGATGTGGCGGTGGTCGAAGGCGCCGACGACCTTCAGGTGGCGCGAGCGCAGCATCCCGTTGCCGAACACGTCGCCGGACATGTCCCCGATGCCGACCACGGTGACCTCCTCGGCGTCGGCGTCGATGCCCAGGCTGCGGAAGTGGCAGCGCACCGACTCCCATGCGCCCCGGGAGGTGATGCCGATGCCCTTGTGGTCGTAGCCGGCCGAGCCCCCGGAGGCGAAGGCGTCGCCGAGCCAGAACCCGTAGTCGCCGCTGATCCCGTTGGCGAGGTCGGAGAACGTGGCCGTGCCCTTGTCCGCCGCCACCACCAGGTAGGGGTCGTCGCCGTCGTGGCGAACGATGTCGGGAGGGCCGACGACGGAGCCGTCCACCAGGTTGTCGGTGAGGTCGAGCAGGCCCGAGATGAACGTGCGGTAGCACTCGATGCCCTCGGCCGGGCGGGACTCGGCGTCGGCGGGAGGCTGCTTGACCACGAACCCGCCCTTGGCCCCCACCGGGAGGATGACGACGTTCTTGACCGTCTGGGCCTTCATCAGGCCCAGCACCTCGGTGCGGAAGTCCTCGAGGCGGTCCGACCAGCGGATCCCGCCCCTGGCCACCTTGCCGCCCCGCAGGTGCACCCCTTCGACCCGCGGGGAGTACACGAAGATCTCGGCCGCCGGCCGGGGGAGCGGCAGCTCCGGGATGCCCGACGGGTCGAACTTGAGCGCCAGCCGGTCCTTGGGGCGCCCGTCGGCGAGCTGGAAGAAGTTGGTGCGCACCGTCGCCTGGATGAGGTGCAGGTACTGCCGCAGCACCCGGTCCTCGTCCAGGCTGGCCAGCTGATCGATGGCGGCGGCGATCTCGCCGGCCAGGCGCCCCGTGGCCGCGGCGCGCTCGGCCGGGTCGGTCCCGTCGGGACGGAAGCGCAGGTGGAACAGCCCCACCAGCCGGCGGGCGATCTCGGGGTGGCCGGCCAGGGTGCGCTCCATGTAGGCCTGACCGAAGGCGTGCTTGATCTGCAGCAGGTAGCGCCCGTAGGCGCGGAGCACGGTCACGTCCCGCCACTCCAGGCCGGCGGCCAGCACGAGCCGGTTGAAGCCGTCGCTCTCGGCGTGGCCCAGCCACACCTGCGTGAACGCCTCCTCGAAGCGGGAGAAGCGCGTCCGGTCGTCGGGGTCGACGGCACCGTCCACCCCGGCCAGGCCGAAGTCGTGGATCCACCGGGGCGGCGAGCCCTCTGGCCTGAGGTCGTAGAGATGCTCGTCGAGGATGCGCAGGCCGAAGTTGTCGAGCACCGGGAGCACGTCGGCCACCGCGATCCGATCGGGGCAGAAGAGCCGGAGGTCGAGGAGGCCGTCGGTGGGGTCGAGCCCGGGTCGCAGCGAGCAGTCGACGGGGAGGTCCCGGAGACGGAGGCCGTGCTCCACGGCCAGGAGGTCAGCGGCGGCCGCCGCCGGGGCCAACGTGGTCCAGTAGGCCGTCGGGAAGCCTGCCCGGTAGCGGTCGACGATCTCGTCGGCCACGCTCGGCGGCTCCGTCTCGGCCAGGGCCCGGCGCAGGTCCTCCAGCCAGGCGTGCAGTGCCGTCTCGAGGTGACCGGCGTCGGGCGCCACCGTCTCGACGATCGTGACCACCGTGGCTGGCTCCTCGTCGGCGGTGATGACGGACGAGGCGGCCAAGGAGACGGCTTCGTCCCAGGACAGGACCTCACCCGCCTGCCAGGCGGCCCGCGTCGCCTCGTCGTCCCGGCCCCGGAGCAGGTCGACGGCCTCGCCGATGCGGACGCGGTCGATCGTCGGCACGGGCAGACCGATGCGCTCCCGGGCCGCTTCGGCCGCGGCCAGGAGGCAGGCCGATCGGAGCGGCTGACCGAGCCGGAGGGCGACGATGGCGAGCGCCTCGACCTCTTCGACGGTGGCCCGGCAGTCGCCGAGCTGGTGGAAGAGCACCAACGCCGACCGGTGGTCGTCGTCCGCGCCCTGATCGTTGCCCTGGGCGGCGGCCAGCCCGGCCCGGCTCCGGGTCAGTACGGCTCGTGTCGCCGGGCCCCGCTCGGTGTCGATGGCCTCTTCCTCGGACAGGTGGGTGACGGCCTCGCGGGTGCGACCAGTGGCCAGGGCCACATCGGCCAGCCCGGCCAGGGCCAGGCAGGCCACCGCCGGCTCCTCCAGCTGCCGGGCGGTGGTGAGGGCCTCGGCGTAGCGCTCGGTGGCCTCGTCCGGGGAGCCGTGGCGATGGAGGGCCTCACCCAGGCCGAGCAGGGCCAGGAGGGTGCCCTGGCGGAACCGGAGCCCACGCGAGGTCGCCAGCGCCTCTTCGAGCAGGGCCACGGCCAGGTCGTCGTCCCCCTCGGCGATGGTGAGCATCCCGAGCCGGAACAGCGCCCAGGTCGTTCCCCACGTGTCCCCGTGCTCCCGGCGCAGGCTCAGGCTCTCCTCGTAGCAGGAGCGGGCCTCGGCCAGGTCGCCCTGGAGCGCCAGCACGTTGCCGAGGTTGTTGAGGGCGAACGCGGTGTGCCACGCATCGGTCGTTCCCCGGCTGAGGGCGATGGCCTCGTTGTGCCGCTCGGCGGCCTCGCGGTTGCGACCCTCGCCGGCGGCCACGATGCCGAGGGCGCTGAGGGCGTAGGCCTGCCCGCGGTCGTCGCCCAGGTCGCGGGCGATGGTCAGGGCCTCGTCGGCGTGGTGCCGGGCTCGCTCGTAGTCGCCGCTGAAGCAGGCCAGCAGGGCGGCGGCGTCCAGGGCCTGGGCCCGTTCCGGCGACACGGCACCGGGCGCGGCGTCGAGGGCCTCGTCGAGCCAGGCCAGGCCTTCGCTGATGAGGCCCCGGACCAGCCAGAACATGGGGAGCGAGGCGGCCAGGCGGAGGTCCTCCCCGGCGCCACGCTGGCGCGCGGTGCGGAAGGCGGCCCGCAGGTTCTCGTGATCGGCTTCCAGCCGGTCCAGGAACGCGCCCTGGTGGGGCCCGGTGAGCTCGACGGCGGCACCCTCGACGAGCAGCAGGAACCACTCCAGGTGGGCGAGGCGGATGGCCTCCTCCTCCCCGGAGTGCGCGAGGCGCTCGGAGGCGTACTGCCGGGTCGTCTCCAGCAGCCGGTAGCGGTTGGCGTTGGCCTGCGGCTCGAGCTCGACGAGGGACTTGGCCACCAGGTCGGTGAGCAGGTCGAGGATCTCGTCGTGGGCCAGGTCGTCACCCCGACAGACGCTGCGGGCGGCGTCGAGGGTGAACCCGCCGGCGAACACCGAGAGACGGCACAGCAGGGTCTGCTGGCGCTGGTCGAGGAGGTCGTAGCTCCACTGGATGGTCGCCTGCACCAACGGGTGGTGGCTCGACCCGGGCATCGGGGGGGCGATGACGAGCTCGTCGAGCATGTCGGCGATCTGGGCGACGGCCAACATGTTCGCCCGGGCCGCGGCCAGCTCGACGGCGTAGGGGATGCCGTCCAGGCGTTGGCAGATGGACGCCATCTGCTGGATCGACCTCGTCCGACAGCTCGAGGTCAGGCTTCTGCAGCAGGGCCCGGTCGATGAACAGCCGGACCGAGGCGCACTCGCGCACCTCGGCCAGCGAGGCGCCCGAGGCCGGGGGCTCGAGGGGACCGACGTGCAGCACCGCCTCGCCGGGAAGGCGCAGCGCCTCGCGGCTGGTGACGAGGACGTGCGTGGCCGAGCACTCGCGCAGCAGCTCGTCCACGAGGCGGGCCGCGGCGGTGACGACGTGCTCGCAACGATCGAGCACGAGCAGCACCTTGCGATGGCGGAGCTGATCGACGATGCGCTCGGTCGCCCCTCGTGTCTCGTGGCGCCCCGGGGCGTAGGTGCCCGAGCTGCCCTGCTCGATGCCGAGGGCGGCCGCCACCGCCGCGGCCACGTGGTCCTCGTCGCGATGGACGAGGTCGGAGAGGTCGGCGAACCAGACGCCCCCCGGGAACGACTCCAGGTCCTGGGCGGCGACCTGCAGCGCCAGGCTGGTCTTGCCGGTGCCGCCGCTGCCGGTGACGCGTGCACAGGCGGTTGTCGGCGATCAGGCGGCGTAGCCGCTCGATCTCCGTGCTGCGCCCGATGAACTTGGTGAACCGCACGGGCAGGTTGTTGGGCCGGCGGTCGAGCGAATAGGGCGGGGGGAAGTCGGCGGCGAGGGTCGGGTGGCGGAGCTGGTAGAGCTCCTGGGGGGCTTGCAGATCGCTCAGCCGGTGCGGGCCCAGCCCCTTCAGCGAGACGTCGTCGCCGGCGGCGGCAGCCACCTCGGGTTGCGCCGCTTCGGAGACGATCACCTGGCCTCCGTGGGCGGCCAGGCACACGGCGATGGCTTCGCCCGTGCTGACCGGCCGCAACGCCGGCGGTGCCACCGTCTCGGTCTCGACGTGGATCCCGATGCGGACCCCGACCTCGGCGGTGCTGAACGGCGGCGCGGCGAACGCGGCGTGGAGGGCGACGGCCACCTCGACGGCGGTCTGCGGCCCGCTCAGCCGCATCACGCCGGTGTCCGCGATGAGGCTGATCATCCGGCCCCGGTGGGCCGCGGCAGGTCTCGGTCACCTGGCGCTGGTACTGGTCGATGGTGGCGTCGTAGGTGCCGGGGGCGCGATGGAGCAGCGCCGATGAGTCCTCGATGTCGACACACACCAGCCACACCACGTCGGCCCGGGTGACGTCGGGTGGCTCGGTCCGCGGGCGGACCGGGGCGGTGACCGGGGCGGTGGTGACCCGCGGGGGCTCGGTGAAGCTCGGCTCACGGGCGTGGAGGGTCACGGTGGTCCACATCCCCACGTGGAACTCGTCGCCGTCCACCAGGGGGACAGGCGTCTGCTTCGGGATCTCGGTGCTCCCGCGGTTGAGCCAGGTGCCGTTCTTCGACCCCGGGTCGACCAGGGCGTACGAGCCGTCGGGCTGGCGCAGCAGGATGGCGTGGAGGCGCGAGATGACCGGGTCGCCGTTGAGGGCTTGCAGGTCGATGTCGGGGTCGACGCCCTTGTCCGGGTCCCGCCGGCCGAAGGTGACCTCGGCCAGCTCCAGCGGGAAGGTGCGCTCCCGGGGATAGGAGGGGAAGGTGTGCCCTGCGTCCTTCCAGGTGTCGAAGTAGTCGCGGTCGGCTCGGATCTTGAGCTCCCAGGCCGGGGCGTCGATGGTTGCGCTCATGGCTGGCTCCCCCTCGGGTCGATCGCCGCCGTCGCCCTCCCCGGCACCGGTTCGGGGGCGTCGAGGATGGCGACGGTGATGTTGTCGGGCCCCCCGGCCGTGAGGGCGAGGTCGACCAGGTGGCGGGCGCTGGCGAGGAGATCGACGTCGCCGGCCCCGGCGCCCAGCAGTCGCTCCAGGTGCCGGGGCAGGGCCACGTGCCCCCACAGGCCATCGGAGCACAGCACCAGCCGGCCGGGGACCGACGGGCGGAACGTCACGATCTGGGGGGACAGCCCGGGGGCGTCGACGCCCAGCCACGCGGTGATCTGCTGGCCGCGGGGGTGAGCGCCGGCCTCACGCTCGCTCATGACGCCGGCGTCCACCTGCTGGGACGCCCACGAGTTGTCGCTGGTGAGCTGGGTGACCCCGTCGGGCCCCACCCAGTAGGCGCGGCTGTCACCCACCCAGGCCACGGCGACTTCCCCGTCGGCGCACACCCCCAGCACGAGCGTGCACGACGGCGGGTCCAGCCTGCTCGCCGGGCGAATGGCCCACCTCCGACACCGCCCGCTGGGCGGCGCCGAGCGCGTCGGCGGCCAGCTCGGCGACCGGGCGGTCCCCTCGGCGGAGGCCTTCGGCCAGGTGCCGGCCCGCCGCGGCCGCGCCGGCTCGGGCGGCCTGATCGGGGGCCTGTGAGAGCGAGACGCCGTCGCACACGACGGCCACCAGGCCCACCTCGTCCACCAGGTCGAGGTGGACGGCGTCTTCATTGCGGTGGTGCACCAGCCCCCGATCGGTGACGGCGACGGCGGCCACGAGGTCGGTCTCGACGCGGTCGGGGGCGTTCATGTCCACGTCCTCGGCCGCACCCGGTTGGCCTGGTCCACCAGCCCGATGCGCTCGGCGCGGGTCGCCGCGTAGCGGGCCTGGCGGCGGTAGCTCTGCTCGAGGCCGAGCCGGACGCCCGCTTCGGTCAACGGCCAGCCGAGCAGCCCACCGTCGGGGTCGGGCACGACGACGCCGGCGGAGAGGGAACCGAGCGCCGCCTCCAGCACCTCCCCGGTGAGGCGGGCCCGCATCTCGGCGTCGAGGGCGAGCTGGTCGACGGTGTCCTCGCGCGGCCGAGAGCTCGGTGAGCGTGGGGGTGGTGGTGCCGGCCTCCCCCTCGAGCAGGAGACGGACCGTGGCCAGCTGGGCGTCGAGGTAGGCGCTCGACGAATCCGGCACCCGCCGGTAGGCCTCGAGCGCGCCCTGCCGGTCGCGCAGACGCCGCCGGCACCGGGCCAGCCCGAACGTGGCCGACGTGAAGGCCGCATCGGTCCGCGACACGATGTCGTACCAGGGCGCGGCGTCACGCTCGGCCCCGGCTGATTCGGCGGCGACCCCCAGGGCCAGCTTGGGGCCGAGCTCGCCGGGCACGGCCCGGTACACCGAGGTGAAGTGCCGTTCGGCGTCCCGGCCGTCACCGGCGGCCAGCGCCACCAGCCCCCGGTACCAGGCCACCCGCCACTGGCGAGGGTCCTCGTCCTCGACTCGGTCGAGCACGGCGACGGCCTCGTCGGCGCGCCCGTGCTCGATGAGCAGATAGGCGGTGCGCAACTGCACGGCGGGGGTCTGATCGGGGGCCTCCCGCAGGGCGCGGATCAGCTCGTCGGGCTCGGTGATGGTGAGCGTGGCCAGGTAGCCGGCGTCCGGGTCGTCGCCGTCCACCTGCAACTGGGGCAGCCGATGCCAGTCGGCGCGGTCCGGGTCGGCTCGCTTGTCCCCGGTGAAGAAGGTGCTGATCCAGGGCCGCGGCGCACCGTCGCGCTCGGCCACCAACTCGTGGAGCACGCCCCGGAGCTGGTCGGCCATGGCCTCGGCCGACTGGAAGCGGTCGGCGGGATCCTCGGCGGTGGCCTTCACCAGGAAGCGGTAGAGCGAGTCGCACTGCTCGAAGGCGGGGGCCGAGGTCGGGTCGGGGATCTCGTAACGGGTGGCGGGAGCGGAGGGGTCGAACCGGGTGCACAGCTCAGCCAACGTCCGGCCCACGCTGTAGAGATCGGACGCCACCGACGGGTGCTTCCCGGCGGCGACCTCCGGCGCCATGTAGCCCACCGTGCCGTAGACGTCGTGCCGATCAGGGTCCTCGTCGATCCGCTGGACGGCTCCGAGGTCGATGAGCTTGGGGCCGTCCTTCGTCTTCATGACGTTGTCGGGCTTGACGTCGCAGTGCAGCAGGCGCATGCCGTGCAGGTAGCCCAGCGCCGGCAGCACGTCGAGGACGTAGCCCACCGCCTCTTCCGCCGGGAGCGGGCGCGATCGCCCGCCGTCGCCCGCCCGCCGCTCGTCCAGCAGCTCGCGGAGGCTGACGCCGTCGAGGTACTCCATGACGATGTAGCCATCGCCACGGTGGGTCACGAACGTGATGATCTTGACGATGTTGCGGTGATCCATCCGGGCCAGGAACTTCCGCTCTTTGATGGCCATCCGGGTGGCCTCCGGGTCGGCGGCGTCCAGGAGGCCCTTGAGCACCCGATAGGCCCCGTCGATGCTGATGTCGCGAGCCAGGTAGACCTTCCCCATTCCGCCGGATTTCATCAAGCCCACGACTTCGAACTTGTCGTCCAGCAGTTCGCACGGCTTGAGGCCGGACCCACTCCCCGGCGCCCCCCCGCCCACCAGGTCAGCCGGGTCGTGGGCCGGCACCGGCTCGACGGCGACCAGGCCATCCCCGATCATCAGCCGGGAGGCCGTTCCCGGCGCCGGGCCGACGGTCTCCCGTCCGACCGCGGCCGTCGTGGCCGACGTCCCGTTCCGGATCGGGGTGATCGCCTCGGTTCCTGAACCGGTGGGTGAGGGGTGATCCCCGCACACGCTGCAGGATCCGTCCGCCCGCACGTGTCCGGGGCAGCCGGGCTGGGCGCAGGGAACCTCAGCCGCCGTCATGGTCCTCCTTCGCCAACTGGGCCGGCGTCTGGTCGGCCCTGTACCAGAAGTTGATGAGGTTCCCGAGCGTGCCGTCGTTGTGCATCTGGTCGAGCACGCCGTTGACCAGGTTGGCCAGGTCCGGCGGCTGACCCTGCAGCCCGACCAGCATCCCGTAGGGCTCGTCCTCCAGAGGCTCGCCGACGATCTTGGTGTAGGGGTCCTGGTCCTGGAGCCCTCGGAGGATGGTCTCGTCGCTGGTGATGGCGTCGACCTTGCCCTCCTGCAGCGCCACCAGGCAGTCGGTGCGGGCGTCGACCGGGTAGGGCGTCACGTCCGGGAACGTCGTCGCTCAGCGTGGCCAGGGTCGTCGTTCCCGTGGTGGCGCACACCGTCTTGCCGTTCAGGTCGGCGATCGAGGTGACGTCGGAGTCGGACCGCACGAGCAGCCGCTGATTGGGGGCCAGGTACGTGTTGGAGAAGATGAAGCTGCTCAGGCGGGCGCACGTCTTGGTCACCGCGTCGGCGACGATGTCCACCGTCCCGTTCTGTATGGCGTCCTCACGCTGTGACGACAGGATCACGCGGTACTCGAGCCGGTCGTTGGCGTCGCCGAAGATCTGGCGGGCCACGTGCTTGAGCAGGTCGATCTCGAGGCCGGAGAAGGTCTTGTCGGTGGGGTTGAAAGCCGAGAGGCGCAGCGAGTTCTGGTCCACCCCGACGATGAGCTTTCCGTGGTCCTGGATCTTCTTCAATGCCCCGCTGGTGAACGGCGTGCCGGCCGGTTGGAGGGGGGAACGGGGCGACCCGGTCCCGTTGGCAGTCCGGCTGCGTCGTTGTCGTGGTGGCCGGCTGCGGTGGTGGTGGGGCCGGCCAGCACCTGGCGGGCGTCGCGCCCGGCCTGGTCGGCGCCCAGGGCGCAGCCGACGGCCAGGCTGCCCACGACGGCCAGCGTCACCGCCAGCCCCAGCGCCCGGCGGGTCGCACCCCCGGTCACCGGTACTCCCGGATGCGCTGCTGGAGCCCGTAGACGATGAGCCCCGCGGTCACCACGAGGGCGAGCGCCATCACCAGCCACAGGCCGGGCAGGGCCGACGTGGCGTCGGTGGCGTCGGCCTCGAAGCGGGCCTGGGCGGCGGCGATCTCGTCGCCGAGCTCCTGGTCGACCTGCGCCGCCACGAAGGTCTCGCATCCCGCTTGGCAGCCGCTGGTCGCGGTCGCCCACCGCCAACTTGATCGCTCCCGGTGAGCTCGTGTTGGTCTTGGGGTCCTTGATGCCGTAGAAGTCCCCTTCCCGCTCGGCCTCGCTGATGCGGTGATGAAGGGTCACGTAGGTGGCGAAGTCCGTGGCCAGAGCGGCGGCCTGGTCGCCGCGGCCCTCCTGCACCTCGATGGTGCGGGCCTCGCCCAGCAACCCGCCGTCGCCGTCCTGCCCCCCGGCGGTGGTGAGGGCGTCCTTGACGTTGTCCGCCGGGTCGTACTGGCGGGCGACCAGCACCAGGTTCTCCCGGCTCTGGGCCTGTAGGGCGGAGATGCGCGCCGCCGACAGCAGCTGGACCGCGTCCGAGCCCCGGCGCTGGGCATCGGCCAGCGCCTCGCGCTCCATCACGAAGCCGACCGTGATCCAGGTCATCACGCCGGCCACCACCACGGTGGCCGCCACCAGCGCCAGGTTGAGGCGGCGATGGGTGCGGCGGGTCACGTAGACCTGGACGACGACGAGCAGGCCGAGGAGGAGGACGCCGGTGGCCACCACCAGCACCGGTGCGGTGGGGCTGGACCCCGACCCGTAGGCGGCGTCCAGGCGCGTGCCCTCGAGGTCGTAGAGCACCAGGGCCTGGGGCAGGATCTGCTCGCGCATCAGCGTCGAGGCGTTGCGCAGGTAGGCCGCGCCCACCGGGAAGTCCTGCTCGTTGTTGGTCCGGGCCCGCTCGATGAGGCCGGTGTAGACGGGAAGCTGCTCGGCGATGACCTGCACGGCGTCGCGTGCCTCCTGCGAGCCCCCCGTCTCCTGGCTGAGCGCCGTCAGCTGCTCGCTGGCGGCATTGATGTCGGCCTGGTACTGGTTGGCCGACTCGATGCGATCGGGGGCGCCGATGAGGAACGTGGTGGTGGCGGCGGCGTCGGCGTCCGACAGCGAGCGGTACACCTCGGTGGCCTGGACCAGGATGGGCTCGGCCCCGTTGGCCAGCTCGTCGGCGGCGCGGTGGCGGGCGGCGCCCGCTCCGGCGGCGGCGAGGCCGAACACCAGGGTCGACCCCACCAGGAGCAGCGAGGCCGCGCCCAGGCGGGCGGGGGTCGTGGTGGGCAGGCGCCGCTCGACCCGAGCTTTCGGGCTCGACGGCCGGTTCGGCGCCGTGGCGGTGTCGGTGGTGGCCGTCATCGACCCGGCTCCCGGTGACGCCGTCGGACACATCGTGGTGAGGTCACTCCCCGTGAGGCCACGGCGACACCCCCTCTCTGAGGCACATGCTCGGTCTTTGTGGATTCAGCAGCCTGCATTCCCCAGAACAACAGCTTCGCACCCTTGGCCACCCGTCGGCCATGGCCTTACGCGTGGGCTTCGCTGGCCGGGAGGCAAGGTCTCCATGTCCGTTCGGCCAGGCCCCCGCCGGTCACGGGATCCGGTACCCGGGATACGATTCCGAGCGCCGAGGGGAGGGCCCGGTATGGCGGTGCTCGAGGTGTGGGGGAGTCGAGGGCACGACATCGTGGCCCTCGACGAGGGGAGATGCAGCGTGGGCGCCAGCGCGGACGCCGACCTCACCATCCCCAACGACCCCACCGTGTCCCGGGTGCACCTGATGCTCGAGACCATCGGCGGGAGTTGGTGCGTCCGCGACCTGGGCTCGAGCAACGGCACCTTCGTGAACGGATCGCGCCTCTTCGCCGAGCGCGTCCTGCGCGACGGCGACGAAATGGTCCTCGGACGCACCCGGTTGGTGTTCCGCGAGCGCGGCGGTCTCCAGGGGCACCGGACCGAGGGACTCGAGCCGCCGCCCCGGCTGACCGATCGGGAGCACGAGGTGCTGGTCGAGCTGTGCCGGCCCCTGCTGGCCGGGAACGCCTTCACGCCTCCGGCCGCCGTGCGGGACATCGCGGTGCGGTTGTACGTCGGCCAGGCCGCGGTGAAGCAACACCTCAGCCACCTCTACGACAAGTTCGGGATCGCCGAGGACGGGCTCGAGCCTCGCCGCGTCCGCCTGGCCAACGAGGCGCTCCAGCGGGGTGCGGTCACGTTGGCCGACCTGCGCGATGACGGCGAGGACCAGGCCCACTGATGGAAGACGACCTGATCCACGGGCGCTACCGGATGCTGTCCGAGCCGGGCCGGGGCGGGCCGGGCGGCGAGGGCGGGCAGGCGAGTGTCGTGGAGGCGATGGACGAGCTCCACCAGCTCAAGGTGGCGCTGAAGATCTCGAAGGTGGGTGACGAGGCCTCGACCGAGGCGGTGGCGGCCGAGACCCGGATCCTGCTCAACCTGCCGGCGCACCCGAACCTCCCGAGGGTACGCGACGGCTTCCCTTTCGATGGCCGGTACGTGATCGTGATGGAGTGGATCGAGGGGACCGACCTCGCCGAGCTCCTGGCCGAGCAGGGCGACCCCGGGCTCAACCCCACCCTGGTGGTGGACGTGGTGGCGCAGACCGCCGCCGCCCTCGACCACCTCCACGCCCAGCAGCCGCCGATCGTGCACGGTGACGTCAAGCCCGCCAACCTGATCCGCACCCCGCAGGGCCGGGTGATGCTGGTGGACTTCGGCATCGCCGGCGCCGGGGGTCCTCGTCTGCGGTCGGGGACGAGAGGCTTCGTCGCCCCCGAGGTCGGCGCCGGGGGCCCGATCACCGCCGCGGCGGACGTCTACGGGCTGGCGGCGAGCGCGGTCACGCTGCTCACCGGGCAGCTGCCCGGGCCCGACGGTCCGGTGCCGGACGACACCGATCCCGCCGTGGGGGGGCCGATGGCCCGCGTCCTGCGTCGGGCCCTGGTCGACCGACCCGGCCCGGCGACCGGCGTCGGCGGGAGAGTTGGCCGAGCGCCTGCGGGCGGGCCGTCTGGCGCCGCAAACGGGCGTCGGCACCTTCCTGGTCGTCGAGGCGGTGGGAACCGACGTGCTGTGGGACGAGCACCCCGACACCATGAGCCTCATCGCCCATCGGCTCGACGACGTGGTGAGCGAGACGGTCGAGGCCCGCGACGGCGTGGTGGTGGCCGCGGGGCCGACGAAGGTCGCAAGCTCGTCCGGTTCGGCCAGCCGTCGGCCGCGGCGACAGCCGCCGTCGCCCTGCACGAGCGGGTGGCCCACGAGCCGTGGCCCGGCGGGGTCGACCTCGCCGTGAAGATCGCGCTGCACACCGGGGAGGCCGAGCTCCACGACGGTTCCTACACCGGGCCCGTGCTCAACCGGCTCAGCCGCCTCCGCATCATCACCCCGGCCAGGCAGACGGTGGTCTCCTCCCTCACCGCCGACCTCATCGGCCCGCACCTGCCGCCCGGGTGCCATCTGGTCGAGCTCGACGCCGACCCCACGGCCGGGCGGGCCCCGGCGCCGGCCGTCTTCGGCTTGGTCACCGGCGAGGCGGTGGGGCCGTACCCGCTCGAGAAACCGCCCCCGCTGTCGTCGGACCAGCCTCGCCGGGAGGTGGAGGAGCTGCAGGCCGCCTTGGAGGAGCACCGGACGGCGACCCAGTTGGCCCGACACCTCGTCGGGGTGGCCGAACGCCGCCGCTTGGCCGGCGATGCCGAGGGCGCGGGGGAGGTGGAGGCCACCGCCGTGCGCCTGGCCACCGCCGCCGCCCAGCTCGGTGCCCGGATCCAGGGTCCCGAGACCGATGTGGAGAGCGCCCGGGCCCCCTGATCCCCGTTGATCGGGGCCCGGGCACTCGTCACCTCAGGTGCTGTTGGTCACCTCAGGTGGTCGTCGCCGTGGACGTGCAGGCTTGCGCATCACTGGTGACGAGTCCTCGGGTGAACGTCATCGACGTCACGATGTCGTACTCCTTCTTGAACATCGCCGCTTCCTCCGGCGACCCCGGTGCGCTGTTCTGGTAGGCGGGATCGTCCCAGAGCTTGGTCAGCTGGTCGAAGTCGTCGGCCATCACCTTCGAGTCGGTGGCCAGCCGCTGGCAGGCGTCGGACTTCGTGCGGGACGCCGTCGCCGCGGTGTTGGCCGCGGCCAGGTCGTCGTGGGCCTGGTCGAGTTGGGTCTGCAGGTCGTCGCGTTCGCCCCGCAGGCGGTCACGGGTCGGCGTGGTCGAGCGGTAGCCCCCGGCGACACCCAGGGCTGCGCCCACCAGGAGGAACGGCACCGCCAGGGCCACGATCCGGGGCCAGCGACGGCGGGGGCGCCGAGGCTCAGCCGATGGAGCCTCGGGTGCCCCCACCACCGCCGCCGTCGCGCCGGACCTTCGGCCTCGGGGGTCGAGGGCGAGGTCTCGGGCGAGATCGGTTCCCGGGTCGGGGCGTGCAGATCGGGATGGGGCGCTGTGTGCTCGGTCCAGTTGGTCATGAGAGCCTCCCTCGTCGCTCGACCACGGGGATCCGTGGGACTCGCTGGAGGGAGAGCGTCGCTCCTGGGCGCCCGACCGACCATGGCCCGGGCGCCACATTTCCCTACCCCGGCGGAGCCGCCCCGGCCAGGAACGCGGTCACCGCCGCGTCGAACGAGGCGGGCTGGTCGAGGTTGGGGGCGTGGCCGGCGTCGGCGATGACGACCTTGGTGGCACCGGCGATCTTGGCGGCCAGGTAGTCGGCGGCGTTGAGGAAGGGCCGGTCCCGGTCGCCCACCAGCACCAGGGTGGGGACGTCGATGTCGCCCAGCGAGGAGATGATGGTGGCGTCGGCCTGGATCAGGATGCCTCGGGCGGCGCGGGCCAGGCCCTGCGGGTCGTGGGGGCCGGCGTTGACCTCCGGACTGGACGCGAGGGCGTCGAGGCCGCGGGTCTCGAAGTCACGGGCGAAGCCCTCGGCCATGTCGTTCCACTGGGCCCGGCCCGCGTCCTGCTTGAACCCGGGGCCGGTGTCGACCAGCACCAGGGCGGCGACCCGCTCGGGGTGGGCCAGGCGGAAGGCCAGCGACAGGTAGCCGCCCGAGGGAGTGGCCGCCGAGCACGGCCACCTCCGCGTCGCAGGCGTCGAGGATGGCGGCCAGGTCGGCGACGCAGGCCTCCTGCGAGTACTGCGCCGGGTCGGCGGGGGAGTCGCTGCGCCCGTGGCCGCGCAGGTCCCAGGTGATGACCTGGCGGGAGGCGCTCAGCGCGGCGAGGTTCGGGGCCCACATCGAACCCGATGCCGCGTAGCCGTGCGTCAGCAGCAGGGGCGGGCGGTCGGTGGCGTCGCCGTGGACGTCGTAGTGGATGGCGACGCCGTCGCGGTCGAGGTGGGGCACGGTCGGTCCTCCGGGGTGGGGTTCAGCGCGGACGCGTTCTTGGCCACGTCGCGGAAGGGGATGTCCCGGTCGACCTGCGGCTCCTTGGGCAGCCCGAGGATGCGCTCGCCCAGGATGTTGCGCTGGATCTCGTCGGTGCCGCCGGCGATGGAGACGGCGGGCACCGAGACGAAGATCTCGGCGATCGTCCCCTCCCGGGGGCTGTCGGCGCCCGACAGCATGGCCGTCGGCCCCGGCGATGGCGGAATGGGCGTCGGACGAGGCGCGGGCGATGGCGCTGCTGGCCAGCTTGCCGAGCGACCCTTCGGGCCCCGGCGGTCGGCCCAGGGCGCGGGCGGCCAGCGCCCGGCGCTGGGTCCACTGGGCGACCCGGGTCATCGACGCCACGCGGGCCACGTCCTGGCGGATCAACGGGTCGTCCTGTCGGCCGGCGGCCACGGCCTGCTCGGCCACCAGATCGGGGCGGCCGGCCCGCTGCGGGTACCAGGTGTAGGGCTGGGCCGCCACCGCCGCCTCGGCGGCCGCCTCACGGGCCACCCGCCCGGCCGTCACCGCCGCGGCCGCGTCGGTGCGGGTGGGGGCCAGGCGGCGCTCGTGGGCCAGGGTGGTGAGGGCCACCGCCCAGCCCGCCGCCGACGGCCCCGATGACGTCGTCGGCGGGGACGGGGGCGTCGTCGAAGAACACCTCGTTGAACGAGGCGTGGCCGTTCATCTGGCGCAGCGGCCGGACCTCGACGTGGTCGTTGCGCATGGGCACGGCGAAGCAGGTGATGCCGCGGTGCTTGGGGACGTCGAAGTCGGTGCGGGCCAGCAGCAGCCCGACGTCGGCGTGGTGGGCCGAGGTGTTCCACACCTTCTGCCCGTTCACGATCCACTGGTCACCGTCGCGGTCGGCCCGGGTGGTCAGCCCGGCCAGGTCCGAACCGGCACCGGGCTCGCTGAACAGCTGGCACCAACGGAGCTCGCCGGTGACGGTGGGGCGCAGGAACCGGTCCTTGAGCTCGTCGCTGCCGTGTTCGAGGATCGTCGGCGCGGCCAGGCTCATCCCCACCCCGTCGGGGATCGCCCACCGCGCCGACCCGGGCCAGCTCCTCGGCCACGACGGCGTTCGCCGCCGGCGGGAGCCCGCGCCCGCACCAGGCCGACGGCCAGCTCGGGCAGGCCCAGCCCGACTCGGCCAGGCGGGTGCGCCACTCGACCAGGCTGAGCTCGGGGTCCCACTGGTCGGCCAGCCAGGCCCGCAACTCCGCCCGCAGCTCCGACGACAGGTCCGGGGGCAGGCCGTCGCCCTCGGAACCGGAGCGGTCGCTCATCGTCCCTCGAACACCGGCGGTCGGCGCTCGGCCGCGGCGCGGATGCCCTCGGCGAAGTCGGCCGTGCCCTGCAGTCGCTGCTGCTCGGCCAGCTCCCGCTCGGTGGCCCGGCGCACCTGCTCGGCCAGGTCGCCCCGCATGGTCTGGCGGATCGAGCGCACCGCCAGCGGGGCCGAGTCGGCGATCGACGCCGCCAACGCGTGGGCCTGCGGCGCGCACGTCGTCGTCGGTGCCCGCCAACCGGTCGCACAGCCCGATCTCCGCCGCCTGCTCGCCGGTGAGGCGTTCGCCGAGGTACAGGAGCCGGAGGGCCTGCTGGTGGCCCACGATGGCGGGGAGGGTGACCGACAGGCCGAAGCCGTGATGGAAGCCCAGCTGGGCGAAGTTGGCCGAGAACCGGCTCCCGGGGCCGGCCACCCGGAAGTCGGCCGAGCAGGCCAGGCCCAGACCGCCCCCGATGGCCGCACCGCTGGACGGCGGCCACCACCGGGATCCCGTACTCGAAGAGCCGGACCGCCTCGCGGTAGAGCTCACCGGGCCAGAGCCGGCTCCCGACGAGGGCCCGGCGAAGTCGGCGCCGGCGCAGAAGTGCTTGCCCTCCGAGCACAACACGATGGCCCGGCAGCCGCCGTCGGCGTCGAGCGCCCGTAGGCGTCGGCCACCGAACGGATGAGAGCCACGTCGAAGTAGTTGGCCGGAGGACGGTGGAGCTCGACCGTCGCCACGTGGTCTCGCCCGAGCGTGGCGCTCACGTCACCGAATTCATCACGGCCGGTCATGGCCCCCAGACCCTAGCGTCGCGGCCCGTCCGCCTCCCCGGCGAGCAGCGGTGCCAGCGCGCCCGCGGCCATGGGCCGGCCCAGCAGGAAGCCCTGGGCCAGGTCGCACCCCAGCCGCTCGAGCTCGTCGCGCTGGCAGGGTCGCTCGACCCCCTCGGCCACCGCCACCAGGCCGAGGGTGTGGGCCAGGTTGATGACGGCGGCCACGATGGTCGAGTCGTCGCCGGCGTCGGAGCCGCCGAGCTCGTCGACGAAGCTGCGATCCACCTTCAGGCTGTCGACCGGGAACCGCCTCAGGTAGCTGAGCGACGAGTAGCCCGTGCCGAAGTCGTCGACGGCCAGCTTCACGCCCAGCCGCTTGAGGCGCTCGCAGGATCCGGGCCGACTGCGCCACGTCGCGCATCAGCACGCTCTCGGTCACCTCCAGGTGGAGCCGGCCGGGGTCGATGCGGCGCTCGGCGATCGACTCGCGCAGGTGGCCGACCAGGTTGGCGTCCTCCAGCTGGCGGCCCGACACGTTGACCGCCACCCACAGCTCACGCTCGTCAGGGAGCTCGTCGCTCCAGCCGCTGGATCTGCTGGCAGGCCTCGTCCAGCACCCACTCGCCGAGGGGGACGATGAGGCCCGTCTCCTCGGCCACCGGGATGAACTCATCGGGGCAGACCAGGCCGCGCTCCGGGTGATGCCAGCGCACCAGCGCCTCGGTCCCCACCAGCCGACCGCCGGCCAGGTCGAAGACCGGCTGGTAGTAGAGCTCGAGCTCGCCCTGGCCCAGCGCCTGGCGCAGCTCCCGCTCGATCTCGAAGCGGTCGACGGCCTGGCGGCCGATGTGGGGCTCGAACACCTGGTAGCGGGCCCGGCCCAGGGCCTTGGCCCGGTACATGGCCGCGTCGGCGTCGCGGATCAGCGCCTCGGGGTCGCTGTCGCCGCGGTGGCTGATGGCGATGCCGATCGACACCCCGATTACGACCTCGCTGCCGTCGAGATCGAAGCCTTCGGCGAAGGCGTGGCCCACCCGATCGGCCAGGTTGGCGGCGTCCTCGGGCCCGTCCAGGTCCTCGCACAGGATGACGAACTCGTCGCCGCCGAATCGGCCCACGGTGTCGCCCAGGCCGCAACTGGGCGGCCAGTCGGTCGGCCACCCTCGATCAGCAGGCGGTCGCCCTGGCTGTGGCCGAGGCTGTCGTTGACCACCTTGAAGTGGTCGAGGTCGCAGAAGAGCACGCGCCACGTGGGTGTCGCGGCGAGCTCCTCGGGCCAGAGCAACCTCGAGCCGGTCGATCAGCAGGGTGCGGTTGGGCAGGCCGGTCAGCGGATCGTGGGTGGCCTCGTGGCGCAGGCGGATCTCGAACGCCTTGCGCTCGCTGATGTCGTGGATGATGGCTGACACGAACTCCTGGCGGCCGTCGGAATCGCGGTGGGTGAGGATCTGGGCCAGGGCGGGCACCGGTGAGTCGTCGGGCCCGATCAGCTCGACCTCGCCCGACCAGCGCCCGGTCTGCTTCATGGCCGGCATGACCTCCGTCGTCAACCGCTCCAGGCTCTCGGGGGAGAGCCGGGCCCGCAGGTCGAAGCGGCTGAGGTCCTCCACGCCGTCGAGGTCGAAGAACCGGCGGGCGGCGGCGTTGACGTAGACGAGGCCCCCGGCCACGGCGTGGGTGACGACCAGGTCACCGGTCAGCTCGAAGAGGTCGAGCAGGCGTTGACGATCCTTCTCGGCGTCGATGCGCTCGTCGACGAGGCGCAGGTTCAGGGCGACGCCCTCGATGCCGGGATGGTCGAGGAAGTCGGTGCCCACGAGCTCGATGTGGTGCCAGCTGCGGTCGCGGTGCTGCATGCGGACCGTGGTGGGGCTGGTCTCGCCGGTGCCGGCCATGAACTCCACCAGCTCGAGGAACAGCTCGTCGCGGTCATCGGGGTGGACGAGGTCGAACCCGTTCGTCCCCTCCAGTTCGGCGGGCGACCATCCCAGGAGGTGCTGGCAGCTGGGCGTGACCCACTTGACCCGGGCGTCGCGATCGATCACGGCCACCACGTCGTAGCTGTTGTCCACGACCGTGCGGAAGCGCAGGTCGGTCTCCTGGCGGGCCTGTTCGGCCAGCACTCGAGCCGTCACGTCGCGCAGGCTGAACACCGCCCCCTCGTGGGCCCAGGGCTGCTCGAAGCGCTTGGTGAGCGCCTCGACCCAGCGCCAGGTGCCGTCGACGTGGCGAGCCCGGACGACGACGGGCTCGCCGATGGTGCGACCCTCGACCACCCGGGTGAGCGAGGGGATCGCCTTCTCCACGTCCTCGGGGTGCACGAAGTCGAGCACGTGCATGCCCACCGCATCGACGGGGCGGTAGCCGAGCAGGTCCTCCAGCGGGGCGTTGGCCCATTCGACGCAGCCGTTGGCGTCCAGCACCACGAGGCCGTCGGTGCCGTTCTGGATCACGGCCTCGAGCCAGGCCTCGTTGCGGCGCAGCTCCTCCAGCTCGCTGGAGGCGTCGGGGCCGGTGGCCGCCGACGGGATCGAGCGACGAGCTCGCCGGCGGGGGACGTCGAAGCCGGGGGGCGGGCCGGGAGTGGACCGGGTGGCCTGATCGCTCACGGGGCTAACCGGCGGCGATGCGCAGCTGGGGACGGCGCACCCCCGAAGTCGATGGGTCGAACGTGACAACCCGGGCCCGGCCGGCCTCCTTGGCCTCGTACATGGCGGCGTCGGCCCGGTGGAGCAGGTCCAGCGGCTCGTGGTCGTCCTCCGTGGCCAGGGCGACGCCGACCGAGCCGGTGACGACCATGCGCTGGCCGGCGACGTCGACGGGTGCGGCCACGGCGTCGAGCAGACGCTGGGCGCAGTCGGTGGCGTGGTCGAGGGTCATGGCGTCGGGCAACAGCACGGTGAACTCGTCGCCGCCCAGTCGGGCCAGCAGGTCTCCCTGGCGCAGCGCGCCCGCCAGCCGGCGGCTCACCTCCAGCAGCAGGGCGTCGCCGGCGGAGTGGCCGTAGGTGTCGTTCACGGTCTTGAACCGGTCGAGGTCGAGGTACAGCACGGCGAAGACCTTGTCCTCGGCGAAACGGGCCGCGGCCTCGTCGAGCTGGGCCAGGAACAGCTTGCGGTTGGCCAGCCCGGTGAGCGGGTCGTGGGTGGCGTTGTGGGCGAGGTCCTCCTCCGAGCGGCGGCGCTCGGTGAGGTCCGAGCTGACCAGCAGCAGTGACTGGGGCTGGCCGTCGGGGCCGCGTTCGGGCACCACCCGGGTCTCGAGGTGGCGCAGCCCGTGGGTGGTGTCGATCTCGTGGGCGATCATCTGGGTCTCGTTGGAGGCGAAGGCCACCGCGAACGACGAGGCGATGGAAGCCAGTGCGTCGTCGACCTGGCGCATGCGCCCGTCATCCGACAGCAGCAGCGTGCGGCGGGCGGCGGCGTTGGCGTAGAGCAACTCGCCCCGGATGCCGACGCGGATGACCGGATCGGGCAGGTTGTCGACCAGCGCGGCGAAGCGGGTCTGGCTGTCGACCATGGTCCGTTCGAGCGCCTGCTCGGAGTCCTTGCGGGCCAGCACCTGGGAGAACATCGACCCGAGCACGCCCAGGATGGTGAGGTCCTCGTTCGTCCAGGTGGCCATGGTGGTGATCCAGTCGAAGCCGACGCTGCCGACCGTGCGGCCGTCCATCACCACCGGGAGCTCGAGCAACGACTGGATGCCCTCGGCCTTCAGGAAGGTCTGGTCGGCGGCCCACTCGTCGCCGAGGTCATCGGGGTGGCTGATGGCCACCAGCTCCCCCCGCAAGCTGCGCACCATGCAGTAGGGGATGTTGTCGAACGACACCCGCTGGTAGTCGGCCAGCTCGGGGACCACCGACTCCGAGCACCACTCGTGCGTCATCGACTCGACCCGTTCGCTGAGGTCGTACGACAGGACGTAGGCCCGGTCGGCACCGAGGTAGCGACCGGCGTCCTCGAGCACGGACTCGATGGACTCGTCGATGCGGCCCGACGCGCTCGTTGTTGAACCGGCGCTGGATGCGCTCGAGCAGGACCTCGAGCTCGGTCTTGCGCAGCAGGGCGGCCTCCACCCGGCGCTGCACCGTCTCGTCGCGGACGTTGAGCAGGAACCAGATGTCCCCGTCGTCGTGGAGGCGGCGGACCCGCAGGCTCACGTCGTGCCATCGGAGGTCGGCGAAGCACACCTTGACCGTGAGCGAGACCGGGCCCCGGTCCCAGCGGGCATCACCGGTCGAACCGAGCACCTGCAGCAACTCACGTCGGTGGTCGGGGTGCACCAGCGCCAGCAGGCGACGGCCCATCAGCTGGTCGTCGGTGAAGCCGCTCACCGACTCGAGCGAGTGGGAGGCGAACCGGCAGCGCGTCCCCCGGTCGACCACGAGGGTGAGCTCCGACGCGCTCGTGGGCCACGCGCCTCCACATCGACGGGGACAGCGCCGCGGGGTCGGCAAACGCGCTCAGCTCATGGTCCACCTGTGCATCATCGACGCCTCGCCCGATCTGCCGTACCAAGAAGGTCCATCCGGCCCAATGGTGGAGGTCGATCGGCCCACTCTCGTCGGCCGGCCCGTTCGCGTCGGTCAGAATGGGCCCATGAGCAGCCCGGAGGGATCCGCCACCACCGTCGCCGAGCCGATCGACCGGGAGGCGTTGCAGGCCAAGTACCGCGCCGAGCGGGACAAGCGCCTCCGCGACGACGGCAACGAGCAGTACATCGAGCCCACGGGGCGCTTCGCCCACTTCCTCGACGACCCCTACGTCGAACGGACCGAGCGCGAGCCGCGCCACGACGAGGTGACGGTGGCCTTCATCGGCGGCGGCTTCGCCGGGCTCGTCCACCGGCGCCCGGTTGAAGGAGGCCGGCATCGACGACGTCCGCATCATCGAAGGAGGCGGCGACGTCGGCGGCGCCTGGTACTGGAACCGCTACCCGGGTGCCATGTGCGACACGGCCGCCATGATCTACCTGCCGCTGCTCGAAGAGACCGGGCCACATGCCCACCCAGAAGTACACCTTCGCGCCCGAGATCTTCGGACACGCCCAGCGCATCGCCACCCACTTCGGCCTCTACGACGACGCCCTCTTCTCCACCGAGGTCACCAGCCTCGACTGGGACGAGGACTCGTCGCGCTGGATCATCCGCACCGACCGGGGCGACGAGATGCGGGCCAAGTTCGTGGCCATGGGCACCGGCCCGCTGCACCGCCCCAAGCTGCCCGGGATCCCGGGCATCGAGACGTTCGGCGGGCACTGCTTCCACACCAGCCGGTGGGACTACGACTACACCGGCGGCGACCCGGCCGGCGCCCCGATGACGGGCCTGGCCGACAAGCGGGTCGGCATCATCGGCACCGGGGCGACGGCGGTGCAGTGCATCCCCCACCTGGCCCGCGACGCGCAGGAGCTGTACGTGTTCCAGCGCACCCCGTCGTCGATCGACGTGCGCAACAACCACGCCATCGACCCGGAGTGGTTCGCCACCCTCGAGCCCGGCTGGCAGCGCGAGTGGCTCATGAACTTCACCATCCTGCAGACCGGGCGGCTTCGCCGACGAGGACCTCGTCAAGGACGGCTGGACCGACATCTCCCAGCGCATCCGCGACCGGGTCGTGGCCGACCTGACCGCGTCGGGCGCCGACTTCTCGGCGTTCACCCCCGAGGCCTTCGTGCGGGCCTACGAGGAGAGCGACGACGAGAAGATGACCGAGATCCGGGCCCGGGTCGACGCGGTCGTGGCCGACCCGGAGACCGCCCGAGGCCCTCAAGCCCTGGTACCGCCAGCTGTGCAAGCGGCCCTGCTTCCACGACGAGTACCTGCAGGCCTACAACGAGCCGGGCACGCACCTCGTCGACACCGACGGCCAGGGCGTCGAGCGGATCGACGAGACCGGGGTGTGGGTCGGCGGCACCCACTACGAGCTCGACTGCCTGATCTTCGCGTCGGGCTTCGAGGTCGGCACCGACTACGCCCGGCGGGCCGGCTTCGAGACGTGCGGCCGCGACGGGCAGGCCCTGTCGGAGCGTTGGGCCGACGGCATGCAGAGCCTGCACGGCATCCACGTGCACGGCTTCCCCAACCTGTTCATCGTCGGGCCCAGCCAGGGCGCCAACCTGATCTCCAACATCACCTACAACCTGACCGAGGCCGGGGCCACGATCGCCGCGGTGGTGGCCCACGCCGAGGCCGTCGGGGCCGAGGAGGTCGAGGTGACCGAGCCGGCCGAGCAGGCGTGGGTGGCCCTGCTGGAGAGCAGCGAGCGGGCCTTCCTGGGCGACCCCGACTGCACCCCCGGCTACTACAACAACGAGGGCAGGCCCATCGGTCGCCGGGAGCGCCTCAACGGCAGCGGCTACCCCGAGGGGCCGGTCGCCTACTTCGAGTACATCGAGGCCTGGCGCACCTCCGGCGACTTCACCGGCCTCGAGTTCCGGGCCGGAGCCCCCGGCGACGGCTGAGGAAAAAGGGACCAAGGGCCCCATCGCCGTCGATGACCGGCGCCGTAGATTGAAACCGGTCCGCCGAGACCTCTCGGCGGCTCCCGTCGATCGTTGGATGGTGGCCCGTGCATGAGAGCATCCGCCTGGGGCGCATCTTCGGCATCCCGGTCGGGGTGAACTGGAGCGTCCTCGGCATCGCCGCCCTCATCGCCTGGACGCTGGCCGCCTCGGCCCTGCCCGACATGGCCCCCGGCCAGGGCGCGACCGCCTACTGGATCACCGCCACGGTGGCCGCCGTGGTGTTCTTCGCCTCGCTGCTCACCCACGAGATGGCCCACGCCCTGGTGGCCCGGCGCAACGGCGTGGGCGTGGGCGGCATCACCCTGTGGCTGCTGGGCGGCGTGTCCAAGCTCGAAGGCGAGCCCTCCTCGGCCGGCGCCGAGTTCCGCATCGCCGTGGTCGGCCCCCTCACCAGCCTCGGGCTGGCCGTGCGTGTTCTTCGCCGTCGCCGCCGTGGCCGACGCGGTGGGCCTCTCCGACCTGGTGGTCGGCACCGTGGCCTGGCTCTCGCTCATCAACTTCGTGCTGGCCGTGTTCAACCTGCTGCCCGCCTACCCCCTCGACGGGGGGCGGGTGCTGCGCGCCGCGGTGTGGGAGCGCAACCACGATCGGCTGGCCGCCACCCGGGCCGTGGCCCGGGTCAGCCACTGGCTGGCGTGGGGCCTGATCGGCCTCGGTCTGTTCGAGCGCCTTCAGCCGGGCTGGTGGTCTCCGGGCTGTGGCTCGTGCTGGTCGGGTGGTTCCTCGACAACGCCGGGCGGGCCGAGGCCACGATGGCGGCCGAGCAGGGCGTGCTCGGCGCCGTCCGGGCCCGCCAGCTCATGGCCTCCCCCCCGGTCACGGTGGACCGCTCGCTCAGCGTCGAGAGCCTGGTCCACGACTTCGTGCTGAGCCGCCGCCACTCCGCCTTCCCCGTGGTCGACGAGGCCGGCGCCCCCGTCGGCCTGGTGACGCTGGAGGACGTGCGCCGCCTCCCCCCCGAGCGGCGGGCCCAGGTCACGGTGGGCGACATCGCCGTGCCGCTGGCCGCGGTGCCCGTGGTGCATCCCGGCGATCTGGGCATCACCGTGGTCGAGCGCATGCGGGCCACCGGCGCGCGGCGGGCGCTGGTGCTCGACGGCACCGGCCGGCTGGTGGGCATCATCTCCAACGCCGATGTCGTCCGGGCCCTCGAGGTGGGCGCGCTCAGCCCACCGCCACCGCCACCCCCACCGTCCGACGCTGCCCACAACCTCCCCGCCTAGGCTCCGGCGGTGAGCCACTGGAGGCGCCTGGGGGGCGCCATGATCGCCCTGGCCGCGGTGATCGTGGCGGGCACCATCGGGTACCTGCTGCTCGGCTTCAGCCTGCTGGATGCCGCCTACCAGACGGTCACCACGGTCTCGACCGTGGGCTTCCGTGAGGTGCGGCCGCTGACCCCGGCCGGCGAGGTCTTCACCATGGCCCTGATCCTGGTCGGGGTCGGGGCCGCCCTCTACGCCTTCAGCGTGCTCATCGAGACCTTGCTCGAGGGCCGCCTCAACGAACTGCTGGGGAGACGTCGCATGGAACAGTCGATCGCCGCCATGGCCGATCACGTGGTCATCTGCGGATGGGGACGGGTGGGCCGGGCCATCGCCGACGAGGTGCTCGCCGCCGGGCGGGACCTGGTCATCGTGGAACAGGACGAGACGCGGGTGGAGGGCGCCGTCCACCCGTTGGTGGTGGGCGACGCCACCGACGACGCCGTGTTGCGCGAGGCGGGCATCGAGCGGGCGGCCGCCCTGGTGGCGGCCGTGGACGGTGACGCGTCGAACTCGTTCATCACCCTCAGCGCCCGGGCGCTCAAGCCCGACCTGTTCATCGTCGCCCGCACCCGCAGCCACGACAGCGAGGACAAGTTGCGCCGGGCCGGGGCCGACCGGGTGGTGAACCCCCAGAGCATCGGCGGGTCGCGCATGGCGGCGTTCGTGCTGCGTCCCAACGTGGCCGAGTTCCTCGACGTGGTCATGCACGAGCAGAACCTGGAGTTCCGCCTCGAGGAGGTGCCGGTCGCCGCCGACTCGGCCATCGCCGGGCGCTCGCTGCGCGAGACCGGCCTGCGCGACCGGACCGGCGCGCTGGTGCTGGCGCTGCGCGACGGCGACGGGACGTTCCAGACCAACCCGGGCCCCGACACCGAGGTGTCCGCCGGTCAGGTCATCATCGCCATCGGAACCCAGGACGAGCTCGACGCGCTGGTGCGCTTCGTCAAGCCCTGACGGGGCCACCGGTGGGGCCCACCCACCCCGTATGCCACGATGGCGTGTCCCCGACCGGGGTGACGCAGCCGAAAGGAGTCCGACATGGCCAAGGGAACCCGACCCCTCCTCGTCACCGTGGTGGCGGTGGGGGCCGCGTTGATGCTCACGGTCGGTTGCAGCAGCGCGGCCAAGCAGAAGCTGGCCGACGCGGCCAAGGGCCCCGCCTGCACCGCCATCACCAACGTGCAGGACAAGGTCTCCGGGGCCAACCTCGAGAACCTGGCGCCCGATCAGCTCGCCGACGTGCAGGCCAAGGCCCAGGCGGCCACCCAGTCGGTCGATGCCTTGAAGGACAAGCTGCCGAGCAACCTCAGCTCCGACCTGGACCAGGCCCAGCAGAAGCTCGACGCCGCCGTGGCCGACAAGCAGGCATCCGCCGACCAGCGCAAGGCCAACTTGAAGAGTGCCGGCGACGACTTCGTGGCCAAGCTCGACTCGGTGAAGACGAACCTCGGCTGCTAGCCGCCACTTCGGGGTCACAATGGGCTGATGACCGCCGCCCACCCTGCCGAGGACGTACGCGCCGCCCTCCAGGCCGAGCTGGGGGCCGGGGTCGGCCCGGGCCCGCTGGTGACCGACCCGGACATCATGGCCGCCTACCGCGCCGACCGGGCCATGTCGGTGGTGCCCGGCGAGCCCGTCGCCCTGGTGCGGGCCCGCCACACCGCCGACGTCCAGGCCGTGCTGCGGGTGGCGTCGCGCCTGCGGGTGCCGGTGGTCCCCCGGGGGTTGGGCACCGGCCTGTCGGGCGGGTCCACCGCCGTCGACGGCTGCATCGTGGTGTCCACCGAGGCCATGCGCTCGCTGGAGATCGACCCCGCCGCCATGGTCGCCTCGGTGGGCCCGGGCATCCGCAACGTCGAGCTGAAGGAGGCCGCCGCCGCCCACGGGTCTGTGGTACCCGCCCGACCCCTCCTCGTTCGAGATCTGCTCGATCGGGGGCAACCTGGCCACGAACGCCGGGGGCCTGTGCTGCGTGAAGTACGGCGTGACCACCGACTACGTGCTCGGCATCGAGGTGGTGCTGGCCGACGGCCGGGCGCTGCACCTGGGCGGGCGCACCATCAAGGACGTGGCCGGCTACGACCTCAAGCGGCTGTTCGTCGGCTCGGAGGGCACCCTGGGGATCATCACCGAGGCCGTGGTGCGGCTGCGCCCCCCACCCCCGCCGGCGTCGACGGTGGTGGCCACCTTCGCCTCGGTGGCCGACGCCGGTCGGGCCGTGACCCGCATCGTGGCCGAGGTGCGCCCCGCCGCGCTCGAGCTCATGGACCGCGCCGCCATGGACGCGGTGGAGAAGGTGCGGCCCATGGGCCTCGATGGGTCCGCCGCCGCCCTCCTGCTGGCCCGCACCGACGGCGGCGGGGACGAGGCGCCCCGCATCGCGGCGGCCTGCGAGGCCGCCGGCGCCGACTACGTGGCCCACACCGACGACTTCGACGAAGGCGAGCTGCTCATGGGCGCCCGCCGCATGGCCATCCCGTGCGTGGAGCGCCTGGGGACCGTCCTCATCGAAGACGTCGGCGTGCCGGTGCCTCGCATCCCCGAGCTGTTGGTGGCGGTGGAGGAGATCGCCGCCCGCCACGGCACCGCCATACCGGTGATCGGCCACGCCGGTGACGGCAACTTCCACCCGCTCGTCACCTACGACCCCACCGACGCCGACGCCACCGCTCGGGCCGGTGCGGCCTTCGACGCGGTGATGGAGGCGGCCCTGGCCCTCGGGGGGACGGTGACCGGCGAGCACGGCGTCGGGCTGTTGAAGGCCCGCCATCTCGTGAGCCAGCTGGGCGACGACGTGATGGACCTCACCCGCCGGATCAAGCACGCGCTCGATCCCGACGACATCCTCAACCCGGGCAAATGGGTGTGAGCCCGGCAGCGGTGACCTCGGTGTGGTGAACTCCTCGCGGTGAACGAGACCGTGACCGAGCCGGCCCGCGAGCCGGCCCTGCGGGTGGCCGTGATCGGCGCCGGCATGGCCGGCATCCTCAGTGCCATCAAGCTCACCGAGGCCGGGATCACCGACTTCACCGTCTACGAGAAGGCCGATCGGGTCGGCGGCACCTGGCGGGAGAACACCTACCCGGGCCTGGCCTGCGACGTGCCCTCGCACCTCTACTCGTATTCGTTCGCCCTGAGCCCGGACTGGAGCCACCGCTTCGCCCCCGGCGCCGAGATCCAGGCCTACTTCGAGCGGGTGGCCGCCGAGCACGGCGTCCTGGAGCGCATCCGCTTCGGCGACGGGGTGGCCCGCTGCGAGCTGGTCGACGGCCGGTGGCACCTGACCACCGCGTCCGGGCACCGTGACGTGGTCGACCTCGTGATCGCGGCCACGGGCGTGCTCCACCACCCCAAGTATCCCGACATCGAGGGCCTGGACACCTTCGCCGGGTCGTCGTTCCACAGCGCCCGGTGGGATCACGCCGCCCGCCTCGACGGCGCCCGGGTGGGCATCATCGGGACCGGCTCCACCGCCGTGCAGATCGTCTCGGCCGTGGTCGACCAGGTGGCGCACCTGACCCTGTTCCAGCGCACCGCCCAGTGGGTGATGCCGCAGGAGAACCCGGCGTACACGGCCGAGGAGACGGCGACGTTCCGCCACGACCCCGAGCGCCTGGCCGGGCTGCACCAGACCCTGGCGGACATGTTCGACGTGTTCGCCAACGCCGTGGTCGACACCGAATCGCCCGAGCTGGCCATGATCGAGTCGGCCTGTCTCGACAACCTCGAGACGAACGTGCACGACCCGGTGCTGCGCGAGGCGCTGCGCCCCACCTACCGGGCCGCCTGCAAGCGGCTCATCCTCTCGCCCGACTTCTACGAAGCCATGCAACGACCCAACGCCGAGCTGGTCACCGAGCACATCGAGCGCGTCGAGCCGGGGGGCGTGCGCACCACCGACGGCCGCCTGCACGAGCTCGACGTGCTGGTGCTGGCGACGGGCTTCCACGCCGATGCCTTCATGCGGCCCATGGAGATCGTCGGGCGCGACGGGGTCACCCTGGACGAGGCCTGGGACCCCCGCCCCGAGGCCTACCTGTCGATCTCCATGCCCGACTTCCCCAACTTCTTCATGCTCAACGGGCCCAACGGCCCCGTCGGGAACTTCTCGCTCATCGAGGTGGCCGAGCTGCAGTTCGGCTACATCCTCCAGCTCATCGAGCCGATCCGGTCGGGCTCGTGCCGCCAGATCAGCGTGACCCCCGAGGCGCTGGCCGCCTTCGAGCAGGCCCGCGAGCAGGCGGCCCACCACACGGTGTGGGTCACCGGTTGCCAGAGCTGGTACCTCGACGACCGGGGGCTGCCGGCCGTGTGGCCGTGGCCGTTCACCCGGTTCCGCCAGGCCATGGCGGCACCCGACCCGGCGGCGTACGACTTCGTCTAACTCGAGGTACCCATGGCGTTGAACGCGCCCCGGGCCTGCAGCTTCGCCCAGAAGTCCTCGTCGTAGGCGTGCTCGGGGTCCGCCCGCACCTCGGCGTCGAGCACCTGGGCGTCGTCGCCGACCAGGATGCGCCACTCGTTGGCGCGGACGCCCTCGAGGATGATGGTGGCGGCCTGGGCGGCCGTGGTCGGGGCGGCGTCGCGGAAGCCCTCGGCCATCATCTGCATGCCCTTGCGCAGGTCCTCGTCCGACACGCCGTCCACCGGGAGTCCCCGCCCGGCCAGCTGCGCCCGCAGCCGGGCCATCTTCTCCGGGTCCAGCGACTCGGGATCGCTGCCGTGGGCCTTGCCCGTGTTGATGACGATGGACGTGCCGATGTGGCCCGGCATCACCACCGACGCCCGCAGGTGGGGGGCGTTGACCCGGAAGTCGGTGATGAGGGCCTCGGTGAAGCCGCGCACGGCGAACTTGGCCGAGCTGTAGGCGGTGTGGGGGATGCCGGGACCGATCGAGGCGAGCAGGCCGTTGACGCTGCTGGTGTTGATCACGTGGCCCTCGTCGGCGGCCAGGAGCAGGGGCAGGAAGGCGCGGGTGCAGAGGTACACGCCCCCCCAGTCCACCCCGAAGGTGCGCTCCCACTCGGCGCGGTCGTCGGTGATGAGGCTGCCGCCCCCGGCGATGCCGGCGTTGTTGAACAACAGGTTGATGTGGTCGGTGGCCATCTCGGCGGCCACCGCGTCGCGAAAGGCGAGGACCTGGCGCTCGTCGGACACGTCGGCGCCGAAGGTGACGACCCGGGTGCCCTCGGGGGCGCCGTTGACGGCCAGGGCCCTGGTCTCGGCCATGTCCTCGGCGGACACGTCGCAGGTGGCGACGTGGCACCCCTCGGCCGCCAGCTGGCGGACCAGCTCGCGGCCCATGCCCGTGCCCCCGCCGGTGACGACCGCGATGCGACCCTCGAAGTGCTCCATGGACTGCCCCCTCGTGCCTGGATGACCGCCCCGAGCCTAGGCCGAACCGCCGTACCGCCCCGCTCGAGGTCGGCGCGCGCTGGTTGACCCCGTGCGTCGAGGAGCGCGCGCCGGAACCGGTGTCTAGGCTCGGCTCACGTCCCTTCCCCACCGCCCGCTCGGCTCGTCCGACCTCGACGTCTCGCTGTTCGCGCTCGGTTCGTGGCGCACCTTCGAGCGGATCCCCCGCGAGCAGGGCCTGGCCACGATGGCGGCGGCCCGCGACCTGGGCATCACCTTCCTCGACGACGCCCGTTACGACGACGAGACGGGAACCGCTCCCATCCCCACCGGCTACTCGGAGGTGGTGTTCGGCGAGCTGTTCCGGGCCGCGGGGTGGCGGCGCGACGAGGTGGTGGTGGCCAACAAGCTGTGGTGGGAGTTCTGGCCCGACCAGGACGCCACCGCCGAGCTCGACGCGTCGCTCGGGCGCATGGGCCTCGACCACGTCGACCTCATCTACACGATGCCCCCGCCCGACGGGCTGTCCGTGCCCGACCTGGTGGCCGACGTCGCCGGCCTCATCTCGTCGGGCCGGGCCCGGGCGTGGGGCATCGGCAACTGGCGCGCCGACGCCCTGGCCGAGGCGGTGAGCGCCGCCCGGTCGCTCGGCGTGCCCCTGCCGGCGGCCGCCCAACTGCCCTACAGCGTGGCTCAGCCGGGCTGGGTCGAGGATCCGGCCATGGACGCGGTGCTGGACGACGCCGGCATCGGCCTGGTGGCGTCGTTCGTGCTGGCCGGCGGCACCCTCACCGGCAAGTACACCCGCGGCGAGACGGGTCGGGCGACGGTCGACGGCCAGGCCCCGACCGAGGTCGCGGCCAGCCCGCCGGCCGAGGCCCTCACCGCCCTGGCCGACGAATGGGGCGTCACCCCGGCGAGCCTCGCCTTCGCCTTCACCCTGGGCCACCCCCGGCTGGCCAGCGTGCTGTTCGGGGCCACGTCGCCCGAGCAGGTCCGCCAGAACGTGGCCTCGCTCGAGGTGTTCGACGCCCTCACCCCCGATCAGCTCGAGCGGCTCGGCGCCGTCGCCCGCCTCACCTAGTTCCCGCGGAGAACGCGGGGCAGAACGCGCGTCCTAGGCTCGGCCCATGGCACGGATCGAGTTTCCTGACCGGGGGATGGGCGAGCACGTCGACTGGGCCCTCATGCGGGTCGACATGGCGGTCGGCATGGGCGCCCTGTCCGAGGCGGTCTACGGCAACACCCAGCTGCCCCTGCGCGAGCGCGAGGCGGCCCGCTGGACGATCGCCCTCATCAACGACTGCGTGGTCTGCCAGGACACCCGGGCCCGCGGCGCCGACGAGGCCGGCATCGACGACGGCTTCTACGGCGAGGTGGCCAACTGGCGCGACAGCGACGTGCTCAGCGACCGCGAGCGCCTCGCCGCCGAGTTCGCCCAGCGCTTCGCCATCGACCACCTGGCCATGGACGACGAGCTGTGGGACCGCCTCCACGCCGCCTTCGCCGACGACGAGCTGGCCGACCTCACCATCTGCTGCGGCATGTTCCTGGGCATGGGGCGCACCCTCGCCGTGATCGGCGTGCGGGCCCCGGACGAGCGCATCATCGTCTGACACCGGGCGGGAACGTCCGTCGCGGTGACGCGAAGTGGGGCAGGCTGGGGTCGTGACGGTCAGCTTGCACGGCCAGGGGCTCACGGGGGCCGACGTGGTGGCCGTCGCCCGCGACGGCGCCGACGTGGTGCTCGCCCCCGACGCCCGCGCCGCCATCGACCGGAGCCACGAGGTCATCGTCGAGCTGGCCCGATCCGGCCGCCCGGTGTACGGCGTGTCCACCGGGTTCGGCTCGCTGGCCGACGTCTACATCGACCCCGAGCGACGGGCGCAGCTGCAGCGCTCGCTCATCCGCTCGCACGCCGCCGGCATCGGCCCGCCGGTGGAGATCGAGGTGGTGCGGGCCATGGTGCTGCTGCGGGCCCGCTCGCTGGCCATGGGCTGGTCGGGGGTACGGCTCGAGGTGGTGCAGGGCCTGGTCGACCTGCTCAACCACGGGGTCACCCCGGTGGTGCACGAGTACGGCTCGCTCGGCTGCAGCGGCGATCTCGCTCCGCTGGCCCACGTCGCCCTCGTCCTCATGGGCGAAGGGGAGGCGTGGCTCGACGGGGTGGTGGTGCCCGCCGCCACCGCGCTGGCCGCCGCCGGCCTCGCCCCGCTGGAGCTCGAGGCCAAGGAGGGTCTGGCCCTCATCAACGGCACCGACGGCATGCTGGGCATGGTGGTGCTGGCCTGCCACGACATCACCCGGTTGCTGCGCACGGCGGACATCACCGCGGCCATGAGCGTCGAGGCCCTGCTCGGCACCGACGCCGTGTTCCAGGCCGAGCTGCACCAACTGCGGCCCCACCCCGGCCAGCTCGCCAGCGCCGCCAACCTGATCTCGACTGCTGGCCGGGTCGTCCATCGTGGCCTCCCACCGAGAAGGCGACACCCGGGTGCAGGACGCCTACTCGCTGCGCTGCGCCCCCCAGGTCCACGGGGCGGCCCGTGACACCGTGGCCCACGCCGAGCGGGTGTGCGCGGCTCGAGCTCGACTCCGCCATCGACAACCCGATCGTGCTGCCCGACGGACGGGTGTCGTCCAACGGCAACTTCCACGGTGCGCCCCTGGCCTACGTCGCCGACTTCCTGGCCATCGCCCTGGCCGACGTGGGCTCGATGGCCGAGCGCCGCACCGACCGGATGCTCGACGCCCACCGCTCACAGGGCCTCCCGCCCTTCCTGGCCGACGACCCGGGGGTGGACTCCGGGCTGATGATCGCCCAGTACACGGCGGCGGCGCTGGTGGCCGAGAACAAGCGCCTGGCCGCGCCGGCCAGCGTCGATTCGATCCCCACATCGGCCATGCAGGAGGACCACGTCTCGATGGGCTGGGCGGCCGCCCGCAAGCTCCGCCGGGTCGTCGCCAACCTGACGCTCGATCCTGGCCATCGAGCTGGTCACGGCCGCCCATGCCATCGACCTGCGGGCCCCGCTCGCCCCCGCCCCGGCCACCGCCCAGGCCATCGCCGCCGTCCGCCACCACGTCGCCGGGCCCGGCCCCGACCGGTGGCTGGCGCCCGAGCTGGCCCGGGCGGCCGAGCTGGTCGGCTCCGGCGAGGTGCTGGCCGCCGTCGCCACCGTCACCGGACCCTTGGAGTGACCCATGTCGAGTGATCGCCCATGACCGCCGGTGCCCGCCCCGTCTCGGCTCCCCGCGGCAGCCGGCTGAGCGCCAAGAGCTGGCAGACCGAGGCCCCGCTGCGCATGCTCATGAACAACCTCGACCCGGACGTGGCCGAGCGCCCCGACGACCTCGTCGTCTACGGCGGCACCGGCCGGGCCGCCCGTTCGTGGGCTGCCTTCGACGCCATGGTCCGCACCCTGCGCGGCCTCGAGGCCGACGAGACGATGCTCGTGCAGTCGGGCAAGCCGGTCGGCGTCTTCCGCACCCACGAGTGGGCCCCCCGGGTGCTGATCGCCAACTCGAACCTCGTGCCCGAGTGGGGCACCTGGGAGGAGTTCCGCCGCCTCGAGGCGCATCGGGCCTGACCATGTACGGGCAGATGACGGCCGGCTCGTGGATCTACATCGGCACGCAGGGGATCCTCCAGGGCACCTACGAGTGCTTCGCCGAGATCGCCCGCCGTCGCTTCGGCGGCACCCTGGCCGGCACCATCACGCTGACCGCCGGCCTGGGCGGCATGGGCGGGGCCCAACCGCTGGCCGTCACCATGAACGACGGCGTGGCCCTGTGCATCGACGTCGACCCCACCCGCGTGCAGCGCCGCATCGAGACCCGCTACCTCGACGAGGTGGCCGACTCGCTCGACGACGCCGTCGCCCGCTGCGACCCGGGCCAAGGCCGAGCGGCGGGCGCTGAGCGTCGGGGTGGTGGCCAACGCCGCGGTGGCGCTGCCCCGCCTGCTCGAGCTGGGCTTCCCGGCCGACATCGTCACCGACCAGACCAGCGCCCACGACCCGCTCTCGTACGTGCCCGCCGACCTGACCGTCGAGGCCATGGACGAGCTGCGTCGCCGCGACCCCGACGAGCTCATCCGCCGCTCGCGGGCATCGATGGCCGTCCACTGCGAGGCCATGGTCGGCTTCATGGACGCCGGCAGCCGAGGTGTTCGACTACGGCAACAGCCTGCGGGCCGAGGCACTGCTGGGGGGCTTCGAGCGGGCCTTCGACTACCCCGGCTTCCTGCCCGCCTACATCCGGCCGCTGTTCTGCGAGGGCAAGGGCCCGTTCCGCTGGGTGGCCCTGTCGGGCGACCCCGCCGACATCGCCGTCACCGACCAGGCCGTGCTGGACGAGTTCCCCGACGACGAGAGCCTGGCCCGCTGGATCCAGCTGGCCGGCGAGCGGGTGGCCTTCCAGGGCCTGCCCGCCCGCATCTGCTGGCTGGGCTACGGCGAGCGCCACCGCCTCGGCCTGCGCTTCAACGAGCTGGTGCGCACCGGCCAGGTCTCGGCCCCCATCGTCATCGGCCGCGACCACCTGGACTCCGGCTCGGTGGCCTCCCCCTACCGCGAGACCGAGGCCATGGCCGACGGCTCCGACGCCATCGCCGACTGGCCGCTGCTCAACGCCCTGGTCAACACCGCGTCGGGCGCCACCTGGGTGTCGATCCACCACGGCGGCGGGGTGGGCATCGGCCGGTCCATCCACGCCGGGATGGTGTGCGTGGCCGACGGCACCGACCTGGCCGCCCAGAAGCTGGAGCGGGTGCTCACCGTCGACCCCGGCATGGGGGTCATCCGCCACGCCGACGCCGGCTACGACCGGGCGGTCGAGGTGGCCGCCGAGCGGGGCGTCCGCCTGCCCATGAGGGACGTGCCGTGACGGGACGCCGGTGACCGTCCGCTCGATCGTCACCGTCGGCCATCCCGTCCTGCGCCGCCGCGCCCGCGAGGTCGAGCCCGACGAGCTGGCCTCGGCGGCGGTGCAGGGCGTCATCGACGATCTCATCGACACCATGCGAGCCGCCGGCGGCGCCGGCCTGGCCGCCAACCAGATCCACGACCGGGCCGATCACGAGGCCGATGACCCGCTCGGCGGGCATCGCCGTCGTCGAGGTGGACCACAACCCGCGCTACCCGTACAAGCCGCCGATCCCCCTGACCGTCGTGGTCAACCCGGTGATCGAGCCGCTCGACGACGAGGTGGTCGTGATCAACGAGGGCTGCCTGTCGGTGCCGGACCTGCGCGGCGACGTCGAGCGCCACGTGAACGTGCGCCTGCGCTACCTCGACCGCCACGGCGCGGCCCACGACGAGGTGAAGCGCGGCCTCACCGCCGGGACGTTCCAGCACGAGCTCGACCACCTCGACGGCGTGCTGTTCCTCGACCGGGTGCAGGACCCGACCACCTTCACCACCTGGGCGCAGTTCGAGCGGTTCCACCGGGCCGCCTTCGTCGAGCGCATCACCGCCTTCGTGGCCCGGGTCGGATCGTGACCCACCGCGGTGAGGCGCTACTGGTGCGAGTGGGCCTGGCTGGGCGGCGACGACGTCCCCGCTGCGGTGGTGCTCGAGGTGGACGGCTCCCGCCTCGGTCGCCGTCCGCCCCGACTCGCCCGTCCCGGCCGGGGCCACCCGGCTCGACGGCGTCACCCTGCCCGGCCTGGTGAACGCCCACTCGCACGCCTTCCACCGGGCCCTGCGGGGGCGCACCCACGGCGGCGGCGGCTCGTTCTGGACGTGGCGGGAGCAGATGTACGCCCTGGCCGAGCGGCTCGACCCCGATCGCTACCATCGCCTGGCCCGGGCCACGTTCGCCGAGATGGCCCTGGCCGGCATCACCACGGTCGGCGAGTTCCACTACCTGCACCACGGGCCCGGCGGCCGGCCCTACGACGACGCCAACGCCATGGGCCTGGCCCTGGTGGCCGCGGCGCCAGACGGCCGGCGTGCGCCTGACGCTGCTCGACACCTGCTACCTGCACGGGGGGATCGGCGTCGAGCTCGACGCCGGTGCAGCGCCGCTTCAGCGACGGCTCGGTGGAGGCGTGGGCGGGGCGGGTCGACGAGCTCGAGGCGGGCGTGGCCGGGGCGCCGACGGTGCGGGTCGGCGCGGCCGCCCACAGCGTGCGGGCCCTGACCCCCGACGAGGTGGCCGAGGTGGCCGCGGTGGCCCGAGCCAAGGGTTGGCCCCTGCACGCCCACGTCAGCGAGCAGCCGGCCGAGAACGAGGCCTGCCTCGCCGCCTACGGCCGCACCCCGACCCAGGTGCTGGCCGACGCCGGCGCCCTCGGGGCCGAGCTTCACCGCGGTGCACGCCATCCATCTGACCGCGGCCGACCAGCGAGCGCGCTGGCGTCGGGGTCGGTGTGCCTGTGCCCCACCACCGAGCGCGACCTGGCCGACGGGGTCGCTCCCGCGGTCGGCGCTGGCCGCCGCCGGGGCCGGCGCTGTGCCTGGGCACCGACTCGAACGCGGTCATCGACCTGTTCGAGGAGGCCCGGGCCGTCGAGCTCGACGAGCGCCTGGTCGACCGGCCGGCGCGGCGGCATCCGCCGGCCGGCGTGCTGCTGCGCGGCGGCCACCGCCGGCGGGGCCGGCGCGCTCGGCTGGCCCGACGCCGGTCGGCTCGAGGCGGGGCGGCTGGCCGACTTCGTCACCGTCGGGCTCGACTCGGTGCGCCTGGCCGGCACCCGGCCCGGTGACGGCCGGTCCGGCGGCTGCGGCCTCGGTGTTCGCGGCGGCCGCCCCGGACGTGCGCCACGTGGTGGTCGACGGGCTCGACGTGGTCGTCGACGGCCGCCATGTCGCCATCGACGTGGCCGCCGAGCTGGCGGCGGCGGTGGCCGCGGTGGCGCCGTGACCACCACGGTGGTCGACCACATCGGCCTGCTCGTCACCAACGATCCGACCCTCGGCGACGGCCCCTTGGGCCTGCGTCCGCGACGCCGCCGTGGTGTTCGACGGCGACCGCGTCGTGGCCGTCGAGGCCGCCGGGGTGGCGGCCGACCAGCGCCCTCGACGCCGGAGGCCGCTGTGTCATCCCCGGCTTCGTGGACAGCCACACCCACCTGGTGTTCGCCGGCGACCGGGGCGACGAGTTCGCCGCCCGCATGGCCGGCGCGCCGTACGAGGCGGGTGGCATCCTCACCACGGTGGCGGCCACCCGGGCCGCCTCCACCGAGGCGCTGCGGGCCGTGGCCGCGGCCCGGCTGGCCGCCGCCCGGCGTGACGGCACCACCCACGTCGAGGTGAAGTCGGGCTACGGGCTCACCCTGGCCGACGAGGCCCGCCTGCTCGACGTGGCCGCCGAGCTCACCGACGACGTCACCTTGCTGGCCGCCCACGTGGTGCCGCCGGAGCTGCGCCGGCCGACGCCGACGCCTACGTCGCCCAGGTGTGCGACGAGATGGTGCCGGCGCTGGCGCCGGCGGCCCGGTGGATCGACGTGTTCTGCGAGCGGGGCGCGTTCGACGTGGACCAGTCGCGGGCCGTGCTCGAAGCCGGGCCGCCGGCGCGGGCCTCGGCCTGCGGGTGCACGCCAACCAGCTCGGACCCGGGCCCGGGGTCCAGCTGGCCGTCGAGATGGGGGCGGCGTCGGCCGACCACTGCACCTATCTGAGCGACGACGATCTCGCCGCCCTGGCCGGCGTCGTCCACCGTCGCCACCTTCCTGCCCGCCACCGACTTCTCCACCCGCCAGCCCTACCCCGACGCCCGCCGGGCCGTCGACGCCGGGGTCCGGGTGGCGCTGGCCAGCAACTGCAACCCGGGATCGAGCTACACCACCTCGATGCCGTTCTGCCTCGCCCTGGCCGTGCGCGACCTGCACCTCACGGCCGAGGAGGCCCTGGCCGCCGCCACCGTCGGCGGGGCCGACGCCCTCGGCCGGGCCGAGCTGGGCCGGGTCCGCCCCGGGGGCCGGGCCGACCTGGTGGTGCTCGACGCCCCCTCCTACACCCACCTCGTCTACCGCCCGGGCATGGCGTTGGTGGCCCACACCATCTGCGCCGGTCGGGCGGCCGATGCGCCGGCCGTGACGGGTTGGCGCGGCCGGTAGCCTCTGGCCATGACCGCGGAGGCGAGCTGATGGCCCAAGACGCGCGCGCCCCCGGCCTCCCCGACGGCGAGCCGCCCGAGCTGGCCGTCATCGTCGTCACCCACAACAGCGCCGCGCTGGTGGCCGAGTGCCTCGGCGCGCTCGAAGGGGCCGCCCAGGGCGTGCGGTCCTGGGAGCTGATCGTGGTGGACAACGCGTCCGACGACGGCACCCCGGCGCTCGTCCGCCGCCTGGCGCCCCAGGCCACCGTGGTCGAGACGGGTGACAACGCCGGCTACGCGGCGGGGATCAACGTCGGCCTCGACCGGTGCCCCACCGCCCAGCACGTGCTGGTGCTGAACCCCGATGTCCGGCTCGAACCGGGGTCGGTGCTCCGCCTCATCGACGCGGTGCAGCGGCCCGGGGTGGGCATCGCCGTGCCCCGACTGGTCGACGAGGCCGGCCGGTTGCAGCTGTCGTTGCGGCGGGAGCCCACCCTGGCCCGGGCGCTGGCCGAGGCGGTGCTGGGCGGCACCCGGGCGTCGACGACGGGCCGGCTGGGGGAGGTCATCGGCACTCCGGGCGACTACGAGGCCGAACGGCCGGTGGACTGGGCCACCGGCGCGGTCATGCTCATCTCACGGCGCTGCCTCGACACCGTGGGCGCCTGGGACGACTCGTTCTTCCTCTACTCCGAGGAGACCGACTTCGCCCTCCGCGGTCGTGACCAGGGCCTGCGCACGTGGTACACGCCGGCCGCCACGGCGGTGCACCTGGGCGGCGAGTCGAACACCTCGCCGTGGCTGTGGAGCATCCTGACGGTGAACCGGGTCCGTCTGTACGCCAAGCGCCACGGTCCCGTGGCCACCGGGGCGTTCCGGCTGGCGGTCCTGGTCAACGAGGCGCTGAGGGCGGCGACCGGGTCGAAGACCCACCGGGCGGGCCTGCGGGCGCTGCTGGGCCGGGCCCCCGCCCGTCCGCCGCGCTCGTCGGCAGCTCCCGAGGACGGTCCCGGCTGGATCTGCTTCTCGTCGGTCGACTGGTGGTACTTCAACCGGGCCCACTCCGACATCCAACTCATGCGGCGCATCGCCCGCCGGCGACCGGTGCTGTTCGTCAACAGCATCGGCATGCGCATGCCCTTGCCGGGACGCAGCAGCGAGTTCAGCCGCCGCATCCTGCGCAAGGTCCGCAGCGTGCTGCGCTCCGTCCAGCAGCCCGTGGACGACCTGCCGAACTTCCATGTCGTCACCCCGGTGATCCTGCCGTTCTACGGCTCGGCCGCCATGCGGTGGCTGAACGAGCGACTCATCCGCACCCAGATCCGGCGCATCGCCCGGCGCGTCGGCATCGACCCCGACGCCGCGGTGGTGTTCCTGGCCGTGCCCACGGCGTGGGAGGTCGTCGAGCCGATGACCACGCGGGCCGTCCTCTACAACCGCTCCGACTTCCACTCGGCGTTCGAGGAGACCGATCAGGACTACATCCGCGGGCTGGAGGACCAGCTCTTCTCGCGGGCCGACGCCGTGCTCTACGTGAGCCACGCCCTGATGGAAGCCGAACACCACAAGGTCGCCGAGCGCGGGGTCTTCCTCGACCACGGGGTCGACCTCGAACGCTTCGGCCCCGACGACGCGGCCGAACCCGCCGACCTGGCCGCCATCGCCCATCCCCGGATCGGCTTCTTCGGCGCCGTCGACGACTACACCGTCGACCTCGACCTGCTCGTCCAGGTGGCCGAGTCCTTCCCGGACGCCTCGCTGGTGCTGGTGGGCGGGGCCACCTGCTCGATGGAGCGCCTCGAGGCGCTCCCCAACGTCCACTGGCTGGGGTTCCGCCCCTACGAGCAGATCCCCGCCTACGGCCGCGGCTTCGACGTCGCCCTCATGCCGTGGCTGCGCAACGAGTGGATCACCCACTCCAACCCCATCAAGATGAAGGAGTACCTCGCCCTGGGGCTGCCGGTGGTGAGCACCGACTTCCCCGAGGTGCACCACTACCGCGACGTCGTGGCGGTGGCCACCGACCCCGACGACTTCGTCCGGTTGGTCGGTGACGCCCTCGCCGGCCACGAGACCGGCACCACCGAGAGCCGCCAACAGCGCGTGGCCGACGCCAGTTGGGATCAGCGGGCCGACGACCTGCTGGGCATCGGCGAAGGGATCGTGCGCTGATGTGCGGGATCGCCGGCATCGTCCGCTTCGACGGCGCCCCGGTCGACCCCGCGGTGCTCTCGGCCATGGCGGCGCAGATGGTGCACCGAGGCCCCGACGGCCACGGCCAGTGGACCGGCCCGGGCGTGGGCCTCGCCCACCGGCGCCTGTCCATCATCGACCTGGCCGGCTCCCCCCAGCCGATGGCGTCGGCCGACGAGGGTCTCCACGTGAGCTTCAACGGGGAGATCTTGAACTACCGCGAGCTGCGCCGTCGCACCCCGTACCCCTACGCCACCGACGGCGACACCGAAGTGCTGCTGGCCCTCTATCAGGCCGAGGGCCCCGACTCGGTGTCGCGGTTGGCCGGGCAGTTCGCCTACGCCATCCACGACGGATCCGACCACTCGCTCTGGCTGTTCCGTGACCGACTGGGGATCCTTCCCCTCTACTACGCGCTCGACGGCGACCAGTTCGTCTTCGCCAGCGAGGTCAAGGCCATCCTGCCGGCGCTGTCGGCCCGCCCCACCATCGACGAGGACGGCCTGGCCGCCTACCTGGCCCACCGGTCGGTGCCGTCGCCCGACACCCTCTTCTCGGGCGTCCGCAAGCTGCCCCCGGGGCACCGGTTGCGGGTCGGGCCGGACGGCTCGATCCTCGTCGAGCGGTGGTGGTCGGTGCCGCGGGCCGACACCACCCAGGCCATCGACCCGGCGGAGGCCACCCGGCTCGTGCACGACGGCCTGGTCGCCTCGGTGGAGCGCAACCTGGTGGCCGACGTGCCCGTGGGTGCCTACCTGAGCGGCGGCCTCGACAGCAGCCTCATCGTGGCCCTGATGGCCCAGCAGGTGGGGGCCGAGCGCGTCCACACGTTCTCGGCCGGCTTCGGCGACCCCACGGTCGACGAGGTCGACCACGCCCGGCGGGTGAGCCGGCACCTGGGAACGAACCATCACGAGGTCACGGTCACCGCCGACGACTTCGAGCGGCTGTGGCCCGAGCTCAGCTGGTACCGCGATGCGCCGCTGAGCGAGCCGGCCGACGTGGCCGTGTTCCGCCTGGCCGAACTGGCCCGGACCCAGGTCAAGGTCGTGCTGTCGGGGGAGGGCAGCGACGAGCTGTTCGCCGGCTACCCCAAGTACCGGCTGGCCCGGGCCGGCGCCGTGGCCGGCGTGGTTCCCCCACGGGTGCGCGCCGGCGTGACGGGCCCGGTCGAGCGCCGTCTCCCCGAGCAGCTGTCGCGGCTGCGGGTGGCCGTGCGGGCCATGGGCGCGGCCGATGAGGCGGCCCGCCTCGAAGCCTGGTTCTCCCCCTTCACCGCGGCCGAGCGGGCCGCGCCTGTTCGACCACGGGGAGCGCCCGGCGGGCGCCGCCATCGCCCGGGGCGAAGGCGATGCGGTGCGCCGGATGCTCTTCGCCGACTGCCACACGTGGCTGGCCGACAACCTGCTCGAGCGCGGCGACCGCATGTCCATGGCCGCGTCGCTCGAGCTGCGGCCGCCCTTCCTCGACCATCAGCTCGTGGAGCTGGCCTTCGCCCTGCCGTCTGACGTCAAGGTGCGCCACGGCGAGACGAAGTGGGTGGTGAAGCAGGTGGCGCGGGGGCTGCTGCCCGACCAGATCATCGACCGGCCCAAGTCCGGGTTCCGGGTGCCGCTGGCCTCGTGGTTCCGGGGGTCGCTGGGCGAGCTGGCCCGTGACCGTCTGCTCGACCCGGGCTCACTGGTCAGCCAGTACTTCGACCCGGGCCCGGTCGAGGAGCTCCTGCGCTCCCACCACGAGGGTCGCCGCAACGAGGACATCCGGATCTGGACCTTGCTCAGCCTCGAGGTCTGGTACGACCAGTTCCGAGGCGCCCTGGCGCCGCGCCGCTAGCGTGACCGCGGGCGGCGCGGCCCCCGATCGCAAGGAGCGACCCCGATGAGCGGAACCATCGAGGTGTTCACCAGCCGCACCGCCGAGGTGGGGGGCGCCGCCGTCCGGCGCGCCCTGCCGCGGCGGGGCCACCGCACCATCGGGGCCTGGTGCTTCCTCGACCACTTCGGCCCCCACGTGGTCACCCCGGCGACCACCATGCAGGTCGGGCCCCACCCCCACACGGGCCTGCAGACCGTGACCTGGCTGCTGGAGGGCGAGGCCCGCCACACCGACAGCCTGGGCAGCGACCAGCTCATCCAACCCGGACAGCTCAACCTGATGACCGCCGGCCACGGCATCGCCCACGCCGAGGACGGGCGGCACCGACCCCACGGCACCAGCCACGGGGTGCAGCTGTGGGTGGCCCAGCCCGAGGCCACCCGGCACGGGCCGTCGGCCTTCGAGCACCACGCCGAGCTCCCCGTCGTGACCATCGGCCCCGCCCGGGCCACCGTGCTGGTGGGAGAGCTGGGCGCGGCCCGTTCGCCGGCCAGAACCGACACGCCGCTGGTGGGCGTCGACCTCGACCTGGCCGCCGGCGTGGTCGACCTGCCCCTCGACCCCGGCTTCGAGTACGGCCTGGCCGTGCTGTCGGGCGGGCTCACCGTGGCCGAGACCGCGGTGGCGGCCGACCAGCTGGCCTACCTCGGCCCGGGGCGGGGCGAGATCCGCCTCGACGTGGCCGTCCCCACCCGGGCCCTGCTGCTGGGGGGCACACCGTTCGCCGAGACGATCCTCATGTGGTGGAACTTCGTGGCCCGCACCCGTGAGGAGGTCGACCAGGCGGTGGCCGACTGGGAGTCGCGATCGGCCCGCTTCGGCGACGTGCGCACCACGCTGGCCCGCATCGCCGCTCCCCAGCCCACCTGGGCCTGACCGTCGGACCGACCGCCACCATGAGCCGGCTCACGATCACCTATCCCGAGGCGCTGCCGGTCTCGCAGCGCCGCGAGGAGATCGCCGCGGCCATCCGCGACCACCAGGTCGTGATCGTCGCCGGCGAGACCGGCTCGGGCAAGACGACCCAGCTGCCCAAGATCTGCCTCGAGCTGGGCCGCGGCGTCGACGGGATGATCGGCCACACCCAGCCCCGCCGGCTGGCCGCCCGCACCGTGGCCGAGCGCATCGCCGAGGAGCTCGGCGTCGAGCTGGGCGAGCGCGGTCGGCTACGCGGTGCGCTTCACCGACCAGGTCGGCGACGCCACCCTGGTCAAGCTGATGACCGACGGCATCCTGCTGGCCGAGCTGCACCGCGACCGCGACGCTGTCGGCCTACGACACGATCATCGTCGACGAGGCCCACGAGCGCAGCCTCAACATCGACTTCATCCTCGGCTACCTGGCCCAGCTGCTGCCCCGCCGGCCCGACCTCAAGGTCATCATCACCTCGGCCACCATCGAGACCGAGCGCTTCTCCGCGCCACTTCGGCGACGGCGCCCGGTCATCGAGGTGACCGGCCGCACCTACCCGGTCGAGATGCGCTACCGGCCGCTCGACCCGCCGACGGCGACGCCGAGCCGCCGCGACCAGATCACCGGCCATCGCCGACGCCGTCGCGCGAGCTGCGGCGCGAGGCGCCCGGGCGACGTGCTCGTGTTCCTGTCCGGCGAGCGGGAGATCCGCGACACCGCCGACGCGCTGCGGGCCCTCGACCTGCCCGACACCGAGGTCCTGCCGCTCTACGCCCGGCTGTCGGCGGCCGAGCAGCACCGGGTGTTCGCCCCGCACCAGGGCCGGCGCATCGTGCTGGCCACCAACGTGGCCGAGACGTCGCTGACCGTGCCCGGCATCCGCTACGTGGTCGACCCCGGCACCGCCCGCATCTCCCGCTACAGCCGCGCGCCTCAAGGTGCAGCGCCTGCCGATCGAGGCGGTCTCGCAGGCGTCGGCCAACCAGCGGGCCGGCCGCTGCGGCCGGGTGGCCGACGGCATCTGCATCCGCCTCTACGCCGAGGACGACTTCGACGCCCGGCCCGCGTTCACCGAGCCCGAGATCCTGCGCACCAACCTGGCCTCGGTCATCCTGCAGATGACCGCCATCGGCCTGGGCGACATCGCCGCCTTCCCGTTCCTCGACCCGCCCGACCGCCCGGGCCATCACCGACGGCGTCCGCCTGCTCGCAGGAGCTGGGCGCGCTCGAGACCGGGCCCGGCGACGGGCGGCTGCGCCTCACCCCGTCGGCCGCCGCCTGGCCCGGCTGCCCGATCGACCCCCGCTTCGGCCGCATGGTGCTCGAGGCCGAGCGCAACGGCTGCCTGCGCGAGGTGCTGGTCATCGCCGCCGGCCTGTCGATCCAGGACCCCCGCGAGCGCCCGGCCGACCACGCCGCCGGCCGCCGACCAGCTCCACGCCCGCTTCGCCGACCCGACGCTCGGACTTCCTGGCCTTCCTGAACCTGTGGGGCTACCTGCGCGAGCAGCAGCGCGAGCTGTCGTCGAGCCAGTTCCGCCGGCTGTGCCGCCGCGAGTACCTGAACTACCTGCGGGTCCGCGAGTGGCAGGACGTGCACGCCCAGCTGCGCCGGGTCGTCGGCCGACCTGGGCATGACCCAGAACGCGCGAGCCGGCCGACGCCCGACCTCGTCCACCGGTCGCTGCTGGCCGGCCTGCTGTCCCACATCGGCCAGAAGCACCGCGAGACCCGCGAGTACCTCGGGCGCCCGCAACGCCCGCTTCGCCATCTTCCCCGGCTCGGCGCTGGCCAAGAAGCCGCCCGACTGGGTGATGGCCGCCGAGCTGGTCGAGACCTCCCGGCTGTGGGCCCGCACCGTGGCCCGCATCCAGCCGCGAGTGGGCCGAGGCGCTGGCCGGCCACCTGGTGAAGCGCAGCTACAGCGAGCCGCACTGGTCGACCAAGCGGGCGCGCGGCCATGGCCTACGAGCGGGTGACGCTCTACGGCCTGCCCATCGTGGCCGACCGCCTGGTCGGCTACGGCCACGGTCGACCCCGAGCACGCCCGCGAGCTGTTCGTCCGCCACGCCCTGGTCGAGGGCGAGTGGACACAGCCACCACCGCTTCGTCGCCGCAGAACCGGGCCCTGCTCGAGCGAGCTGGAGGAGCTCGAGCACCGCTTCCGCCGCCACGACCTGGTGGTCGACGCCGACACGCTCGAGCGGCTCTACGACGAGCGGGTGCCGCCCGACGTGGTGTCGGGTCGCCACTTCGACTCGCTGGTGGAAGCAAGGCCCGCCGCACCCAGCCCGACCTGCTCACCTTCACCGCCGACGACCTGCTGCGCGACGCGGCCGACGAGCTCGACGAGGACGCCTTCCCCGCCGAGTGGACACCAGGGCGAGCTGACCTTCGGGCTGAGCTACGCCTTCGAGCCGGGCACCACCGACGACGGCGTGGCCGTGCACATCCCGGTGGCGGTGCTCAACCAGGTGCAGCCCGGCCGGGTTCGACTGGCAGGTGCCGGGGCTGCGCGAGGAGCTGGTCGCCGAGCTGATCCGCTCGCTGCCCAAGGCCGCTGCGCCGCGGCCTCGTGCCGGTCCCCGAGACGGCCCGGGCCTTCCTCGACCGGGTCGAGCCCGGGCGCCGAGCCGCTGCTCGACGCCCTGGCACGCGCGAGCTGAGCCGGCTCGGCGGCGAGCGCATCCGCCGCGGCGACTGGGACCTCGGCCGCGCTGCCCCCGCACCTGCGGCTCGGCGTTCCTGGTGCGTCGACGACGACGGACGCCGTGCTGGCCCAGGGCGACGACCTCGACGCGCTGAAGGCGGCGCTGGTCGGCGAGGTGCGCGAGCGCCATCGCCGAGGCCGGCGCCGACCTCGAGCAGCGCGGCCTCACCGAGTGGAGACTTCGGCGCCGCTCGCCGCAGGTGGTCGAGCGCGACGCACGGCGGCCAGACGGTGCAGGGCCTACCCGGCGCTGGTCGACGAGGGCGACACGCGTGGCCGTCCGGCTGCTCGAGACCGAGGCCGAGCAGGCCGCGGCCGATGTGGGACGGCACCCGGCGGCTGCTGCGCCTCACCGTCCCGCTGTCGCGTCAACGGCGTCGCTGGGCGGGCTCACCAACGACGACCGCCTGGCCCTGGCCACCAGCCCGTACCCGAGCGCCGCCGACCTGCTGGACGACTGCGTGGTGGCCGCCCTCGACGAGCTGATGGCCGGCGCCGGCGGCCCGGCGCTGGGACGCGGCCGGGCTTCGAGCGAGCTGCGCCAGCAGGTCCGGGCCGAGCTCGGTGCGCCGGGTGGGCGACGTCGTCGCCGACGTGGCCGGCGTGCTGCGGGCCGGCCGCGAGGTCGGACGCCCGCTCGACCGGGCGGCGGCGGGCCGGCGCTCCGAGCGGGCCGCGGCGGTGGCCGACGTGGCCGCCCAGCGCGACGCCCTCGTCTACGACGGCTTCGTGTCCGGCGTCGGGCGGACGCGCCTGGCCGACCTCGAGCGCTACCTGCGGGCCATGGTCGTCCGCCTCGACAAGCAGCCCGACGCGCCCGGAGCGCGATCGTCAGCGCGATGGCCGTCGGTGCACCGGGTGCAGGACGCGCTACGACGCCGCTGCTCGACGCGCTGGCCCGCCGGCGCCGGCGCCGGGCGACGGACGTGGTCGACATCGCCTGGATGATCGAGGAGCTGCGGGTCAGCCTCTTCGCCCAGACGCTGGGGACACCGGGGCCGGTCTCGGAGAAGCGGGTGCTCGACGCCCTCAACGCGGCCGGGGAGCGAGCACGGCGTTCGGGTTGAGGATGGCGTCGGGGTCGAGGGCCCGCTTGACGGCGGCCATGGCGGCCCGCTCGTCGGCCGACCGGGTGAGGTGGAGCCAGCGGGCCTTGGCCGTGCCGATGCCGTGCTCGGCGCTGATGCTGCCGCCCAGCTCGGCCACGTGCTCCAGCACGGCCTCGTCCACCCGTTCGTCGTCGGGGGCCGGGCCGGTCACGTTCACGTGGATGTTGCCGTCGCCCAGGTGGCCGAACAGCCAGGTGGCGGCACCGGCGTCGACGGCGGTGACCCGCGCCGCGATGCCGTCCACGAAGGCGGCCAGCGAGCCCAGGGGGACCGTCACGTCGAGCTTGTGCGGCGGGCCCTGGGTGGCGCCGAGCGTGTTGATGGCCAGGGTGTGGTCCTCCCGGTAGCGCCACAGGGCGCGGCGCCCGGCCTGGTCGGAGGCCACGGCCACGTCGCCGACGCGGTGGGCGGCGGCGACCGCGTCGGCCAGGTCGTCGGTCGGATCGGTGTGGGCGGCCACCTCCACCAGCACGTACACCGGCCAGCGGCGGGTGAAGGGCGGGGCCAACCCGAAGGCATCGCACACCAGGGTCAGGCCGGCGTCCAGGAACAGCTCGGCCGCCTCGAGGCAGTCCAGCGCCGACCGCCACGCCGCCACCGCGCTCACCGCGTCGGCCACCGTCTCGAACCCCACCAGCGCCACCACCCGCTGGTCGTGGCGGGTGACGAGGCGCAGCCGGGCCGCGGTGACGAGGCCGAGCGTGCCCTCGCTCCCGCACAGCAGCGACGACAGTGCATAGCCGGTGTTGTCCTTGACCAGCCCACCGAGCTGGCGGAGGCGGGCGCCGGTGCCGAGGACGGCCTCCACGCCGACGACCTGCTCGCGGGTGCCGCCGTAGCGCAGCAGGTTGACCCCGCCGGCGTTGGTGGCCACCGTGCCGCCGATGGTGGCCGTGTCGCGGGCGGCGAAGTCCACCGCGTAGCGCAGGCCGGCGGCGTCCGCCGCGGTCTGGACCGCCGCCACCGTCGCCCCCGCCCCGGCGGTGAGCTGGCGGGCCACCGGGTCGACCGGGCCGACCCCGTCGAGGCGCCGCAGGCTCACCACCACTTCACCGTCGAGGGGGACCGACCCGCCCACCAGCCCGGTGTTGCCGCCCTGGGGCACGAGCGCCACGCCGTGGCGTCGGCACACGGCGATGACGCCGGCGACCTCGTCGACGTCGGCTGGTCGCACCACCGCCGGGGTGGTGCCCACGAAGCGGCCGGTCCAGTCGCGCTCGTACGGTGCCCGCTCGTCGGCGTCGGACAGGACATGGCGCTCGCCGACGACCTCGACGAGCTCGCGCCGGGCCGGCGGGGGCAGCGTCATTCGTTGGCGATGGCCTCGAGGATGTCGAGTCGGCTGGCTCGACGGGCGGGCCAGATGGCGGCGATGACCCCCACCACGGCGGCCAGGATCAACAAGATGAGGATGGTGCCGTAGGGCACCGTCACCCCGGAGATCACGTTCTTGGGCAGGGCCGAGGTGATGGCGATGCCGAAGACCAGGCCGACGGCCACGCCCAGCACGGCGCCGAACACGGCGACGATGACCGCCTCGAGCCGCACCATGCGCCGCAGCTGCCGTCGGCTCATGCCCACGGCCCGGAGCAGGCCGAGCTCACGGGTGCGCTCGAAGACCGAGAGGGCCAGCGTGTTCACGATGCCGATCACGGCGATGAGGATGGCCAGCAGGAGGAAGACGTTGACCACCACCAACAGCGTGTTGACCCGGCCGATCAGGCTGTCGGTGTATTCCTTCTTGTCCTGCAGCTTGAGGTCGGGGTAGGGCTTCAGCACCTCTTCGATGGCGGCGCGGGCGTCGGCCGGCGCCACCCCGTCCGCCGTCTTGGCCGCCACCCAGATGTCGGTCTGCGCGGTGGTGTGGCTGGCGAAGGTGTCGAGGTCGACCACCCAGTTGCCCAGGACGCCGGTCTCCTTGAAGATGCCGACCACCGGAAGGACCACTGGCCCGGTGTCGTTGAACGTGACGGTGATCTCGTCGCCGACCTTCAGGTTCAGGTCCTTGGCCGGGTCGGTTCCCACCAGGACGCCCTTCTGGCCGGCGACGGAACCCGACTGCAGGCCGATGCTGAACATCTGCTCGAGCGTGTCGAAGCTGACGGCGGCCATCTGCTTGGTCGAGCCGTTGACCTGCACCATGCCCTGGCGTCCGGCAGCCACCGCCGACAGCTCGGGGAGGGTCGCCATGTCCTGGGCGATCTTCGGGTCGAACCCGTAGAACGAACCGGTGGAGAGGTACCAGTCGGCCTTGATGGTGTTGTTGACCGTGCTGCTGAACGACTGCTTGAGCGAGGTGCCCACCACGAAGGCCATCGTGATCAGCGCCAGGCCGATCATGAGGGCCGACGCCGTCGACGCGGTGCGCCGCGGGTTGCGGGCGGCGTTCTCCTCGGCCAGGTGTCCCGTCCGGCCGAAGGGGCGCAGGGCGAAGCCGACCAGGTGGGAGACCGGTGCGGCCACCGCGGGGCTGAGCATGGCCACGCCGAGGAAGATCAGCAGCGCACCGCCGATCATGCCCAGCAGGAGCGGGACGGTGTCGGGCTTGCCGAACAGCGCCCAGGCCACGGCCGCACCGCCCAGCACGACCACGATCCCGCCGACCGTGCCGCGGGTGCGCATGGACATGCTGCGGAACGAGAACCCGTCGCGCAGCCCGGCCACGGGGGGAACCGTGGTGGCCTTCCACGCCGGCAGGAGGGCGGAGACCATGGTCACCCCGATGCCGATGATGACCGCGGCGATGAACGGGGTGCCGGAGATGACGAGGTTCGTGCCGCTGGTGCCGAAGCCGGACGCGCTGAGCAGGGCCTGCAGGCCCACCGCGATGAGGATGCCCAAGCGCCACCCCGAGCACGGAGGCCACCACCCCCACCACCAGCGCCTCGCCCAGCACGGAGCGGAAGACCTGTGCGGGGCTGGCCCCGATGGCCCGCAGCAGCGCCAGCTCCTTGACCCGCTGGCCCACCACGATGTTGAACGTGTTGCTGATCAGGAAGGCCGAGACGAACAGGGTCACGCCGGCGAAGCCCAGCAGCACGTTGCCGAAGATGTCGACGATGCTGCTCACGCCCTTCTGGCTGTCCGACACCACCTGCTGCTGGCTCACCACCTTGGCCCCCGACGGCAGGATGGCCTCGATCTCACTCTGGACCTTGTCGACCGACGCCCCCGAGTCGACCGCCACATCGATGCTCTGGACCTTGCCTTCGAGGTCGTAGAGACGCTGGGCCTCGGGCAGGGTGAAGGCGACCAGGGTGGCGCCGGCCAGGGAATTGCTCGAGCCGAAGCTCACGATGCCCACGAGCTGGTACTCGCCGGGGCCCTTCGGGGTCTGGATGGTGACGGCGTCGCCCACCTTCTTGTCCGCCTTCGAGGCGACGTCCTTGTCGAGCGCCACTTCGTTGGCCGTGGACGGGGCCCGGCCGTCGACGGTGGTGAGGGCCTGGTTGGGGGAGTCCGGGTCCCAGGTGACGGCGAGGGGCGGCCCGTTGGCGGGGGCGACCGCCTTGCCGTCGGCGCCGATGACCACGGCGGGGATGCCCCCGGCGCTCCCGCCGACGGCCTTCACGCCGGGGAGCGTCGCGGATCTGGGGGATCAGCGAGTCGGGGATGGGCGGGCTCTGGCCGAAGGCGCCCTGGTCGAACTGGTCGGCGCCCTTCACCTGCAGGTCGATGCCCGAGTTGATGTCGGTGAACAGCTGGTTGAACTGCGATCGCACGCTGTCGGTGAGCACCAGCGTGCCCACCACGAACCCGACGCCGACGACCACGGCGAACGTCGTGAGGACGAAGCGGATCTTGTGGGACAGCAGGCCTCTGAGGGTGACGCGCAGCATGACCAGGAGGCTAGGACAGACCGTCCGGCTTCGCACCATCGGTCGCCGCTTGGCCTCACGGCACCAGCAGCACCTTGATGGCGCCCGCGGCCCGGTCCCCGGCCACCCGGAACGCCTCGGGGGCGTCGTCGAGGCCGAAGCGATGGGTGACGAGGGCGCCGGGCAGGTCGGGGACGGCGGCCAGGATGTCGGCCGCAGTGGCGAACTCCCGACTCGTCGCCGTGGCGCCCGTAGCGCGAGCGAGGCCACGAACCGCACCTCCTTGGTCGTCATGGCCAGCCCCACCTGCACCGGGGACCAGTAGGTGGCCAGGGCCACCACGGTGCCCCCGGGCCGCACCAGGGCGAAGGCCTGGTCGACCGCGCCCTGGGTGCCGGCGGCGTCGATGACCACGTCGTAGTCGACGGTCGGGGCCAGGCCGGCGCCCAGGCGCTCGCCGGCCGCCACCTGGTGGGGATGACGCGCCACCAGGTCGGCGTCGGCGCCGCGGGCCCGGGCGGCGGCCACCGCGCACAGCCCGATGCTGCCTCCGCCGACGACCGGCGATGCGCTGGCCGGCCTCGACTCCGGCCCGGTTCAGCCCGTGGACGGCCACCGCCAGCGGTTCGACCAGGCCGGCGTCGGCCACGTCGACACCGGCGGGCAGCTGCGACCAGGGCGCGGCGGTCGACCGTCACGGCGTCGGCCAGCCCGCCGTCGATGGAGACGCCGTGGCTGCGGGCCAGCGGCGTGGCGGCACAGGTGCTCCTCGCCGGCCTGGCAGCGGTCGCAGCTGCAGGCAGGGCGTGTACGGCTGCACGGCCACCGCCGTGCCGTCGTCGAGCACGCCGGCGAACTCGTGGCCCAGGGTGACCGGCATCGGCCCCCACTCGATGAGGTGCAGGTCCGACCCGCAGATGCCGGCGGCCCGGACGTGCACGCGGACGAGCCCGTCGTCGGGCTCCACGTCGGCCACGGTCGACGACCTGGATCCCGTCGGCGGTGTTGCGTACGGCGCGCACCCCTTCAACCTAGGTCTCCGTCAGGTGCGGGGCGTGAGCGAGGTGAGCTGCCACGAGCCCTCCTCGGTGTAGCTGACCTTGCCGATGACCGACGGGGAGTCGATCTTGTAGTGGCGCTCGGCCCGCAGCGGCAACCCCGTGTCGAGGGCGAACCACCAGTCCTCGGTGACCTGACCGCTCTGGGTCCCGCTCATCTGCTGGGTCCGGGTCTGGTGCACGGCGGGCACCTCGTTCCCGTCGATGGTGAGCGTCTCGGTGCCCACGATGATGGCGGGCCCGGCCGAGGTGCTGTCGCCCGGGGCGGCGGTGTTGTCGCCGGAGCAGTGGTGCTCGAAGCGCTCACCGGGCTGGGGGTCCTCCACCACGATGGGGGCGGACGGCTCGCAGGTGTAGGTGCCGGTGTTGTCCACCTTCATGGCCCCGAAGTCCCACGCCTGGTAGTTGCGCTGGGCCACCAGCAGCAGCTCGTTGCCCTGCGGGCAGAAGTCGAACTCGTGCCAGTGGGCGCTGTTGTAGTCGATGTGCCAGGTCCAGCAGCCGTTGGGCAGGTAGCGGACGGTGATGGGCATGACGGCGCCGTCGGACTGGGAGTTGGGAGGCGTCGAGATGTGCTCGGAGCCCTCGCCGGCCGCCTCGTACACGCCGACGGCGGGGCGGGCGAACGACGAGACGTCGGTGCCCTCGAGCGACGTCGACGACCGCAGCTCGTCCACGGCGGCGTCGAGCGACTTGGCCCCGGGGTGGCTCCGCAGCAGGTACCGGCCCGTCGGGTAGCCCACGGCGATCACGACGACCGCCACCAGCGCGATGAGGGCGATCCGCCACGGGTGGTGGGACATGTGATCACGGTGCCCCACACCGAGTGGGACGGCCCAGGGGCCAACGTCACAATCAGGCCAGTGATCGGCCAGGATCAGGCCAGAGATCAGGCCGGGGACAGGAGGCCGGCGGCGAGGGTGCGGGCGCTGAACGCGACGAGCTCGTCGCCGCTGAAGGGGGTGAGGTGCCGCCGCTCGCTGGTCAGTGGTCGCCGATGCCGTTGAGCACGGTCCACAGCAACGTGCACGGCCAGGGGCTGGTCGATCATCCGGGGCCGGGTCGACCGGCCCGGCCACGCGGCCGCATGGTCGACACCAGCAGCTGCGTGCCGGCGAAGGTGGCGTGACGGAGCTGGCGGGCCAGCTCGACGGGCAGTCCGGCGTCGTCCTCGCCGCCGTCGGCCACCAGCGCCGACCACATCGTGAAGTAGCGGCCGTAGGTGGCGTAGAGGTCGAGGTAGGCCATGGCCACGTCGACCAGGAAGCGCCTCGAGGTCGGTGGCGGCCAGCGCAGATCGGCGCGATGCGGGCGTTGTGGGCCTCGATGGCCTCGGCGTAGAGCGTGGCGAAGATCTCCTCCTTGGTGGAGAAGTACTGGTACAGCGTGCCGGGGCTGACCCCGGCCCCCCGGGCGATGTCGCGCATGTTGAGCGCCAGGTAGCCACCCTCGGCCATCTGCCGTCGGGCCGCGTCGAGGATGTCGCGGCGGCGACCCTCCCGGTCGCCCCACTTCGTCGGGGCCCGGCGGGGACGCGACGAGGTGGCGGCCCGGCTCACCGGCCGAGCCGTTGCGCAGCAGGCGGCCGGGGAGCGGACCGGCCGGGTCGACCACGTCGGCACCGTCGCGGCGGATCGACGACGCCGTTGACCATCACCGCGTCGATGCCGATGGCGTCGGCCACCAGGCGATCGGCGCCGGCGGGCTGGTCGTGCACCCGGCGCAGGTCGGAGCAGCCCACCGTGTCGGGGTCGAACACGACGACGTCGGCCGGGCCGCCCGACGGCCAGCAGGCCCCGGTCGGTGATGCCGAAGATCGCGGCCGGCTCGGAGGTGAGCTTGCGCACCGCGTCCTCGAGGGTGAGGGCCTTGCGCTCGCGCACCCAGCGCGACAGCAGGTGGGTGGAGAAGCACGGAGTCGCACAGCTGGCTGGCGTGGGCCCCGGCGTCGGAGAGGCCCGAGCATGGTGTGCGGGTCGGTGAGCAGCATCTCGACCTCGTCCTCGTCGAAGTTGAGGACGGCCATGCGGAAGCGGGCGCCGAGGTCCGACTCGAGGGCGAGGTCGAGCACCAGGTCGGACGGGTCGACGCCCGCTCGGGCCGCGCCAGCGCGGCCACGTTGGTGCCCTCGAGGCGGGGTCGGGCGGGAACCACGACACGACGGTGCGCTCCCAGCTGCCGCCGAGCGGCCCGCCTGTGCCGCTGGCCATCTTCTCGCGGAACGCGGCCCGGAACGTCGGGGTCGGCGTAGATCTCGCGCCTTGGTGGCGTCGTCGGGCGCGGCCGAGATGGGGGCGAACAGCTTCATGCTCTCGAACGGGAACGGCTCGGCCATGGTGAACTCGAAGTTGAGCGGCCGGCAGCTCACCTGCGGGTGCACGGGGAGGCCCTGGTCGAGCAGCTTGATCGACTCGTCCAGCAGCATCTGGGTGATGCCCGGGCCCGCCGGCCCCGGCCAGCAACGCCGTCCACGAGATCGGCCGGCCGGTGGCCCGGGTGATCTCGGCGAACTCGGCGAAGGCGAACCCGCTGCCCATGGTGGCCTGGATCACGCCCTGGCCGGCGTCGCCCAGCGCGCCGGCGATGGCGGCGATCTCGGCCACCTCGGCCGCCCGGCTGGGCACCGGCTTGCCGCTCGTAGCCGACGTGGGTCGTCGACTTCGACGTGGCGAAGCCGAGCGCGCCGGCCTCGATGGCCTCGGCCACGATGGCCCGCATGGCGGCCACCTCGTCGGCGCGTGGCCGCCCGCTCGGTGGCTCTCGGTGCCCATCACGTTCAGCCGCACCGGGGTGTGGCCGATCATCGGCGGCCACGTTGATGGCCGGGCCCCGGGCCTCGACGGCGTCGAGGTACTCGGGGAACGTCTCGAACGGCCACTGCTCGCCGAGCCCGGCCCGCAGCGCGTCGGCGCTCATGCCCTCGACCTTCTCGAGGGTGCGGACGATGAGGTCGCGGTGCGCCGGGCAGGGTCGGCGCCACGCCGAAGCCGCAGTTGCCGGTGACGACGGTGGTCACCCCGTGCCACGGCGACACGGTGAGCATGCGGTCCCACAGGATCTGGGCGTCGTAGTGGGTGTGGATGTCGACGAAGCCGGGGGCCACGATCTGACCGGCGGCGTCGATGACGGTGGTGGCGTCGGCGTCGCTCAGGGCGCTGCGGCCGTCGGCGGCCGGCTCGATGGCCGACGACCTTGCCGTCGGTCGACGCCCACGTCGCCCACGAAGCCGCGGTGCCGGTGCCGTCGATGACGGTGCCGCCCTCGATCTTGACGTCAAACATGAGCGCTCCTCGTCTCGGCGGTGGGCAGGCCGTAGAGGTCGGCCACGTTGTCGTGCAGGATGCGCTGCTTGTCGCGGTCGCGACAGGTGGGCGGTGTGCTCGGCCAGCATCGTCCTGCGACCACGGCCAGGTCGAGTCCGAGTGGGGGAAGTCGTTGGCCCACAGGAGCCGCTCGACGTTCATGAGGTGCGCCACCTTGAACGCCACCCAGTCGTCCTGGAACGTCACGTAGATGTTCTCGTTGAAGTACTCGCTCGGCTTGCTGGACAGGTCGCCGTGGGGCATCCAGTTGCGGTGCCGGTCATAGGCGTGGTCCATCCGGTAGGCGTAGTGCGGCACCCAGCCGGCGTCGGCCTCGGCGCACACCACCTTCAGGTCGGGGTGGCGCTCGAACACGGCGCCGAAGACCAGCGTGCCCATGACGTCCTGGCAGCTGCGCACGATGGTGAGGAAGCCGTTGATCTTCGGGCCCGCGCACCTTGCCCGACGGGCCGGTGAGGATGTGGAACGACAGCGGCAGGCCGAGGTCGACGGCGGCGTCGTAGAAGTCGTCGTAGATGGGGGAGTCGTAGTCCTCCACGCCGGGGAGCGCCCGGCATCATCACGCCCTTGAGCCCGAGGTCGCGCGATGCGACTCGAGGTCGGCGATGCCCTCCTCCGGGGTGCGCATGGCGGTCTGGCCGACGCCGAACAGCCGGTCGGGATGGGCCGCCGCAGTACTCGGCGATCCAGAGGTTGTAGGCGTCCATGCAGGCGTGCTTGTAGTCGAGGTCGTCGTGGTTGCACAGCACCATGCCGACGGTCGGGTAGATGATCTCGCCGGCTCACGCCGTCGCGGTCCTGCTCGGGCAGGCGGGCGTCGGGGTCCCACCCGCCGCGGTGCAGGTCGTCGAAGTCGACGCCGAGCACGGTGATCTCCTCGGCCGGCTTGCCCGCCGCCGCCACCAGGCCCATGGGCACCGGCTTGGCCATGCCCGGGATCACGAACAGGTCGCCGGCCTTGTCGTCGTGGTGCATGTGCGGGGCCCGGTCGCGGAACGCCGGGTCGATGCGGTCGGTGTAGGTGTCGGGCGGCTCGGTGATGTGCGAGTCGGCCGAGATGATCGGGCCGGCGATGACCGGCTCGGACCCCTCGTCGGGCCGGGGTGGCGGAATCTGACTCGGTGATGACGGCCATCGCTCGGCTCCTTGACGACGTAATTTGAACAACGTTTAAGTTGAACCGTGTTCGATTCTACGGACGGCGGGCACCATGTCAAGGGACGCGTGCAGCTCGAGTTGTTCACGCAGGGGGTGCCGGAGACGGGACGGGTGGCCGAGATGGCCGAGCGGGCCGAGGCGGCCGGGTGGGACGGCATCTCGCTGACCGACTCGCAGAACCTGATCGGCGACCCGTTCATCGCCATGGCGCTCGGGGCCCAGGTCACCGAGCGGCTGCAGTTCATGACCGGCGTGACCAACCCGGCCACCCGCCACCCCGCCGCGCTGGCCACCGACCATCGCCACCGTGCAGGAGGTGTCGGGCGGCCGGGCCATCCTCGGCATCGGTCGGGGCGACACCGCGCTGTTCCACCTCGGCCGCCCGCCCATGCCGATCGCCGACTTCTTCCCGGCGCATCGAGGAGCTGCACACCTACCTCAACGGCGGGACCGTCGACCAGCACGGCCGTCCGAGCCGGCTGCGCTGGCTCGACCGGGCCACGCCAGCCGCCGGTGCCCATCGACATCGCCGCGTCGGGGCCGAAGGTGATCGCGTTCGCCGCCCGCACCGTCGAGCGGATCACCTTCGCCGTCGGCGCCGATCCCGAGCGGATGGCCTGGGCCCTCGACCTGGCCCGCACGGCCATGGCCGAGGCCGGCCGCGCCCCCGACGAGGTGTCGTTCGGGGCCTACGTGAGCGTCGGGCTGCCATCCCGACCGGCGGTCGGCGCCGAGCTCATCCGGGGCGGCCATCGCCGCCTTCGCCCACTTCTCGGCCATGCCCGGCTCGACCGGCGCCGGTCTCGACGCCGCACGACCGGGAGACTCGTGGCCGAGGTCGGTCGCCGCTACGACAGCAACCGCCACCTCGTCCAACGCCGGCCGACCACACGCAGCGTGCTCGACGACGAGTTCGTGGAGCGCTTCGCCGTGGTCGGCGATCCCGCAGCCTGCGCCGGCTCGCCTGCGGCGAGCTGGCCGACCTCGGCCTCGATCGCTTCGTCATCACCGGCCCCACCATCGACGCCGACCCGGTCGAGGCACGCGTGGCCAGCCTCCTCACCCGCGACGAGCTGCTCCCGGCGTTGCGGAGTTGAGATGCGGGGCGGTGGCCCCCGGCTCCGCTCCGGGGACCACCGCACATTCCGACGGACGGAAGCCACCGAGCCGGTGCGCCGAGCGGGTCAGAGGGCGTTGATCACGGTGCCCAGCCCGGGCAGGCGCAACAGCGCGGGCTGGTCGATGAGCCGCGTGACCGCGTCGCGGGCCGAGCAGCCGTTCACGGTCATCTCCCGGGCCAGCGCGCCGGCCACCACCGGTGCCGAGAACGACGTGCCGCTCCAGCACGCCCACCCGTCGAACTTGTCAGGGTCGACGCCGCCGGACGCCGGGAGATGGCCGTTCCAACCCCGGAAGAAGCTGCTGACCAGGTCGACCCCCGGAGCGCAGGCCCGCACCCACGAGCCGTAGTTGGTGAAGGGGGCGGGGCCCGCGGGCCCGACCGCGCCCACGGCCACGACGTCGGGGAAGGCGGCGGGGAAGGACGGTTGGCAGGTGGCGTCGTTGCCGGCCGAGGCCACCACCACATAGCCCCGGTGTTGGGCCTCGGCCACGGCCGAGGCGAGCACCCCCGGGTGGTCCATCACATAGCCGCCGAACGACAGGTTCAGGATCGCACCCTCACGGGGCGGCTTGGGCAGGGCGTAGATGGCGGCGGAGATCTGGACCTCGTCGCCGTCGCCCTGGGCGTGCAGGACGCGGTGGACCGTCACCCTGGTGCCCGGCGCCACCTGCTCGATGAGCCCGGCGATGAAGGTGCCGTGCCCGGCCGCCGGGTCGAGCTCGTCGTCGTGGTCGGCGTCGGGCCGATCGCTGTCGCGGTTGCCCGACGACGTCACCATCGCGCTCATGGCGGCGACCGCCGTGGGGCGAAACGTGGCCGAGGCCAGGCCGGTGTCGAGCACGACGACGCTCGCCCCCTTGGGGGCCGCCTTCGCCGCGGCGAGCCGCTTGGCGGCGATGGTGACATAGGGCTCGGCGGCGCGGACGCGCGCTCGAGTGACGATGACCGCTGGCGTACGCGGGGCTGGCGTAGCGCGGGGCTGGCGTAGGCGGGGCTGGCGTAGGCGGGGCTGGCGTAGGCGGGGCTGGCGTAGGCGGGGCTGGCGTAGGCGGGGCTGGCGTAGGCGGGGCTGGCGTAGGCGGGGCTGGCGTAGGCGGGGCTGGCGTAGGCGGGGCTGGCGTAGGCGGGGCTGGCGTAGGCGGGGCTGGCTCCCACGGCGCTGGCGTAGGCGGGGCTGGCGTAGGCCGGGCTGGCGTAGGCGGGTGCGCCGAGCACGGCGCCGCCGCAGGCCCCCCAGCACAACGAGGGGTGAGGCCCGCAACAGCAGTCGTCCGAGTGGACGAAGAAGACGTGGTTGGGTTGGGCCACGATCCCGGCCCGCTGCAGCTCGGCGATGAGGCGCAACGGGTCGGGCACGCCCTTGAGTTGGACGTAGCCCACGGCCCCGGGCAGCGCCGTCACCGCGATCTTGGCTTCGGGGAACACCCGGCGGGCAATGGCCACGGCCTGGTCCCCGCCGGTGGTGAGCACTTCGTGGGGGACGAGGGCGAAGCGCCGGGCACCGGTGGAGAACGTGACCCGACCGGCCCAGCCCTTCTTCAGGCCCGGCTTCTGGCCCGCCTTCTGGCCCGCCTTCTTGCTGCCCTTCACCGGCTGCTTGGCGGCAGGCTTGGCCGCCTTCTTCGCCGGTGCCTTCGTCGCCTTCTTCGTGACGGCCGACGTTGTCCTCCTCGTCGCCGGTCGTCCTGCCGTTGGTTCGTTCTCGGCCACGCGCAACCTCCCGGTTCGTCGGCGAACAGAAGCGTACGTCGCGGCGCGGATACAAGATTCAAGGAGCAGAGCGGACCGGGTGCCCGCACGCGCCATTAGGGTGCAGAACATGGCGGTCGGTCCGGCCCAACCCTCGACTCGAACGCTGGCCCAGCTCGACGCGTTGGCCGATCTCCGCCATCGCGAACCGGCGACCGTGCGTGATCAGACCCAGGCCATCCTCGACTCGGGCGACGTCACCGTGGGGGAGCGGGCGACCGGGGCATGGGTCCTGGGCCTGGCGTTCCACGAGCTGGGCCAGCCGGCCGACGCCGTCGAGCACTACCGCCAGGCGGTGCGCCTCGCCCACGGCCTCGGCGACGCCCACACCGAGTCGCGGGCGCGGGCCAGCATGGCCATCTCGCTGCTCAGCCTGGGCGACGCCGCCCGCGCCGATGCTGAGATCACCGCCGCCGTCGAGCTCGCCCCGGCATCGGCTCGTGGCCTGGTGGACCTGCTGGCCGCCCTCGTCCTCCAGCGCACCGGCCGGTTGGACGAGTCGCTGGCCCTCTACTCCCGGGCCCTGCCCCGACTGCGGCGCGGGGGCGACGACGCCAACATCTCCCGGTTGCTCATCAACCGGGGCACGCTGTTCGCCTATCAGGGCGCCATCGACGCCGCGCTGGCCGATCTGGCCGAGGCCGAGCGGCTGGCCACCGCCCTCGACCTGTGGGTGCTGGTGGCCATGGCCGCCCACAACCGGGGCTTCACCGAGGGCCGTCGGGGCCAGGTGCCGGCCGCGCTGGCGGCGTTCGACCGGGCCGAAGCGGCGTACGCCGCCCTGGGCGGGCCGCCCCGCCTGGTCGCCGGCCTGGCGTCGGACCGCTGTGAGGTGCTGCTGTCGGTGGGACTGACCCACGACGCCCGGGAGTTCGCCGAGCAGGCCCTGCTCCTGCTGGGCGACACGGGCGATGCCGCTCAGCTCAGCGAGTCGCGCCTGCTGTTCGCCCGGGCGTGCCTGGCCGAGGGCGACCTGCCCGCCGCCCGGCGCGAGGCCGAGGAGGCGGCGCGGGCGTTCCGGGCGGCACGGCGCCCACCGTGGGCCGCCATCGCCGACTACGTGGCCATGCAGGCCGAGGTGCTGGCCATCGAGGACCTGGCCCGGCCACCGTCAGCGGCCCTGCTCGCCCGGACGAAGCGCATCTCGCCGCCTGCTCGAGGCCCAGGGCTGGCCGGTGGAGGCCATGCACGTGCGCACCTTCCACGCCCGGGTGGCCCTGGCGCTGGGCCGACCCGAGGCGGCCCGGCTGGAGCTGGCCGACGTGGGCCCGGCCCGGTCGCGGGGACCCGCCGAGCTCCGGGCCCGGGCCTGGCATGCCACGGCCCTGTTGCGGCTGGCCGACGACGACCCGGCGGGGGCGAAGCGAGCCCTGCGCCGCGGCCTCGACGTGATCGACGAGCACCGGGCGCTGCTGGGCGCCACCGAGCTGCGAGCCGGCATCGCCACCCAGGGCCGCGACCTGGCCCGGCTGGGCCTGCGCCTGGCCATCAGCGACGGGAGGGCCTGGGAGATCCTGCGGTGGGCCGAGCGCTGGCGGGCGGGCGCCCTGCGCCTGCCGCCGGTCACGCCGCCCGACGACCCCGTCCTCACCTCGGCCCTGGAGGAGCTGCGGGAGGTCCGGGGCGCCCAGCGCGAGGCCACCCTGGCCGGCGAGCCGTCCGCCGCCCTCGACCACCGCCTGGCCCAGCTCGAAGACGTGGTCCGCGGTCGTACCCGCCACGCCGGGGGCCGCGCCGCGGCGCCGCGCACCCGGTTCGACCAGCGTCGGCTCAACGCCGCGTTGCGCGACGCCACCCTCGTCGAGTTCGTCACCTTCGAGGACCGCCTCTTCGCCGTGACCGTGGTGGGCGGCCGCGCCCGCGTCGACCCCATCGGTCCCGCCCAGGTGGTGGCCGAGGAGCAGCAGTACCTGGTGTTCGCCCTGCGCCGGCTGCTGGCCTCGCCCGGCACGCCGGCGGAGCCGGTCAACGCGGTGACCTGGCAGGCGGTGGCCCGCCGACTCGACGAGATCCTCCTCGGGCCCCTGCACCTGCCCGACGGCCCGGTGGTCATCGTCCCGACCGGGTCGCTCCACGGGATGAGCTGGGCGTCGCTGCCGACGCTGGCCGGCCGGTCGATCACCGTCGCGCCCAGCGCCGAGCTGTGGCTCCGCCGGGGCCGGACGGCCACGGCGGCGGCCGGCCGGCGCACCGCGCTGGTGGCCGGCCCCGACCTGCCCGGAGCGGACACCGAGGTGCGTGCACCTGGCCGAGCAGTACCGCGGGGCCACGGTCTTGCGCGGTGCCGACGCCACGGTGGCGGCGGTGCTGGGCGCCCTGGCGGCGTCCGATCTCGCCCATCTGGCCGCTCACGGGACGTTCCGGGCCGACAGCCCGCTGTTCTCGTCCATCCGTCTGGCTGACGGCACGCTCACCGTCTACGAGTTGGAGCAGCTCCGTTCGACCCCGTCCACGGTGGTGCTGGCCGCGTGCGACGCGGCGCAGATGGACGTGCTGGAAGGCGACGAGCTCCTGGGCACGGCCACCGCCATGCTCGGGCTGGGGGTGGCGTCGGTGGTGGTGCCGGTCATGGCCGTTCCCGACGAGGCCACCGCGCCGCTCATGGTGGCGCTCCACCGAGGCCTGCGCCGGGGCCGGGGCCCGAGCGTGGCCCTGGCCGAAGCGGCCACCTCGCTCGGCGACGATCCCTACGCCCGGGCCGTGGCCGCCACGTTCGTGTGCCTCGGGGCCGACGAGCGCGGGCCGGCCTGACTCACCGGATGATCCGCCTCACCGGATGATCCGACCTACCAGATGATCCGACCTACCAGATGATCCAGGGGGTGGTCACGATGAGGCCGTCCTCGGTGATGACCCGCAGGCGCAGCGCGCCGCGCTCCACGGTGAAGCGGAAGCGCCCGAGCTCGTCGGATTCGGCCGGCCGGCGCCCGGTGGTCGTCTCCAGCTCCACCCGGGTGCGCTCGGCCGGCTCCAGCTGACCCAGCAGGGTGGAGCCGTCGGCCGACAGCTCGATGTCGACCCGGTGGCTGCCGGCGGCGAAGCCGATGGTCCGGGCCTCGCCGGTGAGGGTGTCGCTGCGCATGACGACCGGGGCCTCGTCCAACAGCGAGTCGAAGACCAGCTCGGCCAGCTCGGCATCGGCGTTGCCGAGGTCGAACACCGCCTTGGCCAGGGCCACGGCGTCGTCGGGCACCGGGTCGGTCTCGTCGAGGGCGAGGCCGAGCTGGGTCAGCAGCTCGTCGTCGTCATGGAGGTCCGGGCGATCAGGATCGTGTGTCATCGGGAGGCCTCCCGCAGGAAGGGTCGGAGTTCGGCGGCTTCCCGCAGGCGATCGAGGCAACGCTGGCGGGTGGGGCCGATGCTGCCGTGCGGGAGGTCGAGGAGTTCGCCGATCTCCGCGTAGGAGAGCGGGGGGTCGACGGTCAGGAGCCGGAGCAGCTCCTGGCAGGCGGGGGAGAGGTGGGACAGGGCGGCTCGCAGCGCGTCGCGCAGTTCGGCGTCCATCAGCGCCGCGGCGAACTCGACGTGAACCGCCGGTTGGCGCAGGTCGACATCGTCGACGGGGATGTCCCGCTTGCGCGACCGCAACAGGGTGAGGACCTCGTTGCGCGCCGTGGTGGCCACCCACCCCGGCAGCTTGGCCGGCTCGCGGACGGTGTCGAGGCGCTCGTAGAGGCGACAGAACGTGGCGGCGAAGGCGTCCTTGCGATCTTCGACGGCGAGGTCGAACCCGGCGATGGCCCGCCAGGCCACCCGGTGCAGGCGCTCCACCAGTTCCTCCCACGCCGCCCGCTCGCCCTCGAGGGCCAGGGTGACCAGGGCGTCGAAGTCCGCGGTGGGGAAGCGCTGGGCCGGCGGCGACATGGGCCGCAGCCTAGAGCGGTGGGCCCGCACGCCGTCGATGGTGTCGGGGGCAATCACCCGTCCTCCTCACCCCGCCGCGTCGGTCGCGGCGAGTGTCGTGATGGGCTACAGACGGGGCTTCGTCGACCCAGATACGCCCCCCGGCGCGATGGCTAGCGTGGGCGCCATGACCGATGTCCCGCCGAGCGCCCCCACGTCGGGGCCGGCTCCGCTCGTCGGGCGCTGGCAGCGGGTGGGCGCCATCCCCGCTCCCAGTGCGGACGAGTCGATCCCCTTCGGCGACGACCCCGCGCTGCTGCCCGGCGAGATCACCTTCGCCGAGTCCCGGTTCACGGCCAGGGCCGCCCCGGGGCAGGGCTTCATCGTGTGGGACGTGGGCAGCTACCGGGTGGACGACGAGGGCCTCCACGTGACGCTGGCCAACGACGCGTGGGCCACCTACGGCCTCGAGGTCGGGGTCGACACGCTCACCGTCACCGACGGCGCCGGGCACGAAACGGTGTATCGCCACCTCGACTGAGCGCTCTTAGGCCTCATCGGGTCGGCGGCGGTGGGCCGCCCCCTCTGGAGGTCTGACGCCATGCACGTGCACCCTTACTCCGTCCCGTTGGCCGGCCCGGTCAGCGACACCGACGAGCTCGACGCCGATCTCGGCGGCTCACCGGTGGCGCTCACGCCGAATCCGGAGCCCGGCCCCATCGGGGTGTTCCCGCCGCTCCCGCTCCCCGGTCAGCCCCCGATCCCCAAGATCCCCTCGGTCCCGGTGGTGCCGAGGCCGGAGATCCCGCTCGATCCCGGCCTGGTCCGCTGCCGGGTCGATCTCCCCGACGGCTGCTACCGCATCACGTTCAGCCCCAATCTGGGCAACGGCACGTTCCGCGGCACGATCCGGGTCGATCGGACCGAGGGGCCGCTCATCGTCAGCGGCGACCTCTACTTCTTCCCCACCGGGGCCGACAAGCCCGACCTGGTCCCCATCTCGGAGCTGCCCCTGGCCCCCCTCGACCCCGGGGTGCGGTTGCTGCGGCGCTTCAACATCCCCATCTATCCCCGCAACCGGTATCACTCCTATCTCAAGGCCACCCAGGCGCGTCTCACGTCTCGGGGCCCGGGCCCGTGCCGGGCCACGCTCACCTTCCAGCAGTACGACTACGCCCCGCCCGCGGCGGGGTCGTTCAACGGCTCGTTCCCGGCCTCGCCGGGCAGCCGCACGGTGTCCCTCACCATCGTCCCCAAGCCGGCCCCGTCGTTCTTGTGGCCCGGCAACTACTACGAGGGCGAGTGGTCCGAGGCCGGCGTGTCCAAGGGCACGGTCACCCTCGGGTGGGTGTCGAGCTCGTACCGCCGCTGCACGGTGGAGATCGACACCCTGGTCGGGGCCGTCGCCCCTCAGCCGGTCCCCGCCGCCGGCGGCGGCACCGAGAGCTTCCAGACGGTGCTGGCCACCGCCGGCTGGGCCGCCACCGTGGTGTACGACCAGACGGGCATCGCCAAACCGGCCTCGCCGGCTCATGCCACCGACTGCTGGGCCGACGCCGACCTGCACGCCCTCATGCAGACCGTGCGCAAGCCCACCACCAACCTCGACACCGAGTGGCACATGCACGTGCTCGTCGTGCCCGGCCACCTCGGCTGCTCGCGGGGGAAGATGTACGACATGATCGACGTCCCCCGCGAGGGCGTCGTGAGCTATTCCGACGACGGCTACCCGACCGCGGACTCGGCCCACTTCGGGGCGGCGGCCAACGGCCTGCAGCGCAACTTCCCCCGGGCGTTCCTGCGCAGCGCGTCCCACGAGGTCACCCACGGCTTCAACCAGATCCACCAGGAGCAGGAAGGGGGCGCCGACAACTCCATCATGACGACGACGCCCAGCGTCGCCGACGTGCTGGCCGCCTCGCCGCCCGAGACCTTCCCCGACGACATCCATCTGGGCATGAACGCCCGGGTGCGTCACCATCTCGCTCACTTCCCCGACCCGGTGGTCCGCCCCGGCGGCCACACCTTCGCCTCGTGGGCCTCGGTGGCGGTGCCCTCGGCCGACCGCTTCGTGGTGGGGCCCGAGCAGCTCACGCTCACCGTCGACACGCCCGACGCCACCGTCGCGCTCGGCGAGCCGGTCTTCGCCCACTGGACGCTGGCCAACACGAGCGGCAAGCCGGCGGCGGTGCCCAGCGAGATCACCACCCAGTCCACCTATGCCCGGCTCACGGTCATCGACGCCCAGGGGACCCGTCACGTGGTGACCCCGTTCGTCATCGACTGCGAGCGCACCAGCATCCGCGCCCTCCCGGCGGGTGAGTCGCTGCAGGCGGGACAGCGCGTGTTCTGGTCCAGCAACGGCTTCCCCTTCGAGCGGCCCGGCCGCTACACGATCGAGGTGGCGGTGGACTGGACGGTGTCGGGCACGCCGCTGACCATCACGGGGGAGACCTCGGTCTTCGTGGGCTATCCCACGTCGAACACCGACAACGAGCTGGCCGCCACGCTGCTGCACCCGGAGGTGGGCAAGTGGGTCGCCCTGGGGGGAGGGGCCCATCACCTGACCGAGGCCGTGCGTCGGCTGGTGGCGGCCACCGACCTGGCCGGCCCGGCGGCGGGCGACGCCGCCGGGGGCGGGGGAGCGCTGCGGGGCTTCGCCGGCATCCTCCCCGGCGACACCGACCGCCCGACACCGGGCAAGAAGGCAGCCCGGACGACGACCAGGAAGTCAGCCAAGAAGCCAGCCAAGACGGCGAGCAAGACGACCCGGAAGCGCGGCTAGCGCCCGGGGCCGGACGCGACGACGGGGAGGCCGGTTGGAAGACCTCCCCGTCATCTATCGCCGGTCAACTCGAGGGCTGAGCCTGCGAAGGTGGGCGTGCCGCTTCTCCGGACGGCACCGCCCCTTTGCATACTGGGGAGCACGGGCCGATCCGTCTTGAGCAACGACTACTCAATCGGGCCCGGTGCCGGCGAGGTCGTGCTGGGTGAGCCAGGCGTCGATGGAGGCGAACACGTGGCCCGGCTCCTCCAGCCAGGGGAAGTGGCCGCTGTTCTCGTAGATCACGACGTCGGCCTCCGGGAGGCGGTCGGCGATGCGGTAGGACTGGGGGAACGAGGTGAACGCGTCGTGGCGGCCGACTCCCAGGAACACGGGGACGGTGACCGTGGCCAGGCGGTCCACGGAGCTCCACCGGGCCAGGATCTCGAAGCCCCGGATCATGGCGGCCACGTCGTAGACGGTGCCGTCCAGCAGCGGGCTCGACCTCGGCGGCGTCGATCGAGTGCAGGTAGGCCGGCAGCAGCTCGTGGGAGCCGGCTTCGTACTCCGCGTCGGTCTGGGGGAAGTGGGTGAGCAGCTCGGCGAACTCCGGGGGCATGGGTGGGCCCTCGGGGGCGGGTTCCTCGCCCTCGCCCAGTTGCCCGGGCGTGGTGCCCAACAAGATGAGACCGGTCAGGCGGTCGGTGTGGCGGATGGCGAGCTCCTGGGCGATGAACCCGCCGAAGGAGTGGCCCAGCACCAGGAACTGCTCGGCGTCGAGGTGGTCGGCGAGGGCGGCGGCGTCGTCGGCCAGCTGCTCCATCGTCAGGGTCTCGATGGGCGGTCGCCCCGAGCGGCCGTTGCCCCGGTGGTCGTAGTAGACGAGGTGCAGGCGGTCGGCCAGAGGGTCGAGGGTGCGCATCACCGTCTGGTCGTAGCCCAGCCCGCCGTGCATGACGAGGCACACCGGGCCGTCGCCGATCTCCGTGTAGTGCAGCGTCGTCCCGTTGACCTCAGCCGTGGCCATGGGCACCACCTTCCCCGGGTCGGCGGGGAGTCTACGACTAGCTGAACTTCGTCCGGGGGCGCTCCTGCACGACGCCGTCGACGACGATGTCGACCCGCTCGTTGTAGAACGACACGAGGCCCTGGACCTTCTGGCTCTCCGGCACCGGCGAGCGGTAGGTCCACACCGCGTCCTCGTGGACCACGCCGTTCACCTCGAGCGAGTAGTAGTTGGCATCGCCCTTGTAGGGGCACGAGGAGACCGTCGACGACGGCCGCAGCAGGTCCATGCGCACGTCGGTCAGGGGCAGGTAGTACCGGGTGGGCAGACCGGTCTCGAACAGCAGCCGGGCCCGGTCGCTGGTCGCCACCGTGACCCCGTCGATCACGATCTCGACGTGGCGGGAGCTGGCCAGGATGTCGACCCGGGTGTGGGGGTCGCGAGGGTGGACGAACACCTCTTCGTCCTCCTCGAACCAGTGGTCCATGGCCTGCCAGTCCAGGCGCACCGACGACCGCAGCTCCTCGAGGGGGGACTCGGTCAGGCGCAGGGCCCCTCCCGGCGCCACGGTCTCGCCGCCCTTCACGTCGAACAGCACGGCGTCGCCCCGGCTGGGCGAGTGCGCCGTCTGGCCGTTGGGGGTGAGCAGGTCGAGGCGAACGTCGTCGGCCGGGAAGTAGTACGCCGGGAAGTACGGGACCTCCCACACCAGGAGCGGCCGGATGGTGTCGGCCACCAGCTCGCCGCCCAGAAAGGCCCGGACCCGCTTGGTCCCGTGCTCGACGCGGACCCGCCCGCGATGGTCCGGGACGGTCCCGGAGGTCGATGCGGTGGTGCTCATGGCGCTCCCTCTTTCGGTTCGTCGGGTCGGTGATCGGCCCGACCCTCTGGACAACCCCTTCCCCGATCGCTCTTGTTCCTGAACCCCGTGAGAGACTCGGGTCAGGACCATGAGGGGGGAATCCGTGGGTTCGAGTCGCATGCGGACGGTCATCGCCGTCGTCGTCGCCGTCACCATCGTGGCGGCCGGTTGCACCAGCGGGTCGAAGAGCGCCACCGCGCCCGACGGTTCGGCGGTCGCCAACGGCCAGTTCCAGGCCACCATCCGCCGCACCACCGACGGCGTGCCCCACATCGTGGCCGCCGACTGGGGCAGCCTCTCGTTCGGGCAGGGCTACGCCAGCGCCGAGGACCGCTCCTGTGACCTGGCCGACCAGGTCGTCAAGATCAAGGGCGAGCGGGCCAAGTGGCTCGGCGCCGGCGACAAGAACGCCAACGTCGACTCGGACTTCTCCTGGAAGGCCATCGGGCATCTACGACCGGGCGGCCCAGGACTACCCGTCCAAGTCACCCGAGGTCCGCCAACTGGTCGACGCCTTCGCCGCCGGGTGGGACGCCTACCTGGCCAAGGTCGGGGTCGACGGCATCAACGGCTGGTGCAAGGGGGCGGACTGGGTGCAGCCCGTGACCGGGCTCGACGTCTACGCCTACGCCCGGTCGATCGCCCTGCAGGCCTCGTCGGGCCAGCTGCTGTCGTACATCGCCGCCGCCCAGCCGCCCGCGCCCCAGGCGGCCGGCACCGCGTACACGCCGCGGCTCGACCACGGCACGCCGTCGCCGCCACCCCGGCCGCCTTCGAGCTGAACCCGTCGACCGCGGCCCTCGGCTCGAACGGATGGGCCCTCGGCTCGGACCGCACCGAGTCGGGCGGCGGGCATGCTGCTGGCCAACCCCCACTTCCCGTGGGAGCAGGAGCTGCGCTTCTGGGAGGTGCAGCTCACCATCCCCGGCCAGAGCCGACATCTACGGCGTGCAGCTCTCGGGCCTGCCCGGCATCGGCATCGGCTTCACCGACTCGTTCGCCTGGACCCACACCGTGTCGGCCGGCAACCGCTTCACCGCCTACACGCTCGACCTCGTCCCCGGCTCGCCCACCTCCTACAAGTACGACGACGGCCAGAAGGCCATGACGTCCAAGCCCATCGCCATCGACGTGAAGCAGCCCGACGGCACCACCACGACCACCACCCGCACCGCCTGGTCGTCGCACTACGGCCCGATCATCGCCTTCCCCGGCGTGGGCTGGACCGACACGATGACGATCACCTACCGCGACGCCAACATCGACAACGACGCCTTCTTCGACCAGTACCTGGCCATGGACCAGGCCAAGAGCCTCGACGAGTTCATCGCCGCCCACCAGGACCACCAGGGCGTGCCGCTGTTCAACACCATCGCCACCAGCAAGGACGGCCGGGCGTGGTACGCCGACACGTCGGCCACCCCCGACCTCTCGCCCGGCGGCCATCGCCGCCTACGAGGCGTCGCTCAAGACCAACATCATCGCCTCGGTGGCGGCCGACAGCGGCGCGGTGGTGCTCGACGGCTCGACGTCGCTCAACGAGTGGGTGAACGAGCCCGGCGCCCGCAGCCCCGGGCTCGTCCCCTACGCCAAGATGCCGCAGGTCGAGCGGTCCGACTACGTGTTCAACGCCAACGACAGCTTCTGGATCCCCAACGCCGACCACCCGCTGGCCGGCGACTACTCGCCGCTGCACGGGCGCCCAGAACACCGCCCGCTCGCTGCGCACCCGGGAGAACGCCACCGTGCTCCGCGACACGTCGCCGACCGGGCCGGCCGGGGCCGACGGCAAGTTCAGCCTCGACGAGCTGGCCACCGCCGCCCTGCAGAACCGGGGCTACTCGTCCCGGGTGCTGAAGGACGCCGTCGTCGCCCGTTGCCAGGGCAAGACCACGGTCGACGTGGCCGCCCTGCCCAACGACAACCCCGACCTCGGGCTGCCGGCCGGGACGGTCGACGTGACCCAGGCCTGCGCCACGCTGGCCGCCTGGGACGGCACCTACGACCTCGACGCCAAGGGCGCCGCGCTGTGGCGTGAGTTCATGGGCCGATTCGACACCAAGGACCTCTACGGCGTCGGCGCCCTGTGGGCCGCAGCCGTTCGACGCGGCCAAGCCGGTCGACACCCCGGCCACCCTCGCCCCGGCCCCGGCCGGCGGCCCCGACCCGGTGCTGGTGAACCTGGCCCGAGCCGTGCAGATCTTCACCAAGGCCGGCCAGCCCGTCGACGCCGCCCTCGGCGATCTCCAGTACGCCGACCGCAACGGCGAGCGCGTCCCCATCCACGGCGGCAACGCGGTGGACGGCACCACCAACGTGGTCGGCTACGACTCGGCGCCGGGCAGCACCACCGAGCCGATCCCCACCCGGAGCCCGACCGTGGCCGCCCGCTCGTCGTTGACCAAGGACGGCTACATGGTCAACAACGGCAGCAGCTTCATGATGGTCGTCGACTACGGGCCCGACGGGCCACGGCCAAGGTGCTGTTGAACTACGGCGACAGCCAGGACCGGTCCAACCCGGTGTTCGTCGACTCGACCAAGCGGTTCAGCGAGAAGAACTGGCGTGACGTCGTGCTCGGCGAGGACGCCGTCAAGACCGCCGACGGGGTGCAGACCGAGACGGTCACCGGCTCCCGTTAGTCGGCCGCCGCGTCAGGCTGGGCCCGCTCCTCGACCTCGAGCCACAGGGGGAGGCCGATGGGGTGGTCGGCCTCCTCGGCCAGGTGGGCCACCAGGCCGGCGGTCCGGGCGATGAGCACGAAGCCCCGCACACTCGCCGGGGGCACGCCGAGGTCCACCAGCAGCGCGCCGGCGGCGCCGGCGCCGTTGATGGGCAGCCGCCGACCGCTGGCCTCGGCGTGGGCGTCGGCCACGAAGCGCAGCAGCCGGAGGTGGGGGCCCACCCCGCCCTCCTCGGCGGCCAGGGCGTAGAGCCGGGGCGTGCGCGGGTCCTCGACCCGGTGCACCGGGTGACCCAGGCCCGGCACCCGCTGGCCGGCGGCCATGCGGGTGGCCACCGCGGCGCGGGCCAGCTCGGCCAACTCGGCGTCGTCGGGATCGGTCCGAGCCGAGGCCTCGGCGCCGGCCAGGGCCGCCACCAGGAACTCGGCGGTGTCGCCGGTGGGCCCGAGGAAGACGCTGCCGGCGCCCAGCAGCCCGGCCGCCACCGCGCCCTGGATCGCCTCGGGGGCGCCCGTGTAGGTGAGACGGGCGGCCAGCGCGCTGGGGGTGAGGCCGTGGTCGGCCAGCGAGACGAGGACGGCGTCGAGCAGCCGCCGCTGACCGGCGGTGGGCTCCCGCTTGACCAGCAGCAGGTAGGCCAGCTCGGTCAGCGACAACCGACCCATGAGGTCGGCGGGCAGGTCCCGCCCGGCCAGGGTGATCGAGTCGGGGGTGGACCACCCGATGGCGCTGTGGACGTAGTCGCCCGGATCGGTCCCGCTCGGATCAGGCATGTGGGGGTCCGTTCTCGACGTCGAGCTCGTCGGGGGTGCGGTCGGCGGAGAGCTGGTGCTTGGCCAACCGACCGGTGGGCGTGTGGGGGATCTCGGTCACGATCTCGTAGTAGCGGGGGACCTTGAAGCGGGCCAGGTGCTTGCGGGCGAAGGCGTCGAGGGCGCGCAGGTCGACGGTGTGGCCCGGGGCGGCGATGACGAAGGCCTTGACGTCCTCCTCGGTCAGGTCGGACGCCACGCCGATGACGGCGGCCTCGGCCACGTCGGGGTGGAGTTCGAGGGCGGCCTCGACCTCGGTGGGCGAGAGGTTCTCGCCCCGACGACGGATGACCTCCTTCTGGCGTCCCACGAAGGTGAAGGTGCCGTCGGCGTTCTCGGTGACCAGGTCGCCGGTGCGCAGCCAACCGTCGACCAGCACCGCTGCCGTCTCGTCGGGCATCTCGAAGTAGCCCCGCATGATGGCCGGGTTGCGCAGCTCGAGCTCGCCGACGCCGTCGGCATCGCGCCGGCGCACCCGGGCGTCGTTGACATGGCCCAGCTCCGGGTGCTGCCGGGCGGCTCCCAACGTCCCGAACGGGCGGGTCCCGCGGGGCCAGATCAGCCCGTAGGTCGACTCGGACAGCCCGTAGCCGCACACGATCTCGATGCCGAAGCGTCGCTCCATGGCCTCCTGGCGCTCGCGTTCGGGCGAGGGACCGGTGTAGCAGCGTCGTAGCGGGTTGTCGGCGTCGTCGGGCCGTTCGGGCTGGCGCATGAGGATCTCGAGCATGGCGCCGATGGCGTTGAACTCGGTGGCGCCGTAGCGCCGGGCCGAGGCCAGGAACTCCCCGGCGGAGAAGCCGGGCAGCAGCACCAGGCTGGCCCGGGCGGCCACCGAGCCCAGCGTCGAATAGGCCGGCGCGTTGATGTGGAACAGGGGCAGCGAGGTCATCAGCCGGTCCTCGGCGGTGAGCTGCATCCAGAAGGGGAAGCCCTCGCCGGCCATGACGTACGCCCGGTGGGTCTGCATGACCAGCTTGGAGCGCCCGGTGGTGCCCGAGGTGGGGATCATCACGGCCACGGCGTCGTCGTCCACCGTGGCGGGACCCTCTCCGTCGGGATCGGCGGAGACGACCTCGTCGACCATGGCCAGCCGGGCGCCCGACCCGGTGCGGGCCACCGCGTCCACCACCGCCCCCGACAGGCCCGGGTCGGAGACGATGACGGTGGGGTCGACCTGCCCGACGAAGCCGGCCAGCTCCGCCGCCGACGACGCCGGGTTGACGGGCACCTCGACGGCCCCGACCTCCATGAGGCCCAGCCAGGTCAACAGGTAGGCCAAGGTGTTGCGGGCGGTGACCACCACCCGGTCTCCCGGGCTCACCCCGGCGGCCCGCAGCCACGACGCCGCCCCCTCGATGCGGGCCTGGGCCTGGGCGTAGGAGAGGGTGATGTCGTCGGCCAGGAGCCAGGGGGCGTCGGGCGTGTCGGCGACGGCCGTTCGCACGAGGGTGGGGATGGTCCTCCGCATGGAGGCTCCAGGTAAGCAGGTCCCGGTGCTCAGATGGGGAAGAACAGGGCGCGGAACCGCCCGGCCAGCGTCTGGTCGCCCCAGACCGTCCCCCCGTTCATGCGGGCGTAGCCGGCCCTTCGCACCGCCCGGCGGGCTCAGCACCGGGCTGGCTCGATTGTCCGGCGGCCCCGTACCGGTGGCAAGCAGAGCTCGAGGTCGGGCGGTGCCGGTCCGCCGGCCGACCCGTAACCTGGAGCGCATGGATGCGAACCCCGAACGGCCCCGCTGGCGCGGCGTGAACCACCTCGCCCTCATCACCGCCGACATGGACGCCACCGTGCGCTTCTACCACGGGGTGCTGGGGGCCGAGCTGGTGGCCACCATCGGCGCCCCCGGCTTCCGCCACTACTTCTTCGAGATCGGCCCGGGCAACACCGTGGCCTTCTTCGAGTACGCCGGCGCGAAGCCCGAGCCCTTCGCCAAGCCGGCCGGGGTACCGGACCCGCGGGCGCTGCAGTTCGACCATCTCTCGCTCGACCTGGCCGACGAGGGCGCTCTCGAGGCGCTCCAGGCCCGGCTCAAGGCCCACGGCTGCGAGGTGACCGACGTGGTCGACCACGGCTTCATCCGCTCCATCTACTTCACCGACAACAACGGCATCGCCCTCGAAGCATCCTGGTGGGTCCACGACGCCACCGCCGGCGAGGCCGACTACACCGACCAGGGCCTGTTCGGCGATCCCGACCCGGTGGCCGCCGTGCGCGAGCTGGTCGACACGGGTGAGCTGGCCTCCACGCCGGAGACCCACCTCGTCTGACCAGGCCCGTCTGAACAGGCCCGGGTCAGTCGCCGCTGATGTCGCGACCGATGTCGCGGGCCTGCTGGCCCTCGGGGGCGGCGATCTCGACGATGGGGTCGTCGCGGTCGTCGAACTCGGTGCGCAGCGCCCGGGACATGACCGCGTGCTGCAGGTACAGCGTGGTGATGTAGGTCAGCTCCAGCACCGCTTCGTCACCCAGCTCGGCCCGCAGGGCGTCGAACAGGGCGTCGGGCACCCGGCCGTGGTCGTAGACGAGGCAGTCGGTGTAGCCCAGCACCAGGCGCTCGAGCGGAGTGAAGCAGTCGGCCGCGCTCCACGCCGCCACCGCGGCGATGCGCTCCTCGCTGACGCCGAGGCTGCGCAACGACTTGCAGTGCTGGGAGAAGACGAACTGGCTGCCGGTCGCCCACCCGGCCCTGGTCTGGCCCAGCTCCCGCAGCACCGGGTCGAGCACGCGCGTCGGGCTCCGGTAGAGGGCGAAGCCGTCGACGGCGTGGCGCAGGACGTCGGGCACCAGGGCGAACACCGTCCACCAGTCCCCGGGGGTGCCCGTGGCCGTGCCCGGCTCGGCCACCGGGTCGCGGTCGTCGAACAGCAGGTCGTACATCTTGGTGACGATGGGGGCGTCGGCCTCGGGCCGTGACACCTGGCGGAGGCGGGGCATCAGTTCTCCTTGGGGTGGTCCTGGAAGAACTGCCAGGCCAGGTCGGTGGCGTTGATGGTGGAGGTGGTGGGGCCCACGATCGAGGCGATGGCCTTGGTGAACGCACTGTCCGGCCAGCTGTGACCGCCGGCGTTGACCCGGTACAGCACCACCTCGTCGCCGGCGGGGCAGGTGAAGGTGAGCTTGGTCACGTCCGGCGGTAGCGGGGTCTCGGTCGGGGGCGTGGCGTCGCAGCCGTTGCGGGCGGCCCAGGCCGCCGCCGTGTCGGGGACGGCGGGGCCCATCTTGGTGGTGGTGTTGACGCCGAGCTCGGCGCAGCGTCCGGCCCGAGCCGTCCGGGGCCTTCAGGTCGAGGGTCTTCTCGCCCACGTAGCCGTCGTAGCCCACGAACGGGTCGTCGGTGCCGTGGAAGGCGATGACCGGCACCGGGCGGGCCGGCGTCGCAGCCGTCGGGGTCGGTGATGCCGGCCACGGTGGCCACGGCCGCCACCCGGTCGGCGAACTGGCAGGCCATCGAGGAGGTGACGATGGCCCCCTGGGAGTAGCCGGCGACGAAGACGCGGTTCTGGTCGATGCACAGGGTGCGCTCGGCGTCGTCGAGCACGGCGCCCAGATAGGTGAGCGCGGTCCCGCCCAGGGTGGCGTCGAAGACCCGCTCGGCGTTGGCGGACTCCGGGGTGATGGTCACGAAGCCCTTGGTGTCGCCCAGCGTCTCGAACCCCGTGGTCTGGACCTGGATGTCGGCCGTCGAGCTCCAGCCGTGCAGGTCCATCACCAGCGGCGCCGGGGTGGGGGCGACCGGGGCGGGGGGCACGTTGCGGAGGTAGAAGGCGGTGTCGGTCCCCGAGGTGAACGGGACCTTGGACTGACCCGGGGGCACCACGGGGGTCGCCGTGCACCCGGCCGAGGCGTCGACCGGCACGGCGGCGGGGACGACGGTGAGGCGGGGGCCGGTCGAACCGGGTGAGCCCGCGTCGGAGGCGCTCGAGCCGCCGCAGGCGGTCAGCACCAGGGCGGTGACGGCGGCGATGAGGGCGGCGGCGCCACCGGGGCGCGAACGGGTGGGCGCATGTCAGGGCTCCAGATCGAGGAGGGTGGTCAGCGGTTCCCACGGTTCGCCCCGCCGGGCGGCGATGCCGATGAGCACGGTGGTGAGCTGGTCGCGGAAGCGCGGGCGGCGGGCTGGTGGCCTGCTCGGCCAGCAGCAGCCGCAGGTAGGGCAGTTCGGATCGTCGTGCTGGGCCAGCACGCGGTGGTGCTCGGCCAGCGGGGCCCGCCCGGCCCGGGCCGCCCGGTCCTCGCGGATGGCCTGCACGGCCGAGCCGAGCGCGGTGGAGTTGACCAGGTCGAACGCGGCCTGGGCCTCCTGCACCGTGAAGCCCTGACGCACCATGAGCCCCAGCATGGCATCGACCTTGTCGGCGATGGCCTCGGCGCTGATGGCCCCGTCCAGGTACTGACCGAGCAGGCCCGGCTCGGCCACGAACACCTGGCGGCTGTAGGGGCCCACTCGAACAGCCACAGCGCCCAGTGCTGACCGCGGTCCTCGGGGAGGGGGACCCGGGTGGAGGAGTACTCGGCCGCCAGCCGCATGAGGTCGTCCTTGTCCTCGATGTGGTGGTACAGCCCGGTGACGCTGACACCCCGAGGCGGTCGGCCACCGCCCGGAGGGTGAGGTCGGCCAGGCCGATCTCGTGGGCGGCCTCGGCGATGAGCTGGCGGTTGATCGCGCGCCGGGCGCCCCACGCGCCGCTTCGGCTCGTCGCCCGCCTGCCCTTGACGGGCCGGAGTTTGTGTGCCAATTTCCGTATCGATTTCGTAAATTATAGTCCAGATCGATCGTGACCCGGGGGTCAACGATCGTGGGCGATCGTCGTGGGGAGCGTCGGGGGGACAGTCGTGGAGGATCTGACCGGCAAGGTCGCCGTCGTGACCGGCGGCGCCGGCGGCATCGGCCGGGCCCTGGGCGAGGAACTCCTGGCCGAGGGCATGAAGCTGGTGGTGGCCGACCTGCACCCCGACGCGGTGGCCGCCGCCGTGGCCGACCTGGGCGAGCGGGGCGAGGTGACCGGCGTGGTGACCGACGTGTCCGACTTCGCCTCGGTCGAGGCGCTGGCCGACGCCACCTACGCCGCCCACGGCGCCTGCCACCTGCTCGTCAACAACGCCGGGGTGGGCGCCCCGTCGGCCCTGGTGTGGGACACCACGCCCAACGACTGGCGCTGGGTCCACGGGGTCAACGTCATGGGGGTCACCCACGGCATCCTCGCCTTCGTGCCCCGCATGCTGGCCGGCGGCGAGCCCGGCCACGTCGTCAACACCTCGTCGGGCGACGGGGGCATCTCGCCGCTGCCCAGCGCCTCGGTCTATGCCTCGTCGAAGGCGGCTGTCACCGTGCTCACCGAGTGCCTGGCCCAGCAGCTCATCGCCGAGGGCACCAACCTGCGGGCCTCGATCTTCTATCCCGTCGGGCGGCCTGCTGCGCACCGGCCTGTGGGAGTCGGAGCGCAACCGACCCGCCGAGCTGACCCGCGAGCGCCCCCGCTCCACCGAGCCCATGACCGTGGCCAAGCTCGAGGCCATGGCCGACGAGAAGGGCTTCGAGCTCCACTGGCAGGACCTCAACGAGCTGGCCCGGCTCGTGGTCGACGGCATCCGCGCCGACGACTTCATCTTCATGATCGACCGCCCTTCGATCGGCGAGACCCTGCGGGAGCGGGCCTCGGCCTTCGAGCAGGGCGACTCCCCGCCCACCACGCCGGCCCCGTCGGCTGAGACCAGAGGACCCAGACCCGATGGACCGCTACCTGCTGATCTCGGCCGACGGCCACGCCGGCCCGCCCGCCGAGCTCTACCGCCACTACCTCGACCCCGCTACCACCAGCGCTTCGACGACCACCAGGCCGAGCAGCTGGCCATCCGGCAGGCCGCCGGGCTACGGGGCCGAGTCGTTCAAGAAGGAGTGGGAGGCCAAGACCGGCGACGGCGGGCTCACCGGCGCCTACGACTCCGACGTGCGCAACGAGATGCTCGACCGCGAGGGGGTGGCCGCCGAGGTGCTGTTCCCCGACGCCGACGTCATGGGCACCGGCCGGCTGGCCTCGTCGCCGTTCGGCTCGGGGCTGGCCAGCTCGGGCGACAGCGATCCCGAGCTGGTGCTGGCCGGGGCCCAGGCCCACAACCGGTGGCTGGCCGACTTCGTGGCCGCCCAGCCCGACCGCCGGGTCGGGGTGGCGGTGGTGCCGATCGTGCACGACATCGACGCGGCCGTGGCCGAGATCGTGGCCGCCAAGGAGCTCGGTCTCGGCGGCATCATGATGCCGACGCGGTGGATGGCCGAGCCCGCCTACCACGACCCCCGCTACGAGCCGGTGTGGTCGACCATCGAGGAGCTGGGCCTGGTGCTCCACACCCATTCGGGCTCGGGGCCGGCCGACTACGAGCCCGGCCCCGGCTACATGGCCATCTACGCCACCGAGGCCTGGTGGTGGGCGGCCCGCCCGCTGTGGGTGCTGCTGTGGTCGGGGGTGTTCGAGCGCCATCCCGGCCTGCGCTACGTGATCGCCGAGAACGGCGCGTGGTGGCTGCCCGACCTGGTGGCCAAGATGGACGAGAAGTACCTCGGCGGCCACAACACCAAGAAGCTGGGCACCGCCTTCACCGAGAACCTGTCGATGAAGCCGAGCGAGTACATCGACCGCAACTGCTTCCTGGCCGCGTCCACGCCCGGCGTCGAGGACATCGACCGGATGCAGCAGGTCGGCGTGGGCAACTTGTTGTGGGGCAGCGACTTCCCCCACCCCGAGGGCACGTTCCCGCACACCCGCGAGATGGTGCGGCGCCGGTTCAAGGACGTGCCCGAGGCCGACGCCCGCCGGGTGCTGGGGCTCAACGCCGCCGAGCTGTACGGCCTCGACGTCGACGCCCTGGCCCCGCTGGTCGAGCGCATCGGGCCGCGCCTCAGCGAGGTCCACGCCGATGAGCCGTTGGAGGTGATCCCGGCATGAGCGACATCCAGGAGTTCCTGGGCGCCACCGCCCCCGCCCCCGATCAGCCGACCGGGCCGGGCGCGCTGCCCGTCGGTCTGCCCATGCCCCGCGACCGTGAGGTGGTCTTCGACCCCGGCCGGCGGGTGCACGTGACCCGGGCCCGCGGGCCGCGCTTCCCGTTCCCCATCCCCAACGGCTGGTTCATCGTGGCCCGCAGCGACGAGTTGGCCCCGGGCGAGGTGCAGGCCCTGTTCGCCTTCGGCCGCGACCTGGTGCTGTTCCGCACCGACGACGGCGAGCCCCGCCTGCTCGACGCCCACTGCCCGCACCTCGGCGCCCACCTGGCGGTCGGGCGGGCGGGTCGAGGGCGAGTGCATCCGCTGCCCGTTCCACGGCTGGCGCTTCGACGGCGAGTCGGGAGCGTGCACCGAGATCCCCTACGGCGGGCTCCAGCCACATCCCCTCGCGGGCCCGGGCCCGCTCGTACCCCACGCTCGAGCGCAACCAGATGGTCTGGGCCTGGTACCACGCCGAGGACGGGCGAGCCGTTCTACGACGTGCCCGTGGTGGCCGAGTTCGACGACCCGGACTGGCAGCCGATCCTGGTGCGCGAGTTCGACATCGCCATCGCCGCCCAGGAGATGGCCGAGAACAACGTCGACTACTCCCACTTCCGCTACGTGCACGGCACCGAGGGCATCCCCGAGGACGAGTTCATCACCGAGGGCACCTACAAGCGGGCGGTCGGCCAGGGCGGCAACTTCGTGCGCGAGGGCTACGGCCTCGGCCTCGGCGTGCTGCGGGTGAAGGGCTGGGTGACGTTCCTGTCGTCGACCACCCCGATCGACGAGGAGCACGTCCACGTGCGCTGGATCTTCACCACGCCCGAGGCCAACGGCGCCGACGCGCTGGTCGAGCGCGGCCGACTCGTTCTGCGACGGGCTGAGCCAGGACATCCCCATCTGGGAGAACAAGATCTACCGACCCCACCCGGTGCTCACGCGGTCGGAGCGGCCCGATCCTCGAGCATCGCCGTTGGGCCCGGCAGTTCTACTCGTCCTACGACGAGGACATCCCCACCACCACGGAGGACGACGAATGAGCGACCAGGCCCGCCCCGGGGCGCAGAACCGTTGGGTGCGGGAGCCCGTGCCGCCCTCGACCAGCGACTTCCACCCCACCCTGCCGTCGCTCGAGGTCGTGTACCGCACCGACCCGGCCACCCTGGCCGCCGTGCTGCCACCCCCGCTGGAGGCCCCGCCCGAGCCCCGGGTGCACGCCCGGGTGACCGAGATCAAGCTGGCCTTCGGCGAGCACACCTACGAGGAGCGCGTCGGCTACTTCGCCGTCGACGCCGTGTACGACGGCGAACTGGGGGAGTACCCGCTGCTCATGCCCATCGACCTCGAGCCGGCGGTGGCCATCAGCCGCGAGCGCTTCGGCGAGCCCAAGAAGCTGGCCACCATCGACTTCGACCGCGACGGCGACCAGGTGGCCGCCTCGGTGACCCGCCAGGGCGTCACCTTCATGGAGATCGCCGGTGACGTGGTCGAGACCCGGCCCACACCCGAGCCGTACCCGGCGGTGCAGTGGTGGTTCAAGTTCGCCCCCGCCCTCGTCGGGAGCGGGTTCGACTACGGCCCCATCCTCATCCGGGTCGACCAGGTGCGCACCCACACGTCCGTCGAGCGGGTGGAGGGCAAGCTCGTGCTGCGCGACCTGGCCAGCTGCCCGGTCGCCGACCTGCCGGTGGTGGACGTCGAGTCGATCTCGTGGACCGTGCGCACCAGCACCCACGAGCCCACCGTGGTCGGGCCCGTCGACCCCGATGCGTTCCTGCCCTATTCCTACGCCCGCTACGACGGCATCCGCGGCTGATCTCCACTCCCGACTCGCCGGCTCTCGGACTCTGTCTGGGGCGCGCAGAAGAGTCTGTCCGTGGCCCGTCTCAGGGCTCGAACGGACCGCGGCCCATCTGGTCGCGCACGGTGACCACCGGAGGGTTGGTGAGCGACCGGCGCTGCCAGTTTCCCCCGTCGACCACGAACGTGTGGCCGTTCACGAACCGGGCGTACGGCGAGGCCAGGAACGTGGCCGCCCAACCCAACTCCCGCAGGCGACCGACGCGCAGGGCGGGCTGGCACACGTCCTTGTCCGACGTGCGGGTGAGGTTGCCCTGGATGTCGGCCGTCATGTCCTCGTGGGGGAACAGCCCCGGCACCAGGCCGTTCACCTGGATGCCGTAGGGCGCCCACTCCACCGCCAGCGTCTCCACCATGTTCTTGACGCCCGCCTTGGCCGCGGCCGAGTGGGCGAAGCCGGGCCCACCCGTCCACGCGTACGACGCACCGACGTCGATGATCGAGCCCGGGGTCCCCGCCGCCAGGTGGCGGCGGGCGAACTCGCGCGAGCAGAAGAAGGTGCCGTTCAGCGTGATGTCGACCACGGTGCGCCAGGCGTTGGCCGACATGTCCTCGGCCGGCACGGGGAAGTTCGCCGCCGCGTTGTTGACCAGCACGTCGGGTAGGCCGAAGGCGTCGGTGGCGGCGTCGAAGGCGCCGGCCACCTGGTCGGGCTCGCGGATGTCGCAGGCCACGACCGCCACTCGGGCCCCGAGCTCCTCCATGGCGGCGCGCCCGGCGTCGAGGTGCTCGGCTTTGCGGCTGGCGATGACCACGTCGGCGCCCAGGCGGGCGAACTCGGTGGCGATGGCCCGGCCCAGGCCGGTGCCGCCCCCGGTGACCAGCACGACCGAGCCGTCGTAGGTGCCGGCCGGGAGCGCGGCCTGGCCCAGTGGCGGCGGCTCGGGCAGACCCGGCAGCGTCGGGTGGTTCGGTCATGTCAGCTCCCCCGGTAGCGCGGGTCGCGCTCGGCGGCGCGGGCCTCGCGGAACTCGGCGTAGTCGTGCGACGCGTTGATGAAGGTCTGGGCGATGAGCTCCTCGGCCATCGAGGCGCGGATCTCGGGTTCGGACAGGTGACGGATGATGCGTCGCGCCATCTTGACGGTGACCGCCGGGGTCGCGGCGATGTGCTCGGCCATCTCGAACACGGTCTCGTCCAGCTCGTCGGTGTCGCACCACCCGCGAGACGATGCCGTGGGCCAGGGCCTCCTCGGCGTCCATGGACCGGCCGGTGAGCACCATGTCGCTGACGACGCCCGGTCCGCAGATCTGGAACAGGCGGCCGACCCCGCCGGTGTCGGGGATCACGCCGTGGCCGACCTCCGGCAGCATGAAGCGGGCGTCGCTCGGCCGCCACCCGGATGTCGCACAGCAGCGCCCGCTGGAAGCTGCCCCCGATGGACCACCCCTGCATGGCCACGATGATGGGGGCGTCCAGGTCGAACAGCTGCTGGATGCCGCGGTGGCCCCGGGTCATGAGCTCGTGGTGGGTGAGGTCGCCCTGCTGGTTGCCGATGGCCGACACGTCGCGGCCCGACGAGAACGAGTGGCCCTCGCCCCGCCAGATGACGGCCCGCACCTCGGGTCGCTCCCGCAGCTCGCCCAGGATCTCGAACAGGCGGACGTCCATGTCGTCGGTGAAGGCGTTGCGCTTCTCGGGATGATCGTTGGTGATGGTGGCGATGGGCCCGTCGACGGTCAGCCTGACGCGTTCGTCGCTCATGTCGCACTCCTCGGTCAGTCGATGAGATCGTTCTTGCGCACCTTGCCGGTGTCGTTGCGGGGCAGCTCCGTCGCGGAACTCGACGATGGTCGGGACCTTGTAGCCGGGCGTGCTCGGCCGCCACCCACTCGTCGCACGTCGTCGTCGGTGACCGTCGTGGCCGTCGCGCAGCACGCACACCGCCTTGACCTCCTGGCCGAGCGTGCGGGTGGGCGATGCCGATCACCGCGGCCTCGGCGATGGCGGGGTGCTCGACCAGCCGGTTCTCGATCTCGATCGGGATAGATGTTCTCGCCGCCCCGGATGATGAGGTCGCGCAGCCGGCTCTCGAGGTACAGGTAGCCGTCGTCGATGCGGCCGAAGTCGCCGGTGGCGTACCAGCGCTCGGTCGTCGAGGGCGGCGGCGGTGGCCTCGTCGTCGTCCCAGTAGCCGAGGAACACCTGGGCCCCGCGGGCCCAGATCTGCGCCGATCTCGCCGTCGGGCACGCGGCGCGCCGTCGGCGTCGCGGATCTCGATCTCGGTGCCGGCGACCGCGGTGCCGACCGACGCCAGCGCTGCTCGGCGGGCACCGGCGGCTGCAGCATCGAGATGGTGCCGGCCGTCTCGGTCATGCCGTAGCCGACCCGCAGCGCGGTGGCGACGTGGGGGAGCCGCTCGGCGGTGCGCCGCAGCAGCTCGGGCGCGAACGTGGCCCCGCCGCCGCCGACGATCTCGAGCGCCGACAGGTCGAACTCGTCGCAGGCGGGGGTGGTCGATGAGGCGCCACAGCTGGGTGGGCACGATCGACCACGAGGTGACCCGGTGGCGCTCGGTCAGCTCGAGGTGGACGGTCTCGTCCCAGCGACCGGGGGGGGCACCACGAGGGTCATGCCCCAGAAGGCGCCGTTGGTGAGCTGGCCGAGCAGGCCCGACACGTGGAACAGCGGCGAGCCGAGCCGATGACGCACGGGCGCGGCCCCGACGAGGCGGGCAGCTCGTGGACGATCGAGTGCACCGCCGAGGTGGCGGCCGCCGCCAGCGAGAAGTGCACGGCGTTGCGGTGCGAGAGGGTGGCGCCCTTGGGCCGACCGGTGGTGCCGCTGGTGAAGACGATGGCGAAGGGGTCGTCCTCGTCGACGACGACCGGCGGGCGAGTCGACGGGCGGATCGCTCGAGTCGGCTCTCGGCGACGACCTGGCCGAGCGTGCGCGCCGAGCTCGCCGGCAGGCGGTCGACGACGTCGGGCATCGACGAGGGTCAGCACCGGGTCGGTGAGCTCGACCGCGTGGGCCAGCTCGGCGGCGGTCCACGCGGGGGTTGATGGTCACGGCCACCGCGCCCGGCCGCGGCCACGCCCCACACGGCGAGGCCGTGCTCGACGGAGCACGCCGCCGGCCAGGGCCACCCGGTCGCCCGGCTGCACGCCGTGGCGGCGGGCCAGCGTCGGCGGCGATCGCCGGCCGCGGCGACGGGCGCCTCGGCGAAGGTGACCGTGCGCTCGGGGCCGATCAGGTAGGCGCGCTCGCCGTGGCTGGCCGGCCGCCCGCGTCGAGGATCTCGGCCACCGAGCGGGGCCGTTGGGCGAAGACCTGGCAGCGCGCTGGCCGAGCACGTCCGTCGTCGACCAGCTCGAACATCGCGCCGGGGCCGAGCAGGCCGTCGCGCCAGGCCGGGTCGAGCTGGTCGCGGTTCGGTCCAGCGCAGCACGGTCAGACGGTGACCGGCACGTTGGTCCAGCCCCGGACGGTGCTGGTGTGCAGGCGCTGGGCGCCGCGCGCGGTCGACGGTGCCACGTCGGGGAACGCGGGCCAGCGTCTCCTCGAGGCCGATGCGGCCCTCCATGCGGGCCAGGGCGGCGCCCAGGCAGAAGTGCACGCCGTAGCCGAACGAGACGTGGTGGTCGAACGTGCGGTGGATGTCGAAGCGGTCGGCGTCGGGGTACTTGCGCTCGTCGCGCCCGGCCGAGCCGGTGAGCAGCAGCACCTTCGAGTCGGCCGGGACGACCTGGCCGTGCAGCTCGACCGGCTCGGTGGTCCAGCGGCCCTGCACCGGCGACGGCGCCTCGTAGCGCAGCAGCTCCTCGACCGCGTTGGGGATGAGCGCCGGGTCGGCGGCCAGCTCGGCCCGCTGGTCGGGGTGCTCGTCGAGCAGCACCGCGGCCCAGCCGAGCAGCCGGGCCACCGTCTCGGTGCCGGCGCCGATCAGCAGGAGGGCGAACTCGGCGCTCTCCTGGGCGGACAGGCGCCGGACCGAGCCGTCGGCGCTCGGTGATCTCGGCGGTCGACCAGGTCGGTGAGCATGTCGTCGCGGGGCGTCGTCAGCCGGTCGCTCGAGCTGGCCGCTGCAGGTAGCTCGAACAGCTCGATGCGGGCGGTGAACGAGACGTCGTTGATCATCCCGACGCCCGGCTCGATGTGGAACAGCGTGTCGATCAGGTGGTGCACGTGGGCCCGGTCGGCGTCGGGCACGCCGAGCAGCGACGAGATCACCATCGACGGCAGGATGGCCCCGAAGTCCTGCACGTAGTCGAACGAGTCCCGGCCCGACCTGCGGCGTCGAGCAGGCCGGCGGCGAGCTCGCGGATGCGGTCCTCGAGCAGGCGCCATGCGCCGCGGGGTGAAGGCCCGCGACACCAGGCTGCGCAGCCGGGTGTGGTCGGGCGGGTCCATGAAGATCATCTGGCCGCCGCCGATGGGCTGGTCGCCCATGAGCTCGAGCACGGTGCCGTGGGCCGGAGCTGAAGACCCGCGGGCTCTTGCTGGCCGCCTCGACGTCGGCGAAGCGGCTCAGGGCCCAGAAGTCGAAGCGGTCGTTGCGGTAGAGCGGCGCCTCGTCGCGCAGCCGCCGCCAGACGTCGTAGGGGTCGGCGTCGATCTCGACGTCGAACGGATCCCAGTAGAGCTCGTTGACCGTGTCGGACATGCCCGACTTCCCCCGACGTCCCAGGCTTCCCCGGCCTGACCGGTGACGACCGTCGTCGCGAGGCAGACTACAACGCACTGAACGCAGATTCGAAAAGTGCGCGACCGAGCAAGGGGGGTCCTGGTGTCGGGTAGGCAGATGGTGGCGGGGATGATGGTGGTGCTGGCCCTGGTGGCCGGCGCCTGTGGGTCGTCGAGGTCGGACGCCGGGGGGACGACCTCGGCCACCATCGGCGACGAGGGCACGCCCGTCGACGGCGGCGCGGTGGTGTGGGCCGTGCCCGCCGAGACCCAGGGCTGGAACCCCCACGACTCGAAGTGGGCCCAGTCGGGCGCCCTGGTGGGGTCGTCGGTGCTCGAGCCCCTGGCCACGATCGACGCCGATCTCAACGCCCAACCGTGGTTGGCCACCGCGTTCGTCCCCAACGCCACCTACGACTCGTGGACCCTCACCCTGCGGCCCGACGTCACCTTCCAGGACGGCGAGCGCTTCGACGCCGACTCGGTCAAGCTCAACATCGACGACGCCTCGACCGCCGGGTTGTCGGGTGCCGCGGTGCGGGGCCTGTTCAAGCAGGTGACCGTGGTCGACGACCTCACCGTGAAGGTGGACCTCACCCAGCCGTGGGCGGCGTTCCCCAGCAGCTTCCTGAACGGGCAGTCCGCCCTCCAGATGGCGCCGGCCATGCTGGCGGCGCCCGACCGCGGCCAGGCCCACCCCGATCGGCACGGGTCCCTACACGTTCTCGTCGTGGGAGCCCGACTCCACGTTCAAGACGGTCAAGAACCCGCACCTACTGGCAGGCGGGCCTGCCCCACCTGGACGCGCTCACGTTCCGGGTCATCCCCGACTGCCACGTCGCGCACGGCCGCCCTGCAGTCCGGTGACGTCAACCTGATGTTGACCACCAACGCCCGCGACGCCAACGCCCTGTCGTCGGACTACACGGTGGTCAAGAACTGGACGACCGAGCCGGGCATGGCCATGACCAACACCAACCCGGTGGTCAAGGGCCAGCCCAACCCGTTGGCCAACCTGCACGCCCGCAAGGCCCTGGCCTACGCCACCGACCGTCAGGCCCTGGCCGTGGCCGCCGGCGACGGTGTCCAGAGCGGCGACGCTCGCCGTTCCCGCCCGACAGCCCGTGGGGTCTGCCCGGAGGACCAGAACGGCTACGTCTCGTTCGACCTCGACCAGGCCAAGGCCGAGGTGGCGCGCCTACGAGGCCGACACCGGGGAGGGCTCGCTGTCCATCACCCTGAGCGGCAACGCCGGACACCGACATCGGTGCGACTGCTCCAGCTGCTGCAGGGCCAGTGGGGCGAGGCCGGCATCAAGGTGACCATCGAGACCGAGGAGGCGGCCACCTTCATCACCGACGTCGTCGGCGGCGCCTACCAGGTGGCCATGTTCAGCATCTACAGCTCGCCCGACCCCGACCAGAACCACTACTTCTGGTCGGCCGCCACCGCCCCCGGCGCCGGCGGGGTGAACATCAACTTCACCCAGTACACGACCCCGCAGATGGAGGCCGACCTGAAGACCGGCCGGGAGAACCCCGACCACGCCGCCCGCAAGGCCGCCTACGACGACCTCGTCCACCAGATCAACGCGGCCGCGGTCAACATCTGGACCGTTCGCCACGCCCTACTCGCATCGTGGCCCAGCACCAGGTGAAGGGACTCAAGGCGGCCAGCGAGGTGCCGTTCGGCAACTTCCAGCCCAAGACCTGGCTCGGGGGGCTCTGGCTGACAAGCTGAGACGTCGATGGCTGCGCCCGCAAGGGCTCTGGCCGAGCCCGCCACCCGGCGCAGCGTGCGCCGGCGCTTCGCCTTCGCCGCCGCGGTGACGGTGGCGGCCGTGGCGGTGCTCGGGCCGGCGGCTGGCCATCGCGGCCGACGACCGCTCAGCGAACGCCGTGCAGCGCGACGGCGTTCCCGACCGACGCCCGCGTCACCACCACCTCCACCGAGCCCAGTGGCCGGGGCCGGTTCCCGTCGGGCTCGGCCACCGTGACCTTCGACGTCGACGGCCAGGCCCCAGCAGGCCTCGATCTTCCTCTCCACCCGCATCACCGACGTGCACGAGGGCCAGACCGTGGCGGTGGTCTACGACCCGGCCGACCCGTCCCACGCCGAGCTCCAGGGGGTGCGGGCTCGTCGGGGCGGGGGGTGCCCGTTCGTGCCGGTGGCGTTCGTCGGGCGCCGATCCTGGCGGGGATGGCGGCGGTCGCCATCCGCCACGCCGTGATGGTGCGGCGGATCCTGGCCGCCGGGCCGTGGACGCCGGTCCCGGCGCGGATCGAGGAGGTCCCGCTGGAGGCCGGCCGGCGACCGGGCACGCGGATCGTGGTGCGGCTGGAGACGCCCGGCGGGGTGCGCGTGCATCGAAGCCGTCGGGCTTCAACCGCATCGACCCGGGCTGTGAGCCCGAGGCGTGGGTGACCGGCCTTGGTGGGCGGCGGGTGCTGGTGGCCCTGCCCGGCGGCGCCCACGTCGTCGCCCTCCGTCCGGTACGCACCGGACCCGATCCTGAATCCATATTCGAGCAATCGGACTTGTGGTTCACTATCCCCGATGAGCGCCGAGGTGTGGACCCGGGGAGAGCAGACCACGGTGGGCCGGCTGCTGGCCGCCCGCCTCGACGCCGACCCCGACGGGCCCTACCTCGACGTGTGCGGCACCACGCTCACGGCCGTCGGCGGTGGACTCGACCGCCCGCCGCCTGGCGGGGGCCCTGAGCGAGTTGGGGGTGCGCCCCGGCGACCGCGTGGCCACCCTGATCGAGAACTCGGCCGAAGCCACGCTGGCCTGGTGGGGGGCGGTGACGGCGGGGGCCATCGCCGTGCCCGTCAACACGGCCTACAAGGGCGAGTACCTCCGCCATCAGCTGGCCGACTCGGGGTCGCGGGTGGTGGTGGTGGAAGCGGACCTGGCCGGCCGGGTGGCGGCGGTGGCGGGCTGGCATCGACACCCTCGACCACGTCGTCGTCATCGACGGCGGTGCGACGGCCCCCGTCTCCATCCCGGGGGCGGTCAGCCATCGCTGGTCCGACCTGCTGAGCGCCGAGCCCGCCGCCACGGTGGACGTGCGGCCGTCGGACCTGGCCACGTTCATCTACACCGGCGGCACCACCGGGCCGTCCAAGGGCTGCATGCTCAGCCACAACTACCACGAGGCCCTCACCCGTCAGATCGGCATCTGCTGGGAGCGCACCGCCGAGGACGTGGTGTGGACCCCGCTGCCCCTGTTCCACTTCAACGCCATCACCACCGCGGTGCTGGGGCCCCTGGTCTGGGGCGGACGCGCCGCCATCTACCGGCGCTTCTCGGTCTCGAACTTCTGGCCGGAGATGAACCGGGTGGGGGCCACCATCACCTCCACGCTCGGCACGATGGCCTACCTGCTGGCCCACGACGTCGACCGGGCGGAGCAGCCCCGCTCGGGTGCGCCGGAGGCCAACACCACCCTGCGGCTCATGGGGGCGGCGCCCATGCCCGTCGAGGTCGACGACGTCATCCGGTCGCGCTTCGGGGTGACCACGTTCAGCGGGGCCTACGGCGTGACCGAGGCCAGCCTCATCTCGTGGCAGCCCTCGGGCGTGCGCAACAAGCCCAACGCGGCCGGCGTGGTCAACGACGAGTACTTCGACGTGCGCATCTTCGACGACGACGACGGCGAGGTCGGGCCCGACGTCGAGGGCGAGATCGTGATCCGCCCCAAGCGCCCCGAGGTCATGTTCGCCGGGCTACTGGGGCCGGCCCGAGGCGACGGTGGAGACGAGTCGCAACTGGTGGTACCACACCGGCGACATCGGGCGGATCGACGCCGAGCGCTACCTCTTCTTCGTCGACCGCAAGGCCGACTACCTGCGGCGCCGGGGCGAGAACATCTCCAGCTTCGAGGTCGAGCGGGTGCTCATGGGCCACGGCGAGCTGGCCGACGTGGCCGTGCACGCGGTGCCCAGCGAGCTCACCGAGGACGATCTGAAGCTCACCGCCACCGTCGCCGAGGGCGCCACGCTCACCGAGGACGAGCTGTTCCGATGGTGCATCGACCAGCTGCCCGTACTTCGCCCTGCCCCGCTACATCGAGTTCCGGGCCGAGCTGCCCCGCAGCCCGGTGGGGCGGGTGCTCGAAGCGGGACCTGCGGGCCGAGGGCGTGACCCCGGCGACGTGGGACGCCGAGACCTCGGGCATCACCTACGACAAGCGCTGACAAGCGAGCAAATCGGCGTTTCTGTCCCTTCAGCGACCTGAGAGAGGTCGTTCGAGGGACAGAAACGGGATGTTCGGGGATGTTCGGCGAGTGTTCGGGCCTGAGTCAGGCGGTGGCCTGCTCGGCCAGCTTGCCGAGGTCGGCGCCGACCTGGCGGGTGAAGCGGCCCTTGTCGTAGGGGCGGGTCGTCACGTCGTGGCCCACGGCCTCGAGCCCGCAGCGCGCCCGACGGTGCACTGCTCGCGGGTCCGATGGGCGAACGGGTCGAACGAGTACCAGCGGGCCGCGTTCTCGAAGCCGATCTTGTTCAGCTCGTCGTCGGGGACGTCGGCCGCCACCCGGGCCAGCTCCTCGGGTGCCTCGGGCCACGACGAGTCGGAGTGCGGGTAGTCGCACTCCCAGGCGATGTTGTCGATGCCGATGTCGTGGCGCAGGCCGATGCCCACCGGGTCGGCGATGAAGCAGGTGAGGAAGTGCTCGGCGGAACACGTCGCTGGGCAGCTCGGTCACCGAAGTCCTGTCCCGTCCACTGGTGGTGCATCTCGTAGGTGCGGTCGAGCCGGTCGATGAAGTAGGGGATCCACCCGGTGCCGCCCTCGGACAGGGCGATGCGCAGCGTCGGGAACTGCTTGAGCACCCGCGACCACAGCAGGTCGGCGGCAGCCATGCAGATGTTCATGGGCTGCAGCGTGATCATCACGTCGACGGGCGCGTCCGGGGCGGTCACGGCCAGCTGGCCCGACGAGCCCAGATGGATGGACAGCACCACGCCCTCGTCGCACAGGGCCCGCCACAACGGGTCCCAGGTGTCGCTGTGGAAGCTGGGGTAGCCCAGGGTGGCGGGGTTCTCGGTGAAGGTCAGCGAGTGCACGCCCTTGGCCGCCAGGCGGCGCACCTCGTCGGCCGCCAGCTGCGGGTCCCACAGCACCGGCAGGCCCATGGGGATCATGCGGCCGGGGTAGGTGCCGCACCATTCGTCGACGTGCCAGTCGTTGTAGGCCCGGATCACGGCGAGGGCCAGGTCCTTGTCGTCGACGGCGGCGAACAGCCGGCCGCTGAAGCCGGGGAACGACGGGAAGTTCATGGAGGCCAGCACCCCGCCGGCGTCCATGTCCTTGATGCGCTCGTGGATGTCCCAGCACCCCGGGCGGATCTCGTCGAAGGCGGTCGGCTCGATGCCGTACTCCTCCTTGGGTCGGCCGGCCACGGCGTTCAGCCCGATGTTGGGGATCTTGGCGCCCTCGAAAGCCCACACGTCCGAGCCGTCGCGGGTGCGCACGACCTTCGGGGCCCGGTCCCGGTAGCGCTCGGGGATGTGGGCGTCGAACAGGGTGGGCGGCTCCACCAGGTGGTCGTCGACACTGACCAGGATGAGGTCTTCGGGCTTCATTACCTTGTAGTGAACTATAATTCGAGATTCTGAACAACCACTTGCGAGCAGTGACGCCGCCGGTGACCGAGGGGGTCGGATCGATGGAGCACGAGTACGCGGCACGCATGTTCCCGGCACCGGTCGACCTGGGCATCGCCCAGGAGGACCGGGCCGTGTCGTCGGTGTCGCACGGCACCCGCAGCGGCCTCGAGGGCCAGGGGGGCGACGGCGAGAGCTGGTGGCAGGGCGGTGGGGCCGCCCACGACGACGCCGTGCAGGGCATCACCATCTACCCGCCGACCCGCGGGCTGCAAGACGCAGGGCGACCCGTTCGAGCCGGTGAAGATCGGCATCCTCATCGACATGGACCTGAACCAGCTGCTGGCCGACTGGATCGATCCCACCATCCTGGCCATCGAGGACGCGCTCAACGAGGGCGTGTGGGCCCGCAGCCCGGTGCAGCTCGTCATCGCCGATGCCCGCGGCCTGCCCCGGGAGAACTACCGCAAGGTCATCGACGGCTACCGCTGGCTCGTCGAGCAGGGGTGCGTGGTGGTGCTCGGCCCGATGATCTCCGACAACTCGCTGGTGCTGCAGGACACGGCCAACGAGCTGGGGGTGGCCTGCATCGGCTGGACCGGCGCCCACAAGTTCGCGTCGGAGTACTGCTTCACGGTGGCCAACGGCGACATCCCCACCGAGGGCACCATGTGCGCCCAGTGGCTCCAGGCCCAGGGGCTCGAGCGGGTCGGCCTGTTCTGGGAGGCGGGCTCGTCGGGCAAGGACTACGCCGACTACTTCCGCGACACCGCCATCGGGCTGGGGCTGACCATCACCCGCGAGGTGAAGCTGGAGCCCAACCCGGTGGGCCTGCAGGACGACCTGGCCACCATGCGCGAGCTCGGCACCCAGGGCCTCTACTACGGCGGCTACGGCTACGCCACGTTCCACTTCGCCGACGCCCTCAAGGCCCTGGACTGGGACCCGCCCCGGGTCATGGGCACGGCGTTCATGTTCTATTCGAACTCCAACAAGTGGGCCGAGGGCCTGGAGGGCTGGCACGGCGTCGACCAGTTCGGCGAGGACGGCACCAACCCCAACTACAACGCCATGATCGCCCGCTTCGAAGCGCGCTTCGGCCGCAAGACGGCCAACGTGGTGGTGGCCCTGGCCTACGACACGGCGCGGGTGGCCATCCACGGCATCGCCAACGCCGCCATCCCCGCCCCGCGCTACGTGAAGGAGGGGATGGAGAAGATCCGCTGGATGCCGGCCACCAACGGCGGGCCGGGCTGCTACATCCAGTTCGGGCCGTGGGACCACAAGGGCTACAAGGGCGACTTCCTCACCATCCGCGAGCTGCGCGGCGGCGAGCTGCGCTTCGACGGGTACCACCGTCCCCAGTGGCCCAGCAACGCCGGCTCGTGAGACGCGGCTCGTAAGGTCGCGCCGTGGCCAACTACGAAGCTCTACATCCACGAGTTCATCGACATCATCGGGCACAACCGCGCCCGCTACCTGCACCACATGACGGCCAACTGGTGCCCGGTGGCCCGGGCCGAGCGCAACCAGCTGTGCCTCGGGGTGTGGGCCACGGTGGGCTCGACCGGGCGCTGGCCCGAGGTCGTGAACCTGTGGGAGCTCGACGGCTGGGACGGCCTCGTCGGCAACTTCGCCCACGAGGTGGTGGGCTCGGGCCTGCAGGACCCGTCGCTGGCCGAGTGGTGGGCGGTGGCGGCCTCGCTGCGTCGGGGCGGCGTCGACCGCATCGTGGTGCCCGAGCCGTGGACCCGGTCGGTCGACGAGCTCATCGCCGCCGGCGTGCGGGGTGAGCTCTACGCCCACGAGCTGGTCTCGGTCCCGGCCGGGACCGCGCCGCGGTTCCTGGCCGCCCTGCACGACGGCGGCGTGGCCGCCCACGCCGAGCTCGGCCTCGACGTGGTCGGGGCCTTCCGGGTGGCCATGGTCAACGACTCGGAGTGCATCGTGATCTGGGCCATCCCCGACTGGGCCACGTGGGCCGCCGTCGAGCAGGCGTGGCTGGCCGCCGCCCTCGGTGAGGGTTCGTTGGCCCGATGGCGGGCCACCACGTTGGCGCTGGGGGCCGACTGGCGCCGCACCCTGATGGTCGACGCCCCGCTGAGCCCGCTGCGCATCGGCCGCCAGCCCGAGGTGGGCGACCGCATCCCGCTCTCAGAGATCTGAGAGGGCGGAACCTGTCCCTTCAGCGACCTCTGTGCGTCCGCTCACGGGACAGGAAGCGCCCGGTCGTCCTAGAGGCGGCCGTCGGTGCGCAGCTCGGCGGGCACCCAGGTCGGGTTGCGGCGCTCCTTGAAGGCGGTGAAGCCCTCGACCGGCTCCGGGCTCGACCAGGCTGGCGTCCATCGGCCATGCGGTCGTAGTGACCGTAGAAGTCGTCCATCACCCGCTTCACCGTCGGCCCGGGCCTCGGGGGCGGTGCGACAGCACCAGGCCGAGCGCGTCGCGGGCCTCGGCCAGCAGCTCGTCGTGGGGCACGACCCGGGCCACCAGGCCCCAGTCCTCGGCCTCGGCGGCGGTGACCAGCGTGCGACCGGTGAGCAGCAGGTCGCGGGCCCGGGCCGGGCCGACCTGGCGGGGGAGGATCTGGCCGTAGTTGGTGTCGGCGATGCCCCGGAACAGCTCGGGGGCCCGGAACGTGGCCCGATCGCTGGCCACGGTCACGTCGGCCAGCATGGCGATCATCAGCCCGCCGCCCTGGGCGAGCCCGTTGACCGCGCACACCACCGGCTTGGGTGAGCAGGCGGATGGCGTCGAACGGCGTGTTGTCCATGCCCAGCAGGCGGGGCAGGTCGGCCCAGCCGTCGATGTTGTGCGCCGCCGAGGTCGCCGCCGGGGATGAACACGTCGCCCGTGCCGGTGAGCAGCAGGCCGGCCAGGTCGTCGTCGCCGTTGACCAGGTCGACCGCGTAGCGCACGCCGAAGTACATGGCCGGGGTCATGGCGTTGCGGGCCTCGGGCCGGTCGACGGTGACGCACGGCGATGGAGCCCTGCCGTTCGAAGCGCAGGTAGGGGGTGCCGAGCCAGTCACCCTCGGGCGGACGGGGAGCTCGCCGCCGACCGATCGGCAGCGTCGTTCATTTCGGCAGAACCTATCTTCAATCCATCGCGCGGAGTCCGCGGCGTGGCCGACTACCGTGGCCGGGATGCCCATGGCCGGCGAAGGCGACCACGTCGGCCGAGCCGCCGCGCCAGCAGCGCCGGCTGCTGCACCAGGACCTGAGCCGGTCGCAGCTGCTCGACGCGGCCGAGGAGGTGTTCGGCCAGAAGGGCTTCCACGCCACCACCCTGAAGGAGATCGCCGAGCTGGCCGAGTTCTCGGTCGGGCTCGGTGTACTCGTTCTTCGACAACAAGGACGACCTCTACCTCAGCGTCTTCCTGCGCCGGGGCGCCGAGTTCATGCCCGGCATGCGCGAGGTGGTGCAGTCCGGGCGCAGCCCCGCTCGACCAGCTGCACGCCCTGGTCGACTTCGAGGTCGGCTTCTTCCGCCAGCACCGCCACTTCGGCCGGCTCTACCTGCGCTCGTTCTCGACCTCGCGCCCGGCCCCGGAGATGCCCGAGTCGCCGCTGCTGGCCGACAACCTCGAGACGGCCATGGAGATCCAGGCCGACGTGTTCGCCCGGGGCCAGCAGGCCGGGAGCTGCGCGGCGGCGACCCGCATGGTCCTGGCCCGGCTGTTCAGCGGGCTGGTGGCGGCCTACCAGTCGCTCGACCCGGCGGTCATGTCCGACGACGCCGACCCGGCCGAGCGGCTGCCGCTCGCCGACCTGCACGACATGATCGACCGGGCCTTCCGCCGGACTGACCGTGCAGCCGGATCGATCGATCTGAACCGCGTTCAGTCGCGTGCAATACTGATCGCATCGTTGGCGAGGCCACAGGGGGACATCGGCATGGAGCGCGAGCACCGGGCATCACCGACGAGGCCATCGCCCGCCTGCGCGCCCGCATCGGCGTGCCCGAGCCGCACCCGCAGCCCGCCGCACTACCGCCGCCCCGACGTCGACGCCTTCCGCCACGTGGCCAACGCCTACGGCGACGACAACCCGCTGTGGAGCGACCCCGACTACGCCGCCGGCACCCGGTGGGACGGGCCCGATCGCCCCGCCGCCGCTGGTCGGCGGCGACACGCTCGATCGGCGAGGACGAGGTGACCGAGGTGCCGCGCCGAGCAGCGCGACCTCATGAAGGGCGACCCGCTCCGCGGCGTGCACGCCTTCTACTCGGCCAGCGCCCGCGAGTGGTGGGCGCCGCTGCGACCCGGGCCACCGGGTGTTCCGCCGCAACGCGCTGGTCGGCGTGCTCGACAAGCCGAGCGAGTTCGCCGAGCGCGCCGTGCACGAGTGGACCGGCCAGGTGTTCCGCGACGACGACGGCCCGCTGCTGTCGGCCCAGTACCGCCTCATGATCCGCACCGAGCGCACCAAGGCCCGCGCGCGCAAGAAGTACGACGCCGTCGAGCTGGCCCCCTACACCGACGACGAGATCGAGCGCCATCGAGGCCCAGTACGCCGCCGAGGGCCCCCGGGGCGCCGAGCCCCGCTGGTGGGAGGACGTGGCCGAGGGCGACGCCGATCGGCCCGATGGTGAAGGGCCCGCTCACCGTCACCGACATGGTCTGCTGGCACGTCGGCATGGGCATGGGCCTCTACGGCGTGGCCCCGCTGCGCCTCGGCGCGCCAGAACCGCCGCCGGGTGCCGCGCTTCTACCACCGCGACGACCAGAACGTCCCCGACGTGATGCAGCGGGTGCACTGGGACCCGGAGTTCGCCCGGCGGTCGGGCAACCCGACCACGTTCGACTACGGCCGCATGCGCGAGACCTGGCTCATCCACCTGTGCACCGACTGGATGGGCGACGACGCCTGGCTGTGGAAGCTCGACTGCGAGTTCCGCAAGTTCAACTACGTCGGCGACACCCAGTGGCTGACCGGCACCGGTCGCCCGCCGCTACCTGGCCGACGGCGACCGCCCGGCCGTCGATCTCGAGCTCGACGCCGCCAACCAGCGGGGCGAGGTCACCACGCCGGGCCACGCCACCGTGCTGCTGCCGAGCCGCGAGCACGGCCCGGTGCGCCTGCCCGACCCGCCCGGCGGCGCGACCGACCTGCAGCAGGCGCTCGACGCCATCGCCGCCAACTTCGCCGACGGCACGGGGGTGCCCCACCGATGAGCGACTACGCGCTCGGTCGACGGGCTCGTCGGTCGCGCTCGACGGACCGGTGCTGCGCCTCGCGCTCGACCGCCCGGCCAAGCGCAACGCCATCGACGACACGATGATGACCGGCCTCATCGACGCCATCGACGCAGGCCGGCCGCGACGAGGCGGTCCGGGTCATCGTGCTGAGCGGCGCCGGCGACCACTTCTGCGCCGGCGCCGACATCGTGGCCCGCAACGCCACCACCCCCGGCGACAAGCCGGCGCCGGCCCCGGGTCGGCAGCATCCAGCGCCGGGTGCCCGTCGCTGGCCCACCGGCTGATCCCGCTGATGCTCGACGTGCAGACCCCGGTCGTGTGCCGGGTGCAGGGCTGGGCGGCCGGCATCGGCTTCCAGCTGGCGCTGGCCGCCGACTTCACCGTGGCCGCCACCGACGCCACGTTCTGGGAGCCGTTCACCGAGCGGGGCTTCACCCCCGACAGCGGCGCCACCTGGCTGCTGCCGCGCCTGGTCGGCGTGGCCCGGGCCCGCGAGCTGCTGCTGCTCGGGCCGCCAGCTCGACGGGCGCCGAGGCCGCCGAGTGGGGCCTCGTGCACCGCGCCGTCGCCGCCGACCGAGCTCGACCGGCCGTGGCCGAGGCTGGTCGACCAGCTGGCCGCCGGCCCGACCGTCGCCCTCGGGCTCACCAAGTGGCTGCTGCGCGCCGGGCCCGGCGACCGAGCTCGAGGCCCAGCTGCAGAACGAGGCGCTGGCCCTCGAGCTGTCGTCGCGCAGCGAGGACTTCCGCGAGGGCCTGGCGCGCCTTCGGCGAGAAGCGCCCGCCCGAGTTCACGGGCCGATGACGCGCGCCGTGAGCACGCCGCGATCGACGGCCGCATCGCGGTCGACGCCGACACCCCGCTCGACGAGGTCGGTCGCCGCCGTCGAGGCCTGGGTCGCCGAGCACGTGCCCGGCGGCCTGGCGCGAGGCGGCCGCGCGGGGCGGCGCGGCGGCCATCCGCGAGGTCCGCTCCCGCCAGGCGTACGAGGCCTGGTACCCCGTGTTCGGCCGGTCCGGGCTGGTGGCGCCCGACCTGGCCGGTCGCCTACGGCGGCCTCGGCCTGAGCGTGGCCCAGGCCCGCGCCGTCGAGGCGGTGCTGGCGCCGTTCAACCTGGGCCGGCTCAACCCGCTCGGGCCTGAACCTGGCCGCGCCGGCCCTGTTCGCCCACGGCACCGAGGAGCAGCGGCTGCGCTTCCTGCCCGCCGATCGTGCGCAACGAGGAGGTCTGGTGCCAGCTGTTCAGCGAGCCCGGCGCCGGCAGCGACCTGGCCTCGCTGGCCACCCGGGCCGAGCGCGACGGCGACGAGTGGGTGGTCACCGGCCAGAAGGTGTGGACCACGTGGGCCCACCTGTCCGACTTCGGCGTGCTGCTGGCCCGCACCGACCCCGGCGGCCACCAAGCGCAAGGGCATCACCTACTTCCTCGTCGACCTGCACCAGCCCGGCGTCGAGGTGCGGCCCGCTGCGCCACATCACCGGCGAGATCGACTTCAACGAGGTGTTCCTCGACGCCGCCCGGGTGCCCGACGCGCAGCGGGTCGGCGCGGTCGGCGACGGCTGGCGGGTGGCCAACGCCACGCTGTCGGGCGAGCGCCAGATGGTGTCGGGCGTCGGGCTCGGGCGGCGTCGACCGCATCGGCGGCTCGGGCACGGCCCGGCTCATCCGCCGCGCCCGCGAGACCGGGCCGGTGGGCCGACCCGCTCGTGCGCCAGGAGCTCATGCGCGGTGCACAGCGAGGAGCGCATCCGCGGCGTGGACCAACCAGCGGGTGCGCGCCGGGCTGAAGGCCGGTCGGCCGCCGGGGCCCGAGAGCTCGATCGGCAAGGTGCACCAGGGCGCGCTCAACCAGCGCATCCAGCTGCTGGCCACCGACCTGCTCGGCCCCGGCGCCATGGCCTGGGAGAGCGACGCCGTCGACCTACGCCGAGTCGCTGCCCTACGAGGTCAAGGGCATGCTGCGCAGCCGGGCCAACACCATCGAGGGCGGCACCACCGAGGTCAACAAGAACATCGTCGGCCGAGCGGGTGCTCGGCCTGCCCCGCGAGCCCGACCCGTGGCACGACGCGCCCTGGCGCGACGTCCCCCGTGGCTGACGTGGCCTACGAGACGCTGCGTCGTCGAGCGCCACGGCGCCGGTCGGGCTGGCTGATCTTCGACCGGCCCGACGCGGCCAACGCCATGGACGCCACGCATGCTCGCCGAGCTCGAGCAGGCCTGGCTCGAGCTCGACGCCGATCCCGACGGTGCGGGTGATCGTCAACACCGGCGACGGGCCGGGCCTTCCAGACCGGGGTCGACGTCGTGCAGCTGAGCCGCGACCCCGAGGCCCTGCGCGAGCAGAGCCGGCGCACCCGCGACGCCGAGCTGCGGCTCACCGCGTGGCACAACCAGGTGTGGAAGCCGGTGATCGCCGCGGTGAACGGCGTGTGCGCCGGCGGCGGCCTGCACTTCGTGGCCGACGCCGACATCGTGATCGCCGCGTCGGACGCCACCTTCCTCGACCCGCACGTGTCGGTCGGCCAGGTCACCGCCTACGAGGCCATCGGGCTGGTGCGCAAGATGCCGGTCGAGGCGATGATGCGCATGGCGCTCATCGGCCGCCACGAGCGGATGTCGGCCCAGCGGGCCTACGAGCTGGGCATGGTCAGCCAGGTCGTCGACCCGCCCGAGCAGCTGCGCGACGAGGCCCAGGAGCTGGCCGAGAAGATCGCCCGCAACTCGCCGGCGGCCATGGCCGCCACCAAGCGGGCGCTGTGGGGCGCGCTCGAGACCGGGCCTCACCGACGCGTGCCGGGCCGGCGCGGCCGAGCTGGTGTCGATGTGGGGCCACCCCGACCAGACCGAGGGCCCGCTGGCCTTCACCGAGAAGCGCGAGCCCGACTGGGTCGCCGCTCGACGCAGCAGGAGACCACGCACCATGACCTTCTCGTCCTACGACTTCCTCAAGGTCGAGCGGCACGGCCCGGTCGGGCTGGCTGATCAACAACCGCCCCGACCAGCTCAACGCCATGAACAGCGGCATGCGCGACGAGTTCGCGGTGGCCTGGAAGGAGCTCGACGCCGACCCGGCGGTGCGGGTCATCGTGCACACCGGTGAGGGCCGGGCCTTCCAGACCGGCGTCGACGTGCACCGAGATCGCCAGCGACGGCGTGGGCATGGAGCGCTACCGCGAGTCGATGGAGAGCTTCGACCTCCACTTCACGGCGTGGCACAACAAGGTGTGGAAGCCGGTCATCACCGCGGTCAACGGCATCTGCGCCGGCGGCGGCGTTCCACTGGGTGGCCGACGCCGACATCGTGATCGCCGCGTCCGACGCCACGTTCTTCGATCCGCACGTCTCGGTCGGCCAGGTCGTGTCGATCGAGGCCATCGGCCTCATGCGCAAGATGCCGGTCGAGGCGGTGATGCGCATGGCGTTCGTCGGCCGCTACGAGCGGATGTCGGCCCAGCGGGCCTACGAGCTGGGCATGATCAGCCAGATCGTCGATCCGCCCGAGCGGCTGCGCGAGGAGGCCCAGGAGCTGGCCGAGAAGATCGCCAAGAACTCGCCGGCGGCCATGGCCGCCACCAAGCGGGCGCTGTGGGGCGCGCTCGAGACTGGGGCTCACCGACGCGTGCCGGGCCGGCGCGGCCGAGCTGGTGTCGATGTGGGGCCACCCCGACCAGACCGAGGGCCCGCTGGCCTTCACCGAGAAGCGCGAGCCCGACTGGGCCGAGCTCGAGCCCGGGCCGGGACCCGAGCGCCGTGAGCCTGGCCGACCTGCTCTTCGACCGGCCGACGGTCGGCCGACGATGCTCACGCCGGCGACGAGCCGCTGGTGCACGTCGGCGGCCGCACGTGGACCCGGGCCGAGATCCAGGCCCGGGCCGACGCGCTCGGCCGCCGCGCTGGGCCGGCGTCGGGCGTCGAGCCCGGGCCGCGCGGTCGGCGTCATGCTGCCCAACGGGCCCGACCTGGTGGCCGCGCTGTTCGGCGTGTGGCGGGCCGGCGGCGTCTACGTGCCGCTCAACCCCCGCCTCACCGGCGACGAGGTCGACCACATCCTGGCGTCGGTCGACCCGGCGGCCATCGTCACCACCGCCGACCTGGCCGCGCGGTTCGCCGATCGGTTCGGCGGCGCGGCCGATCGTGGTCGCGTCGAGCCGATGCCTGGTCGGCCGTCCGGCCGCGACCTCGGCGGCGGAGCATCGGCGCCACGACCCCGACGTCGCCCTGATCCAGTTCACGTCGGGCACCACCGGCCGGCCCAAGCCGGTGCTGCTGCTGCACTCGGGCGTGCTCACCCTGCTCGACGGCGTGCTGGCCAAGCTGCGGGGCGGGCGCCGAGCCGCGAGCCCGACGAGCGCCGGCCGCGAAGCCGCCGCCGATGCCCAACCTGATCCCGGTGTCGCTGTCGCTGTGGGCCGGGCATCTACAACGTGCTGTTCGCCTTGCGGGTCGGCGCGCCGGTCGTGATCATGGACGGCTTCGACCCGGCCGAGTTCGCCGCGCTGGTGCGCGCGCTTCGGCATCCGCTCGACCGTGCTGCCGCCGGCGGCCATGACCATGCTGGCCGACGACCCGTCCATCACCGACCTGGCCCCGCTGCGCTTCGTGCGCAGCATCACCGCGCCGCTGTCGCCGCTGCAGGCCCGCCGCTTCAACGACCGCTTCGGCATCGTCGGTGCTCAACAGCTACGGCCAGACCGAGATCGGCGGCGAGATCGTCGGCTGGAACGCGGCCGACTCCCGGGCCCACGGCGAGACCAAGCTCGGCTCGGTCGGTCGACCCCACGACGGCGTGTCGCTGCGGGTGGTCGACGACGACGGCGCCGACGTGCCGGCCGGCGAGCCGGGCGAGCTGTGGGTGCTGACCCCGGCGCTGAGCGCGGGCTACGCCGACGGCGCCGACCTGTCCGACCGGCTGAGCGCCGACGGCTGGTTCCGCACCGGCGACTTCGCCCGCATCGACGCCGACGGCTTCGTGTGGATCGAGGGTCGGGTGTCGTCGATGATCAACCGGGGCGGGCTGAAGGTCGTACCCGGGCGAGGTCGAGGAGGTCGTCCGCCTGCACCCGGCGGTGGCCGACGTGGCCGTGGTCGGCGTGCCCGACGACCGCCTGGGCGAGGTGCCCTGGGCCTTCGTCGTCGCTCGCGACGGGGCCGGGTGCGACCGTCGATCGCCGCCGAGCTCGACGACGCTGTGCCGCGAGCACCTGGCTCCCTACAAGGTGCCGGCGCGGCTTCGAGGCGCATCGACGCGCTGCCCCGCAACGAGGTCGGCAAGGTGCTCGCCCGCGAGCTGGTCGAGCGTCGGGCCGCCACCGCGAGCGAGGGCGGAGTGACGCCATGACGCTGCTCGGCGGGCGCAAGGTGCTGGTGGTCGGCGCCTCGGCGGGCGTCGGCCGGGCGTTCGCCCTGGCCGCGGTCGACGCCGGGGCCGAGGTGGTGGCTGTCGGCGCGCCGGGCCGATCGGCTGGCCGAGGTCGTGGCCGAGGCCGGCGGCGGGCTCGCGGTGGCGGCCGACGTCAGCGACCCGGAGGGGTGCGCCCGCATCGTGGCCGAAGCCGTGGCCGAGCTCGGCGTCGATCGACCTGCGTCTTCTACGCGGTCGGGCTCGTCGCCGCTGCAGCCCGCTGGTCGACACCGAGCACCGACGCGTGGCGGGCGCGTGCTCGAGACCAACGTGATCGGCGTGCAGCGCGTGCTCGCCGGCGCGCGTGCCCCACCTGGCCGACGGGCGCCATCGTCGCCGTGCTGTCGTCGGAGACCGTCGGCCGGCCCCGGCCCGGGCTCGGCGCCTACGGCGCCAGCAAGGCGGCGCTGTCCGAGTCGCTGCGGGCCTGGCGGCTCGAGCACCCCGAGGTCCGGTTCTCGTGCGTCGCCCTGGGCGCCACCCAGCCCACCGAGTTCGGCGACGGCTTCGACATGGACCTGCTCGTGCCCCGTGCTCGACGACGTGGTTCCGCCACGGCCTCATGCAGCGCGACTACATGGACACCGCCGAGGTCGCCGCGGCTGCTGGTCGACCTGCTGGGCTCGGCGCTGCACGTTCCCCAGCGTCGGCATCGAGGACCTCGTCCTGCGCTCGCCGTCGCCGGTGGTGGAGGGCTGGTCCTGATCAGGTCGTCGAGACGATGAGCACGCTGCAGGGGGCGTTGTGGGCCACGGTGTTGGTCACGCTGCCGAGGATGCGGCCCATCCCCTTCATGCCCTTGTTGCCCACGACGATCAGATCGGCGTCGACGTCCCGGGCCACCTGGAGGATGGCGTCGGCGGGATCACCTCCCACCGCGTGGCGGTGGACGGGCCCGGTGGCCGAAGCGGCGAGGTCGTCGAGGAACGACTCGGCCTCGGCGGTACCGGGGGTGGTTTCGGGATCGATCTTGTCCCGGTAGGGGTCGAAGGCGAGCACCAGGTGCAGCTCGGCGCCGACCCGGTTGGCCAGATCGATGGCATCGGCGATCGCCAACTGGGCCGCCTCGGTCTGGGCTGCCCCGACCACTATGGACTTGTACATGCGCCCCTCCTCGTCCGCGTCCGCACGACCCTAGACGGTGGGCCCGCCGAACCGAGCTTGAAACGGGAGGAGGGGCGAACGGGACATCACTCCGGCTCGGCCAGGATGGCGTAGAGCGAGCGGCGGGTGTCGGTGAGCAGGGCAACGGCCTTGGCCTTGTGCTCGGCGGTGCCGGCCTCGGCGACCTGGCGGGTGGCCACCATGATCTGGCCCATCAGCTCGCGCAGCTGCACGTCGGCGGGGTCGATCCCGGCGGTGACCTCGTCCCACGGGGTCTGCTCCCGGGGGTGGTCGGTCAGCTCCTGGCGACCGGCGTCGGTGAGGGTGAAGAGCCGCTTGCCGCTGGCTTCGTCCACCTGCACCAGCCCTTCGTCCTCCAGCAGTTGGAGCGACGGGTAGATCGAGCCGGGGCTCGGCTTCCAGACGCCGCCGGTGCGCTCGGCCAGGACCTGGATCATCTCGTAGCCGTGCATGGGCCTCTCGGCCAGCAGGGCCAGGACGGCGGCGCGGACATCGCCGCGTCGGGCCCGGCCTCGGCCCCGCCCGGTCGGCCCCGACCCCCGAAGCCCGGACCGCCGAAGCCTCGCTCGGCGAAGACGTCAGAGCCCTCGAAGTCGGGCCGGCGGCGGGGGCGGGCGAAGCGCTCATCTCTCGTGTGGTTGTGGTTTCTCACGATCGTTTCCTTCATATCTCTTCATGTCGGTGACTATCACCGATACTGAACGATATATCGAATGAGACGGTAGACGCAACCCCCCGACGTTCGGTTCCGCTCGGCGAGATTCTGACGGTTCGATCGACTGATTGAACGATTGATTGATAAAGTTGTCATATGAGTCCATCCGAGACGGTGTCGACCGTTGCCAGCTCGAGCGTGCCGCTGTCGGTCGCCAAGGCCGAGCTGTTCAAGGCCATGGCCCACCCGGCCCGCATCCGCTCATTGGAGATCCTGGCCGACGGCGAACGGTCGGTGAGCGAGCTCCAACCCCTGGTCGGCATCGAGATGTCGCATCTCTCCCAGCAACTCGGGGTGCTGCGCCGGGCCGGCCTGGTGACGACCCGCCGGGAGGGCTCCTCGGTGGTCTACGCCATCAAGGACCCGTTGCTCATCGAGCTGCTGGCCGTGGCCCGTCGGCTCCTGCTCGGCTCGCTGAGCGAGACCCGTGATCTGCTGTCGGGGCTCCAGGGCGACGGTTCGTCGGAATGAACGCGGCCATGGCCACCCTGTCGCGGATGTTGCCCCGGCCGCGCGACTACCGCGGCGTGCGGTCGTCGTGGCGGGGCGATGTGCTCGCCGGCCTGACGGTCGGGGTGGTGGCCCTGCCGCTGGCCCTCGCCTTCGGCATCACCACCGGCCTGGGGGCCGCCGTCGGACTGACCACGGCCATCGTGGCCGGGCTGGTGGCGGCCGTCTTCGGTGGATCCAGCCTGCAGGTCTCGGGCCCGACGGGCGCCATGGCGGTGGTCCTCGTGCCCATCGTCGCCCGCTACGGCCCGGGCTCGGTGTTCACCGTCGGCCTCCTGGCCGGGGCGCTCGTCCTGGTCGCCGCCTTCGTGCGGCTGGGTCGAGCGGTGGCCTACATCCCCTGGCCGGTGGTCGAGGGCTTCACCGTCGGCATCGCCGTCATCATCTTCCTGCAGCAGGTGCCGGCCGCTCTGGGCGTGGCCAAGCCCGCGGGCGAGAACACCGCCGTCGTGGCCGGCCGCGCCGCCTGGGCCGCTGCTCGGTGGAGCGGGGGCGTGGCCCAGCCTCGCCCTGGTCGCGCTGGTCACCGCGGTCATGGTCGGGCTGCCCCGCGTTCACCGGGCGCTGCCGGCGTCGCTCCTCGCCGTCATCGGGGCCACGGTGGTGGTCGGCCTGACGGGGTGGAACGTGGCGGTCATCGGGGCCCTGCCCCACCGCCTGCCGACCCCGTCCCTGCCCGACCTGGGCCAGGCCCCTCAGCTCGTCTCGGCCGCGTTCGCCGTCGCCGTGCTGGCCGCCATCGAGAGTCTGCTGTCGGCCAAGGTGGCCGACGGCATGGCCGACCTCACGCCCTCGGATCCGGACCGTGAGCTGTTCGGCCAGGGCCTGGCCAACGTGGCCTCGGCCCTGTTCGGGGGCATGCCCGCCACCGGGGCCATCGCCCGCACCGCGGTCAACGCCCGGGCCGGCGCCCGGACCCGCCTGGCCGCCATGGTCCATTCGGTGACGCTGCTGGCCGTCGTGCTGTTCGCCAGCTCGCTGGTGGGGCGCATCCCCCTCGCCGCGCTGGCCGGCGTGCTGATGGTGACGGCGGTGCGCATGGTCGACGTCCACAACGTCCGGGCGGTGCTGCGGTCCACCCGCTCCGACGCCTCGGTCCTGGTGCTGACGGCGGTGGCGACGGTGGCCTTCGATCTCATCGTGGCCATCGAGATCGGCATCGTGGTGGCCGGGGCGCTGGCCTTGCGCCATCTCGCCCGCAGCGCGACGTTCACGGCCGAGCGCCTGACCCCCGAGGTCTCCGCCGACGACGAGCACGACCTGCTGTCCGAGCACATCCTCGTCTACCGCATCGACGGGCCCCTCTTCTTCGGTGCCTCCCAGCGATTCCTGACCGAGTTCACCGCCGTGAGCGACGTGCGGGTCGTCATCCTCCGCCTGGCCGAGCTCCAGGCCCTGGACGCCACCGCGGCCCAGTCCCTGGGGGAGATCGTCGAGGACCTCGAGCACCGGGGCATCACCGTCCTGCTCAAGGGCATCCGACCCGAGCACCGGCGCATCCTCGGCATCGTCGGCGCGCTCGACCGGCTGGCCCACGAGAACCACGTGTTCGACGACCTCGACGAGGCGGTCGACCACGCCCGCCTGCACGTCGGCCGGGACCTGGTCGAGCGGGCCGCCAGCTGACGTCGGCTGGTCGGGCCCCCGCTAGCCCAGGCCGAGGGCGTCACCGACCTGGGCGATGCCCTCGGGGGTGGCGAAGGCGAAGCTGAAGATGACCTCGTCGGCCCCGGCCTCGATGATGGGGGCGACGAGGTCGGGCACGTCGTGGGGCTGCCCGATCACGAAGCCGGCCAGCTCCTCGGGGGAGGCGGCGGCGGCCAGCATGGCCCGGGTCTCCTCGGTGTTCTCGTCGGAGGTGGTGAGGATGAGCGGGCCCATCCAGGTGATGTCGATGTCGGCGAAGTCGCGGCCCACGCTGGCGCAGTGGCCTTTGATCACGTCGATCTTGTGGCGCAGCACGTCGGGGGTGCCGGTCACGTTGCACTGGTCGGCGTAGGTGGCCACCAGCTTCAGCGTGCGCTTCTCGCCCCCGCCACCGATCATGATCCTGGGGCCGTCGGCCTGGACCGGTCGGGGCAGGTTGCGGACGTTGTCGGTGCGGTAGTGCGCACCGGTGAAGGTGGTGCCGTCGGCGTCGAACATGGCCCGGCAGATCTGCACGGCCTCTTCCAACATGTCGAGGCGCACACCGTCGCGGGGGTAGTCCACCCCGAGGCCCTGGTGCTCGACGTCGTACCAGGCGCCGCCGATGCCGAGGATGGCCCGGCCCTTGGAGATGACGTCGAGCGTGGTGATGATCTTGGCCAGGATGGCGGGGTTGCGATAGGTCACGCCGGTCACCAGCGTGCCCAGCTGCACCCGCTCGGTGCGGGCGGCCAGGGCTCCCAGCAGCGTGTAGGCCTCGAGCATCGGCTGGTCGGGCCCACCCAGGGGCGGGAGCTGGAAGAAGTGGTCCATGACCCACAGCGAATCGAAGCCGGCGGCCTCGGTCGCGGTGGCCAGCCCGGCCACGTGGTCGAAGAGGTCCACCGACTCGAAGCCGGAGAAGTTGGGCAGCTGCACACCGAATCTCGTCATGGCGGCGAGGGTATCGACCAACGGTGAGGTTGGTGCCACGATCCGGTGCACGGATTGCCCGGGTGAGGGAGGATCTTGGCATGAAGGATCTCGTGTACCACCGCATGTTGCTGCCGGCCGCGGAGCGCTACGCCGACAAGGTCGCCACCATCGACGGGGGGTTCACCGCCACCTTCGGCGAACACGTGGACCGGACGCTGCGCCTGGCCGACGGCCTCGGCGTCGAGCTGGGGCTGGGTCGCACGGACCGGTTCGCGGTCATGGCCCTCAACAGCCACCACTACCTCGAGCTGTACCACGCCGCCTTCCTCGGCGCCGGCGTGATCAACCCGCTCAACCTGCGCCTCGCCCCCAAGGAGCTCGAGTTCATCCTGGCCGACTCGGGCACGACGGTGTGCTTCGTCGACCAGATCTTCGCTCCGCTGGTGGACAAGGTGCGGGCCCAGACCTCGATCGAGAAGGTGGTGCTCATCGGCGACGGCGACGCGCCCCACGATGTGCGCTTCGACGCCGTGCTGGCCGCCGGTCGCCCGGTGGTGCCCGAAGAGCCCGAGGAGGACGACGTCGTCATCCTCATGTACACCGGCGGCACCACCGGTCTGCCCAAGGGCGTGGTCATCGACCATCGGGCCGCCATGTTGGACCTCTACAAGATCGCCAGCCGCTGGCCGTTCACCGATCAGCACGTCTACCTGCACCAGACCCCGATGTTCCATGCCGCCTCCTTCGGCGGGGTGCTCACCATCCCGGCGGTGGGGGGCCAGACCACGTTCGTCCCGGTGTTCGACCCGGGCACGGTGCTCGACGTGGTGGAGCGCCACGGGGTCACCACCACGGTGATGGTCCCCACCATGATCCAGATGCTGCTCGACCACCCCGAGTTCGCCCCGGAGCGGTTCGCGTCGATGCAGGTGCTCACCTACGGGGCGTCGCCCATGCCCACCCCGCTGCTCGAACGCCTGCTCGAGCTGTTCCCGGACATGGACATCTACCAGGGCTACGGCATGACCGAGAACTGCGGCCTGCTCACCTGCCTCGGCCCCGAGGACCATCGCCAGGGCGGTGAGCTGCTGCGCTCGGCGGGGCGGCCCCTGCCCGGCTCGATCCTGTCCATCCACGGGCCGGGGGGCACCATCCTGCCGCCCGGCGAGGTGGGCGAGGTGTGCGCCCGCGCCGGCAACTACATGCGGGAGTACTGGAACCGGCCGGAGGAGACGGAGGCCGTCTTCAAGGACGGTTGGTACCACACCGGCGACGCCGGCCAACTCGACGAGCGGGGCTACCTCTACCTGGTCGACCGGGTGAAGGACATGATCGTCACCGGGGGGGAGAACGTGTACTCCAGCGAGGTCGAGAACGCCCTGGCCTCCCACGGGGCGGTGGCCCAGGTCGCCGTCATCGGCATCCCGTCGGAGCAGTGGGGGGAGGCGGTGCACGCCATCGTCGTGCTCCACCCCGGCACCAGCGCCGACGAGGCCGAGCTGCAGGCCTGGGCCCGCGAGCGCATCGCCGGGTACAAGACGCCGAAGTCCGTCGAGTTCCGCGACGATCCGCTGCCCATGTCGGGGGCCATGAAGGTGCTCAAACGCGAGCTGCGAGCCCCGTACTGGGAAGGCAAGGAGCGGATGGTCCAGTAGCCATGACCGCCACGGTGCACCCGCTCACGTGCGGCTGGATGTCCGCCGACGCCGACTTCATGGTCCAGGGCCAGGAGGGGCGCATGCGCTTCCCGGTGGCGGCCTTCCTGATCGAGCACCCCCGGGGCCTCGTCCTGTTCGACTCGGGCATGCACGCCGAGCTGCTCACCTCGACCGGCCGGCTCAAGGCCGTGGGTTCGCTCTTCGACATCGAGCTCACCGAGGAGGGGCTGGTGCGGGGCCAACTGGCCGCCCTCGGGGTGGACCCGGCCGACGTCGCCGTGGCCGTGGCCAGCCACCTCCACTACGACCACTGCGGGGGCCTGGCCCAGGTGCCCAACGCCCGGGTCGTGGTCCAGCAGGCCGAGTGGGACGCCGCCCACGACCCCGCGGCCATCGAGATCGGGGGGTACAACCCCGACGACTTCGAGGTGGGCCACGACCGCCAGCTGCTCGACGGTGACCACGACCTGTTCGGCGACGGCTCGCTCGTTCTGCACACCAGCGTCGGGCACACCGCCGGGCACCAGTCGTTGCTGGTGGACGGACGGCTGTTGCTGGTGGGCGACGCCTGCTACTGCCGCCTGGCCCTCGACAACGACGCCCTGCCCGGCTTCAGCTTCGACGACGAGCGCCAACGGGCCGGGTTCGCCTGGCTGCGGCGGCAGGAGGCCGCGGGCGTGCAGCTCGTGTTCTCGCACGACGCCCCGCAGTGGGCCACGTTCGGGCCCACGATCTGAGCCGGTCATGGGCCCTGCCGGAGTCGCCCCGAACCGTCGCAGGGCTGGGCCGCGGTCGGTGGGGCTCGTCACCGGGCTCGCCGTCGCCGTCGCCTGGGTGGCCCTGGCCGTGGCGTCGTGGCAGGGCTGGGCCCAGCTGACCGACCACGACTCGCTGGTCCACCATCACCTGCCGGTGCTCGGGGTGGCGGCCTTCCTCCTGGCCTGGCAGGTGATGATCGCCGCCATGATGCTGCCGTCCACCGCGCCCGTCCTCCAGCTGTTCCATCGGGCCGGCGCGGCCCAGCCCGACCGCCGGCGGGCCACTGGCGCCTTCGTTGCCGGGTACGCCGCCGTGTGGTCTGCGTTCGCGGTGGCCGCCCTGGCGTTCGACCTCGCCGTCCACCGGACGGTTGACTCCTGGGCCTGGCTCCAAGGGCATCCGTGGTGGGTGGCGTGCGCGGTGCTGGCGCTCGTCGGCGCCTTTCAGCTCTCGCCCGTGCGGGCCCGGTGCCAGCACATGTGCCGCCATCCGGTGCCCTATCTGATGGCCCACTACGAACCGGGGGCCCGGGCGGGGTGGCGCCTCGGCTGGTCCCATGGACTGTTCTGCCTCGGCTGCTGCTGGGCCCTGATGCTGCTGATGTTCGCGGTGGGGCTGGCCAACCTGGCATGGATGGCGCTGCTGGCCGTGGTCATGACCTACGAGAAGGTGGGTCGCCGCGGCGACGGCCTGGCCCGGGTGGTCGGGCTGGTGCTCGTGGGGTGGGCGGTGCTGGCCGCGCTCCACCCAGGATGGCTGCCACCCGGCCTGGGTGGCCCGACGCAGGGGGTGACGTGATGGACGCGACGAACGAGGCCTGGTCCGTCGCCGGCTCCTACTTCGAGACGTGCAACTGCGAGGCGATCTGCCCCTGTCGCTCGGTGGGCGGCCGGCCCGGCGGGCGCTCGACGTTCGGGGTGTGCGAGTTCGCGTTGTCGTGGCACGTCGATGAGGGTCACCGGGGCCCCGTCGACCTGACGGGGCGCGACGTGGTGCTGGCGGGGTTCTACGTGGACGACCAGGCGGGCTCGCCGTGGAGCGTCGTGCTGTACGTGGATGACGGGGCCGATGACGAGCAGCTGGCGGCGTTGAGCGACATCTTCCTGGGGCGGGCCGGTGGGACGGCGGCCGGCAACTACGCCGCCGCCATCGCCGAGATCCACGCGGTGCGACGGGCCTCGATCGACCTCGAGCACGAACCCGGTCGCTGGGGCATCGGGGTGGAGGGCCACGTTCGGGTCCGGGCCCGGCGGACCGTGCCCAGCGACGAGTCGGTGGCGTGCGGCATCCCGGGGATGGATCACCCCGGCCAGGAGCTGCAGGCCGATCTCATGGAGGTGGACGACGAGCCGTTGTCGTGGTCCTACCGGGGCCGTTGCGGGTTCGCCACGGACTTCGCCTATCGCTCGTAGACGACGACGTCGCGCCCTACTTCTTGGAGTCGGCCGCCTTCTTGGTGTCGCTGCCGATCAGCACCTCGTCGATGCGGGCCCCGGCCTCGTCGAAGGTGACGTCCCACGACACGGCCAGCTCCGACACCAGGATCTGACGGGCCCGAGCCTGCATCGACTTCTCCGCCGTCGACAGGGAGCCGGACTGCTCGCGCAGCGACAAGTTGCGCACGACCTCGGCGCATTCGTAGATGTCGCCCGACTTGAGCTTCTCCTGGTGGTTCTTGAACCGGCGCGACCAGTTGGTGGGCACCCGGACGTTGGTCACGGCCAGCACGGCCATGACGTCGTCGACCTCTTCGCGCGAGATGGCCTCGCGGACGCCCAGCTCGACGGCCCGGTCCTCGGGGACGGCCAGGGTCATGGCCCCACCGCGCCAGGACTCGTCACCGGCGGCAACCACGAGCTCCAGGTAGTTGACGTCCACCCCGTCGATGTTGCGCACCGAGCGGCCGACGACCTCTGCGGTGCCGTGCGAGGGGTAGATGACCTTGGACCCGACGGCGAACTCCATGAATGACCTTTCCGGAACTGAACGGGCCTACCAGTATGCCGGTTTTGGCCGGCGGAACCACCGCGGAGGGCCGGCTCCGGAGCACCAGCCCAGAGGACCAGCCTCAGAGGACCAGGGGCCGGGTGGGGGCGAACACGGCCTCCGGGTCGGTGCGCCAGTCCACGCCGGCCACGTCGATGTACAGCTCGATCTCGTTGCCGTCGGGATCGAAGATGTAGAGGCTGTGGGTGACGGTGTGGTCGGAGGCGCCCGCCACCTTGACCCCGGCGGCCTGGATGCGGGCCAGGGCCTCGCGCAGCTCGTCGTCGGTGTCGCCCACCTTCAGGCCGAAGTGGTAGAGGCCGACTCGCCGCCCGGCGGGGATCGGTGTGGCATCATCGCCCACCTCGATGAGCAGCAGCTCGTGGTGGGTGCGCCCGCTCGAGAACGCGGCGGCGGGCATGCCTGGCACCGCCGGGCTGACCATCCTCCAACCGAGGACGTCGCGGTAGAAGTTGACGGATTGCTCCAGGTCCCGCACGTAGAGCACCAGGTGGCCGAGCTCCTTGATTTCCATGGGGTTCAGTCTAGAGAATTGTTGAGGCTTCAACAACTAGCAATCTGACGCTATACTGGCGACCATGAGCGAGCCACGCTGGTTGAACGACGAGGAGCAGGCCACCTGGAGGGCCTACCTACGGGCCACCCATCTGCTCCGCGTGCAGCTCGAGCGTGAGCTCCAGGCCGACTCGGGTCTGTCGCATTCGGACTACGAGATCCTCGTCCAGCTGTCCGAGGCCCCCGACCGTCGCCTGCGCATGAGCGACCTGGCCTCGTTCACCCAGTCGTCGCGCAGCCGACTGTCCCACGCCGTGGCCCGCCTCGAGCAGGCGGGCTGGGTGACCCGCGCGAGCTGCCCCACCGACAAGCGTGGCGCGTTCGCCGTGCTCACCGACACCGGGTTCGCCACGCTGGCGGCCGCCGCCCCCGTCCACGTCGAGGGCGTTCGCACCCACCTGTTCGATCAGCTCAACGCCGAGCAGGTGCGGCAGCTCCGCCGGATGTCCGACGCCGTCGCCGACCACCTCGAGCCGCTGGTCGGGGGCCCGTCCTTCCCCGCCGCCCGGGAGAGCGTCCCCCTCGACGCCTAGCATCAGTCCCATGTGGTTGCCGTGGCCGCCGGCGTTGGCCCTCGCCCTCGTGCTGGTGGGCTTCGTCGCGGTGTCACGACGCTGGTCCGATCGGCGCGTCGGCGTGGCCCGGGCGTTCGCCGGGGAGATCGCGCTGATCCTCGCCCTCTATGCGCTGTGGCGCTACGCCGGGGGCATCTCGGTCATGAAGGTGGACCACGCCCTCGACCGGGGCCGCGCCCTGTGGGACCTCGAGCGGCGGCTCCACCTGCCCAGCGAGCTCACGGTGCAGAAGGCGTTCCTCGGCTCGCCCCTGCTGGTGCAGGCGGCCAACCGCTACTACGCCGTCATGCACGTGCCCGCCCTCATCGCCGTGCTGGTCTGGGCCTTCGTGTGGCACCGCGACCGTTACCCGCTGGTGCGCAACACGCTGGCCCTCACCACCGCGGCGTGCCTGGCCATCCAGCTCATCCCGCTGGCGCCGCCGCGGATGTACCCGGGCCTGGGCTTCGTCGACACCGCCCATCTGTACGGGCAGTCGGTGTACGGCGCGGTGGGCACCGGCATCAGCGACCAGCTGTCGGCCATGCCGTCGGTGCACGTGGGCTGGGCCGTGCTGGTCGGCCTGGCCGCCGTGGCGTTCGGCACCAGCCGGTGGCGCTGGCTGGTGCTGGCCCACCCCGTGCTCACGGTCGCCGTGGTGGTCGATCACCGCCAACCACTGGTGGCTCGACGGGGCGGCGGCGGTCGTGTTGCTGGCGGCCTCGGCCGGCGTGCACGTGGGCGTGACCCACGCCGCCGGCCCGCTGGCGTCGGTCCCCGCACCCCGAGCCGGTGGGCGAGGTCCCCGTCCCGGCGCTGGCCTCCAGTCGCTGACGGGCCGACAGCCATCCGCACCCGGTTGGGGCCTAGCCTGGGGGCCGGATCGAGCACGGGGGGTCGTGACGTGACGCTTTCGGTCGAGGAACCGGGCCCGCCGGGGTCGGCACATGCGGCGGTCACGCCGTCGAGGGCGCTCGTCCTGGCCGGCATCGCCTCACTCAGCGCCGGGGCCATCCACGCCGCCGCGGTGGGGGCCCATGCCGAGCATCCGGCCGCCGCCCGCGTGTTCATCGTGGTGGCCCTCGTGCAAATGGGGTGGGGGGCACTCGCCCTGGCCCGCCCCAGCCGGGCGGTGGCCGTGGCCGGCATCGTCATCAACGCCGCGCTGATCGCCGGGTGGATCCTGGCCAAGACGAAGGGCCTCACGTTCATCGACGGCCTCGACACGGTGGAGCCGGTGCAGGCCGCCGACGGGTTGGCCGCGGCTTTGGCTGCGGTGTCGGGGCTGGCGGCGGCCTGGACGCTGAAGCCCAACCACAGCACCCCCCGGGATCCGGCGTTCCTGGTGATCGCCGGTGTGGCGCTGGCGGTGGTGGCCTTCCCGGGCATGGTCGAGGCCGGCAACCACGTCCACGTGCACACCGCGTCGGCCAGCGCCGTCGTGGTCGGCCCCGACGGTCAGGCCACGTTGTCGACGGCGCCGGCGGCGGTGCCGACCAAGCCGTACGACCCGACCAAACCCATCGACCTGGGCGGTGTCCCGGGGGTGACCCCAGAACAGCAGGCCCGGGCCGAGAACGAGGTGGCCATCACCATCATGCGGCTGCCCCAGTGGGCCGACCCGGCCACCGCCGAGGCCGCCGGCTACCGCTCGATCGGCGACGGCGTCACCGGTTTCGAGCACTACATCAACTGGAGCTACCTGAACGACGGGCGGATCCTCGATCCCGATCACCCCGAGTCGCTCGTCTATCGCGTGACGGGCACCACCAAGAAGCTCGAGTCGGCCATGTACATGCTTCCCCCGGGCTCGACCCTGGACTCGGTTCCCGACCTGGGCGGCGCGCTCACCCAGTGGCACATCCACGACAACCTCTGCTTCACCAACGATGCCGCGCCCCGGGTGGTCGGTCTCACCAACGGCGACGGCAGCTGTACCCCGCCCTCGGTGAAGCTGCAGCCCGTCCCCATGATCCACGTGTGGATCGTGCCCCAGCCCTGTGGGCCCTTCGCCGCCCTCGAAGGCGTCGGGGCCGGCCAGGTCAAGCCCGGTGAGCAGCAGGCCTGCGACCACGTCCACGGCAGCACCGGCGGCGGCCTGTAAGTCGGGCGTTCGCCGCCGTGCGGGTCGTCGGACACACTGTGGCCATGCCGCGCCTCCTCCATCGCCCCCGCTGGCGCACCCTGGTGCTCAGCGCCGCCGTCGCCGGCGCGCTCGGCGCGCTGTCGGCCCGCCGCACCAACCGCCGCTGGGCCGCGGCCACCGACCCGACCGGCGGTGATCCGCTGGGGTTGCCCGCCGGCGAACGGCTCACCGTCACCACCGCCGACGGCGCCGAGCTGGCCGTCCTGGTGGCCGGACCCGACCATGGTCCGACCGTGGTGCTCTCGCACTGCTGGACGGGCGACTCGCGCATCTGGGGGCCGGTGGCCCGCCGGCTGGTGGCCAGGGGCATGCGAGTCGTGCTCTACGACCAGCGCGGTCACGGCGCGTCGAGCGTCGGGTCCGACGGGCTCACCATCGAGGCATTGGGCTCGGACCTGCGGGCCGTGCTCGAGACGTTGGACCTCGACGATGTGGTCGTTGCCGGCCACTCCATGGGGGGCATGGCCGTGCAGGCCTTCGCCATCAACCACCCCGCCGCTCGCCGCCAACGGGTGGCCGGCATCGTGCTGGTGGCCACCGCCGCCGGCGGACTGCGCATGGGGGGCGCGTCCGATCGGCTGGGTCAGGCGGTGGTGTCGAACGAGCGGGTGGCCCGACTCATGTCCGACCCCCGCCTGGGGCCCCGCATCGTGCGCAGCGGGGTCGGCCGTCGCCCCGCCCGCAGCCACCTGGACGCCACCCTGGAGACCTTCCTGGCCACCCCGCCCGAGGTCCGGGCCGGGTTCCTCCGGTCCATCCTGGTGATGGACTGGCACGACCGCCTCCCCGAGATCGACGTGCCCGCCCTCGTGCTGGTGGGCACCTGGGACCGCCTCACCATGCCCCGCCTCGGTCGCCGTCTGGCCGCCGGACTGCCCGACGCCGAGCTGGTCGTCATCCCCGGCGCCGGGCACATGCTGCCCTTCGAGGAGCCCGACCTGGTGGCGGAGCTGATCGCCTCGCTGGTGCCCCTCAGCGCGGCGGCGGGGTGAACGTCAGCGTCTGCGTCGCCCCCGACAGCGTGAGCTGGTCCCCGTGCATGGCGATGGCCACCTGGTCATGGCCGAGGTCGTCGAACAGCGCCGCCTCGTAGCCCAACTGGTCGATGCTGCACCCGCCCTTGACCAGGCCGCTCGGTGAACCCACGACCATGGACGTGGGCACACCCGACGAGAACTCGACCGTGATGGGCGCCGCCGGGGAGTTGCACCCGGAGGCCAGGATCAGGGTGCCGGTCACCTCGTTGGCCGGGCCGGCCGTACCCGGGTCCGGGTGGTCCAGGGAGATCCGCAGCTCGACGGGCCCGTCGGCCGGGGGGACGGCGACGCGGCTGTCGGAGGTGGTCGTGACCCGCCACGGCGTATCGGTCAGGGACGCCTCGGGCGCCTCGGGCCCTTCTTCGACGAGGGAGAGCATGTCGCTCCGGGCCCGGATCTGCAGACGCGTCCCCTGGACGAGCACGGTGGCGTCCTCGGTGATCTGGTTCAGCCAGGTCTCCTGGTCGTTGAGGGCGCCGTCGCAGCCGATCTCGGTGACCCGGCGCCCGGTGACGGCGAGGTGGCCGTCGACCAGGGAGGCCGCCCCGGTGCTCCCGTTGCAGCCGGTGGCGACCGAAAGATCGGAGCCGACGAACGTGAGCGACGGCCGGGTCCCCAGGACGGGATTCCACCGGTGGCCGTCGCGCTGGCCGTCGACGGCGACGTAGGTCCGACCGGCCACCCCCGCGGCCTGGGCCAGGACCCACGTGGTGGCCGACGGGGTGGTGGCCGAGCCCGCACTGAACGGCGTCGACCCGGTCGAGCAGCCCGCCAAGAGGCCAACCATCACCACGGGGAGCGCGATTAGGTGCACCCAACGAGCTGGTGGGCGGGCCCGCCGAGTCGAGTGCCTTAGGCCGAGCGTCACACGGGGGACAGTAAGGCACTCACCTGAAGTAAGCCTGAGGCGCGCCCCATCGGGGAATGAGGCGTTCGGGCGACCGAACTAGGGCACCTGCCCGATGTGGCCGGCCCTCCTCAGAGCGCACGCTGGGTTCATCAGTCGAACCAGCCGCTCGGAGGCCGCCATGATGTACGACCCGAAGACCCGACTCGAGATGGTCCAGCAGCATCACCACGAGCTGCGTGCCGTGGCCGGCCGCGGCCGCCTCTTCGGTCGCCGCCGCCGGATCACCGCCCCGGCGTCGCGGCCCGTCGCCTCCGCCATCACCCCGGTCGCCCCGGTGCCCGACCAGCAGGCCCCCGCCCTCCCGTTGCGGCTGGCCTGAGGGATTGCATGCCCAACCAACGTGACAGTCGCCTCACCGCTGGTCATGATCAGGCGGTGAGACGTCGAGTCGCCAGTCCCCACCTGGTCGGGCGCCGGGCCGAGCTGGCCGTCCTCGACGAGGCCCTGAGCCGGGCCGAGCACGAGGAGCCCACCGTCGTGGTCATCGCCGGCGAGGCCGGCATCGGCAAGTCCCGGCTGGTGGCCGAGGTGAGCCGAGCGGGCCGCCGGCCGCGGCTTCCTGGTCCTCGCCGGGGGGTGCATCGAGCTGTGCGAAGGGGGGCGTGCCCTTCGCCCCGGTGGTCGAGGCCCTGCGCCGCCTCCGCGACCAGGTGGGGGCCGAGCACGTCGAGCACCTCTCGGCACGGCCGTGCCCGAGCTGGGCGCGCTGGTGCCCGGCCTGCTGGGCGAGGACTTCTCGCCCACCGCGCCCCTGCCGCCTCCCGGGCGCCTGCTCGAGCTGTTGTTGGGTCTGGTCGGCCACCTCTCCACCACCGCCCCCGTCCTGCTGGTGATCGAGGACCTCCACTGGGCGGATCGCTCCACCCTCGACCTGGTCACGTTCCTCGAGCGCAACGTGTCCGGTCGGGTGGTGATGGTGGGCGACGGTGCGCAGCGACGAGCTCCACCGCCGCCATCCGCTGCGCCCCGTCCTGGCCGAGCTCGAGCGCTCAGGCACGACCACCCGCCTCGACCTGGCCTCGTTCACCCGGGCGGAGCTGGCCGAGCAGGTCGAGGCCATCACCGGTGCACCCGCCGCACCCCGAGACGCTCGACGAGCTGATGAGCCGGAGCGAGGGCAACCCCTTCTTCGCCGAGGAGCTGCGTGGCCGTGGCGGCGGAGGGCGAGCGGCGGCGGCGCCCTGCCCGGCAACCTGCGCGACATCGTGATGGGCCGCTTCGCCCACCTGTCCGATGCCGACCAGGACGTCCTGCGACTGGCCGCCGCCCTCGGGGTGCGGGTCGACGATCGCCTGCTGCGGGAGGTCAGCGCCCTCGACGACGCCGAGCTCGACGCGATCCTGCGCAACCTGGTCGACGCCAACCTGCTGGAGGCCGAACCGGGCAGCGAGGCAGTACTGCTTCCGTCACGCGCTGGTGCAGGAGGCGGTCTACGACGAGCTGCTGCCCGGGCGAGCGGCGCCGGGTCCACGCCTGCATCGCCGAGACCCTGGCCGCCGACAACACCGGCGGTGCCATCGCCACCGCCGCCCTGGCCCACCACTGGTACCGGGCCCGCAACCTGCCGCTGGCCCTGGCCGCCTCGGTCGAGGCGGGGCTGGCCGCCGAGCGGGTGCCGGCGCCGGCCGAGGCCGTGCGCCACTACGAGCGGGCCCTCGAGCTGTGGGAGGCGGTGCCCGATGCGTCGGAGCGCTCGTCGCTCAGCCAGGTGGAGCTGCTGGCCCACGCCGCCGAGCAGGAGGACCTCACCGGCGCCTTCGACCGCGCCGTGGCCCACGTCCGCCTCGCTCTCGACCAGGTCGACCCCGAGCTGCGACCCCGTCCGCGCCGGCCTGCTCCACGAGCGGCTCGGCCACTTCCTGTGGGCCGCCGACCAGGACGGCCTGCCCGACAACGAAGAGGCCGTCGCGCCTGGTGCCGGCCGAGCCACCGTCGGCCGAACGGGCCCGAGGTGCTGGCCGGCTACGCCCGAATCCTCATGCTGTCGGACCACAGCGGTGAGGTGCCGCCGGTGGCCGAAGAGGCGGTGGCCATCGCCCGTGCGGTCGGCGCCCGCAAGGCCGAGGGGCACGCCCTCAACTCGCTGTCGACGGTGCTGGTCAGCTTGGGGCGGGTCGACGAAGGCCTGGCCGGCCTGCACGAGAGTCGGGCGATCGCCAAGGAGATCGGCGACCTCGAGGACATCGGGCGGGCCTATGTCAACCTCACCCACGTCCTCAGCTGGCTGGGGTGGTGGGAGGAGTTGATCGAGAGAGGGCTCGAAGGTCTGGCGGTCAGCCGCCAGCTGGGCATCGATCGCACCTACGGCGTGTACGTCGAGTCCAACATCCTGGACGGGCTGGTGGCGGTAGGTCGGTGGGACGAGGCCGAGGTGCGCCTGGGCGCGGTGATCAGCCGGCTGCCCGACGGGCTACTGGGAGCACTTCGGAGTGGGGACGGTCGGCCCGGATCGGGGACGTCCCGAGCGGGTGCGACCACTCGGTCCCTGGCTGAAGAACCTGCCCCGCGGTCCGGGCGTGTTCCAGGGATGCGTCGACCAGTTCGCCGCCTGGTTGGCCCTGGCCGTGTGGGAGCGGAACTTCGACGAGGCCCGCTCGGGCATGCAGCTGGCGCTGAAGCAGGTGCCCGAAGACTTCCTGCGGGGGGCCAGCGGCGGCGAGCTGTTCTGGCGGGCGTTGTGGGCCGAGGCCGACCGGGCGGCGGTGGCCCGCGCCCGCCACGACGACGGCGAGGTCCTCGAATCGGTGGCCCTGGCCCAGGACTGGCTCGAGCGCATCACCGCCCTGACCGACCATCCCGATCCGTGGGGCGTCACCGCCTCGCCCAAGGTGGGGGCGTACCTGAGCCTGTGCCGGGCCGAGCGCGACCGGGTGGAGGGCCGCGATGAACCCGAGACGTGGCAGGCGGCGGTCGTCGACCTGGACGGGTTCGGCGTGCGATTCCCGGCGGCCTACGCCCGCTTCCGCCTGGCCGAGTCCCTCGTGCGCACCGGGGGCGACCGGGGCCGCGCCGCCGAGGTGCTGGAGGCGGCCCGGGGCACGGCCCGCCGGCTCGGCGCCGTCCCCCTGCTGGCCGAGATCGACTCGCTCGGTCGACGGGCTCGCCTGCTGGGGATCGACGCCGACGATCCCGACGGCGACATCGACGCAGACACGACGCCGGGGGCCGAGCTGGGCCTGAGCCCCCGGGAGCGGGAGGTCCTGATGCTGGTGGCCGACGGCGCCACCAACCGCCAGATCGCCGAGGTCCTGTACATCAGCCCCAAGACGGCCAGCGTCCACGTCTCCAACATCCTGGCCAAGTTCGGCGTGGCCAGTCGGGGCGAGGCGGCGGCGGTGGCCCATCGGCTCGGGGTCGTTCACCGGTAGCGTCCCCCGGATGTTCTCCAACCGGGTGACCGAACTGCTCGGCGTCGACATCCCCATCGTGCAGGCGCCCATGGGCTGGATCGCCCGCTCGCCGCTGGCCTCGGCCGTGTCCGAGGCCGGGGCGCTCGGCATCATCGAGACGTCGTCGGGCGAGCTCGACGTCATCCGCGACGAGATCCGGGCCATGCGCGAGCTCACCGACAAGCCGTTCGGGGTCAACATCGCCCAGGCCTTCGTCCGCGACCCGGCCATCGTCGACTTCGTCATCGAGCAGGGCGTTCGCTTCGTGACCACCTCGGCCGGCAGCCCCACCCGTTACACCGCCCAGCTGAAGGACGCCGGGCTCACCGTGTTCCACGTGGTGCCGACGCTGCACGCGGCCCGCAAGGCCGTCGATGCCGGGAGTCGACGGCCTCATCGTCGAGGGCGGTGAGGGCGGCGGCTTCAAGAGCCCGACGCCGGTGTCGACCATGGTGCTGCTGCCGCTGGTGGCCTCGCAGGTCGACGTGCCCATCATCGCCGCCGGGGGCATGGTCGACGGCGCCACCATGGCCGCCGCCTTCGCTCTCGGCGCCGAGGGCGTCCAGATGGGGACCCGCATGGTGTCGGCGGCCGAGTCGCCGGTCCACGACAACTGGAAGCAGGCCATCGTGGACGCGGCCGAGACCGACACGGTGTTCCTGAACCAGCACACGTCGCCGGCGCTGCGGGCGCTGCGCACCGAGCGCACGACGGCCCTGCGAGTTCGACCACGAGCCCAACGCCATGGCCGCCATGGCCAACCACGCCGAGCTCTACTTCGGGGGCGACATGGAGGCGGCCATCGCCCTGAGCGGCCAGGTGGCCGGGCGGATCGACGCCGTGCGTCCGGTGGCCGAGATCATCGGCGAGACGGCCCGCGACTGCCTGGACCTGCTGGCCGACCTGGCGGCGCGCTACCCCGTCACCTAGCCCCGCCGCCCCGACTGGGCCGGGCGACCGCTCGGGAGGGGCCCGGTGTGCCACGATGCCCGCCATGACCACGCTGGGGGACAAGCTCCGACTCGACCGATCGACGGCCAGGGTGCTGGCCGGGGTGCTGCTGGTGGTGGCGCTGGCCGCCGGCTGCTCGAGCGGGAAGACCTCGGGCACGTCGGCGCCGTCGTCGCAGGCCGTCACCGAGACCACCACGGCGGGGCCGCTGAAGATCCTCGTCACCAACGACGACGGGGTGGGCGCCGCCGGGATCGACGCCGTGGTGCAGGCCCTGAAGACGCAGCCCGACGTGGAGGTCACCGTCGTGGCCCCGGCCACCAACCAGAGCGGGGTCGGCGGCAAGACGACCGGCGGCACCCTGACCGTCGACCGACGCCAAGACGGCGAGCGGTTACCCGGCGAAGGCCGTGAACGGCACGCCGGCCGACTCCGTCATCTGGGCCATCGACCAGCACGGCATCGACTTCACTCCCGACCTCGTGGTGTCGGGCATCAACTTCGGCCAGAACATCGGGCCGCTCACCGACGTGTCGGGCACCGTCGGCGCCGCCCGGGCGGCGGCCGCCCGAGGCATCCCGGCCCTGGCGTCCAGCCAGGGATTCGGCGACCCGGTCGACTATCCCGAGCGGCGTCAAGGCGGTGCTGGCCTGGCTCGCGGCCAACCGCGCCGCCATCGAATCGCGGCCCCGGCTCGCCGGTGCTGCTGGAGAACCTCAACATCCCGACCTGCACGGTCGGGCGCGGCGCGGGCCCAGGTCACCGTCCCCGTCGCCACCGACCAGGCCGGACGGGACTACAACGGCGCCGACTGCACCTCGACGGCCACCAACCCGGCCGACGACGTCGACGCCTTCAACGAGGGCTTCGTGACCCTGTCGACGCTGAACCCGACGTCCACCACGGGGACGACGCAGGCCCCTTGACCCCGTGATCGGGTCTAGTCGGGGAAGCCGACCACGCCCGGCTCGCGCTGGACCCGCAGCGACTTGAGCATGCCGGCGATCATCACGTAGTGCCCCACGAGCATGGGCAGCTCCACCAGCTGACGGGTGTCGAAGCGCGCCGCCAGCGCGGCCCAGGTCGCCTCGCTCAGGTCGCGATCGGTGCACAGCTCGTCGCAGGCCACCAGGATCACGATGTCGTCGGGTGACCACCCCGCCTCGGGGCCGCGGGCGATGCGCTCGATCTCGTCCTGGCTGAGCCCCACGCCCAGGCCGATGCGCACGTGCTGGCCCCACTCGTAGTCGCTGCCCGTGTTCCAGGCCGTGCGCAGGATGAGGATCTCGCGGGTGCGGTCGTCGAGCGCCCCGCCCTGCAGCAGCTTGCCCCCGAAGGGCAGGTAGCGGCGGAAGAGGCCGGGGTGGTTGGCCAGCGTGGTGAAGATGTTGAGCGCGCCCGAGCCATCCACGCCGGCCTGCAGGAACGGCGCCAGGTCGTCGGGGGCGTCGGCCGGGTCGACGGGGGCGATGCGGGGGAGGCGGGTGATGTCGTCGGTCATGGTCCCGGTGTAGCCGATGTCACCGTTGACGGGACGTGGGTCACAGAGTTCACTAGATGAACGGAGTCCGTCGAGGGGGAGACCATGACCGCACCGATCGCCCGGGTCGAGGCGCTCGTCCCATGAGGGCGAGCTGATGGAACCCGACGACTGGATCGCCGCCTTCGCCGCCTCGCTGGGCGTCGAGCCCCCCGACGCCACCACGGTGGAGACGCTGCTGGAGCTCGCCGGTGTCGCCGCCCACGCCTCGCAGCGCACCGCCGCGCCCATCGCCTGCTACCTGGTGGGCCGGGCCGGCCTCGACGCGGCCACCGCCCTCGAGCGGGCCGAGGACGTGAGCTGAGCGTGCGTCGCACCCGCTTCGACGAGTGGCCGTGCCCCATCGCCCGCACCACCGACCTCATCGGCGACTGGTGGACGCCCCTGGTGTTGCGCGACGCGTTCGCCGGCTGCCGGCGCTTCGAGCAGTTCCAGGAGTCGCTGGGCATCCCCCGGGCCGTGCTGGCGGCCCGGCTCGACCGGCTGGTCGACGAGGGCCTGATGGAGCGGCGGCTCTACGAGGAGCACCCGCCTCGCCACGAGTACCGCCTCACGGCCAAGGGCCTGGCCTTCTGGGATGTGCTGGCCGCCATGTGGCGCTGGGGTGAGGACTGGCTGTGGGCCGACGGCGACGAGCCGCCGCTGATGCTGGCCGACCGCGACAGCGGCGCCGAGGTGCGTCCGGTGGTGGTGGACGAGGGCACCGGTGAGCGCCTCGACGTGCGGGCCGTGCGCATCCGCGCTAGGCGGACGGGGTCACGCTGAGGGGCAGGGTGGCCGGGCCGTAGATGCCGACGACCGGCTTCATCTCCGGCTCGCCGGCCAGGGTGATGCCCGCCCAGTGTCGGGTCAGCACGGTCAGCGCCTCGGTCAGCTCGGCCCGGGCGAGGCTGGCGCCGAGGCAGTAGTGGGGCCCGCTGCCGAAGGCGAGATGGGAGAAGCCGCCCCGGTCCGCGGTGATGTCGAAGACGTCGGGCTCGGTGACCAGCGGAGGGGTCGCGGTTGGCGCTGATCGACATCAGGGCCACCGCGGTGCCGGGCGTGAAGGTCAGGCCCCGGAAGGTGAACTCCTCGGCCACCACACGGGGGGTGGCGCCGGCCGTGGGATCGAAGCGCAGGATCTCCTCGACGGCGGCGGGCACCCGCGACGGATCGTCCACCAGCAGCTGCCACTGGTCCGGACGCTGGGCCAGCAGCAGGATGCCGAGGCCGAGCTGGTTGCGGGTGGTGTCGGTTCCGGCCAGCAGGAGCGACGTCACCAGGCTGCGGATCTCCTCGGGGGTGACGCGGTCTCCGTCCTCCTCGACGGCCAGCAGGTCCGAGATCAGGTCGTCGGCGGAGGCGTCGGCGCCGTGGCGGCGCTCGTCGATGAGGGCGTCGGTGTAGTCGGCGATCTCCATCAGGGCCCGTTCGACCTCGGGCCGGTCCTGCGCCAGGTTGAACTGGAACTGCTTGAACACCGCGGTGGCCCAGGCGCTGAATCGGGGCCAGTCCTCGGGGGGCGCGCCGACCATGGCGCAGATCACGGCGATGGGGTACTCCTCGGCGATCTCGGCCATGAAGTCGAACGGCGCCGACTGGTCGAGCCGGTCGAGGCGGGCCTCGAGCCAGTCGCGCATGAGCGGGCGCAGCCGCTCCACGGCCCGCGGGGTGAAGGCGCGTGACACCAGGCCGCGCAGGCGGGTGTGGGGCTCGCCCTCGAGGGCGAGGATGTTGTCGCTGGCCCGCTCGTGGAGGAGGCCCTCGGTGATCCCCTGCATCTCGACGAGGCGTACGCCGAGGGTGTGGAGCCGCGGCTCCTTCTGCAGGGCCCGGACCCCGTCGTGGTCGAGCACGCTGAACCACAGCGGGGTGCGGATCAGCCAGGTGCCCGCCTCGAGCAGCTCGCGGCTGCGGTCGGTGAAGCGCTGGGCGCCGTCGGGGGCCAGCACGTCGACGAACGGGACTTCGGCCTCTTCGAGCGTGGGCATGGCGACGCACCTCCGGGGTGGGGCGCCCAGTGTCCCACCGGGCCGGCTCCGGGAGCGAGCCCGGCAAGGTAGGTTTCGGGCCGACGAACAGGGGGAACCATGACCATCACGCCAGTCGCACCGCACGCCGCCGACGAGACGCCCGACGCCGTCGGGCATGACCTCGACATCGCTGCCCTGGGACGACCGAGATCGCCTGGGTCGGCCTCGACCGTGAGGCGGTGTTCGCCGCCATGCGGGCCGAGCGCCCGGTGCTGTGGTGCGACGAGCCCGAGATCCCCGGCTTCGGCCAGGGCCCCGGCTACTGGTCGCTGAGCCGCTACGCCGACATCATGGAGGTGAGCCGCAACCCGCAGCGGTTCATCTCGGGCGCAGGGCACCAACATCCCCGACATGCCCGTCGAGATCGCCGAGTTCTTCGGCTCGATGATCAACATGGACGCCCCCCGCCACACCCGGCTGCGCCTGATCGTGAACCGGGCGTTCACCCCGCGCCAGGTGGCCCGCATCGACGAGCAGGTGCAGGCCAAGGCCGAGGCCATCGTCGACCGCGGTGGCCGGCATGGGCGAGTGCGACTTCGTCTCCGAGATCGCCGCCATGCTCCCGCTCGAGATCATCTGCGACATGATGGGCATCCCGCCGTCGCGAGTACCAGCGGGTGTTCGAGCTCACCAACATCATCCTCGGGCGCCGGCGACGCCGAGTACACCCCGGACTTCCTGGCGCTGATGAACGCCGCGGTCGAGCTGTCGCAGATGGCCCAGGAGATCGGCCGGGACCGGCTCGGCCAACCCGACCGACGACCTCACCACGGCGCTGATGCACGCCGAGGTCGAGGGCGAGGACGGCGAGGTCCACCGCCTCACCGCCGAGGAGCTCGGCTCGTTCTTCATCCTGCTGGTGGCGGCCGGCAACGAGACCACCCGCAACGCCATCAGCCACGGCATGTACGCGCTGACCACCCATCCCGATCAGCGGGCGCTGCTGGCCGAGGACTTCGAGGGCGCGCATCGCCGGCGCGGTCGAGGAGATCGTGCGGTGGGCCACGCCGGTCATCCACTTCCGCCGCACCGCCACCGAGGACTGCGTGATCGGCGGCCAGGAGATCACGGCCGGCGACAAGGTCGTGATGTGGTTCAACTCGGCCAACCGGGACGAGGCCGTCTTCGCCGACCCGTACCGCTTCGACATCGCGCCGCACGCCCAACGAGCACGTCGGCTTCGGTGCCGGCGGACCCCACTTCTGCCTCGGGGCCAACCTGGCCCGGCGCGAGATCACGCGTGATGTTCCGCGAGCTGTTCCGCCACGCTGCCCGACATCGAGATCACCGGCGAGCCCGACTACCTCCAGTCGATCTTCATCCACGGCATCAAGCGCATGCCCTGCGCCTTCACCCCGCGCTGATCGGGGTGTGGCGGATCGAGTTGGCTCTCGATGAGGGAAGCACCGCGCACTTCGGCATAGACCTGCCCGACGGACACGGTTCGCACCAGCTGGTGGACATGGTCGAGGGCCGTTCTTCGGGACCCCCGACGCACGCAGTCTTCGCTCAATGGGTCGTCGACGATCCTTCACTGGCGAGTGCCTTCGAAGAGAGCCGACGGGAGCTGTTCGGGTTGCGGAGGACCCACATCGACTCGTTCGTCTCTGACCTACTCCTCCGGCCGACGGCGGCTGAGGCGGTGGAGTACGTCGTGCTAGGGGCCTACGGCGACGCCGACGGCCTCGCCCTCGCCCGAAACCATCCGGCGATTGTGGAATGGGCGCGTTCGCACCCCGCCGAAAGACTTGCGGCCCGGGATGTCACCGGCATGCGAACTGGTCTCGTGACCCAGTGGGAGCGCTCGTAGCCGCATCACCGGACTCCGACACGGAGGCCGGAGCGTGAGCCGAAGGTGCGACAATGAGGTCGTTCAGGCCTGCAGCAGAAATACCTCGAAAATGTGCGAAAGGGGGTTGCATCGAACAGGTGTTCGTGGTTGGGTGGGGCTATGGCAACGGCGGTTGTTGAGGCGGAACTCACGAACGATCTGACGGCGGTGGAGGCCGTCGTCGATGCGTTCTGCCGCCGCTTCGACGCCGACGCTGTTGACGGCGTCCGAGGCGGCTGACGCGGTGCGGCGCTTGTCGATCGTGGAACGCAAGGTGACGGCGGCCAAGGCCCGTGCCGCGTCGCGGGTGGACGGGTCGTCGGTGTGGAAGCACGCCGGGTTCCAGCACGATGCCCGAATGGATGGCGGCCAAGACCGGCGACCCCGTCCCGGTGCTGACCGGCCTGTTGGACACGACCAAGAAGCTCGGGTCGTGTCCGGCGACGGCCGAGGCGTTCGCCGCCGGTGAGGTGTCGGTGGCCGCCGCCCGCGAGATCGCCGGCGCGGTGGCGGTCGACCCCGGCGCCGAGGCCGGGTTGTTGGCGGTGGCCCGCCACGGCGATCACCGCCGCCTGGTGGACCGGGCCGCCAAAGTGCGCCAGGCCGCCCGCTCGGGCGAGGACGAAGCGGCCAAGCACGCCCGGTTGCGGGCCCGACGCTTCGCCCGCACCCACACCGACGCCGACGGGTTGGTCATCTTGCACGCCGGGTTCGCCCCGAAGGACTGGGCGCCCTACGCCGCCGCGCTGGCAGCGCGGCACCGACGCCGAGTTCACCCGGGCGCGACGACAGGGCCGCCGCGACGGCCCCCAGGCCTACGCCGCCGACGCCTTGTTGGCCCTGCTCGCGTCGGACGCCGCTCCTGAAGCCACCGCACCGCCGGCCACGCTCCAACGACCAGGCCGACTCGCCCGCACCGCCACCACCGGCACGACGAGCGGCCAAACCCGAAGTCGTGGTGCTGGTCGACGGCATCGCCTTGCAACGCGGCCACGTCCGCCCCGGCGAACGCTGCGAGATCGCCGGCGTCGGCCCCGTCGATGTCGACTGGGTCCGCCAGCTCCTACCCGACGCCATCGTCGACGTCCTCGTCCACGACGGCGTCGACATCACCACCTACGCCTCGGCCACCGAGAGCGATCCGCAAAGCGGTCCGCCTCGCCGTCGGCGACCCGCGACGAGTGCTGCATCGTGCGCGGCTGTCGACCAACGCCGCCGCACCCAACACGACCACCGCCACGACTACGCCAACGGCGGAACCGGCTCCACCGACAACCTCAACGTCCTCTGCACCGTTCCACCACAACCAGAAGACCCGCGACGGCGCCCGACTCGAACGCCACGCCGACCAGTGGCACTGGTACCCACCCGGCCACACCCAACCATGGATCTCACCCGTCGGCGCCAACCTCACCCTGTGGGACACCGGCTGAACCGGCGTAGGGTCCCGGCCCTGACCGGCCCGGACGTGAGCTCGTGTACGTCGCCCGCCGGCCCGACATCGACCCCACCTGACCTCAGCCCTCGATCTGGCGCTTGAGGTTGCGCAGGTTCCGCTTCCACACGAGGCGCAGGATTTCCCCGCCGACCACCCCGCCGACCGGTCCGCCCATCCACCACGGGAAGCGCAGCCGCTCCTTCCAGGTGAATCGCGTCCGGCCACCGCGGGCGCGCCGGAGCGTGAAGGCCCCTGAACCGGTCACCAGCCCGACGTGGCGCACCCCCATCTCCTTGCGGGGCCGCCAGCGGGTGATCTCCATCTGGTCGACGAGCCGGAACGGACCGATGCGGGTGTCGCAGTCGAATGTCGTCCCCACGCCGGCGTGGCGGTGGGAGGTGAGCCGGATGGCGTAGGCGTCGTGCATCCACTGGACGTGGCCCCGCACGTCCTCCACGTGGTCCCACACCTCGGCGGGCGAGGCGTCGATCACGGTGCTGACGCGGATCGTGGTCACCGCCGCATGCTACGAACTCGACCATGCCCTCCGTGGAATCAGACGACCAGGCCGACGACCAGGCCGACGACCTGGCCCTGGCCCGGGCGCTGGCCGACGTGGGCCGCCACGTCCGCGACGCCGTGCGAGCCGGCCGGGTCGACCACGCCCAGCGCGACCGGGACGTGGTGCGGTCCGAGGGGGGCGACGACGTGTTCGGCGTCGACGAGCGGGCCGACCAGGTGCTGCTCGCCGGTCTCGCCGAGGTGGGGGAGCGTTGGCCGGGCACGGTGGTGCTGGAGGGCTACGACGACCCGGTGACCGTCGGTCGGCGCCGGTGGGCGGTGGCGGTACCTGGCCGATCCGGTGGACGGGACCCGCCCCTACCTGGCCGGCAAGCACAGCGCCTGGGTCCTGTTGGGGGCCGGCCGTGACGCGGCGACCCTCGAGGGCCTGGAGGTGGGGGCGGCGGTGGAGATCCCCACCGAGCGCGCCGCGCTCGGCCTGGTGGCGTGGGCGGCGGGCTCGGTGGTGGAGGCCGTCGACGACGACCTCACGGGAGGACCGGCCCGGCCCGTCACCCTCAGCCCCCAGCGCGATCGTCCGCTGTCGCGAAGCTTCGTCACCGTGGTCCACCTCCTACCCGGGGGCCACGGCCCCATCGGCGCCTGGGCCGATGACCACCTGGCCGGCCTCGAGGTGTACGACGACCTCTCGCCCTGCACCGGCCGGGCCCTGATGGGGCTGGCCTCGGGCGCCGACCGGGCCGTGCTCGACCCCCGCCCGCTGCTCGACCCGACCGGCTTCGCCGCCCACCCCTACGACCTGGCCGCCCTGGTCGTGGCCCGGGCCGCCGGCGCGGTGATCGAGGCCCTGCCCCCGGGCCCCCTCGACGTCCCGCTCGACACCGCCACACCGGTGGCGTGGGCCGGCTACGCCGATGAGGAGACCGCCGCCCGGCTGCGCCCCACCACGCTCTGAGATCAGCCGGCCGGGTCAGGCCGCCGCAGCTGATCGGCCGCGTGCTCGGGAGCCACGATGTTGATGAGCACGCCGGTGCCCTGCTCGAAGCCGGCCACGCTGGTGATGCGGGGGAGCACGTGCACGTGCCAGTGGAAGGCGGCGTCGTCGTGGTGCGGCGCCGTGTGGAACACGAGGTTGTAGGCCACGTCGCCCACCAGCCCCTTGAGGCGGGCCAGCACGTCGCGCAGCGCCCGGCCCACGGCCACCAGGTCGGTCGGGGCGGCGCGGGCCAGATGGCCCTCGTGGGTGGTCGGCATCACCAGCAACTCGTAGGGCGAGCCGCTCCAGAACGGGCAGACCACCACCACCTGTCCGGTGTCGAGCACCACCCGGTGGCCCTCGGCGCGCTCGGCGGCCACCATCTCGCACACAGGCAGGGCTCGTCACCGTCGCTCGAGACGTGCTCGGCCCCGAAGCGCCCGAACGCCGTCGAGCTCCTCGTGCAGCTCGCCGGGGACGAAGGGGATGCCCAGCAGCTGGCCGTGGGGATGGTCGAGCGAAGCCCCCGCCTCGCGGCCGTGGTTCACGATGCTCTGCGTGTAGCGCACCGCGGCCTGGCGCCCGTGGTCCTCCAGCCGGTCGCGGATGGCGGCCATGACCAGGCCCGCCTGCTTGTCGTCGAGCTCGGCCCAGCCGACGTCGTGGTCGGGGGAGAGGACGAGCACCTCGTGGATGCCGTTGCCGGGGGCCTGCACGAAGACCGGGCCCGAGCTCGGTGATGACCAGCGGGCCCGGAGCCACTGAACGCCGGGATAGAGGTTCGGCACCACCCGGACCAGCCAGCTCCCGTCGCGCCCGTACGTCTCCAGCGCCGGCGGGGTGGCCTCCTCGTTGCCGGGGCAGAACGGGCACGGTCGCTGCGGGCCCGTCTCCACCGGGAGCCGGCGGGGGGCGAAGTCGGCGGGGCGCGACGCCCGTTCGGTGGCCACGGTCACCCAGCGGCCGTTCAGGGGGTTCAGCCGCAGCTGGCTCACGGCGGCCGAACGTACACCGCCACCTGCGTGGGGCTGTGCTCATCGAACGGCGACCCGTCCCAGTCCGGCCCACCGGTCCTCGAGCACGAGGCCGGCGGCCGTCGCCAACGCGTCGAGCTGCGCCGGCCGCAGGTAGCGGATGACCCACGGCCGCAGCCGGGTGCCCGCCTCGGTGATCTGGATGTGCTGGCCGGTGATCGTCTGGGCCTCGGGGTCGTGGACGGTGGCCGACAGCACGACCTCGTCGGCCCGCAGCGAGCGGACCGCCACCCGGTCCAGGGTCTCGTGGTCGTCGCGGGGCACGAAGGCCTCCACCACGAAGCGGCCCGCCGGCAACGAGGCGCTCGGCCGCCCCCGCCACCACGCGGCGCTGAGCCTCGGGATCGGTCACGTTGAACAGGGTGTTGTAGGCCACGAAGATCAGGGCGAACGTGTCGTCGGCCGCCAGCGGGGGGTCGGTCCCGTCGAGCGCCGCCATGTCGCCCACGAGCACCGTCGCACCCGCGCGCCTCCCGGCTTGGCCGCCAGGCGCTCGACCATGGCCCGGGAGGCGTCGACACCGACCACCGACGAAGCCGCGGGCGGCGAGGGGGAGGGCCAGGCGCCCGGTGCCCACGCCCAGCTCCAGCACCCGCGCCGCCGGCGGGGGCCAGCGTCGCCAGCCGGGCCACGCAGGCGTCGGTGTCGGTCACGCCCTGGTACCAGTCGTCGTACACGTCGGCGAAGCCGTCGCCGTACGACGAGGTCCCGTAGCCCTCCATCGACCCAGTCTGGCCCAGCGGTCACCCGCGGCCGCCCGGAGGCGGCCACAATGGCGCCCGTGGACGAACCGGAGTGGGCGGCACCCGATCGAGGCACCGACGTCCGCCGCCGGCCCAGCCGGGCTCGGCCGATCAGGCCGATCAGGCCTCCCGCCGGGCCGTCCGAGCGCGCCGGCCCGTCTGCCGGTGCCGTTGCGGCCCATGACCATGCCCGACCTGCTGGACGGCTCCTTCGCCGTCATCAAGGCCCGGCCCCGCACCGTGTTCACCATCGCCGCCGCCGTCCTGATCCCGTTCCACCTGATGGCCGCCTTCCTGCAACGGGGCGCTGACCGGGCTTCTCGCTGAGCACCGGGTTCAACCAGCAGGGGACCACCACCTCGTCCACGTCGGCCCAGGTCGGGGCGGTGCTCGTCGGCTATCTGGGGGTGGCGCTGTTGACCCTGGCGCCGTTCTTCCTGGGCGGCGCCCTGGCCCGCCTCGTGTCGGCCTGGTACGCGGGCGGCGACCTGTCCGCCGGCGACGCCCTGCGGGCCGCGTGGCACAAGGCGCCGGCGCTGGCCGGCGCCTACCTGGTGCTGCTGCCGCTCAAGATCCTCGGCCTCATGCTGTGCCTGGTGGGGGCGGTGCCGGTCGTGACCCTGTTCGCCCTGACCGCCCCGGCCATCACCATCGAAGGCCTCGGCCCCATCGCCGGCGCCCGACGCTCGTGGCGGCTGGTGAGCCGCCGGTTCTGGCCGTGCGTGGGTGTCATCGTGGTGGCCAGCATCGGGGCCTACGTGCTCAACAGCATCTTCAGCTCGATCCCGCAGCTGCTCACGTCGCTGCTGCCGGCGCCGTTCGACTGGCTGGGCCGGGGCCTCGTCGAGTCCGCCGTGTCCCTCGTGGTCACCACCGCCCTGGTGTCGGTGTCGGTGCTGCTCTATCTCGACCTGCGCATCCGCACCGAGGGCCTCGACCTCGAACTGCAGGCGGCCGACGTCTTCGCTCCCCATGGCTAGGCGGGCGGCGCGGCTCCTGGCGGCCGTCACGGTGGTGATGGTGGTGGTGGCCGGGTCGACCGGCGTCGCGGTGGCGGCCCAGCGGGCTGAGCCGCTGCCCACGCCCACCCAGGACCCGGCCGCCACTCGGGCCCGGGCCGACGAGATCCTGGCCCAGCCCGAGTACCGCAAGGCCCAGCCCAACATCGTGCAGCGGGCCGCCACCGCGGTCAGCCGGTGGGTGAGCTCGCTGTTGCAGGGCCTGCTGGTGGGCGGCATCGGTGCCGCCGCGGCCTGGCTGATCCTGATCGTGGGTCGGGCTCATCGTGGCCGCCCTGGCCTTCCGCCTCACCCGCGACGTCAGAGCCGACCCGTCGCGGCCCGCGGTGGAACTGCCGACCGCGCCGCGGCGCTCGCCCGTCGAGTGGCGGCGCCTGGCCGAGGAGCACGAGGCCGCGGGCGAGTGGAAGGACGCGCTGCGCTGCCGCTACCGGGCGCTGGTGGCCGACCTGGTGGCCCGCCGGGCCATCCGCGACCTGCCCGGGCGCACCACCGGCGAGTACCGGGTCGAGGTGGGAGCGAACGTCCCCGGCGGCGGCCGCCGGCGTTCGGCGGGGCCTCCGAGCTGTTCGAGCGGGCCTGGTACGGCAACCGGCCGACCGGAGCCGCGGAGAACGCCCGGTTCCGGGAGCTGGCCGACGAGGTCCTCGATCGGGTCGACCAGTCGTGACCGCTCCGGGCGCCGTGAAGACCGGGGGCCGCGGGTGGCTGGTGTGGGTCGTGATCGGGGTCGCGGTGCTGGTGGCGGCCGCTCGTGATCTCGTCCCCCGGGTCGTCCGCCACCCACCTCGACCCGTCGTCGGCCCAGCCCGGGCGGCACCAAGGCGCTGGTGGAGCTGCTGGACGCCTCGGGCGCTCAGGTCGCGGTCACCGCCGCCACCCCGGGCCCGTCGACCGACGGTGGCCCTCCTGTTGGAGGACACGACGTCGGAGGCGGTGACCGACCGACCTCGAGCAGTGGGTCCGCGCCGGTGGCGTCCTGGTGGTGGCCGACCCCCGTTCGTCGTTCGTCCCGCCGGCCCGTCGGGCCCCCACGGTGTTCGGTCTGGGCCCGGCGTCGATCCCCCGCGGCGACTGCTCCATCGGCGCCCTGGCCGGGGTGGACCGGGTCGCGCCGGGCGACGGCAGCGTGCGCTTCGACGTGCCCGACGGCGCCGTCGGGCTGCCTGGACGACGGGTCCGGGGCGTTCGTCGTGGACCAGCCCCTCGACCGGGGCCACATCGTGTCGGTGGGCGGCGCCGACGCCTTCACCAACGAGCTGCTCGGCACCGACGACAACGCCGTGCTGGCCGTGAGCCTGCTCGCCCCGCGCCCGGGCACCGCGGTGAGCGTGCTGTGGGGCATGACCGCCACCGGGTCCCACCGCAGCCTCGTCGAGCCTCATCTCCACCGGGGTGCGTTTCGGCGCTGTGGGAGCTGGTGGTGGCCTTCGTGGTCTACGCCCTGTGGCGGGGCCGGCGGCTGGGGCGACCGGTGACCGAGCACCAACCGGTGCAGATCGGCGGCTCCGAGCTGGTGAGCGCCGTACGGCAACCTGCTGCAGCAGTCCCACGACCCCGACCGGGCCGCCCGGCTGCTGCGGGCCGACCTGCGCCGCCAGCTGAGCGAGCGCCTGGGCCTGGGCCCCGGCGCCACCCCCGACGTGCTGGCCGAGGTCACCGCGGCCCGCACCGGCGTCGAGCGCGACCGGGTGGCCCGCGCCGTCACCGATCTCCCCGTCCGCACCGAGGACGAGCTGCTCGCCCTCGCCCACGACATCGACACCATCCGCACGGAGGTACTCCATGGCACCCACTGACGACCCGAGCCGCGCGCCCGGCGCCCGCGATCCCCGGGCGGCCATGCTCGCCCTGCGCGCCGAGGTGGCCAAGGTCGTGGTCGGCCAGGAGGGCACCCTGTCGGGGCTGGTGGCCGCGCTGCTGGTGCGCGGCCACGTGCTGCTCGAAGGGGTGCCCGGGCACGGCCAAGACGCTGCTGGTCAAGGCGCTGGCCGCCTCGCTCGACCTCGACACCAAGCGGGTGCAGTTCACGCCCGACCTGATGCCGTCCGACGTGATCGGCCAGGTCGATCTTCGAACAGCGCGACGCCAGCTTCCGCTTCCGCGAGGGCCCGGTGTTCACCAACCTGCTGCTGGCCGACGAGATCAACCGCACGCCGCCCAAGACGCAGGCCGCGCTGCTCGAGTCGATGGAGGAGCGCCAGGTCTCCATCGAGGGCGTGACCCACCCGCTGCCCGACCCGTTCATCGTCGTGGCCACGCAGAACCCGGTCGAGTACGAGGGCACCTACCCGCTGCCCGAGGCCCAGCTCGACCGCTTCCTGTTCAAGCTCCAGGTCGCCTACCCGACCCACGAGCAGGAGGCCGAGATGCTGGCCCGCCACGACCGGGGCCTCGACCCCCACGACCTCGCCGCGGCCGGGGTGCGGCCGGTGGCCACGGCCGGCCGACCTGGCCGCCGGCCGGGCCGCGGTCGAGGCGCTGCGGGTCGAGGCGCCCGGTGCTCGACTACATGGTGGCCCTGGTGCGGGCCACCCGCGAGTCGCCGTCGCTGGTGCTCGGCGTGTCGCCCCGCGGCGCCACCGCGCTGCTGCACGCGGCCAAGGCCTGGGCCTGGCTGGCCGGGCGCGACTTCGTGACCCCCGACGAGGTCAAGGCGGTGGTGAAGCCGGCGCTGCGCCACCGCCTCCTGGTCCGCCCCGAGCTCGAGCTCGAGGGGGCCACCGCCGACGGCGTGCTCGACGGGATCCTGGCCTCGGTGCCCGGTGCCCCGGTGACGCGCGACCGCCGTGCCCGTCCCCACCCGCCGCCTGGCCGTGCTGTGGTCGCTGGCCTCGTCGGTCGTCATCGTCGCGCTCGACTCGCGGCTGGGGGTTCCTGGCCGTGAACGCGGCGCTGGTGGTGCTGGCCGCCGTCGACCGGGCTGCTGGCCGCCGCGCCCCGACCGGGTCGGGCATCGTCCGGCAGCATGCCCGAGATCGTGGTCGCTGGGCACCGACGGCCGCATCGTCTGGGAGGTCACCAACCCGACCGGCCGCCCGCTGCGGGTCGCCTTCGCCGACGAGCTGGCGCCGTCGCTGCGCGCCGGCACGCGGCGCGGGCCGGGTGCACGGTGCCGGCCGCACGGCGGACGGCCGAGGTGGCGCACCACCATCCGCCCGCCGCGGCGCGGCCGCTTCGCGCATCGGCGCGCTGACGGTGCGGGTGAGGGCCCGCTCGGCCTGGCGTGCGCGCCAGCGCGTCGCGCCGGAGCCCGTGCCGTGCTGCGGGTCTACCCGCCGTTCCGGTCGCGCGACGAGGCCGAGCTGCGCATCAACCGGGCCCGCATCCTCGAGGTCGGGCTGCGCTCGGCCCAGGGCCGGGGCGGCGGCACCGAGTTCGACCAGCTGCGGGAGTACTCGGTCGACGACGAGTTCCGGCGCATCGACTGGGCGGCCACCGCCCGCGCCGGCAAGGCCATCGTGCGCACCTACCGGGCCGAGCGGAACCAGACGGTGATCAGCCTGCTCGACAACGGCCGGATCATGGCCGGCCGGGTCGACGACGTGCCCCGCGTCGAGCACGCCATGGACGCGGTGATGATGCTCACCGCGGTGTCCACCCGCCTGGGCGACCGGGCCGGGCTGGTCGCCGTTCGACCGCGAGGTGCGGCTCGATGGTCGCCGCCCGGCCACGGCCGCGACCAGCTGGGCCGGGTGACCGAGGCCATGTACGACCTCGAGCCGCGCCTGGCCGAGAGCGACTACCTGGGCGCCTTCGCCGCCACCCTGGCCCGCTTCCGCCGCCGGGCCATGCTGGTGCTGTTCACCGACCTGGTCGAGCAGGCCGTGGGCGAGACCCTGCTGCCGGCGCTGCCCGCTGATCGCCCGCAACCACCTCGTCGTGGTGGCCGCGGTGCAGGACCCCGACGTGGTGCGCTGGGCCGCTGGCCACGCCCGCCGACGCCGCCGGCGGCCTACCGCAAGGCGGCCGCGGTGACGCGCGCTCGACGAGCGGCGGCGGACCACCGCCCGGCTCCGCGGCCTGGGCGCCACCGTGGTCGACGCCCCGCCGGGCCAGCTGGCGCCCGCTGCTGGCCGACGCCTACCTCAGGGTGAAGGCCACCGGTCGCTCTGAGGCCGGCCGTGGGATGGGCGCGGCCGACGAGAACGATCGCCGGAGTGGCCGCCGACGACCGGTCAGCCGCGTCAGCTGATCGTCGGCGAGGCGGTCCTGCTCCCGCTGCAGCTCGCCCAGCTCGCCGGTGAAGCCCCGCGCCGCCGCCGCCCGCCCCCGGACCACGAGGTAGGCCACGAACGCCAGTCCAGGCCGACCACGCCGATGCCGACCCGCAGGCCGACGGCGCCAGCCCGCTGCCGGTGACGAAGCCCTCGATCGACCCGGCGGCCACGAACATCGTCATGAGGCCGATCACCACCACCACCGACCGGCGGCCCTGCTCGCCCAGCGCCTGCGCCGCGGGTCCGGTCGCCGGGGGCGATGAGCGCCCACCCGAGGCGCAGACCGGTGCCCACCGGCGATGCAGATGGCGGACAGCTCGAGCAGGCCGTGGGGCAGGATCAGCCCGAAGAAGCGCACGGCCGTCGCCTTCGGTGATCATCCACGCCGCCGGCCTCGCCCAGCGTCGAGCCCGTTCTGGATGCAGCAGGTAGGCGCCGAACACGCAGAAGGCGGCCCCGCCGGCGAAGGCCAGGAACGACACCTGGATGTTGTTGGTCGTGACCTCGGTGAAGAACAGGGCGTGGGGCTGGTCGGAGTAGTACTGCTCGAACTGGTCCTGCGACGTAGCTCCTGGCGTTGCGGCCGGCGTGGCCGACGCGTCGAGGGCGCGCTGGTCGTGGGTCAGCCAGACCCCGATGGCAGGAGGCGGGCACGAAGAAGAGGGCCACGCCCGATGCCGATGAAGCGCCGCGAGTCCCACACGGCGGCCGGGAAGGTCGACGGCGAAGAACGTGGCGGACGGCGCGCCACGAGCGGGCCCGCTTGCCGTAGATCACGCCGGAGGCGTCGGCCACCAGCCGGGTCAGCCGGGCGGTGAGGGCGGCATCGTGGAAGTAGGTGCGGGCGTAGGAGAGCTGGGCCGACGTGCGCTGGTAGAGCTGCACCAGCTCGTCGAGCTCCGCCGGCTGGCAGGTCGGCCACGCGGTGGCGGGCGCGGCCGGTGAGCTGCCCGAGGCGGTCCCACGACGGCTGGTTGCGGGCGATGTAGCGGTCGATGTCCACGCCGGCGTTACGGTACCTGCTCGTGGACAGCGGCCGGGACGTCGAGGCGGGCGCGGGCATCGTCACGCCCGAGGCCGTGCGTGCTCGAGTTCGAGACGGCCGGGGTGGGCTCGCGCACCGCCGGCGAGCTCGATCGACGTGGCCATCCAGCTGGCATCGCGCTGGTGGCCATGGCCGTGGCCGCCGGCGCGCTGTCCGGCGCGGTGGGGCGGCACCGCCGCCGCTGATCGCCGTGTTGCTCCTCACCTTCCTGATCATCATCGGCTACCCGGTGGCGTTCGAGTCGCTGTGGAACGGGCGCACCCCGGGCAAGGCGGCGCTCGGGCCTGCGGGTGGTGACCGTGGAGGGCGGGCCCGAGCGCTTCCGCCACGCCGCCATCCGCGCCATCATCGGCCTGTTCGAGCTGTGGATCTTCGCTCGGCACGCATCGCCGTGGTCAGCGTGATCCTCACCCGCGCGACCAGCGCCTGGGCGACCTCACGGCCGGGCACGATCGTGCTGCGCGAGCGCACCGCGTCGGCCACCGCCGCCATGCCGGTCAGCTTCCCCCCGCCCTACGGCTACGAGGCCTACGTGGCCTCGCTCGACGTCGTCCGCCCTCACCGCCGAGCAGTACGGCGCTGATCCGCATCGTTCCTCCTGCGGCGTGCTGGACCTCGACCTGGCCGGCCCGCTGGCTGTCGCTGGCCGCCACCCTGCGGCAACGCACGACCGCCGCCCAGGTCGCGCCACCACCGCCACCGCCGGGCATCAACCCCGAGCTGTTCCTGGTGTGCGTCGGCCTGCCGCCTACCAGCGCCGCCACGGCCGGACCTAGCCCCGTCCGGACCGCCATGGTGCCCTGGAGTCGCTGCCCCGGCCCGCCTACCTCGACCACGCGGCCTCGACGCCGATGCGGCCCGAGGCGTTCGAGGCCATGCTGCCGTGGCTGCGCGACCGGCCGGCCAACCCGTCGGGCGCCCACCGCCTGGCCCGCGACGCCCGCCGGGCCGTCGACGACGCCCGCGAGGTCATGGCCGACGCGCTCGGCTGCCGAGCCCGGCGAGGTCGTGTTCACCAGCGGCGGCACCGAGGCCGACAACCTGGCGGTGCTCGGCGTCCACGACCGCCGGGGCGGGACGGTGGTGTGCGCCGCCATCGAGCACCACGCCGTGCTCGACCCGGCGTGCAGTCGCGCGGCGGCCGCGTCGTCGCCGTCGACCGCCGTGGGCGTGATCGACCTCGGCCGCCCTGGCCGACGCGCTCGACGAGCGGGGTCACCCTGGTGTCGGTGATGGTGGCCAACAACGAGGTCGGCACCGTCCAGCCGCTGGCCGAGGTGGCCGCGCTGGCCCGTCGCCTGGCCCCCGCCGCCGTCGTGCACACCGACGCCGTGCAGGCCCTGACGTGGCTCGACGTGGCCGCGGCTGGCCGCCGGCGCCGACCTGGTGTCGGTCAGCGCCCACAAGTTCGGCGGGCCCAAGGGCGTGGGCGCGCTGGTCGTGCGCCACGGCACGCCCCTGGCGGCCGCGTCAGCGTCGGCGGGGGCCAGGAGCGCGAGCGCCGCAGCGGCACCCAGAACGTGGCCGGCATCGTGGCCATGGCGTGCGCCGCCGAGGCCGCCGCCGCGCACCCGCGCCGACACGGTGGCCCGCGTCGGCGCCCTGCGCGACCGCCTGGCCGACGGGCTGCTGGCCGCGGTCCCCGGCACCGTCGAGACCGGCGGCGCGATCGCGCCGGCCGCGATCGCCGGCACCTGCCACCTGTGCATCCCCGGCATCGAGAGCGAGGCGCTGCTGTTCCTGCTCGAGCAGGCCGGCATCTCGGCCTCGGCGGCGGCGTCGTGCGCCAGCGGCGCCATGGAGCCGTCCCACGTGCTGGCGGCCATGGGCGTGCCCCGCGACCTGGCCTTCGGCTCGCTGCGCCTCACCCTGGGCTGGTCGAGCACGGAGGCCGACGTCGACCTGGCCCTGGCCGTGATCCCCGCCGCGGTCGCGCGCCTGCGGGCCTCGGCCGACGTCACCGTCCCGCCCGTGGTGGTCGGTTCATGAAGGTCCTGGTCGCCATGTCGGGCGGCGTCGACTCGTCGGTGGCGGCCGCGCTGCTGGTCGAAGCGGGCCACGACGTCACCGGCGTCACCATGAAGCTGTGGGGCGGCGCCAGCGACCCGGGCTGCTGCTCGGTGGCCGACGTCGACGACGCCCGCCGGGTGGCCCAGCAGCTCGACATCGAGCACCTCGTGTTCAACTTCGGCGACGACTTCGCCGCCCACGTGGTCGAGCCCTACGTCGAGGCCCACGCCGCCGGCGCCACGCCCAACCCGTGCATCGAGTGCAACCGCCACCTCAAGTTCGACCGCCTGGTGCGGCGGGCCGACGCCCTCGGCTTCGACGCCGTGGCCACCGGGCACCACGCCCGCGTGGTGACCGACGCCGGCGGCACCTGCCGCATCGCCCGCGGCGCCGACCGGGCCAAGGACCAGAGCTACGTGCTGTACATGCTCGGCCCCGACGTGCTGCCGCGGGTGCTGCTGCCGGTGGGGACGATGACCAAGGCCGAGGTGCGGGCCCATGCCGGCGCGACTCGGCCTGCGCACCGCCGACCAAGCCCGACAGCCAGGACGTGTGCTTCATCACCGCCACCGGCGGGCGCCGCACGTTCCTCGGCGAGCGCATCGCGCTCCACCCCGGCCGACTGGTGGACACCGCCGGGGTGGAGGTCGGTCGGGTCGACGCGGTCGAGCTGGTCACCGTCGGCCAGCGCAAGGGCCTCGGTCTGGCCGGGGACACCCAGCCCCGGTACGCGGTGGCGTCGACGCCGGAGCCGGCGTGGTCACCGTGGGCACGGCGGCGGACCTGCTCGACGACACCGTGGTGGTCGGCGAGCTGGCCTGGTCGGGGGGGCCGCCGGCGCCGGGGTGCACGGTCCTGGCCCAGAGCAGCGCCCACGGCGTGGCCCGGCCGGTGGAGGTGACGCCCGCCGCCCCGGGCACGGTCACGCTGCGCTGGTGCGACGGGCCCCAGCGCCGGGTGGCGCCGGGCCAGAGCGTCGTCCTCTACGACGGCGACGTCGTGGTCGGGGGCGGCACGGTCGTGCGCTAGGCGCTCGCCACCGGGAGGCGACGCTCCGCCGCCTCCAGCAGCACCACCCCCGGTCGGCTGGGGGTGACCAGCACCGCCTCGACGTCCTGCGACTCGACCGGCGCCGGCTTCTGCCCCGGCCGGCGGGCGGGCCGCGCCGAGATGGCGACGGGCTCGGTCAGGTCGATCTCCAGGGCCACTCCGGGTGCGCCCAGGGTGAGGTCGCGGGCGGTGGTGTCGGCCGGCGCCGGGCGCAACGCGGCCAGATGGCGGCGCAGCACCAACATGGCCTCGACCACCACCATCGGATCGTGCACGACCACCCCGGCGGGGGTGAACACCAGCCAGCGGCGCGACAGGCCGTGCAGCGTCCTCGCCGCCGCCCGCGGCCAGGGGCCAGCCCACGAGCACGGCCAGCGCGCCGGGCAGCCACTGCTCGGCGGCCAGCAGCAGGGGCCCGTCACCGCGCCGGCCACCGCCACCAGCCAGGCCACCTCGATCGGGCCGAGCAGCAGGGCGCCGGGGGCCCGCAGGGGGAAGCGGCGCTCGTCGCCGTACGACGAGCCGTTGGCGAAGGCGTCGCCCGTGCCGGGGCTGAGGGCCACCGCCGCCGCCAGCGCGGTGATGGCCAGGGCGAACCCGTCGGCCCCGCCCCGATCGGGGTTGGCCGCCGCCGCCCACAGGGCCCCCACCACCGCGGCGGGAGCCACGATGCGGATGGCGGTGAGGGTCACGGTGCGCGGCACCAGCGCGGCGGCCAGCGTGGCCCCCCAGATCAGCCACAGGCCGACCGAGACGGCGGTGCGGAAGCCCGGGCTGCGACCGTCGAGGCTGGCGGCGAAGGCGGGCCCGGCCACGAACGGCAGCAGCACCCACACCACGGGGAAGGCCCACCGCTCGGCGCGCCGGCGCATCGGGCTCCGCGTGGTCGACATGGGCGAAGATTTGCGTATCCACGATGCCGATGGCTATTCCATAGCCCAACAACGAACCGCGGGAGGGGGGAGCAGCCATGGCCGACAATCGTCTCGTGCCACTACCGGTCGGGCTGTCCACCTCGATCGGCAGCCTGCCCCACTGCGACCCGTCCGAGGCCGTCGACTTCGTGCTGCGCCACGAGCACCGGCTCCCGGCGGCGCCGTCGCTGCCGGCCCGCTCGCGCCGCGAGGGCATGATCGCCCAGGCCGCCCACGGGGTGCCGGGCGTGATCGTGGCCGACGACGGCTCGCTCATCATCGACCACGACGCGATCGATCCCGAGGCGCCGCTCACCGACCCCGGCTTCGCGTCCGACGCCTTCGTCGGGCCTGCGCGCCTTCATCACCGCGGTGGCCGACCGGCGGGGCCCGGTCAAGGTGTCGCTCACCGGACCGGTGACGTTGGGCCTGGCGCTGCACGCCGCCGGCCTCGACGCCGACGTGGCCTTCCGGGTGGCCGGCTCGGCCACCACCGAGCGGGCCCGCCAGCTCGTGCAGTACGTCGGCCAGCGGGTCCCCCAGGCTCAGGTGGTGACGTTCGTCGACGAGCCGGGCCTGACCGCGGCCATGGACCCGGCGTTCCCCATCGGCCCCCTCGACGCCATCGACCTCGTCTCCGGCACGCTGGCCGCGCTCGAGCGGATGGCGATCACCGGTCTGCACTGCTGCGGTGAGGCCGACTGGCGCCTGCTCCTGCAGGCCGGCCCGCAGATCCTGTCGATGCCGCCCGACGCCGGCATCGAGCGCGCCGCCGGCGCGCTGTCGAGCTTCCTCGAGCGCGGCGGCTGGGTGGCGTGGGGCGCGGTGCCGACCGACGGCCCCATGGGCACCACCGTCGACCGCCTGTGGCGCCAGCTCTCCGACACCTGGTGCGAGCTGGTCAACGCCGGCGGGTGCGACCCGGTGCGGCTGCGCACGCAGGCCATGATCACACCGGCCTGCGGCCTGTGGCGCCACGGGGTGCCCCAGGCCGAGCAGGTGCTGTCGTTCACCGACCCGCCTGGCCGAGCGGCTGCACGACCAGGCCGTCGGCGTGCGCCTCTCCGTCGGCGCCTGACCCCCCGGCTGGGCTGTCGTACCCCTCCGGTAGGGTGACCGCCGTGCCCGAGGCCATCGACCCCGCGGAGCGTGTGGAGCATCTCCGAGAGCGCATCCGGTACCACAACCGGCTCTACTACGAGCTCGACGCGCCCGAGATCCCCGACGGCGAGTGGGACGCCATGATGCGCGAGCTGCTGGCGCTCGAGGAGGAGTACCCCGACCTCATCACGCCCGACTCGCCCAGCCGCCAGGTCGGCGGGCGCGCCGTCGACCACGTTCGACGCCGGTCGTGCACGCCGTGCCGATGATGTCGCTCGACAACGCCATGAACGCCGACGAGCTCACGGCCTGGGGCGAGCGGCTGACCCGGCGCATGGCCGAGCTGGGCGACGCCGTCGAGGCGGTCGAGTTCGTGTGCGAGCTGAAGATCGACGGCCTGGCCGTGTCGATCCGCTACGAGGACGGGCGGCTGGTGCAGGCCGCCACCCGCGGCGACGGCCGGACGGGCGAGGACGTCACCGCCAACGTGCGCACCATCGACGTGCTGCCCGATCGCCTGCCCGCCGGCGCCCCGGCCGTGCTCGAGGTGCGGGGCGAGATCTACCTGCCCATCGCCACGTTCGAGCAGCTCAACCGCGACCTGGCCGAGACCGGCCAGCGGGCCTACGTCAACCCGCGCAACACCGCGGCCGGCTCGCTGCGCCAGAAGGACCCGGCCATCACCGCGTCGCGCCAGCTGAAGTTCTGGACGTACCAGGTGGGTCAGGTCGAGGGCGGCCCCGAGCTCACCACCCACCACGAGACGCTGGAATGGCTGACCGACCTCGGCTTCCCGGTCAACCCCGAGATCCGTCGCCTGGCCAGCCTCGACGACGTGTACGACACCTGCCTGCACTGGCAGCAGCACCGCCACGACCTGCCCTACGAGATCGACGGCGTGGTGGTCAAGGTCGACGACCTCGCCCTGCGCAACGAGCTCGGCTCCACCACCAAGGCGCCCGCGCTGGGCCATCGCCTTCAAGTTCCCGCCCGAGGAGCGCACCACCCGGCTGCGCGACATCATGGTCAGCATCGGCCGCACCGGTCGGGCCACCCCGTTCGCCGTGCTCGACCCGGTGTTCGTCGGCGGGCAGCACCGTCGGCCTGGCCACCCTGCACAACCAGGACCAGGTGAAGGCCAAGGACGTGCGCCCGGGCGACACCGTCATCGTGCGCAAGGCCGGCGACGTGATCCCCGAGGTGGTCGGCCCGGTGCTGGCCGAGCGCCCCGACGGGCTGGCCGAGTGGGTGTTCCCCACCGACTGCCCGGTGTGCGGCACCCGTCTGGTGCGCCCCGAGGGCGAGGCCGACCACCGCTGCCCCAACGAGCTGTGCCCCGCCCGGGTGGCCGGCACCATCGCCCACTTCGGCGGGCGCGGCGCCATGGACATCGAGGGCTTCGGCGAGCAGCGGGTGCGCCTGTTCCAGTCGATGGGGATGCTGGCCGACGTGGCCGACGTCTACCGCCTCGACTGGGACCGCCTGCGCGAGCTCGACGGCTTCGGCGACACCTCGATCGCCAACCTCCAGGCCGCCATCGAGGCATCCAAGCAACGCCCGCTGGCCAACCTGCTGGTGGGGCTCAACATCCGCCACGTGGGCGGCGCCGGCGCCGAGGTCCTGGCCCGGGCCTTCGGCCATCTCGACCGCATCATGGCCGCCGTCGGTCGACGAGCTGGCCGCCGTCGAGGGCATCGGGCCCACCATCGCCCAGAGCGTGCACGACTGGTTCGCCCTGCCGGCCAACCAGGCCATCATCGAGAAGCTGCGCGCAGTCCGGGGTGAACTTCGAGGGGCCCGAGGCGCCCGACGCCCCGCAGACCCTGGCCGGCCTGGCCGTGGTGGTGACCGGCACGCTGGCCGGCTACACCCGCGACGGGGCCGAGGCCACCATCAAGGCCCACGGGGGCAAGTCGCCCAGCAGCGTGTCCAAGAAGACGACGGCGGTGGTGGTGGGCGACGGGCCCGGCGCGTCCAAGCTGACCAAGGCCACCGAGCTGGGCGTGCCCATCCTCGACGAGGCCGGCTTCGACCACCTGCTCGAGACCGGAGAGCTCCCGACATGACCGCCCGAGCCGACGGTGACCGGGCCATCGACGCGGTGGTGTTCGACTTCGGCGGGGTGTACACGCCGTCGCCGTTCGACGCGGTGCGCTCGGTGGGGGCGGCGGCGGGCCTCGACGGCGACGACGCCATGCTGTTCGTGTTCGGGGCCTACGACCACGACACCGACCATCCCTGGCACCGGGCTGAGCGGGGCGAGCTGTCGCTCGACGAGACCCGCGTCCAGATCCGCGACCAGGCCCGGCTCCTCGGCGTCGAGATCGACCTCTACGACGTGCTGGCCGCCATGAGCGGCGCCGAGGTGCGCGACGACGTGGTCGAGCGCACCCGCACCCTCCGGGCGGCCGGCCACCGCCTGGCCATGATCACCAACAACGTGGCCGAGTTCCGCGACTTCTGGCGGGCCATGTTGCCGCTCGACGAGCTGTTCGACGTGGTCATCGACTCGAGCGAGGTCGGCATGCGCAAGCCCGACCCCCGCATCTTCCACCTGGCCCTCGAGGCGCTGGGCGGCGTCGAGCCGGGCCGGGCCGTCTTCCTCGACGACTATCCCGGCAACATGGTGGCGGCCCAGTCGGTGGGCATGCACGCCATCCTGGTCGAGACCGACCACCTGCCCGCCTTCGCCCGCCTCGACGTGCTGGTGGGCTGACCCGCTACACCACCGAGAAGCACCAGGTGCGGGGCGTGGTGGCGGCGGGCGTGTCGTACTTCCAGTAGGTGGCGGTCACGCACGTCGGCACGCTGGCGTCCCACTGCTCGAACACCTTGCCCGGGCCCGGCTGGAACAGCACCTGGTTGAAGGCCACGACCCGGTCGGTCTGGTCGTCGGGGATGGGGACGCCGTTGACCGACAGCGACGCGTTGTAGCCGTCGGCCAGGTCGATGCCGACCTGGGCCTGCTGGGGCACCTGCGACGCCTCGGCCGGGATGAGCTGCTGGATGACCCCGTTGTCGAGGTTGGTCGAGCTCTCGCTGGTCTGGCGGGTGACGGCGAAGATGCCGCCGGCGGCCACCAGCAGCAGACCGACCAGCGCGACGCGCACCAGCATCGGGATCTGGGCCCACACGCCGGGCACCCGGGTGGGCGGGCGGGGCGAGCCCTCGTCGATGGGCTCCAGCGGGGCGTCGGTGTCGGACACCGCCTCAGTGTACGGTCCGTGGTTCAAATGACAGCCGGGTAACTACTAGCCTGTCGCCCGTGGCCCTGTCCCGGATGACCGACCGCGTCGGTCAGGTGCTGTCCGAGCGCTATCGCCTGCTGGCGCCCATCGGGACGGGCGCGTCCGCCTCGGTCTACCTGGCCGACGACGTGACCCTGCGCCGGCGGGTGGCGGTCAAGATCCTGCACGACGCCCTGGCCGGCGACGAGGCCTTCCTGCGGCGCTTCCGGGCCGAGGCCCAGGCCGCCGCCGCCCTCAACCACCCCCACATCATGTCGGTGTTCGACTGGGGCCACGACGACGTGCCCTTCCTGGTCACGGAGTACCTGGGCGGCGGCAGCCTGCGCACGATGCTCGACCAGGGTCGCCGGCTCAGCCCGGCCCAGACCCTCATGGTGGGCCTCGAGGCCGCCCGGGGGCTCGACTACGCCCATCGCCGTGGGTTCGTGCACCGTGACATCAAGCCGGCCAACCTGCTGTTCGACGAGGAGGCCCGCCTGCGCATCGCCGACTTCGGCCTGGCCCGGGCGCTGGCCGAGGCGGCCTGGACCGAGCCGCAGGGCGCGGTGCTGGGCACCGCCCGCTACGCCTCACCCGAACAGGCCCGGGGCGAGACCCTCGACGGGCGCAGCGACGTCTACTCGCTGGCCCTGGTCATGATCGAGGCCACGACCGGCACCGTCCCCTTCGCCGCCGACACCACCATCGGGACCCTCATGGCCCGCGTCGAGGCGGCCGTCCCCGTTCCCGAGGCGCTCGGGCCGCTGCGGGCGCCGCTCGAGGCCGCCGGGCAGCCCCGGCCGGCCGACCGCCCCGACGCCGCTGACTTCACCCGGATGCTCATGGCCGCCGCCGCCGAGCTCGACCGACCCGAGCCGCTCGTCCTGGCCGGCGCCATGGTGCACGACCACGACGTGCTGGCCGACCGCGATCCCACCGTCATGCAGGCCCCGGCGACGCCGAGCGACGTGGTGCCCGACATCATGGACGCCCCTCCCGGCACGGTCATGGACGGCATCCGGGTCATCCCCGACGCCGACAACGCCGTCATCGACCTGACCGACGACCTGACTGACGCGGCCGAAGCGACACCGGGTGCGCACCGCTGATCCTGGCCCTGCTGCTGGTGGCGGCCGTGGCCGGGGCGGGGGCCTACTGGTACACCGAGATCCGGGTGCCGACGTTCGCGGTGCCGACCCTGGTGGGCACCAACACCGCCGACCTCGACGCCACCATCAGCGGCACCGGCTGGGACGTGCAGACCACCACCCGGTACCAGGACCTGACCCTTCCCGGCGACATCCTGGCCCAGGACCCCGGCGCCGGCACCCAACTGGCCCGGGGCGCGGCGTTGAACCTGACCGTGTCGCTCGGGCCGCCCCCGGTGGACGTGCCGACCACGCTGGTGGGCAAGCCCCTGGCCGATGCCACCGCTCAGCTGACCGCCGCCGGCCTGGTCGTCGGCGACGTCACCCACAGCTACGACGAGACCGTGCCGGCCAACTCCGTGATCGCCCTGGCCCCGGGCGTGGGGGCGCAGGCGCCCAAGGGCTCGGGGGTCGGCGCTGGTGGTGTCCGACGGGCCCGCTCCCCGCGCCGTCCCCGCCGGGCTGGTCGGGCTCACCCAGGATCAGGCCACGGCCAAGCTCAAGGACGTCGGCCTCAAGGCCACCGCCACGCCGACGCCCAGCGACACCGTGCCCGCCGGTCAGGTCATGGACGTCTCCCCGGCCGCCGGCACCCCGGTGCCCCGCGACTCGGCCGTGACCCTGATCGTGTCCAGCGGCCCGCCCATGGTCACCGTGCCCGACGTGTCGAAGCGGTCCGTGTCCGACGCCGCCAATGCCCTGCAACAGGCCGGGCTGACGGTGAGCGGCACCCAGGGCAACCCGCTGGGAACGGTGAAGAGCACCAACCCGGCCGCCGGGACGTCGGTGCACAAGGGCACGGCCGTGCTCATCATCGTGGGTCGGTGATCAGATCGTGATCTCTTTGATCTTCTCGGCCAGGGCGATGGCGGCGGCGTCGGGCGGCGTCTGCTGCATGGCCATCATCTTGGTCATGTCGCCCTGAATCTTGATCTTGCCGGCCATGAAGGCCTGCATCCCGGCCTGGGCGTTCTGCTCCACGAAGATGGCCTTGGCCGTGTCGTAGTCGACGGTGACGGTCAGGTCGGGGTTCTCGAGCTCACCGAGGTCGAGGTTGACCTGGCCGTCGGTGGTGTCCATGAACACCTTGATGTCGGCGCCGTCGTTGAACGGCGCGCCGGTGATGATCTGGTTCATGCGGACCGTGTGGGCCGGTGGGGTCTCGGGTGGGCCGGCCTCGTCCCGCAGGCGCTTGGCCTCGGCCATCCATTCTTCGGTCAGGAATTCGTACGGCACTGGTTGCTCCTTGGCACTGTCACTGGCGAGGGTGTCGATCGCGCACCCTGACCTGCCAGGGTGACGTCGTGTCCGATGCCGCTGCGGTGACGCCGTCGAACCGCGCCACCCGCCTGGTCAGCCACGAGCGCAACCCCAAGTGGCAGCACGTGCCGCTCATGATCGACATGTCGATCTGCATCAACTGCGACACCTGCATCCGCCACTGTCCGCCGCAGTTCGGGGCCATCTTCAACCACGGCATCGACGTCATCATCATCCCCGAGCTGTGCTCGGGCTGCGAGAAGTGCCTGGAGCCGTGTCCGGTCGACTGCATCTTCCCCGACCCCGACTGGAAGCCGGCCCCGCAGGACTGGTGGGACGAACCGGACCTGGACGACCCGTACCGTTAGTCGGCGTCGTCAGTCGGCGTCGACGTGGCCGAGGGCCAACGCCACCGGCACCCCCGCCGTCAAGGGCTCGTCCAGCTCGATGCGCAGGCCTCGTGGTTGCGGCTCGAAGGCCAGCCGGGGGCCGTCGAGGCCGCTCCCCACCACTCGGCGCACGGTGGTGGTGGGGGTGGCGCGCACCTCGGCCAGGGTGACCTCGACCTCGCCGTCACCGCGGAGCAGGGCGAACACGGTGGTGTCGCGGGCGGTGTAGCGCACGTCGACGGGCGACGGGTTGTCGGGCCCGCGCCCCTGGGGGTGGACCCACGGGCGGGTGGCGAAGAGGGCCTCGCCCACCTCGCCGGTGAACGCCGCCAGCCAGTCGAGTCGCCTCACCTGGGGCTCGGCGATGGTGGCGTCCTCGCCCCGGGGGCCCACGTTGAGCAACAGGTTGCCGCCCTTGGCGGTGATGTCGGTGAGCGACCACACCAGCTCGTCGCGGGCCAGGAAGATCTCCTCGCCCGACGCCCGGTTGTGGCCGAAGCTGCGGTCGATGCCGCGCACGCACTCCCACGGGGTGGTCTGCACGGTGTCGAACACGGTGTACTCGGGCGTCCGCACGTCGAACATGGGCGGCTTGGGCGGCACGAGGCCCTTGTCGGCCCGGGCCGAGCGGGCCGACACCCGGTCGAGCATCCGGCGGGCCGGCTTGGTCTTGGCCGCCTCCCACAACGGTGACCAGGGCATGAACCGGTCGTTGACCACCCCGTCGGGTACCGCCCGGTAGTACTCGCAGCAGCAGCCCGGCCAGGCGGGCCGAGCCGGCGGGCCACGAGATGTCGTTCCACAGCACGCTCGGCCGGTAGCGGTCGATGAGCTCGCGGACGTGGGCCTCGGCGTAGCCGACGTAGTCGCCCCGGGGCTGGGCCGCCAGCAGGTCGCTGAAGGCGCCGATGGGCTGGTCGTTGAACGTCCAGTCCAGGCCGCCCGAGTAGTAGACGCCGAAGCGCAGCCCCTGCGCTCGCACCGCCTCGGCCAGCTCGCCCACGACATCGCGCGTCGAGTGGAAGCCGGGCCGGTGAGGGTTGGTCACCGTCGGTGGGCCACAGGCAGTAGCCGTCGTGGTGCTTGGTCACCAGCACCACGTAGCGGGCGCCGGTGGCGGCGAAGCGCGCCGCCCACTCGTCGGGGTCCCACGTGGCCAGGCCGGCCTCCCAGTCGGCGGCGAAGTCGTGGTAGTCGCGGGTCGCCGTAGACCTCGGCGTGATGACGGGCGACGGGGCTGTCGGGGAACCGCAGCGAGTTCTCGTACCACTCGCTGTAGGGCGACCACGCCATGGCCTGCGGGTCCCGGCGGGCCAGCAGCTCGCCGATCTCGCGCGTCGACGGGGGCGAAGGCCGGCACCGACGCCGGGGTCCAGTGCACGAAGATGCCGAGCTTGGCGTCGCGCCACCAGGCCGGCACCTGGTGGCGCCGCACCGATCGGATGAGCTCGCGGTCAGAGGCCATGGCGGGTGAGCGTGGCGTGCAGGTGGGGCAGCAGGGGCTGACCCACCGCCGCCATGTCGAGGTCGTAGGTCATCGTGTCGCCGACGACCCGGTAGCGGCGGGCGGTGGCGGTGACCAGCTTGGCGCTGGGCGTGCCCGCCACCGTGGTGGACGTCAGCACCACCTCGGTGGCCTCACCGGTGGTGTCGACGACGCCGTCGGCCGCCTCCACGATGCCCGAGCCCTGGGCCACCACCAGCTCCACCGGGGCCAGCCCGGCCTCGCCGGGGCCGGTGGCCCGCCAGAAGCCCGACTCGCCGTGCAGGGTGCGGCCGTCGTCGCTGGCCCGGGTGGCCGAGCGGTAGGCGAGCATCGGCTTGCCCGGCACCGGGTGGATCTCGATCTGCTCGGTGTAGCCGAACCCGTCGATGGTCGGGTACGAACCGGCGCCGGCGCCCGACCACGAGCCCACCAGGGCGGCCAGCGGGAGCAGCCCCTCGGGCAGGGCGTCGTCCGGGTTCTCACCGTCGGCGCCGGTGCCGGCCAGGGTGTGACCCCAGCGCCGTTCCTTCTGGCCGGGGTGACGGGGGAGATGGACCACGAGCGGCAGGTCCCGCTCGGCCAGGTGGGCCAGGGTGGCCTCGACGTCGTCCACCGAGTCGAAGCGGTGCAGCCGGTCGGTGCGCGACCGCAGCTCCCCGGAGGTCTGCGGGCCCCGCAGCAGCAGCCCGGTGAGGACCGCCCGGCGGGGATCGTCGAGCTCGAGCGCCTCGACGACGGCCTGGCGGTACTTGATCGAGCGGGCGCCGTGGCTGGCGTGCACCAGTCGGGCCAGGCCCGCGGCCCGCAGCTCGTCGATGGCCGCCGTCACCGCCACCTCGTCCACGGCCATGACCGGGTCGCGTCCGGTGGTCTGGTTGCAGGCGGCCACCACCGCGTTCATGGTGAGCGGATAGCTGGCCGGGACGGTGCGCTCCTTCTCCAGCAGCGAGCCCAGCACCCGACAGGCCACCGGCGACAGGGCCGGGAGTTCGTCCATGACGACACGCTAGGTTCCACCGGGCACAATCGCGGGATGATCACTCGTCAGACGGGGTACCTGACCGTCAGCCACGATCCGGTACCCGAGGCCGCCCGGGAGCTGGAGCGCGACGGCTACACCATCCTCGAAGGCGTGTTCGACCCCGACGAGGTGGCTCGGCTGGCCACCGACATCGACCGGGTCTATGACCAGTGGCCGCCCGACGTCCGGGTCAAGAACCAGCCCGAGGGCCACTACGACCCGTTCCGCTACGAGATGGTGAACCGCAGCGACGTCTGCCAGGAGGCCATCGCCCACCCGGCCATCCTCTCGGTGGTCGAGCCGCTGCTGGGTGAGGACTGCCACGTCATCGCCAACACCGCGTGGCGCCAGGAGGCGGGCAACCGCGATCACGGCGGCCGCTTCTGGCACATCGACAGCGGACCCCACGTGCCCCGCCCCGCCGGGGTGCCGTGGGACGAGCGCATCCCCTACCCGGTGTTCGTCGTGGCCGCTCACCTCATGGTGCGCGACTGCCCGCTCGAGGCCGGGCCCACGGGGGTGATCCCGGGCAGTCACCGCTCGGGTCAGGCCCCGCCCTACTGCGAGGACGACGACCTGACCTACGACGGGCAGGGGAGCGTGGCCCTGGTGGCCTCGGCGGGCGACGTGGCCCTGTTCGTGTCCGACACGTGGCATCGCCGCATGCCGTCCGGGCCCGGCGATCCGGGCCGCTACTTCCTCCAGTGCCACTACGGCCGGCGTGACCTGGCGCCCCGGCTGCGCACCACCCGCGACGCCAACCAGCTGTCGGACGACGCGGTGGCCCGGGCCCGGACGCGGCGCGAGCGCCAGCTGGTCGGGCTGCACCGCCCCGGCTTCTACGATGCCTGACCTCCCGCGGTGATGTTCGACCACGAGGTGATCGTGGTGGGCGGCGGGGCCATGGGGGCGGCCACCGCCTGGCACCTGGCCCGTGACGGACGCGACGTGGCCCTGATCGAACAGTTCGAACCAGGTCACGCCCACGGCTCGAGCCACGGCCACACCCGGATCTTCCGCCTGGCCTACCGCGACGCGCGCTACACCGCGCTGGCCCTCGACGCCCTGGCCTGGTGGCGGGTGCTGGAGGACGAGAGCCGCCGTGTCGCTGCTCGAGCTGTGCGGGCAGATCGACCACGGCGCCCCGGACGCCCTCGACGACATCGCCGCCGCCCTCGACCGCTTCGGGCGGCACCACGAGCGGCTCTCGTCGGCGGAGGCGGCGCGCCGCTGGCCCGGCATCCGCACCGAGGGCGACGTCGTGTGCTCGCCCGACGGCGGCTACGTGGCCGCCGACCGCTCGGTGGCGACGTTGTACCGGGTGGCGGCCGAGCGGGGGGCCACCATCCACACCGCCACGCCGGTGCGCCGCATCGAAGCCGACGCCGATGGGGCCACCGTCGTCACCGATGGAGGCTCGTGGCGGGCGCCGGTGGTGGTGGTGGCCGCCGGGGCGTGGGCGGCCGGGCTGCTCGCCGGCCTGGTCGAACTGCCGCCGCTCACGGTCACCCTGGCGGCGCCCTCGCACTTCTGGCCCGCGGGGATCACCGACGTGGCCGGCGCCGAGCCGTGGCCCAGCGTGGTGCACTACGCCGAGGCCGGTGCGCCGCTCGGGTTCGGCGCCTATGCCGTCTGGGCCCCCGGCATCGGCATGAAGGTCGGGCTCGAGGAGCGGGCCGTCCCGGTCGATCCGGACACGCGGCCCCACGACGCGCCGGCCGACATGGTGGCGGCGCTGACCGCCTACGTCGGCCGATGGTTCCCCGGGCTCGACCCCCGGCCGCTCGACCCCCACACCTGCCTGTTCACCAGCACCCCCGACGAGCACTTCGTGCTGGACCGCCGGGGCGCGGTGGTGGTGGTGTCGCCGTGCTCGGGCCACGGTTTCAAGTTCGTGCCCGCCATCGGTCGCCTGGCCGCGGCCATGGCCACGTCCGGCGAGGCGCGAGCCGACGACGTGGACCGGCCCGACGTGTGGCGACTAGCGGGTGCCTGACTCGATCGGCTCGGCGGACTCGACGGACCCGTCGGCGTGGCGGGCGAAGCGGCCCTGGTCCCGGGCGTGGACCGGATCGTCGGCGGCGAACGGCCACCCGCCGAAGCCGGTGGCCCGGTAGTCGGCGAAGGCCTGGCGGATCTCGGCCTCGGTGTTCATCACGAACGGCCCGGCCTGGGCCACCGGCTCGCCGATGGGGCGGCCCTGCAGCATCAGGCACTCGGCGCCGGCCGCCCCGGCGGCGACGGGGACGGGACGGTCCGGGCGCACGACGGCGGCGGTGTCGGTGGCCAGCTCGTGGCTCCCGATGACGAGCGAGCCCTCGAACACGTACAGCGTGCGCACCGTGTCGGGTCCGGCGGCCGGGGGGAGCTCCCACTCGGCTCCGGGTTCCAGGCGCAGGTGCCAGATGGCCAGGTCGGCCTCGGGGCGCGCCGCCCACGAGTGGGGAGGCGTGGGCGGCGGCACCAGGCCCGCCAGCCCACCGGCGATCACCGTCACCTCGCCGGCGCGCCCGGCGTCGTCCACCACCGCGAGGCGGGGGATGTCGTGGTCCCACAGCATGGTGAAGTGGGGCTCCACCAACTTGTCCTCCGCCGGCAGGTTGAGCCAGATCTGGAACAGCTCCAGCGGGTTGTCGCCGGTCGCGCTCGACCAGCGGGAACATCTCGGCGTGGACGATGCCGTCGCCCGGCGGTGAGCCACTGCACGTCGCCGCGGCCGAAGCGGGCCGTCGCCCCGAGCGAGTCGGAGTGGTCGATGAGGCCCTGACGCACGAACGTCACCGTCTCGAAGCCCCGGTGCGGGTGCTGCGGGAAGCCGGGCACGACCTGGCCGTGGTACATGCGCCAGCCGTCGATGCCGGCGAAGTCCTGACCGAGGTCACGGCCGGCCAGCGCGGCGTCGGGCCCCAGCCGGTCGTTGCCGGCCGGGTAGGCGTCGAGGTGGTGGACGCAGAACAGGAACGGGTCGATGGTGGGCCACTGGAAGTCCAGCGGCACCATCTGGAGCACGGGATCATCGGCGGGAGCGGTCACCCGCCCAGGATACGGGGGTATACTGATCGGACCTCGACGTCCTGCCGGGCCAGATCCCTTGGCCCAGCGGTGCAGCAGATCCGATCCGGGACTGTTGGCAGACGCCGGGATCACGGATCGCCTCCGCGTCGCGTGGACCAGGGGGCAGGGCGCAAGGAGCGCCGTGGAACACATGGAAGAGATCACCAGGGCCTTGGAAGCCGCCACGTGGGCGGCGGTCGAAGGCGAGGCCAGCGATCAGCAGCTGGGGCTGCTCGAAGCCGACCCGGTCGGCTGGAAGCTCGCGCTCGAGCGGCTCATCGACGCCACCGAGGACGGCCTCGACGAGGCCGAGCAGCTGACGGGCCCCGAACGCCCCCAGGTGATCGCCGACTTCGAGGAGGAGCTCGACCGCCTCTTCGCCGCCTACGACCTCCTCCTGGCCACCAAGGACACCGGCGCCATCGCCCACGCCGCCGCCGAACCCCCGGGGGTGGTGCGCCTGCAGGCCTCGTGGACCGCGGGCGACGTCGTGCTGTGGGCGGCGGGCCCCAACACCATGCCGGCCAACCGGGCCGAGCTGACCGAGCGGCTGGAGGCCATCGGCGGGCCGTCGCTGGGCGGGGTCGAGCACCCCGGGGTGACGTTGCCGACCGGGGCCCGGGCCGAAGCGCGCTCCATCCCGCTGACCGAGGCCCTGGGCTGGCTGGCCGCCGTCGGCGGTGGCCTCGGCGGCGACGAGGTCGGGGCCAGCGTGACCTGGCTCGGACAGGTGGTGCTGACCGCGGTGCGCCTGGTGACACGCGGGTCGATCGTCCCCCTCCTCAAGGGCGAGCGCCAGGCCGGCGGCCGTTCGCTCGACCTGGCGGTGCGCTGGGTGCCGGCCCTCGTCGACGACGCCGAGCTCACCGCGCTGGCCGCGGCCATGCCCGGGCCGATCACCGCGCTGCACCGGGGCGACCCCCGCTCGGTCACCCTCGACGTGCTCGGCACCGTCGTGAACGCCATCGCCACCGACGCCGCCGGCCGCCTGGAGCTGCCGGCCCCCCCTCCGGTCACCAACACCGCGGCGGCCATCGCCGAGGCCATGGTGACCCGGCTCGACGGCTCGCACTTCGAGGCCCCGCTGGGGGTGGCGGCCGGCGTGCAGAAGCGGCTCGAGCGATGGGTGAAGCCGGTGACGGGGACTCCCACACCCGCCTCGTGGTGCAGCTCGACCCGCCCGATTCGGGCGACGCCTGGTTCCTGTCGGTGCTCGGCGCCGGGCGCCGAAGGCGGCCTGTTGCCCATCGAGCAGGCCCTGGTCGACAGCCGCTCGACCAAGGGCCTGGCCGAGGCCATGTACCGCCTGGAGCGGGTGCTGCCCGTGCTGCTGCGACCCGGGCGCGCTGCGCCGGGGCCAGGTCGTACCTGAGCCAGGACGAGGCGTGGGAGCTGATGACGGTGACCGGCGCCTCGCTGGAGGCGGCCGGCTTCGACGTGCGGGTGCCGGCGCTGTCGCGGCGCAAGCCGAGCCCGGGCCTGCGCCTGTTCACCGAGCCGGTGGGCGACACCGTGGTCGGCGCCCACCAGCTCAGCAACGTGCGCTGGTCGGCGGTGTTCGACGACGTCGAGCTGACCGCCGCCGAGGTCGCCCGTCTGGCCGCCGAGGCCCGACCGCTGGTCCGGTCGCGGGGCAAGTGGGTGGAGCTCGACCGGGCCGACCTGAAGGAGGCCGCCGCCGCCCTGGCCGAGCGGGCGGCCAAGACCCGACTCACCGGCGCGGAGATCCTGCGCCACGCCGTGGGCCTGGAGGGCACGCCGCTCGGCCGCGAGCTGAGCGTCGAAGGCAGCGGCTGGGCCAGCGACCTGCTGGACCGGGCCCGGGCCGTGCCCGCCGAGCCGGAGACCAGCCCCAAGGGCTTCGTCGGCGAGCTGCGCAGCTACCAGGCCGAGGCGCTCGGCTGGCTCGGCTTCCTCGACGCCGTCGAGCTGGGCGGCTGCCTGGCGCTCGACATGGGTCTGGGCAAGACGCCCACGGTGCTGGCCCACCTGGCCCGCACCGCCGGCAACGGCCCGGCCCTGGTCATCGCCCCGCCGGCGGTGGTGGGCAACTGGGCGGCGGAGGCGGCCCGCTTCACCCCCGACCTGCGCGTCGTGGTCCACCACGGCGCGTCGCGGGCGGCGGCCGAGGAGCTCGAAGCCGAGGTGGCCGACGCCGACGTGGTCATCACCACCTACGGCACCGCCGTGCGCGACGTGGAGGCGCTGGCCGCAGCGCAACTGGGACCGGGTCGTGCTCGACGAGGCCCAGGCCATCAAGAACCCGGCCAACGAGACGGCCCAGCAGCTGCGCCGCATCCCCGCCCGGATCCGCCTGGCCCTGACCGGCACGCCGATCGAGAACGGCCTCGGTGACCTGTGGGCCATCCTCGACTTCACCAACCCGGGTCTGGTCGGCGACCGGGCCACGTTCGTCGCCCAGATGTCGGGCGAGGGCGAGGCCGCCCTGCGCGCCCTCAACGGCATCCTGGTGTTCCGCCGCACCAAGAGCGAGCCGGTGGTGGCCGCCGAGCTGCCCGACCGCATCGACGAGCTCGACCACTGCACGATGACCGCCGAGCAGATCGGCCTCTACCAGGCGGTGCTCGACGGGCTGGTGGCCGATTCGACCGAGGTGGGCGGCGAGCCCAAGAAGGGCGCGATCCTGGCCGCCATCACCGCGCTCAAGCAGATCTGCAACCACCCCGCCGCCTACCAGGACGACGGCCGCCCGCTGGCCGGCCGCTCGGGCAAGCTGGCCCGCCTGGAGGAGATCGTCGAGTCGGTGTTCGCCGCCGGCGAGCGCATCCTGGTGTTCACCCACTTCGCCCAGTGGGGCATGCGGCTGGCCGACCACCTGACCGAGATCACCGGCGTGCCGGTCGCCTGCTACCACGGCGGCCTGGCCCGAGGGCGCCCGCGACAAGCTGGTGGCCGACTTCCAGAGCGGCGAGGGCCCGGGTGCGCTGGTGCTGTCGCTGAAGGCGGGCGGCACCGGCCTGAACCTCACCGCCGCCAGCCACGTGGTGCTCTACGACCGCTGGTGGAACCCCGCCGTCGAGGACCAGGCCCGGGACCGGGCGTGGCGCATCGGCCAGACCCGCACCGTGCTGTCGCACCGGCTGGTGTGCCCCGGCACCGTGGACGAACGGGTCGAGGAGGTCGTGGCCGGCAAGCGCCACATCGCCGACCTGGTGCTGCCCAAGTCGAGCTCGCTGTCGGACCTCGACGCCGACCAGCTGCGGGTGGCCCTCGGGCCTGCGCCCCGACACCCTGCTGAAGGAGGAGGACGTGTGAGCGCCCCCCGCCGCAAGACCCAGAGCCGCCGGCGCAAGCCCAAGCAGAAGCCGGTCGACCTGTGGCGGCCGGTGCCGCAGCTGCCCGCCCCCGATCCGATCGCCCCGGCGTCGGACCCGACCGCGCTGCTGACCTCGCTGGGTGAGGTGCCGCTGCCCGGCCAGGGGGCCGTCGCCGGTCACTACGTGGCGGCGGTGGTCGAACGGGCCGCCGGCCTGGCCACCGCGCTGGCCGCCGCCGCCGGCATGCTGGCCGAACCGGAGGAGGAATCGTGAGCGAAGCCGTCGTCCCCACCCGCACCCTCGGTCAGGGCCTGACCGTCTCGGCTCAGGGCCTGGGCTGCATGGGCATGTCCAACACCTACGGCAAGGCCGACTCGGCCGAGTCGATCGCCACCATCCACCGGGCCATCGAGCTCGGCGTGTTCTTCCTGGACACGGCCAACATCTACGGGCTGGGTCACAACGAGAAGCTGGTGGGCCGAGCCATCGCCGACCGACGCGACCAGGTCGTGCTGGCCACCAAGTTCGGCCTCGAGTTCCACCCCGACGGCACCCGCTCGATCAACGGGCGGCCCGACTACGTGCCCACCGCCTGCGACGAGTCCTTGGCCCGCCTCGGGGTCGACCACATCGACCTCTACTACCTGCACCGTCCCGATCCGGCGACGCCCATCGAGGACACGGTGGGAGCCATGGCCGAGCTGGTGACGGCGGGCAAGGTGCGCCACCTCGGGCTGTCGGAGGCCAACGCCGACACCCTGCGCCGGGCCAGCGCCGAGCATCCCATCGCCGCCCTGCAGAGCGAGTGGTCGTTGTGGACCCGCGACGTCGAGGACGAGGTCGTACCCACCGCCCGGGAGCTGGGCATCGCCCTGGTGCCGTTCAGCCCGCTGGGCCGGGGCTTCCTGACCGGTCAGATCACCAGCCCCGACGACTTCGAGGAGGGCGACTTCCGTCGCGACAACCCGCGCTTCCGTCGGTGAGAACTTCCAGCGCAACCTGGACCTGGTGGCCGAGGTGGGGGAGTTGGCGGCCGGCAAGGGCGTCACGCCCGGACAACTGGCGCTGGCCTGGCTGCTCGCGCAGGGCGACGACGTGGTGCCCATCCCCGGCACCAAGCGCCGGACCTACCTGGAGGAGAACGCCGGCGCCTGTGCCGTGGAGCTGACCGCCGACGACCTGGCCCGCCTCGAGCGGGTGGCCCCCCGCGGGGCGTTCGCCGGCGACCGCTACCCCGACATGCGCATGGCCGGCGGCGGCACGCCACCCCGGGGTTAGCGGGGATCGTCGCGGTCCAGGTTCCAGTGGCGGCCCACGCTGGTGAGCCACTGGTCGTCACCGACAGGGATGATCGCGAAGCGGCTGATCGTGCGCTGTCCTCCCTCGTGATCCTCGTACAGCAGGTCGACGGTCATGGGGCGTCGTTGTCGGATGGTGTCGCGCACCCCGCCGAAGTGCTCGTCGGTGGGGTCGCGGTACGCGCACTGCCAGAAGCCGATGTCGCCGGGCGGGATGTAGATGTCGCGGGACAGGCGCGTGAAGGTCTCCACCTCCCGGTGCCGCTCTGCGGTCTGCTGGTGGGGGTAGAGGTCCCACCGATCGAGCACGGCGATGCCGGCGCCCACGTTGCGGACGGTGAAGGCCAGGTAGATGGCCTCGTCGGTGACCTCGGCCACGGCGTGCTGGCCCTCGACCCGGACCCAGTGCTGGTCGATGAAGAAGACCTTCTCGGGCTCGTCGGTCGTGCGGGTGGACACCAGTAGCGGTCGGATCCGGGCGAGGAGGGCCCGCTCGGTCATGCGCGACGAGCGGTTGGCGGAGCGCACCGAGGCGAAGGTGGCGCCGGCCAGCACCAGTGTCCCGCCGGCGGTGGCCAGCGCCGAGATCGTCACCCAGTCGGCCATCGGTCGAGCCTAGGCCGCTACCGGCTTCGCTCAGCCGACGACGGCGAAGAGCTGCCAGGTGCCGCTCAGGCCCTTGAAGTGATGGACGTCGCGGTCCACGAACGAGAGATCGGAGCCCGCCACCAGGGTGGGGATGGAGCCCGACACCAGCACCTCGCCGGCGGCGGCTCGGTCGGCGACGCGCGCCGCCACGTGCACGGCGATGCCGGCGACGTCGTCGCCGCGGATCTCGGTCTCACCGGTGTGGAGCCCGGCGCGGATCTCGAGCTCGAGGCTGCGGATGCCGTCGCGCAGGGCCAGGGCGCAGCGGATGGCCCGGCCGGGGCTGTCGAAGGTGGCCAGCACCCCGTCACCCATGCTCTTGACCCGCCGACCCCGGAACCGGCGGAGGTGGTGGGCCACCAGATCGTCGTGGCGGTCCAACCGGGCGCGCCAGGCTTCATCGCCGAGCGCGGCGGCCCGCTCGGTCGAATCGACCACATCGGTGAACAGCAGGGTCGTGAGGATTCGGTCCGCCGGCGGAGCGGTTCGGGCATCGGTGAGGGAACCGGTCAAGGTCGGTAAGGCGCGTCGCACCCACTCACCCACCCGTGCGCTGGTGCGCGTCATCGGACCTCCTGGGGTGAACCGGTTTTCAGCGCGGGTGGAATGCCAGGGGTCTACGTCGGCGCAACCGGCTCCGGTTCAGAACTACGCAATAAAATTTCGGTCAGGTGAGCCGCGGTTGCGTTGGCTGGTGAGGGTTCGGTTGGTGGGGGTGGTCCAGGTGAAGGTTTGGTCGGGGTGGGCGGTCATGGTCCACCCGTTGCGGTGGGTCACGCCGTGGTGGTGGCGGCACAGCAGCGCCAGGTTCTCGACGTCGGTCTGCCGCCGGCTCCCACGGCACGACGTGGTGGGCGTCGCTCCAGCTGGCGGGCGTCGCAGCCGGGGAACGCGCAGCCGCCGTCGCGCACGGTCAGCGCTCGGCGTTGGGCGGGGGTGGCGTAGCGGTGCTGGCGGCCGACGCCGGAGCGGGTTGCCATGGTCGTCGACGTCGATCGGGGTGACGCTGGGGTCGCAGCACAGGTGTCGGGAGCACGTGGTCGACGAGCGGTGCCGTCGACGGTGACACTTGGTCGGGTCGGTCGGCGGGCATGACCAGTGAGAGGTCGACGACGGGGCCTTTGCCGGTGGGGGTTTGGCCGGCTGAGCCTTTGCGGATCAACTCGACCAACGCCAGGGCCCGCAGGGTGGAGCGTGACGGGATGGCCAGGTCGGGTGATTCGTCGTGGTCGGCGCGGGCGCGGCGCCACAACCGGTCGGTCTCGGCCTCCAACAACTGGGTGAAGCTCGAGGGCGTGTTCACCCACCAGTTCACCGCTCAGGCAGATCCCGTCACCGCCGTTGGGGGAGACCCGCAGCTGGTTGCGGGCCAGCTCGCGGTCAGGGTCGAAGCCGCCGTCTTGGTCCAACAACTCGCTCCACCATCCGCAGGTGGTGACGCCACACCGCGAAACGGGCACGTGCTGCGGCCAAGGCCACGAGCTCGTCCTGCAACGCCACGATGTCGTCGGCGATGCGGGGGTTGGCCATCGCGTCGGCCACCACCCGGGCGTGCTCGGCGGTGAGGCGCCCGTCGGCCAACGCCTCATCGACCACGTCCAGGTGCCGCAGCCGCATCCCCAGCCGCAACCGGGCCGCCACCACCGGGCGCGGCGCCCGCGTCTGGGCCGTCACCCACCACAACGTGGGCGACCCGAACTCGCGGTCGGTGGCGCCCCGCACGTCCAACTCGGCCAACACGTGCGCCTCCGCCGCCTCCACCGCGGCACGCGCCGCCGCCAACTCGACCACCGCGTCGCACAACTCGGCATCAGACACCAACGCCACATCGGCGCCGGCCGCCTTGCGTGCCGCTTCCGCCAACTCCACCGCCTCGAACATACATTCGAGACTACCACACCGAAACCGCTAGATCAACATGAATACGTGATCTTTTCTGAAGTTTCGTTAAGTCTAGTGGCCGACCTCGAGTGCGGCGGCGGCTTCGGCCAGCACGGCCAGGTGCTCGTCGACGGTGGTGAGACCGGCCCCCATGGTGTTCACGGCGATGTGGGTCGCCCCCGCTTCGCGCCATTTGGCCGCGTGCCTCACCAGATCGTCCACGCCGCCGGGGCCCCACCCGATGCGGCCCTCCATGCCCAGGCGTCGAGTGGTCGCGGCCCGCGTCGGCGGCGGCGGCGGCGATGACGGCCTGCGCCTCCTCGAGTCGGGGGCCGGGCAGGACCTGGGGGAACCAGCCGTCGGCGAGGCGCCCGATGCGCCGGTAGGCGGCGGCCGACGAGCCGCCGAACCACACCGGGATGGGACGCTGGACGGGCAGGGGGGCGAGGCCGGCGGCCGTGACCCGCTCATAGGGCCCGTCGTGGGTGATCGACTCCTCGGTCCACAGCCTCCGCATGACCTCGACCTGCTCGTCGTAGCGGCGGCCCCGGTCGGAGAAGTCCTTGCCCAGCGCCTCGTACTCCACCGCGTTCCAGCCCACCCCGACGCCGAGGCGGAAGCGGCCCTCGGTCAGCAGGTCGACCTCGGCCGCCTGCTTGGCCACCAGCACGGTCTGGCGCTGGGGGAGGATGATGATCCCTGTCACCAGCTCCAGGGACGTCATCGCGGCCAGGTAGCCGAACATGACGAACGGCTCGTGGAACGTGGTGTGCACGTCGTACGGGCCGGTCCACGGCGCATGCACGACCGGGTCGGCCCCCACCACGTGGTCGTAGGCCAGGAGGTGGGCGAAGCCGAGCTCGTCCACCGCCGCGCCGTAGGCCCGCACGGCCCCGACATCACCACCCAGCTCGGTCTGAGGGAACACCACTCCGATGCGCATCCCCCTGGTCTATCGGGTGCCCGGACCGGTGCGTCGCTAGCGTCGGGCCGTGACCGGCTCCACCATCACCGAGCGGCGCGGTTGGCGACGCCAGCGATGCGTGGTGTCGGTGTGCCTGGCCATGGCCATGGTGGGCATCAACACCACGGCCATCGGGGTGGCCACGCGGGGCATCGCCGACGACCTGGGAGTCTCGCTCACGACGCTGTCGTGGATCGTCGGCGCCTACCTGTTGACCGCCGCCTCGTTCTCGATCATCGGCGGGCGCCTGGGCGACGTGGTCGGCCGTTCCCACACCTTCGTGCTCGGAGTCACGGTCTTCGCCGCCGGCGCGGTGCTGGCCGCGGTGGCGCCGTCGTCGGGCGTCCTCATCGCCGCCCGCGTGGTCGAGGGCCTGGGCGCCGCGTTCATCATGCCCACCTCGATCGAGCTGCTGGCCGCCTACCCGCCGGCCGGAGGGGCCCGGCAGGGCTTCCGGCTCCGCGGCGTGGTCTACGCCGCCTCGTTCGGCGTCGGACCGCTCATCGGCGGCGTGCTCACCGACTACGTCTCGTGGCGGGCCATCTTCTGGCTGGAGGTCGTGGTGCTGTCGATCTCGGCGCTGTTGGCCCTCCCGCTGCTGCGCACGGCCTCGACCCTGCCCAAGGCTCCCACTCGCGATCTGCGGGGGGCGGCGCTGACCGCGGTCGTCGTGCTCGTGGCCGTCGGCGGCGCCTTCCGCGTGCCCCGATGGGGCATGGTCTCGTGGGCTTCGCTGGTGTGGGCGTTGCTCACCGTGGCGCTGTTCGCGGCCCTGTCGTGGGTGGAGGCGCGCACCCCTCATCCGATCGTGCACCGGGGCCTGCTGCACAACCGGGTCGTCATCGGGGCCAACCTGGCCACGGTGGCCGCCTCGATCGGCATGATCGGGCTCGTCTACTTCTTCAACCTCTTCGCCCAGTCGGCCGCCTCGTTCCACTCGACCGGCGTGGCCATCGCCGCCGCCCTCATCCCGTTCGCGTTGTCCATGCTGCTGTTCGCCCACCTGGCCGACCTGCTGACGCGCCACTTCGGCTACCGCGGGCCGGTCCTGGTGGGGCTGGGGGTGGCCGTCGTGGGCTTCGCCTGGCTGTCCACGACGTCGGCGTCGAGCACGGAGTTCGACCTGGCTCTCCCGCTCATCCTGTGCGGCATCGGCGCCGGCATCGCCAACGCCGGTCTCACGAGCCCGGCGGTGCTGAGCGAGCCGCGGACCCGGCTCGACGAGGCGGCGGGCCTGTTGAGCCTCAGCCGGTTCGTGGGCGCGGCCCTGGCCATCGCCATCGGGACCTCGACGTATCTGTCGGTGGCGGTGCGTCTGCCCCGGGAGGCCATGGCGTCCACCGGGCGCGCGGCCGGCCAGGTGGTGATGGGTGGTTCGGTGTACCACGAGGCCGTGGCCAGGCTGCGAGACGACCTGCGGGCCCCGTTCGAGGCGGCGGCCCGTTCTCAGACGGCCGAGGCGTTCGCCACCACCATGCGCTTCGCCGCCGTCGTGCTGGCCGTGCTCACCGTGCTCAGCGCCTGGCTGTTGCGTCGCGGGCCGGAGTGACCCGGCTCAGCTGGGGTTGACCGGGGCCGGGTCGAACACGACGGTGACGTGCTTGACCCCGGCCGAGCTGAGGGTGTCGGTCAGGAACTTCTCGGTGTTGGCCCGGGCCCGGTCCTGCAGGTCGCTCTGACCGGCGGCGTCGGCCAGCTTCTGCGGCGGCGCGCTGGTACAGGGCCTGGTCGTTGGTCGGGTCTGACCCGCTGAGGGCATCGCCCACCCGGTTGACCAGGCCGCGCTCACGGGCCACGACGCGGGTGGTCGACGGGTCGAGCCGGGGCGGATCGAGGGTGGGGGCGGGCACGTGCACGACGGCGGAGGTGCCGTCGTCAGAGAGCCTGATGGCGTCGGAGGGGAGCTTGGACAGATCGACCGAGGCGCTCACGTCGCCCTGGGCGTCGAGCACCACGCGCTCGCCGGTGGCCCAGTCGGGCAGCTTCGACGAGCTCTGCTCGTCGACGATCGTCTCGAAGCGACCGCTCGCCGCCTCGAAGCGGGAGAGGTCGGAGATCTTGGCCAGGACGACGCCGTCGGCGTGCTCGGTGGTGTGGGAGGCGAACGGGTTCAGGGCCGAGATGCCCGTCATGAGCGCGAGGGCGACCACCAGCGCGGTGCCGACGAAGACGGCGGCGCCGATGACGGTGAAGATGCGGCCGATGGAACCCTTCCTGGTCGACGACGTCGACATGTGCTCCTCCTGAGTGAGTACTCGTGGGTGTTCGGGACTCTGACGTCGCCCGACGGCCCCCGGTTCCGCCCACCGGCCGGTGCGGCACATGTCACACGGAATGAGGGAGGGGCGAGGATCACGGATCGGTCAACTTGGGCCGGACGGCCCGCATGGCTCAGGATCCGGCACGACGGACCGATGAGAGACCCATGGAACAGGGCAGCAACAACCCCCTCCGCACTCGGCGCGTGCGTCCGGGTGACCTTGGTTCGAGCTCGGCGGCCGGCGACGGCTTCAACCGGGAGGGGACCCTGCGGGATGCGACGCGCCTGGGCGTCTGCCGTGAGGACCGGGCTCAGCTGGAGACGCTGGCCCGCTTCGCCTACGCCAGCCCCGACTTCTCGGCGGTGACGACCGTGCGGCTGGGCGACGATCGCCTGGCCACCACGCGCTTCGAGGTGCGCAACGGACCCGAGGGTGTGGTGGTGCGACCGGTGACCGATGAGGACGCCGAAGCCGCCCCGGCCCCGGCGTCGACCGAGGTCGTCCCGGCGCCGGCCGCCGACCCGGGCGTCGATGCGCAGCCCGCCCCGGTGCACATCTCCAGCGACCTGGCCCGGCTCCTCGAGACGATGGCCGACGAGACCCCCGACCTCATGGCCACCTTCACCCCGATGAGCTGGCAGATGCGCTGGGCCAACCCGGCGTTGCGCGACTGGCTCCACGTCCCCGGGTGGGCGTCGCCCCCGCTGGTCGAGCTGCTCGACGAGCAGTCCCAGGGCCACTTCGTGGTCAAGGTGCTGCCCGACCTGCTCAGCCAGGGGTGGTGGCACGGTGAGCTGCACCTCGTCGGCCCCGACGCCGAAGCCATGATCACGTCCTCCACGCTGGTGGCGTGCCGGGCGGCCACCGGCGAGATCTCCGCCCTGGTGCTGTCGGCGCAGCGGGTGCGCACCGACCAGACCCGTCGTCAGCGGCGCTCGCAGCGACGAGCAGTTCGCCGCCCTGGTGGAACACGTCAGCGATCTCATCGCCGTGGTCGAGCCGGGCGGGACCATCCGCTACGCCAGCCCCGCCGCCACCACGATGTTGGGCTACGAGGCGGGCGAGCTGACCGACACCGCGCTGATCGAACTGCTCCACCCCGAGGACCAGACCGACGACATCGCCTCGCTGGTCCGGGTGGACGAGGACGGGAACGGGGAGCCGGTCAGCCTGCGGCTGCTGGCCTCCGACGGGAGCTGGCGGTTCATCGAGGCCGTCGTGTCCGACCTGACCGCCAACACCTCGATCGGCGGCTTCGTGCTCAACGCCCGCGACGTGACCGACCGGGTGAAGGCCTACGAGAAGCTGACCGACTTCGTCTACAACGACCACGACACGGGCCTCCCCAACCGGCTGCGGCTGGTCGACCGGCTGACCACGTTGCTCGAGACCGAGACGCCCGGCGGCACCGCGGTGGTGCTGGTCGACCTGGACGGGTTCCGGGTGGTGAACGAGGCCCACGGCAACGCGGCGGGGGACGCCCTGCTTGAAGCAGGTGGCCACCCGCCTGGTGGAGGCGGCGGGTGAAGGCGGCATGGTGGCCCGGCTGCGCAGCGACGAGTTCGCGGTGACGCTCTCGGATGTCGACGAAGAAGGCGTGGCTCTGCGGGCGGCGGACGCCCTGCGGGTGCTGCTGTCGCACCCGTTCGACCTGGACGGTCGCTGGGTGCGGCTCACCGCCAGCGTCGGCGTGGTCCTGGCCGCCGAAGGGGACGAGGCCGACGAGCTCCTGGGCCGGGCCGATCACGCCGCCGGGCTGGCCAAGCGGGCCGGCGGCAACCGCACCGAGATGTGGGGGGTCGACGCCGCCCAGCGCGAGGAGCGGCGCCGGACCGTCGAGTCCCAGCTGCGGGCCGTCGTCGAGCAGGGCATCCTGCCGGTGCACTACCAGCCGATCGTCTCGCTGGCCGACGGATCGGTGTCGGGGGCCGAGGCGCTGTTGCGGGTGCGCGACGGCATCGGCGAGCTGTTGAACCCCGCCGAGTTCGTCGAGGCGGCGGAGTCCTCCGGGCTCATCTCCCGCCTGGGCGGGCAGATCCTGCGGGTGACGTGCGAGCAGCTCTCGCTGTGGGACGCCCAGCTGCGCAACCTGGCGCCCGACTACGTGTCGGTCAACGTCTCGCCCCGCCAGCTCCTCGACCCGGGCCTGGCCACGCAGGTCATCAGCGCGCTGGAGGCCAGCGCCATCGAGCCCAGCCGCCTGCGCCTCGAGCTCACCGAGAGCACCGTCATCAGCCACGAGCAGATCATCGGGGACCGCATCTCGTTCCTGCGCGACCTCGGCGTGCGGGTCGGCCTCGACGAGTTCGGGGCGGGCTTCTCGACCCTCAACTACCTCAAGCGCTTCCTCATCGACTTCGTGAAGATCGACCGCAGCCTCGTCGCCGGCCTCGGGGTGGACGAGCGCGACACGGCCATCGTGCGGGCCACCGTGCAGCTGGCCCACAGCCTGGGCATCAGCGTCATCGCCGTCGGGGTCGAGACCGAGGAGCAGCTCGACGTGGTCCGCAGCCTGGGCTGCAACGCCGCGCAGGGCTACTACTTCGCCGCCCCCCGCTCGGCCGAGGAGTTCGGGCAGGACCTCGCGGTGGGCCTCGCCCCCCGCTGAGCCCGCGGATCCACCGGCTAGCGTCGGTCCCACGCCGGTCAGGGGAGGCCGGGGTCTCGAGGGGGACTGCGCATCATGATCAGACCACGACCGGTGGCCGTCGCCGTGGCCGTCCTGGCCGCGCTGGCGTCGACGCTGCTGCTGACCGGCTGCGCGCAGGCCACGACCACGACGTTGACGGCCAACCCGGTCGCCGCCACCCCGGGCCAGGCCGTCACCCTCACGGCCAAGGTCGCCGCCGCCACCACCCCCGGCGGCTCGGTGACCTTCCGCGACGGGCCCACCACCATCGGCTCGGCCACCCTGAGCGGAGGGACGGCGGTGTTCACCACCACGGCACTGGCGGCCGGCACCCATCAGCTGACCGCCGCCTACGCGGCGCAGAGCGTGTGGGGGGCGAGCACGTCGGCGGCGGTCACGGTGACGGTGGGCGCGTCGACCACGCGCTACCACCTGGCGCTGGGCGACTCGCTGGCCGCCGGGACCGGGGCGACGGCCGGTCACGGCTACGTGGCCGACATCCTGGCCTACGAGCAGGGGCGCCTGGCCAACCTGCAGGGCAAGAACATCTCCTGCGGCGGCGCCACCACCACCTCGATGCTGTCGGGGGGCGGGTGCACCTACGCCGAGGGCACGCAGATGGCGGCGGCCGTGGCCTTCCTCCAGGCCAACCCCGGGAGGGTGGCCTACATCACCATCGACATCGGGGCCAACGACGTGTCCGGCTGCTTCCTGGGCGGGGTCATCGACTTCACCTGTGCCCAGACCAAGGTGGCGCTGGTGCAGACGAACCTGGGCACGATCCTGGCGCAGCTGCGGGCCGCGGGCGGGTCGGTGCCGATCGTGGGCATGAGCTACTACGACCCGTTCCTGGCCTACTGGGTGGCCGGCAACCAGACGGCGGCGACCCAGAGCCAGCAGGCCACGGCCTCCGGCAACGCCACCATCGCCGCGGTGTACACCGCGGCCGGGGCCCAGGTGGCCGACGTGCAGGGCGCGTTCGACACGGCCAACTACGCCCTCACCGGCAGCTACCTGGGCCAGGTCGTCCCCCAGAACGTGTCCAACATCTGCGCCTGGACGCGGATGTGCATCGAACTCCGACATCCACGCCAACGACACCGGGCACCAGCTCATCGCCTCGACCTTCGAGCCCCTGATCGACGCCGTCGTGCCCAACTGAGCGGTCCCCCTACGATGGGTCCATGTCCGAACGCATCACCCGTGACGATGTCGCGCACGTGGCCACGCTGGCCAAGCTGAGCCTGACCGAAGCCGAGCTCGACCAGTTCACCGACCAGCTGGCCGCCGTGCTGGACCACGCCGCCGACGTCGAGGCGCTCGACGTGGCCGGTGTGCCGCCCACCGCCCACCCCTACGCCCTGGCCAACGTGCTGCGCCCGGACGAGCTGACGGCGACCTTGGATCGCGACGAGGTGCTGGGCCAGGCCCCCTCGGTGGCCGACGGACGCTTCTCCGTCCCCGCCATCCTGGGTGAGGAGCCGTGAGCGGGTCCGTCGCCGCCGCCCCGCCGCTGGGCACGGCCGCCGACATCGCCCGCTCGGTGCGGGCCGGGGAGCGCTCGGCCCGCGAGGTGGTGGACGCCCACCTGGCCCTGGTGGCCGCCCACGAGCCCGAGGTCCACGCCTTCAACCTGGTGCTGGCCGACGAGGCGGTGCTGGCCGCCGACGCGCTCGACCGGCGCATCGCCGCCGGTGAGGACCCGGGGCCGCTGGCCGGGGTGCCCGTCGCCCTCAAGGACAACCTGTGCACCCGGGGCATCCCCACCACCTGCTCGTCGCGGATCCTCGAGGGGTGGCGTCCCCCGTACGACGCGTCGGTGGTGGAGAGCCTGGCCGGCGCCGGCGCCGTGATCATCGGCAAGACCAACCTCGACGAGTTCGCCATGGGCAGTTCCACCGAGAACTCCGCCTTCGGCGCCACCCGCAACCCCCACGACCCCAGCCGGGTGCCGGGTGGCTCGTCCGGGGGCAGCGCGGCGGCGGTGGCGGCCGGCTTCGCCCCCCTCGCCCTCGGGTCCGACACCGGTGGGTCGATCCGCCAACCGGCGGCACTGTGCGGCGTGGTGGGCCTCAAGCCCACGTACGGCCTGGTGTCGCGCTACGGGCTCATCGCCTTCGCCTCGTCGCTCGATCAGATCGGGCCGTTCTCCACCACGGTGGCCGACGCCGCCCTCATGCTCGACGTCATCGCCGGCCACGACGGGCGTGACTCCACCTCCATCCCCGAGCCGGTGCCGTCGTACCGCGACACCCTCGAGCGCGGGGTCGAGGGGCTGCGCATCGGGCTCATCACCGAGCTCATGGGCGAGGGCATCGCCCCCGACGTGGCGGCCCGGGTGCGCCAGGCGGCCACCGCCCTGGAGGCCGCCGGGGCCACGGTGGGCGAGGCCAGCATCCCGGCGGCGCGGTTGGGCCTGTCGGCGTACTACCTGATCGCCCCGGCCGAGGCGTCGAGCAACCTGGCCCGCTATGACGGCGTGCGCTACGGCCTGCGGGTGGATGCCCCCACCACCGGCGAGATGATGACGGCCACCCGCACCGCCGGCTTCGGGGCCGAGGTGAAGCGCCGGATCATGCTCGGCACCTACGCGTTGTCGGCGGGCTACTACGACGCCTACTACGGCAAGGCCCTCAAGGTGCGCACGCTCATCATCCGCGACTTCGCCGCCGCCTACGAGGACTTCGACCTGCTGTTGTCACCGACGTCGCCCACCACCGCCTTCGCCCTGGGGGACAAGACGGCCGACCCCTTGAGCATGTACCTGAACGACGTGTGCACCATCCCCTCGAACCTGTCGGGCGACGCCGCCATCTCGGTTCCCTTCGGCACCGGCGACGACGGCCTGCCCGTCGGGGTGCAGCTGCTGGCCCCGGCCCTGGGCGAGGTGCTGTTGCTGAGAGCGGCCGCGGTGGTCGAGGGAGCGGCGCCGTGAGCGAGCCCCTCATCATCACCAGCGCCACCACCGGCACCGACTGGGAGCTGGTCATCGGCCTCGAGGTCCATGCCGAGCTGGCCACCGTGACCAAGATGTTCAGCGGCGCCCCCAACGTGTTCGGCGGGGAGCCCAACACCAACATCGACCCGGTCACGCTGGGCCTGCCCGGCTCGCTGCCGGTGGTGAACCGCCACGCCGTCGAGCTGGGCATCCGGGTGGGCCTGGCCCTCAACTGCTCGGTGCGGCGCAGCACGTTCGCCCGCAAGAACTACTTCTACCCGGACATGCCCAAGGACTACCAGATCTCGCAGTACGACGAGCCGCTCAACGTGGACGGCTGGCTGGAGCTGCCCGACGGCACCCGGGCCGGCATCGAGCGGGCCCACCTCGAGGAGGACACGGGCAAGTCGAGCCACCAGGGCGGCGACGGGCGCATCCACGGGGCCGAGTCCTCGCTGGTGGACTACAACCGCGCCGGCGTGCCCCTCATCGAGATCGTGGGCCGGCCCGACCTGCGCTCGCCCGACGACGCCCGGGCGTACGTGACGGAGCTGCGCTCGATCCTCGTCGCCATCGGGGCGTCCGACGGCAAGATGGAGGAAGGGTCGATGCGCGTCGACGCCAACGTGTCGGTGCGGCCGGTCGGCGATGGCGAGCTCGGCACGCGGTGCGAGATCAAGAACGTGAACTCCCTGCGCTCGCTGGTGCGGGCCATCGACTACGAGGCCCGGCGCCAGGTCGACGTGATCGAGGCCGGCGAACGGGTCCATCAGGAGACCCGCCACTGGGACGAGGAGGCGGGCCGGACCCGCGCCGGGCGGTCGAAGGAGGGGGCGGAGGACTACCGCTACTTCCTCGAGCCCGACCTCGTCGTGCTCGATCCCTCGCCCGAGTGGGTGGCGGAGATCGGCGCCGGCCTGCCCCTGCTGCCGGCCGCCCGTCGGGCCCGGCTGGCCGCCGCCGCCGGGGTCACGCCGGCGGAGGTGGCGCTGCACGTCGAGCGGGACCTCGACGACCTGGCGCTGGCCGCCATCGCGGCGGGCGCCGATCCCGCCCGGGTGCTCAACCACATCGAGCACAACCTGGCCGTCGAGGGGGCCTCGGGGCTCGACCCCGAGCACTTCTCGGCCCTGGTGCAGCTGGAGGGGGACGGGACGCTCACCGCCACGCAGGCCAAGCAGGTGCTGGCCGAGATGGTGACGTCGGGGACGCACCCGGCCGCCATCGCCGAGGCCCGGGGCTTCGAGGCCATGGACACGGGGGCCCTGGCCGGCTACGTCGACGCCGTCATCGCCGCCAACCCCGACGACTGGGCGGAGTTCGTGGCCGGGGACGACAAGAAGCGAGGCAAGCTGACCGGCTTCTTCGTGGGCCAGGTCATGAAGGAGAGCAAGGGCCAGGCCGACGGCAAGGCCGTGACCGCTCTGCTGCACGAGCGGCGCACAGCTCCTTGAAAACGAGGCGGCCCGGCCGACGGTTCTAAGGTGGCCATGGGCTGCATCCACGCTGACTGGGGAGTGATGATGAAGACCACCAAGATCTCGGCTGTCGTCCTGGCCTGCCTGCTCACGCTGAGCGCCGTGGCCTGCGGCTCCAAGAAGAACTCCGACGCCAGCAGCTCCGACAACGGGGTGAGCGCCGAGAAGCAGTCCGACAGCGGCGCGACGTCGTCCACCACCGAGAGGAAGTCGCACGTCGACGACGGACGACTCCGGCAGCGCCTCGGGCCTCGGCGCCCTCGGTTCGGCCGGCGACTGCCTGCAGTCGTCGCTGGCCTATGCCTCGCTGATCCTCGAGCCCCTCGGCTTCGCCGGTGGCGCCACCCAGGAAGACCTCGACAAGTTCGAGCAGCAGACGCAGGACCTCAAGGCCAAGATCCCCGACGACATCAAGGACGAGTTCCAGATCGTGGCCGACGCCTACAAGGCCTACGGCGACGAGCTCAAGGGCCTCGACTTCACCGACCTGCTCAACCCCGACACGCAGAAGAAGCTCGAGGACGCGTCGAACAAGATCGACAGCCCAGAGGTCAAGGACGCCCAGGACAAGATCGACGCCTACTTCAAGGACACGTGCGGGGGCTAATCACCGGGACAGCCGGCGCTGATCCGCCCTAGAACAGGGTGATGAGCCCTCGTCATCCGCACCCTGACCGAGGCCGACGTCGACGCCATGCTGGCCGTCGACGGCGCCGCCTTCTCGGAGCATGCCGGCCCCGGCCGAGCGCGAGCCGATGCTGGCCACCACCGAGTGGGACCGGATGTTCGGGGCCTACGCGGACGACACGCTGTGCGGCATCACCGGGGCCTACGGCGTCGACGTCACCGTGCCCGGCCTCGTGGCGGTGCCCACCTCCGGGGTGACCGCGGTCGGGGTGCTGCCCACCCACCGCCGGCGGGGCGTGGTCACCGCGCTCATGGCCCACCAGCTCGACGACGTGGTGGCCCGGGGTGAGCCGCTGGCCATCCTCAACGCGTCGGAGGCCACCATCTACGAGCGGTTCGGCTACGGGGTGGCCAGCGTCTGGCGCCAGTGCGAGATCAGCCGGGCCCGTTCGGCCTTCGCCACCCCCGTGGCCGACGGCCTGCCCCTGCGCATGCTGACCCGCGACGAGGCCGTGAAGCTGGCGCCGAGCTGGTTCGAGGCCTACCGCTCGTCGCGGCCCGGGCGAGATCAACCGGCCGGACTCGTGGTGGCCCGCCGTCTTCGGCGAGCACGCCACCTGGAAGGGCGGCGGGCCCATGTTCATCGTGGGCTGCGAGCCCGACGACCCGGCGGTCCCCGGCGGCTACGCCATCTACCGGGTGAACCGCGACGGGCCCGCCGGCGACTGGCGGCTCATGGCCCGCGAGGTGGTGGCGGCCGACGCCGAGGTGGCGGCCGCCCTGTGGCGCTTCCTGCTCGACGTCGACCTGGTGCACACGGTGGTGGCCGAGGCGATGGCCCCGGACGACCCGCTGCGCTGGCGTCTGGCCGACTGGCGGGCCATGCAGGTGACGCGCGAGCAGGACTACCTCTGGGTCCGCCTCCTCGATGTGGCCGCGGCCCTGGCCGCCCGCCGCTACCGGACCCACGACGCCCTGGTGGTGGAGGTGACCGACGCCTTCCGTCCGTCGGCGTCGGGCCGCTACCGGGTCGAGGGCGACGCGTCGGGCGCGCAGGCCTCGAGGGTGGAGGCCGAGCCCGACCTGGCCATGGACATCGCCACGCTGGGCTCGCTCTACCTGGGCGGGATCAGCGTCTCAGCCCTGGCCCGGGCCGGGCGGCTGCGGGCCACCCGGGCGGGAGTGCTGGAGCGGGCGGAGCTGTTCTTCGGCTCGGACCCGGGCCCGTTCTGCATCACCCACTTCTGACTGACCCATCTCTCACCAGCTCGGCGAACTCCTCGGTGTGGGTCACGGGCGGCAGGTGGCCGGTGTCGAAGCGGATGAGCGTGGGGTGGTGGGGCAGGCGCGCCACCATCTCCTCCTGCAGGGCGGGGGGCACGGGCCGGTCGCGCTCGGTTGAGGACGTAGGTGACCGGCACCGGTGGGGCCGCCGACCAGTGGACGGGCTGGAAGTAGTGGTTGACCGTGTCGGACACGCAGCGGACCGGGTCGACCACGTAGGCCAGCGTCTCGTCGTCGAGGGGTTCGCCGCCGTAGGCGCCGCGGAACGCCTCGGGGTCGGCCGGGGGACCGGGGGTGGTGATGACGGTGCCGTCCCGGCGGGCCGCCTCGACGGCCAGCACCACCCCGTCGCGGTGCCGCTCCTGCATGCAGTCCAGGCCGCACCCACCCTCGGGGGGCACCGAGGCGGCGTTGAGCACGACCCGCTCGACGCGGTCGCCGAGGCCGGCCAGGACGCCGGGCACCACCAGCCCGCCGGAGGAGTGGGCCACCACCACCAGGGGATCGTCGAGCCCGGCGGCCGCGACGTCGGCCAGGACGGAGGCCACCTCGTCGTCGACGGTGAGCGTGGCCAGGTCGGCGGGCTTGTCGCCGCGGCCGGGGAGGTCGACGGCCAGGGCGGGCTCGTCGAGCAGGGGGAGGAGGCGGTCCCAGAACCGGCCGGTCACGCCACCCCCGTGGATCAGCACGTAGGCCATCGGCGGACACTAGCGAGAGTCATTGACAAGCAGTGTCATCGCGGGTGACACTTGCCGGGATGCGTTCCTCGACCGACCTCCTTCTTCTCATGTAGGCGAGTACCCCAGAGCGGTACTCGCCGAAGCTCCTGCGCCCCCGGGCCCAGGAGCTTCTTCGTTTTTCGACTTCGTTGTCCTTCCACCCACCCCTACCCACCCCGCGAGATCAGGACGTGACTCCCGTGCCTCCCATGCCGGCTCGACCCAAGACCATGCCGTTCGATCGCTACCAGGCCACTCGTGCCGCTCGAGCTGCCGGACCGCCAGTGGCCCGACCGCAAGCTCACCAAGGCCCCGACCTGGTGCTCGGTGGACCTGCGCGACGGCAACCAGGCCCTCATCGACCCCATGGACCCCGAGCGCAAGCTCCGCATGTTCAAGACCCTGGTGGCGATGGGCTTCACCGAGATCGAGGTGGGCTTCCCGTCGGCCAGCCAGCCCGACTTCGACTTCGTGCGCCAGCTCATCGAGGACGACCTGATCCCCGACAACGTGACCATCCAGGTGCTGACCCAGTGTCGCCAGGATCTCATCGAGCGCACCTATGAGTGCCTGGTGGGGGCGCCGCGGGCCATCGTGCACTTCTACAACTCGACGTCGGTCCTGCAGCGCCGCGTCGTGTTCGGGCTCGACAAGGACGGCATCACCGCCATCGCCGTCAACGCCGCCAAGTTGTGCCGCAAGCTGGAGGCGACCCTGCCCGGCACCGAGGTGCGCTACGAGTACTCACCCGAGAGCTACACGGGCACCGAGATCGACTACGCCGTCGAGATCTGTGACGCGGTGGCCGAGGTGATCGAGCCCACGCCCGAGCGACCGCTGGTCATGAACCTGCCGGCCACGGTCGAGATGTACAGCCCCAACCTCTACGCCGACACCATCGAGTGGTTCCTGCGCACCGTCCGCAACCGCGACGCCATCGTCTTGTCGCTGCACCCCCACAACGACCGCGGGTGCGCGGTGGCGGCCGCCGAGCTGGGGGTGCTGGCCGGCGCCGACCGGGTCGAGGGCACGCTGTTCGGCAACGGCGAGCGCACCGGCAACGTCGACATCGTGACGCTGGCCATGAACCTGTTCAGCCAGGGCGTCGACCCCGAGCTGGACATCTCCGACATCGACGCCCTGCGCCGGGTGGCCGAGTACTGCAACCGCCTGCCCGGTGCACGAGCGCCACCCCTACGTCGGCGACCTCGTCTACACCGCGTTCTCGGGCTCGCACCAGGACGCCATCAAGAAGGGCTTCGCCGCCCTGTACGCCGAAGCCGAGGCGGCCGGGCGGGGTCACGACTACGAGACGTGGGGTGTGCCCTACCTGCCCATCGACCCGGCCCACGTGGGCCGCACCTACGAGGCCGTGATCCGGGTGAACAGCCAGTCGGGCAAGGGCGGGATCGCCTACATCATGGAATACGAGCACGGCTTCGCCCTGCCCCGTCGGCTCCAGATCGAGTTCTCCCGCCACATCCAGGCCGTCACCGAGGACACCGGCACCGAGATCAGCCCCACCGACCTGTGGAGCGAGTTCACCCAGAACTACCTCCCCGAGGACTCGGGCCTGACGTTGCGCAGCTACGAGATGACCACCGACGACGACGACGTGTCGCTCATCACCGCCCAGCTCGTGGTGGACGACGAGGCCGTCACCGTCACCGGGCGGGGCAACGGTCCCATCGCCGCCTTCGTGCACGGCATGGTCGACTCGCTGGGCATCGAGCTCGACGTGGTCGACTACCACGAGCACTCCATGGGCTCAGGGGCCGACGCCACCGCGGTGGCCTACGTGGAGTCGATCGACGGGGGCGGCACCACCCGCTGGGGGGTGGGGGTGCACCCCAACATCATCACCGCGTCGCTGCGGGCCGTGCTCGCCGCCGCCCATCTGGCCCGCCAGGGTGAGGTCACCGACCAGCCCCGGTGACGGCCCAGTCGGCGCCGGCCCACCGCCACCCCAGGGTGACGAGCCGCACCAGCATGAACACCACCAGCGCGGCCCACAGCCAGCCGATCCCGCCGCCCAGCGCCAGCACGGCCAGGGCGCAGGGGACGAACGCCAGGAACGACACGGCCATGGCCCGGGCCAGGAAGCGCAGGTCGCCGGCGCCGATCAGCAGGCCGTCGAGCACGAACACGGCGCCGTTCACCGGCTGGGTCACCGCCACGAACACCAACAGGAAGGCACACACCTCGATGACGGCGGGGTCGGAGGTGAACACGCGGGGAGCGACGGTGTGCAGGGCCAGGGTGGCCAGGCCCAGGACGAAGCCGGCGCCCACGCCCCATTCGAGCATGCGGCGCCCCGACCGGCGGGCCGAGGCCACGTCCCCGGCGCCCAGGTAGCGCCCGATCAGGGCCTGCCCGGCGATGGCCACGGCGTCGAGGGCCAGGGCCAGGAAGCTCCAGATCTCGAAGGCGATCTGGTGGGCGGCCAGCGCCACCGTCCCCAGCCGGGTGGCCACCGCGGTGGCCACCAGCAGCGAGCCGCGCAGGGCGGCCGTGCGCACGAACAGGTCGCGGCCGACCACGGCCAGGCGGCCGAGGGTGGCCCCGTGGGGCAGCAGGCGCACCTGGTGGCGGCGCACCGCCCGGCGCACCCACCAGATGTAGACGATGGCCGAGCCGACCTGGGCCACCACGGTGGACAGGGCCGAGGCGCCGAGCCCGAAGCCGAGGCCGAAGATGAGCCACAGCTCCAGCACCAGGTTGGCGCTGGCCGACACCAGGGCCACCACCAGCGGGGTGGTGGTGTCCTGCAGGCCGCGCAGGTAGCCGGTGCCGGCCAGCACGATGAGGGTGGCCGGGATGCCGAAGAGGCTGATGCGCAGGTAGAGCAGGGCGTAGTGGCGCACGGCCCCGGTGGCCCCCAGCAGGGCGACCAGCGGGCCCGAGAACACCAGGCCGACCACGACGAGCACCACCCCGAGCCCGAAGGCCAGCCACATGCCCTGCACGGCTTCGTGGGCGGCGTCGCCCGGCCGCTGCGCCCCGAGCAGCCGCGCCACCGAGGCGGTGGTGCCGTAGGCCAGGAAGATGAACAGCGAGTAGTTGATCAACAGGATCGAGCTGGCCACCGCCAACCCGGCCAGCTGGTCGGTCCCCAGGTGGCCGACCACGGCGGTGTCGGTGAGGATGTAGACCGGCTCGGCCACCAGGGCGCCCAGGGCAGGCAGGGCCAGGCGCAGGATCTCGCGATCGTGGGGGTCGCGCCGGAACGGTGAGCGGGTCGGCCCCGACCCGGTGTCGCTCAGGCCACGTCCTGGCGGGTGAGGCGGCGCGTGGCGTAGGCCAGGCCGACCACGGCCACGGCCAGGGGCACCAGCCAACGCCACGGGCTGGAGATGTCGGTGACCCGGAACGACTCACCGGTGATGTGGGACAGCACCGAGCGTCCGTAGGTGCGCACCGCCAGGCGCGACGCGGTGTTGTTGCCGGTGGCGACGAAGCCCTCCCACACGAAGATGTAGAGCAGGCCCCACACCAGGGCCCGCTTGACCCGCAGTCCGAGAGCCACGAACACCCCGACGTAGGCGATCATCGAGACGGTCACGCCGGCCACCGTCCCCACCACGAGCGTGCGCCCGCCGCCGGTCAACGCCGCGCTCACCACCAGCGGGATGGTGACGATCGGCCAGGTCACGGTGAACGAGGCCAGGGCGGCGGCGGCCACGATCTTGGCCCGCGACACCGGCCGCAGCCACAGGTAGACCAGGGTGCCGTCCTCGTTGGGGTCGCCCAGGGCGGCCGACGCGAACACGAGGGTGGCCACGGGCACGAGCAGCGACAGGCCGAAGCCGTTGATGAAGCGGGTCCCCTGGCGCAGGGGGTCGACCAGGTGGGCGTGTCCGATGGCGAAGCCGACCAGCACGCTGACCAGCCCCAGGGCGCTCAGGCCGATGACCCGGGCCCGGGTGACCTGGGTCGTGAGCATGAGCCGGTAGAGGCTCATCACCGCCCCGGGCGTCTTGACCTGGGTCATCGGCCCACCAGGTAGCGAAAGACGCTCTCGAGGTCGTCGTCGAGCGGGCTGACCTCCCACAGGTGGGCGCCGCTGTGCTGGGCGGCGAGGGCCACCCGGTGGCGGAAGAGGGCCACCTGGTCGGTGTCCACGATGACCGTGTCGGTCCCTTCCAGCCGCACGGCCAGGGCGGCTTCGGCGTCGATCAGGGCGGTGGCCACCGCCCGAGGCCGGTCGCTGCGCACCCGCACCCGGTGGGGCCGGTCGTCCATGAGCTCGCGGATGGCGTGGAAGTCGCCCTCGGCGGCCAGGCGGCCCTGGACCATGACCAGCACGCGGGAGCCGAAGCGCTCCACCTCGTCGAGGACGTGGCTGGACACGATCACGCACCGCCCCTCGTCGCCCAGCTGCTGGAACAGGCTGATCATGTGGAGCCGCTGACGGGGGTCGAGCCCGGTCAGGGGCTCGTCGAGCACGATGACCTGGGGTTGGTGGACGATGGCCTGGGCCACCTTCACCCGCTGGCGCATGCCCTTGGAGTAGGTGGAGGTGGGCCGGCGGTCGGCCGGGTCCAGCTCCACCACCCCCAGGGCGGCGGCGGCGGCGTCGTCGGGGCGCTCGAGGCCCTGCAGCACCGCGGCCAGACGGACGAACTCGAAGGCGGTGAGGGCCTCGAACGTGACCTCCTGCTGGGGGACCAACCCGATCTGGCGGGCCAGGCCCAGGTCGCGCCGGGGGTCGCCGCCGAGGATGCGCACCGTGCCCCGGGCCGGCCCGGTGAGCCCGCACAGCATCCGCAGGATGGTGGACTTGCCCGCCCCGTTCGGCCCGAGCAGGGCGGTCACGCCCGGCCCCACCTCGAACGAGACGTCGGAGACGGCGACGAGGTCCCCGAACCACTTGGACACGCCGTCGACGGCGATCATGGAGCCGGTCATCGGGTCACCTGGATGCGCTGGTAGCGGGCCCGCACGAACACGACGCACACGGCGGTGAACACCAGGTAGGCGGCCACGAGGGTGGTGGTGGGCACGCTGGCCGAGCTCTCCCACGCCTTGCCGGCCGGCTCGCCGAACAGGCGGGCCACGATCTCGAGCGGGAGGTACGGCAGGTTGAACACGAACAGGGTGCTCGACCCGCCGGCGTTGATGAGGGCCTCGGTGACGACCACCGAGCCGAGGCTGACGAGGATGAAGGCGGCCGAGGCGGCGGCGCGTCGGGTGGTGGTGCTGGCGATGGCCAGGGTCATGGCCAGGGGCAGGCCGGCGGCGATGACGCCGGCCACCACCACGCGCCACAGCACGGCGACGAAGCCCCCGAAGCCGTCGGGCCCGACCCCGGCGACGGCCCGGGCCACCAGCATGAACAGCGGGGGGCCGAGGGTCACGATGGACAACACGATGCCCACGGCGACGGCCTTGGCCGCCAGGTAGGAGTCGCGGCTCAGCGGGGACGCCAGGTAGAGCCCGATCATGCCGGTGCGGCGGTCGGTGCACAGGACCTCGGGAGCGCTGAAGGCGGCGAAGACCTCGATGGCGGCCCAGATGAAGAGGTAGTACTCGCCGTAGGACGGCAGCACGTCGTTGATGTTCACGCCCTCGGTGGCGAAGCGGTCCTTCAGGAGCACGGCCACGCCCACGAACACGATGGCGGGCACGTAGGCGAAGAAGATGGTGAGGAAGGGGAGGACCTTGGTCCAGACGTTGCGCTTGAGGCCCAGGACGCGCTGCACGCTGTGGCGCACCAGGCTGCGCATGGCGCCGCGGATGCCGGTGCGGGGGCCGTCGTAGGGGCGGTAGCCGCGGTCGAGGATGCGGGCCGCACCCGGGGTGGTGGGTTCGCTCACGTGCCCACCTCGAGGAACACGTCCTCCAGGCTCACGGTCCGGTCGGTGAGGCGGCGCAGCCCGACGCCGCTGGTGACCACCGCGTCGCGGACGAGGTCGTACAGGTCCTCCGCGCCGGCCCGGGGCCGGGTGACCACGAGGCGGGTGCCGTCGACGGCCACCTCGAGGTGCCGCTCACGCAGGACGGCGGCGAGGGCGTCGGGCCGCTCGTCCACCTCGATGAGCAGGCCCCGGTCGGCGCCGGTGAGCTGGGCGATGGGCCCCGACGCCACCACCTGGCCACCGGCCAGGATGACGGCGGCGTCGCAGACCCGTTCGACCTCCTCCAGCAGGTGGGACGACAAGATGATGTCGATGCCGAACTCGGTGCCGATGCGGCGGATGAGGGCCAGCATGTCGTCTCGCTGCACGGGGTCGAGCCCGTCGGTGGGCTCGTCCAGCAGCACGAGATGGGGGTCGTGGGCGATGGCCTGGGCCAGCTTCACCCGCTGGCGCTGACCGGTGGACATCGTGCCGATGGCCCGGAAGCGCTCCTCGCCCAGGCCCACCTGCCACAGGGCGTCGCTGGCCCGTCCGGTGGCTTCGCGGAAGGGCAGGCCGTGGACCTCGGCGATGTGGCGGACGAGGTCCTGGGCGGTGGTGTCCGGCGGCAGCGTGTGGTGCTCGGGCGAGTAGCCGACCCGCTCGCGGATCGCCGCGCCCGCCTTGACCGGGTCGAGCCCCAGGACCTGCAGGCTGCCCTGGTTGGGGCGGTGCAGGCCCAGCAACATGCCCAGCATGGTGGTCTTGCCCGCCCCGTTGCTCCCCAGCAGCCCGGTGATGCCGGAGCGGACGGTGAAGGTGGCGCCGTCGAGCACCGGGGTGGAGCCCCAGCGCTTCACCAGGCCGGTCCCCACGACGACGGCGTCGGCCGGCGGGGGAACGCTGTGGTGGGCCATCGCCGCCCGAGCGTAACCTCTGGTCCCATGACCGACCGCACAGGCTCCAACCCGATGAAGCCCCGTTCCTTCGAGGTGACCGACGGCTTCGAGCGGGCCCCCGCCCGGGCCATGTTGCGGGCCGTGGGCATGACCGACGACGACTGGGACAAGCCCCAGATCGGCGTGGCCTCGTCGTGGAACGAGGTGACGCCGTGCAACCTGCCCCTCGACCGGCTGGCCAAGCGGGCCAAGGAGGGCGTGCGGGCGGCGGGCGGCTTCCCGTTCGAGTTCAACACGATCGCGGTGAGCGACGGCATCTCGATGGGCCACGAGGGGATGCGGGCGTCGCTGGTGAGCCGGGAGGTCATCGCCGACTCGGTGGAGACGGTGATGCACGCCGAGCGCTTCGACGGGCTGGTCACCTTCGCCGGGTGCGACAAGTCGTTGCCGGGCATGCTGATGGCCGCGGCCCGGCTCAACCTGCCGGCGGTGTTCCTCTACGGCGGGATCGATCCTGCCGGGGCAGCGCAACGGCGTGGCCCTCGACGTGGTCAGCGTCTTCGAGGCGGTGGGGGCCTGCGCGGCGGGCACGCTGACCGAGAACGAGCTGGGCGAGATCGAGATGGCGGCGTGCCCCACCGAGGGGAGCTGCGCCGGCATGTTCACGGCCAACACCATGGCGTCGGTGGGCGAGGCGCTGGGCATGTCGCTGCCCGGCTCGGCGTCGGCCCCCGCCGTCGACCGCCGGCGCGACGACCTGGCCTTCGCGTCGGGCGAGGCCGTCATCCGGCTGCTGGAGCTGGGCCTGCGGCCCCGCCAGATCATGACCAAGGAGGCGTTCGAGAACGCCATCGCCGTGGTCATGGCCCTGGGGGGCTCGACCAACGCGGTGCTGCACCTGCTGGCCATCGCCAACGAGGCCCGGGTCGACCTCCAGCTCGACGACTTCAACAAGATCGCCAAGCGGGTGCCCCACATCGCCGACACCAAGCCCCACGGCAGGTACCACATGATCGACATCGACCGCATCGGCGGCATCCCGGTGGTGATGCGCGAGCTGCTCGACGCCGGGCTGCTGCACGGTGACTGCCTGACCGTCACCGGCAAGACGGTGGCGGAGAACCTGGCCGCCCTCGACCCGCCCCGCCCCGACGGCGAGGTCGTGCACGCCCTCGACGATCCCATCCACGCGGTGGGGGGCATCGCGGTGCTGACCGGCTCGATGGCCCCCAAGGGCTCGGTGGTCAAGGTGGCCGGGCTCGACATCGAGCGCTTCGAGGGGGTGGCCCGGGTGTTCGACGGCGAGGACGGGGCCATGGAGGCGATCCTGGCCGGTCGCGATCAACGCCGGGCGACGTGGTGGTGATCCGCTACGAGGGGCCCAAGGGCGGGCCGGGCATGCGCGAGATGCTGGCGGTCACCGGCGCCATGAAGGGCGCCGGCCGGGGCGGCGATGCCGCCCTCATCACCGACGGCCGCTTCTCCGGGGGGACCCACGGGTTCTGCATCGGCCACGTGGCGCCCGAGGCGGTGGACGGCGGTCCCATCGCCCTGGTGGCCGAGGGCGACCGGATCGTCATCGACATCGTCGACCACCGCATCGACCTGCTGGTCGACGAGGCCGAGCTGGCGGCGCGCCGGGCCGACTGGAAGCTGCCCCCGCCCCGCTACACGACGGGCGTGCTGGCCAAGTACGCCGCGCTGGCCCAGGGCGCCGAACGAGGTGCCATCACCGAGGCCTGACGCTCGGGCGAGATTGAGGTTGCCGAACGGGGACGCCCGTGGCAGGCTGTCGTGGTGATGAGCGCCCGCACCGACCTCCTCGTGGTACTCAACTAGCGCACGCCGTCGTTCTCCCCGCGTGCGCACCTCGGCCTCCCCAGCGGGAGGTCGCTTTCGTTTTCCGACCGGCGACCGAACAAGGAACCTGCAATGAAACTCGATGGTGGTCAGGCCCTCATCAAGAGCCTGGAGATGGAGGGCGTCGAAACGATCTTCGGCCTGCCCGGCGGCGCCATCCTGCCGGTGTACGACCCGATCATCGACTCGCCCATCCGTCACATCCTGGTGCGTCACGAGCAGGGAGCGGGCCACATGGCGGAGGGGTACGCCCACGCCACCGGCCGGCCCGGGGTGGCCATGGTGACGAGCGGCCCGGGGGCCACCAACATCGTGACCCCGCTGGCCGACGCCTACATGGACTCGGTGCCGATGGTGGTCATCACCGGTCAGGTGCCGACCTCGGCGCTGGGGACCGACGCCTTCCAGGAGGCCGACATCACCGGCATCACCATGGGCGTCACCAAGCACAACTTCCTGGTCACCGAGGCCGAGGACATCCCCCGGACGATCCGGGAGGCGTTCCACATCGCCACCACCGGGCGACCGGGGCCGGTGCTGGTCGACATCCCCAAGGACATCGTGGACCCCAACAACCCGCGCTCGGCCATGGACTGGTACTGGCCCGACTCGGTCGACCTGCCGGGCTACCACCCCGTCACCACCGGGGACCCGGCCATGATCCGGCGGGCGGCCGAGCTGATCCTGGCGGCGGAGCGGCCCGTGATCTACGCCGGCGGCGGCATCTTGAAGGCGCGGGCGGCCGACGCGCTGCGGGAGCTGGCCGAGCGGTGCCAGCTGCCGGTGGTGACCACGCTGATGGCCCGGGGGGCGTTCCCCGACGACCACCCGCTGTGCCTGGGGATGCCGGGGATGCACGGCAACTACACGGCGGTCACCGCCATGCAGGAGTCCGATCTGCTCATCGCCCTGGGCAGCCGCTTCGACGACCGGGTCACGGGCAAGCTCGACGGGTTCGCCCCCGGGGCCAAGGTCGTGCACGTCGACATCGACCCGGCCGAGCTGGGCAAGGTGCGCCAGCCCGATGCCGGCATCGCCGGCGACTGCCGGCTGGTGATCGAGGAGCTGCTGGTGGCCATCGCCGAGCTGGGCGGGCCCGAGGCCCAGCCGGACCGCTCGGCGTGGCGCTCGAAGCTGAGCGGGTGGCAGGAGACGTTCCCGCTCACCTACGAGATGAGCGAGCCGGGCGAGCTGCTCAAGCCCCAGTTCGTGCTGGAGACGCTGCGGGACTCCACCCCTGACGACTGCATCGTGGCGTCGGGCGTGGGCCAGCACCAGATGTGGGCGAGCCAGTACTGGAAGTTCAACCACCCCTACACGTGGATCAACTCGGGCGGGCTGGGGACCATGGGGTTCTCGGTGCCGGCCGCCATCGGGGCCAAGGTCGGGCGCCCGGATCGAATGGTGTGGGCCATCGACGGTGACGGCTGCTTCCAGATGACCGCCCAGGAGCTGGTGACGGCGGCCAGCGAACGCATCCCGGTGAAGGTCGCCATCTTGAACAACGCCTATCTGGGCATGGTCCGCCAGTGGCAGGAGATGTTCTACGAGGAGCGCTACTCGGAGGTCTACCTGTCGCCCGACCTGCCCGACTACAAGATGTGGGCCGAGGCCATGGGCTGCATCGGCATGCGGGTGGAGTCGCCCGAGGAGGTGCAGCCGGCCATCGACAAGGCCAACCAGATCGACGACCGCCCGGTGGTCATCGACTTCCGCACCGATGCCCGCGAGAAGGTCTATCCGATGGTGCCGTCGGGCAAGGCCAACAGCGAGATCGTGGTCGATCCGGCGTTGGGTCGAGGGTGGTCGGTGATGGCCGCCGGGTTCGAGACGGCGGTGGTGGGCACCGACGCAAAGCAGCACATCCTGACCGTGCTGGTGGAGAACAAGCCCGGCGTGCTGGCCCGGGTGGCGGGGTTGTTCGCCCGTCGCGGGTTCAACATCTTCTCGCTGGCCGTCGCCCCCACCGACGACGAGCGCTTCAGCCGCATCACGGTGACGGTGGACGTCGCCTCGGCGCCGCTGGAGCAGATCATGAAGCAACTCGACAAGTTGGTGAACGTGGTGCGCATCGACGAGTTGGCGCCGGAGAAGGCGGTGGAGCGCGAGCTGTTGCTGGTCACCGTGTCGGCGCCGGCCGAGGGTCGGGCCAAGGTCGTCGAATTGGTGGCCATGTTCGAGGGTCGTATCCTCGGCGTCGGCTCGAACGAGGTGACGGTCAGCTTGGATGGTTCGCCGGCCAAGGTCGACGATTTCGAACGACTCCTGCGGGAGTTCGGGATCGTGGCTCTCCAGCGCACCGGTCGGGTGGCCCTGCCCAAGCTCGATGAACCCAACGACTGATCCAGGAGCAATCCCGTGGCCAACGTGTTCTACGAAAAAGACGCTGATCGTTCGCTGATCGCCGCCCGCAAGGTCGCCATCATCGGCTACGGCTCGCAGGGTCACGCCCATGCGCTGAACCTCAAGGACTCCGGCATCGATGTCCGCATCGGCCTGCGCGAGGGCTCGGGGTCCAAGGCCAAGGCCGAGTCGGCCGGGCTGCGGGTGCTGCCCATCGCCGACGCGGCGAGCGAGGCCGACATCATCATGATCCTCGCCCCCGACACCGAGCAGAAGGCGATCTACGAGTCCGCGATCGAGCCGAACCTGAGCGACGGCGACGCCCTCTTCTTCGCCCACGGGTTCAACATCCGCTTCGGTCGCATCGTGGCGCCCGCGGGGGTGGACGTCATCATGGTGGCCCCCAAGGGCCCTGGCCATCTCGTCCGTCGCACCTATGAGGAGGGCGGGGGCGTGCCCTGCCTGGTGGCCGTCGAGCAGGACGCCAGCGGCAAGGCCCTGGGTGTGGGCCTGGCCTATGCCGACGCCATCGGAGGAGCCCGGGCCGGGGTCATCGAGACCACGTTCACCGAGGAGACCGAGACCGACCTCTTCGGCGAGCAGGTGGTGCTCTGCGGCGGCACCACCGCGCTGGTGCAGGCCGGGTTCGAGACGCTGATCAACGCCGGCTACCAGCCGGAGATCGCCTACTTCGAGTGCCTCCACGAGCTCAAGCTGATCGTCGACCTCATGTACGAAGAGGGCATCGCCGGCATGCGCTACTCGATCTCCGACACGGCCGAGTTCGGTGACCTGACCCGCGGCCCTCGCATCGTGAACGATGCCACCAAGGCCGAGATGCGTCAGATCCTGTCCGAGATCCAGTCGGGGGCGTTCGCCGAGGAGTGGGTGGCCGAGAGCGAGGCGGGCCGGCCCAACTTCCTGGCGTTGGAGGCCAAGGGCAAGGAGCACCCGATCGAGCAGGTGGGGGCCAAGCTGCGCTCGATGATGCCGTGGATCAGCCAGGGCAAGACCAAGGTGAGCGAGGCGTCGGGGGGGCAGGGCTGACCCAGCCCTGCGGTCGGGCGGGGGGAATTCTGACTAGCTAGGTCAACAATTGGCCCATATGCTCTCGCTTCGAGCAGGCTGAGACCGCAGCCGACCAGCGAGGGGAAACGCGATGAGCGAGCGAGTGGGGTTTCGAGACCCGTCAGATCCATGCCGGTCAGGAGCCCGACCCCACGACCGGGGCGCGGGCGGTACCGATCTACCAGACCACCGCCTATCAGTTCCGTGACACGACGCACGCCGCCAACCTGTTCGCGTTGGCTGAGATCGGCAACATCTACACCCGCATCATGAACCCGACGCAAGGGGTCTTCGAGGCCCGGATGTCGAGCCTCGAGGGCGGGACGGCGACGGCGGTCGGCATCCCGGGTGCGCTGGCGGTGGCGAGTGGCCAGGCGGCGGAGACCTTCGCCATCCTGAATCTGGCCGAGCAGGGCAGCCACATCATCTCGTCGGCGGCGCTGTACGGCGGCACCTACAACCTGTTCCACTACACCCTGCCCAAGTTCGGGATCGAGACGACGTTCATCGACGACCCCGACGACCTCGACGCCTGGCGGGCGGCCGTCCGACCCAACACCAAGGCGTTCTACGGCGAGACGATCGGCAACCCCCGCAACGACATCCTCGACATCGAAGGGGTGGCCGGCGTGGCCCACGACAGCGGGGTGCCGCTCATCGTGGACAACACGGTGGCGACGCCCTATCTCGTCCGGCCGCTCGAGTGGGGGGCCGACATCGTGGTGCACTCGGCCACGAAGTTCATCGGGGGTCACGGCAACTCCATCGGGGGTGTCATCGTCGACGGGGGCAGCTTCGACTTCTCGGCCAACGACAAGTTCCCCCAGTTCACCGAGCCCGACGCCAGCTACCACGGCCTGGCGTACTGGCCGGCCCTGGGCGCCGGGAGCTACATCATCAAGGCTCGGGTCCAGCTGCTGCGCGACATCGGCGCTTCGATCTCGCCGTTCAACTCCTTCTTGATGCTGCAGGGTCTCGAGACGTTGAGCCTGCGCATGGAACGCCATGTCGACAACGCCCAGGCCGTGGCCGAGTACCTCGCTGGTCACGACCAGGTCGAGTCGGTGCAGTACGCCGGTCTGGCCGATTCGCGGTGGCACGATCGGGCCATTCGCTACGGCGGGTCGAGGGGCGCCGGTTCGGTGCCCGCGTTCATCATCAAGGGCGGGGCGGAGGCCGGGCAGAAGTTCGTCGAGGCGCTCGAGTTGCACAGTCACCTGGCCAACATCGGTGACGTGCGCAGCCTGGTGATCCAGCCGTCGACCACGACCCATTCGCAGCTCAGCCCGCAGGAGCAGTCGGACACCGGGGTCGAGCCCGGCCTCGTGCGCCTGTCGGTCGGGATCGAGTCGATCGACGACATCATCGCCGACCTCGATCGTGGCTTCGCCGCCGCGGCCGGCTGAGGGATCGTTGTCGGGGTCGTGACGGAGGCCGGGGTCGATGACCGGCCCCGGGACGAGGTTGTTCGGGTGGCCGAAGCGACCGGGTCGGGGTCGGTAGCGGGGGTCCACCTCGTAGACGCCCCGGGTCACCCGGCAGGCCCGGCCGGCCCGGACCTCGTAGCCCATGGCGTCGGCCAGCGCCTTGACCGGGGTTGGTGAGGACACGGCGTAGCCGTAGAGGTGGATCAGCGAGTGGAGTTGGGGAAGGGGCAGGGCGCCGTGACGGCCCAGAACGGCGATGGCGGTGGATCGAAGGGCTGAGCCCCACAGCCAGCGGGTATGGGCGCACAGCGGTCGGAGCTGGGGGAGATCGTGGGGGGTTGGCCGCCGGCCGTGGTACTGCTCGACCCGGGGCCAGAGTTGTTCACGCAGATCGTCGAGTTGGTCGAGGTCGTCGATGCGGCGGGCGCGCAGTTCGAGGAGCTGGGAGTCGATCGACCGGATGTCGGCCAGGAGCTCGTCGCGTTGGACTTGGCGGGCGAGGCGGCCGGCGTAGTTCAGTCTGGCGGCGATGCGATTGAGGACGAGGGTGGAGGAGGGGCGGGGTGGGGGATTGGGGGTGGGCACGGCACGCCTCCGGGACCGGTGGGGATGCGGGGGGGGCGCCGGATGGTGCCGAGGTGGGTCCCACTGTGGCGTGGGGGTGTGACAGGAACGCGTGGTGCGGCGACCGCCCCCGCCCCGAGCCCACCCCCGCCCCCGTCCGCCCCGACGTATGCCCCGCCGGGAGCGCTGGGCACAGAATCTGCGTCGAATCGGTGCCCACTGGCTGGGGCGGGTGTGGGTCAGGAAGGGGTTCAGGGGGCCACTGGCAGCGGGGCGCCCAGGCTGTAGAGGAACACCGCCAGCTGCCGGGTGCCGCTCCCGGTCCCCCCGGCGCCGGTGGTCACCCCGCTGAACACGAAGGGCCACTGCTGCACCACCCGGGACCGGGCGGCCACCGTCTCCCCGAACGTCTCGCGCAGGAACGACCGCACATCCGGATCCTCCCCATCCACCGGCGTGCCGTGGTTGACCACTCCCGTCAGGCCCCGTGCCGCCAGGAACTCCCCCACTCGCCCGTCCCGGCTGGCCTGGTAGTACTCATAGGAGTTGGCCACGCCGTCCAGGTTCATGACCGGTCGGTTGGCGTAGTACCCCACCACCCCCGCATCCCACGACGCCAGCACCGCCTCCGGCGCCAGATTGGCGTCGATCCACCGGCCCGCATCCCGATTGGCCAACTCGATCGACCGTTGGTGCGGGTCCAGGAACGTCGCCGACTGGAACCAGAACGCCACCGCCAGCGGCAGCACCAGGATCGCCGCCACCGGCAACAGCGCTCGGGCCGGCGAGCGGTCCGCGGCCGCCTCGAGCACCGCCGCCTCGGCGAAATCGGCCACTCCCAGCACGACCAGGAACAGGGCGTACAGGGCGATGGGGCTGTAGTACCAGAGCCACTGCTGTGACTGCAGCACCTGGTAGTAGGCCACCATGACCACGCAGAAGGCGGCGAACCAGGCGGTCGACGCCGTGAACGCCCCGGCGCGGCGGAAGCGACCCTGGCCGGCACCGCCGTCACGCCGCGCGCTGCGCCGGTAGCCCCAGACGCCGATGACCACCGCCACGAACCCCACCAGCCCCATCACCAACAGTCGGCTCAGGGTCAGCGGCGACCGCTTGGTCAGCCCGCTGATCTGCACGGCCACCCCGAACCACCGCTGATTGGACACGAGGTAGCCGATCGTCACCACCCCGACGATGCCGAACAGCTCGATGAGGGGACGGATCGCCCGCCGCCCCAGGGGCCACGCCTCGACCAGCGACCACACCCCGAGCGCGGCCACCAGCAGCACCGAGTCCGTGCGGGCCAACACGATGAGCGCCAGCAGGACGCCGACCCACCACCGCCTCGAGCTCGAGGTGCCGGTCACGAAGCGACCCCGGCACCCCACGGCGGCCGCCAGGAGGCAGGCGTCGAGCACCACGAGCACCCCCGACTCGAGGCCGTTCACGAAGATGCGCACCATGTAGGGGTTGGCCGCCGCCACCGCGAACGCCACCGCCACCACGGCCGTGCACCAGCGGGCGGCCCGCGGCGCATCGTCGGGTCGGGCGGCGGCCAGGCGGGGCCACCGGCCGATGCGCTCGGCGCCCACCATCGCCACCAGGCCCAGGGCGACGCCGTAGCACAGCGTCTGCAGGGCCAGCAGCGCCCGCGCCGCGTCGGTGCCGTCGAGGCCGAGCCCGTACACCGGTGTCGACAGCAACATCCACAACGGGTGGTAGCCGTTGGTGAGGTTGATCCCGTCGAACGTCGACCCGTGTCCCGCCGCCACGTTGCGGGCGATGCCGAAGTAGTAGAAGGCGTCGTCGAAGGTCAGGGCGAAGGGGGCATCACGCCACACCAGGACGATGGCCAGCCAGCCCAACGTCACGACGGCGGCCACGCCCACCAGCACCCGGGCTGGCGATGAGGGGACTGCCGTGTCGGGTGTCGTCATGGGTCACATCACATCGTCTCGGCGAAGCTCACCTCGCCTTCGCCGCGGAGCACGTTCTTGAGCAGCTTCCCCGACGCGTTGCGGGGCAGCTTGTCACTGGTGAGCTCCACATAGGTGGGCACCTTGAAGTTGGCCAGGGCCTCAGCGACCCAGCTCCGTATCTCATCGGCCGTCAGCGTCGAGTCTGGAGCAACCTGCACGACCGCCTTGACCTCCTCGCCCAGCTCGGGGTGCGGAACCCCGATGACGGCGGCGTCGGCGATCTCGGGGTGCTCCACCAGCCGCTGCTCGATCTCCACGCAGTAGATGTTCTCGCCGCCCCGGATGATCATGTCCTTGGCCCGATCGGTGATGTACAGGTACCCCTCGTCGTCCACCCGACCGATGTCACCGGTGTGCAGCCAACCGTCGATCACCGTCTCGGCCGTCGCCTCCGGTTTGCCCCAGTAGCCGGGCATGATGATCGGCCCCCGGATGAGCACCTCGCCGGTCGCTCCCGTGGGCACCTCCTGGCCCGCGGCATCGGCGATGCGGATGTCGACCACCGGCATCGGCGGGCCCACCGACGTGGGCTTGGCCAACGCGTCGGCCCCGTTGATGACGGTGGCCACCGAGCTCGACTCGGTCAGGCCGTAGGCGTTGGACGTGCTGCTGACGTTGGGGAACGTTTCGCGCACCATGCGCTGCAGCTCGTCGGCAGAGGGAGACCCCCCGAAGGCGACGCTGGTCACGCTGGTCGTGTCGAAGTCATGGCGATCGGGGTACTCACACACCCGCCACACCATGGTCGGCACCGTGGCCCACACGGTGACCTTCTCGTCCTGGATGAGCTGCAGCGCCTTGTCGGGCTCGAACTTCCCCTCAGGTATGACGATCTTCAGCCCCCCCAGCGTCCCCACCACCAACGACGAGTGGCAGCCCGAGACGTGGAACAGGGGAGATGTCAACAGCGCGGTGGTCCGGTCGGCCGAGCCCATGGCGCCCCCGGTGTCGGGTGCGGCCATGGCCGTGGCCACGCCGTTGTAGATCGTGTTCTGGAGGTTGGCGATCATGCTGCGATGCGTCGAGATCGCCCCCTTGGGGCGCCCCGTCGTCCCGCTCGTGTAGAAGATCACCGCCGGGTCGGGCTCCTCGATGGGCTGGTCCGGGAACCCGGCGTCGAGGTCCTGGGTCAGCTCCTCGAAGCGGTGCAGCCGCGGGTCGCTCGCCGAACTCGTCGGGGTCGGCATCGATCAGGTAGACGGCCTCCAGGTCAGGGAGGTCGTCGAGCTGCTCGGCGATGCGCACGAAACGGCCACGGTCGGCCACCAGCACCCGCGAGCCGCTGTCCTGCAGCCCGTAGAGGATCTCATCGGTCTTCCACCAACCGTTGAGCCCCACCAGGATGGCGCCCAGGTTCACGGTGGCCCAGAAGCTGACGCACCACTCCGGGTTGTTGGCCGACAGCACCGCCACCCGGTCCCCGTGCCCGATGCCGACGCCGGCCAGCCCGGCCGACACCGAGTTGGCCAGGCGGAAGAACTCGCCGAAACCGATCCGGCGCTGGCCGTAGACGAGGAACGGCTCGTCGTCTCCCCGCCCGGCGGCCAGCTCGGCCACCGCCCGCAGGTGGGGCAGGCGGTCGGCGTACACCTTCATCTCGACCCCGTCGACCACGTCGGTGACGACCTCGAACGGGCCCCCCGGTCCGGTCAGCGTCGCCCGAACCTCGGCCATTGTCGGCATGCGCACATCCCCCACGGTCCTCGCCGCACGCTCGTGCGGGCGCCGGTCAGCCTAGGGCACCCACCACATGGTCGATGCAGTGCGTGAGCGCTTCGATGTCGGCCGGGTCGATCGCCGGGAACATGGCGATGCGCAGCTGGTTGCGGCCGAGCTTGCGGTACGACTCGGTGTCGACGATGCCGTTGGCCCGCAGGACGCTCGACACGGTCACCGCGTCGATGCGCTCGTCGAGGTCGATGGTGGCCACGACGTGGCTCCGGTCATCCGGGTCGGCCACGAACGGGGTCGCCACCTCCGACCGCTCGGCCCACGAGTACATGGTGGCCGCCGAGGCGTCGCACCGCCCCGCCCCGAACTCCATCCCACCGTTGTTGTTCAGCCACTCGACCTGCTGGACGGCCAGGAAGATGGTGGCCAGGGCCGGGGTGTTGTAGGTCTGGTCGAGACGGGAGTTGGTCAGGGCCAGGCCCAGGTCGAGCGACGCCGGCACCCAGCGTGACGAGGCGGCGATGCGCTCGATCCGTTCGATGGCCCGGGGCGAGACCGCCGCCAGCCACAGCCCGCCGTCGGAGGCCAGGCACTTCTGGGGGGCGAAGTAGTACACGTCCACCTCGGCCGGGTCGAAGCGCAGACCGCCGGCGGCCGACGTGGCGTCCACCACCACCAGCGCGTCGGGATCGGCGCCGGCCGGGCGGGTCAGCGGCATCGACACCCCGGTCGAGGTCTCGTTGTGGGTCAGGGCGTAGACGTCGATCCCGGCGCCGGCCTCGGCGACCGGATGCGTGCCCGGGGGCGGACGTGATGACCTGGGGCTCACCCAGATGGGGGGCGGCCGCCGCGGCCGCGGCGAACTTGGACGAGAACTCCCCGAAGCTCAGGTGCTGGCTCCGCTCCTCGATCAGCCCGAAGGTGGCGACATCCCAGAAGAGGGTGGACCCGCCGTTGCCCAGCAGGACCTCGTAGCCGTCGGGCAGGGCGAACAGCTCGGCCAGCCCGTTGCGCAGCTGGCTCACCGTGAAGCGCACCGTGGCCTGGCGATGGCTGGTCCCGAGGTAGCTGGACGACACCGAGGCCAGGGCGTTGACCGCCTCGGGGCGGATCTTCGAGGGGCCACAGCCGAAGCGGCCGTCAGCCGGTCGCAGCTCGGCGGGGATGGTGATGGCAGGCAGGCTCTCGGTCACGGCCCAACTATGGCGGCCCTCCGGTGGCGGGGCGAAATCGGTTCCGGAGTCGACCGGAATCGACCCGAATCGACGATGGCCTCCGCCGCGACGGGCAGTAGCGTCGGAGCTGACGTAGCCCCGACCCGCGAAAGACCCATGACCTCCGAGCGAATCTCCCGCCGCGTCGGCGCCATCGCCGAGTCCGCCACCCTCGCCGTCGATGCCCGGGCCAAAGCCCTCAAGGCGGCGGGCGAGCCGGTGATCGGCTTCGGCGCCGGCGAGCCCGACTTCCCCACGCCCGACCACATCGTGGAGGCCGCCGTGGCCGCGTGCCGGGATCCCAGGAACCATCGCTACTCGCCGGCCGGCGGCCTGCCCGAGCTGAAGGAGGCCATCGCCGCCAAGACGCTCCGCGACTCCGGCTACGAGGCGCTGCCCGGTCAGGTGCTCGTCACCAACGGGGGCAAGCACGCCGTCTACAACACGTTCGAGGCGCTGCTGAACCCCGGCGACGAAGTCCTCCTGCCGGCCCCCTACTGGACCACCTATCCCGAGCCCATCGCCCTGGCCGGCGGCACCAGCGTGGTGCTCCCCACCGATGAGGCGGCGGGCTTCCGCGTCACGGTCGACCAGCTCGAAGCGGCCCGTACCCCCTCCACCAAGGCCGTGGTGTTCGTGTCGCCCTCGAACCCGACCGGTGCGGTGTACCCCGAGGCCGAGGTCCGGGCCATCGGTGAGTGGGCGCTGGCCCACGGCATCTGGGTCATCACCGACGAGATCTACGAGCACCTCACCTACGGCGACCACCGGTTCAGCTCGATCGTCACGGTGGTGCCCGAGCTGGCCGACACCTGTGTGGTGCTGAACGGGGTGGCCAAGACCTACGCCATGACCGGCTGGCGGGTGGGGTGGCTGATCGGGCCGGCCGACGTGGTCAAGGCCGCCACCAACCTCCAGTCCCACTCCACGTCGAACGTGGCCAACGTGTCCCAGCGGGCCGCGCTGGCGGCGGTGGCCGGCGACCTCGAAGCGGTGGCCATGATGCGCGCCGCGTTCGATCGCCGCCGCATCATCATCCACCGGATGCTCAACGAGATCCCCGGCGTGACCTGCCTCGAGCCCCAGGGAGCCTTCTACGCCTTCCCGTCGTTCGCCGGCGTGCTCGGCCGCGACATCGCCGGTCACCGGCCCACCACCAGCGCCGAGCTGGCCGAGGTCATCCTGGACGTGGCCAAGGTGGCGATCGTCCCCGGCGAAGCGTTCGCCGCCCCCGGCTACGCCCGGCTGTCGTTCGCCCTGGGTGACGACGACCTGGTCGAGGGCATCACCCGCATGGGTGAGCTCCTGTCGATGGCCAAGGACTGACCGTGGCCGACCCCGACGTGACCGAACGGCCCTACGGCTCATGGCCGTCGCCCATCACCGCCGAGCTGGTGGTGGCCGGGGCCGTCGGCCTCGGCGACGTGCGCGTGGGCGAGGAAGAGCTGTGGTGGTCGGAGCTGCGCCCCGAAGACGCCGGGCGCATCATGATCGTGCGCCACGAGACCGGTGGCCGGCCCATCGACGTGCTGCCCGAGGGCTTCTCCGCCCGGACGAGAGTGCACGAGTACGGCGGGGGAGCGTGGTGGGTCCACAGCGGCTCGTTGTTCTTCGCCAACTGGGCTGACCAGCGGCTGTACCGCATCGACCCTGCGGCCGAGCCCGACACCTACCAGGCCCCGGTGGCCCTCACCCCGGAGCCGGCCGAGCCCCACGGCGACCGGTACGCCGACGGCGTCGTCACCGCCGACGGCCGGTGGGTCATCGCCGTGCGCGAGCGCCACCGGGTCTCCGACGGCGGGACCGAGGTGGCCAATGAGATCGTGGCCCTGGAGGCCTTCGCCACCGGGCCCGCCGAGCCCACCGTGCTGGTCAGCGGCCCCGACTTCGTGGCCGCGCCCCGGCCCAGCCCCGACGGCCGGACGCTGTGCTGGCTGCAGTGGGATCACCCCGACATGCCGTGGGACGGCACCGAGCTGTGGCTCGGCCCCATCCACGACGACGACGACCGGTGCCGGGTGGGCCCGTCGCGCCGCCTGGTGGGGTCCCGTGAGGAGTCGATCACGCAGCCGGAGTGGTACGGCGAGGACCTGTGGTTCGTGTCCGACCGGTCCGACTGGTGGAACCTCTACCGCATCGACGCCGCGGCCCGGCTGATGTCGGGCGCCGAGCCCACCGTCGCCGCGGTGGCCCCCCTGCGCGGCGAGATCGGCACCCCCGCCTGGGTGTTCGCCCAGTCCCGCTACGCCCGGCTGCCCGACGGCCGCATCGTCGTCGCCTACGCCGCCGACGGGGTTGACCACCTGGCCGTCGTCGACCCCACCGCCCCCGAGGGCGCAGCGCATCGTGGACATCGAGACGGGCTACACCACCATCAACTCGGTCCAGGCCTACGGCCATGGGGCCGCCTTCGTGGCCGGCTCACCCACGGCCGAGCCGGTCGTCGCGGTGGCCGATCTGCCCCCGAACGGCCCGGCCTCGGTGGGGGTGGTGCGGCCGGCACGCGACCTCGGCATCGACCCCGCCTTCTTCTCGGTGCCCGAGGCGCTCGTGCTCGACACCGGCGACGGCGCCGTGGCCCACGCCATCTACTACCCGCCCTGCAACCCGACGTGCGTGGCCCCCGCGGGGACCGCGCCTCCGCTGCTGGTCATGAGCCACGGGGGGCCCACCGCCGCCGCCCGCCCCCAGCTCAGCCTGGCCGTCCAGTTCTGGACGTCGCGGGGCTTCGCCGTGGTCGACGTGAACTACCGGGGGAGCACCGGCTACGGCCGGGCCTACCGCAAGGCGCTGGACGGGCAGTGGGGGGTGGTGGACGTCGACGACTGCGTGGCCGCCGCCGCCCATCTGGTGGCCGCCGGCTCGGTCCACCCCGACCAGTTGGCCATCCGGGGCGGCAGCGCCGGCGGTTTCACCACGCTGTGCGCCCTGACCTTCCGGGACCGGTTCCACGCCGGCGCCAGCCTCTACGGGGTGGCCGACCTCGAGGCGCTCGCCCGTGACACGCACAAGTTCGAGTCCCGCTACCTGGACTCGTTGGTGGGGCCCTACCCCGAGCGCCTCGACCTGTACCAGCAGCGCTCACCGATCCACCACGTCGAGCACCTCGACTGCCCGCTCATCGTCCTGCAGGGCCTGGAGGACGAGATCGTGCCGCCGGCCCAGTCCGAGATGATCGTCGACGCGGTGCGGGCCAAGGGCCTGGCCGTGGCCTACGTCACCTTCGAAGGCGAGCAGCACGGCTTCCGCCAGGCGCCCAACATCCGGCGGGCGTTGGAGGCGGAGCGGTACTTTTACGCGCAGGTGTTCAGGATCGAGCCGTCTGATCCGATGGATGTACCCGGGGAGCCGATCCTGATCGAGAACCTCTGAGAGGGGGCCACGGTGGAGGCAGGAGCCCAGGACGGAACGCAGGCCATGACGGTGATCGAGCGGCACCCGCTCGAGGCCGACGCCCGCGCCCGGGCCGCCACGCTCGTGACCCACGGGATCGGCGCGGCGGTCGACCACCCCGACGACGCCTCCCCCGAAGGGGCGTACGCGGTGACGGTGCTCCCCAACGACGCGCTGCGGGCCCGCCAGATCCTCGGCGTCGAGCCCCCGCCCGACGACGAGGAGGACTGGGACGCCGACGAGCTCGTCCGCTCGTCGCGCCCCTGGCTCATCCCCGTGCTGGTGCTGGCCGCCGTGTTCGTCGTCGTCCCCCTGGCCGCCTTCTTCATCACCTACAAGCTGCAGGGCGGCTGAGCTCGTCGGTTGGCGGCCGTCGCGGCCCAGCGGCCAGGATGATGCGATGGCCCGCATCCTGGTAACCGAACCCATCGCCGAGGGAGGCCTGGACCGGCTCCGGGCCGCCGGCCACGACGTGGACGTCCAGGTCGAGCCCTCGCCCGAGGCGCTGCTCGAGCTGATCAAAGGGGCCCAGGCGCTGATCATCCGCTCGGCCACCACGGTCACCGCCGAGGTGCTCGACGCGGGCACCGATCTCGTGGTCGTCGGTCGGGCCGGGATCGGGCTCGACAACGTCGACGTCGAGGCGGCCACCGCCCGCGGCGTGATGGTGGTCAACGCCCCCCAGTCCAACGTGCTGTCGGCGGCGGAGCACACCATGGCCCTGCTGCTGGCCCAGGCCCGCAACGTGCCCCAGGCCCACGCCGCCCTGGTCGAGGGTCGCTGGGAGCGCTCCCGGTGGACGGGCGTCGAGCTGTCGGACAAGACGCTCGGGGTGATCGGCCTGGGTCGCATCGGCAAGCTGGTGGCTCAGCGGGCCCTGGCCTTCGGCATGCGGCTGGTCGCCTACGACCCGTTCGTGTCCCCCGATCGGGCCCGCCAGATGAGCGTCGAGCTGGTGGACCTCGAGACGTTGATGGCCACCGCCGACTTCGTGACCATCCATGTGGCCAAGACACCCGACACGGTGGGGCTCATCGACGCCGAGCTCCTGGCCAAGGCCAAGCCGGGCATCCGCATCGTGAACGTCGCCCGGGGCGGCATCATCGACGAAGCGGCATTGGCCGCCGCCATCGCGTCGGGACACGTGGGCGGGGCGGCCATCGACGTGTTCGCCGCCGAGCCCACCACCGAGTCGCCGCTGTTCGGCCTGGATTCGGTGGTGGTCACCCCCCACCTGGGAGCCAGCACCCACGAGGCCCAGGACAAGGCGGGCGACACCATCGCCGAGCAGGTCGGCCTGGCCCTGGCCGGCGACTTCGTGCCCTTCGCCGTCAACGTGAGCGCGGCGGAGGCGTCGGAGACCGTCCGGCCCTTCCTGCCCATGGCCGAGCGCCTGGGCGAGCTGTTCGGCTCGTTCAGCGGCGGCGGCATCACCACCCTCGACGTCGAGTACCAGGGTCAGCTGGCCGGCTACGACACCCGCATCCTCACGCTGTCGCTGCTGAAGGGCTACTTCGGGCGGATCTCCGACCAGTCGGTGTCGTACGTGAACGCGCCCCAGCTGGCGGCGGAGAGCGGCGTGAACGTGCGGGAGACGGCCACCACCACGGCCCAGGACTACGTGAACCTGATCACCGTCCGGGGCGGCAGCCACGCGCTGGGCGGCACGCTGGTGGGCCTGCGCGGTGAGCCCCGCATCGTGATGGTCGACGACCACACCGTCGACGTCCCTCCGGCGCGCCACCTGCTGATCGTGCGCAACGACGACCGTCCCGGGGTCATCGGGACGGTGGGCACCCTGCTCGGCGAAGCCGGCATCAACATCGCCGACATGGACGTCGGGCAGTCGTCGTCGGGTGACTCGGCCCTCATGGTGCTGGCCACGGCGCAGGCCGTCACCCCTGACGTGGTGGCCCGGCTGCTGGCCGCCGACGGCATCACCTCCGCCGCCGCCGTCGAGTTGAGCTGACGGCCGCCCGCCCGGCCTACGAGCAGGGGCTCCCTAGCGGGCGGCAGGCTTCCAGGCCGGGCGGGACGCCTCGAAACGGGTGATCTCGTCATCGTGGGTCAGGGTGATGCCGATGTCGTCGAGCCCCCGGAGGAACCGGTCGCGGGTGGCGTCGTCCAAGCGGGAAGGACACCTCCAGCCCCAGGGCCGGCGCCGACAACGTCCGAGCGGCCACGTCGATGGTCAGCTCCAGGGTCGGGTCCGCCTCGATGGCCCGCAGCAGCTGCTCGCCCACCTCGGCCTCGACCTGCACCGGCACCAGCCCGTTCTTCGTGCAGTTGTTGCGGAAGATGTCGGCGAAGCGAGGTGAGACGACGGCCTTGAAGCCGTAGTCCATGATGGCCCACACGGCGTGCTCGCGGGACGAGCCCGTCCCGAAGTTGGGTCCCCCCACGAGGATGGTCGCCCCCGCGTAGTGCTCGGCGTTGAGGACGAAGTCGCGGTCGTCACGCCACTCGGAGAACAGCCCGGCCCCGAAGCCGGTGCGCTCCACCCGCTTGAGCCAGTCGCTCGGGATGATCTGATCGGTGTCGACATCCGATCGGTCCAACGGCACCGCGGTGCCGGTGACGACGGTGACTGCGTCCATGGGGCGGGTCCTCTTTCAGCTCAGGTCGGCCGGCGTGGCGAACGTGCCGGCGATGGCGGTGGCGGCGGCCACCGCGGGGGAGACGAGGTGGGTGCGCCCGCCGCGGCCCTGGCGGCCCTCGAAGTTGCGGTTGCTGGTCGACGCCGCCCGCTCGCCCGGGGCCAGCTTGTCCGGGTTCATGGCCAGGCACATCGAACAGCCCGGCTCGCGCCAGTCGAACCCGGCATCACGCAGGATCTGGTCGAGGCCCTCGGCTTCGGCCTGGGCCTTCACCCGGAACGAGCCGGGCACCACCATGGCCCGCAGCCCGTCGCGGACCCGGCGCCCCTGGGCCACCGCGGCGGCGGCCCGCACGTCCTCGATGCGGCCGTTGGTGCACGAGCCGATGAACACCGTGTCCACCGGGATCTCCCGCATCGGGGTGCCGGCGGTGAGGCCCATGTAGTCCAGGGCCCGCGCCGCCGACTCCCGGGCGCTCGGGTCCCCGAACGACTCCGGGTCGGGCACCGAGCCGCTGAGGGCGGTCACCTGAGCCGGGTTGGTGCCCCACGACACGAACGGTTCCAGGGTGGCGGCGTCGAGCACCACCTCCTGGTCGAACACGGCGTCGTCGTCGGTGGCCAGCGCCCGCCAGGCCGCCACCGCCTCGTCCCACGCCGCGTCGTCGGGGGCGTGGCGGCGGCCCCGCAGGTAGTCGAAGGTGACCTCGTCGGGGGCGATCAGCCCCGCCTTGGCCCCCGCCTCGATCGACATGTTGCACACGGTCATGCGCCCCTCCATCGACAGGGCGCGGATGGCCGATCCCCGGTACTCGATGATCGAGCCGATGCCGCCGCCGGTGCCGATGGTGCCGATGACGGCGAGGATCAGGTCCTTGGCCGTGACCCCGGCGGGCAGCTCGCCCTCGACGGTGACGGCCATCGTCCCGGGCCGGCTCTGGGGCAGCGTCTGCGTGGCCAGCACGTGCTCGACCTCGCTCGTCCCGATCCCGAAGGCCAGGGCGCCGAAGGCACCGTGGGTCGAGGTGTGGCTGTCGCCGCACACGATGGTCATGCCCGGCTGGGTGAGCCCCTGCTCGGGGCCGATGATGTGGACGATCCCCTGGTCGGGGTCGCCCATCGGGTACTCGGTGATGCCGAACTCGGCGCAGTTGGCCCGAAGCACCTCGACCTGCTTGCGCGAGATCGGGTCGGCGATGGGCTGGTCGATGTCGGCCGTGGGGACGTTGTGGTCCTCGGTGGCCACGGTGAGATCGGGCCGGCGGACGGTGCGGCCGGCCAGACGGAGGCCGTCGAAGGCCTGCGGCGAGGTCACCTCGTGGACCAGATGGAGGTCGATGTAGAGCAGGTCGGCCTCGCCCGGCGCGGCGTGCACCAGGTGCTGGTCCCAGATCTTCTCGCTCAGCGTCTTGCCCATGCGGGCTCCTTCGGTCTTGTGTCCCACGACATTTTGTCCCACGAAATTGTGTCCCACTATGCAAGACAGTAGTCTTGCGCAATGGGATCGAGTGTAAGCGGCGTGGGCGTGATCGACAAGGCCACCCAGGTGCTCGACGCCCTGGAGGAGTCCCCCCGCTCGCTCAGCGAGCTGGTGGCGGTGACCGGGTTCTCCCGGGCCACCACCCACCGGCTGGCCGTGGCCCTCGAGCAGCACGGCCTCGTGCGTCGCGACGAAGAGGGCCGCTTCGCCCTCGGGGTGCGCCTCATCGCCCTGGGCCGGGCCGCGGCCGAGGCCATCCCCCTGGCGGCGGCGGCCATGCCCGCCCTGGCCGGCCTGCGCGACGAGACCGGTGAGTCCGTGCAGCTCTACGTGCGCCAGGGCGACCGGCGGGTGTGCATCGCCGCCCTCGAGTCGCCCCACGGGCTGCGCACCATCGTGCCCATGGGCGCGTCGCTCCCGCTCGAGGTGGGCTCGGCCGGCAAGATCCTCCGCGACGCCCCTTCGGGGTGGGTCGAGAGCGTGGGCGAGCGGGAGGCCGGGGTGGCCTCGGTCAGCGCCGCGGTGGCCGGTCCCGACGGCCGGCCGCTGGCCGCGGTGAGCGTGTCGGGGCCCATCGAGCGCACGACCCGCCGGCCGGGTCGCCGCTACGGCGACGCGGTGGTGGCCGCCGCCCGGCGGATCGAGGGGGCGGCGGGGCTCACCTAGGCTCGCGGGTCCATGGGCGAGAACCTGGCGGCCATCGACATCGGCACCAACTCCCTCCACCTGGTGGTGGCGCGCTTCGACGACGAGGGTCATTTCGAGGTCATCGCCGACGAGAAGGAGTCGGTCCGGCTGGGCTCGGGCGGCGGGGACATGAAGGAGCTGACCCCGGACGCCATCGATCGGGGCATCGCCGCTCTCGCCCGCTTCCGTCAGGTGGCCGACATCAGCGAGGCTCCCGTGACCGCCGTGGCCACCAGCGCCGTGCGCGAGGCCGAGAACGCCGAGGAGTTCATCGAGCGGGCCCGTGACGAGGCCGGGGTGGAGGTCGAGGTCATCTCCGGCGTCGAGGAGGCCCGCCTCATCCAGCTCGGCATCCTGCAGGCCGTCCCGGTGTTCGACCGCCGGCTGCTGCTCATCGACATCGGCGGGGGCAGCACCGAGGTGCTGGTCGGCGAGCAGGGCGAGACCCTGGCCGTGCGCAGCTTCAAGCTGGGTGCCATCCGCCTCACCCGGCGCTTCTTCAAGACCGACCGGTTGCACCCCGGAGCGGTGGACGCCTGCCGCCGCCACGTGCGGGCCATGCTCGTCCCCATGGCCCGCGAGGTGGCGCCGGCTCGGCTTCGACGTGGCGGTGGGCAGCTCCGGCACCATCGAGGCCGTGGCCCAGCTGGTCAACGCCGCCCGCCCCGGGGCCGCGCCCCTGCGCTCGCTGACCAACGCCACCTTCACCCGCTCGGAGACCGAGGCGCTGGTCAGGACCCTGGCCGGGGTGTCCACGGTGGGGCGCCGGCGGGCCATCGACGGCATGGAGGCGGGCCGGGCCGACATCATCCTGGCCGGGGCGATCATCGCCGAGCAGGCCATGGCCGTGTTCGGCATCGACGAGATGGTGGTGTCGGGCTACGCCCTGCGCGAGGGGGCGCTGCTCGATGCCTTCCAGCGTCGTCACGGTGCCGCCCTCCACCACCTCCACGACCTGCGGCGGCGCAGCGTCACCCGCCTGGCCGAGCTCATGGACGACGAGCCCCAGCACAGCGCCCATGTGGCCGAGCTGGCCCTCGAGCTGTTCGACGAGACGGCCAGGCTCCACGGGCTGGGCGACGACACCCGGGAGCTGCTCGAGGCCGCCGCGCTGCTGGCCAACGTCGGGCTGTACGTGTCGCACTCCAAGCACCACAAGCACAGCTACTACGTCATCCGGAACTCCGATCATCTGTCGGGCTTCACCGACCACGAGATCGAGATGATGGCGCTCGTCGCCCGGTACCACCGCAAGAGCGCCCCGTCGGCCAAGCACGCCGAGTTCGCCGCCCTGCGCCCCCAGGACCAGGCCACGGTGCGAACCCTGGCCGGCATCCTGCGGGTGGCCATCGGCCTGGACCGCACCCACGCCGGCCTGGTGACGGCGGTGCGCGCCCATCGCGAGGCCAAGACCCTGGTCATCGAGGCCGTGCCGCTCGACGGGCGCCGATCTCTCCCTCGAGCTCTACACCGCGGCCGAGCGCAAGGACCTGCTGGAAGAGGTGCTGGGCCGCCCGGTGCGCGTGGTCGAGGCCGCCCCGGTCCCGGCCTGAGGGCCCCGAGGTCAGCCGGCCTGGCGCTTCCGCTCCCGGGCCCGCCCGGCCACGTCGAGGCAGGCGTCGACCAGCACCGGGACGAAGGCCTCGGGGTCCATGGCGCACACGCCGTGGTCGCCCGACCACGGAGTGCACCGTGGCGCCGGGGATGGCGTCGGCCAGGCGGTGCTGGCGGTACGGCGGCACCACCGTGTCGGCTTCGGTCACCACCACGGCGCAGGGCACGTCGACCGAGCCGATCCAGTCCCGGGAGGAGAAGTTGCCCAGGGCCTGGCCGGCCTCGACCACCATGCGGGTGTCGTTGCGCACCACCTGCTGGCGGGCCCAGCGCCCCAGGTCGGACTCGTCGTAGCGCAGGTTCAACAGGCGTTCGCCCATCGAGCGGTGCACCCGGCGGGGGACGGCCCGGGCCGCCACCGACGCCACGCCGATGGCCGCCCAGCACGGCCCGCTCACCCGGTCGGCCGGCCCGGAAGTTCCGGCTGGTGGCGCACAGCACGAGACCTTCGACCCGCTCGGGGTGGCGCCGCCAGGTGAGCTGGGCGATCGGGCCGCCCATCGAGTAGCCGACCGGGATGACCCGGTCGATGCCCAGCACGTCGGCCAGGGCGATGGCGTCGTCGGCGCAGTCCTCCAGGCGGAACCGGCGCCACGTCCGGATGCCGCGGCCGTGGCCCCGGTGGTCGATGCCGATGACGTTGAAGTGGGCGGCCAGCGGCTGGATAGGCGGCGAACCAGTTGAGGGCGGCGGTGGCCGTCCAGCCGTGCATCAGCATCAGGGTGGGAGCGCCGGTCGGCCCCGCCGGCCCGACGCATGGAGGTGACGCCCGCGGCCGGGGAGCTCGATGCGCTCGGCCGGAGGGAGGCCGGGCGGGTCGGGCTCGCGCATCGGGTCGACGCTCCGGTCTCGGCGAGGATCAGGAACCGATGTCGACGATCTCGACCTTGAGGGTGCCCCCCGGCGCCTCGAAGTCGACCAGGTCCCCGACGGCGTGGCCCATCAGGGCCGCTCCCAGCGGCGACCCGGGCGACATGACCTCGAGGTCGTCGTGGCGCTCCTCGATCGAGCCGATGAGGTAGCGCTCGGGCTCGTCGTCGCCCTCGTGCAGGATGGTGACCACCGAACCGGCCTGGACCGTGCCGCTGCCGTCCACCTCGACGATCTCGGCGTCGATCAGCAGGGCGGCCAGGTGGTTGATGCGGGCCTCCATCTTGCCCTGCTCCTCCTTGGCCGCGTGGTAGTCGCCGTTCTCCTTGAGGTCGCCGAGCTCACGGGCGGCCTGGATCTTGCGGGCGATGTCGGTCCGGCCGTGGGTCACGAGGTTCTCGTGCTCGGCCGCCAGGCGGTCGTAGGCCTCCTGGGAGAGGTGATAGGTCTGAGCCACGGGCCCCATGGTAGCGACGCCTCGTCGCCCGTCCCGTACGAGGTTGACGTTGGCCGTGACCGCCACCACACTGTCGCGCAGTGCATCTGACCCCCACCGCCCCTGTCATCATCATCGACTAGCGCACATCACCTCGTGGTGTGCGCTCCTGACCGTCCACTCCGGTGGGCGGTTTTCTCGTTCTAGGAGACCGATCTTCCGTGAGTGACCAGTCCCGCCCGCAGACCGCCCGACCCCACCGCGTGGGCGTCATCGGCGGCGACGGCATCGGCCCCGAGGTCATCGCCGAGGCGCTGAAGGTCGTGCGCGCCACCGGCGTCGAGCTCGACACCGTCGACTACGACCTCGGCGGCGCCCGCTACCTGCGGGACGGCGTGGTGCTCGACGACGACACGGTGCGAGGAGTGGCGAGGGCTCGACGCCCTGCTGCTGGGCGCGGTCGGCACCCCGGACGTGCCTCCCGGCGTCATCGAGCGGGGCCTGCTGCTCAAGATGCGCTTCGACCTCGACCTGTACATCAACCAGCGTCCCTTCCTGGCCCCCGACGGCTCGCACGACTTCGTCGTGATCCGCGAGAACACCGAGGGCACCTACGCCGGCGAGGGTGGCTTCCTGCGCAAGGGCACGCCCCACGAGGTGGCCACCCAGGGCTCGGTCAACACCCGCATGGGCGTCGAGCGCTGCGTCCGCTACGCCTTCGACCTGGCCCGCAGCCGACCCCGCAAGCACCTCACGCTGGTGCACAAGACGAACGTGTTGACCTTCGCCGGCGACCTGTGGGAGCGGGCCTTCAACGAGGTGGCGGGCGAGTACCCCGACGTGACCACGCGCCTACAACCACGTCGACGCCGCCTGCATCTACTTCGTGCAGTCGCCCGGGCAGTACGACGTCATCGTCACCGACAACCTCTTCGGCGACATCCTCACCGACCTCGGCGGCGCCGTGTCGGGCGGCATCGGCCTGGCCTCGTCGGGCAACCTCAACCCGGCCCGCACCGGGCCGTCCATGTTCGAGCCGGTCCACGGCTCGGCCCCCGACATCGCCGGGCAGGCCAAGGCCAACCCCGTCGCCGCCATCTTGTCGGCGGCCATGATGCTCGAGTTCCTGGGCGAGGCCGACGCCGCCGCCCGCATCCGCAAGGCTTGTGCCGACACCGCCACCCTCGTCGGCTCGACGTCCGAGGTCGGCGACCTGGTCGCCGACCGCCTCTAGCTCGCCCGCCCCCCTTCAGGAGACTCCCCGATGCCCATCACCCCCACCGACAAGATCTGGATGAACGGCGAGCTCGTGGACTGGGACGCCGCCCAGATCCACGTCCTCACCCACACGCTGCACTACGGCATGGGGGTCTTCGAGGGCATCCGGGCCTACGAGACGGCGGACGGGCCGGCCGTGTTCCGCCTCACCGACCACATGGAGCGGCTGCACAACTCGGCCCGGATCATGATGATGGACCTGCCCTACTCGGTCGACGAGCTGGTGGCCGGCCACCAAGGACGTGGTGCGGGCCTCGGGCCTGCCCTCGGCCTACATCCGCCCCATCGCCTACTACGGCTACGGGGAGATGGGCCTCAACACGCTGCCGTGCACCGTGGACGTGGCCATCGCCTGCTGGCCGTGGGGCGCCTACCTGGGCGACGACGCCGCCTCGGCCAAGGGCGTGCGCATGAAGATCTCGTCGTGGACGCGCCACGACCACAACACGATGCCCCCGGCGTCCAAGACCACCGGCAACTACGTGAACTCGTCGCTGGCCAAGGTCGAGGCGCTCAAGGCGGGCTACGACGAGGCCATCATGTTGAGCCCCCAGGGCTTCGTCAGCGAGTGCACCGGCGAGAACATCTTCGCCGCCCGCGACGGGGTGCTCATCACCCCGCCCGTGGCCGCCGGTGCCCTGGAGGGCATCACCCAGGACTCGGTCATGACCATCGGGCGCGACCTCGGCTTCGAGATCGCGCTTCGACAACCTCACGCGCACCGACCTCTACGTGTGCGAGGAGATGTTCGTGTGCGGCACCGCGGCCGAGATCAGCGCGGTGAACTCGGTGGACGACCGCCCCATCCCGTGCCCCGGCCCGATGACCACGGCGCTGGCCGCCGAGTACGCACCGGGTGGTGCGGGGCGAGGTCGACCGCTACAAGGACTGGCTCGACTATGTCGACTGAGCTCCCCGACGCGGTCGAGATCTTCGACACCACCCTGCGCGACGGCGCCCAGTTCGAGGGCATCTCGCTCACGGTGGAGGACAAGCTGCGGGTGGCCGAGCAGCTCGACTGGCTGGGCGTGCACTGGATCGAAGGCGGCTACCCGCAGGCCAACCCCAAGGACGCCGAGTTCTTCCGCCGCGCCCCGGCCGAGCTGTCGCTCTCGACGGCCCAGCTGGTGGCGTTCGGTTCGACGCGGCGCCCGGCCGGCAAGGTGGACGTGGACCCGACCCTGCAGGCGCTGGTGGGGGTCGAGACGTCGACGGTGTGCATCGTGGGCAAGAGCTGGGACTTCCACGTGACCGAGGCCCTGCAGACCACGCTGGACGAGGGCGTGGCCATGGTGGGCGAGTCGGTGGCCTTCCTGGCCGCCGCCGGTCGCCGGGTCTTCTTCGACGCCGAGCACTTCTTCGACGGGTACAAGGCCAACCCCGAGTACGCCCTGCGGGTGGTCGAGGCCGCCGCCACCAACGGTGTGTCGTGCGTGGTGCTGTGCGACACCAACGGAGGCTCGCTGCCCTCACGAGGTCCAGCAGATCACGACCGAGGTGGTGGCCTACCTGGCCGGCGTCGACGTCGGCATCCACACCCAGAACGACTCGGGCTGTGCCGTGGCCAACTCGGTGGCCGCCGTGCTGGGAGGCGCCACCCAGGTGCAGGGCACGGTCAACGGCTACGGCGAGCGCACCGGCAACGCCAACCTGATGACCGTCATCCCCGATCTCACCCTCAAGCTGGGCATCCAGACCCTCCCGCCCGGCCGGCTGGAGCGGCTCACGCTGGTGAGCCGGCACGTGGCCGAGCTGGTCAACCTGCCTCCCCACCCGTCGGACCCCTACGTCGGGATCTCCGCCTTCGCCCACAAGGGCGGCCTGCACACCTCGGCGCTGGGGCGGGCCGGGGGCGCCAGCTACGAGCACATCGACCCCGAGTCGGTGGGCAACCACACCCGGGTGCTGGTCTCGGACCTGGGCGGCCGGGCCGGCATGGCCATGAAGGCCAACGAGCTGGGCGTCGAGCTCGACGACCGGGCCGCCGGCGCGTTGAGCGAGGAGCTCAAGGCGCTCGAGTCGAAGGGGTGGCTGTTCGAGGCGGCCGATGCCTCGCTCGAGCTGCTGATGCGCCAGGCCAGTGGGTGGAAGCAGGACTTCTTCGAGGTCGAGGCCTACCGGGTGACCAGCTACCACCGCGAAGGCCCGGTCATGCCCGGCGACGAGGTCGAGGTGTCGGTCGAGGCCACCGTGAAGCTGTGGGTCGACGGGGTGCGCCTCGCCGCGGTGGGGGAGGGCAACGGGCCCATCAACGCCTTGGACGTCGCCGTGCGAGGAGCGCTCAACGGTCGGTTCCCCGCGCTGGAGCGCATCCACCTCACCGACTTCAAGGTGCGGGTGCTCGACGGTGGCGACGCCACCGGCGCCGTGGTGCGGGTCCTCATCGACTCGACGGACGGCGAGAACGTGTGGACCACCGTGGGGGTGGACACCAACGTCATCGAGGCGGCCTGGCGGGCGCTGCTCGACTCGTTCGTCTACGGCCTGGTCCACACGTCGTAGGCTCGGGTCGATGGCTGCACCCGAGTTCGTCCCCCACCCCGTCACCGACCGCCCCCGGGTCTACGAGTCACCGCCGTGGAGCGGCGAGCCGTGGCTGGCGGAGCGTCCCGGCGACCTGGCCGGTCGCCAGCCGCTCGGCCCCCGCCTGGGCTACCCGGGCCCCGACCAGGGGTTCGCCATCAAGCTGGCCCGCCGCTTCGAGGATCGACTGGTGCTGGCCGACGGCGAGCACGCCGACGACGTCATCGCCGGGTGCACGACGGTGGCGCTCAAGCGCGCCTCGCTGTTCGGCCGGGCCCCCATGGTCCACGACCTCACGTCGGCCTTCACCATCTGGGGCTACCTGGCCAAGGCCGACCCCGAGCTGGTGAGGCTGCGCAAGCCCCTGTTCGAGGAGGTGGCCAACGTCCACCACTACATGGAGCGGCGCAAGATCGCCGACCTCGTGCCCCAGGCCGTGCTGCGCCTCACCCACACCGAGGTGGCGCTGGTGGCAGCCCAGGACTGGCGGGCCTTCTTCAAGCGCAAGGCCTCGTCCAAGCCGGCGGCCACGGGCTGATCAGGCCAGCGCCAGCTCGAAGGCGTGGAACAGGTTGGGCAGCACCGTCTCGGCCTCGATGCGCAGGCCGGCGGCGGCGAAGAGGGCCACGAACTCCTCGTGGGTGCGTTCCCGCCCCGCTCCGGTCAGCACCAGCATCAAGACGTCGGACATGGTGGCGAAGTCGGCGTCGGGCCGGGCCGGCACCACCGCCTCGACCACCACGGCCCGGCCCACGAGCCCGATCTGGTCGCGCACGTTGGTGAGGATCTGCCCGGCGGCGGCGTCATCCCAGTCGTGCACCACGGCCAGCAGGAGATAGCAGTCACAGCCGCCGGGCACCGACTCGAACATGTCACCCGCCACCAGCTCGATGCGCGAGCTCACCGGCCGGCCGGTGAGCTCGGCCTCGGCCCGGTCGATCACGGTGGGCCGCTCGAACAGCACCCCGCGGGCCCCCGGGGCGCGGGACAGCACGGTGGCGAGCGTCTGGCCCGTGCCTCCGGCCACGTCACAGATGCGGCCGAAGCGGGTGAAGTCGATGGCCTCGACCAGCAGGCGTGACTGCAGGCCCGAGCCGCCCCGCATGGCCCCGTCGAAGAGGGCATCGGCCGTCGGATCGGCGTCGAGGAAGTCGAAGAAGGGCCGGCCGGTGGCGGCCACGCTGGCGCTCTCGCCGGTGCGGACCGTGTGGGCGGCCTGGTCCCAGATCCGGCTCATCCAGTCGGCCCCGACGAAGCGGGCCCAGTCGCGCAGGCCGTCGGGGTGATCCGACCGCAGCAGGGCCCCGGTGGTCGTGAGCCCGAACCGGGACGAGGTGGTGGGGGCGCCGCCCCCCTCGATGCGGAACCAACCCTTCGAGGTGAGGTAGCGCAGCACCCGGAAGGTGGCGTCGCCGTCGAGGTGCCCGGCGTCGGCCACCTCGGCCGCGGTGCGCGCCCCTCCCGCCACCAGGTCGGGCAGGCCCAGCTCGCAGGCCACGGCCACCAGCCGCACTTCGATCATCCGGTCCATCTGCTCCAGGACCGGCAGCGCCGGGGGCATCATGGCGCGATGGGCCCGCCCCAGCAGGTTCCGCGCCCGTAGGCCCGGCTCGACCGCCCACACCGGCGGCAGGCGCTTGCCCAGGGCGGGAGGGAGGTCGGCGCCGGCCACCGGGCGAGGCTACCGGCTGGCGCCGGCGGGCCGCCGCGGAGGTCTGGCCGGGCCGCCGGCGGGGTAGATGCTGTGGCCACCACCCCCCCGGGCTGAAGGGGACCGGATCGGGGCGGGCACTACTCTCCACCCGTGCCTCCCGCCCCGATCCGTGTCCGCTTCGCGCCCTCACCCACCGGCTATCTCCACATCGGAGGGGCCCGCACCGCCCTGTTCAACTGGCTCTTCGCCCGTGGCCACGGCGGCGAGATGCTGCTGCGGATCGAGGACACCGACGCCGAGCGCAGCCAGCCCGAGCTCATCGAGGCCATCTACGTCGCCCTGCGCTGGCTGGGCATCGACTGGGACGGCGAGCCGGTCCACCAGTCGGACCGCCTCGAGCGCCACCTGGCCGCGGCGGTCGAGCTGGAGGCCAACGGCCACGCCTACCGCTGCGACTGCACCCAGGAGGCGGTGCGGGCCCGCAACGAGGCCGCCGGGGGGCCGCCCGGCTACGACGGGTTCTGCCGGGACCGCAACGTCGAGCCGGGCCCGGGCACGGTGGTCCGGTTCCGTTCGCCCGATCTCGGCGCCACCACGTTCTCGGACCTCATCCGGGGCGAGGTCAGCTTCCCCAACGACAACCTGGAGGACTTCGTCATCGTCCGCAGCAACGGGCTGCCCATGTTCCTCGTGGCCAACGCGGTGGACGACGCCGACATGGGCATCACCCACATCATCCGCGGGGAGGACCTCATCAACGTCACCCCCAAGGTGCTGCTGCTGCGCCGGGCGTTGGGCATCGAGGCCGAGCCCGTGTTCGCCCACCTGCCGCTCATCGTCAACGACAAGCGCCAGAAGCTCTCGAAGCGGCGCGACGACGTGTCGGTGGGTGACTACATCGGGCGCGGCTACCTGCCCGACGCGATGGTGAACTACCTGGCCACCTTGGGCTGGGGGGCACCGGACGGGGTGGAGATCCGTCCCCGGGACGAGCTCGTCGAGCTGTTCGACCTCTCTGCGGTGAACAAGGCGGGCGCGTTCTTCGACCTCAAGAAGCTCGACCACTTCAACGGCGAGTACATCCGGGCCCTGCCGGTGGGCGAGTTCGTGGAGCGGGCCGAGCCCTGGTTGCACGGCGAGGCCGCCCCATGGGCCCCCGACGCCTTCGATCCGGACGCCTTCGCCGTCATGGCCCCGCTCGTGCAGGAGCGGGTCAAGCGCCTCGACGAGGTGCCCGGCTACGTCGAGTTCCTGTTCGTGGAGGCGCCCGAGATCGACCCGCCGTCGTGGGAGAAGGTCATGGTCAAGGGCCGCGACCAGGCCGTCACCATGCTCGACGGGATGCTCGCCGCCTTCGCTGAGTGCGAATGGAGCGTGCCGGTGCTGGAGGAGACCCTGTTCGGCTACGGCGAGGCCCACGGGATCGCCAAGGGCAAGGCCCAGGCGCCCGTCCGCGTGGCGGTGACCGGGCGCTCGGTGGGCCCGCCGCTGCTCGAATCGTTGCTCGTGCTGGGTCGGCCGCGGACGCTGGCGCGCCTGCAGGCGGCCCGCGATCGGCTGTAGCTCGTGCTGCGCCTGCTGAAGCTCCCCCTGAAGATCCTGGCGGGGGTGCTCGTCCTCGTCCTGCTGTACGTGGGGTTCACCTTCGCCCAGGTGTGGTTCGCCTCGCGCCACGACTCGCACACCTCCGGTGACGCCCTCGTGGTGATGGGGGCGGCCCAGTGGAACGGGAAGCCGTCGCCCGTGCTCAAGGCCCGCCTCGACCACGCCGTGGAGCTGTACCAGGCCGGTCGGGCCCCGATGATCATCGTGACCGGGGGCAAGCAGCCCGGCGACCGCGTCACCCAGGGCTTCGCCGGCTACGACTACCTCAGGGCCCAGGGCGTGCCCGAGGAGGCCATCAAGATCGAGGTCGACGGGCGCAACAGCTACGAGGAGCTGTCGGCCGCCGCGGTGATCGTGCGCCAGGCCAAGGCGGGACCCGACGTGGTGCTGATCTCCGATCCCTACCACTCGCTGCGGATCTCACAGATCGCCGAGGAGGTGGGTCTCCGTCCGCACGTCTCCCCGGCCCACACCCCGTCCCCGTTGCGATCACTGCTGCGCGAGACGGCGGCGGTGTCGATCGGGCGCATCATCGGTTACCGACGCCTGGCAGGGATCGCCTAGAGTCTTCTCGCCCTGCGGGGCCCACCTTCGGGGGTGGTGTAATTGGCAACACAGCAGGTTCTGATCCTGCCTTTGGGGGTTCGAGTCCTCCCCCCCGAGCCGTGCGAACGACGAAAGCCCAGGCCCGCGGCCTGGGCTTTCGTCTCAGGAGGGGCGGCGGCGATGTCGGCCAGGGGCGTCAGACGGGCTTCACCCAGACCGACACGTGCGAGGGACTCTCGCCGGTGAAGGGAGTGCGGGCCCAGTCGGCCCACCGGGCGTGGGGCGACAGGCCGGCGATCTGGGCCATCAGGTCGAGCTCGGACGGCCACACGTACCGGAACGGCGTGGCGAACTCGCGCACGCCGGAACCGTCGGCCACGAAGTGGTGGGACACGGCCTGTTGCGCGACGAGGTCCACGTAGTGGTCGTAGCCCACGTACCCCGGGGCGTGCGAGAAGACGCGGGCGTCCTCGCCGGGAGGGAGGCGGCGCAGGTCGGGCACGCCGACCTCGATCAGGAAGTACCCGCCGGGCTCGAGGTGCTCGGCCGCGTTGACGAAGCAGGCGACCTGCTGGTCCTGGGTGAACACGTTCCCGATGGTGTTGAACACGAGGTAGACGAGCCGGAAGCGGCCGTCGACGCGGGTGGTGGCCATGTCGCCCATGGTCACGGTGACGAGCCCGGCGTCGTCCTTGGCCCGGAGCCGCTCAGCCATGGCGTCGGACAGCTCGATCCCGCACACGGGCACCCCCCGAGCGGCGAGCGGCAGGGCGACCCGACCGGTGCCGACGGCGAACTCGAGGGCGGCGCCGTCCCCGGCGAGCTCGGCCAGCAGGTCGACCGTCAGGCTGAGCGTGTCCGGGTCGAACATCGAGCCGTGGCTCTCGTCGTAGTGCGCGGCGACGTCTTCGCCGAAGTGATCCTGGGGCATGGCCAGACCGTCGCGCGGGCCGTCGCACCGGTCCAGCCTGATTTCTGGTCGGACAGGGCGGCGGCGCGGCAGCGGGCGGGGCAACGGCGCCCAGGAAGATAGGGTCACCCGCCCGCCATCCGTGCCCACCACGACGAGGTGAACGCCCCCATGCATGCCCCGCGCCCGAACGTCGGGTTCACTGTTGCCGTCGTGCTCGGCCTGGCCCTCGCCGCGGGGACGGTGGCGGGGTGCACGACGACCGAGGCGACCTCGCCCGAGGCCACGGCGACCACCGCCGTCTCGTCGGCCTGCCCGTCACCCAACTGGGTCGCCAGTTGGGGGGCCGCTCCCAGCGACGCGTCCTTCCCGCAGGACGCCACGTTCACGCCACTGCCGGCGCAGTTCCGGAACCAGACCGTCCGCAACGTCATCACGCCGCATCTCGCGTCGACGGGCCAGGTCCGGCTGCACCTCACGAACCGCTACAACGCCGAGCCGGTGACGTTCGAACGGGTGACGATCGGCGTGAGCCGGCCCGACGGCGGCGTGGAGGCGCCGGTCGCGGTCCTCTTCGGGGGGAGTCCTTCGGTCACCGCGGCACCGGGCCAGGACGTCGTCAGTGACCCGGCGGCGATCAGCTTCGATGCCTTCGAGCCCCTCGCCGTCAGCATCTACCTGCCATCGGCCGGGGCGGTCACCAAGCACTGGAACTCGAACGCCACGACGTTCATCACCGCGGTCGACGGCGGCGACCAGACCACCACCACCTCCGGTGAGGCGTACCCGCAGCGGGTCCACAGCTGGCTCGGCGTCCTCGCCCTCGACGTGCAGGCCGGGCCCGACGCCCGCGCCGTCGTGGCCTTCGGGGACTCCATCACCGATGGCTGGGTGGGTGCGTCGGCGACGGAGACGAAGCTCGACCTCACCGTCGCCGACCAGAACCTCCGCTATCCCGACGACCTCCAGCGCCGGCTGGCCGAGGCCGGGACCCCGATCTCGGTCGTCAACGCCGGCATCAGCGGCAACATGATCGTCGCCGGGGTCGGCCCGATGGGGCCGAGCGGCCTCGAGCGCTTCGCCTCCGACGTCTCCGCCGTCGCCGGGGCGAGGGGCGTGATCATCTTCGAGGGCATCAACGATCTGGGCCTCTCCCAGACCCCCGCGGCGGACGTCATCAACGGACTCGACCAGCTCACCACCCAGGCGAGAGCAGCCGGCCTCGAGGTGTGGCTGGCCACCATCACGCCGGCGTCGGACTCGATGGTCGACGGGGTGGCCAGCGCCCCGAACAGCGATCGGGACCGTCAGGTCATCAACGAGTGGATCCGGACGCAGGCCGACGTGGACGGTGTCTTCGACTTCGACGAGGCCGTGAGGGACCCGGCGAACCCGGCGATCCTGGCGGCGCAGTACGCGTCGCCCGACCGCCTCCACCTCAGCCCCGCCGGGTACGAGAAGCTCGCCGCCACCGTCGACCTCGACGCCATCGCCCAGGCGACCTGCTGAGCCGAACGAACCGACTCGGGCGCCCGTGCGTAGGAACTTCGTGCCGCCCCCTCCCGGCCCAGCCCTCGCCGGGCGGCTCCCCAATCCCGCCCGGCGAGGGCTTCCCCGGCAGTAGCGTCGGGCCATGAGTCGCACGCTGTCGTCGACCCCGCGGGCCGACGGCTTCGCCATGCCGGCGGAGTGGGCCCGCCACGCCGGCTGCTGGATGGCGTGGCCGCGACGGCCCGACACCTGGCGGGAGGGCGGAGCTCCGGCCCAGACCGCCTTCGCGGCGGTGGCCACCGCCATCGCCGCCACCGAACCCGTGATGATGGCGGTCGCCCCGGCGGAGATCGACCACGCCCGGGCGCTGCTCCCCGTCGAGGTGGCGGTGGTGGAGCTCGAGACCGACGACGCCTGGATGCGTGACATCGGCCCCACCTTCGTGGTCGACGACGGCGGTCAGCGCCGCGGCGTGGACTGGATCTTCAACGCCTGGGGCGGGATGGAAGGTGGCCTCTACGCGCCCTGGGACGCCGACGACCGGGCGGCCGCCGCCATCCTGGCCAGCGAGGCCGCCGACCGCTACCGGGCCCCGCTGGTGCTCGAGGGCGGTTCCATCCACGTCGACGGCGAGGGCACGCTGCTCACCACCGAGGAGTGCCTGCTCAACCACAACCGCAACCCGGGCATGGACCGGGCCGAGATCGAACGGCACCTGCGTGACCACACCGGAGCCGACACCGTCATCTGGCTGGGCGCCGGCGTGCACCTCGACGAGACCGACGGCCACATCGACAACCTGGCCTGCTTCGTGCGGCCCGGCGTGGTCGCCCTCACCTGGACCGACGACCGCCACGACCCCCAGTACGAGATCTCCCTCGACGCCCGCCGCCGCCTCGAAGCGGCGGTGGACGCCCGGGGACGGTCGCTGGAGGTGCACCTGATCCATCAGCCGGGCCCGCTCACCATGACCGAGGCCGAGGCCGCCGGCATCGCCCCCGCCCGGGGCGCCAAGGCCCGGCCCGGTGGGGCCCGCCTGGCCGCCAGCTACGTGAACTTCTACGTGGCCAACGACCGCATCGTCATGCCCCTGCTCGACGAGCGCACCGACGAGGCTGCCGCCCACCGGCTGGCGGAGCTCTTCCCCGAGCGCGAGGTGGTGGGCGTGCCCGCCCGCGAGATCCTCCTGGGCGGCGGCAACATCCACTGCATCACCCAGCAGGTCCCGCTCTAGTCACCGGGGTCGAGGCGGATGATCACCACGGCGGTGTCGTCGGTGCGCAGGTCGATGGGCCGTCGCGATTCCAGCTCGGCGTGGAGGTGCTCGGCGATCTCGTCGGCGTCGGCGGCACCGGCCGTGGCCTGGGCGACCACGCGCTGCACCTCGGCCTCGCTCAGCCCGTACGGCGGGGGCAGGTCGGTGACGCCGTCGGTGTACAGGACCAACGCATCGCCCGGTCGCAGCTCCACCGTGTGGGTGGCGCTCTTGGCCTCGGGGAACACCCCCAGCAACCGGCCCGGCGAGCCCACGGGGGTGACCTCCCCGCTCGCCCGCACCACGAGGGGGAACGGGTGCCCGCCGCTGGCCGAGGCGAACGTCCACCGGTCGGCCGTTGCGCTCCAGGGTGGCCACGACCGCGGTGCAGAAGAGGTCACGATTCGACGTGAGCACCGCCTCGTTGAGCCAGCTCAGGGTCTCGTCGGTGTCGATCCCGTGGCGGACGGCGGCGCGGATGGTGTGACGGGCCAGACCGGTGAGCGAGGCGGCGTCGGGGCCGGTGCCGCACACGTCACCGATGACCAGCCCCCACCGGGACTCACCCAGCGCGAACACGTCGTAGAAGTCGCCGCCCACATCGGGGACCGCCCCGGCGGCCCAGTAGCGGACGGCCAGGGTGGCATCGGGGATCGTGGGCAGCCGGGGGGCAGCAGGGCGGCCTGGAGGGTGACCGAGATGCGCCGGTGCTGCTCCGCCAGCCAGATGTTGTTGAGCCCGTCGGCCACCCGTCCCGCGGTGGCGGTGGCCAGCGCGACGTCCTCGGCGGTGTAGCGGCGGCCCGACTCGGCGGTCACGAACTGCATGGCCCCGATGACCTCGTGGCGGGTGCGGAGCGGGACGGTGATGGTGCTGGTGAGCCGCATCTCCCGCAGGACCTCCAGGGCCTGGTCGGGGTCGTCCACGTCCGCATGGGCCACGGCGGTCACCAGCATCTCGTCGGTGACCTCGGGGAGGAACTCGGTCTGCCCGGTGCGCATCACGGCGGCCACGCCGTAGACGGCCTCGGGATCGTACTGGTAGCGATCGCTGAGGTCGCGGGACCACGCCACCACGGTCGGGTCGACGTGGCCGATCTCGACCTCGGGGGCGCCGCCGGGCTCGGGGAAGAACGAGATGGCGCACCAGTCCCCGAGGTGGGGCACCGCCCGCTGCACCACCCGCTGCATGAAGTCGCGATGGCCCGAGGCGTGGACGAGCTCCTGGGTGATTCCGGCCAGGAACGCGAGGCGCTCGCCCCGCAGGCGCTCGCGGTCGGCTTCGGCGGCGGAGGCGGCCGCCCGCCGCTCGGCATCGAGCTCGGCCTGCTTCTGGACCGTGATGTCGGCGGTGCAGCCGATGGTGCCGGTGACTTCGCCGTGCTCGTCGACGGTGACCTTGCCTCGCCCCTGGAGCCAGTGGACGCTCCCGTCGGGCCAGATGACCCGATGGTCGACCCGGTAGCTCCCCTTGGTGGCGATGGCCTCGTCGAGCACCGCCAGGACCTCGTCGCGCTCATCGGGGTGCAGCAGCGAGACCCAGGCGTCGAACGTCCCCTCGAAGGCGCCGTCGGGGAGGCCGAACACCCGGGCCATGGAGGCGTCCCAGGTGGTCAACCCGGTGGCCATGTCCCAGCGCCACGTGCCCAGCTCCCCGGCGGCCAGGGCGAGCAGGAGGTGGTCGGCCAGCTCGGAGGTCTGCTCCTGGAGCCGACGGACCTCGCTCATGTCCTCCGAGGCGGCGACCGCCCCCACCACCTGGCCCGACTCGTCGACCATGGGCGCGATGTGCGACCAGATGTCCACGTTCCGGCCGTCACGGTGGCGCACCGAGACCTCGCCCTTCCAGATCTCGCCGGTGGCCAGGAGGTGGGCGAAGGTGGCCGCCCAGCCATCACCGTCGGGCCGCAGCACCTCGAGGGCGAGGCGGCCGATGACCTCGTCGGCGGCCCAGCCGAACGTCTCGGCCGCCACGGTGTTCCACGAGACGATCCGACCGTCGCGGTCGAGCACCATCACCGCCCGGGGCAGGGCGTCGAGCAGTGGTTGGACCCGGTCGAGCGCGGCGGTCATGCCCCGTTCACCGGCTCGCGCACGGCGATGCCCTCCTGCCAGGCGATGGCCACCGCCGCCGTCCGGTCGCTCACGCCGAGCTTCTGGTAGACGTGCTTGAAGTGGCTGCGCACCGTCTCGTGGCCGATGGACAGCTTCTGGGCGATCTCCAAACCGCTGCGCCCTTCGGCGGCCAGCACCAGGACCTCACTCTCGCGTGGGGTGAGCCCGAAGCGCGAGCCGGGCCAGGGTTCGTCCGCCGCGGGGGCCGCGGCCAGCCGGGCGGCCCGGGTGGCGAGGTCGCCGCTGACGACCACCTCCCCGGCGTGCACCTTCTCCAGGGCCTCGACCAGGGCAGGGGCGGGGGTCGATTTGAGCACGTAGCCGTGGACGCCCAGGCGCAGGGCTTTGAGCACGTGGCGCTCCGCGCTCGAGTCGGTGTAGATCACCACCCGGAACGAGGGCGCTTGGGAGAGCAGCATGGCCGCGGCGTCGAGACCGCCGTCGGCCCGTGCGAAGGTGTCGAGCAGCAGCACGTCGATGGGCACGTCGTCGTCGGGCAGCGCGGTGATGTCGGGATCGCCCGTGGCCGTCCCCGTGACCCGGACGCGTGGCGCGAACGGGGCCAGCATGGCGGCCAGGCCGCGGATCACGAGCTCGCTGTCGTTGGCCAGGGCTATTCCGATGGTCACGGTGCTGCTCGACTCCTCTCGGGTTCGGGACGGCGCAAGGCCGGTGCGCCCCTCCGAGCCACGGTAGCCATCGCGACGACGACGCGACCCGTGATCACCCGAACGGGGGAGTGGGTCTCACCCGGCTGGGGGACGACGCAGGCGCCGCCGATCCATAAGGTGATGGACAACCCCGCAAGGTGCTCGGGCGCGGTCGACCCGCCGCTCTCGTCACCGCCACCACCACCCGGAGACGCCGCCGACCATGACCATCGAATCGACTCGCTTCCAGGTGGGGTTCGAAGGCGGCGATCCACCGGTCCTCGTGCTCACCGGGGAGCTGGACCCCTCGGGCGCCCCGGCACTCGACGCCGCGGTGGACCGGGTGCTCTCCGAGGGGGCGACCGGGCTGGTGATGGACCTCGGCGGGTTGTCGTTCATCGACTCCGCCGGCCTGCGCTCGTTGCTCGCCGCCCACGAGCGGCTGGCTCCCGGGGGGCTGCACCTGCGCCGGCCGAGTGCGTTCGCCGCCCGCCTGCTGGCGATCACCGGGCTGGATCAGGAGTTCCGGCTCGATTCCGAGACCGACCCTGGGTGAGCGCGACGCTCACCGAGAGCGGCGCAGGTGCATGCGAACGGTGGTTCCCGCCGGCGACGAGCGCAGCTGCACCAGGTCGCACACCTGGTTGATGATCCACAGACCCCGCCCGTCGCCCTGATCGTGGGTGGGCCGCACCCGACCCGCCATCGGGTCGCGGATCCATCCTCGGTCCACGACCTCGCACACGAACGCATCGGAGGTGACCCAGGTGCCCACCTCGCCGCCGCCTCCGCCGTGCAGGACGCTGTTGGTGGCCGCTTCGCTCACGGCCAGGGCCAGGTCGTCGAGCGCGCCGGGGGCCAGGCCCACCCCGGCGGCCTGGTCGGTCACGAAGGTCCGTACCTCGCGGAACGATCGGTCGGTGAACGTCAGGCGGGTGTGGGGGGGAGCGGGGGGAGGGGATCGTCCAGGACGGTGTCGCACACGTGGTCGCCGTCGTAGGACGGGCTGGCGGTGCAGACGCCGTGGTGGCTGACCCACGGGTGGGTGTCGCAGGCGCCGGCGGTCACGTCGGGAGCGAGCGCCTCGCGGTCGAAGGGGCAGACCAACCAGAAGCGGGCGCCGGCGAAAGCCACGTTGAGCAGGGCCTCGTGGTGCTCGCACTCCACCACGGCGTCGGGGTCGCGGTCGGGGTGGAGCGGTTCGCCCACTCCCCGCACGGCCTGCCCGGGCGAGCCCCACTCGTCCACGAAGTCCTGCCAGGCGGGGATGATCCGAGCCGGGTTGGTGCCCACGTCGTCCATGTCGGCGAAGTGGACGACGGAGGCGGCCGAGCCGAGGCGGTCCCGCAGCCGGTCGATCTTGGCCCCGCTCACCACGACCATCACGGGCTGGCCGCCGTCGACCCCGTCCTCGACGAAGCGGGCCGTGCGGTCCACGAACTCATCGAGGGCGTCGTAGAGGAGGGCCTCGTGACGGAAGGACGGCTCGCTCGTGACCTCTGTCGTGGTGGTCCTGATCATGGGTCACCGTCACGGGCGCTGGAGGGACGTCACCGACGGAGGCAGGATAGGTCGGCGACGACCGAGGAGGGGGCTTTCGTCAGCGCCCGCCCAGCGCCCGCTCCAGCTCGGTCTTGGACATCTTCGAGCGGCCGGAGATCTTACGGCGCTTGGCCTCTTCGTAGAGCTCCTCGTAGGTCCGTTCCAGCGTGGCCGGACGGGAGGCCCCGTTGCGGGAGGGGGCGTGGGCGGTGTGGGGGTGATGGCGGTCGGGACTCCAGCTGCTGGCCATGGATCGGCTCCTGGTGGTGTCGATGCGGTCGGGGTGGATGCGCCGAGTGGCTCTCGTCGCATTCGTCGCCCTTACCCGATGCCGCCCCCGCCTAGAACCCCGGCCCCGAGCGTGACGGCACAGGTCTGGCGCACGGGCGCACCGGGTAAGGAGACGGCCGTACTCCCACCCCCCAACCTCCGAAGGAGCTCCTCATGGGCGAGAAGATCGACCAGGCCAAGGGCCGAGCCAAGCAGGCCGCCGGCAACCTCACCGGAGACAAGGACCTGGAGCGCAAGGGCAAGGTCGAGCGCGCCTCCGGTCAGGTCAAGGAGAAGGTCGGCGACGCCGTCGACGCCGTCAAGGACAAGATCGAGCGCTGAACGACGCTGACTACCATGTCGCTGATGCCCGACCGTGACGATCCCCTGGCCATCGACGTCCGCGTCGGGCCCGGCGAGGTGGTCCTGGTGCTGACGGGCGAGCTCGACCCCCACACCGCCCCCACCCTGCGCCAGGCCTTCGTGCGCGCCGTCACAGCCGACACCGACCTCCTGGTGTTCGACCTGGGCGGGGTGACCTTCGTCGACTCGTCCGGCCTGCGGGTCATCATCGCCGCCCAGCAGGAGATGGCCGACCGGGGAGGTCGTTTCGTCCTGCGCCGTCCCTCTCCCACCACGACGCGCATCCTCGAGATCACCGGTCTCGACGAGCGCATCGAGGTCGAGGGAGGAGGTGGCGGTGATCCCGACTGAGCGCGACCAGGGCTCGGCCGCCAGCGAGATCCGGGTGACCATCCCCGCCGACGTCCGCTTCCTGCGGGTGGCCCGCCTCACCGCCGCCGGCATCGCCAGCGACCTCGGTTTCGGGGTGCAGGACCTCGAGGACCTGCGCGTCGCCGTCGACGAGCTGTGCGCGGTGCTCATGGACGGTGCCCCCACCACCGTCGAGTTCGAACTGCGCTATCTCATCCATGAGGGCTCGCTCGAGATCCTCGGCCACTGCCCCGCCTTCGGCGAGCTCCCGGCGCTGCATCCGGTGGCGGCCGAGCTCCTGCGCATGACCGCCGACGGGTTCGAGATCTCGAGCGACGGCCAGGGCCGGTCGTTCCGGTTGGTGAAGCACCGCCACGACCAGCGGGTGTGAGAGCCCCGATGGCTCGGGAAGCCGATTCGGAGTCGCTCGACCGCTTCGCGCGGTACCGACGCACCGGCGAGCGGCGTCTGCGCAACGAGCTCGTCGAGGAGCACCTGGGCACGGTCGACTACTTCGTCCGTCACTACGCCGGCCGCGGCGTCGGCGAGGACGACCTGCGTCAGGTGGCGCTGCTCGGCCTCATCCACGCGGTGGAGCGCTTCGACCCCGATCGCGGCGTCGGCTTCGCCACCTTCGCCAGCCGCACCATCGAAGGAGAGCTGAAGCGCTACTTCCGGGACCGGACGTGGTCGGTGCGCCCGCCCCGTCGGGCCCAGGAGCTGCACCTGCGCATCCGGCGGGCCGATGAGGAGCTGCTCCAACGGCTGGGTCGGGCCCCGACCATCGCCGAGGTGGCCGACCGAGGTCGACGCCTCGGTCGACGAGGTCATCGAAGCGCTCGAGGCCGGGACCGCGCATCGGGCCACCAGCCTGGACCAGTCCCCTCGCGACGAAGAGGGGACCATCGGTGACCGGTTGCTGGGAGCGACCGACCGGGGCTACGTCGATGTCGACGAGCAGCTGGTGGTGCGTCAGCTCCTCGACGAACTGCCCGAGCGCGAGCGTGAGGTCATGCGACTCCGCTTCTTCGCCAACCTGAGCCAGCCCGAGATCGCCGACCGGATCGGGGTGAGCCAGTCGTATCTGTCACGCATCATCCGGCGGACGCTCGTCGACCTGCGCGACCGTCTGGCCGAGGAGCCCCCCGCCGAGTGAGGCGGCCGGGGTGACGCGGTCGGGGAGGCCGCGGGGAGGCCACGGAGCTCGAACCACACGATCTTGCCGGGCAGGAACTCGTCGACGCCCCATTGGGTGGCCAGGCGCTCCACCAGCAGGAGACCACGCCCACCACGGGTGTCGGTGGGTGCCGGGCGGCTCACCAAGGGGCGGCCGTAGCCGAAATCGCGGACTTCGACCCGCAGGCCGCGGCCCGGCGCGCTCACGGTGATGGTGACCTCGCCGGCATCGAGCGCCACGGCGTTGGCGGCCAGCTCGCTGGCCAGCAACTCGGCCACGTCGAGGTCGACCGAGCTCATGAGGGTGTGGGCGGCGGCACGGATGAAGTGACGCACGGCGGCGATGCTGTCGGTGTCGGCGGTCACGGTGATCGCCAGCTGCTCGGTGGTCACGGTGGGGCTCCTCGGGTGCCCCTGCTCTCTTCCCCGATGGTGGCCCGGCCATGCCTGACGCTTTGAGGGTTCGTCACGGCGCTGGCTATGATGCTCCGGCTACTTGCCCCGTTCTTCTAGCGGCCTAGGAATCCGGCTTCTCATGCCGGCAGCACGGGTTCAAATCCCGTACGGGGTACCACTGGCGTTGCGCCGGCGGCGGTTTCGAAGGCGGTGGCGTCGGCCTTAGCCTGGGGCCATGGCCGCCATCGATGAGCCGAAGCGACGCAGCGGCGGGCGTCCCGACCCCCGTACGGTGCTGGGCGAGGCGACCTGGCCCCTCGAATGGGCCCGGCTCGGTCGCCGAGGCCGCGTCCTGGCCGGCCAACCCCGCGGCCACGACGAGCCGGTGCGGGTCCTGCCCGGGCTGAGCGCGTCCGATGCGTCCACCGCCGCGCTGCGGCGCTACCTGCGCCGCCTCGGCTACGACGCCCGGGGCTGGGAGCTCGGGCGCAACACCGGTGACGTCCCCCGCCTGGCGGCGGCCGAGCTGGCCATCGTGGCCGACGACGCCGCCCGCCGCGGCCAGCGGGTGCACCTGGTGGGCTGGAGCCTGGGTGGCGTGATCGCCCGGGAGATCGCCCGGGAGCGGCCGGACCTGGTGGCTCAGGTCATCACGTTCGGCTCGCCGGTGGTGGGCGGTCCCCGCCACACCTCGCTGGCCCGGATGTTCCCGCCCGAGCAGGTGCAGGAGATCGAGCGCCGCATCGCCGAGCGCAACGCCACCCCCATCACCGTTCCCATCACCGCCATCCACAGCCGTCGTGACGGGGTGGTCGGCTGGCAGGCCTGCGTCGACTCGGACAGCCCTCAGGCCGACAACCTCGAGGTGCGCAGCACCCACCTGGGCATGGGCATCGACCCGGATGTCTGGCGCATCGTGGCCCAGCGACTGGCCGCCCCCCGCGGCCGCTAGCGAGGCGGGGCGATCCGCGGGTTGAGCGGGCCCGCCGCCACGCTGGCCCGGCCGCGTCGAGCCCAGCCACGCCTGGCGGTCGAAGTCCTGATAGGGGTTCGCCGGGGGGGCGACCTCGAGACCGTCGGCGAAGTAGATGACGGTCATGACGGGCCGCACCCGACCGGTCGGGTTGGGCCCGGAGGAGTGCAGGGTCCAGCCGGCGTGGAAGGTGGCGTCGCCGGCCCGGAGGGCCCCGTGGGTGTCCACCGTCAGGCCGTGCTCGTCGATGACGGCGGCGATCTCGTGCTCGGATGCATCGGAGATGGGCTGGGCCGACACCGCGCCGAGGCGATGGCTCCCGGTGGCGAAGCACATCGAGCCCACGTCCGGGTCGAGGTCCTCCAGCGGCATCCACATCGTCACCGTCCGCGGGTCGGCGAAGGGCCAGTAGAACTGGTCCTGATGCCACGGCGTGCGCCCCCCGCCGGCTTCTTTGAACAGCGCCTGGTCGTGGTAGAGGCGCACCTGGTCCGCGCCCAGGAGGGCGGCGGCCACCCCGGCGAAGCGGGGGGCCAGCACGAACCGGGCGACGGTGTCGTCGACCGTCCACAGGTTGGTGGTCTGCAGGAAGGCCCGCCCGTAGGTCCCCCGCTCGGCCAGGGGGCGCCGCTCGGCGTTGTGGGCGGCGGCCGCGGCCACGATGGCCGGGCGGAACGCCGCCACCTCCTCGGCCGAGGCCAGGGCGGTCACGGCCACGTGACCGTCACGCTCGAAGGCGGCGACGGTTCCGGGGCTGACGTCGTAGCGGTCGTCGAGCGGAGGGAGCACTCAGGACCGCGTTCGCCGCCGCCGGGCGGCGTCGATGCGCCGGGCCGCCCGCGACAGCGACTCGATCTCGGGGAGGTCGAACTCGTCGCCTTCCTTGCGCTCGGCCCAGTCCTGGGCCAGGGCCTCGATGAGCGCCGACACGGAGACCCCGTTGTCGGCCGCCACCTCGTGCCAGGCCTCGTGCGATGCAGGCGTGAGGAAGGCGTGGATCGCCTTGCGGCTGTCGGCCATGGGGACGCCTCCGGTGACGTGGACACTCTTGTTGTACCACCCGATGGGTACGATCGCCCGATGGCCGTGAGTGATGTCCTTCGTGCACTCGACGCCATGGGTGACCCCGAGATCCGCTCCGCGCTGGCCGAGGGTGACCTGCGGGTGCTGGGCGACGACGGGGACTTCGACGACCACGAGCGGGACCTGGTGGCGGCCGCCGCCGCCGACTACCCGAGCGTACCCAGCTTCAGCTTCGCCGACCTGAGCGACACCGGTGCCGTCCCCGGCGACGCCGTCGACGCGCTCTGGTTCGGGGCCTACGGCGAGGCGGTGCGCTACACCGACAGCGCCTTCACCGAGGCGTGGGACGGTTCGCCGGATGCGCCGCCGCGCCTCGAACCCCGCGTGGCCCGGGACCCCGGCGAGGTGGTGGGCGCCCCCAGCTTCGCCGCCTTCGCCAACCACAGCCTGTACGACCCCGAGGCCGGCTACTACAGCACCGGGCAGGTGCGCTTCGGCTTCGACGGGCACTTCTGGACCTATCCCCAGCGCATGTCGCCGTTGTTCGGCTGGATGGTGGCCGAATCGATCCGCACCATCGTCGACGAGTGGACGTGGGACGGTCTGCTGGGCGACGTCGATCCGCTCACCATCCTGGAGCTGGGTGGGGGCGAGGGCCGGCTGGCCCGCGACCTGCTCGACTACATCTGGGCGCCCGAGACCGAGACGTGGGCGCCCTACCGCGACGGCCTGCGCTACGTCCTCGGGGACCGCAGTGAGGCCATGCGCCGGCGCCAGACGTGACGCGCTGGCCGACCAGGTGGAGGCGGGCCGGGTCGAGGTGCGTGACATCGACGCCACCGCCCTCGACTGGGACGGGCCGTTCCGCGGCGTCATCGTGGCCAACGAGCTGCTCGACGCCCTGGCCCACGAGTGCCTCCGGGTGGGTGAGGACGGCCAGGTGGCCCGCGTCCACGTGATCGACACGCCCGAGGGTCGCGGCGAGCTCGAGGTCCCCCTGTCGTGGGGGTGGTTCGACGAGGACGGCCAGGTCGGGCCCTTCCCCGACCAGCTGGGCCCGTACCTGGCCCGGGCCCTGCCGCTGGTGGACGAGGTGCGCGACACCGGCTACCCGGCCGCCGACCTGTGGTGGGCCCCCAGCCTGCCCCCGATGATGGCCCGCCTGGCCGAGGTCCTGCGCCGCCCCGGCAGCCTGGGGGTGGTCGTCATCATCGACTACGGCGACTCGACCATGGACGGCATCGACACCGATGAGTCGCGCCTGCGGGTGTACTCGGCCGACCAGGTCCACGGGTCCGACCCCTACCGGGCGCCGGGCCGGTCCGACCTGACCTGGGACGTGGACTTCGGCGAGGTGGGCCGGCTGGCCCGGGCCAACGGGCTGCGCGTCCGCTTCGCCGGGCCGCAGGGCGCCCTCGAGGTGCCGCCCATCGACCTCACCTCGACCACCGCCCTCGACCGGCTGGTGCCGGGACGCTTCGAGGAGGGGGCGGTGACGCCGGCCCACGCCCTGGCCGCCGCCCTGCTGCTGGGCACCGAGTTCCGGGCGGCGTCCAGCGGCTTCCGGGTCATGATGCTGGCCGCGCCCGAAGTGCCGTTCCCCGACAACGTCTTCACCCCCCGGCTCCGCCTCGGCTGAGCGGCGCCGGGTGCCTAGGCCAGGTCGCTCTTGATGGGCAGGCCGGGGGCGACGTCCTGGTGCAGGGTGTCGCCCTCCTTGACCAACTGGCCCATGACCAGCACGTAGTTCACGCCCGACCGCCATCTGGGCCGGGTTGGCCACCGTGGACGTGTCACCCACCTTGGCCGGGTCGAACACGGTGATGTCGGCGTCGGCCCCGATCTGCAGTCGGCCCTTCTTGCGCAGCGCCGGCGCCCGCTTCTCCAGGCGCCGGACCGGCAGGATGGTCATCTTGGCCAGGGCCTGGTTGAGGCTGAGGGCGCTCTGCTCCCGCACGTAGTGACCCAGCACCCGGGTGAAGCAGCCCGCGCCCGCGGGGTGGTTGTTGTTGGACGGCTCGAGGATGGCGTCGCTGCCGATCATGATCCAGTCGGTCTGCAGGCCGGTGACCACGTCCTCTTCGGGGATGGCGTACGCGGCGACCAGCTTGTTCTGGCTCTGGTACTTGCGGAAGGTGGACGCGGTGAGCCGCTCGCCGGTGCCGGCCACCTCGAGGTCGCTGTAGGTGATGCGGAACCGCTGCTGCCACCCGTCGTTGAACCGGGCCGAGCCCAGGTAGGTGGCCCAGAACGTGTACGGGTACATGCAGGCGGTCACGTCGATGCCATCGGCCCGGGCCTGGTTCAGGGTGTCGAGCGTCTGGGGCATGGTGTGGGTGCCACCGGTGGACGTGATGTGGTCGACGTGCACCGAGGCACCGGTGGTGCGGGCCACGTCGAGCACCTCGGCGATGGCGGTGGCGTTGTCCTTGCCCGGCTCGTCGGGCGAGGAGTACCGCACGTGGAAGAACACCGGCATGTCGTGGGCCTTGGCCGCGGTGGCGACGGCGTCGATCTCCGCCGAGGTCACCCACGGCGTGTACTCGGGCTCGAACTCGACGCCGATCCAGCCGGCGGCGAAGCCCTCCTCGACCCGCTGCGCCAGCTCGGCGATCTGGCTGGGGGTGGCCGAGCGGGTCTTGATGCCCTCGTGGGTGCGCATCCACGGGTCGTCGAAGGCGCCGCCGTAGTGCACCGGGGGCCGGTTCTGGCCCTCGTACATGGCGAAGAAGTCGCCGGCCACCTCGTTCATGCCGTGCATGCCGATGTTGGTGGTGACCCCGTCACCGATCTTGAACCAGACGCCGTAGGGGTTCGGCTCGTAGGACAGGAGATCGACGAAGCCGGGCGAGACCACCAGGTCGGTGGCGTCGATGGTGGTCGTGCCCTGGAGGGGGTCGGTGCTGATGGCCGTCACGGTGGTGCCGTCGATGCCGACGTTGGCCACGGCGTCGTAGCCGGAGTCGGGGTCGATCACCCGGCCCCCGCTGATGACCCGGTCGAAGACGTGGTCGGCCGGGGGGGCCGGGGCGGCGCCCTCGAGCGAGGGCGGGCCGGGCGGTGTGCGCTCGTCGCCCACCTGGATGGCGCTCCCCGAGCCGGCCGCGGGCCGGGCCCCGCCTCCGGTCCCGTCGGTGAGCAGGCGGCCCAGGATCACCGCGTTGGCCGCCACGAAGCCGCCGCCGATCAGCAGTGTTCGCCGGCTGAGCCCACCGCCCGACGGGGAGCCGAGCGGCGGATCGCCAGGGTGGGGATCAGCCGGGTCGTCGGGGAGCACAGCGATCAAATCTACCGGCGGAAGCCTCCCGCGTCAGACCGCCGGCGCCGCTCAGGAACCGCCGTGATCGGCGGCGTAGGCCCTGACGGCGTCGTCGATGGCCTGGTCGGCGGCGGCGATGGCCTCGGCCGGGCTCCCCGCCGCGCCGGTGACGGCGCTGAGCGAGGCGGTGATGGCCGCCTCCACCGTGGCCGAGGGGCCGATGAGCGGGCCCGGCGCCTGGCTGTCGAAGTTGGTGACCTGGGTGTAGGCCGTGTCCAACCAGTGGCCCTCGCGGGTCTTGCCCCACACCGCCTGCAGGGCGGGGTCGTCCACCGCCTTGGTGTTGGACGGGGGGACCGAGGCCTCCAGGTTGAGGCGCACCTGGCTGGTCACGCCGCCGAGGAAGCCCAGGAAGGCCCAGGCCGCAGCCCGTTGCTCGGGGGTGGCCGAGGTGGTGACGTACCAGGCGTCACCGGCCACCTGGCCCCGTCCGGGCGCGTCCAGGCCGGGCAGCGGGGCCACGTCGAGGTCGGTGGCCGCCGTGGACGGCAGCGTGGTGCCCGGGGTCAGGCCCAGGGCGGACGAGTCGCCGCGGCCCTCGACCCAGGCGTCGACCACGCCGATGCTCGACGCCGGGGCGATGGCCATCGACGAGGTCTGGGTCACCAGGTCGGCCAGGGCCGCCGTGCCGGCGGCGCCGGGCGGCAGCGCGTCGATGAGCCCGGCGGCCCGGGCGTCGTGCAGCCACTGGTAGAGCTCCAGCGTCCGGGGGTTGTCGAACTCGGAGGCCGACGGCCAGGGCCGTGCGCCCGTTGTCGTGGTCCACCACGTTGGCTCCGGCTCCGGTGAGCCAGTTCTCGACCAGCAGGGGGCTCAGGGGCAGGGCCAGGGGCTTGGGCGAGATGCCGGCCGCTTGAGCTTGGCCGCCATCTCGGCCAGCTCCTTCAGTGTGCGGGGTGGGTGCTCGGGGTCGAGCCCGGCCCGGATGAAATGGGCCCGGTTGAGATACAGCATCGGGCGTGTCGAGGGTGGTGGCGCCGGCCCAGTGCTTCTTGTCCACGGTGTACGCGGCGCGCACCGACGGCAGGGGGAAGGTGGGATCCTCCTCGGCCGGCTTGCCGCACGTCGACGCCGGGACGATCGCCTTCGAGTCGGCCACCGCCTGGGTGTGCTCGCCGCCCAGCACGACGATGGTGGGCAGCGCCCCGCTCGGCGACGGCCCGGCCACCGCGGCGTCGAAGCGGGCCTGGTTGGCCGCGCTGGTGGTGGCGGTGTCGAGCTGCACCTTCACCTGGGGCTGGCTGGCGTTGTAGCGGGCCACGACCCGTTCGAGGGCGGTCTGCATCCGCCCCTGATAGGGCTCCCACACGGTGATGGCGATGGGCGTCACCGGCTCGGTTCCCGTGGGGGTGGGCAGCTCGCAGCCGTCGGAGGGCGGCTGGGTGTCGGGGCCGGCGGTCCCGGCGTTGCCCGTCGACGGCGACGAGCCGCTGCAGGCCCCGGCCACCAGCGCCAGGGTGAGCCCGAGCGCGAGCGCCGCCCCTCGTCGTCGGATCATCGGGGCGACCCTACCGGCCGCCGGCGGCGGCCAGGCCCCGCCCCGCGGCCCGACCGGAGCCCGACGGCGGGCGGCCGGTCAGAAGTTCTCGCTGTTGTAGCGCTGCAGGGCCGTGTCGACGGCGGCCTGGGCCTCGTCCAGGGCGGCCTGGGGGTCCTTGCCGTTGAACATCATCTCGTCCTGCGCCTGGGCCACCGCCTTGCGGAACTCGTCGTAGGGGCCGATGAGCGGCCCGGGGAACGAGGGGTCGATGGCCTTGACCTGGTCGTAGGCGATCTTGAGCCACTTGCCCGACAGCGAGGCGGTGAAGAACGCCTGGGACTCGGGCAGGTCGGCCGCCGGGTTGTTGTACGGGCAGGTACGAGCCGCCGATGAGCATCTGGGCCTGCGACTCGGGCGTGTTCATGAACTTCATGAAGTCCCAGGCCGCGGCCTGCACCTCGGGCGAGCCGGTGTTGGTCATGTACCAGGCCGCCCCGCCCATCTGGGTCTTGTTGCCGGCTGAGGCGTCGACGCCGGGGAACACCGTGGCGCCGATGTCGAGCGTCGAGTCGGCCTGCGTCTGGTCCACTCCGGCGATGCCGGTGCCGTTGCCCTTCAGGAACGACTCCACCGAGGTGGCGGCCGACGACGAGTCGACCAGCATCGACGCCTGCTGGTTGGCCATGGCCAGGTACTGGTTGATCTGACCCTCGGTGGCCGGGACGGCCTGCATGAGCCCGTCGGCCTTCATCTGGGTGAACCACTGCCACAGGCTGAGGAGCTGGGCGTTGCCGCTGATGGTGGCGCTGTCGGTCTGACCCGAGCCCCGACCGTTGTCGTTGCCGACCAGGGCCGAGCCGGCACCGGTCATCCAGAACTCGGTCTTCCACGACGACATCTCCTGCACGAGCGGCTGGGCCACGCCGGCGCTGTCGTGGATCTTCTGGGCGGCGTCGCGCACCTCGGCCAGGGTCTGCGGAGGCTTGTCCGGGTCGAGTCCGGCCTTCTGGAACTGGCCCTTGTTGTAGTAGAGCAAGGACGTTGCCCAGGTTGGCCGACGCCGGCCACAGCACGTTGTTGATCGTGTAGTAGTTGCGGGCCACCTGCAGGAAGTCGCTCATGTCGTAGTTGTCGGCGTTGATGCACGCCTGGGCGGGCAGGATCACGTTGGAGTCGGCCAGGGTCTGGGTGGCGGTGTCGTCGAACATCACCAGGCCCGGCAGCTGCTTGGAGGGCACGGCCGACTGGAACTTGCGCATGAGCTCGGGATAGGCGGTGCCCTGGGCGTCGAGGCGGACCTTGCACCTTGTTCTGCGAGGCGTTGTACTTGGCCGCCAGCGCCTGCAGGGTGTCGAGCGGCTTGGCCTGCTGGGTGTGCCACACCACCAGCTCGACCGGGCTGGTCACGTTGTCGAGGGCGTGCACCGGGCAGTCGGGCAGGGCACCGGTGGTGTCGGAGGTCTGGGAGCTGCCGCCCCCGCCGCCGCACGCCGCCGCCAGCCAGCACGAGGGCCAGCGCCGAGGGCTGCGCCTCGGCGCAGGCGGGTGCCGCGGCCGGGCAGTGGAAGCCGGGGATCGGGTCATGGACACTCCTCGCAAACGGGTGGCCGCGCTCAGAAGTTCTCGCGGTTGTACTGCTCGAGCGCGGCCGTGGTGGTCGTCGCGGCCGTGGCTGATGGCGTCGGCCGGGGCCGTGCCCGTTGAACACCATGGCGTCGATCGAATCACGGATGGCGGCACGGAACTGCTCGTAGGGCCCCATGAGCGGGCCCGGGAACTGGGGGTCGACGCCGTTGAGCAGCTCGCCGTAGGCGATGGCCAGCCACCGGCCCGACAGGGTGGTCGTCCAGTCGGTCTTGACCCGGGGGTCCTCGCACGGCGGCGTTCAGGTAGGGCAGGTACGACGCCTGGGTGTTCCAGGTGACCTGCGAGTCGAGCGAGTTGAAGAACTTCATGAAGTCCCAGGCCGCGGCCTGGACCTCGGGCTTGGTGGTGTTGGTGATGTACCAGGCGCCGCCGCCACCGCCCAGCTTGCCCGGCCGCGTTGATGCCGGGCACCTCGGCCGCCCCCAGGTCGAGGGCGTTGGGGTCGACCGGGTCGATGGTGCCGGCCCCCACGCTGCCGGGGTCGAGCGTGCCCCCCAGGAAGGCCTCGACCGAGGTGGCCGCGGTCGAGGTCTCGATGGTCATCGACGCCTTGCCCTGGGCCATGGCCAGGTACTGGTCGATCTGGCCCGGCGTGTCGGGGATCACCGTCAGCAGGCCGTCCTTCTTCATGTCGTCGATCCAGGTGTAGAGCTGGCGGGTGGTGTCGTTGTCGAAGGCGGCCTGGTCGGTGGTCCCGGTGCCGCGGCCGTTGTCGTTGTTGACCACGGGGCTGCCGGCGCCGGTCAACCACATCTCGATCATGGGTGAGTTGACCTTGAGCGCGACCGGCGTGGTCGACGCACCCCGGCGTCCTTGATCTTCTGGGCGTAGCTGCGGATCTCGTCGAGCGTCTGGGGGGTCTTGTCCGGGTCGAGACCGGCCTTCCGGAACTGGCCCCGGTTGTAGTAGAGCAGCGCCGCCGACAGGTTCACCGACGCCGGCCACAGCACGCCGTTGACCGTGTAGTAGTCGCGGCCGGACTGGAGGAAGGCGTTCGGGTCGATGTGGTCGGCGTCCATGCACGACTGGGCCGGCAGCACCGTCTTGGAGTCGATGACCTGCTGGGTGACGGTGTCGTCCATGACCGCGATGGCGGGCAGGTCGTGGTTCTTGATGCCGGCCTGGTACTTGCGGAACAGCTCGTCGTTGGACGTGCCCTGGCTCTCGACGACCACCTTGACCTTGGTCTGCGAGGCGTTGTACTGGTCGACCAGGGCCTTGAGCGTGTCGCCCGTCTTGCCCGACAGGAAGTGCCAGAGGGTGACGGTCACCGGGCCGGTGGCGGCGTCGAGCGCGGCCAGGGGGCACTCCGGGAGGTCGGCGGGCGACACGGTCGTGCCCTCGGGCCCTCCGGCCGAGTTGCCGCTCGAGCCCCCGCCGCAGGCCGCGGCCAGGACGGTGAGCGCGGTGAACACGACGATGGCGGCTCGCCGCGGTCGGGTCCGCCGGTGGGGTTCGATGGTTGACATCAGGGCCGCCTCGGGGTCAGAAGTTGTCCTTGTTGTACTGCGTGATGGCGTCGGTGGTCTTCGTGGCCGCGTCGGTCACCGCCGCGGCCGGGTCGGTCCCGCCGAAGATCATGGACTCGATGCTGGCGCTGGTGGCCTCGGTGTACTTGTCGAACGGGCCGAACTGGGCCCCGGGGAAGTCCGGGTTGATGCCGTTGACCAGCTGGCTGTAGGAGATGGCCAGCCACCGGCCCGAGATGTCGTTCGTCCAGTTGGCCGTGACCCGGGGATCCTTGGCCGCCGAGGCGCGGAAGGGCAGGTACGAGCCCTCCAGGTTCCACCGCACCTGCTGGTCGGGCTCGTTCCACCACTTCATGAAGTCCCAGGCCGCGGCCTGGACCTCGGGCTTGGTGGTGTTGGTGATGTACCAGCCGCTCCCGCCCAGGCGCACCTTGCCGGGCTCGCTCACCCCGGGGAACAGGGCGGCGCCGATGTCGAGGGCGTTGGGGTCGGCCGGGGCGGCGCCGCCCCCGCCCTGCAGCGTCGACGGGTCGAGATCGCCCTTGAGGAAGGCCTTGATGGAGGTGGCCGCCACCGAGGACTCGATGATCATCGAGGTCTTCTGCTGGGCCATGGCCAGGTAGTCGTCGATGTTGCCGTCGGTGTTGGGCACCGCGGTGAGCAGGCCGTCGCGGTTCATGTCGCGGATCCACGTGTAGATCTCGCGGGTCTGGTCGTTGTCGAACGCGGCCTCGGTGGTCTGGCCGGGGCCGCGGCCGTTGTCGTTGTTGACGATGGGTGCCCCCTCGCCGTTGAGCCACGATTCGATGAACCACGGCTGCAGGCTGAGGGCCAGGGGCTTGTCCACCACGCCGGCGGCCTTGAGCTTCTCGGCGTCGGCGCGGACCTCGGCCAGGGTGGTGGGGGCCTTGTCGGGGTCGAGACCGGCCTTGCGGAACTGGTTGCGGTTCACGTACAGCAGCGGGGTGGAGATGTTGGCGGTCGCCGGGAACAGCGCGCCACCCACCGAGTAGAAGGCCTTGACCGACGTCGAGCAGGTCGCTCGTGTCGTAGTGGTCGGCGTCGATGCACGACTGGGCGGGCAGGATGGTGCCCGAGTCGGCCACGCTCTTGGTGTTGGTGTCCTCGAAGATGGCGATGCCGGGCAGGTCCTTGGACGGCACCGCGACGCGGTACTTGGCCGCCAGCTCGTTGTAGGAGCCCTGGGCCTCGACCTGCACCTTCACCTTGGTCTGCGAGGCGTTGTACTGGGCCACCATGGCCTCGAGGGTGTCCTTGGTCTTGGCCACGAACGGGTGCCAGAGCACGACCTCGACCGGTTGGGTGGCCGAGGCCAGGGCGTCGAGCGGGCAGGGCGACAGCGAGCGCACCGTGTCCGAGGTCGCCCCCGCCGGCGGCGTCGCCCGAGTGGCCCGAGCTCCCGCAGGCCGAGGCGACGAGCAGGCACGCGGCCACCGCCACCAGGGCCGCCGGGCGGGCCGCGGTCGCCGGGTGAGGGGTCTGGACATGGTCATCTCCCGGGCCTCAGCCCTTGACGGCACCCGCGGTGAGGCCGCGGATGAGTTGGCGCTGCAGGAAGATGAGCAGCACGAGGATGGGGACGGCGGCCAGGATGGCGGCGGCCAGGCCGATGTTGGACTCCTCGACCTTGGCCGCCGACAGCGACTTGAGCCCGATCTGGATCGTCTCCCACCGGCCCTGGGTCACCACCGCCCGGGGCCACGTGTACTGGTTCCAGGCGCTGAGGAACGAGATGACGGCGAACGAGGCGATGACCGGGCGCGTCACCGGGATGGCCACCCGGCGCAGGAAGGCGAGGTGGCCGAAGCCGTCGAGCTGGGAGGCGTCGCGCAGGTCGCGGGGGATGCCCATGAACCCCTGGCGGATCAGGAACGTGCCGAAGGCGGTGGCCAGGAAGGGTCCCACCAGGCCGGGGTAGGAGTTGAGCAGGTGCAGGTCGCGGATGGTCTGCACGTTGGGGATCAGCGTCACCTCGATGGGCAGCATCAGGGTGGCCATGAACAAGGCGAACAGCACCCGCCGGAACGGGAAGACCAGGAAGGTGAAGGCGTAGGCGGCCAGCAGCGCGGTGGTCAGCTGGGCGGTCACGATGATGGCGGTGACCACGGCGCTGACCACGAACTTGGGGCCCAGGTCGCCCAGGTTCCAGGCCCGCCGGAAGATGCCCCACTCGATGTCGACCGGGTGGAGGGGCTGACCGGCCTTCACGTAGGCGACCGGCGTCGACAGGGCCCGCACCAGGGCCATGTACACCGGGAACAGCACCACGATCGACAGCAGGGTGAGCACCACGTACCAGGCCGCCTTCTTCCACGAGGGCTGGTTCAGCTCAGCTGCCATAGTGCACCCGCCGATTCAGGAGCGAGAACTGGACGGCCGTCACCACGACGGTGATGAAGAACAGGCCGATGGCCATGACCGAGCCGATGCCCTGGTCGAGGGGCTGTTGGCTGTTGAAGATCTTCCACACCAGCGTCTCGGTCGATCCCGCCGGGCCGCCGCCGGTGAGGATGTCGATCTGGGCGAAGGCCTGGAAGGCGAACACGACGAGCACGACCAGCAGGAACATCATGGTGGGCGAGATCAGCGGCAGCGTGACCCGGAAGAAGCGGCGGAAGGGCCCGTAGCCGTCGAGGGTGGCCGCTTCGTAGATCTCCTCGGGAACGGCCTGCAGGCCGGCCAGGGTGATGATGAAGGTGAGGCCCGAGGTTCTGCCACACCGACGACAGGGCCACGCCCTGCAGCGCGGTGTTGGGGTTGGACAGGCTGAGCCAGGACACGTCACGGAAGTAGCCGACCTGGGGGTTGATGAGCACGAAGAACACCACCGACGCCACCGCCACCGAGGTGGCCACCGTGCTGGCGAAGATGGTCTGGAAGATCTTGATGCCCCGCAGGCGGCGGTTGGCCGACACCGCCAGCATCACGCCCAGCACCAGGCCGATGGGGACGGTGAGCAGCACGTAGCGACCGGAGATCCACAGGCCGTCGAGGAACTCCTTGCCGCCCAGCACCTTCGTGTACTGCGACGGGCCGATGTAGCGCTCGGCCGTGCCGAAGCGGTTCTGCTGGTACAGGCCCAGGTAGAAGAGGCGGTAGAGCGGGTAGAAGAAGAAGGCGACGAAGATGATGGCCGACGGGAGCAGGAAGGCGTAGGCCAACAGGGCGTCTCGGGTCTTGCGGGTGCCGAGATGGCGGACGTTGGGGTCGTCGGTGCTCATGGGCGCGTCAGTTGAGGCGTTCGGTGGTGTCGGGATGGAACAGGTGCACCTCGTCGGGGCGGGCTCCCAGGCGCACCACCGAGCCGATGGCCGGGGCCTCACCCTCCGACGGCTGGCGCAGGATCACGGCGGAGCCGGCCACGTCGCAGATGATGTGGCGCTCGTGGCCCAGCCACTCGACCGCGGTGACGGTCGCCTCGACGGGCCCCCCGCCGTCGATCTCCAGGTGCTCGGGGCGGACCCCGACGACGACCTTGGTGCCGTCCACCACCGGCTCGGGGTGTGGGCCCCCGGACACCGCCGCCACCGGGAAGCGGCCCACGCCCAGGTCGACCTTGGCCTCGCCGGCGTCGACCACGAACGTGCCGGGCAGGGTGTTCATGGGTGGACTGCCGATGAAGCGGGCCACGAACAGGTTGTGCGGCCGCTCGTACACCGCCTGGGGCGGGCCGACCTGCTGCAGGCGACCGTCGGTGAGGATGGCGATGCGGGTGGCCATGGTCATGGCCTCGACCTGGTCGTGGGTGACGTAGATGAACGTGGTGGCCAGCCGCTCGTGCAGCTCCACCAGCTCGAGGCGGGTCTGGGCCCGCAGCTTGGCGTCGAGGTTGGACAGCGGCTCGTCCATCAGGAAGGCCGAGGGGCGGCTCACGATGGCGCGGGCCAGGGCCACGCGTTGGCGCTGGCCCCCGCTGAGGGCGGCCGGCTTGCGGGCCAGCAGCTCGCCCAGGCCGAGGGTGTCGGCCGCTTCGGCCACCCGCTGGTCACGTTCGGCCTTGGTCAGCTTGCGGTGCTCGCTCTCACCGTCGACGGCGAACTTGCGGGCCATCAGCGGCGACTCGATGTTCTTGGCCACCGTCATGTGGGGGTAGAGCGCATAGCTCTGGAACACCATGGACACGTCGCGGTCCTTGGCCTCCACCTCGTTGACCACCCGCCCACCGATGCGCAGGGTGCCCTCGGTGATCGCCTCGAGGCCGGCCACCATCCGCAGCGCGGTGGTCTTGCCGCACCCCGACGGGCCCAGCAGCACCATGAACTCCTCGTTGACCACCTCCAGGCTGAGGTGGTCGACGGCGACCACGTCGTCGTAGCGCTTGGTGACCCCTTCGAAGCTGACCTCGCTCATTCCTGACCCTCCACGGCCTGAGGCTAGGGCGTGGCGGCGACCCGTGGGACCATGGACGCGGCCAGGCGCTACGTTGCCCCCATGCCCGATCCGTTCGTCGAGGCCGCCGAGCGGGTGGCCGCCGGGGCGGACCACCACGCCGAAGCCCGGTCCCTGGTGGCGGCCATGACCCGGGACGAGAAGCTCGGGTGCCTCGACGGCGACACCCCCTTCTGGCCCGGCGTCGCCGACATGGTGGGGTCGGGCTACCGCGAGCACGTGTGGCCGGCGGCGCGGGTGGAGCGCCTCGGGGTCCCCGGCATCTCGTTCAGTGACGGCCCCCGGGGGTGCGTGGTCGGCTCCGCCACCGCCTTCCCCGTCTCGATGGCCCGGGGCGCCACCTTCGACCCGGCCCTGGAGGAGCGGGTGGGCGAGGCCATCGGCGCCGAGCTGGCCGCCCGGGGGGCCACCTACACGGGAGCGGTGTGCCTCAACCTCCTGCGCCATCCGGCGTGGGGCCGGGCCCAGGAGACCTACGGGGAGGATCCCCACCACGTCGGCGAGCTGGCCGCCGCCCTGACCCGGGGGCTGCAGCGCCACGTCATGGCGTGCATGAAGCACTTCGCCCTCAACTCGATGGAGAACGCCCGCTTCCAGGTGGACGTCACGGTGGACGAGCGGGCGCTGCACGAGGTCTACCTGCCCCACTTCAAGCGGGTGGCCGACGAGGGCGTGGCCAGCGTCATGAGCGCGTACAACTCCGTGAACGGGGCCTGGTGCGGCGAGAGCGCCACGCTGTTGACCACCATCCTGCGTGACGAGTGGGGCTGGGACGGGTTCGTCACCTCCGACTTCGTGTTCGGGGTGCGCGACGGGCCGGCCTCGGTGCGCGCCGGACTCAACATCGAGATGCCGTTCCGCCAGGTGCGCGCCACCACGGTCCCCGCCGCCCTGGCCGACGGCTCGCTGGCCGACGCCGACGTGGACGAGCGGGTGGTCGAGACGGTGGCCACCCTGCTGCGGTTCTGGCCGGTGATCGGCCCGCCCGCCCCCGGTCCCGACGTCGTGCTCAGCGACGCCCACCGGGCCCTGGCCCGCGAGGTGGCCCACCGGTCGATGGTGCTGCTGCGCAACGAGCGGTCCCTGCTGCCGGTGGACCCGGCCGACCTGGTGCGGGTGGCGGTGATCGGGCGCCTGGCGGCGCGGGCCAACCTGGGCGACGGGGGCTCGAGCGATGTGCACCCCGGCGAGGTGGTGACCCTGCTGGACGGGCTGCGGGCCGGGCTGGTCGGCGTCGACGTGGTGCACGCCGATGACGACGCGGCCGTCGCCGACGACGCCGACCTGGCCGTGGTGGTCGTGGGCCTGACGAAGGCCGACGAAGGGGAGTACGTGGACGCGGCCGCCACCGCCGGGGCTGGCGTCGCTGTTCCCCCCGGTCGACGACCCGGTGGTGGGCCAGGACGCCCCGCTGCCCCCGTTCACCCGCCACCCCAGCCCGGCGCCGAGCGACGAGCGCATGGCCCCCGGCGGCGACCGCCGCACACTGCGCCTCCCCGCCGCCGACGAGGCGCTCATCGAGGCCGTGGCCGCCCGCAACCCCAACACGGTGGTGGTGGTCATGGGCGGCAGCGCCGTGGTCATGCCCTGGGTGGGGTCGGTGGCCGCCGCCCTGCTGGTCTGGTACCCGGGGATGGAGGGGGGCCACGCGCTGGCCGACGTGGTGACGGGCCGGGTCGAACCCGGGGGCCGCCTCCCCTTCGCCATCCCCACCGACGAGTCCCATCTGACGGCCGTTCGACCCCGACGCCACCACCGCCGTCTACGACCTGTTCCACGGCCAGTGGCTGCTCGACCGGGACGAGCGCGAGCCGGCCTTCGCCTTCGGATGGGGACTCACCTACACCGATTTCGAGATCATCGACGCCGGGGTCGAGCCGGCCCCCGACGGCGTCGACGGGGCCGCCTGGCGGGTGCGGGCCCGGGTGGCCAACGTGGGGCCGCGGGCGGGCTCGACCGTGGTGCAGGTCTACGCCGGCCTGCCGCTGTCGCACTACGAGCGGCCCCACCGCCGGCTCATCGGGTTCGCCCGGGTGGCGCTGGAGCCGGGCCACGAGGCCGAGGTGGTGCTGACGTGCAGCCGCGACCCGCTGCGGGTGCGGGACCATGGGGTGTGGGTCACCGAAGCGGGGCGCTACCACGTCGACGTCGGGCTCCAGGCCAACGACCCCGACCGGGTGGAGCTGACCATCGACGCCTGACGGCGGCGGTCAGAGGACCTTGGACAGGAAGGCCTTGGTGCGTTCGTGCTGCGGGTTGGTCAGCACCTCGCGGGGGTTGCCTGCCTCGACCACGACGCCACCGTCCATGAACACGATGGCGTCGCCCACCTCGCGGGCGAAGCCCATCTCGTGGGTCACCACGATCATGGTCATGCCGTCTTCGGCCAGGGCGCGCATGACGTCGAGCACCTCACCGACCAGCTCGGGGTCGAGGGCCGAGGTGGGCTCGTCGAACAGCATGAGCTTGGGCTGCATGGCCAGGGCCCGGGCGATGGCCACCCGCTGTTGCTGGCCCCCGGAGAGCTGCGCCGGGTAGTTGCCGGCCTTGTCCTTGAGGCCGACGCGGTCGAGCAGCTTCTCGGCCCGGTCGCGCACGGTGGCCTTGGCCTCGCCCTTGACCCGGCACGGGGCCTCCATCACGTTGCCCAGCACCGTCATGTGGGGGAAGAGGTTGAAGCTCTGGAAGACCATGCCGATCTCCTGGCGCTTCTGGCACACCTCTTTGTCCTTCAGCTCGTAGAGCCGGTCGCCCTTCTGGCGGTAGCCGACCAGCTCGCCGTCGACCGAAAGGCGCCCGCCGTCGATCTTCTCGAGGTGGTTGATGCAACGCAGGAAGGTGGACTTGCCCGAGCCTGACGGGCCCACCAGGCAGAAGACGTCCTTGGGGGCGACCTCGAGGTCGATGCCCTTGAGCACCTCGATGTGGCCGAAGCTCTTCTCGACCCACTCGGCCTTGACCATCGGCGGGGCGCTCATGCCGCCGCTCCCGAGAACCGGGCCCGCAACTTCTGGAACGGGGTGGGGGGCAGCTCCCGCATGGCCCCCCGGGCGTACCGCCGCTCGACGTAGTACTGGCCGATGGTCAGGATCGTCGTCAGGAACAGGTACCAGAAGCTGGCCACCAGCAGCAGTTCGATGACCCGGAAGTTACGCCCCGAGATGATCTGCTCGCGGAACAGCAGTTCCTGGAAGCCCACCACCGAGGCCAGCGAGGTGGTCTTGAGCATCGAGATCGTCTCGTTGCCGGTGGGGGGCACGATCACCCGCATGGCCTGGGGCAACACGATGCGGCGCATCGACTGGAGGCGGGTCATGCCCAGCGCCGATGCCGCCTCGACCTGGCCCTCGCCGACCGACAGGATGCCGGCCCGGGCGATCTCGGCCATGTAGGCGGCCTCGTTGAGGCCGAGCCCGAGGCACACGGCCACGAACTGGGTGATGAGGGTCTTCGGGTCGTCGGTGATGAGCCAACTGGGCCCGAAGGGGATGCCGAGCGAGATGGACTGCAGCACCGTCGGGATGGCGTACCAGAAGATGAGCTGGACGAGGACCGGGGTGCCCCGGAAGAACCAGATGTACACCCACGCCGCCCCCGACACGATGGGGTTGGCCGACAGGCGCATGACGGCGAGGACGACGCCGAAGGCGATGCCCATGGCCATGGCGATGATGGTCAGCTCGATGGTGGTCTCGACGCCCTTGAGGGTGTTGGAGCTGAACAGGTTGTCGCCGACGACGTTCCACTTGATGGCCGGGTTGGTGACGGCCCAGTTGATGAGCTGGGCGACCAGCACGAGGATGATGCCGGCCGCCACCCACCGACCGGGATGACGGACCGGTACGGCCCGAATGGCTTCGGGCCGTACCGGCGGGTCGGGTGCAGTCGGGCCGCGTCCGTCATCGGCGCTCCGGCGTCAGCTCGTGGCGCCGTTGATCTGGAAGTTGGTGATGGCCCCGTCGGCGATGCCCCAGGTGTCGAGGATCTGCTTGTAGGTGCCGACCGCCGCCAGCTTCTTCACCGCGCCCAGCAGGGCGTCGGTCATGCCGGCGTACTCGCTGCTCTTGGGCACCGCGATGCCGTAGGGGGCGGTGCCGTAGGACTCGCCCACGACCTCGAAGGTGCCGTCGGAGATCTTGGCCTGGTACTCGGCCACCGGGGTGTCGAGCATGACGACGTCGACCCGGCCGCTGTTCAGCGCCTGGTTGGCACCGGTCTGGTCGGGGAAGGCCTGGACGTCGACGGCGCCCTTGCCGGCGTCGGTGCAGGTCTTGGACTGGGCGGTGGCGTCGTCGAGCTGGGTGGTGCCCTTCTCGACGCCGACCTTCTTGCCGCAGATGGCGTCGAGCGAGGTGAGGTCCTGGTTCTTGCCCGTCTGGACCAGGAAGGACGTGCCGGCCTCGAAGTAGGTGACCATGTCGACCGTCTGCTCCCGCTCCTTGGAGTCGGTGAACGACGACATGCCGATGTCGTAGCGGGTGCCCAGCGACGGGATGATGGTGTCGAAGCTGGCGTTCTGGACCTCGACATCGACACCGAGGACCTCACCGATGGCCTTGGCCATGTCGACGTCCATGCCCTGGATGGTGGTGCCGTCGTCCTTGAAGAACTCGTTGGGCGCGTAGGAGGCATCGGCGGCCACCACGATCTTGCCGGCCGACTTGACCTTGGCCGGCAGCTTGTCGGCCAGGGCCTGGTCGAACGTGCTGGGTGCGGTGGTGGCCGTCGTCGCTCCCCCGGACTTGGACGAATCGCTGCTCTTGGAGCCGCAGGCCGCGGCGAGGAGCAACGTTGCGAAAAGCACGACAACGATGCGACGTGGTGGTGGTGCGCATGAACCCTCCGAGGGAGATGGGGTGTCAGGCCGGTCTGAGGCGACCGGGCAGGATGGGCGAAGCGTAGTTGTTGGGCGGCTCACAACATGGCCCAGGCGGCCAGGGCCTCGTCGACGCCGTCGAGCAGCTCCGCCCGGGCCACCGGCTCCAGGTCGACGAGCAGGCTGGACATCGGCGCGAACACGCCCAGCACGTGGCGGCTGAACATGCCCTCGTCCATCCACGAGGCCAGCTCCGGTGTGAGGCCGAAGCCGGCCAGGGCGCCCTCGGCGGCCAACGCCCGGAGCCGATCCCACCCGAACCGTCGGCTGAGGATCGGTCACCATCTCGACGAAGCGGTGGGGGAGCTCGGAGGCGATGTCGGGGTCGAGGCGCAGCACGTGGTCGACGGCAGGATGGACCCGGACGGCGTCGGCCCAGCTGAGGGCGCCGGGCTCGGCGATCGACTCGACCAGCAGTGACTCGACCCACATGAGGGACCACAGCTGACCGGCCCAGCCCTCGGGAGCCGGCGTGGCCAGGCCCAGGACGCGGCGACAGACGTCGGGCAGGCGGCCACGCTCGAGCCCCCCGGTGATCAACTCGGGTGGTTCGTCGCCTCGACGCAGCAGCGAGGCGTGATCGCCCGATCGGCTGACCAGCAGGCCCGCCCGACCGCAACGGCCCCGCCGTGGTGGGGCCGGTCGTCGGGGTCGGGGATCGCGGGTCGTCGGGATCGTCGAGCGGTAGGCCCGACCGGGCACCACCACGCCGAAGGCCGACCACTCGGGCGGGCCGGTGGTGCCGTAGAGCGAGGCGATCGGGTCGTCGGGGTCGAGGGACGGCCGTTCGACGTCGACGCCTTCGTCGTCGACGTCGAGCACGCCGAAGGCGACGGCGGCCGGGTCGGGGGCGGCGTGGAGGTCGGCCTCGACCCGGACGAGGATGGAGCCGAGCAGGTCGAGGTCGAGGGCGTGGGCGACGCGCCGGACGGTGGGCGAGGTCTTCACGGGGCGATCTCCTGGAGCGGCCGCGGGCGCGGCGTGGGCGTCTCAGGCGATCGCTGCGGGGGATCGCAAGCCCGTGGCCCATCATGGCCGGGGGGTGTGACAGCGAACCGGACGGGCGTTCAGGCCATGGGCTCGTAGCCGGGGATCGAGGTCGAGCGGGGTGGTGACCTGCACCTTGCACTCGGGGTTGCCCTGGAGCTTGCCGTGCGACCAGCGGATCTCGCAGTAGCCGTCGACCACCCGGCGCTCGGCGTGGTCGCCGATCGCGGATCTCGGCCCGCCAGTTGACCTGGGGCTGGCCGGCGTGGGCGTCGAGCACGTCGAAGCGCTTGAGCTCGAAGCGCTCGCGCCAGGTGCGGGTGTCCATCACCCGCAGGCGGTGCGGCTCGTGGCCCTTGGTGCCGAGGAGCCAGTAGGGGCCCCCGGCGATGCGCAACATGCGAAACAGCATCTGCGTGCGCTGCGGCAGCGTGGAGCCGTCGAGGTGGTGGCGCCACCGCAGGGTGGTCTCGAGCGAGACCGCCCGGCACAGCTCGGCGTAGGCGTCGTCCTGGCCGGTGGACGACTCGACGCCGCGCATCGCCGCCTTCAGCGCGGCCTTGGCGTCCTGGTCGAGGTCGCGCACGTCGGCGGGCAGCTCGGGCCCGGTCGACGAGCCCAACAGGGCGGGCGAGAGCTCGTCGCGCACCCGCTCGTAGAAGGCCTGCAGCTGGTCGAGGGCCACCTCGGCGAACCAGGAGTGGCGGGACTCGAGGGTGTGGTCGACGAGCAGGTCGTCGACCAGCGAGCCGGGGGAGGTGTTGAGCACGCAGGTGGAGTCGTACTTGGCCTGGATGAACCAGACGCCGTCGACGGTCAGGTCACGGGGGATGTCGGAGGTCCACACCGCCCGGGCGCCGCCGACCCACTCGACCCGGTCGGGGCGGCGGCCGCCGCAGCACCGACCGCCGAAAGGCGCGACCGTTGTCGAGGGCGCGCAGCAGCAGCTCGCGCTGGGGCGAGCCCGACGGCGGTGGCCGGCAGCACCGCCGGCTGCCACACCTGGGCGTCGAGGCCGGGCACCTCGAGGTGGTCGAGGCGGAGCGGGTCGTTGCGGGACGGCTCGTAGACGAGGCCGACGGCGGTGGCCAGCTCGGTGAGCCGGGTCTTGTCGGTGGCCATCGTCGGCCGGTCAGCTCCCGGCGGGCATGGCCTCGGGGCCGTTCACGGCGTAGTGCCGCAGCCGTCGCTGGTCGGCGGTGGACAGCATCTCGATGGCGGCGAAGATCAGGCCGTCGGGTCGGCAGGTGGCGGCCAGGGCCTTCGCCCCGGCGCTGGCCCGTGGCGGCAGATCGGTGGTGAGCAGGACGAGGTGGTAGCCCTCCAGAGCCGGACTCGTGGAGGACGGCGGCCTTGCCCAGTGCCTTCCACAACGTGTCGGTGCGGCGCAGGCCGGCGCGGGCGTTGCCTCGGCTGAAGGCGCCGGACACGTCGAAGTACCATCGGTTGCCCAGCTGGTCCCTGGCCTCGAAGTTGATCTCGACCCCCGCCACCTTGCGCTTCTCGGCGATGTCGGTGAACCCGCACTCGATGAGCAGGTCGCGGGCGAGCTCCTTGGCCATGCGACCCTCGCGCACGGCGCGGGCCTGGAAGTCCTCGGCGTCGTCGCCCGACCCGGAGGGTGAGACGAACCACCAGTGCCGCTCGAGCTCAGGGGACTGCTCTCGCTGCTCGCGCTCGGCCAGGGCCTGGTCGGCCCGCTCGGTGGCGGCGGTGACGTACGCGGGATCGGTGTCGTACCCGGCGAAGTTGCGGTGCGTGTTGACGGCGGCGACGGCGGTGCTGCCCGAGCCCATGAACGGGTCGAGCACGAGGTCGCCGCGGTAGGTGTAGAGCTCGATGAGACGTTGCGGGAGCTCGACCGGGAACGGCGCGGGGTGGCCGACCCGGATGGCGCTCTCGGTGGGGATGTCCCACACGTCGGTCGTCCACGCCATGAAGTCGGACTTGGCGATGGTGTCTTCGAAGGGGAGGCCCTCGGCCTCACGCACCGGCTTGGGCCGGGCCCGCTCGAAGCGCCCCTTGGAGGCGACGATGACCCGCTCGGTGAGGTCGCGCAGCACGGGATTCGACGCACTCTGGAACGAACCCCAGGCGCAGTTGCCCGAGAGCCCCTCGGCCTTGCGCCAGATGACCTCGCCCCGAAGCAGGAGGCCCAGGCGGTCCTGCAGGATGCGTGGTGACGTCGGCGGCCAGGGAGCGGAACGGCTTGCGGCCCAGGTTGGCCACGTTGACCGCGATGCGCCCGCCGGGCTCGAGGGCCACGCGCGCAGGCGCGGAACACCTCTTCGAGCATGTCGAGGTACTCGACGTACGACGCCGGGATGTGACCCTCGCCCAGCGCCTGCTCGTAGGTCTTGCCGGCGAAGTACGGAGGTGAGGTGACGACCAGGGCCACCGAGTTGGGTGCCAGTGGTGGCGTACCGGAGGCCATCTCCCGGGCGTCGAGGGCCTGGATCCAGTTGACGACCGGTTGGCGGTTCACGGTGGCGTCGTTGGAGATCACCGGCGGGGTGAAGCGCTCGTAGAACGCGGTGGCGTCGTGGCCCTCGCGCCGCCCGACCCCGAAGTTGGACGTGGCCGTCGGCCGGCGACGGGGGGGATCCTGCTCGGGCACGGCGGTCATCCTACGGCCTCGATGCGCAGCGGCCGGTCGACCCACGCCGCCGCTCGCGGCCATCGGCGGCGGGCCAGCTCGACCGTGCAGACGGGCGTCGCTGGCCACGTAGGCCGCCCGCTCGACGGGACTCAGCTCGTGCACCCGGGCGGCGTCGACCTCGACCGGGACCAGGCCGGCCCGGCGGGCCACCGCCTTGAGCCCGCAGGGCACCGGTTCGGCACCGCCGTCCTCCGCCGGCTCGTCGCCCCGGTAGAGCCGGTAGGCGTCGAGGTGGCGGTGGCCGTGCCACGCCGCCCGGTACGCCCCGGCGTGGCCGGTCAGCGGCCGGTGGTGGTCGGCCAGGGCGGGGTCGAGGTGCAGGCGCAGGCCCAGCTCGACGCCCAGCCGCTCGGCCCGCGTGGCCAGGTAGGGCAGGTCGAAGCCGCCGCCGTTCCAGGTGACGAGCACGGCCGGGTCGAGCGCGGCCAGTTCGGCGTCGACGGTGCGCAGGAGGGCCCGCTCGTCGGCATCGTCGAACACGCTGACCTGGTGATCGGCGGCGAGGGCCACGGCCAGCACCCGGCCCACCGCCGGGTCGAGGCCGTCGACGGTGGTGTCGGTTTCGATGTCGAGGCCGACCAGCGGGGGGAGGGCCGGACGGGCCGATGACGAGAGCAGGAGCATGTTCCGACCCTATGCAGGGGGTGTGACAGCCCCCCGGTGCCGGGTGGCCTCAGAGCTTGGTGGCGGCCAGCGAGGCCACCTCGCTGCGTTCGCAGTGGGTCAGGCGGACATGGCCGAAGCAGGCCTCGCCGGCGAAGGCGTCGATGAGCACGGCCACCGCGTTGTTCTGCTCGGAGAGGTACGGGCGCGTCGATCTGGGACGTGTCGCCGGTGAAGACCACCTTGGTGCCTTCGCCCACCCGGGTGAGGATGGTCTTCAGCGTCGTCGGCTCGAGGTTCTGGGCCTCGTCGACCACGATGTAGGTCCCGTGGAGCGACCGGCCCCGCAGGTAGGTGACGGCCTCGAGCGAGAGCTTGTCGCGGCTCGTCATCTCCTCCAGCAGGGCGCGGGCATCGGCGTGGCTGCGGGTGTCGGTCAGGGCCACCAGGGCATCGTTCACCGCGGTCATCCACGGGTCGAGCTTCTCGTCGAGCCCGCCGGGCAGGAACCCGAGCTCGGCCTTGCCCACCGGGACCACCGGGCGGTACACGCTGAGCTTGTCGTAGCTGGCCGACTCCATCACCTGTTCGAGGCCGGCGGCCAGGGCGAGGATGGTCTTGCCCGTCCCGGCCATGCCGTCGAGGGCCACCACCCGGACGTCGGGGTCGAGCAACAGGTCGAGGGCGAACTGCTGCTCCTTCGAGCGGGGCCGCAGACCCCAGGCCTCGAGCGATCGCACCAGCGGGACCAGGTCGCGCTCGTGGCGCCGCACCAGCACCGACTGGCTGCCGGCCCGCAGGGCGGCGAACTCGTTGACCTCGAGCGACCCGCACGCCTCGGCGTCGAAGCCGACGAGGTCGTCCACCTCGAGGCCCGCCCGGCTCGGCGAAGAGCGGTCGATGAGCTCGGCACTCACGTCGGCGCTCGTCCATCCCAGCGGCCGGCGGTCGTCGCCCCGGCTGCGGCGGCGCTGGTGCTCGATCGCCTCCAGCCCGACCTGGGCGGCCTTGATGCGCAGCGCGGCGTCGTTGGACACCACCATGGCCGGTCCGTGCGCCCGCTGTCCGAGCGCCGCGGCCAGGATCCGGTTGTCGGCCTTGGTGGGGTCGAGCCCCTTGGCCGCCACCTCGTCGAGCATCAGCCCGTTCGTCTCGATGCGCAGCGTCCCGCCTCCGGGCAGCTGGACGGCGTGGCGGATGTCGCCCCCGTTGGCCGTGCGCAGCTCCTCGATGGTGCGGATCACCTCGCGGGCGGCGCGACCCACGTCATCCATCCGGGTCTTGTGCTGGTCGAGCTCCTCGATGACCACCAGCGGGATGACCGCATCGGAGTCGGGGAAGGCGAACAGCGATTCCGGATCGGAGATGAGCACGGACGTGTCGAGCACCACCCGGGTCGTCGGGGGAGCAGATGCCTCCCCGGCTGACCGTGATGACGGGCGCGACGAAGGGGCGAGAAGGTCGGTCACGGATCTCCCACAGAGTCGGGCACCGCGACATCCGGCATCAAATCAGGCTCGGTATCCGAAGCGTGAGATCGCCGACGCGGGTGCGGGGTTGGTCACCGTCGACCATCAAACCCGGTTCGCACCACCAACCGGTGGATGGTGGTGCGAGTTCATCCCCCCGTGACCGAGTGGTCGGATCGGAGCGGGAGACGGGCGTCGGCGGCGGCCATCAGCTCGGCCAGGGCCTCGCCCAGGCCGTCGGCGATCATCCAGACGTCGGGCAGCAGATCGGGGCAGGCGATGAGGCCGAAGTCGAGCCGGTCGCGGTAGCTCATGAGCGTGATGTTGAGGGCGCCGCCGTCGTAGATCGGGCCCAGCGGGTAGACGTCGAGCATCTGGGCCCCGGCCACGTAGAGCGGGAACGGAGGGCCGGGCACGTTGGAGATGGTGACGTTGAACAACGGGCGGTGCCCGGCCATCTTCGTGTTGGAGTAGAGGCGGGCGGCGCGCCCGAAGATGGCGGGGGCGGCGAACTCGGTCCATTCCTGCAGGGTCTCGGCCCCGATGGCGTTGGTCTGCTCCTTGGCCCGTTGCATGTTGTCGTGGATGTGGCGGAGTCGTTCGACGGGGTCGTCCAGGTCGGTGGCCAGCGAGGTGAGCATGGACATGACCTGGTTGCCCTGCGTGCCCCGCTGGTCCTCGGTGCGCACGGACATGGGCACCATGGCCACCAGCGGGGCGTCAGGGTGCTCGTCGCGGGCGTCGAGGTAGCGGCGCAGGGCGCCCGCGCACATCGTGAGCACCACGTCGTTCACCGTGCAGCCGAACGCGTTCTTGACCGCCTTCACGTCGTTCAGGGACAGCGACGACGCCGCGAAGCTGCGGGCCGGCGTGATGGGCCCGTTGAACGAGGTGGCGGGGGCGCTGAAGGGCGCCGGCGGCGGGGTGATGTGGGGCTGGCGGTTCTGCTCCCGCACCTTCAGGGCGACCCCGACCGTGCGCTTGATGGCGTTGAACGCCTTGAGGGGCTGCTGGGCCAGCGACCAGGTGGCGTAGGTGAGCAGTTCGGTGTCGGTGGGCATCGGGTCGGGCTTCCAGGGGACCTCCGGGTCGGGCCGGGGCTCGGGGTCGGGCTCGAGATCGAGGATGGCGACCATCAGCTCCTCGCCGGAGGCACCGTCGATGGCGGCGTGGTGGACCTTCGTGAGGAGGCCCACGTGGCCGTCCTCCACGCCGTCGATGACCCACAGCTCCCACAGCGGCCGGGTCCGGTCGAGGTGCATGGCGTTCAACTTGGCGCACAGGTCGGCGAGGTCGCGGAGGCTGTTGTGCTCGGCGGGCATGGTGATGAAGCGCAGGTGCCAGTCGAGGTCGAAGTCCGGGTCCTCGATCCACAGCGGGTGGTGGAGGCCGAAGGGGATCTCGACCAGACGGCGTCGGAAGGGCGGGGCCTGGTCGAGCCGGGACTGGTACAGGGCCCGGACGCGGGCGGGGGTGAGGCCCCCTTCCAGCGAGTTGCCGTCGACCACGATCAGGCTGGCGACGTGCATGTACGACGACGGCGTCTCCAGCCACAAGAAGGTGTCGTCGAGTCCGCTCAACCGTTGCATGGGACCTCCCTGCCGCCTCGATGGCGATCCGCCTGAAGGCGATCTTGTCACGGAACCGTGCCGCCGTGACGAGGCGCTCAGACGACGATCTCCATGCGCAGGCCGCGCTCGTCGCGCCCGCCGTCACCGAGGTGCTCGGCCTCGCCCCGGGCCAGGCGCTGAGCGGTGAGGGCCACCACGAGGGCGTCGAGGACGTCGTCGGGCCGGGCCCCGCGGCCCGCGCGCCTCCGCCAGCTCGGCCACCGGGCGCCCGTCGACCCCGCGCAGCCGGGGGGCCAGCAGGGCGGCGCGCTCGGCCCGCCCGGACGGGCTGTGCTTGGTGGTGGTGAGGGGGGCGCCGGCCAGGCGGGCGAAGCCCACCTCGGGATGGCACTCCACGACCCGGGCCTGGAGCTCGGGGGTCATGGCCTCGTCCACCTCGGCGATCTTGCCCAGCAGGTTGAAGGCCTGCTTGGACAGGCCCCGCCCGTCGACGGCGCGGGACCGGGCCAGGGCCTCGGGGTAGTCGTGGGCCCCCAGGGTGGCGCGCACGGGGGTGGGGAAGACCGAGGAGCGGCGCGGCCCCAAGCGGCGCCGGGCGTCCTGGTCGGCCGGGCGGGCGCCGGCCGCCGGCAGGCCGACGGGCATGTCGACGGCCAGGGTGGCCAGGGTGGCGTCGTGCACCAGCGCCACCGCCTCGGCGAACGTGGCGATGATGCGCACGTCGACCAGGGCCGGCGGGCCGGGGCCTCCCGTGGCCTGGCCCCTGGTCGTTCCGGCGCTGGATCTGCCCGATCTGCCCGATCTGCCCCTGCCCGGGGGCAGGATCGTGGCCAGAACCCATCCGGCCCGGCAGCCGTCGAGCCCCCCGAAGCCGCCGGCGGGGATGAGCGGCGCCGGCGGCTCAGGTCGCGTCGGCATCGAGGCCGAACAGGGCGAGGCAGGGCTCGAGGCCGTCGATGACGACGTCGGCGCGGCGGCGGGACTCCCAGTCGGCGCGCTCCATCTTGAACTCGAGGCAGCGCTCGGGCTTCCCGTCCCGGACCTTGAGCTGGTCGCCGTTGGGCTCGTAGCCGAGGGCGGCCGTGACGGCCAGCGACCGGGTGTTGTCGTGGAAGGCGCCGGTGACGGCCCGCCGGGCGTCGAGGCCGGCGAAGCCGAAGTGGAGGACGGCGGCGCGCATCTCCTTGCCCAGGCCCTGGCCCTGGTGGTCCTGCTGCACCCACGACCCGGTCTCGAACGTGCGGGCCGACGGGTAGCCGGTGGCCATGATGGATTGCACGCCGACGAGCTCGCCGTCGACCCACACGCCGAAGGGGAGCTCCCAGGCCTCGGCCTCCCACAACGACCAGCAGCGCCAGTAGTACTGCAGGGAGTGGCGCTGGCGGACGCCGTCGGGCTCGAGGGTCCAGGCCCGCAGGAACGGCATGTAGTCGGGCGGGTGGATCCCGCGGTCGGCGAGGGCGATGAGCCCGAACATGGCGGCCTCGTCGGGGGGTCGCAGCTCGAGGCGAGGGGTCCGCACCCGGAGGTCGAACAGCGGCCAGTGCTGAGGTCCCATGGCGCCAGTGTGGTCGACGGTGCTCGCCGACCCGAGCGGAATTAGCCCTCGTCGACCCGGTGCTTGAGGCGCCGCAGCCGGTCGCTCCACGCCGCGTCGGTCTCGGCGATCCACGACGCCGCCGGGCGAAGGGCGCCGGAGCGGGCCGCGAAACGGGTCTCCCGCCCGACCCGCTCGGAGCCCACCAGCCCGGCGTCGGCCAGCACGGCGAGGTGCTTGGTCACGGCCTGGCGGCTCACCGGGACGACGGCGGACACCTCGGTGGCCGTCGCCGAGCTCCGCGCCGCCACCGCGCTCAGCACCTGGCGGCGGGTGGGGTCGGCCAGAGCGGCGAAGATGCGTCCGGCCTCGGCGTCGCGCTCGACGTTCACCGGGCGGCGAGAGCGAGACGACGGGTGTCGTCGCGGGCCTGAGCCCGCCACGGGGCGGGGTCGGTCAGGGTGGTCTCGGTCACCGACACCCGGGTGCCCGGGTCGAGGGGGACGGTGGTGATCTCCACCGACGACAGGTCGCCGCCGTCGGGCCACCAGTGCCAGGCCAGCCGGTGCCCGGGCTCGACGGTGGTGACGAGCACCTGGCGGAGCGGTCCCGTCGGGATCGACGACCCGGCCGACGCCCCCCGGCTGGAGGTCGATGTCCACCTCGGCGCCGAGCCAGGCGGCCAGCTCGTCGGGATCGGTGAGCGCCTCCCACACCTCGTCGGGGGTGGCGTCGAGGTCGACGCTGCGCTCCACGGTGACCGGATCGGGGGCGGTGGTGGGATCGCTCATGAGAGCAACCTAATGGTTGCGTGTTGGGGTGACAACCCCTAGGGTGACAACGCGCAACCAAACGATTGCGAGTCTGCCCACCGCCTGACCCCCCGAGGAGCCGTCATGCTCGTGCCCACCGTGATCGAAACCACCTCCCGCGGCGAGCGGGCCTACGACATCTACTCGAGGCTGCTGCGCGAGCGCATCGTCTTCCTGGGGGCGGCCATCGACGACCAGGTGACCAACCTGGTGGTGGCCCAGTTGCTCTTCCTCGAGGCGGAGGACCCGGAGAAGCCGATCAACCTCTACATCAACTCACCCGGCGGCGACATGGTCGGGCTGTTCGCCATCCACGACACCATGACCTTCCTGCACCCGCCGGTGGCGACGCTGTGCGTGGGCCAGGCGTCCTCGGCCGCCGCCGTCCTGTTGGCCGCGGGGGAGCCGGGCATGCGCTCGGCCCTGCCCAATGCCCGGGTGCTCATCCACCAGCCCCATGGCGGCGCCCAGGGCCAGTCGGTGGACCTCGAGATCCAGGTGCGCGAGACGATCGAGATGCGCGAGCGCATGGTCGACATCCTGGTGTCGGCCACCGGACAGAGCCGTGAGCGCATCGTGGCCGACATCGACCGCGACTACATCGTGCGGGGCCAGGAGGCGGTGGACTACGGCCTCGTCGACGAGGTCATCTCGGCCCGCCGGCTGCACCCCGTGGCCGCCATCACCGCCACCAGCGACGGAGCCTGACCTCGCCCTCCCGTCACTCTCCCGTTCTGGCGTCCATGAGCATCGCCGGGGCGATGAGGATCGACGCCGGAACCAGGGAGCGCCGGGCGGTCAGCCGTCGATGCGGATCGACGGCTGCCCGTCGGTCACCGTCAGGGTGGCGGGCATGCCCATGAGGTCGATCTCGGTGCCGGGCAGGCCCACCGCGGTGACCGTCACCAGGTTGCCCTTGTGCTCGCCGGCCAGGATCGTGAGCTCGAGGTGCATGTGCTCGGTGCCGTCATCGGCCACGCCGGGCTCGGCGTCGACCACGAACGCGTCATAGGTGCCGTCGGGGATCACGGTCCCCAGCATGCCGGGTTCCGGGCCGGGCGGCGTCACGTCCCCGGAGGTCGACGCGTCTGATCGGGGAATCCGCTTCCCTCGTGCGGTCACGCCTTCCACACTGGCCGCCAGGAGGAGTGTCCCGTGCCCGAGAAGATCGGCAACGTCCTGTCCTGGGCGACCGACATCGACCCGAAGTCCATCGAGCAGGCCGACCGCGCCGCGGGGCTGCCCTTCGTGCGCGGTCACGTCGCCCTCATGCCCGACGCCCATGTGGGCATCGGCGCCACCATCGGCTCCGTCATCCCCACCGAAGGGGCGGTGGTCCCCTCGGCCGTGGGCGTCGACCTCGGTTGCGGGATGATCGCGGTGGAGTGCCCGTTCGACGCGGGGCTCCTGCCCGACGATCTCGACCGGCTCCTCGGCTACGTGGAGGCCGTCGTGCCGGCGGGTGTCGGTCGGGGCCACGAGACGGCGCGTGACATCGACGATCTGGTGTCCTCGGCCCCGCCCCTCACGCAGAAGGAGTCGGCGGTCGCGGCCAATCAGCTCGGCTCGCTCGGTTCTGGCAACCACTTCGTCGAGGTCTGCCTCGACGAGCGCGACCGCGTGTGGATCGTCCTCCATTCGGGGTCGCGAGGCGTCGGCAACCTCCTGGCCAAGCGCCACATCGAGGCGGCGAAGGGCCTCATGAAGCAGTACTTCATCGAGCTCGAGGACCCTGACCTGGCCTACCTGGTCGAGGGAACGGCGCCCTTCGACGAGTACATCGCCGCCATGCTGTGGGCGCAGGACTACGCCCTGGCCAACCGCGAGGTGATGATGGACGCGATCGTGCTCCAGATGCAGGCCTTCATCGGATTCGACTTCGATCCCGTGCAGCGCATCAACTGCCATCACAACTTCTGCGCTCGGGAGCACCACCACGGTCGCAACCTGTGGCTCACCCGGAAAGGCGCCATCCGTGCCCGCCGGGGGGATCTCGGCATCATCCCGGGCTCGATGGGGACGCGCTCCTACATCGTGGAAGGACTCGGCAACCCGGCGTCGTACGAGTCGTGCTCGCACGGTGCCGGGCGGCGGATGTCGCGCGGCGACGCCCGGCGCACGCTGGATGTCGACACCTTCACCGCGGAGATGTCGGGGAAGACCTGGCAGGTGGACCAGGCCGCCGCCCTCATCGACGAGGACCCGCGGGCCTACAAGGACGTGGATCAGGTGATGGCCGATCAGGAGGACCTCGTGCGGCCGCTCCACGTGCTGCACCAGATCCTCAACTACAAGGGGCTGTGACCGGGCGGCGGGCCCGGTCAGCGGGTCAGGGGCAGGCCGAGACCTGGCTGGGGCCGGGCGGGTAGCCGTCGGCCGGTGGGAGCTGGCCCTGGGCGAACCCGCTGACGACGGACCTGGCGGTGTCGTCGGGGCGCAGCACCGCCGATCCGTCGGCCATGACCTCGGGAACCGCCGGGAGGGTGGCCATCGACATCGAGCCGGCGCCGAGCCCGGCTCCCCAGTGGGCCAGGTCGAGCAGATCGGCGCGCCCGAACCCGGCGTCCACGGTGGTGTTGTCGGCGAAGACGGTCAGCAGGTCCTCGAGCGTCGCCGGATCGTTCGCCCGCGCCTGCAACTGGTGCAGCATCAGATCCAGGACCAGCTGCTGGGTGCGGATCCGGCCCAGATCGCCGGTCCGGTCGCTGTCCCACCCTTCCCCGAGTCGGTATTGCAGGTGCCGGGCCCGGACCAGGGCCAGCGCGGCCTTGCCGTCGAGGTGCTGACAGCCCTCGGTCAGGATCAGGCCGCTCCCGTCGTCACGCACGTCGGTGTCGGCCTGCACCGAGATGCCGCCGGCGGCGTCGAGGAGGCGGACGAACCCCTGGAAGTCGACGGCCACGTAGTGGGAGATCCCGATGCCCAGCCGGTCATGGATGGCGGAGATGAGCGCATCGGGCCCACCGGCGCCGATCTTGGTGTTGAGCCGCTCGGAGTCGCCGGTCAGGACCAGATCGCGAGGCAGCGACAGCACGCGGAGCGTGCCGTTGGCGCGGTCCACCCGCACGATGAACTGGGTGTCGCTGCGCACACCATCGACGCCTGGTTGGCTGTCGGTGCCCACCACCAGCACGTTGTAGGGCTGCCCGGCCACCACCGGGGTCAGCACACCGGCGGCGATGTCGACCCGGTCGACCTGGCTGACGCGGTGGTCCACCCATGCGGCGCCGACCGCCACGACGAGAAGGACGAGCACGGGGACGGCGGCGAGCATCCGCGTCGCACGGCGTCGTCGGCGGAGGTGGGTGCCTCGAGCGCGGGCTCGGGCCACGAGCTCCTCGGAGGGCACGAACGGGACGGGGTCGTCGAGCAGATCGAGCATCACGACGCTCCTTCGGTGGCGACGGGCGGGACGGTGGCTGGATCGGGCTGGGTGAGGGCCACCCGCAGGGCCGCGAGCCCGCGAGCGGCGTGCTGCTTCACGGTGCCCAGCGAGCAGCCCAGCGCGGCCGCCACCGCTGTCTCGGGCAGGTCGGCCAGGTAGCGCAGGGCGACCACCTCGCGTTGGCGCTTGGGCAGCCGGGCCAGCACGGACACCAACTCGGCCCGCTGGGCGACGACGGCGTCGATCGGCGCTCCGTGACCAGGGTTCGACCCCCGGGCCGGCCGGGATCGTCGACGGGCCTCGCCCAGCGCGAGGTTGGTGGCGACGCGGGTGATCCAGGCCTCGTCGTATCGGGCGACTCGCGACCAGCGCGCGTACGCCCGGGCCAGGGCCTCCTGGGTGAGGTCCTGCGCGTCGTCGCGGTCGCCCAGGATGCGGAAGCAGACCCGGTACGCCAGCGAGGCCAGACGTGGCGCACGCTCGTCGAAGGGGGGATGGTCAGGGGACATCACATCTCCTTCAACGCGTGAACCACCCGGAAGGTTGACACGCGCCGCTCGCCGGGTCAGCGGCGGGTGCGTTCGATGGCCTTGAGCGCCTCGCGCCTGGACAGGCCCGACAGCTCGGCATCGTGGTCGCGCACGAAGCGCTCGACGGCATCGGCATCGACGTAGCTGTAGGAGCGCAGGGCCCAGCCGATGGCCTTGCGGAGGAAGAACTCGGTGTCGCCGGCCCGGGCGAGGCAGGCGTGGAACAGCCAGTCGGGCTCGGTGTCGGGCCCCCAGCGCTCCTGGTGGAGGATGGCGGTGCGGGCCAGCCAGATGTTGTCGTCCATCAGCCACGCCTCCATGGTCGGGTCGAGCGAGCGGTCCCGCCGCACGATGGTGCCGACCACGTGCTGGGCGAGGCCGTCCACCGTGTCCCACCACGACTTGGTGGTGATCCAGCGCCGGGCGGCCGGCAGGGAGGCGGAGGTCAGCGACCGGGATCGGCGCTTCAGCAGCCAGCAGGCCACGTACTGGTACTCGCGCTCGTCGCGGGCCCAGGCCGCGTCGGTGAGCTCCACCAGGTCGGTCTCGGTGGGCGCTCCCATCCCGGTCAGCACGTCCCGACTGAGCTCGACCCGCGCCGGTGTGGGGACCCCGGCGAAGGGGAACTGGTCGCGCATGTAGGCCGCCATGGCCGCGGCCCGGTCCGGGTCGGCCGCGGCCGTGATCCGCCCGGTGATCCGTCCCAGGAACTCACTGCTCCACGTCGTCACGGCCACGTCGTCCGGCCACGTGTCGTGCGCTAGAGGTCGTCGACGAGCTTGAAGGCCTCGGCGAAGCTGACCGAGACCTTCTCGCCGTGGGCCCGCATCCGGGCGAAGACCCGGTCGCGGAACTGCTGGAGCTGCTCACCCGAATCGGCGTCGTCGATGGCCATGGTGGTGACGAACTGGCTGCGGTGCTCCAACAGCGCGGCGATCTTGGCCGCCTCGTAGCCGCTCACGTCCTCGAAGTGATCGGGCTCGTCGGCCTCGAACAGCAGCAGGCGGTCAGGGCGGTGGTGCTCGACCTCGTGGTGGGGGAAGAAGAACGGGTCGCGGGCCGCCACCACCCCGTCCACGGTGAGCCATCCGGCGTGGCGATGGTCGGGATGCACCCGGTAGCGCCGCCAGGGATCGTGACCGAGCACGACGTCGGGCCGCAGCATGCGGACCCAGTACGCCACCCGCTCCCGCAGCTCCAGGCCCGACTCGAGCTCGCCGTCGATCTCGCCCAGCATCACCACCTCGCCACTGGCGCCGAGGGCCTTGGCGGCCGACTGCTGCTCGGCCCGGCGGACCTCGACCAGGGCGGGGATGTCCTCGTCGGGGTTCCAGGTGCCCTTGGAGCCGTCGGTGAGGATGAGGTGGTGGACCACGCAACCGGCGGCCGCCCACTTGGCCAGCGTGCCGCCGGCCTGGAACTCGACGTCGTCAGGGTGGGCGCCGATGGCCAGGGCGACGGCGGGGGTGGCCAGGTCGTGACTCACGACGCCAGCCAGTCCGGGGTGGCGAGGTCGGCGGGGAGGTCGACGTCCCATCCGAGCCGGCGTTCGCGCTCGATGCGCAGGGCCAGGCCCAACCGCTCGGCTTCGGCCACGTGGCGGGCGAACGAGCCGGCGCCGTAGGCGAAGCCGAAGCCCCAACCGGGCGCCAGGCTGAGCACGTTGGTGCCGTCGTCGTGGCGATCCGGCACCAGGGTGACGCCCTCGAAGTCGGCCACCCAGCCCAGGTCGAGGGCGTGGGGCAGGTCGGCGTGGGCCACGATCACCCGCTCGAACCCGTCGGCGCCGAGCTGCGCCACCCCGTCGGCCACCGCGCCGTTCAGCCCCCGGCCGGGGCACCAGATGACGCCGGCCCCGACCTCGTGGGCCCAGCTCGCCACCTGCTCGTCGTCGCACACGATGGCCACCGGCAGGCGACCGGCCGCCTGCACCACGGTGGTGGCCATCTGCTCGGCCAGGGCCGCCCGGGCATCGGCGTCGAGGGCCGGGCGCCAGACGCAGTTTGGCGTGACGGAACGCCTTGACCGGGAGCAGCACGGCCACGGAGCGGCTGGACACGGGCCGAGTCTAGGGTGAGGCGATGCAGATCTGCGCAGCGGTGATCGGCGCCGGATCGTGGGGCACGACCGTGGCGCACCTCCTGGCTCACAACACCTCGACGGTGCTGTGGGCCCGGGATCCCACCGTGGCGCAGGAGATCTCCGACCACCATCGCAACTCGCGGTACCTGCCGGAGCACGAGTTGCATCCCAACCTGCGGGCCACCGCGTCGTTCGAAGACGCCGTCCGCCAGGCCGACGTGCTGGTCATGGGCGTGCCCAGCCACGGCTTCCGTTCGACGCTGGTCCAGGTGGCCGAGCACCTGCGGGCCTGGGTGCCGGTGGTCAGCCTCACGAAGGGCCTCGAGCAGGGCAGCCGGCTGCGCATGACCGAAGTCATCAACGACGTCCTGCCCGGCCACCCCTACGGCGTGCTGACCGGGCCCAACCTGGCCAAGGAGATCCTGGTCGGTGACGCGGCGGCGACCGTGCTGGCCA
>CAVSDZ010000002.1:0-128945 GCA_963726905.1 uncultured Microthrixaceae bacterium
CCGCATGCTGGCTGCGGTCGGGGCCGATCTGGTCGGCATGTCGACGGCGAACGAGACCATCGCCTGTCGCCACCTCGGTGTCCGGGTGGCCGGGGTGAGCCTGGTAACGAACCGGGCCGCCGGCCTGGGCGGTCCGCTCTCGCACGACGAGGTCACCGCGGTGGGCCGGGCCGCGGCGGCCGGAATCGTGGCCTTTCTCGACGCGTTCGTCCCCCTGGCGTGCGAGCCGCCGTGATCAGGGGTCGACGGCGAGGATCTGCCACTGGCCCGGGACGCCCTTGAGCGAGTGGGTGCCCCGGTCGGTGAACGTGAGGTTGGAGCCGGCGACGAGGTCGCGGACGGTGCTGGTGACGAGTGTCTCGCCGGCTCCGGCGAGCGCGGCGACCCGGGCGCCGGTGTGCACGGCGATGCCGGCGAGGTCGGTCCCCCGCAGCTCGCATTCGCCGGTGTGGAGCCCGGCGCGGACCTCGACGCCGAGCCGAAGGCTTCGTGGGTGATGGCCTGCGCACAGCGGATGGCGCGAGCCGGTCCGTCGAAGGCGGCCAGGAAGCCGTCACCGGTGGTCTTGATCTCCTCGCCGTGGAAGTGGGCGAGCAGGTTCCGTACGGCGGCGTCGTGCTGGTCGAGCAGTTCGCGCCAGCGGCGGTCACCGAGCTCGACCGCCGTCTGGGTGGACCCGACGATGTCGGTGAACAGGATGGTCTTCAGGACGCGGTCCCAGTCGGGCTCAGGTCGCCGTCCGGTGAGGAACTCCTCGATCTCCGTGGCGACGATGTCGTCGTCTGGTCCCGTCCACCACCAGTGGTCCTCGCCGGGCAGCTCGACGTACTTGGCGCCTGCGATCTTCTCGGCGTAGTAGCGGCCGTGCTCGACGGGCACGACCCGGTCACCGCGACGATGCACGATCAACGTCGGTGCCGAGACCGTCGACAGGACGGGACGGATGTCGATCTGGCGGTTCATGGCGATCAACTGCTTCATGGCGTTGGGGGTCCCGGCCATGCGTTCGAACCGACCGACCATCTCCCGTGAGGCCGGATCTGCCGCCAGGCTGGGGGCGAACATCAGCTCACCGGACAGGCCGCTTCCCCAGCCGTCGTCGAGGTAGGCGAGCATCATCTGCTCATCCTCGTCGGTCATGGCCGGACACAGATCGGGCGCAGCCGACCACTTCACGATGCCATTCACGAGGACCAACGCCAGCACCCGCTGCGGATAGGTGGCGGCGAACAGCACCGAGATCGGGCGCGGCTTCGGAGGCGCCCAGCAGCGCGGCGCGGTCGGACCCGACGGCGTCCATGACGGCGCGCACGTCGTCCATCCGCTCTTCGAGCGTCGGCACCCCCGTCACTCGATCAGACAGGCCGGTGCCGCGCTTGTCGAGCAGGATGAGCCGACTGAACCGGGCCACCCGCTGCCACCAGCCGGCCAACGCCGGCCAGGTCCACGACGGCTCCATCACCGAGAAGCCGGGGGGAACGACCAGGAGGTCGATCGGCCCGTCCCCCAGCACCTGATAGGCGATGTCCAGATCGCCGCTCTTGGCGTACCTCGTCCTTGGAGCCTCGAACACGGCGACCCCTTCCCCCTCGATTCGCCGCCCGCCAGCGCGGCGGAACCATCCTACGCGGTGGGCTGCAGGCGCAGTGAGGCCACCGAGACGTCACCGAGGGTGGTGACCGTGGCGTCGACCGGGACCCCCCGGCCGTGGAGGAACACGTCGGCCCCGGAATCGGCGCGCAGGTTGGCGACCCACTGGGAGTTCGCCCGCACCGTGGAGACCAGCACCCGGTCGCCGAGCCGTGCGGCCAGCAGCGGTACCGGCCGGGGCTCGCCGCTCTTGCGGCCGGTCGTCTCCAGGATCACCGGACCGACCCCCAGCGGCAGCGGGTTGCCGAAGCCCGCCCGGACCAGCGGGCCGACAAGCCGGTTGAGCGAGCGGAACCCGCAGCGGGCGGTGGCCTGTGGGGTCGGGAGTGCGGGGGAAGCCATGTCGGGAGCAAACCCCGACGTCCCCGTCGTTTGTTCCCGGCGACGGGTCTCAACCTGGTGCTGGTGGAGGGTCGAACAGGGCCACCTCGGCAGCATCGGGCGCCTGGAAGGTTGCCAGCCACCCGTCGAGATCGTCGCGGCGGATGGGGTAGCCGTCCCACGGTGGCTGTGCGTTCCGGGCATCGATGCGCCGCCAGAGCTCGTCGGCCGGCACGTCCAGGTAGTGCAGTTCGACGCCGACACCAAGGCCACGCGCCACGGATCGCATCTGGTCACGTTCGATCCGCGCCCAGAGCCCGAAATCGAGGACGACGCTCAGGCCAAGGCGCAGGATCTCCTGGGCGAGCCGCCAGAGCTCATGTTCCACCTTCTCCTGGGTCGCCGCGTCCCAGGGCGTGGCGCCGAGGGACCAGAGCCACTCATCCTTCGTGAGGCGCACGGCTCGCCGGTCCGCGGCCAGCTGCTTCGCAAGGGTGGTCTTCCCCGCCGCGGGCAGATCCGCAGGTGAGAATCAGTCGGGCACCGCGATGCTGCTGCATTGGTCCCTCCCGGTCGACACGATCATGGCAGGCGGTGCGTGGGTCAGGGGCCGGGTGAGCCGCGGTTGCGTTGGCTGGTGAGGGTTCGGTCGGTGGGGGTGGTCCAGGTGAAGGTTTGGTCGGGGTGGGCGGTCATGGTCCACCCCGTGCGGTGGGTCACGCCGTGGTGGTGGCGGCACAGGAGCGCCAGGTTCTCGACATCGGTGCTGCCGCCGTGTCTCCCACGGCTGACGTGGTGGGCGTCGGTCCAGCCGACGGGCATGTCGCAGCCGGGGAACACGCAGCCGCCGTCGCGCACGGCCAACGCTCGGCGTTGGGTGGGGGTGGCGTAGCGGTGCTGGCGGCCGACGCGGAGCGGGTTGTCGTGGTCGTCGACGTCGATCGTGGTGATGGTGGGGTCACAGCAGAGGGGTCGGGTGGTGTGGGGGTCGACGATGGTGCCGTCGACGGTCGACACTTGGTCGGGCCGGTCGGCGGGCATGACCAGTGAGAGGTCGACGACGGGGCCTTTGCCGGTGGGGGTTTGGCCGGCTGAGCCTTTGCGGAGCAACTCGACCAGCGCCAGGGCCCGCAGGGTGGAGCGTGACGGGATGGCCAGGTCGGGTGATTCGTCGTGGTCGGCGCGGGCGCGGCGCCACCACCGGTCGGTCTCGGCTTCGAGCAGTGCGGTGAAGCCGAGGGCGTGTTCACCCACCAGTTCACCGCTCAGGCAGATCCCGTCACCGCCGTTGGGGGAGACCCGCAGCTGGTTGCGGGCCAGCTCGCGGTCAGGGTCGAAGCTGCCGTCTTGGTCCAACAACTGTTCCACCACCCGCAGGTGGTGACGCCACACCCGAAAGGCAGGTCTGGGCGAATGCCACGATCTCGGCCTGCAACGCCACGATGTCGTCGGCGATGCGGGGGTTGGCCATCGTGTCGGCCACCGCCCGGGCGTGCTCGGCGGTGAGGCGCCCATCGGCCAACGCCTCATCCACCACGTCCAGATGCCGCAGCCGCATCCCCAGCCGCAACCGGGCCGCCACCGCCGGACGCGACGCCCGCGTCTGGGCGGTCACCCACCACAACGTGGGCGACCCGAACTCGCGGTCGGTGGCGCCCCGCACGTCCAACTCGGCCAACACGTGCGCCTCCGCCGCCTGCCACTGCGGCGCGCGCCGCCGCCAACTCGACCACCGCGTCGCACAACTCGGCATCAGACACCAACGCCACATCGGCGCCGGCCGCCTTGCGTGCTGCTTCCGCCAACTCCACCGCCTCGAACATACATTCGAGACTATCACCACGGAAACCACTAGATCAACGTGTCTAGCGTATTTTCTCTGTGGTCTCATTAATTTTCCTAGCGACATCAGGCTCATGGTCGTAGCACCATCGTCCACTGGTGGCTCCGACCCGTGCCGGCGGACGATGACCACCAGCCCACCTCCCCGACACCCCCCGGAGCCCATCATGCGCAAACGCCTCGTGACCCTGACCATCGGAGCCCTCGCCCTCCCCCTGCTCGGCGGTGCCGCCTACGCCGCCGCCCAGGGCGTGAGCGACCGACCCGCCCCCCAGGTCGTGATCCCGACCGCCCGCGTCGCCGACAGTCCCAACCACGGCGACGATGCCACCACGCACGACCAGGGCGACGATCACGGCAACGACCCCACCACCACCGCCACCATCGACGACCACGGCAACGATCCCGCCACCCACGACCAGGGCGACGACCACGGCAACGACCCCACCACCACCGCCACCATCGACGACCACGGCAACGATCCCGCCACCCACGACCAGGGCGACGACCACGGCAACGACCCCACCACCACCGTCACCTCGCCCACCGGCGCCCCCACCACCACCGAGGACCACCACGGCGGCGACGACCCCGCCAACCACGACGGCGGTGGCGACCACGGCGTCCCGGGCAGCGACGGCTGAACCCCTGCCCCCGGGGGCCTTCCTCTCCGCCAGCCAGCTGCCCGTTCGTGCCCGGACCTTCAGGTCCGGGCACGAACGCGCCAGGGCTACGGCGCCACCGGGTGCTCTCGGGCCCAGAGCGCGGCCTGCGTCCGATCGGTGACCCCGAGCTGCTGGAAGATGCTGGTCAGGTGCGCCTTCACCGTGCGCTCGGCGATACCCAGTCGCCGAGCGATCGCCTTGTTGGCCAGACCATCGGCCACCAGGTCCAGCACCTGGCGCTCGCGGGGGCTCAGCCCGCCGTCGGCCACCGGTGCCCGCCGGCGGTCGAGCAACACCCGGGCCGCCTTCGGGTCGAGCGGCGCGCCGCCCGACGCCGCCGCTCGCACCGCGGCCAGGAGCTCGTCGGGGGCGGCGTCTTTGAGGATGTAGCCGGACGCCCCGGCATCCAGAGCGGCCAGGATCCGTCGCTGGTCGGCGAACGACGTCAGCACCACGACCCGACAGCCGGGCGTGAGCGCCGAGAGGCGGCGGGTCGCCTCGACGCCGTCGACTCCGGGCATCGACAGGTCCATCAGGATCACATCCGGCGCGAGCTCACCGGCCCGCTCGACCGCCTCGGCGCCATCGGCGGCGCTGCCCGCCACCTCGATGTCCTCGGCGCTGTCGAGGAGCTGCTCGAGGCCGTGGCGCACCACCGCGTGATCGTCGACGATCAGCACCCGGATCACGACAGCGGCACCTCCAGCTCGAGCACGGTCCCACCCTGGGCACCCCGGTGGACGTCGAGATGGCCGCCGAGATCCCGAGCCAGGCCATCCAGGGTCCGCAGCCCGATGTGGCCCTCCCCCGCCCTCGCCTCCGCGGTGGCCGCCTCGAAGCCGACCCCGTCGTCGCGGACCCGCAGCCAGCCCTGTTCGGCGTCGGCACCGACGGTGATGTCCACCCTCGACGCGCTCGAGTGCGCCACCACGTTGCGCAGCGCTTCGCGGGTGGCCCGGTAGAACGAGCTCGGCCACCGGGGTCGGCAACGGTCGGGACAGACCGGAGTCGTCGCAGGACGCCTCGATGCCGGCGTCGGTCACCGGACCGAGCAGGTCGCCCATGGCCGCCTCGAAGCCCCGGTCCTCGAGGTCGGGCGGGTACAGGTCGACCATGAGCGTGCGCAGGCCGGTGAGGCTCGATCGCACCGAAGCCGAGGCCTCGTCGAGCAGCGCCGCGGTCGGCGGCGGCGTCGACCGGGCTCGGGCCGCCGCGGCCAACGTGTAGGTCACCCCGGTCAGGTCCTGCACGACGCCGTCGTGGAGGTCACCGGCGATGCGGCGCCGCTCGATGTCCGACGCGGCGAGCGCCCGGTGCAGCAGCGCCTCGCGCTCCTGCTGGCGTTGCTGGAGCCGCCGGGCCAATCCGTAGGCGAGCGGGATCTGCAGGAGCTCGAGCACGATGAGCGAGCCGAGGGCGACCGGGGCGAAGCTGCGCCAGATGCGGTTGGCCGAGGCGGACACCACGTCGAATCGGTAGTAGGCCTCGAACAGCAGCCGCTGACCGGTGGGCGTACGGATGGGCAGGTAGACCTCGAGCAGCTTGTGGAGGTCCCGCTCATAGCGGTTCTCGGGCTTGGCCAGGTTGGAGACCCCGGCGGTGATCGACCCGGTCCGCAAGGCGTCCAGCTCGTCTTCCTCGAGCGGATAGGTGGACCCCTGGAGGCGGTCCTCGTCGGAGTAGACGATCGTGCCCGAGGCCGTCCATATCTTCACCCTCACCAGGGAGGCGTCGATCACGCCGTGTTCGACCACGCCGGCCACGGCCGCCACCGCGGCGGGATCACCGCTGGCCAGGGCGTCGGTCACCACCGGCTCCACCAGGCCCTGGGCCCGCACCAGCGTGGTGGTGCGGACGTCCGAGATGGCCTCGCGCTGGCCGATGCGCTGGCTGGCCACCAGGGTGGCCACCCCCACCGTGAACAGGCCGGCCAACCCGATCAGGGCGAACTGCGCGACCGGTCGCGCCACGATCCATCGGTCAGGGCGCGTCACTTCCGTGTCTACGACCGGAGAGCCCTGATCGGTTCAGCACTACCGTGACGCCATGAGTGAGCAGGTCCTGATCGAGACGCGGGGCGCGGTGCGCCTCGTCACCATCAACCGGCCCGAGGCCCGCAATGCGGTCGACGGGGCCACCGCCGCCCTGCTGGCCGACGCCTTCCGGGCCTTCGACGCGGACGCCGAGGTCGCCGTGGCGGTGCTGGCGGGGGCCGGAGGGACGTTCTGCTCCGGAGCGGACCTCAAGGCCGTCGCCACCGATCGGGGCAACCGGGTCGAGGCCGACATGAGGCAGGACGGACCCATGGGCCCCACCCGCATGGAGCTGTCGAAGCCCGTGATCGCCGCCGTCGAGGGCCACGCGGTGGCCGGCGGGCTCGAACTGGCGCTGTGGTGCGACCTGCGGGTGGCGGCCCGCGACGCCGTCTTCGGGGTGTACTGCCGGCGCTGGGGGGTGCCCCTGGTCGACGGCGGCACCATCCGGCTCCCCCGCCTGATCGGCCACAGCCACGCCCTCGACATGATCCTCACCGGCCGAGCCGTCGAGGGGCCCGAGGCGCTGCACGTGGGCCTGGCCAACCGGCTGGTGGAGCCGGGCGACGCCGTCCCCGCCGCGCTGGACCTGGCGGCCAGCCTGGCCCGGCTCCCCCAGGTCTGCCTGCGCAACGATCGGCGCTCGAGCTACGAGCAGTGGTCCCTCGACCTGCCCGGCGCCTTGGGTCGCGAGACCGAGCTGGGGCTGGCCACCATCGCCTCGGGCGAGACCCGCGAGGGGGCCGCCCGGTTCGCCGACGGGGTCGGACGCCACGGCGAAGCGGGGTGACCACCGTCGCCGTGCTGGGCGATTCCATCACCCACGAGGCGGAGGCCGAGCTGCGCGCCGCGCTGGGCGCGCTCCCCGGCGTGACCGTGACCGCCATCGTCGGCCGGCCCGGGGGCACGTTCGCCGACCTCCAGGACGACGCCGACGAGGTGTCCGCCTCGGTGCCCGACGTCGTGGTCATCAACCTCGGCAGCAACGACGCCCTCAAGCAGGTGGCCACCGAGACCACCCTGGCCGAGCTCGAGGCCATGTACGAGAAGTTCCCCGAGTCGATGGTGGTGGCGGTCGCCGTGACCACCCGGTTCACCGACTCGTGGTTCGACGTGCGGGCCCAGGCCGTCAACGACCACCTGCGGGCGAGGCGGGACCAGTGGGGGGTGCCCGCCGCCGTGGTGGCGTGGGACGAGATCGTGGCCGCCGACGACGCCATCCTCCACGACGGGCTGCACCCCACCGCCCGGGGCCGGGCCCGGCTGGCCGGGGCCGTGGCCGAGGCCGTGGCACCGCTCGTCGCCTGACGGTCGCCCGTCCGGGATGGTGGCGCCCGGCGGAAAAGTTCGACAGACTAATGATCGTGTCGATCTCCCGACCCCGCACCGCCGAGGGCCTTCCCGCTGACACGGGTCGGATCGTGGCCCGCCTGGCGCGCCAGGTCGAGACCGCGCTGGCCACGCTCGAGCTCTCCCCTTCGCAGTACCGCGCCCTGGCCTTCCTGAGCGAGGACGGGGCATCGGCGGCCGCCTCGGCCCTGGCCGGGCGGATGTCGGTGTCGAAGCCCACCATCACCGCCCTCGTCGACGGGCTCGTGCAACGAGGCCTGGTCGAGCGCCACCCCAGTCAGGCCGACCGTCGCCGGGTGGAGCACTCGCTGACCGCCGAGGGCCGCCGCACCCTGGCCCAGGCCGACCAGGTGGTGAACGCCCGGCTGACCGAGGTTGCCGCGCATCTCGACGACCACGACCGCCGGGCGGCCGGAGAAGGCCTGCAGCAGTGGGGTGCCGCCCTCACCCGGAGCCGCCTGGCGGCGCTGGGTCAACCGGCCGAGCGCCGGTGAACGCGACCGAGGTCGCCGCCGGCCCCCTCGACCTCGCCCCCACCTCGTTCGAGCCGGTGGCCGAGGAGGCGCGGTACCCCGCCCCCCGCGCCACCATCGACCCTGACCCGTCCAAGGGCTGGATCCGGCGGGTGTGGCCGCTGGTCATGGCCAACAAGGGCCTGCTGGTGGGCTCGCTGGTGGCCGCGGTGGTGTCGCTGTTCGCCAGCGTGGCCGTGCCCGCGGTGACGGCCCGCACCATCGACCTGGCCCTGGTGGACAAGTCGAAGCCGCTGGGCCCGTTCATCGTCGTGCTGGTGGTGCTCGGCCTCATCCGCGGCGTCCTGTCCTACGGCTACCGCTACGGGCTCTACAAGATGGCGTTCCGCATCGAGACCGACCTGCGCTCGATCATCTACCGCCACCTCAGCTCGCTCTCGTTCTCGTTCTACGACCGGGTGCAGTCGGGCCAGCTCATCTCCCGGGCCAACTCCGACATCCGCTCGCTGCAGCTGTTCCTGGCCTTCGCCCCGCTCATCTCGCTGTCGATCCTGATGTTCTTCTTCGCCCTCACCATCATGTTGACCATCAGCATCCCGCTCACCGTGGTGTCGGTCATCTGCCTGCCCGGGGTCTACGTGCTCGGCGTCATGCTGCGGAACCGGATCTTCCCGCTGTCGTGGATCGTGCAGGCCCGGACGGCCGACGTGGCCACCCTCGTCGACGAGAACGTGAACGGCGTGCGGGTGGTGCGCAGCTTCGCCGCCGAGCAACGTGAGCTGCGCCAGCTGGCCCGCACCGCCCGGCGCCTGCAGTGGGCCAACATCGCCACCGTCGACGCCCGGGCCCGGTACTCGCCGCTCATGGAGAACCTGCCCCGGGTCGGGCTGGTGGTGGTGTTGCTCTACGGGGGCTGGCTGGTCATCGACGGGCAGCTCCAGATCGGGGTGCTGGTCGCGTTCAACGCCTACATCCTCATGATGCAGACGCCGTTCCGGCTGCTCGGCTTCTTCATGATGTTGCAGCAGCGCGCCGCGGCGTCGGCCGAGCGCATCTACGAGATCCTCGACGAGCCGGCCGACGTCGTGGACCGCCCCGGCGCCGTCGACCTGGTCGATCCGGTGGGGCGCGTCGAGTATCCGCCACGTGCGCTTCGGCTACGGGCCCGACGACGCCGACCACCCCGACGTGCTCCACGACCTCTCGCTGGTGGTGGAACCGGGCGAGACGGTGGCGCTGGTGGGCCGGACCGGCATCGGGCAAGTCGACCGTCGCCCGCCTCCTCCCCCGCTTCTACGACGTGCGCGACGGCCAGGTGCTCATCGACGGCACCGACGTGCGCGACCTGACCATGACCAGCCTGCGCTCGCACGTCGGCCTGGTGCTCGACGAGCCCTTCCTGTTCTCGGTGTCCGTGCGCGACAACATCGCCTACGGTCGCCCCGACGCCCCGATGGACGAGGTCATCGCCGCCGCCCGCGCCGCCCAGGCCCACGACTTCATCATGGGGCTGCCCGACGGCTACGACACCGTGGTCGGCGAGCGGGGCTACACGCTGTCGGGCGGGCAGCGCCAGCGCATCGCCATCGCCCGCACCCTGCTGGTCAACCCGCGGATCCTGGTGCTCGACGACGCCACCAGTCGCCATCGACGTGCAGATCGAGTCCAAGATCCACGCCGCCCTGGCCACGCCTGCTGGAGGACCGCACCACCATCGTCATCGCCCACCGGCTGTCGACCATCAGCCTGGCCGACCGGGTCGTGCTGTTGGAGGGCGGTCGCATCGTGGCCTCGGGCACCCACGCCGAGCTGATGGCCACCGAGCCCCGCTACGCCGAGGTGCTGGCCCGCATCGAGAGCGGCGACGAGGACGGCGACGAGGACGCCGACGAGCGACCGCGCCGTCGAGGCCGCGGTCGAGGCCGAAGCCGCCCGCGAGGCGTTCACCCCGGGGGCGACGGACTGATGGGGGCCCGATGAGCTGGGGAGGCAGGGGGTTCGCCGTTCGGGGGCTCGGCCACCGCCAACAGCGCCGCCGCCGGCCTGCCCTTCGCCGGCATCCCCGATCGAGCTGGCCAAGAAGGTGGAGGCCCTGCTGGCCACCGAGCCCGATCCACCGGACGACGACATCGAGTTCCACCAGGTCGCCACCGCCCGCGAGCGCGAGCCGTTCACGTTGCGCTCGTTCATCCGGGACCACCGCAAGGCCATGGCGGTGGCCTTCGTGCTCGTGGTGATCGAGACGCTCGTCGCAGCAGGCCGGGCCGCTGCTCACCCAGATCGGCATCGACAACGGCATCGGCAACAAGGACTTCGCCGTGCTGCTTCACCGTGGCCGCGCGTGTACCTGGCCACCATCGTGCATCACGGTGGCGGCCAGCTACGGGGTCATCGCCTTCACCGGGCGGCTGGGCGAGACGCTCATGTACGAGCTGCGGGTCCGGGTCTTCTCCCACTTCCAGCGCCTGTCGCTCGACTTCTTCACCGACGAGAAGGCCGGCCGGCTCATGACGCGCATGACGAGCGACATCGACGCGCTCACCACGCTGTTCCAGGACGGACTGGTCAACCTGGCGGTGCAGGGGCTCACGCTCGTCGTCATCGCCGTCGTGCTGTTCGTCATGAGCCCCACGCTGGCGCTCATCATGATCCTCATCGTGGTGCCCGTCATGCTGGCCATGACCCTGTGGTTCCGCACGGCGTCGCGACCGCGGCTACCTCGTGGTGCGCGACCGCATCGCCGAGGTGCTGGCCGATCTGCAGGAGAGCCTGTCGGGCATCCGCATCATCACCGCCCACAACCGGCGGGCGCCACAACGTCGATCCACCACGACAACGTCGTCGGCGCGCTACATGGACGCCAACCTCTACACGGCGCGGGTCGGCGCCCTCTACGGGCCCGGCACCGAGGCGGTCGGCGTCATCGGCCAGGCCCTCATCCTGCTCATCGGCGGGAAGATGGTGCTCGACGGCAGCCTCAGCCTGGGCGAGCTGACCGCGTTCGTGCTGTACCTCACCGCGTTCTTCGCGCCGATCCAGCAGCTGGTGCAGCTCTACAACACCTACCAGCAGGGCCAGTCGGCGGTGACCAAGCTGCGCGACCTGCTCGGCACCGAACCCGACGGTGGCCGAGGCGCCCGACGCCGTGGAGCTGCCCGCCCATCGCCGGGTCGAGATCGACGCTCGACCACGTCACGTTCGGCTACTACCCCGACGTGGCTGGTGCTGCGACGACGTCGACCTGCACATCGCCGCCGGCGAGACGTTCGCCCTGGTGGGCCCCACCGGCGCCGGCAAGTCGACCATCGCCAAGCTGGTGACCCGCTTCTACGACCCCACCGTCGGGCGCGGTGCTCATCGACGGCCACGACCTGCGCGACGTCACGCTCCACTCGCTGCGGCGCCAGCTCGGCGTCGTGCCCCAGGAGCCGTTCCTGTTCGCACGGCACGATCCGCGACAACGTGGCCTTCGCCCGGCCCGACGCCACCGACGACGAGATCCTGGAGGCGTGCGCGGCCGTCGGGCATCGACGACGTGGTCGAGCGGCATGCCCGACGGCCTCGACTCGATCGTGCACGAACGGGGCTCGTCGCTGTCGTCGGGCGAACGCCAGCTGCTGGCCCTGGCCCGGGCGTTCCTGGCCCGGCCCCGGGTGCTGGTGCTCGACGAGGCCACCTCCAACCTCGACCTGCGCTCCGAGGCCAAGATCGAACGGGCCCTCGACGTCGCTGCTCGACGGACGCACCGCCATCATCATCGCCCACCGGCTGGCCACCGCCATGCGGGCCGACCGCATCGCCGTCGTCGACCGGCGGCGGCATCGTCGAGCTCGGCACCCACGACGAGCTGGTGGCCCTCGGCGGCCAGTACGCCGACATGTACGCCACCTGGGTCAGCCACACCGAGGGCAGTCCCGCTGGGTAGGCCACTCGACGACTAGAACCCTGGGATGAGTCCCGCCCAACTCCTCGTCGCCGCGCTGGCCATGATGGCGGGCACCGTCATCCAGGGCTCGATCGGCTTCGGGACGAACCTGGTGGCCGCGCCGATCCTGGCCATCATCAACCCGGACCTGGTGCCGGTGCCGGTGATCCTGGCCTCGTTCGTGTTCAACGTGCTCGTGGCCCGCCGCGACCGGGGCGAGGGCCCGTGGCAGGCCATGCGACTCCCCCTGGTGGGCTCGGTGCCGGCCAGCGTGGCCGGGGCGGCGGCGGTGGCCGCCATCAGCCAGCGGGGCCTGGGTGTCCTGTTCGGGGTGCTCGTGCTCATCGGGGTGGCCCTCAGCGTGTCGGGCCGCCATCCCCGCCAGACGCCCCGCACCCTGGTGGCGGCCGGGGCCGCCTCGGGCTTCATGGCCACCACCACCGGCATCGGCGGGCCGCCCATGGCCCTGCTGTTCCAGCGGGAGCGGGGGCCCCAGCTGCGGGCCGTCGCTGGCCCGCTTCTTCGGCGTCGGCTCGGTGGTGTCGTTCACCTGCTGCTGATCTTCGGCCAGGTCAGCTGGGCCGACTTCGGCCGGGCCGCGGTGCTCATCCCCGGCGGGCTGGTCGGGCTTCTGGCTGTCGAAGCACGTGGCCCACCGACTCGACCACGGCTACGTCCGTCACGCCGTGCTGGCCGTCTCGGCCATCTCGGCCTGCGTGGTGCTGGTGCGGGCCCTGGCCTGAGCGGCCGAGCGCGGTCAGCCCGAGTGGTGCTCGGCCGCCTTGGCCAGGGTCCGCAGCTCGTCGAGCATGAGATCGGCCAGGTCGTCGAGGTCGGGCACCAGCTCGCGGCACGACGACCAGACCGAAGTCGAGCATGTCGCAGTAGGACTGCACGGTGACGTTCAGCCCCTGGCCCTCGACGATGGTGGACACCGGGTAGTAGTGCAGGACCCTGGCACCGGCCAGGTACAGCGGCTGGCGGGGCCCGGGCACGTTGGAGATGACGAGGTTGAACGGCGGGTTGAGCCGGTCACCCACCTTGAGCCGGGTGGCCAGGCGGATGGCCCGGGTGGCCAGGGCCGGCGGGGCGAACTGCGAGTACTCGGTCAGCACGTCGGCCGGCAGCAGGGTGAAGCGGTCCTTGGCCACGTCCATGGCCTCGTGCACCGCGCCGACCCGGGCGATGGGGTCGGCCTGGTCGGTGGGGATGGGGGCGAAGATGGCCGACACCCGGTTGGTCCAGCGGTCCTCCTCCTCGCCGGTGCGGATCGACACCGGGATCATGGCCACGAGCGGGTTGGTGGGCAGCGCGTCGTGATCCTCGAGGTAGCGCGCGCAGGGCCCCGCTGACCACGGCCATGACCACGTCGTTCACGGTGGCCCCCAGCGCGTTCTTGATCTGCTTGACGTCGTCGAGCGGGGCGGTGCGGATGGCCACCCGGCGGTGCGGGGTGATGGCCCCGTTGAACGGCGTCGGGGGCGCGGTGCCGTCGGGCACGGTCGGCGGCACGTCGACCTCGATGGGGGTGCGGCTGCCGAGCATGGCCCGGGGGTTGGGGAAGCTGCGGGCCACCTCGGCCAGGCCGACCAGGCCGCGGTTGCGGGTGAGCTCCCCGATGGCGCGCAGGCTGCGCACCTGGAGGCGGGCCAGCTTGCCCGGCTTGCGCAGCACGTCGGTGAGGGCCTGACGCATGACCTCGGGAGCCGACGGCACCGGCTCGGGCTTCCAGAGGTCCATCACCGCGGCCAGCTCGTCGTCGATCTCGAGGTCGTCGTCGGGGTCGTCGTCGAACATGATCGCCATGAACTCCGCACCCGAGGCGCCGTCGACGGTGGCGTGGTGGATCTTGGTGAGGATGGCGAAGCGGTCGTCGGCCAGGCCCTCGATGACGTAGGCCTCCCACAACGGATGGGAGCGGTCGAGGGGCCGTCCCACGATGCGGGCCACCAGGTTGGCCAGCTGGCTGTCGTCGCCGGGCGGGGGGATGGCCGTCTCCCGCAGGTGGTAGTCGAGGTCGAAGTCCGGGTCGCGGATCCAGTAGGGGTGGTCCAGCTCGAAGGGGACCTCGACCACGCGTCGGCGCAGCGGCTCGAGCAGGGGCAGCCGGTGCTCGATCTGGTCGCGCAGGGCCTCGTACGCGCTCCACCCCTCGACGTCGGGCCGCTCGAAGATGCGACAGCCCGCTGACGTGCCCGAACGAGGCCGACGTCTCCATGTACAGGAAGCTGGCGTCGATGCCGGTGAGCTGCTTCATGATCGGCCCCCCTTCCGCCCCGGCATCTGCCGGGTCGGTGCGACGCTACCCCCTCGAGCCCGGTCGGCTCGGTGCGACACGACCGGACGGGCAACCTTCCGGCCCCCTGCGGTGTCAGGAAGGGTGTGACGCGATGCCGCGGCGTCTCCCGGACGCTCACGAGGTGACTGCCGGACCGGTCCGCCCCGCCCCGCGCCCGACCCGGAGGGCGCCGCGACCCGGGTCGACCGGTTCGCCGCGCTGTACCGCACCGACCACGACCGCCTGGTGCGCCTGGCCGGGCTGATCCTCGGCTCGGGGCTCGCGGCCGAGGACGTCGTGCAGGACGCCTTCGCCAAGCTCCACGGCCAGTTCGATCGCGGTGGACAACCCGGGGGCTGGCTGCGGGTGGCGGTGGTCAACGGCTGTCGCAACGAGGGTCGCCGCCTGGGCCGGGCCCGACGCCACGCCCACCGCGGACTCGACCGCCGCCAACGAGCGGACGCGAGGCCCGACCCCGGAGCTGATCGACTCGCTGCGGCGGCTGCCGATGCGCCAGCGCACCGTGGTGGTGCTGCGCTTCTACGAGGACCTGGCGGAAGCCGACATCGCCCGGATCATGGGCGTGCGGGTGGGACGGTGAAGTCGACCCTGCACCGGGCGCTGGCCAAGCTACGAGAGGACCTCGATCCATGATCGACCTGCACGAGGCACTGGACCGAGAGGCCGAGCGCTTCTCCCCGACGGCCGATCTCGACGACGTGCTGGCCGCGCCGCCCGCCAGGTCCGCCGCGACGCCGGCCGCGGGCCACCCTCGTCGGCCGTCGTCGCCGGTGGCGGTCGCCGTCGTGGCCGTCGCGAGGACCGGGAGTGGTCGCCGGCCCCCCGAGACCGCTCCGCGCCGCCACCCGCCCCACCCGGTCGACATCAGGGCCGACCCAGACCACGGCACCCTCGAGCGCCGCGACCGGCGGCCACCGGGCCCGAGAGCGTGGTCGTACGGGCCGCCGACACGGCCTCCGAACCTCGCCGTCGGCGGCTGGGCCCGGATACACCGTCCACCACCGGGCACGTCACCTGAACCCCCCGCCGGCGGGGTCGGGGCCCCGCCGGCACCGTGGACGGTGCGGGTGATCGAGATCGACGGCGTGGGCCAGAGCGTGACCAAGGACCTGCGGGCCGACCGCATCGACGTGGCGCTGCGCGACGGGCGGGTGGCTCGGCTCCATCAGGTTCGGCTGACCGCGGCACGGCACGCGGGTCGGCGGCCTGCCCAGTAGGGTGCCTGCCCGTGACCACCGCCGCCGAGGCCGCGACGCGCTCTGGCCCTCGAGACGTCTCCCTGGTGCGCGAGTCCCGCACCATCCTCGAGGCAGTCACGTGGTCGGTGCGGGCCGACCAGCGCTGGGTGGTGCTGGGGCGCAACGGGTCCGGCAAGACCTCCCTCATCCGCATCGCCTCGCTCACCCTGCACCCCACCCGCGGTGACGTGCGGGTGCTGGGCGAGACCCTGGGCCGGACCGACGTGCGCCGGGTGCGCACCGGCATCGGCCTGGCCAGCCCGGCGCTGGCCGATCAGTTCCGGGGCGAGCTCACCCCCACCGAGATCGTCATGACCGCCCGCTACGCCGCGCTGGAGCCGTGGTGGCACACCTACGACGACGCCGACCGGGCTCGGGCCCGGAGCCTGCTGGAGCGCCTCGGTTGCCGCCATCTGGTCGACCAGCGCTTCGCCCTGCTGTCGTCGGGCGAGCGCCAGCGGGTGATGCTGGCCCGCACCCTCATGAACGACCCGGGCCTCGTGCTGCTCGACGAGCCCACCGCCGGGCTCGATCTCGGCGGTCGCGAGGAGCTGGTGACCACCCTGGGCGAGTTGGCCCTCGACCCCACCACGCCGCCGACGGTCCTGGTCACCCACCACGTCGAGGAGATCCCCGCCGGGTTCACCCACGCCCTGTTGCTCACCCAGGGGCGGGTGCAGGCGTCGGGACCCATCGACGACGTCCTGACGGCCGGAGCGCTCTCGGAGTGCTTCGGCCTGGCGCTCGAGCTGCGCCGCGACGGCGACGCGGTGGACCGCCCGGGCGCGCCCCTGACGGCGCCGTTCAGGTCCCGAGGCGCTCCAGCAGCGCGGGGCGGGAGCGCTCGATGGCGTCGCTGAGCAGCTTCTCCAGCACCGAGCCCCCGAAGCTGCCGCCGTAGTGGAGGCGCATCACCAGCCGGCTGGCGGACGGCCGCCACCGGCACGACCTCGGCCTCCAGCACCCAGTCCGAGTGCTGGCGGCCGTCGTGCTCGCGGCGCTCGAAGCGAACCCGGTCGGGGGCCTCGCACGACGTGCGCACCATGCGCAGGCGCTTGGACCGGGCCAGGGGTCCCAGCCGGCCCCGCAGGTCGACCAGCCAGGCCGCGTCACCGTCGTCGTCGGGGTGGGTGGGGGCCACCTCGGCCCGCTCGACGATCTCCAGCCACTCCGGATAGCCGGCCAGGTCGTCGACCGAATCGAACAGCCGCGCCGGGGGGCACGGCGCCTCGAGGTCGGCGGTCACGTCCATCGCCCCATTGTGCCCCGCGCCGGGGAGCATCCCGTACGCTCGGCCGTCCATGGCGGCCGACGACGTCCTCCCCACCCGCAGTCCCGAGCTCGTCATCGTGGCGGTGGACGGGTCCTGGGTGGTCTATGACCCGCGATGGCGCCAGGCGCACCTGCTGAACCTGACCGCCGGGCTGGTGCTCGACGCCTGCGACGGCGCCACCACCGTCGGCCAGCTCTGCCAGGAGCTGGCCGGGTCGTTCGCCCTCCCCGACCCGGACGCCATCCGCGCCGACGTCGAGGCCGGGGTGGCCGACTGCTGGGCCCGTGGCCTCATGAGCGACAGTGCCGTCCCGGAACCAGATCCCGAGCCGCCGCCGCGCCGACCGGGAGGCGCCGATGGTGACCTCCCCGGCGGCTGGGCGTGGGAGCCGGCGCCCCTCGATCTGCTGGGCACGGTGGTCCGCGTGCGAGTGGAGGACCCGGGGCTGGGCCGGGCGGCGCAGGCCGCGCTGGCGCCGCTGGTCGACACCGTCACCACCGCCACACCGCCGAGCGTGGGCCTGGACCTCGTGACCGACGGAGCCGAGACCGTGTTGCGGCGCGACGGCGCCGAGGTGGAGCGCAGCGCCGAGCCGGCCCGAGCCCTCCAGCACCTGCTGTGGGCGCTCAACCAGCACGCGGCCGACGGCACCGGCGACGCCGTGGTGCTCCACGCCGCCGCCGTGCGCGGGCCCGCCGGCATCGCCGTGCTCCCGGCCGACTCGGAGTCGGGCAAGTCCACGCTGGCCGCCGGCCTCGTCCGCGCCGGGCTCGACTACCTCACCGACGAGGCCGTGGGCATCGACCTCCGCACCGGCTCGGTGCAGGTCTATCCGCGGGCCATCGGCCTCGGCCCCGGGTCGTGGCCGCTGTTCCCCGAGGCGGCCCCGGGGGCGGAGCTCACCGGCGCCGGCTACTTCCGCGAGGAGTGGCACGTCGATCCGCGGGCGTTGCGACCCGCCGCGCTCGACGGCCTGGCCGGCCACGCCGCCGCCCCCGTCGTGGTGGTGGCGTTTCCCAGCTACGTCCCCGGCGCGGTGGCGGTGGCCGAGCCGGTGGAGCGGGCCCCGGCGCTGCTGGCGCTGCTGCACAACGCCTTCAACCTGGCCCAGGTGGGCGAGGCCGGCGTGATGGCCCTGGAGCGGATCACCCGGACGGCCGAGACCGTCCACCTGGTCAGCGGCGACCTCGACGCCGCCGTGGCCATCGTCGCCGCCCGGCTGGGCGCGAGTACCGTCCCCGGGCGATGAGCGACTCCCCCGGCGACCCCCCCGGCGTCCCCTTCGCCGCGCCCGACCTCGACGACGACGACATCGACGCCGTGGTCCGGGTGCTCCGCGAGCGGCTGGATCACCACCGGCGGCGAGTGCCGGGCCCTCGAGGAGCGGACCTGGCCGACTACCTCGGCGTCGACCACGTCGTGGCCATGTCGTCGTGCACCGCCGCGCTCGACACCGCCGTCGCCCACCTCGACCTGCCCGCCGGGCTCGCGGGTCGGCGTCCCCACCTGGACGTTCGTGTCCACCGCCCTGTGCGCGGTGCACGCCGGCCACGTGCCGGTCCTGCTCGACGTCGACGCCCGACACCCTCAACCTCTCGGCCGACTCGCTCGACGCCGCCCTCGACGACCCGCCGGCGGGCTCGACGCCGTGATCGGCGTCCACTTCGGCGGCGTGGCCGTTCGGCAAGCAGATCCACGAGCGTGCGCCGAGGCCGGCGTGCCCGCTCATCGAGGACGCCGCCCACGCGCTGGGCACCACGCGATCACCGGGGCCGGGTCACCGGTCAGGGCACGCGCCGGGGCCTGCCTGTCGTTCTACGCCACCAAGAACCTCACCTCGGCCGAGGGCGGGGCGCTCGTCACCGACGACCCCGAGCTGGCCGACTTCGCCCGCTCGTACCGCCTGCACGGGCTGAGCCGCGACGCCTGGGCCCGCTACCGAGCCGGGCAGCGCAGCGCCTACGACCTGCGTCATGCCCGGCATCAAGGGCAACCTGCCCGACGTGCTGGCCGCCCTCGCCCGCTCGCAGTTCGAGCGCTTCGACGACATGCAGGGCCGCCGCCGGGTCGCTCGTGAACCGCTACCGCGACGCGCTGGCCGACGTCGACCGGGCTCACGGTTCGTGCCCCGGCTGAGCTCGACCCGACCGGCGCCGACCATCTGGCGCCCGTGCTGCTGCCCGAGGGCACCGACCGCCAGGCGGTGACCGACGCACCTGACGGCCCAGGGCGATCTCCACCAGCGTGCACTTCCGGCCCCTGCACACCTTCGACTGGTTCGCCGACCACGCCGACATCGGGCCCGGCGGCCTGGCCACGGCCGACGCCCTGGCGTCGCGGGAGCTGAGCCTGCCGCTGTACCCCTCGCTCGACGCTCGACCAGGTCGACCGGGTCGCCGACGCCCTCGCGCGCCGCCCTGGCCGTCGCCGGTCGAGCGCCTGACCGCCGCCGGTCAGCCCCTGGCTGCGCCGTCCGCCTCGTCGTCGACCGCGGCGTGGCCGTCGTCGCCGGCATCGTGCTGGCCCCGGTCATCGCCGTGCTGGCCGCGCTGGTGCGCGCGGGCCGACGGCGGTCCCGGGTTCATCGCCGTGCACCCGGGTCGGCCGCGACGGCCGGACCGTTCGCGCATGTGGAAGCTGCGGTCGATGCGGGTGGCCCACCCTGACGGCACCAGCGCCGGGCTACGCCTCACCCGCGCCGGCGACGACCGCATCACCCCGATCGGCCACGTGCTGCGCCGGCTACCACCTCGACGAGCTGCCCCAGCTGCTGCAACGTGGTCCGGGGCGAGATGGGCATCCTCGGGCCCCGGCCGGAGACCCCGGAGTTCGTCGACCTCGACGACCCGACGTGGCAGGCCGTCCTGTCGATCCCGCCGGGCATCGCCGGCCCCACCCAGGTGGTGGTGAGCGACTGGGAGCGCAGCCTGATCGCCGAGGACCCCGACGGCGACGCCTACCGGGAGCAGGGTGCTGCCGGTGAAGCTGGCCATCGACGGCTGGTACGTGGCCGAGGCCTCCCCCGGCCTCGACGCCCAGGTGGTGTGGACCCTGGTGCGCCGGTTCCTGCCCGGCCGGGTCGCCGGTCGGGCCTGCGGGTGCGGGTCTGGGCGGCCGGGCTCAGCCCCGGCGCACGATCCCCCGGCTGAAGCGCCGGACCCGGTCGCCGGTCGACGGTGCCCCCGGGTACCAGATGGTGGCCCGCAGGAAGGCCAGGCGCTCGCGGGCCGAGGGCAGGGCCTCCAGCAGATCGCGGCTGCGGCGACGTTCGGCGCCGGGGCCATGGTCGTGGTGGTCGCTCAGCCAGCGCTGCTCCCGCCGCGACGGCCGGTAGTCGGCGGCCCAGCGCCCCCAGCAGCCCCGTCACCGGCCAGGCCGAGCTCGCCGGCCGGCGGCCTCCACCGCGGCGGCCACCACCGCGGTGACCCCCCACCGGCCGGCCAGCGTCAGCGCCGCGGCCGGGTCGACCCGACCGGGGCGCAGCAGCTCGGCCACGTCGCGCAGCGGCACCAGCCGGCGGGCGTCGCCGCCCAGCACGGCGTGGAAGGCGGCCCCGACCAACATCGCCTCCGGCTCGAGCGCCGGCACCGTGGTCGGCCCGACGGGCGACGGGTCGGCCCGCCCCGAGCAGGTCGTGGCGCCCGGCGGCCACGCCGAACGGTCCCAGGCCGAAGGTGCGGTGCAGGTCGACCTCCCAGCCGCCGGGCAGCGAGAAGGCGGCGCTCTTGCCGAACCGGGCCACGTGGCCGGGCTGGGGCTCGGGGTGGTGGCGGTCGCCGCCGAGCGCCGTCCAGCACCGCCACGGCCCGGTCGAAGTCGTCGCCTCGCACCAGCAGGTCGACGTCGCCGTAGACGCGGACCCCGGCCGGGTGTCGTACAGGCGTGCAGGCGGCGGCCACCCCCTTGAGCACCCGGAAGTCGACCCCGGCGGCGTCGAAGGCGACGGCCAGCGCCCGCAGCTCGCGGTCGAGGCGCAGGCAGGCGCCGACCGCCTCCTCGTGGCGCTCGACGACCTCGGCGGCCTGGTCCTCGGTGACCGGGAAGGTCGCCCGCCGACCACCGCGGCCGACGCCAGCCCCCACAGGCGCTGCTCGTCGAGCGCCGCGGCCAGCTCCTCCCAGGCGGCGCCGTCCAGCGGCTCGGCGGGGAAGCGCCGGGGCGCCCGGTGCATCGAGGCCGTAGGCGGCCACGGCCCGCACCACGTCGGGAACGGCGGGCAGGATCTCGTCGAGGTCCACCAACGGTGAGGAGCGCATGGCGCTCGCTCACCTCTCCGCGTCGAGCACCAGGCCGACGGCCGCAGGTCGGCCACGAACGCCTCCACCGCGGCGGTCGTCGCCGCGGGCCACGCCGACGACGCCGCCGCCAGCTCGGCCACGGTGCGGGGCCGGTCCAGGACCAGCCACAGCAGGCGGCCGGGGCCGACGAGGCGGACGACGTCGTCACCTCGCTGAGCACGAGCAGGCTGCGAGGGCGTGTCCCGCCACAGCGCCGTCGGGATGCCGAGCGATCACGGCCGGGTCAGGCCCGGGAACCCTCGGCGGGCTCGGGTGCCGCCGGCGCCGGTGCGGCCGCGTGACGCGGACGGGCCCCGGCCCTTCGTCGGCGACTCGTCGAGGTAGTAGTGGTAGTAGTACTCGGCCGAGGGGGCATCGGCGGAGTCGGTGAACACGGTGCCGAGCAGCGGCGCCTCGAGCCGGAACAGCAGCTCGGCGGTGCGGCGGGCCGCTTCGCTTGCGGGTCTTGCCGCAGCGCACCGACCAGATCACCGCGTCGCTGTCGGCCAGCAGCTCGCTGGCGTCGTTGGTGGTGAGGAACGGCGCGGTGTCGAGCAGCACGATGTCGTAGTGCAGGCGGGCGAAGGCGATCAGGCGCTTCTGCACGCGCCACGATCTCGATCGGGTTGGCGTCGAGGTCGCCCTCGCCGATGCCGGTGACCAGGCGGACCCGCGGCATCTCGGTGGCGACGGCCCGGACCTGGCCGGTCTCGGCGATGAGCCCGAGCTGGTCGGTCGTCGTCGCGGGTCGCTGGCCTTCTCGAGCAGGTACTTCTGGATGCGGGGCCGCCGGAAGTCGCAGTTGATGACGAGCACCGACAGGCCGCCCTCGGCCAGCACGGCGGCCAGGTTCGACACGGTGGTGGTCTTGCCCTCGCCGGGGCCGGGGGAGGTCACCATGACCACCTGGCCCTGAGCGGCCTGGGCCTGGCCGTCGGCCGGTCGCGTCGGCCGGCGGCGCGCCGTCGGCGGCCGCGTGGCCGTTGTCCGTTGCCGTTGCCGTTGGCCGCCTGGCCGTTGCCGTTGCTCGGCGCGGCGGCGGCGGCCTCGCCCTGTTCGGCCACGGCGGCGGCGTGGGCGAAGATCAGCGCGGTGCGCACCACCCGGTAGGCCTCGGCGGTGCGGGAGCGGCGGTTGGTGAAGGCCACCACCTCGATCGTCGTGCTGCTGCTTGGAGGTGAGCGGGGGGATCTCGGCCAGCACCGGCAGCCCGGTCACCGACTCGACCTCCTCACGCTGACGCAGGCGGGTGTCGTAGCGGTCGAGCACCAGGGCCACGATCACGCCGAGGATGCAGCCCGAGAAGGCCACCCGCCGCGCCCCGCAGCGGCGCGCTGGCCGGCTTGCCGGTGCTGGGGGTCGACTTGGCCGGGGTGGTGGTCGTCGGGGTGCCGCCACCGCAGATCGGGACCGGACTGGATCTGGTGCGCAGCGCGTTGTACTCGGCCCGGCGAGATCGGCTGGCGGCGGTGGCCGCCTGCACGGTGGTCAGCCCAGCCGACGGCTGGCCGGCCGACGCCAGCAGCTGGAACTGCTCGTAGGTGATCCGGTACTGGTTGGACACCGAGTCGAGCTGGGCGTTCAGCACCGCCGTGTCACCCGACGCCGGCGGCGATCTTGGCCTGCGAGGTCCTTGCGCTGGTTGGTGAGGTCGTCGAGCTTGGCCTGGATGGTGTCGCGCTCGGACTCGTAGCGCTGCTTGGTCGACTCGGCCAGGTACTGGATCAGCTCGGTGGCGACCGTGTCGGCCAGCAGCACGGCCCGGTCCCCGTTGGGGTCCACACACGTGATCTGGATGGATGACACCCCACTCAGGGACTGCCCCATGCAGTTGGTCGCGACCTGCTCGGCGCTGATGCCCAGCTTGTTGGCCACCCGGTCGGGGACCTCGCCCTTGTTGGCCAGGAAGGCGACCTGCTCGAGGTTCACCGTGTTGCCCGCGGTGCCGTCGCTGCTGGAGCTCGCGGTGGTGTCGGCCAGCAGGGTGTGGACGGCCTGGTAGAAGGTCTGATCGGCGACCACCGCTCCCCGGGCGTTGGGGGTCGTCACCCAGCCGACCAGCGCACCCACGAAGCAGAACGCCACCAGGACGGGCCAGCGCCGCCGCACGGCGCGCAGGTAACGGCGCAGCTGGGTGACGTCCCCACCACCGCTGATGGTGACCGTCGCCGGCGGCGGAGGGGTGCTGGCACTGTCGATTCGCACGTGGAGACGGGTCCTAGGTGGTCGATCGACGCTGCTGAGGGCGCGCGCCGAGAGCTTCGACAGTAGCAGTCGCCCACCACGATCGGTAGCACCCGAATCACGCTCTGACCTGCGCAAACAGCGATTTGAGCCGTCGGGCCTACGGCGGCGGCGCCCCCCCGGCGGCCACGCCGGCCAGCACCTCGTCCCACCGGGGGCCGACGGCGGCCCAGGCGCTGGCCTCGGCCACCACCCGGCCACCCCGGCTCAGCGAGGCCGCCAGGACCGGATCGTCCACCACCCGGGCCACGGCGTCCGCCACCGCCCCGGCGTCGCCCACCGGCACCACCAGGCCGCTGACGCCGTCGCTCACCAGGTACGGCAGGCCGCCGGCGTCGGTGGTCACGACCGGGAGGCCCGACGCCATGGCCTCGATCACGCTCACCGGGGTGTTGTCCACCCGGTTGGTGTTGACGAACACGTCGTGGCCGTCGAACAGGGCGGCTTTGTCGGCGTCGGCGACGTAGCCGGCGAAGTCGACCGCGTCGCCCAGGCCCAGATCGGCCACCAGCCGCCGGACCGCCGCCAGGCTGCCCTTCTCCTGCCCGGCCATGGTCAGCGTGGCACCGGGGTGGGAGTGGCGGAGCCGGTCCAGGGCCCGCACCGCCACCTCGGGCTCGTAGAGCGGGTGGAACGTGCGCATCCACAGCAGCCGGGGAGCGGCCGGCGCGTGCTCGCGCCACGGGATGGTGGCGAGGTCGACCACGTTCGGGATCACCTCGACCCGACGGCCGAGGGGAGCTCCGAGACCGGCCAGATAGCGCGACGGCGCCACCGTGGCGGCACCGCGGGCCAGGAGTCGCCCGAAGCGCCGGGGGTGGGCGGCGGCGAAGGCGGGCAGGTTTCCTCCGTGGAGCCAGTGGACGACCGCCAGCCCCGCGAGCCGGGCGGTGGCGGTGGTGGCCTCGGCCACGGCGAAGCCCATCCCGCTGTAGACGAGCACGACCGCCACATCGACCTGTCCCCGCCAGCGCGCCACGGTCCACACCGTGTCGCCCACCCGCCGGAGCCGGCCGATCTGGTCCGACGTGGTGCGCACGGGTCGGCCCTGGGCCCGCCACTGCTCGGCCAGGACCTGGCCGGGGCTCGTCACCCACCCCTCGTGGCCGCCCAGGAGGGGCCCGGCGATCCCCACTCGGGCCTCGGCCACGGTCGGACCGGTCACCGGTCCAGCTCCGAGACCACCGCCTGGAACTTGCCGGCCGGGGTGCGGGCGATGTCAGGCACCACCACCACCTCCACCACGGCGGCCGAGCCGAGCCGCTCCACCATGCGGGCCTCGATGAGCGCGACGCCGGCGGCCCCGAACGCCGGCGTGGCCACCACCCGCACCTCGAAGCGCGTGGTGGTGTGCTGCACGATCTGCGCCTCGACGAGCCCGGGCACCTCGTAGAACACCCCGTGGAAGCGGGTCACGCGGCGGCCGTCGGGGCCGACGAGCACGTCTTCGACCCGGCCCACCACCTCGGCCAGCACGGGCATGGCGCGACCGCAGGCGCAGGGGTCCGCCGACCAGGCGGCGAGGTCACCGATCCGGTAGCGGATCAGGGGCTGGAGGCGTCGGAGCAGGCCCGTGACCACCACCTCCCCCACCTCGCCGGCGTCGGCGGCCGAGCCGTCGGCCCTCAGGATCTCCACCACCCCGACATCGGGGCTCACGTGCAGCGAACCGGCCTCGCACTCGGAGGCGAACACGGCGTTCTCGATGCTCGAGTACTCCTCGCGCACCACGCAGGAGAAGGCCTCGGCGATGGTGGCCCGATGCTCCTCGCTCAGCTTCTCGCTGGTGGCCACCACGGCCGCCAGGGCCGGGCGGGGGCCACCCGCGTCGAGCAGGTACCGACCCAGCCGGGCGAACGACTGGGCATAGCCCGTCCCCCACACGATGCGGTGACGGCGCAGCGCGTCGGCGTAGCCGGCGGCGTTGGCGGCCCGCAGATGGAAGGTGGACAGGTAGGCCTGGTGCTCGACCGCGTTCCACCGGTAGAAGGGCCCGGCGCTGTCGGGGTCCGGTACGACGATCCGGCCGGAGAACGTGGCCCGGGGCTGACGGAACGAGACGCCGGCCCACGCCGCCGAGCGCACCTCGCGCACCGCCATCGAGGCCCGCAGCTCCGCCGGGGTCCAGTAGGTGCGCACCGGCGTGCCGCTGCTCCCCGACGTGGGGAACACCAGCGGGCCGCCCACGGCCCCGATCCGGGGAGGGAGCCGGGCCGGATCCAGGAACGCGGTGGGGTCGGCCCGCATCGCGTCCTTGGCCAGGAGCGGCAGCGCCGCCAGCTCGCCGCGACGCGCCGCGGCCCGGGTGGCCCCGTCCCACCGGTCGCGATAGCCGGGCACCCGGTCGGCGGCCGCGCTGAGGACGGCGGCGACGGCCCGGCGCTGCCACCGCTGCCACTCCGTCGGGTCGAGCCGGTCGCGGCTGGCGAAGGCCCGTACCGCCTCGGCGTACCCGGGGCCGAACCGCAGCCGGTACCAACGCGCCCCGAAGGCCGTCACCGCCGCATGCTGGAGCGCGACGGGCATCCGGGCGTACGCCGCGTCGGCCCGGCCCACGAGCTAGCGGCTCAGCTCGGCCATGGCCGAGCCGGCCGTCCAGGCGTCGCGGCGGGCCACCAGGCACCACGCGCCCTCGAGCCACCCGGCGGCATAGGCGCCGTGCAGCGTGGCCAGGGCCAGCGGCACGCGCACGGCGGCGGCCGAGTCGAGGTCGCGCCGGCTGATCACCGCCACCACGGCCAGCGCGGCGCCGTAGGCCACGGGCAGGGCCAGCGCCAGGGCGGGCGAGCGCCGGAGAGCGCCGGCCACCACGCCCCCGGCCATCACCGCGAAGAACGGCGGGCGGAGCCAGTTGGCGGGCGGTGGTGGGGCGCCCGTGCTTGCGCAGCATGGGGATGCGCCAGAAGGAGTACTGGCGGTACTGGCGCCACAGCTGGGCGGGGCGTTCGCGCACGAAGTACTGGTAGCGGATGCGGGGGCTGATCCAGATGCGGCCGCCGGCCTGGCGGAGCCGGAAGGCCAGCTCGTCGTCCTGGTTGCGCACCAGCTGCTCGTCGAACCCGCCGAGCCGCTCGAGCGCCCAGCGGTGGAAGGCCGGGAACTGCACGCTCTCCCCCGGGCCCTCGTAGTCGGCGAAACGGTGGCTGGCCCCACCCACCCCGGCCCGGCTGGCCATGGCCCACGCCGCCGCCCGCCCGAACGGGCCCTGCCCCCGGTGCACCATCGGGCCCCCCACGCACCAGGCGTCGGGGTGCTCGGCCAGGACCTCGACCGAGCGGGCCAGGAAGTCGGCGGCGATGCGGGCATGGCCGTCGATGCGCACCACGACATCGCCCCGGGCGGCGGCGATGGCCCGGTTGAGCCCGGTGGGCACGATCTGCTCGGGGTTGTCCAGCACCCGCACGCGCCCGTCGCGCTCGGCCACGGCGTCGAGGTACTGGCGGGTGCCGTCGTCGGACCCGCCGTCGGCCACGATCACCTCGAGCCGATCGGCCGGGAACTGCTCCTGGCCGAGGATCTCGTCCAGGAGCGTCTCGATGAAGGGCCGCTCGTTGCGCACCGGCATGACCACCGAGACGAACGGGACCGGAGCAACGGCGGGGGCCACGGGACGGGAGGCTACCGTCGGACCGTGACCGGTGGGGACGAAGTGACGCGCATCCGCGACGTCTACGAGGGCTACGCCACCGACGGGGTGCTCGGCCCGACGCTGGGACCCCGACCAGCCCGGGAACCGGGCCATCCTGGCCGAGCGGCAGCAGCGCACCGCCGCCCTGGTGGCCTCGCTGCCCCGGCCCCCGTCGCGGGTGGTGGACCTGGGCTCGGGCGACGGCGACGCCGTCACCTTCCTGCGCACGCTGCTGCCGGCGGCCACCACGATCGTCGGCGCCGACCTGCTCGAACCGCGGCTGGCCGGCTCGCGCCGGCGCCACCCCGAGCTGGCGGTGATGGCGGCCAACGGGGCCGCCCTCCCCCTGCCCGACGGTGCCGTCGACCTGGTGAGCGTGTTCACCGTCTTCAGCTCGATCCTCGATGCCGGCCTGGCCCGGGCCGTGGCGGCCGAGATCGACCGGGTGGTGGCGCCGGACGGCCACGTGCTGTGGTACGACCTGCGCCGCGACAACCCCCGCAACCGCTCGGTGCGCGGCATCAGCCCGGCCGAGGTCCAGGCCCTGTTCCCCGGGTGGCGGGTCGAGCTGCGCTCCTGCACCGTGCTCCCGCCGCTGGCCCGCCGCACCGTGCCGGTGGTGGCCGCCTCGTACCGGTGGTGGTCGCTCCTGCCACCGCTGCGCACCCACCTCCTCGGTCTGCTCCGGAGGGTGTGACCGCCAGAACTAGCCTGGTCCGCCGATGGCCACCCCCACCATCCCCTCGGCGCCACCCCGCGGGGCACCGCGCCCGTCGGTCCTGGCCGGCCTGCCCCGCGCCCCGCTCGACCAGCCCATGGCCATCCTCGGCCTGGTGGCGCTGCAGGCGTTCGTGGCCATCGCCGCCAGCTACTCGGGGCTGCTGGCCACGGCGGTGGCCGGCGCCACCCTGCTGGCCGCCCTGGCCGTGGCCGGCCTGAGCCGCCGCATCGACCTGGCGGTGGGAGCGGCGGTCTACGTCGGGGCCAGCGACGTCGTGTGGCGCATGACGCAGGCCAAGGTGCCGTGGGAGGTCGGCAAGTACGCCCTCATGGGCATCCTCGGCCTGGTCCTGGTCCGCCACTGCCGGCGCCTCACCCACGCCGCCGCCCCGCTCGTCTACCTCGTCGCCCTCGTGCCCTCGATCGCCCTGTCGGTGTCGGCGCTGTCGCCGGCGGTGGCCCGCTCCGAGGTCTCCTTCGTGCTGTCGGGCCCCGTCGCCCTGGGCGTGTGCGCCCTCGCCTTCCGCCAGATGGTCGCCACCGAGACCGAGGTCCGCCACCTGCTGTGGCTCATCGTCCTGCCGGTCACCAGCGTGGCGGCGCTGGCCACCAAGGCCACCCTCGCGGCCGGTTCGATCACCTACACCGGCGAGTCGAACTTCGTGACGTCCGGCGGCTTCGGCCCCAACCAGGTGTCGGCCATCCTCGGGGCCGCCGCCGTGTGCTGCCTGCTCATCATGTTGAGCCACACCACCCGTCAGCTGCGCTTCATCGCGCTGGGCGTCGGCCTCTGGTGCGTCGGCCAGGCCCTCATCACGCTGTCGCGCGGCGGGGTGTGGGGCTTCGTGGTGTCGGCCGGATGCATCGCCGTGGTGGGGCTGCTCTCGACCGGCTGGCGCTCGAAGGTGTTCACCTACGCCGTCGTGCTGGCCCTGGTCGCGGTGGTCATCTACGCCTGGCTCAACTTCTTCACGGGCGGCGCGCTGGGGTTCCGCTACGCCGAGCAGAGCTCCAGCCACCGCAGCGACATCGCCCAGGGCGACCTCGACCTGTTCAGCTCCCACCCGCTGTTCGGGATCGGGCCGGGCGTCTCCAAGTTCCAGCGCACCGGGGTGTTCGACGAGGACGCCAGCGCCCACACCGAGTACACCCGCCTGCTGGCCGAGCACGGGACGTTGGGGGTGGTCGCCATCGCCGCCGTGCTCGTCATGGTGGTCCAGTCCATCGCCTGGTCGACCACCGTCTGGAACCGGTTCGTGGCCGTGGCCGGGGCGTCGTACGCCCTGTTCACGATGAGCCACAGCGCCACCCGGATCGCCATCGTGGCGGTCATGTTCGGCCTCGCCTGCCTGCGCGTCACCAGTGACCCCGGCGTCGAGGAGACGAGTGAGGCGCCGGGAGACGAGGTGGTGGCCGTGCCCGCCGTGCCGATCGCCCGTCAGCCGTTGCGGATCAGAGCCCGGCGGTAGACCTCCTCCCACTGCTCCATCAACGCGTCGACCGAGAAGCGCTCGCCCACCCGGAGCGCCAGGCGGGCACCCAGCGCCGCCCGTTCCGACTCGTCGTCGAGGAGGGCGACCACGGCCTCGGCCAGGGCGGCGGGCGTCTCCGGGCTCGACCAGCATCCCGGCCCGTCCGTGGTCGAGGACGTCCCCCACCTCGCCCACGTCGGTGGCCACCACCGCCCGCCCGGCCAGGCCGTACTCGATGCACCGCCAGCGGCGTGCCCTCCTCCAGCGAGGAGAGCACGGCGACGTCGGAGGCGGCCAGCACGGCGCCGACGTCGGTGCGCACCCCGAGGAACGTGACGTGGTGCTCGAGGCCGAGGGCCCGCACCTCGGCCCGCACCTCCTCGGCGTAGCCGCCGACGTCGGCCCCCACCAGCAGCAGGTGGGCGCCGGGATGGTCGGCCAGCACCCGGGCCATGGCCCGCACCAGGGTGAGCTGGTCCTTGGCCGGACGGAGGTTGGCCACGCACACGACGCGCCGGCCGGGCTCACCGGGCAGGTCGGCGGCCGCGGGCCCGCCCCCGTCGAGCCCGGACGCTCGAGCCGGGAGAAGTTGGGCAGCCAGGTGAGGCGGCCACCCAGGCCGAGGAGGCGGCGGTCGGCCTCCTCGATCCGCCGGCTGACGGCCACGGCCACGTCGATGCGAGGGCGACACGGCGCGCAGCGCCCAGGGGGAGCGCTCGGGCGCCCCCGGGAAGTGGTCGTGCCACACGATGGCCGGTCGCCGGCCGACGGGGAAGGCGGAGGCCACCACGAACACCGAGGTCGAGTGGGCGTGGATGACGTCGACGTCGTGGTCGCGCACGAACCGCCGCAGGGCCCGGGCCGCCCCGGGATCCAGCGGCCCCCGCCGCCCGAGGCACACCCACTCCACCGACGGGTCGATGTCGGCGGCCAGCGGGCCGCCGGCCCGGGTGGCGACGAGGAGGCTGCGGTGGCCCCGGCGGGCGAGCTCGTTGGCCAGGTGCACGGCCACCCGCTCGGCTCCCCCGGCCGCCAGGCTGTCGACCACCTGGACCACGGTGGGCCGGTCGGTCGCCACCCGGTCACGCAGGGCCGGGGGGTGGGCGAAGCGACTGCCGTCGGCCCAGGCCACGTCGAGCAGGCGGCGCAGCTCCGCCTCGAAGCGGTCGAGGGAGAAACCGCCGGCCCACGCCGCCGCCCGGCGCCCGGTGGCCGCCACCAGGCCCGGGTCGTCGGCCAGCGCGGCCAGCCGGTCGGCGATGGCGACGGCGTCGCCCGAGGCCACGGTGAACCCCCGCCCGTCGGCCAGGATGGTGGGCACCATCCCCCGGTCGTTGCCGATGCAGACCACGCCCGAAGGCCATGGCCTCGACGATGGCCTTGGGCCAGCCCTCCGACGCCGAGGCCAGGACCAGGACGTCGGCGCCGGCGTACACCTCGCCCATCTCGGCCAGGTCGACCGCCCCCCGGAACGTGACGACCGCCGCCCCGGCCGACCGGCGGCGAGCGCTCTCGAGCGCGGCGCGCTCGGGCCCGTCGCCCACGATCTCGAGGCTGACGGGCGAGGCCCTCGCCGGCCAGGGCGCGCGACCGCGTCGATCACCGCGTCGACGTGCTTGGCCGCCGACAGCCGGCCCACGAACAGCACCCGGAGGCACTCGCCGGCCTGGCGCGGTCGCCGCCGGGCGGCGACGCGTCGCCGCGCTCCGGCCAGGGCGGCATCGTCGAGGGCCGCCGAGAAGGCGGGCACGCACGTGGGGTGCGTCGCCGGCGGCGGGGCCGTAGGCCAGCACCGGCCCCCGGAACCAACGCGACCGCAGCACCGCTCGCTGCCAGCGCCACGGGGCCGGCTCGCCCGGCGTAGCCGTGCCACTGGCCGGCGTACTTGGCCACCACCCGGCGCGACCGCACCGGCGCCAGCACGGCGCCGAGCAGGCCGAGGTTGCCCGGGCAGCGGACCTGGATGGCGTCGGCCCCCCGCAACGCCCGGTCGAGCGCCCAGCACCATCTGGCGGCAGGCGCAGGAGCTGGGCCACCTTGTCGACGCGGCGGTCGCCGCCGGCCTCGCGCTGCGGGGCCAGTCTGCACGTTGGTGGCCTGCAACGGAGCGGTCGTCGGCGGGCGGCGGGCCCGACCGCGCACGGGAGCGGCGACGGTGAGCCGCCCCACCAGCGACGCCCACCGGTCGAGCTCCCGGGCGTAGGGGGTGTAGGCGTGGATGCGGCCGCCGTCGTCGTGGTGCACGACGTGGGACACGACCACCAGGTGGTCGACGACCGGTCGCGGCGACGCCGCCGGCCACCCGACCAGCGGGCCAGCGACCGACTCGTAGTGCGCCAGGTTGTCGGCCACGGCGGCGTCGACGGCGAAGCGCCTCGACCGCCCGGGCGCGAGCCCCTGCCTCGAGGCGGGCCCGCAGCTCGGCATCGGTGAGGCACCCGGACCACGGCGGCGGCGATGGCGGCCGGATCGTAGGGGTCGACCAGCAGCCCGGAGCGGCCGTCGACCACCACCTCGGGACCGGGGCCGGTGTGCGACGCCACCAGGGCCTTGCCGGCGGCCAGCGCCTCGAGCCAGGCCACGGGCATCGCCTCCATGTGGCTGGGGAGGGCGCACACCTCGGCCGCGTGCCAGCAGGGCGGCCACCCGGTCGTGCTCGACCGGGCCCAGGAACTCGACGTGGCCGGCCACGCCGGGCGGCACCGCGGCCCGCAGCCCCTCCCGGTAGCGAGCGCCGGTGGCGGGGTCGACCACGTCGCGCCCGGCCACCATCAGCCGGGCCCCGGGGACGGCGGCGACCACGGCGGGCATGGCCTCGACGAGCTGGCGGACGCCCTTCTTCTCGCACACCGAGCCGAGGAACAGCACGGTGCCGGGCTCGACGGCCCCGGGGCGGGGCGTGAACTCGCTCGGGTCCACGGGGTTGGGCAGCACCGTGACCGGCCGGTCCCCCAGGTCGAGCAGGGCGGTCGTGCGCTCGGCCACGTAGCCGCTCACCGCCACCAGGTCGTCGGCCCGACGGATCGAGCGGGCCTCCACGAACGAGCGGCCCCGAGCCGTGGGGCGACGCTCGGCCTCGGCGAAGAAGCGGTGGCCCGCCGTGCATCCGCACCACCAGCGGGTAGGGCAGGCGGGCCGGGGCCGCCCACATCGACGCCTCCGGCCCCTCGACCAGGTCGATGCGGTGGTGGCGGTGCACCTCGGCCAGGCGGGCCCACAGGCGGCGTTGGGCGCGCCAGGGCGCAGACGACCGCCGGACCGGTCACGTCGGGGAGGCGGATGACCCGCACCCCCCGTCGTCGGACACCGTCCGTCGTCGGGGCCGGGCGTAGACGCCGATCACGGTGACGCGATGGCCGGCCTCGACCAGCGCGCGGGCGTAGGTGCGGGTCACCGCGCCGATGCCGCCGTGCACCCCGGGTGGGTACTCGTTGCAGATGAACGCGACGTGCATGAGGGTCGGCTGGTCTCTCGGGTAGGGGAGGCGGCGAAGCGGACGAGTCTAGGATCCGGGACGACCCATGGCCGCTGCCCCGAACCCGAAGCTGGGACCCGTCTCCGTGGTGCGCACGGTGAGCCGGCACTACGACGCCTTCCGGCGCAGACTCCTGGCGCTGATCGTGGTGTCGACGGTGGCGGCCATCCTGGAGGCGGCCATCGTCATCGGGATCGCCGGGCTGGCCTCCATGCTGGTGTCGGGCGAGAAGGTGCTGAGCCACGACTTCGTGGGCGTGACCGTCTGCGCTCACCCGGGGCCAGGCCGTCGCCGCCCTGGCCGTCCTGGTGGTGGCGCGGGCCGCGCTGGACTACGTGTTCATCAGGCTCAAGGCCTCGACCGCGTCGCTCTACGAGGCCACCAAGCGCGTCGAGCTGCTGCGAGGCGTTCCTGGCCGCGGACTGGCCGCACCAGTCCGGCGAGCAGGTGGGCGCCTTCCAGAACGCCATCTCCCAGGTGCTCAACCAGTGCCGTATCGCCCTGCTCACCACCATCCAGTGGAGCCAGGCCGGCATCAGCCTGGTGGTCATGCTGGCCGCCAGCGTCGTGGCCGGCGGGCTCGCCTCGCTCGTGTTGCTGGCCAGCCTGGTGGTGCTGGCCCTCGTCTTCCGGCCGCTGCTGCACCGCAGCCACACCGCCGCCGGGCACCTGCGCAAGTCGTCGAGCGACTACGCCGTGCAGCTCAACGAGACCGTGAGCATGGCCCGGGAGATCTTCGTGTTCGACTCGGCCGACGCGGTGATGGCCGAGACCCGCTCGATCACCGGCCGGGTGCGGCGGGCGCTGGCCCAGTACGACGTGTCGTCCGGGCTGCTGGGCTCGATGTACACCAACGCCATCTACCTGGGGGCGGTGGCCGGCCTGGGGGTGCTGCTGGCCGCCGACGTGGACAGCGCGGCGCCGTACGCGGCCATGGTGCTGCTGATCTTCCGGGGGCTGGGCTACGGCCGCACGTTCCAGTCCAACTACCAGGCCCTGGTCAGTTCCCTGCCCTACCTGGCGGACCTGGACGAGCGTCTCGACGGCTACCGGTCGGCGGTCCGGCCGGTGGGCACCGTCGCCGTCGAGCGGCCGTTCCGCACCCTCGAGCTGCGCTCGGTCGAGTTCGACTACGAGCCGGGCCACCCCGTCCTGCACGGCATCGACCTGGTGGTCGAAGCCGGCGACGCGGTCGGCATCGTGGGCCCTTCCGGCGCGGGCAAGTCGACGATCCTGTCCCTCCTGCTGCGCATGCGCCACCCCACCGGCGGCGCGGTGCTGCTCGACGGGCGACCGGTGGGCGACTACGAGCCCCGGGGCTGGGCCGACCTGGTCAGCCTCGTGCCCCAGGAGGCCCTGCTGTTCGACCGGTCGGTGCGCGACAACATCGTGTGCTTCCGACCCGGCATCAGCGACGAGGAGGTCCGCGACGCGGCGCGCCGGGCCCGCATCCTCGACGAGGTGGAGCGGCTGCCCGACGGCTTCGACACGCGGGTGGGCGAACGGGGCTCACGCCTGTCGGGCGGTCAGCGCCAGCGGCTGTGCCTGGCCCGGGCGCTGGCCGGGCGGCCCGAGCTGCTCATCCTCGACGAGCCCACCAGCGGCCTCGACCTGGCGTCCGAGGAGGCGGTGCGGGTGACGCTGGAGGAGCTCAAGGGCCAGGTGACGCTGGTGATCGTGGCCCACCGCCTGTCGACCCTGCGCATCTGCGACCGGGTGGTGGTCCTCAACCACGGCACCATCGAAGCGGTCGGCGCCCGCGAGGACCTCGAGGCCGGCAACGCCTACTACGCCGAAGCCGTCCGCCTGGCCAAGCTCGTCTGAGCGGTCACGGCTCGAACGGGACGCGGGGGGCGGGGGGCGCCGTCGAGGACGTGGCTCAGGGCGGCCACCACCCGGGCGGCGGCGTGGCCGTCGCCGAAGGGGCTGACCGCCCGATGGGGGGTGGTGTCGGCCAACCGGCGCCGAGGCGCGGGCCACGATGCGCTCGGGGTCGGTGCCCACCAGCTCGACGAGACCGGTGTCGAGCACCTCGGTCCGTTCGGTGGCGTCACGCAGGACCAGCACCGGCAGACCGAGGGCCGGCGCCTCCTCCTGGATGCCGCCGCTGTCGGTGAGCACCAGGGTGGCGGCCCCCAGCAGCCGGCACAGGTCGGGGTAGCCGACCGGGTCGATGAGGTGGAAGCGGGTGGCCGACGCCGCCAGCGGGTCGAACACGGCGCCGCACCGCCGGGTTGGCGTGCGCCGGCAGCACGATGTCCACGTCGGGGTGTCGTTCGAGCAGCACGGCCAGCGCCTGGGCCACGTCGGCCAGTCCCCCCTCCCACGACTCGCGCCGGTGGGCGGTGACGAGCACCACGGGGCCGCGCAGGTCGAGCGCGGCCACATCGGGCGCGGGCGGGGCGGGGTGGTCCAGCATCCATCGCAGCGAGTCGATGCCGGTGTTGCCGGTGACGAAGATGTCTTCGTCGGGCACCCGCTCGGCCCGCAACGCGGCGCGGTTGGCCTCGGTGGGCGCCAGGTGGATGTCGGCGATCTGGGTGGTGGCCCGACGGTTGACCTCCTCGGGGTAGGGCACGTTGCGCAGCCCGCTGCGCAGACCCGCTTCGAGGTGGGCCACCGCCACGCCGCCGTAGTGGCCGGCCACGGCGCCGGCGAAGGTCGACAGCGTGTCGCCCTGCACCAGCACCACGTCGGGAGCCCGCTCGGCGATGACGGCACCGAGCCGGTCGATGACGGTGGCCAGCACCGAGGTCATCGACGCCCCCGGGGTGAACACGTCGAGGTCGAGGTCGGGCATCAGGTCCAGGGCGGCGACGGCCTGGTCGAGCAGGGAGTCGTGCTGGCGGGTGACGCACAGGACCGGCTCGAACCCGTCGGCCTCGTCGAGGGCGCGCACCACCGGAGCCACCTTGATGACCTCGGGCCGGGTGCCGGCCACCACCAGGATGCGGTGGGGCGTCGGGTGGCTCACGGCCGACCCGCCCCGGCGAGGGCCCGGTCGAGCGCGACCTCGGCGGCGGCGCCCACGTGGGCGGGCGAGACCAGGTCCACCGCCGACGCCGGGGGGCGAGAACCGGCTGAGGGTGCCCGTTCGGCGGGCCTCGACGAGGGCGTCGAGGGCCCGGTCGATGTCGCCGGGCCGGTCGATGTCGGCGAAGCCCGGGTGGTCGGTCCCCACGATGTCGGCGGGGGTGGAGGCCGACGGGGCCAGCACCAGCAGGGGGCCGCCGAGCGACACCAGGTCGGCCAGCTTGGCCGGGAAGAAGGGGCTCTCGGGCCGTCCCACCGCAACCACCAGGCCCACGTCGGCGGCGCGTACGGCGGCGATGCTCTCGGCGTAGGAGACCCGCTGCCCGTCGATGACCAGGGCGCCGGGCGGTGCCAGGCGGGCCACGGCTTCGGCCCAGCGGGCGGTGGCGGTGAGCTTGGGATCGAGTGCGCCCACCAACCGCAGCCGGATGTCGGTGGGGGCACCGGTGGCGTCGAGCCGGGCCACGCGGCGGATCAGGGCGTCGAGCAGCGGCTGCGGGTCCCGCTGGCGGTTCAGGTAGCCGGCGTGGACCACGGTCAGCGGGCCGGAGCGGTCGCCGACCGGGGGCTCCCCGGTCGGGCCGACCAGCTCGGGGGTGACGCCCTGGTGGGGAACGACCACGCCCCGGTCGCCCACGATGACCCCGCTGCGGGCCGACTCCCAGTCGCGCAACCGGGCCGAGGGGAACGTGACCGCCCCGGCGGCGCGCAGGATCGACCGGTTGGCCCGCTCCTGCAGCCAGGGCAGGGTCCCCTCCCGCCGGGCGTAGGGCTCGGGATAGAGCGACAGCGGCCACGGGTCGTGGTAGTGGCCCACCCACGGCACGACGGCCCCGGCGTCGTCGGAGGCCAGGTCGGTCATGGCCAGGTGGGGGCTGAAGTCCTGACCGGCGGCCCGCACGAACACGACGTCGGGGCGGTGGGCGGCGATGGCCTCCCGCAGCCCGTCGCGCCAGCGGCGCCGGGCCGCCCGCTGCGACCGGGGGAAGCCGGTGGCGTAGGTGCGGGCGGCGTCGAGCTTCTGGGCGACGAGGCTCAGGTCCCGGTCGGCGTCCGCCGCGGCCACCGCGCCGGGCAGGGCGACCATGGTGCAGCCGGGCATCCAGGCCAGCGGCCCGGCCGGCACCGAGTCGTCGCCGTTGAGGCAGATCACGTCATGGCCTCGGTCGGCCAACAGGTTGGCGAACTTCACGGTGCAGGTGCCCTCCGACGTCGCCCCGGCGACCACATGTCGCGCCGTCACCAGGATCTTCACCGGCGGGAACCCTACCGTCGCTCGCCGTGGCGATCCGTCCTCGTCGTCGGACCCTCAGAGCATTGACAGTCGGCACGACCGGGCTTAGCGTCCCCGCGACACGGAGATTCCGGAGTGCTGCGCGGTGCGTGGGCCTGCGGACGAACGACAGTGGGGTGAGCGCTGCGGGCGCCCCCGGCCGCCCTGGCGCAGCCATGGCACCAGGGGGAGATCATGAGCCTACGGCGTCGCATGGTGGTGGCAGGGGTGGCGGTGCTGGCCGTCGTGGCGGCAAACGTGGCGGGCGCCGCGCCCGCGGTCGCCAAGGACCACGGACCGGCGATCACCACGTTCATCACCGGGCTGAACGCCCCGCGCGGGCTGGCGGTGGACCAACAGGGCAGCCTGTACGTGTCGGAGTCGGGCCTCGCCGGCCCCGGGCCGGTGGGGCTGGCGCAGACCGGCAAGGTCAGCAAGTACCTCCGGGGCCAGACCGACCCGGCGTGGTCCACCGGATTCGAGACGTTCTACGCCTCGGAGGATCCGTCGCAGCCGCCCGACGTGCTGGGACCGGAAGGGATCAGTGCGTTCGGGAGCGGGTGCTCGAACCAGGGCCGTGACGACAAGTGGGACAACGGGAACGGACGCGACGGCTGCCAGATCCGGATGATCATGAGCGAGTCCCACGACGGGATCGCCGCGGCGTCCGGCGGCCAGTTGGACGCCACCCAGGCCGGCCTGCTGTTCGGCCTCAACCCCCGCACCGGCAAGGCCACGGAGGTCAGCGACGTCGGCGATCAGATGTTCAAGTGGACCGGCGACCGCAAGGAACTGTTCCCGGACGACTTCCCCGACTCCAACCCGTACGGCGTCCTGGTCACCAAGACCAAGGGAAGCCACCACGCCCGCACCTTCGTGGCCGACGCCGGCGCCAACACCATCAGCGAGGTCATGGCCGACGGGACGCTGCGGGTGATCTCCTACATCCCGAACGAGACGGCGCCTCCGTTCCGCGACGCCACGCCGACCTGCATCGCCCAGGGCCCCGACGGGATGCTCTACGTGGCCACGTTGCACTTCGTGGCCAACCTGTTCGTGTTCGGTTCCGGCCAGTCCGACGTGTGGCGGGTCGATCCGAACGCGAACTACCCCACCCCTCCGACCCTGTGGGCGAGCGGGTTGACCACGCCGACGGCCTGCACGTTCGACCGCTCCGGCAACTTCTGGGCGACCGAGATGTTCCAGCCCAACGCCGCCGGTCCGCCCGGTGACGTCGTGCGCATCCCGTTCAAGCACCCCGAGCAGCTCGATCGCATCGGTGGGGGCGTCCTCCCCCTCCCGGGCGGCATCGCCCAGGGCGCCGACGGCTCGATGTACGTCAGCGTCAACTCCGCCAACCCGGACCCGAACAGCGGCGCGGTCATGAAGATCCGCATGCACCACTAGGGCGGGTGCCGGTGGGTCGAGTCGGGTCCTACAGGCTCGGCCCACCGGTCTGACGGAAGAGGCTGAGCACGTCGCGGCGACTGATGGGGCCGCGGGCCGACCAGCGGACCGGGATCGGGCCACTGGTGGTGAGCGAGGTGTACTCGGCCCGGGCGGCGGCCAGTTGGGTCTGGTCGATGGCGCACACCGCCGCCGCCGGGTCGAGGCCGAGCAGCGTGGCGGCGTTCAGGCCGAAGACCTTGGCCTTGATGGCATCGGTGAGAGCGGGGTAACCGAAGCGTTGCTGGAACTCAGTCGTGATCTGGAAGGCCCGGAAGGCCATGATCTGCGGCTGGGGGGAGCCGTACCAGATGGCGTCGGTGCCCCACAGGACGCGGTTCTCGCCCACTCGGGTGAGGAGCTTGCCCAGCACGTGAGCGGCCTGGGTGGGCGAGCTCATCACGGTGCGCCAGGTGGTCCCCAACTCGCACCAGACGTTGGCGTTGGGGGGGATCTGGTGGTCGTCGAGGGCCTTGAGCAGGGAGTTCACTCCGACCGACGCCCGCGCCGGGTCGTACGGGCCTTCGATCGTCTCGGACTCGAAGGCCGAGTGGTAGACGACGAACTGGAGATCGGGGAACAGCGCGGCCGCGGCCACCACGTCGCCCGGGTGGTTGAAGGTCTCGTTGAGCCCCTGCAGGCGCAGGCCCTTGTGGGCGCAGAAGACCTTGACGCCGAGTTGGCGGGCATGGTCGAGGACCGGCAGGCCGATGGCGGGGTCGTCGAGCCGGTACCCCTGGCCTCCCGGCCCCCAACCGGTGTAGGTCTTGAACGAGGACAGCGTGGCCGCCTCGGCGTCGTGGCTCATGCCGTCGAGTCGGCTCTGGAGGTCCCCGAAGTTGGGGGCGATGATGCTCTGGACGAGCGCGCGGGGCTGGCTGCCGGAGCTGAGGGAGGCCACGAACTCATGGGTGGCGACGTTGTCCTTGAAGGGCAGCGGGGCGTTGTCGGGACCTGAGTTGGGGACGTCGGACAGCATGCCGATGGTGGTGTCGCTGTCGAGGAAGAGGTCCTGCACGTAGGAGACCCGGTCCAGGCACACGAGCGGATCGGCCTGCGTGCAACCGGCCGGGACGAGCGGGCGGACGATGGACAGGGCCACCGGTGCCGTCTGGCGCCAGGTGCCATGGGGCATGACGTGGTGCGTGTGCACGTCCACGATGAACTCCCGGCCGGCGAAGGCCTCGTCACAGGCCGCCAGGTCCGTCGCCGGGGGCACGACGTAGCTACCGCCCGGTCCCGGCGCCGGCCCGGTCGTGTCGGGCGGGGCCGCGGTCCGGTCCGGTGCTCCCGAACAGGCAACGCCCACCACCGACAACATCAACGCCATTCCCCCAGTGGTCTGCAGGAACCGCCGTCGGTCCATTCCCAGCCGGTCGGCCGCGACCTCGGCGCGCGCCAACGTCTCCCGCTCGATCCAGCGGGCCCGCCGGTCCTGGCGACGAGGGACGAACTCGCCGTTGGAGACCTCACCCGCCCGAAACGGGAGCGGCGGCGGCCCATCAGGCTCCCGGTGAGAGGGATAGCGCTCGGGCCGCACCACGCCGCGATGTTACGCGTGTCGACCACACGGTCTCGGTCGAGGTCGATCAGCTAGCCTCGACTCGACCCGAGGAGGGGGGTGTCACGGTGACGGAACCGACGGACGCGCAACTCGACGGCTTCCTCGAGATCCGCAAGCCCGGCGCTCACCTGGAAGAGGGGGCTGTCGCCGACGACTTCGTCCTCATGCTCGGGGTCGACCTCGACCACTACCCCAAGTTCGCCCGGGTGGACGACACGGTCACCTACCCGAAGGCGGGGCTCGACATCCGCCAGCAGCTCGACGTCGACTCGGGCGCCGAGCTGGCCGACTACGGCGGCCCGTACCGGTCCGACCTGCGCTTCACCGACTTCTCCACCGAGGCGCTGGCGACCCGGTTCCTCCCGTGGAGCGAGCAGTACCTCCAGCTGTGCGTGGACGGATGGGCCGGTGAGGTGGCGAAGCGGTACGGAGCCGAGGCCATGGCCGAGATCGAGTGGGCGGCCTGGAACGACCAGATCGCCCCCGAGCTGGCCCGCATGAAGGACGAGTTCCTGCCGGCCGACACCGTCTACGACGACCCGAACCAACAGGTGGGCGACGACGACCGGGGCGGCACCCGGGTCGTCTACACGGGCCTGTTCACCCCGGGCGCCAACGCCGTCGACCTGCCCAAGGACCAACTCGTCCGGTGGTTCCTCGGGAGTCACGAGTACCTGCTGCAGTGCATCGAGGGGTGGGCCGCCCAGATCGTCGTCCGCTACGGGCTCGACGAGATGTTCGACATCCAGTTCACCCTGTGGGGCGAGACCGTCCTGCCCGGGGTCAAGCGGCTGAAGGAGGACCTGCTCGGCATCACCGGGACCACCGTCGAGGACTGGATGAAGGACCTCCAGCTCGACGCCACCGCCCTGCCCGGCAAGGCCTTCGACCTGTCGTTCGAGATGCCCGAGCCCGACGTCGGCATCATGACCTTCAACCGCTGCGTGGCGGTCGATCAGTGGGAGGGCATGGGGCGGCCGGACATCCTGGAGAAGAACTGCCACTCGACGTGCCCCAAGTCGATGATCGTGACGACCAAGATGTACAACCCGAACATGAAGGTCGAGATCCTGGCCATCCCGCCGCGACGCGATCCCGACGACGTGTGCTGCAAGTGGCGCTTCAGCATGCGGGCCGCGGACGACCCGGATTACGTCCCGGTGACGCTGACCACGAAGCCCCCGACGACCTGATCGACGCGGGCCGTCACCCGCCCAGGTCGCTGAGGCTCTTGCCCACGTCGGCGAGCGTGGCCGGGGCCGGGGCCCGAGGGCTGAGCGGGGCGATGTTGGCCGGGTCGCAGTTGTAGGGCCCGTCGTTGGCCTGCCAGTCGATGAGCGAGAAGCCCTGGCCGGTGGCCTTGATGCCGACGAAGCATTCCGACGGCACCAGGGGCGTCGAGAGGTCGAGCCGGGAGCTCAGCCCGCCGCTGTCCCAGGCCGTCACCGACCGGGCGGCGTTGTAGACGCAGAGCCGGGTGATCGTGGCGCCGCACGACTTGGCCGCCTGGGCGAACAGGAGCCAGGCCGCGAACGCGTTCTCGCCGAGCGAGGCGTGGCTCTTGCCGTTGGGCAGGTACTTGTCGAACAGCGCCTCGTAGTGCTTCACCGCCGGTACCTCGGTGGCGGCGAACGGGGTGGTGCCGACCTGGATGTAGACGTTGTTGACGTCGAGGGCCGCGCCGGCACCCTCGGTGAGCTTCGGGTCGTACTCGTTCGTCGCCGCCGCCACCCAGTCGAGCCGGTAGTCGATCTGGGCCAGGGCGGTGAGCAACCGGCTGAGGTAGGTGGGCTCACCCGTCCAGTACAGGCCCCGGACCCCGTGGTCCTTGATGGCCTGGGCGAACGGGGCCCAGGTGGGCTCCCCGATGGCGTTGTACTGCTCGGCGTAGACGGTCTGCCAGCCGTACTGCCGGCTGGCCTCCTCGAACTGGTCCTGGTTGGTCACCAGCGTCGCCAGGTTGGCGGTGAGGAAACCGACGTGGTCGATCGAATCAGGGAAGGTGGCCGAGAGGTAGCGGTCCATGCCCACGTTGGCGGCGGCGGGCCCGAGCCCCCCGGTGGCCTCGACGGTGAGCTCCGAGCCGGTGGCCTTGGGGGTCACCACGATGCCGGGGAAGTTCGGCAGCAGGCACGACAACCGGTCGAGCTCTCCAGCGTCGTCGAACGCGGCGCCGCCCCCGACCAGGGCGAAGTCCTGGTTGCACGCCTGCTGCACGACCGGCTTGTAGTTCAAGATGGCCGAATCGAGCTTGTCGAGCTGGATCTGGTGGCCGTTGATGCCACCCAGGTCGTTGCACCAGCTCACGAACACCTGGCTGGCGTCGAGCAGCTCCTGGTTCAGGCCCGGCGCACCGGCGTAGCCGACGTCGGCGACCGTCCCCACCCGGATGCGGTCGGCGGTCACCCCCTGCACGTTGAGGCCACTCGTCGACCCCGATGGCACCGTCCCGGCGGCGCCGTCTGATGGCGCCGGCCCGCACACCGGCGTGGTCAACGTGCCGAACTGGCCGTTGAACGGCGCCCCGGCCGCGTTCCCCCCGTCCGGACTGGAGCCGCCGGTCGAGTCCGTCGTGGTGCTGACGGCTCCGCGGGTGCAGGCCGACGCGGCGAGCAGCACGCAGGCCACGAGCGCAACGGAGCGTGATCGCCGACTGGCCATGCCTGGTTCTACAACACCGCACGGCAGGACGAGGCCATGATGGAGCCATGTTCGACCTGGACGACTTCCTCGACCGCTGCCAGGCGGCCAACGCCGAGAGCGAGCCCCGGCGGGCCGTGCGGGAGGTGCTGGCCCGGGCGGTGGCCTCCCCCGGCGAGATCGCCGACGCGCTGGCCGGCGGCGAGACGGGCATCACGCTGCTCCACCACGCCCACGACCTCACGGTGCTGCACGTGGTGTGGCCCCCGTACATGGACCTCTATCCCCACGACCACCGCATGTGGGCGGCCATCGGCATCTACGCCGGCCAGGAGGACAACGCCTTCTACCGGCGCGAGGGGCCGGGCCTGCCCACCCTCACCGAGTCGGGCGGCAAGCGCCTGGCCACGGGCGACACGGTCGTGCTCGGCGACGACACCATCCACCGCGTCACCAACCCGGCGCCACGGCCCACCTACGCCATCCACATCTACGGGGGCGACTTCGTGAACGAGCCCCGCAGCCAGTGGGGGCCGGGGCCGGTGCTGGAGCGGCCCTACGACATCGACGACGCCCAGCGGCAGTTCCGGCTGGCCGAGGAGGCGTGGCAGGCGCGCCAGGCCTGACCGGGGATCACCCGTCGGCCTCACTCGTGCAGGACCTGGACACCGGCGGGGTCCACCGAGACCGCCACGGTGGACCCTTCGGCCAGCGGCGCCTCGGCCGACCCGTCGGCGCCGGCCACGGTCGTCTCCAACACGGCGCCGTCCAGCTCCAGCTCGACCCGCCAGCTCCCGCCTTGGAACACCACGTCGCCGACGGTGGCCCGGGGCCCGGCCCCGCCGTCGATCGAGATGGCCTCCGGCCGCACCAGCAGCACGTGGGGCCCGTCGTCCACGCCCGTCACCGGCACCGCCCCCCAGGGCACGGTGGCCACGCCCCGGGCCACGTCGACCGCCACCAGGTTGGTGAAGCCCAGGAAGCGGGCCACGAACGGCGTGGCCGGCTCGGCCCACACCTCGGCCGGCGGCCCGACCTGGGCCACGGCGCCGGCCTCCATCACCACCACCCGATGGCCCAGGGCGAGGGCTTCGCTCTGATCGTGGGTCACGTACAGCACGCTCACCCCGAGTGCGGCGAACAGTCCGGCCAGCTCGACGACCAGCCGGTCGCGCAGCGTCCGGTCGAGCGCGCCGAGCGGCTCGTCGAGCATCAGCAGCTGCGGGCTGGGGGCCAAGGCCCGGGCCAGCGCCACCCGCTGGCGCTCGCCGCCCGACAGCGTCGACACCGCCCGGCGCTCGGCCCCCGTCGAGGCCCACCAGCGTCAGCAGCTCGGCCACCCGGGCCCGTCCGGCGCGTCGCTCGCCCCGCCCGCCGCCGCGCATGCGCAGGCCGAAGGCCACGTTGTCGCCCACGTCGCGGTGCGGGAACAGGGCGTAGTCCTGGAACATGAGACCGATGCCCCGGCGGTGGGTCGGGACCCCGGCCAGGTCCCGCCCGGCCAGCTCGATGCGCCCGGCGGTCGGGCTCGACCAGCCCGGCCACCGCCCGCAGCAGGGTCGACTTGCCGCAGCCGCTCGGCCCCAGCACGGTGACCACCTCACCGGAGCCGACGTCGAGGTCGAGGTCGTCGAGGGCCGGTCGCTCAGCCTCCGGGTAGCTCACCGTCAACCCGCGCACGACCAGCATCAGAACTCCCCCAGCTGACCGACCCGCACCCGGTCGATGAGCAGCACCACCACGGCCGGTCACGGCCATGAGCAGCGTGGCCAGCACCATGGCCTGACCGAGGTTGAGGGCACCGGGCCGGCCGAGGAAGCGGTAGATGGCCACCGGCACGGTCGGGTGGTCGGGGCGGGCCAGGAACACGGTGGCCCCGAACTCGCCCAGCGAGATGGCGAAGGCGAAGCCGGCGCTGACCAGCACCGCCCGGAACACGATGGGCAGGTCGACCTCCCGCCACACCTGGGCCGGCGAGGCCCCCAGCACCGCGGCCGCGTCACGCAGCTCGCCGTCGATCGAGCGCAGCACCGGCACCAGCGTGCGGATCACGAACGGCACGGCCACGGTGGCCTGGGCCAGGGGCACGAGCCACCACGAGTCGCGCAGGTCGAGCGGGGGCTTGTCGAGGGCGATGAGGAAGCCGAAGCCGACGGTCACCGCCGAGGTGGCCAGCGGCAACATGAGCACGGCGTCGAACGAGGCGCGGGCCGTGCCCCCCAGTCGCGACGGCGACCCGCGCCCGCGCCGGGCCAGCGCCCACGCCGCCAGGCCGCCGACCGTCACCGCCACCACGGTGGCCACCGCCGCCGCGGTCAGCGAGTTGACCACCGCCGACCAGGGCGAGACGAACAGGGTGCTCGCCCCGGGGGCTCGAGCCCAGTGCCCGCCAGTAGCGCAGGGTCGCCGAGCCGCCGGTGGCGAAGGAGCGCCACACCAGCACGGCCAGCGGCGCGCCCAGCAGCACCGCCATGCCGGTCAGCACGCCGGCCACGAACAGGCGCTCACCGGCGGTGCGGGGCGCGTGGGCCACCTCGCGGCGGGGCCGCAGCACCTGCTGCACCGATCGGCGTTGCTGGTAGCGGGCGTAGAGCACCAGGGCGATGCCCACCCCCACCAGCTGCACGATGGCCAGCACGGCGGCGATGTCGAGGTGCAGGAGCCGGGCCGTCTGGTCGTAGATCTCGACCTCGAGCGTGCGAGCCCGAGGCCCGCCCAGCAGCAGGACCACCCCGAACGAGGTGAAGCAGAACAGGAACACGATCGACGACGCCGCGGCGATGGCCGGGCGCAGCAGCGGCAGGGTCACCTCCCGGAAGGCGCGCGGCCGGCGAGGCCCCCAGCGTGCGGGCGGCGTCGGCTCGAGGCTCGGGTCGAGGTTGCCCCACAGCCCGCCGACGGTGCGCACCACCACGGCCACGTTGAAGAAGACGTGGGCGATGAGCACCAGCCCGATGGTGCCGTGCAGGTCGACCCCGGTCGCGCCCTTCGGCCCGAGCAGGGCCAGGAAGGCGGCGCCCACCACGACGGTCGGCAGCACGAACGGCACCAGCAGCAGCGACCACAGCACCCGCCGGCCGCGGAACTCGAAGCGGGCGAACAGCGCGGCCATGGGCATGGCCACGACCACGGTGAGCACGGTCGACACCGTCGCCTGCCACACGTGAACCAGACGATCGCGCCGCTCGATAGGGATCGCCGAGCACGTCGCCGAACACGCCGAGCTGCCAGTGCCCGCCCGGTCGCAGCCCGCGCACGATGATGGCTCCGACCGGGTACGCGAAGAACACCCCGAGGAAGGCCAGCGGCACCACGAAGCCGACCCAGGCCCATCCCGGGCCCCGACGGGTGGGTCGGGTCAACCGAGGACGGTCTTGGTCCACGCGGTGACCCAGGCGTCGCGGTTGGCGCTGATCTGCTCGGGCGGCAGGCTGAGCGGGTCGGCGGGCACGGTGGCGTACCGGGTGAACTCGGGCGGCTCGGTGGCGTCACGGTTCACCGGCTCGACGTACATGTTCAGCGGCATGTCCTCCTGGAACGCCTTCGACAGCATGAAGTCGATGAAGGCGTGGGCGTTGGCCACGTGCTTCGCCCCGGCCAGCACCCCGGCGAACTCGATCTGGCGGAAGCAGGTCGACGGCACCACCGCGGTGGGCGCGGTGGCCGGCTGCGGGATCGGCGTCGAGCACCTCGGCCGGTGGGCTGGTGGCGTAGGACACGACGATCGGCTTGTCGCCCTTGCCGGCGCTGCCCGAGAACGAGGTGTTGTAGGCCTGCTCCCAGCCGTCGACCACCTCGACCCCGTTGTCCTTCAGCTTCTGCCAGTAGGCCTGCCAGCCGTCGTCGCCGTAGGTGGCCACCGTGGCCAGCAGGAAGGCCAGCCCGGCGTCGAGGTCGCCGGGTTCTCGGTCACGAGCAGGCCCTTGTACTCGGGCTTGACGAGATCGTCGAACGACTGGGGCGGGGCGAGGCCCTTGGCCGCGAACCAGCCCACGTCGTAGTTGAGGCACACGTCGGCGTGGTCGATCGGGCGTGACCCGGTGCTGGTCGTCGAGCTGGTACTTGGCGTCGACGGCGGCCAGCCCCGGCGACTCGTAGGGCTCGAACAGGTCGGCGTCGTAGGCCTTGGTCAGCAGGTTGTTGTCGATGCCGAAGAGCACGTCGCCCTCGGGGTTGTCCTTGGTCAGGATGGCCTTGTTCACCTCCTCGCCGGCGTCGCCGCTCTTGACGATCTCGACCTTGATGCCGGTCTCGGCCTCGAACTGGGCCAGCACGGCGTCGGACACCACGAACGAGTCGTGGGTGATGACCCGGACGGTGCCTCCCACCGGCTCGAGTGGTGGTCGGTCGCCGCGGTCGAGCCGGACGTGGTGCTGCCGCAGGCCGCGGCCACCAGGGCGACGATCAGCCCCACGGCGACGACGAGGGCTCGGCGGGACGGAACGGATGGCATCGGCGCTCCTGGTGCTGAGGGGGTCATGGGTCGGTGGGTGGGTCGGTGGGTGGGTCGATGGTCGGTGGGTCAGCGGTCGGTTGGATGGCCAGCACCACCCCGGCGGTGAGCGAGACCGAGGCGACCGGGGCGGTGAGCTCGTTGCTGACCCCTCGGGTCGAGCCGGGCGTGAGCGTCTCGCCCGCCAGCGGGTAGCGCAGCCCGTCGGTCGTCACCCCGTGGGCCGGGCCTCCGACGGCCAGCAGGGTGACCAGGTCGCCCGACCTGGCCGGTGAGCGTGACGGCCGAGCGCACCACGTGCAGCCGGGCCGTCGCCGGTCACCGCCCGCACCGTCGACGTCCGCGTAGGCGTCGCTGGGTGAGCAGCAGCAGCGCCGGCCAGGAGGTGGTCGAGGCGGCCGCCGTGCCCGCCCACCACGACGATCTCGCTCGGCGCCGTGCGCCAGCGCGGCGTCGAGCGCCAGCTCCAGGTCGGTGGCGTCCTTGGCCGGCGGGTGGCGCTCGACGCGAGCGCCGGCGCGGGTCACGGCCTCGAGCCCGGCGGGGCTCACCGAGTCGAAGTCGCCGATGGCCAGGTCGACGTCCCAGCCCAGGGCCAGGGCGTGGTCGACCCCCGAGTCGGCCGCGATGACGAACGCTCCCGCCGGCGGCCAGGCCACCAGGTCGGCGACCAGGCGCCCGGGCAGGGACACCCCACCGGCCACCACGACGGCGGTCGCACGCTCTCCGGGTTCGCTCATCGTCTCGCTCATCGCTTCCGTGGGATCGACGGACTGCCGTCGGAACACGGCGAGACGGGGACGAAGCCTCCCTGCGCCGGCATTACCCGGATCAGGTCATAACGGTCGGAGGATGTGTCCTCCCTCTCAGCCCGACGACGGGCTCCCGTGTTCGACCCGCACCCTAGCCGCCGTGCGTGATCCACCTGATGATCCATTAGGCCCAGCTGCCCGAAGTGGGCGCGATCCGGCCCCTAGGCTGGCCCGCCGTGACGGCCACCGCCCCCCCTCCCCCGGCGCGGGTCCGTCGCCGTTCGCGCCGCCGTCGCTCGAGCCCGCTGGAACGCCGGACCGTGCTGGCCCTGGCCGCGGCCGCCGCCGTGGTGGCCGCCCTGGCCCCCGTGGCGCCGACCGGCCTGACCGCCGTCGATCGCCTCCTGGCCGCCGCGCTGGCCGCCGTGGTCACCCTCGCCGCGCCCCGAGCCCGGCGGTGGACCTGGGTGTGGCTGGCCGGCATCGCCACCGCGGCCTCGCTCGGCTCGCTGTGGGTCATCGCCGGGGCTGCCGCCCTGGCCCTGAGCGCGGTGGCCGTCGTCGGGCGGCGCCACCGGGTGCTGGGCGCCACCATCGCCGCCCTGGCGGTCCAGGCCGTGGTGCGCATCCCTCCCACCGGGTTCTTCGGGCTCCCGTCGCTCGTCGCCGCCGTGGCCGTCGCCCCGGTGCTCGTGATCGGGTGGCAGCGGGCCAACGCCACCGCCCGCCGGCGGGCGGCGCTGGTGGCGGCCGGTTGCGGTGCCTTCGCCCTGCTGGCCGTGGCCGGCCTGGGGGTGGCGGCGCTGCAGGCCCGCACCCACGTCACCGTCGGCGTCGACGAAGCCGAGGCCGGCCTCGACGCCATTCGGGCCGGGGATCAACCCGGGGCCGGTGACCACTTCGCCCGGGCCACCCGCGAGTTCGACTCGGCCCGCTCGGCGGTGAGCGCGCCCTGGGCGTGGCCCGCCCGGCTCGTCCCCGTCCTCGGCCACCAGGCGGCGGCCCTCGTCGCCGTCACCGACTCGGGGGCCTCGTTGACCGTCGCGGGCCGGAGAGGCCGCCGCCACCGCTCCCTACCAGCAGCTGCGGGCGAAGGCGGGACAGATCGACCTGGCCACGCTGGCCGCCATGCAGGCGCCGGTGGCCCGCTCGGCCGACGCCCTCGAACAGGCGCAGGGCGACGTGGCCGCGGTCGACTCGCCCTGGCTGGTCCCGTGGCTGGCCGACCCGGTGCAGCGCTTCGAGCGCAAGATCGACGAGGCGCTCCCGGAGGCGCAGCTCGCCAGCGGCGCCCTCGACGTGGCCCCGCGGATGCTGGGCGCCGAGGGCACCCGCCGCTACTTCATCAGCTTCGTGAACCCGGCCGAAGCCCGGTTCCAGGGAGGGTTCATCGGCTCCTACGGCGTGCTCACCGCCGAGAACGGCAAGGTCACGCTGGAGCGCTCCGGCCCCATCGAGGACCTCAGCAACGCCCCCGGCTTCGAGAAGCGCACCCTCTCGGGCCCCGCCCTCTACCTGCAGCGCTACGGCCGCTTCCAGCCGGCCCGCTTCCTGCAGAACCTGACGGCGTCGCCCGATCTGCCCGACAACGCGGCCGCCATCGCCAAGCTCTACCCCCAGGCGGGGGGCACCCCCATCCAGGGCGTCATCTCCGTCGACCCCGAGGGCCTGGCCGCGCTGTTGAAGCTCACCGGGCCGATCACGGTGCCGGGACGAGCCGAGCCCCTCACCACCGACACCGCCGCCGCCTTCCTGCTGCGCGACCAGTACCTCACCGCCGACCCCCAGTCCGAGCGCAAGGACCACCTCACCGACGTCTCCAAGGCCACCTTCGACGCGCTGGTCGGGCCGCGAGCTGCCCAGCCCGCGGGAGATCGGCGCCGATCTGGGCCCGGCCATGCACGGCGGCCACCTCCTGTTCACCGCCTTCGACCCCGACGAGGAGGCCTTCCTGCAGCTGGTCGGCTCCACCGGCACGTTCCTCGACGGCGGCGTCGACGCCGGCCCCGCCGCCGACGCCGGAGCGGGGAGTGACTGGTTCTCGGTGCGCACCTCCAACGCCGGAGGCAACAAGATCGACAGCTTCCTGCGGCGCGACGTGACCTACGACGCCACCGTCGACCCCGACACCGGCGCGGTCGAGGCGACGGCCACGGTGGCCCTGCACAACGACGCCCCCACCGGGGGCCTGCCCGACTACGTGATCGGCAACATCTACGGCGCCCCCCGGGGCACCAACCTCACGTACCTGGGCCTGTTCACGGCCGGGACGCTCAGCCGGGCCACCCGCGACGGCGCGCCCATCGCCGTCGAGTCCCAGCAGGAGTTCGGCGGCAACGTCTACTCCGCCCGCCTCGACGTCCCCCCCGGGGCCACCGTCACCCTCCAGTTCCGCCTCACGCTGCGGGTGGGCGACGGTCGCCAGGCCGGGGAGGACTACCGCCTGGCCGTGGGCCATCAGCCGCTGGTCAACGACGACCACCTGGTGGTGCGGGTGCGGGCCGCCGACGGCCGGGCCCTGACGGCCCAGGCCTGGGGCCTGCCCCTGAGCGGGACGAACGCGACCACCGCCGAGCTGGACGGGCAGCCCTCCACCGACGTCTCCCTGCGCGTCGCCTTCCCCTCCGGCTGAGCCGTCGAACGCGCCCGGGTGGGCCGGACGGCTCTTCCTGGGTGCGATGTTGGACAGGGCTCGGCGCCGTCCACCACACTTACGGGTCGATCGCCCAGAATGGGCGCTCACGTTCGACCGCTGCTCGCCGCCCCATCGATTTGAGACCCTCAATGCGAAACACCCGCCTCGTGCGCCTGCTGGCCGTCACCCTGGTGGCCGCCCTGGCCGTGCTGCTGCCCGCCACCGTGGCCGGCGCCGCGGGGGAGTACCCCGACACCCCGACGCTGGTCATCGACCAGACGGTGGTGCCGCCGTGCACGACCCTGACGCTCACCGGGGCCGGCTTCCTGCCCAACACGCTCGTCACCATCACCGCCAACGGCAAGGTCGTGGGCACGGTCATGAGCGACGCCAACGGCAACTTCACGTTCCCCTACCCCGTCCCCTGTGACGCGGTGGCCGGCCAGATCGTGTTCCACGCCAACGACGGCACCAACGACCTCGAGGTGGACGCCACCGTCGTGGTCCAGACCGCCACCACCACCGGCACCCTGCCCCGCACCGGTTCGTCGGACACGACGCTGCGCCTGGTGCAGGGCAGCGTCCTGCTCATCACCATGGGCGGCATCCTGGTCCTGGCCACCCGGCGGCGCTCACGGCGCGACCAGGCCGCCCGCTGAGCCCCGGCCACGACCCCTACTCGTCGTTCCGGCGGCTCAGCCCGGCGTTCCACCAGGCCTACTTCGCCTGGCACGCGGCCGGGCAGTACGAGGGAGTGGAGGAGTTCTCCTCCGTCGACGACGTGGCGGCCCACCCGCCCAAGCGTGAACGCGACGACTGGTACCAGGCCGAGCTCGACGCCATCGACACGTGGTGGGTGCCGCTGAGCCGGGCCCGGGTGCTCGAGATCGGCTGCGGCGACGGCAACCTCACGGCCAAGCTGGCCCGCGGCGCGGCCAGCCTGGTGTCGTGCGACATCGACCCCGCCGCGGTGGCGCTGGCCACGGCGCGACTCCGCGAGCTGGACCTGGCCGAGCGGGTCCGCTTCGAGGTCCGCGACGCCGCCGCCGGTGACCCTGCCGAGCGTGGCGCCTACGACGTCGTGTTCTTCGTCCAGGTGCTGGAGCACGTCCCCGGGTGGGAGCAGGCCGCCCTGTTCGACCGGGTGCTCGAGCTGGTCGCCCCCGGCGGGTGCCTGTTCGTGTCGACCCCCAACCGGTGGGCCGTCCGTGACGCCCACGACACCGGCCGGCTGTTCATCCACTGGCTGCCCCGCCGGGTCCGGGTGCCGCTGGCCCGGCGACTCGGTTGGGGGCTGCCCGGCCACGATCCGTCCTGGCCGTACCCGCCCGTGCTGCACGACTACGTCTCGTTCGCCTGGATGCGCCGGCGGGCCCGGCGGGCGTGGCCCGGGGCCCGCAGCTCGACCATGACCTTCTACCCCACCGTCGCCGGCTGGTACGCCGCCCGCCGGGGCCGGTCAGGCGGCCCGGGCACGCGCCTGGCGCTGGCCGCCGCCGATCTCGCCGGGCGCCGGGTGCCGCCCAACCTCTACGTCGGCGAGAAGGTCGTGTTCGCCCGCGGCTAGTGGCTGACGGCCTGGTCGTCGGCGGCCCGGAGCCGGGCGGCCATCTGGGTGAGCAGCTTGCGGGCCACGGCCGGCGAGCTGTCGAGCACGGCGGCGAACTCCCGCTGGCCCAGCACCAGCAGCACCGTGGGCTCCACCGCGGTGACGGTGGCGTTGCGCTGGGCGCCGTCCAGCAGCGACAGCTCGCCGAAGTACTGACCCGGCCCCAGCTGCGCCACCTCGGCGCCGTCGCGGATCACGCTGACCTTGCCCGACACGAGCAGGTAGAACTCGTGGCCGAGCGAGCCTTGGGTGACGATGGACCTCCCCGCATCGACCTCGACCTCGTCGGCGGCGCGGGCGATCTGCGTCAGCTCCTTGACCGTGCACGACGAGAACAGCTGCACGTCCTGGAGTTGATCGACCTTCGAGTTGTGAGCCATGGATGGTGACCTTTCAGGCGACCCCGGCCCGCTTGCGGCCGATGATGGTGGAGATCAGCACGGCGACGAAGAGGGCGGCGCCGTTGAACACGTCGTTGATCCAGTTCTCCACGCCGGCCAGCGACAGGCCGTTGACCGTGAAGGCCAGGAAGTAGATGGCCAGCATCGTGCCGACGACGTTGAAGCGGCCGGGCTTGATGGCCGTGGCGCCCAGGTAGGCGGCAGCGAGGGCGACCAGGGTCTGCACCACCGTGCCCAGCTGGGGGTTGGCGCCGCCGTTGAGCGCCACCCACAACACGCCGGCCACACCGGCCAGGGTGCCCGAGATCACGAAGGAGAGCAGGACCATGCGCTCGACCGGCAAACCGACCAGGCGGGCCGCCTCCCGGTTCGAGCCGATGCTCTGCAGGTAGCGGCCGAACGGGGTGTGCTCGAGCATGTAGTAGATCAAGACCGCGGCGCCGACGAGGTAGTAGACGGTCTTGGGCAGGCCGAACCACTCGCCCGAGCCGAGCTTGATGAACGACGGCGGGATGTTGGTGCTGATGGACAGCCCCTTCGTCCTCCACTCGACGATGCCGACGAGGACGGACGCCACCCCCAGGGTGACGATGAGGGAGTTCACCCCCACCCGGGCCACCGTGTTGCCGTTGCTGAGGCCCACCACCGTGCCCATGAGGATGGCCACCGCGATGGCGGCCCACACCGGCCAGCCGTGGGCGGACAGGAACCAGGCGCAGAAGACCTGGGACAGCCCGGCCATGGAGCCCACCGAGAAGTCGAACTCGCCGCACACGAGCGGGATCATGATGGCCAGCGCCAGGATGCCGTACACCGCCTGGCTCCCGAGCACGTTCTTGATGTTGCCGGCGGTCGGGAAGGTGGCCGACGTCTTCGACCACGTGCTGAAGAAGATGAACATGATGACGAACACCGCGACCAGGGCGTACTTCTCGGTCCAGTCGAGGGCCCGGGCCTTCCACACGCTCTCCGTCGGGTGGATGTCCTGCTCGGCATCGGGCGGTCGCACCAGGGGAGACTGGGCGCCCGGGTCGCTCAACGAGTCGGGGGTCACGCTCATGAGGCCATCTCCTGGGTGGTGAAGGCCAGCTCGGTGAGCCGGGCCGGTTCGATGTCGGGGGCGTTGAGCTCGGCGGTCACCTTGCCGTTGTTCAAGACGATCACCCGGTCGGCCACGCTGGCCAACTCCTCGAAGTCGCTGGAGACGAGCAGGACCGAGCACCCCTGGCGGACGGCCTCACTCACGAGCTCGTAGATCTCGGCCCGGGCACCGACGTCGACGCCGTGGGTCGGCTCGTCGAGCAGCAGCACCCGCGGCTCTCGCCGCAGCCACCGGGCCAGCACCACCTTCTGCTGGTTGCCACCCGACAGCGTCCCCATCTTCTGGCGCTCCGACGAGGCCCGGATGAAGAACTGCTTGATCGAGCCGCGGGCGTCGGCGTCGGCCTTGCGCTTGTGGAGCCGGAACTTGCTCCAGTAGTGGTCGACCATGGCCGCGCTCACGTTGTCCGACAGGCTCAGGTCGGGGAACGAGGCCTCGGTCCCGCGGTCCTCGGGCACGTAGGCGATGCCGGCGTGCATGGCCTGGCCGATGTGGCGGAAGGCGACGGGCCGGCCGTCGAGGGTGAACCCGCCCGACTTGATGGGGTAGGCCCCGAACGCCATCTTGAGCACCTCGGAGCGTCCCGATCCCAGCAGGCCGGCGATGCCCAGCACCTCGCCCCGCTTGAGGCGGAAGCTCACCCCCTTGAGCGGGCCGCCGACGAGGTCGGTGGCCTCGAGGGCCACCTCGTCGGTGGCCGCCGCCGGCATCGACGGGAAGGCCTGCTCCAGTGAGCGCCCGGCGATGAGCTCGATCAGGCGGGGCTCGGTGATCTCGTCGCCGTCCAGGGTGCCGGCCAGGCGCCCGTCGCGCAGGACGGTGGCCTGGTCGCACGAGTCGATGACCTCGTCGAGGCGATGGCTCACGAACAGGATGGTCTGGCCGGCCTCGGCGAAGCGGTTCAGGGCGCCCATGAGCCGCACCACCTCGGCCCGGGGCAGCGAGGCGGTCGGCTCGTCGAGCACGAGCACGCCGGAGTGCTCGCCCTCCTGGTCCTGCAGGGCCCGGGCGATGGCCACCATGGCCCGCTCGGCGGGCCGCAGGGAACGCACGAGCGCGTCCGGGCTGGCGTCGATGTCGAAGCGCTCGAGCAGCGCCGCGGTCCGCCGGCGCTGCGCCCGCCACCGGATGTTGCCGGCGCCCGTCGTCTCGAACCCGTTGCCGATGGCCAGGTTCTCGGTCACCGACAGGTCCGGGAACACCGCCGGGTTCTGGTGCACGAAGTGCAGGCCGGCGGCCCGGGCGGCGGCGGGGGTGGTGTGGTCGGCCCGCAGCTCGGTCCCGTCCACGGTGATGAGGCCGCCGGCATCGGCGTTGTACACCCCGGCCATGATCTTGATGAGGGTGGACTTGCCCGAGCCGTTGCCGCCCACCAGGGCGTGGATCTGGCTGCGCCGCACCTCGAACGACACGTCGATCAACGCCCGGGTGCCCGGGAACGTCTTGGACACGTGGCTGAACCGCAGCGCCACCTCGGGAGGTGGCGCTGCGGTCCGGTCCGTTGACGCCGCGTCGGCGCCGGTGGTGGCCCCTTCAGGCCGCTGGCCGTCGGGTGAGCCGGTCGTCAACCGACGCCCCACGCTGCCTTGTACTCGGACTGGAAGTCGACCGGCGGCACGAACTCACCGCTGGCCGGCAGGTTGTGGGTGGCATCCACCATGGTCCAGCCGATCCCGCTGTCGGCCGGGGCCTGGTTCAGGAAGACGCTGTTCATGGTGTCGATGGACGCCCAGCCGACCCACTCCGACGAGATCACGTTGGCGGCGGTGATCTTGCCGCTGCGGATGAGGTCCAACTCGTCGGCGAAGCCCTCGCCGCCCATGACCTTGATCTTGCCGGCGTTGGTCCCGAGCGCCTGGGCCACCCCGAGGGTGGTCACGTAGGTGTACGGCGACTTGATCCAGTCGGCTTCCGGGTGCTTGGTGATCTCGGACTGGATCTTCGACACGATCTGGCCGTTGCCCAGATCCGCGGTGGTCACGTTCAGGGTGGACACGATCTGCGTGCCGCCCGAGGCCTCGATCGTGTCCTGGAAGCCCTTCAGCGTCCAGTACAGGACGGTGAACTCCGGGTCCTGGATGGCGATGATCTTCGCCTTGTTCTGGCTGTCGGCGATGATGTAGTTGGCCTGGTCGGCGCCGTACAGGCCGGCGAAGGCGTCCGGGTCGGTGGCCTTGGCCCCGTAGTTGATGTTGGCGGTGTACAGCCCCTCGGAGTCGCCACCGGTGTGGGAGTCGGTGCAGTCGTAGGCGTAGATGGCCACGATGGCGATGCCCTTGGCCTTGGCCTCCTGCAGCGGCTGCTTCACCGTGGCGCAGTCGATGGCGTCGAGCACGATGCCGTCGACGCCGGCGGCGATGGCCTGGCGCACCAGCGGGGCGTAGTTGGCCGGGTTGAGCTTGGCGTCGTAGAGATCCGCCTGCCAGCCGATGGCCTGGGCCGCGGCCATGGCCCCGTTGGACGGCACCGAGCTGCTGCTGGCGGCCTGGCCGGAGGAGATCACCACGACGTGCTTGCCCTTCTGGGCCGCCCGCGGCGTCGGGTCGACGTTGCGGTTCGTGCCCTTGAAGGCGAGCTGGGTGGCGGCCTCGGCCTTGGCCGGCTGGTCGGCACCGCCGTTGCCGGTGGTGGCGCTCGTGTTGCCGGTCGACGTCGAGCTCCCGGAGCTGCACGACACGGCGATGAGCAACGCCACGAGCACGACAGCAGCCCGTCGCGTGTTTCTGGCCACAACGATCATCGGTTCCCCCATTGGTTAGCCGCCAGCGATCCGCCCGGCGTGACTGCCGTCACCATACAGAAGTTGCAGCGCCGGTGTAGTCCGAATGACCCATGCGGCTCCCTAGGCTGACGGGAGGCCCTCGCTCCCCTCTCTCCGCTGGGTTGAGCGGGGGCCGCCGTCGGAGAACGACCACCGGGTGGCGCCACCGGGCAGCACGGTCTGCAGGGCGGTTGCCCGACGGGGCTGGAACCGGTAGACGAGCCACGGGGGCGGACCGGCGGACGGCGCGCTCGAACTCGGCGGTGAGAGCGATCCCGCTTTCGTCCACCTCGACGGGCCAGCCCGCGCCCGCCCAGCGCGCCGCCATGGCCGCCACCGTCGGCGGGTCGGTGACTCGCTCGACCGTGCCCTCCACCACCAGGTCGAACTCGTCGGTGGCCATGCTCAGGGTGGCGCGGGGGTCGCGTGCCAGGTTGCGCCCCTTGCGGGTGTGCTCGCCGGTCTCGAACCAGAACGCGCCGTCGACCCAGAGCGCGCCCACGCCGGTGACGTGGGGGCTGCCGTCGGGGTTGAGCGTGGCCAGCCAGCACGTGTGCCGGTTCGGCCCGCCCGTGCCGGGAGCCTGCGTGAGCCCGGCGTTCAGGCGGTCCTCGATAGGGGCCCAGTCGAGCGGGTCCAGCTCGTAGAGCTCGGCCAGGTTCTTCACGTCCACGATGGGTGTCCTCCAGGGTCAGGATCAGTCGAACGGGGAGTCGTCCCGGTCCGCGGTGTTGTCCACTCGGGCAACCCAGGCGCTGAACACGGGGATGCGCAGCCACTTCGGCGCCGGGATCACCATGGCCGAGCCGTCGATGCCGCGTCCGTGGCCGGTGGCGACGGCCAGCGCGGCGTAGGGACGGTTGAAGCGGACGGTCGCCTCCCGCACCACCACCCGGTGAGTGCCCCCTCGGCATCGAGGCACCCGCCATCATCGCGGTCATGGCCGCGGCGCGGAAGCCGGTCCGGGTGTACTGAGCGATGGCCACCTGCCTGGCCGCCAGCACACCCGTGGGGACCCCGGGAGCGAGGAACGAGTCCATGGCGTCGGCGGCCGCTCGGGCGCCGGGGTCCTGGCTCAGGTCGTGGTCACCCTCAGCCGACCAGGCCGCCAGATACGAGGTGACGTGCTGCCACCGCTCCGGGCCGTGGCCCTGGTACTCCCGCTCGGTGACGGTCCAGGCCGGGCCCTCACCGAGGGGGAGGTCGAACAGGTCGGCCTCCCGGGCCCCGTCGGGCCGATGGTCGAGGATCGAAGCGACCTGGAGGGCGGCACGATGCGCTCGGTCGGGGGACACCTCACGATCGGTGATGACGGAGATGACGCGCAGGCCCTCGTCGGACTCGGCCGCGTGGGCGCCGACCAGACCGGCGGCGTCGGTGTCGACGAGGCGAGCCCAGTGGGTCGACGGCGCCCGCAACGCGACGTCGATCGACGCCCCGAACTCGCCTCCCAGCTCGGTCGCCGGAACCGGGAGGAAGGGATCCGACCACGACACCACCGTGGCCAACGCGCTGGCCAGGACCAGCGCCGCGTCGTTCAGGTCGACGGGGAACTCGGCGATCAGCCCTGCCGTCCGCTCGCGGGCCCAGGCGTCGGCTTCGCTCTTCGTCGGCATCTCCCCGGTCTCGACCGCCGGAGGCAGTGACGCCGCCCACGGGGCAAACGTCGCGTTGACCTTGGTCGACCGGGCCCAGACGGCCACCGCGGCCAGCACGGCGGGGTGCGGGTCCGCGAGCAGCTCGGCCGCCCGGGCGGCGGCATCGTCGGCGTCGGTGCCCAACTCCGCTTCCAGCCGGGTGCGGGCGTCCCCCGTCGTGGTGGGAGCGGCCAGGGCCAGGAGCAGCCAGAGGCCGAGCGCGCTGGCCACGGAGTGCCCGCGCAGATAGCGGGCGTTGAACGCCGCCGAATAGGCGGTGATGAGCGACGGGGTGTCAGTCACGCCGGCCATTGTCGCCGCGGCGGGCGGCGAGGGCGAGGGCGGCCACCGCGGCCCGGGCGCGCACGCCGTAGGGCAGGTGGCGCAGCGCGCTGGGCCGCCCCGGGCCGACCGCTCGGGCCGGGCCGGTCGCCTCGTCCGCCACCCGGGCCACGTCGGCGGCGATCTCGTCGTCCATCCACGGCTCCAGCCGGTTGCCCAGGTGCAGGGCATAGGCGTCCGGGGTCGACAGGCGCCACCAGCCGTCGCGGTCGAGGGGCACGTCGAGCGACTCGCGCTCCCAGCCCAGCACGGGGTCCGCGCTCACCGACGACAGGGCGCCGCGCCGCAGGGCGAAGGCGAAGTGGCCGCCACCGACCAGGGCCACCACCCCGTCGCGCTCCACCAGCCACTGCTCGTGGCGCTGGCCGTCGAACAACCCGGGCGTGCCGACGCTGTCCTCGAAGCGCTGCAGCTCGTGCGGATCGACGACGGACCGTCGGCGCAGCGAGCGCCGGGCCAGCGCGTCGAGCAGCACCGTGGCGGTGGCGTAGCGCACCAGGTGCGGACCCGGTGAGGCGCTGACCAGACCGCACTCGGGGAAGGCCTCGAGGACGGCAGTGAGGGCGGCGGGCCACCCCGGCCGCCACAGCACGTCGCTGTCGGACACCACCACCACCGGCTCCCACGAGCCCCGGGCCCCGGCCAGGAAGCCGTCCACCTTGCCCAGGTTCTCGGCGCTGACCAGCACCTGGTCCACGAGACCGGCCCGATGGCGGGCCACCAGGCGCTCCACCACCTCAGGGGCGCAGCCGTTGGCCACCGCCGTGATCCGGGCGTCGGGCCCTCCGGTCCGGGCCAGGGAGTCGAGGCACCGCTCGACGATGGCCATCGACTCGGCGAAGTAGCCCGACTGGTCGGGGATGTAGATGGGCACCACCACCCGCACCAGCGCGTCGGACCGCACCGCCGGGGCGGCCTTGGCCGGGTTCTCGCCGATGCGCATGGCCGCATGATGACAGACCGACACGGTCACCCCGAGAGGCCTGAGCGGCCTAGCCTGCGCTGCATGCGCCGGACCCTCTTCACCGACGAGCACGACCTGTTCCGCGAGACGGTGCGCAGCTTCGTCGACAAGGAGATCGCCCCCCACCACGAGCAGTGGGAGCGTGACGGCATCGTCCCCCGCGAGCTGTTCCTGGCGGCCGGGGCCATCGGCCTGTTGGCCTTCCAGGCGCCCGAGCGCTACGGGGGCGGCGGCGTCGACGACTTCCGCTACAACCTGATCCTCTCCGAGGAGCTGCAACGGGCGGGCGTGGCCGGCTCGGGGCTGGGGCTGACGCTGCACAACGACATCTGCCTGCCCTACTTCCTGCACCTGACCACCGACGAGCAGAAGGCCCGGTGGCTGCCGGGCATCTGCTCGGGCGAGCTGATCACCGCGGTGGCCATGACCGAGCCGGGCATGGGCAGCGACCTGGCCTCCATGAAGACCGCGGCCATCCGCCGACGGCGACGGCTACGTGGTCAACGGGTCCAAGACGTTCATCACCAACGGGGTCAACGCCGACCTGGTCATCGTGGCGGCCAAGACCGACCCTTCGCTGCGGCACAAGGGCATCAGCCTGCTGGTCCTCGAGCGGGGCATGCCGGGCTTCGAGCGGGGCCGCAACCTCGACAAGCTGGGCCTCCACGCCCAGGACACCGCCGAGCTCTTCTTCTCCGACGTCGCCGTGCCCGCCGCCAACCGCCTCGGCGACGAGGGCAGCGGCTTCCTCAGCCTGGTGCACAACCTGCCCCAGGAGCGCCTGTCGATCGCCGTCAGCGGCCAGGCCGCCGCCCGCCAGGCCCTGCAGTGGACGCTGGACTACTGCGCCGAGCGGGAGGCGTTCGGCCAGCCCATCGGCTCGTTCCAGAACAGCCGCTTCTGGCTGGCCGAGATGCACACCGAGATCGAGGTCACCCAGACCTTCGTCGACCGCTGCGTGCTCGAGCTCAACGCCGGCACGCTCACCGCGGAGGACGCGGCCATGGCCAAGTGGTGGGCCACCGAGCTGCAGAAGCGCACCGTCGACCGCTGCCTCCAGCTGCACGGTGGCTACGGCTACATGCTCGAGTACCCCATCGCCCGGGCCTACGTCGATGCCCGCGTGCAGACCATCTACGGCGGGACGACCGAGATCATGAAGGAGATCATCGGTCGCTCCTTGGGGTTCTGAACGCTCCGTGTGCGGACTGGTGGCCGCGGTCGACGCGGGCGACGCGCTGCGCCGGCGCGACGACCTGGTGGCCATGGTCGGGGCCCTGGCTCACCGCGGGCCCGACGACGAAGGTCTGTGGATCGACCCCGATCGCCGGGTCGTGCTCGGTCACCGGCGCCTCTCCATCCTCGACCTGTCCACCGCCGGCCACCAGCCCATGGTCAGCCCCGACGGCCGCTGGGTGCTGGCGTTCAACGGCGAGATCTACAACTACGCCGAGCTGGCCGCCGAGCTGCGGGCGGGCGGGCACTGGCGCTTCACCAGCTCGTCGGACACCGAGGTGCTGCTGGCGGCGTGGGCCACGTGGGGTGAGGCCGCCCTCGACCGGCTCGTGGGCATGTTCGCCTTCGTGGTGTGGGACCAGCGCGACCGCGTGCTGGTCGCCGCCCGCGACCGCTTCGGCGTCAAGCCCCTCTACCTGCACCAACCGGCCGCGGGCGGGATCATCGCCGCCAGCGAGATCGGGGCCCTGCACGCCGCCGGCATCGGCACCACGCCGGACCCCGCGGCCTGGGCCGCCTATCTGGCCCACGGGCGCATGGAGTTCGCCGAGCGCAGCTTCTGGTCGGGGGTGGTGCCGCTCCCGCCCGGCCACGTCGCCCGCTGGAGCCAGGGCGATCGCCCCGGGTCGGCCACCATCGAGGCCTGGTACGACCTGGCCCACGCCGTCGACGCCGCCGGGTGGGACGAACGCGGCGACGACGAGGTCCTCGACGACTACGAGGCCCTGATCCGCCAGGCCGTGGCCCTGCGGTTCCGCGCCGACGTGCCCGTGGGCATCGCCATCAGCGGAGGTCTGGACTCCTCCACGCTGCTGGCCGTGGTCGACGCCACCGGCCCGGACGAGGCGGCCGTGCACGCGTTCACCTTCACCACCGGCGATCCCGCCTATGACGAGCTGCCCTGGGTGGAGGAGCTGGTGGCGGGCACCGCTCACCCGCTGCACTCGTGCCGGCTGCGCTGGGTCGAGGTGCCCGAGCTGGCCGAGCGCATCCAACGGCTGAGCGACGGCCCCTTCGGCGGGATCCCCACGTTGGCCTACGCCCGTCTGTTCGAACGGGCCCGGGCCGAGGGGGTGACGGTCGTGCTCGACGGGCAGGGGATGGACGAGCAGTGGGCCGGCTACGACTACTACCGCTCCATCGGCGACCGTCCCGGGGGTGTCGCCCCGCCCGTCATCCAGGGCACCGGGTCGTCGCCCACGCGGAGCGCCTGCATCGGCGAGGAGCTCCTGACCCTGGTCGGGTCCTCCCCGCCCGCCGCGCCCCCGGCCGACATCGGGTCCGGCGGGGTGTCCGGCGACCCGCTGGTCGCCGCCCAGTGGCGCGACCTCACGTCGATGAAGCTCCCCCGGGCCCTGCGCTTCAACGACCGGGCCTCCATGGCCTCGTCGTGCGAGCTGCGCGAGCCGTTCCTCGACCATCGGCTGGTGGAGCTGGCCCTGCGCCAGCCGCGGGAGCGCAAGGTGGACGACTCCACCGGCAAGGTGCTGCTGCGCCGGCTGGCCCACGAGCGCCTCGGCGCCCGTGACGTGACCGCCCCCAAGCGCCCGGTGCAGACCCCTCAGCGCGAATGGCTGCGGGGCCCGTTGAAGGCCTGGGTCCGTGACGTGGTGGCCGACGGCATGGCGTGGCAGCCCGGATGGCTGTCGCCGACCGAGGTCCACCGAGAGCTGGACCGCTTCACCGCGGGCGAAGGCGACAACGCGTTCTTCGTCTGGCAGTGGATCAGCCTCGGCCTGACGGCACGCACCCGCCCCCATCACCGATGACCGACCGGACGCCGCGACGTCGCCGCTGGATCGTCGGGGCCGTCGTGGTGGCGGCGGCCCTGGTGATGAGCCTCGTCCTCACCCGCCACGAGGTGGGCATGAGCACGGACTCGGCGGCCTACCTCAGCGCGGCCCAGGGCCTCGAGCAGGGCCACGGCCTGACCATGCCCTACCAACCCAACACCGAGCCGGTGCCCCGGCCGATCGTGGCCGGCCAGCGGGTCACCCTGTCGGCCTTCCCTCCCCTCTACCCCGCCGCCGTCGCCGCGCTGGCCACGCTCACCGGCCAGGACGTCTTCGCCGTCGCCCGGGGCCTCGACGCCGTCGTCTTCGCCCTCACCGCCGCGCTGGCCTTCGTGGCGGTCGCCCGCCGGACCGGCTCGCCGTGGTGGGCGGGGCTGGCCGTCCTGTTGCTGCTGACCGCCGACCTGGTGCTGGTCCACGCCATGGCCTGGGCCGAGGCCCTGTTCATCCTGTTCACCCTGGCCGGGCTCATCGCCCTCGACCGCTACGTCGACCAGCCCCGCCCGAGCCGTCTGGCGGTCCTCGCCGCCCTGGTCATGGCCGGCGTGGCCACCCGCCAGATCGGTCTGGCCACGGCGGCCACCGCGGTCATCGTCATCGTGGCCGTGGTCCGCGGCGGCGGGTGGCGCCGGTGGGGCGCGGCGGGGGCGGTGGCGGTGGCCGGGGTCGTCCCCGTGGCGGGCTGGGCGCTGGCCAACCCCGCCCTGCGGGCCGGGCGGAACCCCACGTCGGTGGCATGGCACCCCGTCACCCTCCACGACGCCCGCACCCTGGCCGGGACGGTGACGGACTGGTTCGTGTCCGTCGACGCGCTGGGCACCGTCGCCGGGGCGTTCGTCGTGCTCGTGGGAGCGGCCGCGCTGGTGGCGGTGTGCCGGTGGCGTGACGGGACGGACGAGGCCGGCCCCACGACCGGAGGCCGGGCGACCACCCACCTGCCGCTCATCAGCGTCGTCTACGCCGGGGTGTACACCGCGGCGGTGGCGGTGGCCGACTCGTTCCTCGGGGTCGGCACGGTCGGGTTCGGGACCCGCATCTACACGCCGGTGCACGCCGCCCTCATCGTCGGCGGCACCGTCTTCGTGGCCCGCGCCGTGGCCGGCCACCCCCGGCGGCGGATGCTGGCCGTCGGCCTCGTGGCCGCCGTCGCCGCGGTGGGGTTGGGTCGCAGCGCGCTGCTCGTGGCCCGGTTCGACAGCTCGGCCGACAAAGGGCTCACCAACGACGTGGCCCGGGCCTCGGCCACCCTGGCCGCCGTGCGGGCGCTCCCCGACGACACCGTGATCGTCACCGATCGAGCCGGCCTGGTGTGGGTGGCGACCGGCCGGTCGGTGGTCGCCCTCCCACCCGAGCGCGTCTTCGCCACGGGGGCGGTCAACCATGACCGCGGTGACGAGCTGGCCGAGGTGGCCGCCACCATCGACGGCCGCCCGGCTGTGCTGGTGCTGTTCGACCAGGATCCATCGGTCGTCGACCAGGCCACGGGCCCCCACCTCGCCCGCGGCCCCGCCCAGGAGTTCGCCGACGGGTCGATCACGCCGCTGTCGACCCGGTCAGACGGGTGAGTCGAGGTAGGCCTCGGTCAACCAATCCTTGACCTGGTCGTCGACGTCGTCGGGGTCCCGCACGTTGACGACGTGGTGGATCCGCCGGCCCGACCCTTTCATCTTGCGGGCGATGCGGGCGTCGTGCAGCTCGTGCGACAGCCCGAACGAGAGCGCCACCCAGTTCACCATGGGTCGCAGCTCGGCGAACGTGCGCGTGCGCTTGAGGAAGATCCCCACCGACACGGGCTCGACCACGACCGGGCCGATGGCTTCGAGGTGGGCGATCACCACGTCGAAGATGGGTCGCTCACGCTCGGGCCCGGTGGAGAAGTACTCCTCCAGCGAGAGCGCGGGGGCGCACTCGTGCGACTGGTTGCGGCTCCCGAACTGACGGTGGCACGACGGGCAGATCCAGGCCGGCATCCCCCACCCCCTCGTCCTCCTTTCTAGCGCCGCGGTGATCCCGCGGTCGGGCCACACTGTGACCATGCAGCGCTGGCCGGTCGGTGACGTGGAGGTGGTGCGCATCACCGATCTCGATCTGGCCCTCCCCGCCGAGGGCGACGTCCCGCCGTGGGCGATCCCCGACTTCGCGCCGTCCCCGTCGGAGGTGGGGCTCTCCTTCAGCGCCCTCGCCGTCCGGGCCGGCGGGCGGACGATCGTGGTGGATCCGTGGCTGGTCAACGACGCCCCCCGCTCCGCGCCCGACGCCCACGACCACATCGAGCGCCTCCTCGGCGAGTTGGACGACGCCGGGTTCCCGGCCGCGTCGGTGGACGTCGTGGTGAACACCCACTTCGACGGCTTCGGGTGGAACACGCGGCCGGCGACCCCCGGTGGTTCGGGGGGATGGGTGCCCACGTTCCCGAACGCCCGCTATCTGTACCCGGTCGAGGAGGTGGAGCGCTGGCGATCGGGAGAGGGATCGCCGGCGCGCGACGAGCTCGCCCAGCTGGAGGCGGCCGGGGTCCTCGACCCGGTGCCGGCCGGTGATCTCCCCCTCACCGTGGCTCCCGGCGTGCAGCTCGAGAGCGCGCCGGGTCATTGCCCGGGCCACCTCGCGGTGCGGGTCTCCAGCGGCGAGGCGCTGGCCGTGATCCCCGGTCACCTCGTGCTGTCGCCGCTGCAGGTGGGCGATCCCTCCCGCGCCGCCGACGAGGACCCGGAGGTGGCGGAGCTCACCCGCCGCCGACTGCTGGGAGAGCTGGCCGATCGGGACGGTTTGCTCATCACGTCGTTCCTGGGGGGACCGGGGGGCGGCCTGGTCCGGCGCGACGGCGACGGCTTCCGCCTGGTCGCCGCCAGCTGATCGGTGCCGCGTCACGCCCCACGCGCCCGCCATCTCCGCTCGCAGGGTTGCTCCACGAAGCGGAAGAGCGCCTCGGCCGCCGCCACCGACACGGCGAGCAGCCCCACCATGAGGAGCAACGCCATCCAGACCGGCCGCTCGGGCAACCCGACCCGATCCCGGAAGATCTGCAGCACCAGGTCGTGCAGCAGGTAGAACGCGTAGGACACCAGGCCGAGGTGGACCAGCCGGCGTGACCGGCCGACGCACCAGGTGCCGGCGAGATCGGCCTGGGCGGCGGCGACGATGAGGACCATGAACGGCACGAGGGTGACGGCCACGTGGCTGGCGGGGAACGGGGCCCATCCCGCGGCCAGGACGGCGACGACGGCGAACGCCGCGGCCGCCGCGAACGGCACCCGAGGCAGGCCGTCGCGCACCAGCCCGACGAGCAGCATGCCGAGCACGAACTCGATGAGACGGGTCGGAGGGAAGACGTAGGCGAAGTACTCCACTCGGTCCGCCCCGATCCGGGGCTCAGCGACCTGCAGCGCCACCTGGATCCCGATGGCGAGGGCGACCAGGGCGACGATGGCCAGCTCCCGGTGCTTGCGACCCAACCCGATGACCGATCCCACGATGAACGGGAAGCAGAGGTAGAAGAACGCCTCGCACGACAGCGACCAGCTGACGGCGTTCATCCCGTAGTGCCAGGCGGGCGAGGGGAACCAGGCCTGGAGCAGGAACACGTTGACCAGGGCCGACCCGACGGAGGTCGCGGCGGCGATGCCGAGCCCGATGAGCACCGCCGACCCGCACCAGACCACGAGGTAGTCCGGGTAGATCCGGCTGGCGCGCCGATCGAGGAAGGGCTGGGCTCGATCGCCCGGTCGCCGCGACCAGGTCAACACGAACCCGCTCAAGACGAAGAAGAACCCCACCCCCACCCCGCCTCGCGACAGGTAGTGGTCCACGGTGGCGAACCAGCCGGTGTGGGCGAACAGGAAGCGCGCATGCTGACCGAAGACCAGGAGTGCAGCGAAGACTCGAAGTGCGGTGAGCGAGTTGAGGCGTGTCGCAGTCGGTGTCGGCCCGTCGCGACCCCGGCCACCATGGTCGCCGGTCGCCCGAACCCCCCGGACCCCGCGTCCCGCGGGCCGCCACTCATCCACCAAGCCTGTCACGACTTCCCTCGCCCCGGTCGGAAAACACCACGCTCCGCGGAAATCGCTTCACGCACCGACGCATGAGGGCCGATCCGGCTAGGTCATTTGGATCTTTTCTGCCCACGCAACGGTTTTCTTACTTGTTTCTCAGTCCAGCGGCGCGACGTTTGTACACGGTTCTGTCTGATGGCTCGGACAAGACCAAGAAGCGACCCCCGGGTTGACCCGGGGGTCGCTTCGCGTCCGGAGCGGCCCCGGCCACGTCGCGCAAACCGACCTGGGTCCCGTCGAGCATGAGAACATGTTACCATTATGGAAAGATCACGTATTCATGTTGATCTAGCGGTTTCGGTGGGGTAGTCTCGAATGTATGTTCGAGGCGGTGGAGTTGGCGGAAGCGGCACGCAAGGCGGCCGGCGCCGATGTGGCGTTGGTGTCTGATGCCGAGTTGTGCGACGCGGTGGTCGAGTTGGCGGCGGCGCGCGCCGCGGTGGAGGCGGCGGAGGCGCACGTGTTGGCCGAGTTGGACGTGCGCGGCGCCACCGACCGCGAGTTCGGGTCGCCCACGTTGTGGTGGGTGACGGCCCAGACGCGGGCGCCGCGTCCGGCGGTGGCGGCCCGGTTGCGGCTGGGGATGAGGCTGCGGCACCTCGACGTGGTCGATGAGGCGTTGGCCGATGGGCGCCTCACCGCCGAGCACGCCCGGGCGGTGGCCGACACGATGGCCAACCCCCGCATCGCTGATGACGTCGTGGCCGTGCAGGGTGATCTGGTGGCGTTGGCGCAGCAGTGCCCGTTTCGGGTGTGGCGCCATCACCTGCGGGTGGTGGAGCAGTTGTTGGACCAAGACGGCAGCTTCGACCCTGACCGCGAGCTGGCCCGCAACCAGCTGCGGGTGTCCCCCAACGGCGGTGACGGGATCTGCCTGAGCGGTGAACTGGTGGGTGAACACGCCCTCGGCTTCACCCAGTTGTTGGAGGCCGAGACCGACCGGTGGTGGCGCCGCGCCCGCGCCGACCACGACGAATCACCCGACCTGGCCATCCCGTCACGCTCCACCCTGCGGGCCCTGGCGTTGGTCGAATTGCTCCGCAAAGGCTCAGCCGGCCAACCACCAGCGGCAAAGGCCCCGTCGTCGACCTCTCACTGGTCATGCCCGCCGACCGGCCCGACCAAGTGTCGACCGTCGACGGCACCATCGTCGACCCCGACACCACCGCGGCACCTGGGCTGCGACCCCACCATCACCGCGATCGACGTCGACGACGACGGCAACCCGCTCCGCGTCGGCCGCCAGCACCGCCTACTCCCTCCCCTCACCAAGGCGCGCGGAGCGGAACGGGTGGCGCCGGCGGCGCGTGAGCCGCGCGAGCCGCAGCTGGAGCGAGCCACGACGGCGTGCCGTGGGAGGCCGGCGGGCAGCGACCGATCGAACCGGCCCTGAGCCGCCACCACCACGGCGTGACCCACCGCAGCGGGTGGACCATGACCGCCCACCCCGACCAAACCTTCACCTGGACCACCCCCACCAACCGAACCCTCACCAGCCAACGCAACCGCGGCTCACCCGGCCCTTGATCAGCGCGCCAGATCAGCGTGCCGCGATGCGACCGAGCGCGGCCACCACTGCGGCACTCGACTCACCGACCGGGACACCCAGCTCCAACTGGCAGAGCTCGGCGCGCCCGGCCGCGTCCAGGCCGGGGTCGTCCAGATAGGCCGACAAATGGGCGGCGAGCTCGCGCGGGGCCGTGGGCCAGCCGCACCGCCCCCAGCTCCACCACCGGCCGGTAGTGCTCGAACCGGTAGTAGGCCTCGGCCCGCCCCTCGTCGGGGTGGCGGTCCCAGCCCAGGTTGACCACCGGGGTGTCGCGCAGGGCGAAGTCGATGCTCATGGTCGAGGCCATGTTCACGTTCACGTCGGCCACCTCGGTGAGCGAGGTCAGCAAGCGCACGTCGCCCATCGTGGGATACGCCTCCCCCCAGCCCCGGCCCGGCTCGTGGCGCCACTGCGGCACCGCCTCGACCAGCTCGGGATGGGCGCGCCGCACCGCCGTCGTAGCGTTCGCCCCGATCGACGGGCGCCCGGCGCAGCACCACCTGCGGCTCGCCGGCCACCACGCCCGATGCGGCCACGGCCAGCAACGCTCCAGGTGGAAGGGATCGTCGGGGCAGGTGCCCTCGTCGCCGCCGGTGAAGCAGATGATGGGCCGGCCGGCGTCGAGGCCCAGCTCCTCGCACAGCTCGGCACGCGACGCGGTGAGGCCCGCGACCGCGTAGGGGTCGAACTGGGGTGAGCCGACCACGTGCACCCGCTCGGCCGTGACGTCGGGGTAGAAGCGGCGCAGCTCCGCGGCCATGAGCTCGGACCACACCAGGTAGTGGTCGAAGGGCGCCACCACCCGGGCCTTGGTGGTGAGGTTGTCCCAGCTGAAGATGAACGTGGCGGTGGGGATGCCGCCGGGTCCGGGCCGCCAGGATCACCGGCAGCACCGAGAGCAGTCGCTGGTGGGCGCAGAACACCACGTCGGGCGTCAGCTCGTCGAGCACGGCCCCGGCGGCGTCGACCTCCGGGCGCCGAGCGGCCAGGCGGGTGTGCAGGTCGGCCAGCCGGGCCACGCCCCGCTCGCTGGCGAAGGCTCGCGACGCGGTCCGAGCCACCGTTCGCAGGGCCCGCCCCCGGGCTCCGCCGGGGATGGGCTGGGCCAGGTTGAACCGAGCCCCGGTGGTGTCCAACCAGCGCAGGTGGGCGTACTCCAGGGTGCGGCGCACCATGGCTTCACCCGGTCGGTCGCCGAAGGGCGGCAGCGGTCGCCACGAGGACCACGGGGCGTCGGCACCGGCACGCGGGGCGGGCAGCGACGGCGCCGCCATCACCACCACGTCGCCGGCCGCGGCCAGCCGGTCGGCCGTGTCGCCCAGCACGAAGTTGCGCAGGCTGACCCCGTCGGGGATCAACAGCAGCGACCTCACCAGCCCAGCGCCCCGGCGACCTCCTCGGCGCGGCGGAAGTCCTCCTCGGTGTCGATGTTCACCGCCGGTCCCTCGGCCACCACCGCCACGGTGCGCCGCCCGTACAGCGATCCCGCCGCGCACCACCTCGGCGCGGGTGACGTACACGGCGCCGTCGCGGTGATAGACGGGCGTGAGGTCCTGGCGCCGCGAACGGGGCTCGGCTTCGCCGTTGTACAGGCGCAGCTCGCCGTCGGGGTCGAGTCGGTAGACCCAGTCCGGGTGGTGTTCGAGCGGCACCGGCCGCACGGTGACCACCGAGTCGGCGCCGCTGGTGGCCAGCAACGCCACGCACGAGTCGATCAGCCCGGGGCCGCGCACGGGGCTGGTGGGTTGCAGCAGACAGACGGCGTCGAAGTCGTCGCCGTCGGCGGCCAGGGCGTCGAGGGCGTGGGCCACCACCCCCAGGGTCGGCGCCTCGGCGGTGGCCAGCTCGGCCGGGCGCAGGAAGGGCACGTCCACGCCCAGCTCCCGCCCGACGGCGGCGATGGCCTCGTCGTCGGTGGACAGCACCACCCGGTCCAGGCCCGAGGCCAGGGCATCGGCCACCGTGTAGGCCAGCAGCGGCCGGCCGGCCAGCAGGCGGAGGTTCTTGCCCGGCACCCCCTGCGAGCCCCCCCGTGCCGGGATGAGACCCAGGACCCGCATCAGCGCCGGACCATCAGTACGCGAGCCGCTTCGTCGTCGTCAGCGGCACGGTGGCCAGCAGGTCGGCGATGCGCACACCCGCCTTGCCGTCGCCGTAGAGCGCGTCGCCCGGGCCCCGGCCGGCGGCGAGGCGGTCGACGATGGCCGCGGCGATCTCCGCCCGGTCGTAGCCGACGTCGACCACGTTGGCCCCGCGCTCGCGACCGTCCTGGCGGGTGCCGATGTTCACCGCGGGGACGCCCAGGTAGGAGCACTCACGGATGGCCACGCTCGAGTTCCCCACCAGGCCGCGGCTGTTGTAGGCCAGGCGCAGGAAGTCGGTGGGCGCCATGTTCTTGAAGAAGTGCAGGCGGTGGTGACGCCCACCGTCGAGCTCTGACTCCCGGAACGAGCGGATGCCGTTCGAGGTGCCGTCGGTGCCGGCGTCGGGGTTGGGCCAGAACCACAGCGCCGGCAGGCCGGTCTCGCTCACCGCGTGCAGCGTCTCCAGCACGTCGTGGCGGGCCTGGCCGTACTCGGTGGTGACGGGGTGCTGCATCACGACCAGGTAGCCGTCGCTCAGGTCGAGCGGGTCGCCCACCCCGCCGTAGCGCTCGATGGGATCGAAGTCGAGCTCGGGGGCGTCGAGGATCTCGGCGGCCAGGTCGATCGACGGGCAGCCCGGTCACGAACACGGAGGCCGGGTCCTCCCCCATGCGGATCACCCGCTCGGCGGCCAGGTCGGTGCTCACCAGGTGCAGGTCGGCCAGCTTCGTCACCGCGTGGCGGACCTTCTCGTCGATGGAGCCGGTGATCTCGCCGCCCTGGAGGTGGGCCAGCGGGATGTTCTGGTAGGCGGCGGCCACCGCGGTGGCGATCGTCTCGTAGCGATCGGCGATGGTGACCACCACATCGGGCCGCAGGTTGTCGAGCACCGACGAGAGCTCCAGCAGCCCCAGGCCGGTCGACTTGGCCATGGTGGTGGGGTTCTCCCCCTCGATGACGGTGTAGACCCGCTCGTCGATGTGGAACCCGTCGGCCTCGATCTGGTTCACGGCGTTGCCGTAGCGGTCGAGCAGCGCGGAGGACGCCACGACCAGCTGCAGGTCGAGCTCGGGGTGGGCGTGGATGGCGCTCAGCGCGGTGCGCACCCGGCTGTAGCTGGGGCGGGCGGTGATGACGACGCAGACGGTGCGACTCACGGTCGCCGGCTCCAGGTCGCCCGGCTCCAACAGGTGATCGGCCGGCAGGTCGCGGGCCAGGCGCCGGCCCACCACCTCGGCCCGGCGGCCGGGGTCCATGCCGGTACCCGGCTTCTTGGCCACCAGGTCGGCGGGGGTGAGCACCGAGCCGGCGGGCAGGGGGCCGCGCAGCACCAGGCTCCGGGTGAACAGGTCGCGCATGGGGGCCAGGCGGGTGGCCTCGGCGTCCTTGTCCAGCGGGTGGGCCAGGGCCTCGGACAGGTAGGCCACGCCCGTCGGTCAGGCGGCGGAGGTCGTCGGGCGTCAGCGAGACGGCCACATCGGGGCCGAACTGCTCGCGGCTCAGGGCCAGGTGCACCTCGACGACGGAGGCGCCCAGGGCCACCGCGGCCAGCCCGGGGAAGATCGTGCCCGAGTGGTCGGACAGGCCGACGGGCACGCCGTAGCGCCGGGCCAGCTCGCCCAGCAGGTTCAGCCCGACCTGGGCGGGGGCGGTCGGGTAGTCGCTGGTGCACTGCAGCACGGCCAGCGCCACGCCGGTCTCGCGCGATGCGGGCGACCGCGGCGTCGAGCTCGGACCACGGGCTCATGCCCGACGACAACAGGATCGGTGCGCCGGTGGCCACCATGGCGTCGAGCAGCTCGACGTTGCCCACCTCGCCCGAGGCCACCTTCCACACCGGCATGCCCACCCGGTCCAGCAGCTCGACCGCCTCGACCGAGAAGGCCGAGCTCAGGAACAACAGGCCGGCATCGGCGGCGTGGGCGGCCAGGCCCTGCCACTGGGCCTCGGTGAACTCCATCCGCTTCCAGTAGTCGTAGCGGGTCTCGTCCTGCGGGCTGAACCGCACCCGCCACGGCTCCGACGGCGTGCTCTCGGCCGCGGCGAGGTGGGTCTGGAACTTCACCGCGCCGGCCCCCGCCCCGGCGGCGGCGTCGATGAAGGCGTGGGCGGTGCCCAACGACCCGTCGTGGGACTGGGCCACCTCGGCGATCACCAGGCAGCGCTCGTCCCACGGGGCCATGGGCCGAGTCTAGATGGCGCCGTCGCGCCCACTACCGTCCCGCCATGCACCCCGTCGCCCAGCGGATCCTGGCCACCACGGTCGTCCCCCGCCTTCCGACCAGCGCCGTGCGGGTCGGGGCGTACCGGCGCCTGGGTTATCGCATCGGGTCGGGCACCACCATCGGCCGTCGCACGAGCCTGCGCTGTGGGTCCTGCGTCATCGGCGACGGCGTGCGCATCGCCGGCGGCAACACCATCCACGTCGAGCGACTGCGCATCGGCGCCCGGTGCGTGCTGGGCCCGGGCAACCACCTCAGCGCGTGGGCGTCGTTCGGCGCCGGCGAGTGGGCCAACACCATCGAGCTGGGCGACGACGTCAACCTCACCGGCGGCCACCTGCTCGACGGCAGCTTCGGCATCCGCATCGGCGACGGGACGTGGCTGGCCGGGCGGGGCACGCAGCTGTGGACCCATGGCAGCCTGCGCCCGCCCGGGCCCATCGTCATCGGCGCGGGCTGCTACCTGGGGAGCGCGGTGCGGGTGGCCACCGGCGTCGAGGTGGGGGCCGGCAGCCTCGTCGGGATGGGCAGCGTGGTGGTGGCGTCGTGCCCGCCCAAGACCTACCTGATGGGCAACCCCGCCGAGGCCCGGCCGGCCCCGGTGGAATGGCGCGACCGCTGGCGCTAGGCCCGCGGAGCGTCAGCGGCGGAGGAGGTCCTTGGCGATGGCGATGACCTGCTGCTCGTCGGTGCCGGCGTAGATCTGCAGCACCTTGGCGTCGCGGGCCAGCTGCTCGACCTGGAACTCGGCCATGTAGCCGTTGCCGCCGAGGACCTGCACGGCCTCGAGGGCGACCTCCATGGCGGTCTGGGCGCTGTAGAGCTTCATGGCCGACGCCTCGGCCAGGGTGAGGCCCTCGCCCGGCCGCGCTCATCTCGAGCGTGCGGAACACCAGGTTCTGCACGTTGAGGCGGGCCACCTCCATCTTGGCCAGCTTGAGCTGGATGAGCTGGAAGTCGCCGATGGGATGGCCGAACTGCACCCGGTTCTTGGCGTACTCGACGCTCAGCTCGAGGCACTGCTCGATGATGCCGAGGGCCATGGCGGCCACGCCGGAGCGCTCCATCTGGAACGTGTCCTTGGCCCCCTCGCGGCCGCCGGCCTTCACGTCCTCGGTCTCGCCGATGAGGCGGTCGATGCCGACCCGCACGTCGGTGAGGAACAGCTCGCCGGTCGGCGACGAGTGCATGCCCATCTTGCGCAGCGGCTTCGACTGCTCGAGGCCGGGCATGCCCGAGTCGAGCACGAAGCTCAGGATCTTGCGCTCGGCCGGCGGGTTGCCCTCGTCGAGCTTGCAGATGAACACGATGGTGTCGGCGTAGGGCCCGTTGGTGATGAACGTCTTCGACCCGTTGAGCAGGTACTCGTCGCCGTCGCGCCGGGCCGTCGACAGCATCGAGCCGAAGGCGTCGGAGCCGGAGTTGGGCTCGGTGATGGCCCAGGCGCCGACCTTCTCCATGGTGAGCAGCTCGGGGACCCAGCGCTCCTTCTGCGCGATGGTGCCCTTGCCGTTGATGGCCGCCGCGGTGAGGCCCATGCTCACGCCCATGGCGGTGACCATGCCCGGGCAGTAGCGGCACAGCTCGATGATCGGGATGAGGGTGAGCGAGGTGTCGCCGCCGCCCTCGCGCTTGGGCCGCTCGGGCGGGGTCTCGCCCTTGGCCACGGCGTCGGCGCACCAGCTTCTCGAACTCGATCTGGCGCTTGAAGCGGTCGCGGGCCATCGAGTCCATGCCGAACGTCGCGAACAGCTTGCGGAGGATGTCGTAGGGCGGGAGGTCGCCGTGCTCGAGCTCCTCGACGTTGGGCTTGATCTCGGCCTCCACGAACTGGCGGACGGCGTCCTGCACCATCAGCTGCTCGTCGCTCCACTGGTACATGCGCTTCCCCTTGCCGGTCGGTGCGGCTCGTCGTCTCTCCGCTCCGGCCAAGGTACGCGACCGCGTCGCGCCGATGACAGTTGACCGCTGTCGGTAGTATGTCCAACGCCCTCAGCGTCGCGATGAACCAGGTCCGCGCCCGCTTCTTTGCTACCGTGAGGGGTTTCCAGGTCCCCTGACGCGATCCAGGGGCGAGGCGAATCCAGGGGGTCGATGACCGCAGCACCGGTGGCCAAGTGACGATCTCCGAACCGCGTCCACTGACCGAACTCGAACCCGCTCGTCCGGCCGACGCGTCGGACCGGACGCGCGCCCGCTCGCCGGCCGACTCGCCCCGCGGCCCGACCCGCCCCACCACCGGCGACCCGCCGCACGGGCCTCGCTACATCCCCGCCCTCGACGGGCTGCGGGGCCTGGCCGTGTTCGCCGTGCTGTGCTTCCACGCCGGCTTCGGCTGGGCCGTCGGGGGCTACCTCGGCGTCTCCACCTTCTTCACCCTGTCCGGCTTCCTCATCACCTCGCTGCTGCTGGCCGAGCGCCACGCCACGTCCACCATCAGCCTGCGGGCGTTCTGGGGCCGGCGTCTCCGGCGCCTCCTGCCGGCCAGCCTCGCCGCCCTGATCGTGGTGCTGATCTACGCCGCCCTGGCCGGCAGCGGTGCCCAGCAGCGCAACCTCGGCGGCGGGGTGACCTCCGCCCTGCTCGACGTGAGCAACTGGTACTTCATCTTCTCCCACACCTCCTACGCCGACCTGTTCGCCGCCCCCTCGCCCGTGCTCCACTTCTGGAGCCTGGCCATCGAGGAGCAGTTCTACCTGCTGTTCCCGCTGCTGGCGTTCGGCCTGCTGGCCCGGCTCGGCCTGAGGCGACGTGGCTTCGGCGGCGTCGTCGCCGCGCTCATGGCCGGGTCGCTGGCCGCCACGCTGTTCCTCGGCTACTCCCACGACCGCATCTACTTCGGCACCGACACCCGGGCCTTCGAGCTGCTGGCCGGGTGCCTGCTGGCCGTCGTGGTGTCGGGCCGCCACCGCATCAGCGCGACGCTGCACCGGCCCGGGCCGACCCGCTCGGCGGTGGCGGCGGTGGGCACGGCCGGGCTGATCGGCGCCGTCCTGCTGTGGATGACCACGCCGCAGACCACCGACTGGCTCTACCGCGGGGGCCTGTCGGCTCTACTCGCTGCTGTCGGTGGCCGTCATCCTGGCCGCCACCCTGACCGTCGGGCCGGTGCGACGACTGCTGGGCAGCCGCCCGCTCGTCTCGCTCGGCGTGCATCTCCTACGGCGTCTACCTGTTCCACTGGCCGGTGTTCCTGTGGCTCGACGAGGCCCGCACCGGGCTGGGCCTGTGGCCGCTGTTCGCCGTGCGCCTGGCCGTCACGCTGACCCTGGCGCTGGCGTCGTACCACCTCCTCGAGCAGCCCATCCGCCGGCGCACCGTCACCTACCGGGGACGCTCGCCGCTCGTGCTGGCGCCGGCCGTGGCCCTGCTGGTGGCGCTGGGGGCGTGGACCATCACCGCCAACGCCCCCGCCCCGCTCATCGACTTCGGTGCCGCCCAGCGGACCCTGGCCAGCCTCGATCAGGGCGACCAGCCGCCGGTCACCGCCGCCCAAGGCGGCCAAGCGCGGGCGGTGGCGGCCCTGCGTCCGGCCCGGGTGGCCGCCTTCGGCGACTCGACCGCGCTGGTGGTCGGCGCCGGCATCGCCGACGTCGACCAGGAGCAAGGGCCTCGTCCAGGAGGTCACCGGCGGCGCCTGGGTGGGCTGCGGCCTCGGGCGCGGCGGCGTCTACCGCTCCACCGACGACAACAACCTCAACGGCCCCACCAACCCGGCGTGCGACGCGTGGCCCACCACCTACGCCGGGGTCCTGGCCAAGTCGCAGCCCGACCTCGCCCTCATGCTGGTCGGGCCGTGGGACGTGACCGACCGCAAGCTCCCCGGCGACAGCAAGTGGCGCAGCTTCGGTGACCCCGTCTACGACAGCTGGTTCCACTCCGAGATGCTGACCGCGGTCGACCTGCTCAGCAGCAAGGGCGCCACCGTCGTGTGGCTGACCACGCCGCCGGTGAGCAACCGCCCCGACCGCACCGATCGACTGAACGCGATGATCAAGGCCCTGCCCGACCGAGCGCCCGGGCAAGGTGGTGGTCGTCGACCTGGCCGCCAACCTGGCCGCCCGGCCCGATTTCGGCTCCATGCGCCCCGACGGCATCCACCTCAGCCCGACCGCGTCGCACACCGTGGCCAACGACTTCCTCATCCCCAAGCTGGCCGCCATCTGGAAGGGCATCGTCGCCCACCGGGCCGCGGTGGGGGGCGGCTGAGCGTCAGGGCCCGAAGCTGAGCCAGGTGCCCTCGATGGGCACCTGCCCGACCCCGGGCTTGGTCCAGTCGCACAGCCCGTCGGGGAACACGGTGGCCAGGCGCTGACGCTGGGCGTCGGTGAACGGCACCGGCGGGGTGAACTGGTCGGCGGGCTGCAGCTGGCACTTCAAGATGTCGTTGCGGCGGGGCGCCCCGGCCGCGGTGCGGGGGTCGTCGTGGATCGGGGTAGGCCTTGGTGCAGGCGTTGTCGGCGGTGTAGGTGTCGGGCCCGCTGACCACGGAGCCGTCGGGCAGGTGGCAGGTGTCGACGGCGTCGGCGGGCCGGGCCGCGTCGAGCTTGGCCTCCTGGTCGTCGCCGGGGGCCGACTTCGCCGCCGTCAGCCACCGGTCGAGCACCTCGGTGGCCGAGCTGGCGTCGTCGATGGCGCCGGTCAGCGCCTTCACGCTCAGCCCCGCGGACGGGACCGTCCAGATGAGCAGGTTGGGATCGGCGGTGCCGTCGTCGTGCACCATCCGGTCGCGCAGGCTGAAGGCCCGGATGCGGTCGTGGATGTCGCCGTAGGGGTCGGTGTAGAGGTTCGTCAGGATGATCGGGACCTTCCACAGGCCCTCACCCTCGGTCACCTGGCCCTTGCCGTAGGCGGTCTCGAAGGCCTCGGTGTCGCCCACGGTGCGCGTGGGCTGGATCTGGCCGTTGATGTCGTAGCCCCCCACCGCGGCGTTGAGGTCGAGGAACTGGTCGGGGGTGATCACGCCGTCGGTGAGCGCCTTCAGGCCGTAGGCGATGCCGACGTTGTCGAGCGGGCGGCGGGCGAAGCCGGTGGCCGGATCGGTGCCCAGGATGTTCACGTTGGCGTCGGCCAGGTCGCAGCGGGTGCCGGTGGGGTTGGTGGTGGCGTCGAACACCTGGGCCTTGGGGACGAGGGGGCAGTCGTCGGTGGGGTTGACCCCGCCCAGGAACGTCTGCTCCCACAGGTCGCAGGTGCCCGTGGTCATGTGCCCGTTGATGGCGGCGCGCTGGGTGTTCGGTGAGCGAGGCCCCCGCCCCGCGGTAGTAGTGGTTGAGCAGGCCGCAGTCGGTGACGCCCCCGCTGATGCTGATGGCGTCGGGGAAGGGCAGGGACGGGGCGATGCCGTCGAGCAGGCCCGGGATAGTTCTGGGCGATGAGCAGTTGCTGGATCGCCCCGCCCGAGCCGCCGTCACCGATGGTCAGGTCGGGCACGCCCGATCGTCTCGATGATGTGCTCCTTGACCATCATCGCCGTCTCGGCCGACAAGCGTGGCGTTGCAGGCCGTCTGGAACGTGTTGAGCGTGGAGGTGACGACGGCGTAGCCCTTGGACAGCAGGGCGGGGTCGAGCGACGGAGGTGAAGCTCGCCGCCCTGGGCTGTAGCCGGTGCCGCAGCCCCCGCCGAAGCGGTAGACGAGGCGCTTGTTCCAGCCCGGGTCGGCCGTCGGGCCGGCGGGCGCTCCGGTGGCGGCCGCCGTGGACGTGGTGGCCAGCCCGGCCGCGTTGGGATCGAGGATGGCGAAGTCGTAGATGGAGCGGTTGATGACGCCGTTCTCCTCGCGCACGATGCCCGGCACCGGGCTGCCGTTCACCGTGACCTGAGCCAGGTCGGCCGGCCGGGCCGCCGGCGGCAGATCGCTGGATCGATCCGTCGGTGGAGAGGTAGTGCAGCGTGGTCTTGGTCGGCGCCGAGCAGTTGGCGTCGGTGGCGCGGCCCGAGGCCGTTGGCCTCGGTGGTGCAGATGAACGGGGTGGCGTGGGGGCCGGAGAACACGGGGCCGCTGAGGGGGTGGTTCACGACCTGGAGGGTGGCGGTGGACCCGGCCGAGGTCACGGTGATGTCGCTGGGGCCCTCGGGCAGGCCCGACACCAGGCCCTCGGAGGTGAACGGCGACGACCCGGTCACGTGGAACGCGGGGCTCTGGCCCCGGCCGCCGGCCTCGACGTCGAACTCGGTGGAGGAGTCAGCGCCCTTTGGGGTCGACCACCACCCGCACCAGCACGTCCCCGCCCGTCACGTCGTCGGGCGCAGGTGGACAGGGTGGTGACCGTGACCACCCCGTCGGGCGACACCCCTTCGGCCGGGCTCGTGTCCGACGCCTGCGACGGTGCCGACCCCCCGGAGGTGCAGGCGGCGGCGAGCACCAGCACCACCGCTCCCAGCACCAGCGCGGGTCGGCGTCGGGAAGCGCGGACCGCCGTCATCGTCACCGGCACGGTCTAGCCCACCGTCGTCGTCGACGTCGTGGACGACGACGAGCTGGTGGTGCTCGTGGCGGTCGTGGTGGTCGTGGTCGAGCTGGTGGTGCTCGAGGTGGGGCTGGTCGTGCTGACGGGCCGGGTCGTCGTCGTGGTGGGCTTGGCCGTGGTCGAGGTGCTGGCCGAGGTGTCCGACGGGATCGAGGTGGTGGGCGAGGGCGCCTTCGCCTCGTGGCGAGACGCCAGGAGGACGGCCACCCCGCCGGCGATCACCAGGATGAACAGCACGATCACGGCGATGCCCAACGGAGTCGTCCACATCGATCCGTCCGACCCCGGACTACCTGGTCCGCCCGGTCCGGCCGGTCCCGGCCGGGCGCAGCGGGCGTGCAGGGTTCGGGGGGTGCGGCCGGGGTGAGCGGCATGGCCGTGGTGGCCTCGTCGACCGGGGTCTGCGGCGCGGTCGGCTCGTCAGCGTCAGTCATCTGGCCAAACCGATGGGGCACGAGACGCCGGTGCCACCGAGCCCGCAGTAGCCGTTGGGGTTCTTGGCCAGGTACTGCTGGTGGTAGCCCTCGGCGAAGTAGAAGGGGCCGGCCTCGGCGATCTCGGTGGTGACGGCCCCGTAGCCGGCGGTGGTGAGCTCGGCGGCGAACGCCTCGGCCGAGCGCCGGGCCTGCTCGAGCTGGGCCGGGGTGGTGGCGTAGATGGCCGAGCGGTACTGGGTGCCCCGGTCGTTGCCCTGGCGCATCCCCTGCGTGGGGTCGTGGTTCTCCCAGAACACCTTCAACAGGGCGTCGTAGGACGTGACCTCGGGGTCGAACACCACGAGCACCGCTTCGGTGTGGCCGGTGAGACCGCTGCAGGTCTCCTCGTAGGTCGGGTTCGGGGTGATCCCCCCGGCGTAGCCCACGGCGGTGACCCACACGCCGGGCTGTGACCAGAACGCCTTCTCGGCCCCCCAGAAGCATCCCATCCCCACGATGAGCTGCTGGTAGCCCTCGGGGTAGGGCGGGGCCAGCGGGTGACCGTTGACGAAGTGGGCGTCCGGGAGGGGCATCGGGGTGTCGCGACCCGGGAGGGCCTCGGCGGCCGTGGGCAGCTTGGACTTGGTGGATCCGAACACGGTGATCTCCTCAGCTGGGCGAGCGTCGCCCACGCTAGCGACACCGTCTCACGGGCGGGCCCCGCCGTTACGTCGGTCCCCGGCCGACCCGATCTCGCTCACCGCAGGTAGCGGGCGGCGTCGAGCGCCCGCTCCTCCCACCAGGTGAACTCGTCGTCGCGCCCGTCCAGGCACTTGCTCCACCCCTGCTGCAGCGTGTTGCCGAGCAGGCCCAGCGCCAGCTGGCGGTCCCACCATCCCTGCGTCGAGACCCCGGCCGCCTCGAGCTCGCGCCGGTAGGTGTCGATCGACGTCTTCCTTGGTGGAGGGGATCCGGCGGCAGTTGACCCCGAGGTACCAGGCCAGATCAGTGGCGCCCGCCCCCTCGCCGGGGAAGGCCCAGTCCAACACGATGGCCCGACCGTCGGGGTGCAGGCCCAGGTTGCCGAGCTTCCAGTCCGAGTGGATGAGGGTCCGCGGCGTGTCGGCGACGGCGGTGAGGAAGGGCGACGGATCGGCGAACAGGTCGCGCATGAGCGTGGCCAGGGCCGGGCTCAGCTCCGCCATGTTGGCGTAGCCCCGCGCCACCAGCGGGGGGACGGTGGCCCCACTGCCGAGCGCCTCCTCGATGGGCCCCAGCCACTGGTTGAACACGAAGTAGCGGTTGCCGGCCGGGGCCAGCCCGACCGTGTCGCGAAAGCCCCAGTAGTGGGCGTGGAAGCGGGCCATGGCCGCCATGCAGAGCGGCCTGCTCCTCGGCGGTGACGGGCTCGTCGCCGTCGGGGATCAGGTGCTCCCCCACGTCCGTCATGAGCAGGGCGCTGCCCCACCCGTGACGGCCCAGCCCGGTGGCCACCCCCACCGTGGTGTGGTCGATGAAGGCGGGCATGGCCGCGAACAGCCCGGAGGTCCACATGAGCGCCGGGCGGCAGGTGACGTCGCCCGTCGCCCGCATGACCCAGTCGTCGTCGACGTGCAGGTACTTGACGATGTAGCGCTCGCCACCGATCACCACCCGCTCGAACGTGGCCGTGGACAACGACTCCGCGCCCTTCATCGGCTCGCGGGCCGTGACGCCCTCGAGGAGCTCGTCGATGGAGCGGGCCACCGGCGGGGTGTCGTCTTCGGTGCCGGGCACGGCCCTCAGTTTCTCACCTTCCCCGCCGCCGGGCGTCACTCGAAGGCGAGGCCCATCTCCCGGATCATGTCGAGCAGGTTGGCCGGCGAGTCCGGGGCGTCCTCGCCCGGGGTGTAGGTCACGGCGTCGAGCCGGCCGGTCCAGGCGAACGGCCCGAAGCGCTCGTAGATCGACCAGTCCACCGGCGAGCGGCGGTCGATGCCCACGTCGATGCCCTCGAACGGGGCGATGCCGAACAGCAGCGGCACCCCGTCGAGGGTGGCCCGCTCCTCGCCGTCGACCGACAGCGTGACGCGTCCACGTGCCCCCGCCCCCGGCGTCCAGCGTCGGCGCGACAGGGCCGTGGTGCCGTCGGGCACCGCTCCGCCCGAGAGCCGCCGCATCGTGCCGCGGCCGTCGTTGTGCACGAACCACAGCTCGTCGTCGAGCACGTAGAGGGCGTAGCCCGGCGCCCTGGTCGCCGTGGGCGACGAGCATGCCCTGGTCGCCGGCGCGGAAGACCAGCTCGGCCGAGATGGTGACCGACCGGAACCAGATGAGCTGCACCGAGCGCCAGCGCTCCAGGGTGGGCGTGCCCCGGCACGATCCGCACCGGCTGGCGGTAGACGTCGCTGCGGGCCGGGCGCACCAGGTACTTGACCGAGCTGCCCTCGTCGAGCGGGTAGATCTGGCCCGCCCAGGCGGCCGCCTCCCACCGGGCCGCCAGCTCGGCCACCCGGGCTCGGGCTGCTCGGCGGCCAGGTCGTGCAGCTCGATGGGGTCGTCGACGAGGTCGTACAGCTCCCACTCGTCGTCGTCGAACGGGGTGAGCGGCTGGTGGAGGGTGACGATCTCCCAACCGTCCTCGTAGTAGCCCCGGTGCCCGTTCATCTCCTCCACCTGGCGGAGGTGGCGGCTGGGGGCGTCGGGGTCGGTCAGGGTGGGAGCGAAGCTGGTGCCCGGCCAGCGGGGCCAGCTCGACGCCGTGGCGCTCGGTCGGGACGCTCGACGCCGATGAGCTCCAGCAGGGTGGGCAGCAGGTCGGTGATGTGGGTGTACTGGCGCCGCAGCTCGCCGCCGTGGGCCGCCAGGCCGCTCGGGCCACGACACGATGAACGGCACGGTGTGGCCGCCGCCGTGGGTGTTGATCTTGTAGAGGCGGCGGGGCGTGTTGGAGGCCATGGCCCAGCCCCGCGGGTAGTGCGGGGTGGTCTGCGGACCGCCGAGCAGGTCGATGCGGGCCAGGTCGGCGTCGATGTCGTCGCCCTGCAGCAGGTGCACGTAGTACGCGCTGGTCCCCGTCACCTCGCCCTCGCGGGAGGCGCCGTTGTCGGAGGTGAAGATGAAGATGGTGTTGTCGAGCTCGCCCAGCTCGTCGAGGGCGGCGGTGAGGCGGCCCACGTTCTGGTCGATGTTGTCGACCATGGCCGCGTACACCTCCATGTGCCGGGCGAAGAGCTGCTGCTCGCGCTCGGTCGAGCTCGTCCCACGGCCGCACGTCGTGGTTGGCCTCGGTGTTGCGAGGAGCCAGCGGCGTGCCCTCCGGGATGACCCCCAGGTCGAGCTGGCGCTGGTAGCGCTCGGCCCGCAGGGCGTCCCAGCCGGCGTCGGTAGCGACCCCGGTAGCGGGCCATGTCCTCCGCCTTGGCGTGCAGCGGGGCGTGCACGGCGCCGTGGGCGAAGTAGAGGAGGAAGGGCTGCTCGGGGTTCGACGCCTTGCGCTCGCGGATCATCGAGATGGCCCGGTCGGTGAGGTCGTCGGTCAGGTAGTAGCCGTCGGGGTAGCGGTCCACCTCGACCTGGTGGTTGTCCTCGGTCAGGCGGTGGGGCTGGTGCAGGTTGGTGAAGGCGTCGAGGAAGCCGTAGAAGCGGTCGAAGCCCCGCTGGCACGGCCACGAGTGCTGGGGGCCGGCCGCCGAGCAGTCGGAGTCCTTGGCCAGGTGCCACTTGCCGACCATCATCGTGGCGTAGCCGTGGTCGCGCAGGATCTCGGGCAGGGTGGCGGCGTCGTCGGGCAGCTCCATGGCGTAGCCGGGGAAGCCGGCGTCGAGGTGGGCCACCGTGCCGAAGCCGGCCCGGTGGTGGTCGAGGCCCGGTGAGCAGCGACGCCCGGGTCGGCGAGCACATCGGCGTCACGTGGAAGTTCGTGTAGCGCACGCCCTCGGGCCGCCAGCCGCGTCGAGGTTCGGGGTGGCGATCTCCGAGCCGTAGCACCCGAGGTCGGCGAAGCCGAGGTCGTCGGCCATCATCACCACGACGTTCGGGGCGCCCGCCGGCGGGGTGGGGCGCTCGGGCCACCAGCCCTCCGATCCGGCGAACGTGCGACCCACCCGCCCCTCGAAGCCTGATGGCGTCGCGTTGTCGTCGCTCATGGGTGCTCTCCCCGATGGTCGGTCCGGTCGTCCCCCGAGGCGTGGATCGGCTCACCTAGGGTGGCGGGGACGTCGTCGCCGCTGCACGCTACCGTGCCCGGCTTCTCCCTGACGGCGCGTCAGATCTGGAGGATTGACCGTGCCGCACGCCGACCTGCGCCCCGACGTACCCCGCTCGCGCCCGGCCCGCCTCGGCGCGGCCGTGCTGGTGGTCGGCCTGGCCGTCTCGGGGATGGCGGCCGCCTGCTCCAGCGGCGGCCAAGGCACGACGGGGACGTCGGTGCCGCGGCCGACGACCACGGCGGGCGAATCGACCACCACCCAGAACCGGCCCACGTCGACGACCCGGCCGGCGACGTCGACGACGGCGGCCGCGGTCACGACCACGAGCGACGCGCCCACCTCCTCGACGTCGTCCACGTCCACCTCGACGTCGACATCGAGCTCCACCTCGTCCACCACGACCGCCCCGTCGACCACCACGACCCAACCGGCCACCACGACGACCAGGGCCGTCACCACCACGAGCTCCGCGCCCACCACCACGGCGGCGCCGACCACCACCGCGGTGCCCACCGAGGTGAGTGCCGAGTCCCGCAAGGTGCCGTGGCTGGCCATCGGCCTGCTGGGCGCGGTGGCCGCGCTGATCGTGGTGGTGGTCCTCCGCCGGCGGTCAGAGCGCCAGACCTGGTGGAGCGACCTCGATGTGGTGGGCCGCGAGACGCAGGCCCTGGTCGACCTGGGCACGGCGGGGCCGGCCTCGGCCGATCCCCAGCAGCAGGTGGCGCACTGGGCCACGTTGGAGCAGCGCACCACCGAGGTGGCCGCCGGGGTGCAGGCGGCGCAGCCCGGTGCCCCCGACGACCAGGCCCGGGCCGTGCTGACCGGCCTGGACGAGGCCGTGGCCGCCTATCTCACCGCCCTGCGCACGTCGCGAGCGCTGCGCATCGGGCCGCCGCCCCCGACGGCCGAGCAGCTCCAGTTCGCCGACGCCGAGTCGGCCCAGCGCCTCGCCAACGTGCGGGGCGCGCTCGGCCAGCTCGACCAGCTCGTCGCCCCGCACCGCTGACGCGGAGAGTGCGCCGGGCAACCCCTGCATTGATGACCGGAACTAGGGGGTCACCCGGCGCATCTTCCCCTCGGCGTCGATCACGTCGACGTCGATCACGTCGAGCTCATGCTCGAGCGACCGGAGGGCCACGACAACACGCACCGCAGCCATCTGCGCCACCAGGGGGTCGACAGTGGCGTCGACGTGGAGGAGGCAACGCAGCCGGTTCCCACTTCGCTTGATCTCGACGTCCACCGCGGCGTCGGCCAGGTCGTGCTGGGCGAGCACCTGGCGGCACGTGTCGCGGGCGGCCTGGACATGGGGGTCGAAGCCGGCCTGGACGGCAGCCGCCGCCTTGGCCAGCAGTTCGGTGTCATCAGGATCAGCCTCGGCCTTGGTCCATCCGGCGTAGGAGGCACCGTCGCGGTTGCCCACCAGCATGACGGGCACCTGGCGGCGGATGGCGCACCGCACGCCGTCCTCGTCCTCGGTGGTGGGGCCGCCCTCGTCACCGCGGATGGCCATGGCCACGTCGACGGCGTGATGATCCAGCGGGCAGGCCTCGCCCTCGATCAGGGCGTTGCAGGGGAAGGCGGGCGCGCCGGGGGCGTGGCACCGCACCACCTCGTGCCCGGTGGCATCGAGTTGTGCGACCACTCCGTCGCCCAGTCCAGCTTTGCGTTCCACCACGAGTACACGCATTGCAGCTCCCCTTGGGTCGTTCCGGTCACGGGTCGCGGTCATCGTCCGCCCCGCCGCCCGGCGCGGGCAGGGCGGAGCGTCCCTTGCCGTCGGGACTTTGGACCCTTTCGCGCCGGACCGGTGCCCCTACCTCCGGCCGCCCCGAACCACGACGCTGCGAGGGACCGGAACAACCCCTCGACCCTGAGGAGCCTCACCATGACCTCGTCCGACCAGACCAAGGACCGGAGCATGTTCTCCGTGTTCGCCGCCCTGACCGCGATCGCCTGCTTCCTGCTGGCCACCGCGGCCATCGTGGCGGTCTCGGCCAAGACCGACATCCAGCGTCACCGCCTCCGGGCCGGTGGCGGTGATCGCTGACCGAGTTCAAGATCAGCCCCAGCACCATCAACGCCTCGGGCCACGTCCAGCTGGCCGTCACCAACGCCGGGACGATGACCCACAACTTCTCGATCCCCGACCTGGGCAAGAAGACCCCCGACCTGACGCCGGGAACCACCTAGCACCCTCGACCTGGGCACCCCGGCCAACGGCACCTACGCGGTGCTGTGCGAGATCCCGGGCCACGCCGACAGCGGCATGACCGGCTCGCTGGTGGTGGCCGCCGCCGGCGCCGGCACCAGCTGCGAGCGACATGGCCATGGGCTCCGACACGTCCAGCACCAGCGATCCCAACGACCCGACCAAGCTGGCCGCCGAGTCCCAGGCCATGCTCGACTCGTTCAAGCCGTTCCCGGCCGCCACCCAGGGCAAGGGCAACGTGCCCCTCGAGCCCGACGATCGAGGCCGACGGCACCAAGGTGTTCAACCTCGACCGCCGCCATCACCGACTGGGAGGTCGAGCCGGGCAAGATCGGTGCAAGGCCTGGACCTACAACGGCACCGTCCCCGGCCCGCTGCTCAAGGTCAACGTGGGCGACCACGTCAAGGTCGTCGTGAAGAACGACCTGCCCGGGGCCTCGACCGACGTCCACCTCCACGGCGTCGACGTCCCGTTCAAGATGGACGGCGTCTCCCCCATCACCCAGGACGCCATCAAGCCGGGTGAGAGCTTCACCTACGACTTCACCCCCACCAGCATCAAGATGGGCATGTACCACGCCCACCTCATGGGTGAGATGGCCGTCACGAACGGTCTGTTCGGCGTGTTCCAGGTCGGCGAGCAGCCCCTGCCGGCCGGTCGCACGATCAGCGGCATCGCCATCCCCAAGGACGTCAAGGTCGCCCAGGAGCTGCCCATGGTGCTCAACGACGCCGGCGTGATCGGCCTCACCCTCGACGGCAAGAGCTTCCCGGCGACCGCGCCCGGTGGTGGCCAAGAACGGCGACTGGATCGAGGTCACCTACTTCAACGAGGGCCTGCAGATGCACACCATGCACCTGCACCGGTTCCCGCAGATCATCATCTCCAAGGACGGCCTCCCCCTCGACCAGCCCTACGCGGCGGACACCATCGCCGTCGGTCCCGGTGAGCGCTACACCGTGCTCATCAACCCCAACGAGGTCGGCACCTGGGTCTGGCACTGCCACATCCTGAACCACGTCGAGCGGGAGACCGGCATGTTCGGCATGGTCACCGCCCTCGTCGTCCAGTGATCTCCACCTGACGCCAGCCGCCAGCCGTCGCCGTCGCCCCGCTCAGTCGGGGCGGCGGCGTTGGCGTTCCTCCAGGCGGGCGGCGTAGACGGCGGCCTCGGTGCGGCGGGCCATGCCCATCTTGGTGAGCAGGTTCGACACGTAGTTCTTCACCGTCTTCTCGGCCAGGAACATGCGCGCCGCGATCTCGCGGTTGGTGAGGCCCTCGGCCAGCAGGTCGAGGAGCTTGCGCTCCTGGTCGGTCAGCCCCGCCACCTTCTCGTCGGTGGCCTCGCCCTCACGGAGGCGTTCCAGCACCCGGGCGGTGGCGGCCGGGTCGAGCAGCGACTGGCCCGATGCCACCGTGCGGATGGCATCCACGAGCTCGTTGCCCCGGATCTGCTTGAGGACGTAGCCGGCGGCGCCGGCCATGATGGCCTCGAAGAGGGCCTCGTCGTCGGTGTAGCTGGTGAGCATGAGACAGGCGATCGACTCGTCGTCCGAACGGATGTCGCGGCACACCTCGACCCCGTTGCCGTCGGGCAGGCGCACGTCGAGCACGGCCACATCGGGACGGGTGGCGGGGATGCGTTGCCGGGCCTCGGCCGCGGTCGACGCCTCCCCCACCACCTCCAGGTCACCGGCGTCCTCGAGCAGCTCGCGCAGCCCGCGGCGCACCACCTCGTGGTCATCGAGCAGGAACACACGGATAGCCATCGGACCAGTCTGCCTCACCCCGCCGGCCACGAGTCCTATGCTCCCAGCCGTGCCGGACGACGACAGCTGGGAGCCGGAGGTGGCCGAGCTCCGGCGCCGTGAGGCCATGGCCCAACGCATGGGGGGCGCCGACAAGATCGAGCGCCAGCACCAGGGCGGCAAGCTCACCGTGCGCGAGCGCATCGACGCAGCTCCTCGACGACGGCTCGTTCCACGAGATCGGCGCCCTCGCCGGTCGGGCCACCTACGGCGAGGACGGCGAGCTCGACGCGTTCATGCCCGCCAACTTCGTGATGGGGCGCGGGCGCATCGACCAGCGGCCGGTGGTGGTCGGCGGGGACGACTTCACCGTGCGGGGCGGGGCGGCCGACGCGTCCGTCTGGCAGAAGCAGGTGTACGCCGAGCAGATGGCGCTCGAGCTGCGACTGCCGCTGGTGCGCCTGGTCGACGGCACCGGTGGCGGCGGCTCGGTCAAGTCCCTCGACACCGATCGGCGCACCTACGTGCCGCCGCTGCTGGGGTGGCAGCACGCCGTCGACAGCCTGGCCACCGTGCCCGTCGTCGCCCTCGCCCTCGGCTCGGTGGCCGGCCTGGGTGCGGCCAGGGTGGTCAACAGCCACTACGCCCTGATGGTCCGCGACACCGCCCAGGTGTTCGTGGCCGGGCCCCCGGTGGTGGCCCGGGTGGAGGGCGAGATCACCAAGGAGGACCTGGGCGGGGCCCACATCCACGGCCGCAACGGCGTGGTCGACGACGTGGTCGACGACGAGCACGAGGCCTTCGCCCGCACCCGGCGCTTCCTGTCCTACCTGCCGTCGTCGGTCCACGAGCTGCCGCCCCGCACGGCGCCCGGCGACGACCCCGAGCGCCGCGATCCCTGGCTCATCGGCGCCATCCCCCGCAACCAGCGCCAGGTGTACCGGATCCGCCCCGTCATCGACTCGCTGGTCGACGCCGGCAGCTTCCTCGAGATCGGCGAGGGCTGGGGGCGGGCCGCGGTGACGGGCCTGGCCCGCCTGGACGGCTGGCCGGTGGGGATCTTGTCGTCGGACCCCTACCAGGCCGGCGGCAGCTGGACGGCCGACGCCTCCGACAAGGTGACCCGCTTCGTCGATCTGTGCGACACGTTCCACCTGCCCGTGGTCCACCTGGTGGACCAGCCCGGGTTCATGGTGGGCCTGGCCGGCGAGCAGGCCGGCACCATCCGCAACGGCGTGCGGGCGGTCGCCGCCATCCACCAGGCCTCGGTGCCGTGGTGCTCGGTGCTGATCCGCAAGGTGTTCGGCGTCGGCGGCGCCGGCCACCAGAGCTCGTCGCGCCTGTCGTACCGCTACGCCTGGCCGTCGGGACGCTGGGGCTCGCTCCCGGTGCAGGGCGGGGTGGAGGCGGCCTTCCGGGCCGAGCTGGACGCCCTGGCCGACGACGAGGCCCGCCAGGCCCGCATCGCCGAGATCACGGCCCGGATGGATGCGGTGGCCTCCCCGTTCCGCACGGCGGAGGCCTTCCTGGTGGAGGAGATCATCGACCCCCGCGACACCCGCCCGCTGCTGTGCGAGTTCGCCAACCTGGCCGCCCCCCTGCGCGCCCCGGGGACGACCAGCCACGGGTACCGGCCATGACGGTGGTGCGCAGCGAGATCGCCGCCAACGTGTGGAAGGTCACCGTCGAGGTCGGCCAGCCCGTCGAGGCCGGCGCCGTGCTGGCCATCCTGGAGAGCATGAAGATGGAGATCCCGGTGGAGGCCCCCCACGCCGGCACGGTGACCGAGGTCCGGGTGTCCCCCGATGACCGGGTCGTCGAGGGCGACCCCATCGCGGTGGTGACCTGAGGGCTCAGGAGTCCTGGGGTTCGTCCTCGGCCCGGTTGGAGGCCACGCTGCACACCAGGTTGCGGTGGAGGCAGAGGTCGACCTGGCTGGTCAGCTCGGTCTCGTCCCACGCGTTCAGGAAGTCGGCGTGCACCGTGTAGGTGGGGCCCGACGCCAGCATGAGGTCGTGGCCGTCGCCGCTCACCGGGTAGCGCACCGTCAGCGTGAGCTGGGGCATCGGCACCGGGTGGTCCTTGGGGCAGTGCCCGTCGACGGCTGGAGGCCAGGTGGGAGCGGTGGTCGGCGCTGTCGAGGTGGATGCCGTCCCAGCAGTCGGCGAAGGTGAGGTGCGAGCGCAGCGGCGCGTCGGCCGGGCAGTCGGGCGGGTCGGTCTGCAGGTTGGACGAGCTGCCGCACGTCCACGCCGCCACCTCGACGGGCTGGGGCCCTTCGGCCATCGAGTCGCCGGCGATCATCATGAGCCCGGCCGGGAACGGCTGCAGGGTGGTCGGGTCCACCCCCGGCGCCGGCCGGTAGTAGGCCACCGCCCCGAGCGGGACGACCGGCGTGCCGTGGTCGTAGAGCGTGGGCGCCCAGTAGGCGGCCGTGTCGCGCCGCTGGTTGCAGGTGGTGGGCCCGTCGGTCAGCGACGCCGCCGTCGACGTCGGCGTTGGTGGAGCGGTTGCCGAAGAAGTCGTGGCTGTGGGACATGCCGGCCATGCCGGGGTGCACGATCGGGTCGTCGAGCGCGGTGTGGCTGTAGCCGCACTTCACCACGAACTGCCCCACCATGCCCTGGGGGCCGGTGTGGATGGCGAGCGAAGCTTCCGGAAGCTGACGCGCTCGAGGCGCGCCAGCTCCCGGTCACGACCGCCGTTGCCATCACCACGAGGGCGAGGACGACGACGGTGCCCCCCGTGAGCAGGGCGAGACGGCGGCGCCGGGTGGCGCCGGGAGGCTTCGACATCGAGGCCGGTCTCAGCCGTCGGTCGGCTTGGACGGCACGGCGATGGCGGCCAGGTCGACGGCCATGGGCACGTCGATGGCCGGCCGGGCCGGGGCCGTCTCGGCGTCGGGCATGTTGGGCTGGGCCTTGCGGCTCCGGCGTGACCTTGTAGTCACCGCGCGGGCGGGCGCTTGCTGGCGATGAGCGCGACCAGGTCGAGCGCGCCGGCCTTGGGGTCACCGGTTCCCGTGCCGGTGCAGGGCGCCAGCGTCTCGATGTTGGTCGGGCGACGAGGTGGTGAACGTGTTGTCGCTGAAGCAGTTGCGCAGCTGCGGCCGGACCCTGGCCGGACAGGTCGCCGAAGGCCAGGTCGGCCAGGCCGGAGCCGCGACACCACGTTGCCGATGACCTTGTTGTCGGCCGCCGGCCACAGCACGGTGCCGGCCGACTTGGGGTCGGGGGTCGGGTCCTTCTTCTGCTCGGCGCAGGTGCGCTTCATCTGCTCCGTCGGTGGGCACCTTGTCGTTGGCGTCGTTCTCGGGGAACGGGACGAGGCCGATGCCGGTGCGCTCGTGGTCGTAGACGAGGTTGCGTTCGATGTCGTTGCTGCCGGCCGCCGGCCACGAGGATGCCGTTGCCCATGGCCAGCAGGGCCACGTCGATGGCGGGGGTGTCGGCCTGGTTGTTGTCGTAGACGACGTTGCCGACGATGGTGGTGTTGCGCTCCGGGTAGCACGGCTCGTAGCTGCCCGAGTTGGGCACCAGGCCGGCCCGGTTGTGGCGGAAGATCGAGTTGACGATGAGCAGGTTGCCGCCGGAGTTGGTGCCCGAGTAGCCGAGGCCGTTGTACTCCGAGGTCAGCTCGGAGATCACCGCGTCGCACGGCTGGCAGCCGCCGATGTAGACGCCGGCGTCCGGGCTGCCCGAGGCGTAGCTGTGGTCGAGCTGGCCCTTGGTCGAGTCGAACGCGTAGATGCCGTAGTTCCCGGTGCGGAAGCTGGTGAGGTACGAGCCGCGGTAGCCCTGCGACGCCGGTCCAGAAGAAGCCGTTGCCGGTGTAGTTGCGGGCCGTCATGTTCTCGACGGCGACGCCGTTGGCGCCGAGCACGCGGACGCCGTTCTCGCGGGTGAACTCGCCGTCGAGGATGACGGTGTTGCGGTCGGTGCCCCGGAGGTCGAGGTAGTCGGTGGTGACGTTGACGGCCTCGTTGTAGACGCCCGGTGAGATGAGGATGAGGTCGCCCGGCTGGGCGGCGTCGACGGCGGCCTGGATGGTCGGCTTGTCGGCCGGCACCCGGATGGTGTTGCCCGACGCCGACCCCGCGGGAGCGGTGGTGGGCGACGAGGCCTGGTCCTTGCTGGAGCCGCAGGCCACGGCGAGCAGCGAGACCGCCGCCACCAGGGCCAGCAGCCAACGGGCGCGTGGGGCGCGGGTCATCATGTCTCTCCTGAAGGGGGATGTCGTGGGGGGCGTCACGGGGCGACGACCTGGACGGTGCCGACCATGCCCTGGTCGCCCGTGCCGTGGATGCGTGCAGTAGTAGTGGTAGGTGCCCGGGCGTGGAGAACGTGACCGTGGCCGAGGCACCCGGGTGGAAGGCGTCGGTGTCGACGCCGATGTCGGTGCCGTCGACCGACTTGACGTTGTGGTCGTTGCGGCCGAGGTTGGTCCACACCACCTTGGATCCGGCGGTCACGGTGATCGTCGTCGTCCTTGAAGTAGTTGTCGATGGCGGCCACCTTGACCACGCCCGACTGGACCGGGGCCAGGGTGGCGCCGGGGGCCGGGGCACTCTGCCCGGCGTCGCGCCGCTGGCCTTGCCACAGCCGGCGGCCAGCGCCAGGAGTGGCGACGACGACGGCGACGGCTGCGGCCCTCCGGTGCGGCGATGGGTCATGTCCGGATCCTTCCAATCCAGTTCTGTTACACGAGAAGGTGTACCATAACACTTCTATGCCGACGCGCCAGTCAGCCCACTCGCCTCACCCCCACCCCAACCGGCGCGGGCTGGCCACCGACGAACGCATCCGGGCCGCCGCGCTGCAGGTGCTGGCCGAACGGGGCCTCGAGCTCACCATCGAGGACGTGGCCGCCGCCGCCGGCACCACCCGGATGACGGTGTACCGCCACGTCGGCACCCGCCAGGACCTGCTGATGGACCTGGTCGTCGAGATCACCGATCGCTTCGCCGAGCGCCTCGGCGTTGATCCTCGACGCCGACCGTCCGTTCGCCGAGCGGCTGGAGGAGGCCTTCGTGTACGTCGTCACCTCGACCCGCTCGGCGCCCAACCGCCAGGCCATCGCCCTGGCCACCGCCGACCCGGCCGACGGCTGGGGCACGGTCGACCCCGAGGGTCGCATCATGGGCGAGGTGCTCGACTTCCTGCGCCCCCGCCTGGCCGCCGGCGCGGCCGAGACCCCGTTCCGGGCCGGGGTCGACGAGACGCTCACCTGGCTGCTGCGCCAGGTGCAGCTCTACCTGCTGGTGCCCGCCCGCCTACGGCGACGACGTCGACGCCCTGCGCCGCGAGGTGCGCACCTTCCTGCTGCCCGCCGTGCTGGAGTCACCGCCGCGGTAGCGGGCCTAGAGTCGGCGCCATGGGGGACATCGCCGAACGGCTGAGTGACGTCTTGGGGCCCGAGCGGGTGAGCACGGCCGGCGCCATCAGCGACGACTACGCCCACGACGAGGCGCTCACCGCCACCGCCCGGCTGCCCCGACGTGGTCGTCCGGCCCACCACCACCGCCGAGGTGGCCGCAGATCCTGGCGCTGGCCGACGACCAGGCGGGTCCCGGTCACGGCCCGGGGCAGCGGCACCGGCCTGTCGGGCGCCTGCATCCCGTCGCCGGGCGGCATCGTCGTGTCGTTCGAGCGCATGAACGCAGATCCTCGAGATCGACACCGAGAACCACGTCGCCGTGGTGCAGCCGGGCGTGACCCTCGACCAGCTCGACGAGGTCACCGCCGGCCACGGCCTCGTCTACCCGGTGTTCCCCGGGCGAGAGCAGCGCCAGCCTCGGCGGCAACGTGGCCACCAACGCCGGCGGCATGCGGGCCGTGAAGTACGGCGTGACCCGCCACCAGGTGCTCGGGCTCGAGGCGGTGCTGGCCTCCGGCGAGGTGATCCGCACGCGGCGGCAAGTTCGTGAAGGCGACCAGCGGCTACGACCTGACCCAGCTCATCGTCGGCTCCGAGGGCACGCTGGCCCTGGTCACCGAGGCCACGCTCAAGCTCTACCCCCGGGCCGCCCACGCCGCCACCGTGCTGGCGCCGTTCGCCACGCTCGACGAGGTCACCGCGGCGGTGCCCCGCATCGTCGACTCCGGCGTCGGCCCGCTGATCCTCGAGTACATCGACCTGCTCACCATGGCCGCGGCCACCGCCAACGTCGGCCTCGACCTCGGCATCCCCGCCGACATCAAGGACGCGGCGCTCGCCTACCTGGTGGTCGTGCTCGAGAACACCGCACGCCGACCGGCTGGAGGACGACACCGAGCAGCTGGCCGAGCTGCTGCTGCGAGCTCGGCGCCATCGACGTCTACGTGCTGCCCCCGGGCGCCGCCGCCCAGCTCATCGAGGCCCGGGAGAAGGCGTTCTGGGTGGCCAAGGCGGCCGGCGCCGACGACATCGTCGACGTGGTCGTGCCCCGGGCCTCGCATCCCCGCCTACCTGGACCGGTGTCGCCGAGCTGGCCGCGGCGACCGGCTCGTGGATCGCCGGCTGCGGCCACGCCGGCGACGGCAACGTGCACCTCTCGGTGTTCCAGGCCGACCCCGAGGTGCGCGACCGGGTCGCTGCACGGCCTGTTCGAGCTGGGCCTCGTCGCTCGGCGGCGCCATCTCCGGCGAGCACGGCATCGGCACCGAGAAGCGCCAGTACTTCCTCGAGCTCGAGGACCCGGCCAAGATCGCGCTCATGCGCCGCATCAAGGCCGCCTTCGACCCCAACGGCATCCTCAACCCCGGCACCATCTTCGACTGACGAACCACCTCCGGAAGGATCCGCCATGAACGGCGCCCAGGCCCTCATCCGCACGCTCGTCGCCAGCGGCGTCGACGTGTGCTTCGCCAACCCCGGCACCTCGGAGATGCACTTCGTCGCCGCCCTCGACGCACGTCCCCGAGATGCGCGGCGTGCTCGGCCTGTTCGAGGGCGTGGTCACCGGCGCGGCCGACGGCTACGGCCGCATGGCCGACAAGCCGGCCGCCACCCTGCTGCACCTCGGCTCCGGGCTGGGCAACGGCCTGGCCAACCTGCACAACGCCCGCCGGGCCCGCACGCCCGATCGTCAACATCGTCGGCGACCACGCCACCTACCACAAGCAGTACGACGCCCCGCTCGACTCCGACATCGAGACGGTGGCCCGCAACGTGTCGGGCTGGCTGCGCACGTCGGCCGTGCCTCGGACGACCGTGGCCGCCGACGCCGCCGAGGCCGTGGCCGCCGCCGCACGGGCCGCCCGGCCAGGTGGCCACGCTGATCCTGCCCGCCGACGTGTCGTGGCTCGAGGCCGGCGACCGGCTCCGCCCCGGCCCGCCCGCCCGCCGGCCGGCAGCGCGGTGGCCGACGCCACCATCGAGGCCGTCGCCGGCCGTGCTGCGCTCGGGCGAGCCGCGCCGCGCTGCTGCGTCGGCGGCTCGGCCGCTGCGCGCAGCGCGGCCTGACGGCGGCGTCAGCCGGGTGGCCACCGCCACCGGGGCCAAGCTGCTGGCCGAGACGTTCCCCGCCCGCCTCGAGCGGGGTGCCGGCCTGCCCGCCGTCGAGCGCCTCGGCTACCTGGCCGAGTTCGCGGCCATGCAGCTCGACGGGCTGCCCCACCTGGTCCTGGTCGACGCCAAGGCGCCGGTGTCGTTCTTCGCCTACCCGGGCAAGGCCAGCGACCTGGTGCCCGACGGCTGCAAGGTCCACGTCCTGGCCGGCCGCGGCCGACGACGCGGTCGCCGCCCTCGAGGCGCTGGCCGACGCCGTCGGCGCGCCGGCCGACGGCGCCGCCCTCCAGCCGGCCGACCGCCCCGAGCGACCCACCGGCGCGCTCGACCGCCGAGGCGGTCGGCCAGGCCCTCGGCGCGCTGCTGCCCGACGAGCGCCATCGTCGCCGACGAGGGCAAGACCGCCGGCCTGTTCGCGTCCGGCTTCACCGCCGGCGCACCCCGCCACGACTGGCTCACGCTGTACCGGCGGCGCCATCGGCATCGGGCCTGCCCCTGGCCACCGGCGCCGCCGTCGCCTGCCCCGACCGCCCGGTCCTGTCGCTCGAGGCCGACGGCAGCGCCATGTACACCCTGCAGTCGCTGTGGACCCAGGCCCGCGAGGGGCTCGACGTCACCACGATCATCCTGGCCAACCGGTCCTACGCCATCCTCGAACATGGAGCTGAGCCGGGTGGGCGCCGCCGGCGCGGGCGGCGCCGGGCCGCGGGCGGCGGCCATGCTCGACATCTCCCGGCCCGACGCTCGACTTCGTGTCGCTCGGCCACGGGCATGGGCGTGCCCGCCACCCGGGCCGAGACCGCCGAGGACTTCACCACCGCCCTGGAGAAGGCCTTCGGCGAGCCCGGGCCCCACCTCATCGAGGCGGTGCTGCCGACCCGCATGTGAGCCGGCCGGGACTGACTCAGGCGTGGAGCTCCTCGACCCGGCCCCAGCCCACGGCGGGGTCGTAGCGGCGGATCACCCGGGCCGGCACACCGACGGCCACGCAGTAGTCGGGCAGGGTGCCCCGCACGACGCTGCCCGGCCCCGACCACCACGTGCCGGCCGATGTGGGCGCCGGGCAGCACCACGACGTTGTGTCCCAGCCACGACCCCTCGCCGATCGACGACCGGGGCCTCGGGCTGGTGCTGGCGGGAGATGGGCAGGTCGGGGTCGGTGTAGTCGTGGTTCATGTCGGTGATGTGCACGTTGTGGCCGGTCCACACGTCGTCGCCGATCTCGATCGACAGGAGGCCGACGATGCTGCTGCCGCGGCCGATGAGGCACGCGGTCGCCGATGCCGACGACCCGCTCGGGCAGATCGGGCTGATCGGGCATCCAGCCGGCCGACAGCACCACGCCGGTGTTGATCGACCGTGCCCGATGCCGATGTGGATGGCCGACTCGTTGACGAGCGCTTCGACCGGGAAGCAGATGATGCTGCCCTCGCCGAAGGCGCCGAAGCGGCGGGCGATGCGGGACCGGGGGCCGATGGCGCCCAGCCGCTTGGCCCAGTCCCACGACCAGCGCACCACCTCGGAACCGGCCGTGAGCAGATCGCTGCGCACCCGGGTGGCGAGCGTGGCCGGCGGCGGGGGGCGGTCGAGCATCGAGCGGCCGCCGACGGTCGGCAGCCGCGGGCGGCCGGCGCCGCAGTGCACGTCGGGTTTCACCTGCTTGTAGATCACGATGTCGTTGACGTCGGCCGGCGCGGCGGTAGCTCGACGAGCACCGCAGCCATCTCGGGCACGTCGACGCATCGGCACCTTGCCCGAGTCGCGGACGTTGGCCGGGCTGGTGTCGATGATCAGCGTCGGCGGGCGTGCGCTCGATGTCGGCGCACAGGTCGGCCAGCGCGCCCTGGGTGGGGCGGCCCTGGTCGACGCCGGTCACGAAGTTGGTGTGGGGGAACCGGCTGGCCATCGGTCGGCCGACGCCCAGGTGGCCTCGGAGAACACGCCCCACACCAGGATCGGGTCGTCGCGGTCCGAGAGCTGGTCGATCTGGGCCACCAGCCGCACGTAGGGCGGCAGGTCGGGCCGGGGCACGCAGCACGGTGACGCCGCAGCCACACCGCGGTGATGGCCACGCGCCACCTCGCAGCGGCCCAGCTCGGCCACGGGATCCGGTCGATCTGGGTGGCGGCGATGGCGGCCAGCGGCGGCAGCACCTGCAGGTAGTAGTGGCCGAAGAAGTGCTGGCCGATGGCCACGCCGATGAAGGCCGACACCAGCCACAGCCACAGGTCGAGGTGCTGCGCGGCGCTCGACCCAGCGCCCGGCCGGCCAGCCACACCAGCACCAGGTGGCTGAACGCCGTAGATGCCCAGGGTCAGCGCGGCCCGCCCGGCCAGGCCGAGCAGCGACGAGGCCCCGAGGTAGCTGGCGTTGCCGGTGAGGTTCCAGAACAGGAACTGCTTGCAGGCCGAACGACGAGCCGACGGCCAGGTAGAGTGCCGGCGAACGTGGCCGACCATGACCGCCACCTTGCGAGGGCCGTTGGGCTGGCGCCACAGGTTGTAGATCGACCGGGATGATGGTGAACACGGCCGACTGCTTCACCAGCGTGGCCACGACCAGGGCCACCGCCGGCCGGCAGCGCCCGCCCCTTGCGGCTGAACCACCAGGCCAGCGTCATGGGCAGCACGAGGAAGGCCTCGAAGCTGGCGGCGTGGGCGTCGGCCAGCGGGAACGTCGGCCGTGCCCAGCAGGAACAGGCGCGGCCACCGCGAGCCGGTGGCGCCAGCGCGTGCACAAGGTGCCCAGCCGATGAGCAGCCCGGTGGCGACCTCCAGCGCCACCATCATGCAGCCGGATCGGCAGGAGGCTGTCGCCGCCGGTGATCAGGAAGCTGAGCGGCGTAGATGAGGAAGAGCGATCGGCGGCTTGCGGTCGACGAGGTCGCTCGTAGAGGTGGCGGCCGCGGAGGATCTCCTGGGCGATCGAGCCGACGGTGGCCTCGTCGACGTCGAGCACCGGGCTGGTGAAGATCGGGAAGTGGACGAGCAGGCCGAGGCCGAACAACCCGGCGGCGGCCACCGGCCACGCCCACGGGCTGGAGTCGAGCACGGCGAGGCCGGCGGCCGCCCGGGCGCGCAGGTCGATGAGATCGACGCCACCCATGGACCTACCTCGCGCCACCCCGGAACCTCCTCGCAGTGGCGTCACCTTACGGTCTCGGCGGGACGGGTCCGAATCAGCTTCGCCCGGCGACCGCGCTCCGTGGCTACCGTCGCGCGCCCGCAGATGGCATGCTGAGAAGGTCCGGCAGGAGAGGCCGGAACCCTGGGGGGAGCGTGCACATGGGCAGCCGGGCACCACGAGGTCGAACCACGTGTCGGACGGGCGTCGTCACCCGACGGATCCTGGCCGGCCTGGTGCTGGCCGTGGCCGCCGCGGCCCCCGCCGTGCCGGTGGCGTCCAACCCGGCGTCGGCCACGCCCGTCCCGGTGGTCGATCCCCCGGCCGGAGGCGGCGCCATCACCTACCAGACGTTCTCCGTCGACGTCGGCCACCTCAACGCCATGGGCCAGCCGGGCGACGCCAAGGAAGGCTCGGCCCTGCTCCCCCGGCCCACCGGCTCCTTCGGGATGAAGAACATCAGCTTCAACCTGGTGGACGCCCACACCGGCCTGCCCGTCCCCCAGATGGATGCCTGGCTCCACCACTTCGTCATCGCCGCCGTCGGAGTCGACGACCCCGCCTGCCCCAACCACATCGTGTCGGGCTACCGGGTGGCCCCCCTGGTCGGCACCGGCCAGGAGCGCACCCCGATCTCCTTCCCCGACCCCTACGCCATCCTCGTCCCGGCCAACCAGTGGTGGGGCGGCCTGTGGCACGTGATGAACATGACCGACGCGCCCATGGACGTGAAGATCACCTACACCGTCGGGCTGCAGACCGGGGCCAACCTCAGCAACACGCGGGCCCTCACCCCGTTCTGGGCCGACAGCCACGCCTGCCCCGGCGGCACCACCTGGGACGTGGCCGGCAACGGAGGCCCGGGGTCGGTCGAGACCCTCACCCACGCCTACACCATCCCTCGCGACGGCATCGTGGTCAGCGACGGCGGTCACCTCCACGGCGGCGGCATCGACCTGGTGACCAAGCACCAGGACGGCACCGTGCTGTGCACCAACACCGCCCACTACATGGCGGGCATGGAGAACATGGACGGCATGATCGAGTCGATCAGCAGCTGCTCGCCCCATGACACCGTGACCAAGGGCGAGCAGATCACCGTCACCAGCCACTACGACAACTCGTCGCCCCACCTCGAGGTCATGGGCATCAGCGTGATGTTCCTCTGGTACGGCACCCAGCCGGCGGCCCCGGCGCCCACGACCACGACGACGACGGCCAGCCCCGAGCCGGCCGATCAGATCGACCCGGCCACGTCGCCCACGCCGGCCGCGGTGGCGGCCAACGCGGTGGTTGCCGTCCCCACCCTTGCGGGCTGAGACGACAACCACCGACGTCGCGTCGGCCGCGGGATCTCAGATCCGGAAGAGGAACTGCATCCCGTTGGGCACCCCGAGCCCCGTCACGTCGTCGTAGCCGGGCCTCGTCTTGATGGCGAGGCCCTGGAAGTCGAACGAGCGGACGGAGTTGACCGTCCCGTCGCTGGCGTCCACGCCGTTGAGGTAGTCGACGCGGACGACCGCACCCTTGACGTGCTTCACGTCGGTGATGGCCGACGTCCCGGCCAGGCGCCGGTAGATGGTCGGGTTGATGAAGCCGTGGCGCACGTGGCCGGCGTCGTCGGCCAGGGCCATGACCCCGGCGAACAGCGGCGACGACAGGCTGGTGCCGCCGATGCGGTACTCGTCGTAGGACACGCCCTCGGGGAACGTCTGGGTCTGGCCGACGAGCATGCCGGTGCTGGGATCGCCCAGCATCGAGATGTCGGGCACGACCCGGCCCTTGTTGCCCTCCGGTCTGGTTCTTGCGGGCCAGCGAGTCGGGCACGACCCCACGCTGGTACCAGGGCTGCGAGAACAGCCGGCTGGTGCCGCCGCCGGAGCCGTAGAGGTAGGCGCCGGGAGCAGGCGGGGTCCACACGTTGTCGGTGAGCGTGCTCTTGCCCGTCTCCCAGCCGGTCTCCAGCAGCTTCTGGCCGTCGGCGCCGACGCCCAGCGTGGTGCCGCCGACGGCGGTGACCCACGGGCTGGAGGCCGAGAAGTCGGGTGACGGGATAGCCCAGGTTGTCCACCTCGTCGCCGCTGTCACCCGAGGAGAAGTACACGCCGATGCCCTTGAGGACCCCCTGGATGGCGATGTCCTGGAACGCCGCCACCTCGTCGGGAGCGATGTCCTCACCCAGGTCGCCGTAGGAGTTGCTGACGATCTGGGCCAGGTTCTTGGAGATGACCAGGTTCAGGGCCTTGTCCAGGGACACGTCCTGGCAGTCCGATCCACCCACGTAGACGATGTGGGCGCCGGGAGCCATGGCGTGCACGGCCTCGATGTCGAGCGTCTCCTCGCCGTACCACCCGGCCGCGTCACACTGGTCCGGGCCCTCGAGGTCGGGGTTGGTGGGGAACAGCACCTGGCGGAACTGCGAACGGCGCAGCGGGTGCGCCGGATCGTTGCGCTGGGCGTAGGTGGAGGCGTCGGCGAAGATCGTCGGTGAGGCGAAGGCGTCGATCACCGCCACCGTGGCCCCGACCCGTCGAGCCCCTTGTCGAGCAGCGACTGGGTCCCGTAGGCCTGGCGCAACTGCTGGGGCTTGTACCCGCAGGGCGCGTAGGGCAGTGGGTTGGCGTAGCCGCCGCCGAAGGCGGGATCGGTGGTGTCGACCTTCTCGCCGTAGTACGCGCTGCAGGGGCGGCCGTTGCGGAAGCCGTCGGCCGGGGGAACCGTGGTGGGGCTGACCCCGAAGGTCTGGGCTCCCGCCGCCGGGGCCGACCCCCGCTGGGCACCGGACGCCGCCGCTCCCGACTCCGCCCCGACGTGATCGGGCCGCATGAGGTTGAAGGCCTGGTCGATGCCGACCACACCCGAGACGGTGGCGGCCAGAGAGGCCGGCACGCTGAGGTCCGACGAGGGCGAGCGCACCTGCTGGCCCCGCACCGAGTACACGCCCAGGTCGACGCCGAAGGCCTGTTCGACCTGGCGCACCGAGCCGGTGGCCTCGACGTAGAGGTTGTTGTCGGGCACCTCGCCCGCCTGCAGTCCCTGGCTGGCCAGCCAGGCCTTGACCGAGCTCACCGCGGCGTCGGTGGGTGCGAACCGGCCCTTGACCTGGTCCGACGAGAGGTAGGAGCGGTACGTCGAGCTCGACGGATCGGACACCGCCTGGGCCGTCGCCTCGGCGCCGGCCCGGTCACGGAGGTTGAGGTAGACCCGGAACTGCATGGTGTCGTCGCCGTTGGCGTCGGCCACCCGGGCCGCCGGGGGTCGCCCACGACGGGTGGGAACCGGCGATCGTGGCCCGAGGGCTGGCACCGGCACCCGACGCCGCGCCGCTCAGGGCCAGCGACCCCGAACACAGCGCCACGACGGCAAGGACGCTCGTAACGATTCTTCGCATGACCATCGGAACCTTTCGTCCACGGCATTCCGCCGCTGGAATGAATCGGCCAGAACCTAGTCCGATCGGCCTACGCGCGCTGAGGTAGCCACCTACGGTGAACGGGTGAGCGTCGAAGGGGGAAGCATCAGGTTCTCGTCACCCGCCGGTCGCTGGGTGCTGACCGCCGCGGTGCTCGGATCCGGCGTCGCCTCGCTCGACGCCACCGTCGTCAACGTGGCCCTCCCCCGCCTGGGCCGCGACCTCCACGCCGACTTCGCCGGCCTGCAGTGGGTGGTCACCGCCTACACGCTGACCCTGGCGTCGTTCATCCTCCTGGGCGGGGCCCTCGGTGACCGCTTCGGACGTCGGCGCGTGTTCGCCGTCGGCCTGGTCTGGTTCGCCGCCGCCTCGGCGGTGTGCGCGGCGGCCCCCACCATCGAGGTGCTCGTGGCCGCTCGCCTGGTCCAGGGCGTGGGCGGCGCCCTGCTCACCCCGGGAAGCCTGGCCCTGCTGTCGGCCGCGTTCCATCCCGGCCGACCGGGCCCGGGCCATCGGGGCGTGGGCCGGGCTGGGTGGCGTCACCACCGCCATCGGGCCCTTCCTGGGTGGTTGGCTCACCGGGGCCGCGTCGTGGCGCTGGATCTTCGTGCTCAATCTCCCCCTCATCGCCGTGGTGCTGGCCATCGCCGTGCGCCACGTGCCCGAGTCCCACGACCCCACCGCCACCGGCCGCATCGACGTGACCGGCGCCGTGCTCGGCGCCGGCGGCCTGGCCCTCACCACCTACGCCCTCATCGTCCAACAGGGCGTGCTCGGGGTGGCGGGCGTGGCGGCCCTGACGTCGTTCGTGGTGGTGGAGGCCCGGACGCTGCGGCCCATGCTGCCGCCCGCCATCTTCCGCAACCGCCAGTTCAGCGCGGCCAACGCCCTGACGTTCGTGGTCTACGGCGCGCTGGGCATGGTCCTGTTCCTGGTCGGGCTGGTCCTGCAGGTCGCGCTCGGCTACTCCCCCTTCGAGGCCGGCGCCTCGCTGTTGCCCATCACCATGATCATGCTGGCCTTCTCCGCCCGCAGCGGGGCCCTGGCCCAGCGCATCGGGCCGCGACTGCAGCTGAGCGTGGGGCCGCTGGTGGTGGGGGCGGCCATGGTGGCGCTCACCCGTATCGAGCCGGGGGCCAGCTACGGGGCCACCGTGCTGCCGGCGCTGGTGCTGTTCGGCGTCGGGCTGGCCATCACCGTCGCCCCGCTCACGGCCACCGTGCTGGCCGCCGCCGACGTCCGCCACGCGGGGGTGGCCTCGGGGGTGAACAACGCCGTGGCCCGCACGGCCGGGCTGTTGGCGGTGGCGGCCATCCCCCTGCTCACCGGGCTCGACGCCGCCGGAACGGTCTCGCCGTCCGATCTCGTCGACGGCTTCCACACCGCCTGTCTGGTCGGTGCCGCCGGCTGCGCGCTCGGTGCCCTCGTCGGGCTGCTGGCCATCTCGAACGACGTGCTGGTCACGACCGTGGCCGAGCCCGGCCGAACCGTGCTTCCACTGCCCGCTGGAGGCCACGCCCCTCACCGTCACCGAAGCGGCGCCGTGAGGCTCAGACCACGAACTGCTCGGCGATGATGCGCTCCTCCAGGGAGTGGTCGGCGTCGAACAGCAACTCGATGCTCACGGTGCGGTCCTCGGCGATGGTGGCCGAGCGCACCGCCGGCACCTCGTGGAAGTCGGCCGTCACCGCCACCGGGCGCTTCTCCGGGTCGAGGTTCTCGAGCACGATCTCGGTCGATCGCGGCACCAGGGCGCCCTTCCAGCGGCGGGGCCGGAACGGGCTCACCGGCGTGAGCGCCAGCAGGTCTGCACCCAGCGGGATGATGGGCCCGTGGGCCGACAGGTTGTAGGCCGTGCTCCCGGCCGCGGTGGCCACGATCATGCCGTCGCCGATGAACAGCGGGATGCGCTCGATGCCGTCGACCAGCACCCGGACGTGGGCGGACTGGCCCGAGCTGCGGGTGAGCGCCACCTCGTTGAAGGCCCGACCCGAGGTGACCCGCCCGTCCTCACCGGTGGCGGTGAGAGCCAGGGGGTGGATCCGCCGGCCGGTGGCCGCCGCCAGCCGCTCGACCAGTCCGTCGGGCCGGTACTCGTTCATCAGGAAGCCCACCGTGCCCCGGTTCATGCCGAACACGGGCCGGGCCAGGGGCGAGGAACTCGTGCATCACCCGCAACAGGAACCCGTCCCCGCCGAGGGCCACGATCACGTCGGCCTGGGCCGGATCGACCAGGTCGTAGCGCGCCGAGATCTCGATGCGTGCCCCCTGCGCCTGCTCGCTGTCCGACGCGACGCACGCGATGCGCGGCACCGACGCGCCCGAGGTGGCTCCCATCGTCTCTGTCTAGTCGTTCACGGAGACGCCGGCCGTGCCTGCGGCCGGGTCGCCGGTCTGGCGTTCGACGTCTCGGTAGGCCACCTCGGCCATGCGTTCGCCGAAGACCACCTCCCCGGGGCTGCGCCCGTCGACGTGACCCATCACGCCCAGGTAGAGCTGGTAGCCGAGCAGCGCCAGCAGCCGGTCGGAGAAGGTGGCCGCCACCTCGGGGGGGATCCCCAGGTACGGGTTCTGCTGCTGGCGGACGAAACCGGGGCAGTACTGCACGTTGACCCCGAGGCGCCAGTCGTCGGTCGTGGTGTTGGGGCCGCCCCCGTGCCACAGGCTGCCGTGGAAGATCATCACGCTGCCCGCCGGCACCTCGAGGGTGCGCACCTCGACCTCGGAGGGGCGGTTCTTCGACGCCGGCGTCGACGGCCACCGGTGTGAGCCGGGGACGTAGCGCGTGCCCCCGTTGGCCTCGGTGAAGTCGGTGAGCGCCCACATGGACGTCACCATCATCGGGGCGTGAGGCCGGCGCAGGTGGTGCGACATGACGCCGTCGTCGCCGTGCATGGGTTGTTCGTGCTCGCCGGGGCCGATGTCGATGGACGTCATGCCCGACAGCAGGCAGCCGGGGTCGAGCAGCCGTTCGACCACCCCCAACACGTTGGGGTGCACGGGCATGGCCTGGAAGGCCGGATCCTTGGCCAGCAGGTTGTACATGCGCAGCGTGGCCCGCCCCTCCATGCCCGTGCCGAGCGGCTGGACGCCCCGCTCGCGCTCCACCCGGCGGATGGTGTCGCGCAGCTCCGCCACCAGCTCCGGCTCGATGGCGTCGTCCACCACGGTGAAGCCGTCGGCGTGGATCCGCGCCACGTGGGCCTCGATCCCGGTCTCGTCGAGCACCATGGCCATCACGTTTCTCCCCTCGTCAGCCGTCTGGAAGGATCCCCCACCGTGGACGATCTCGACAACTGGGTGTGGCGGGCCCTCACCGGGGCCCAGCGCCACGTGAGCGAGGGTACCGGCGACGCCCGGCGCTACCAGCCCGGGGTCTCCGTGTTCGCCGCCCTGCCCGACGAGGTCACCGACGCCGCGTGGTCGGCCCTGACCCGGTTGGTGGCGCCCGGGGAGGTGGCCGTGCTGTTCCGGGGAGAGGTGGGCGAGCTGCCGGCCGGGCTCACCGAGGTGGCTCGGCTACCGGGTCTGCAGATGGTGGGCCCGCCGGCGCCGCGACCGGCCCGCGGCCATCCTGATGCCGAGGTGGTCACGCTCACCGCATCCGACGTGGCGGCCATGATGGAGCTGGTGGCGCTCACCGAGCCGGGCCCGTTCGAGTCACGCACGATCGAGCTGGGGACCTACCTCGGGGTGCGCGACGGCGACCGGCTGGTGGCCATGGCCGGCCAGCGGATGCGCCTCGACGGCTACACCGAGATCAGCGCGGTGTGCACCCACCCCGACCATCAGGGCCGCGGCCTGGCCGGCCTGCTCGTCGACCATCTGGTCGACGAGATCCACGGGCAGGGCCAGGTGCCGTTCCTCCATGCCGCCTCGACCAACGCCACCGCCATCAGCCGCTACCGCTCCCTGGGGTTCACCACCCGGCGCGACGTCGAGGCCGTCGCCTTCACCGTCGATCGCTGACCGGGCCCGATCAGTCGATGGCGTGGGCCTCGAGCTCCTCCAGCGGGATCACGTCGAGGGCCCGCTCGTGGGTGGCGGCCAGGACCACGCCCGGGGCCACGCCGGCGTCGAGCGCCTCGGCCCACCGCGTGGCGCACAGGCACCACTGATCTCCCGGGGTGAGACCGGGGAAGCCGTACTGCGGCATGGCGGTCAGCAGGTCGTTGCCCTGCGAGAGCGAGAAGTCGAGGAACTCCTCGCTCACCCGGACGCACACGACGTGGGCGCCCGACGTCCTCGGCCCCGGTGTTGCAGCACCCGTCGCGGAAGAAGCCGGTGAGCGGGTCGGTGCTGCACGCCGCCAGCTCGCCCCCGAGAACGTTCTTGGCCATGACGCACACCTTCGCGCCGCCGGAGAACCGGCGATAGGGTCGCGCCATGCCCAGTGACGCCGTGTTGAAGTCGATGAACGCCCTGCACCGGGCGGTGTTGAAGCTGAGCTTCGGCCACCTGGGATGGGATGCCGGCTCGATGCCGGTCCTCGAGCTGACCACCACCGGGCGCAAGAGCGGCGAGCCCCGCTCGGTCATGCTCACCTCTCCCCTGCAGGAGGGGTCGACCATCGTGGTGGTGGCCTCGCGTGGCGGCGACGACACCCACCCGGCCTGGTTCTTGAACCTGCGCGACGACCCGAAGGTCCAGGTGTCGTACAAGGGTGGTGCCCGCCAGCCCATGGTGGCCCACGTCGCCGACGCCGACGAACGGGCCCGCCTCTGGCCCATCGTCACCGCGGCCCACACCAACTACGCCGGGTACCAGACCAAGACCGACCGCGAGATCCCGCTGGTGCTGCTCGAGCCCACGACCTGATCGAATGGACTACGCCGACTCCCTGCTCGAGCTCATCGGCAACACGCCGCTCGTGCGGCTGCGCCGGGTGGTGGGCGAGGGCGCCGGGCTCGTGCTGGCCAAGGTGGAGTACCTCAACCCCGGCGGCTCGGTGAAGGACCGCATCGCGCTGCGGATGGTGGAGGCGGCCGAGGCCAGCGGCGCCCTCCGGCCGGGAGGGGTGATCATCGAGCCCACCAGCGGCAACACCGGGGTCGGCCTGGCCATCGTGGGTCAGGAGAAGGGGTACCGCTGCATCTTCGTGTGCCCCGACAAGGTCTCGGGCGACAAGATCGCGGTGCTGCGGGCCTACGGCGCCGAGGTGGTGGTGTGCCCCACCGCCGTCGACCCCGACCACCCCGACTCCTACTACTCGGTGTCCGATCGGCTGGTGCGGGAGACGCCGGGGGCGTGGAAGCCCGACCAGTACTCCAACCCGGACAACCCCCGCTCCCACGAGATGACGACCGGCCCCGAGATCTGGCGCCAGACCGACGGGCAGGTCACCCACGTGGTGTGCGGCATCGGGACCGGCGGCACCATCACCGGGGTGGGCCACCATCTCAAGGCCGTGAGCGACGGCCGCGTGCAGATCATCGGTGCCGACCCCGAGGGTTCGGTCTATTCCGGGGGCACCGGCCGGCCCTACCTGGTGGAGGGGGTGGGCGAGGACTTCTGGCCCTCCACCTTCGACCGCGACATCACCGACCGGGTGATCGCCGTGTCGGACAAGGACAGCTTCGCCATGACCCGGCGCCTGGCTCGGGAGGAGGGGCTGCTGGTGGGCGGGTCGTGCGGCATGGCCGTCGTCGCCGCCTGCCAGGTGGCGGCCGAGGCCGGGCCCGAGGCGGTGGTCGTCGTGGTGCTGCCCGACGGCGGGCGGGGGTACCTGTCCAAGATCTTCGACGACAGCTGGATGGCCGACTACGGCTTCCTCGACACGGCCCGAGCGAGCCGCGGGTAGCCGACATCCTGACCCGCAAGGGCGCGGTGCTGCCCGAGCTGGTGCACGTCCACCCCGACGAGACCGTCGAGTCGGCCATCGCCATCCTGCGCGAGTACGGGGTGTCCCAGATGCCGGTCGTGCGAGCCGAGCCACCGGTGATGGCGGCGGAGATCGTGGGATCGGTGGTCGAACGCGATCTGCTCCAGGAGCTGGTGGAGGGCCGCGCCGCCATGGGCGACCGGCTGGAGGACCACATGTCCCCACCCCTGGCCCTCATCGGCGGCGGTGAGCCGCTGTCGGCGCTGCTGGCCATGCTCGGCCACGGCGACGCCATCGTCGTGCTCGAGGACGGCAAGCCCCAGGGCGTGGTGACCCGCCAGGACGTCCTGGGCTACCTGGCCGCCACCGACGGCTGAGCCGTCGCGGCGTTAAGGTGCGTCGCCAAGGGGCTCGACGGGAGCGCGACGACCGAGGGAAGAGACGGCATGGCTGACGAATGGGGTCCTCTGGGGCGACTGGCCGGCGAATGGGAAGCCGAGGGCGGGCTCGACACCGCCTACTCGCACTCCCAGCAGAAGGTGCTGGGGACGCCCTACCTCGAGAAGCTCACGTTCAAGCCGTTCGGCCCGGTCGACAACGGCAGCCAGTCGCTCTACGGCCTCGACTACAAGTCGGCCATGTGGCGCGGTGACGAGGAGAACCCCTTCCACACCGAGGTGGGCTACTGGCTGTGGGACTCGGCCACCGGCGAGGTCATGCGCGGCTTCGTGGTGCCCCGCGGCATCACCGTGCTGGCCGGTGGGGTGGCCGACGCCGACGCCACCTCGTTCACGCTGTCGGCCAAGGCCGGCGACCCCCAGTACTCCATCGGCGAGAACAAGTACCTGGCCGCCAACGCCTCGACGCTCAGCTACGAGGTGACCATCACGATCCACGACGACGACAGCTGGTCCTACGACGAGACGACCATGCTGCAGATGAAGGAGTTCCCCGAGCCCTTCGCCCACACCGACCACAACACCCTGCGCCGGGTGGGCTGACCGAGCTACACGGGCGCCTCGAGCTCGAGGCGGGGGTCGCGGGTCGGCGGCTGGCTGTCCCACAGGTCGGCCAGCAGGTCGGCGCGGGTGGCGGCATGGGCCGGGTCGTCCCACAGGTTGCGCCGCTGCCCGGGGTCCTCGGCCAGTTGGTAGAGCTCGCCCTCGGTGCCGTCGTGCACGAACCCGGGCCGGTAGGCCGTGCACACCCAGCCGTCACGGGTGATCGTGCGCAGGTGGACGTCCACGCCGAACATCTCGCTGTCCCATTCGGTGAGCACCCGCTCGAAGCGCCGGGCCTCGGCGTCGGCGCCGTCGAGGGGCAGCGGCTTGCCCTGCATCCACCCGGCCGGTTCGAGGCCGGCGATGGCGCTGAACGTGGGGGCCAGGTCGACGAGGCCGACCGGCTGGGTCACCACCGCGGGAGCGACCCCGGCCGCCGGTGCCGGCCGCCAGACGAGCGGCAGGCGCATGAGGCCGTCCACGTGGTAGGGGCCCTTGAACAGGAGGCCGAAGTCGCCTTGGAGCTCACCGTGGTCGGTGGTGAAGATGACATCGACGTCATCGGCCCATCCCCGTCGGGCGACGGCACCGAGCACCCGACCCAGGGCCTCGTCGATGAGCTCGCACTCGACGGCGTTGCGGGCGTTGACCTCGCGCACCTGGTCGTCGGTCAACGTCGCCGGCACCCAGTCCTTGGGCGCCTCGTAGTTCGACACCAGGGTGCCGTCGTACCACTTGCGCCAGTGACGGGGCTTGGCGTCGAGGACCGCTTCGCGTTCGGCCCGGTCCTGCGGGTACCCGGCGGGCAGCGGCACGTCGCGCCAGTCGATCCGGGCCATCTCCGAGGCCGGCGGGTCCCACGGGTGGTGGGGGTCGGGGAAGCTCATCCAGCAGAACCAGTCGTCGTCACCGTCCACGCCGTCGAGCCAGGCGATCGTCCGGTCGGCGACCCAGTCGGTGTGGTACCAGTCGCGCGGGATGGGGTTGTCGTGGACCTGGGGGGCGCCGCTGTCGCCACCGCCGGCGGCGTTCACGTTCAGCGACGCGTCGATGGCGGAGTAGTACATCCCCACCGCCTCGGGGTGGTTCGCCGCCAGCCACTGGGCGTAGTGCAGCATCCCGGCGGCCCCGTGGGTGGCGAACTCGAGGTGGTCGAACCCCCGGTGGGGGCCCACCGTCCCGTCGGCCCACGGGTTGAGCGCCGTCTCCTGGCCGGAGCGGGCCAGCAGGTTCTCGGTGAAGCGACCGAAGGGGTCGAGGAAGGGCTCGAAGTGGGCCTTGCCGATGAGGGCCGTGCGGTATCCGTGGCGGTGCAGCTCGGCCGCCACCGACGGGGCGTTCACCGGCAGGGGCACCCCGTTCATCCACACCCCGTGGGTGCTGGGGTGCTGACCGGTGACGATGGTGGAGCGCGACGGCATGCACACCACCGACTGGGGCACCGCCCGTTCGTAGCGGATGCCGGTGGCGGCCAGCTGGTCGATCACCGGGGTGCGGGCCAAGGTGCCGCCGTTGCAGCCGAGCGTGTCGTAGCGCTGCTGGTCGGTGGTCACGAAGAGGATCTTGCGCCCCATCACGCGGCTACCGGGTCGCTCGGCGAGGGCGGGTCGAGCTGGCGGCGCAGCTCGGCCAGGGCCGAGCCGGTGGCTCCCCCGATGACCAGGGCCATGACGTCGGGCTCGCAGTCGGTCGAGTACGACACCAGGCTCCGCCCGTCGTCGAGGGCGAAGACGTCGATGGTCCCCAGGTGGTGGCGGACCATGGCGGCGGTGACCCGGTACTGGAAGCGTCGCTGGAGGTCGTCGACCGTCACGATCTCCTCGGGGATGGGGAGGCCGGCCGCGGTGGTGATGACCCGGGTGGTGCCCTCCACCGTGCACTCGACGACACCGGGGAACCAGCGGTCGAGGGCGGTGGGGTCACCGACGACGGCCCAGACATCGTCCGGGGCGCGGTTGATGATGGTCTGACGTCTGATCGTGCCCATAAACAATTGACAACGGTACTGACACTTTCTCGCCGAGGCAAGGGCTCGGCGATTCGTGGGAGGATCGGCCGGTGATGGATCGAGCGGGCACCCACCCCGCGGTCATCGACACCTCGCTCGATTCGCGGGCCATCTCCTTCGAGAACCCGTCGGGAGCCCGCGGTGGCGGCGGCCGGGTGGCCGGGGGTCGCAAGGGGGCACCCAACCGCCGGCTGCACCCCGACGAGCGGGTCGTGCTGGCGGACATCGAGGGACCCGGCATCATCCGTCACCTGTGGCTCACCGTGCCGTTGGCGCCGCCCGAGCGGCTGCGGGGCCTCGTGCTGGAGGTCTTCTACGACGGGGCGGCCGAGCCGAGCATCTCGGTGCCGGTCGTCGACTTCTTCGGTCTCCCCCACGGGCGTCCCGTGGCCTACGAGTCGGCGCTGACGTCGGTGCTCGAGGGCCGGGGCTTCAACTCGCTACCTCCCGATGCCGTTCCGCCGGCGCATCCGCGTCGAGCTGTGGAACAGCTCCGCCGGCCGGCCGATCCTCTACTACCAGATCGACTACACGCTCCAACCCGAGCTGCCCGACGACCTCGGCCTGCTGCACGTCACGTTCCGGCGCGAGAACCCGACCACCCTGCGCCGCGACTTCGTGATCGCCGACGACCTCCGCGGCCCCGGCCGGTTCCTCGGCTGCAACGTCGGCGTGCGGGTGATCGACGAGGCGGACTGGTACGGCGAGGGCGAGGTCAAGGTGTACCGCGACGGCGACACCGACCTGCCCACCATCTGCGGCACCGGGCTCGAGGACTACGTCGGCACCGCCTGGGGCCTGGGGCGCTTCCACGCCGCCCACAGCGGCGACCCCGCTCATCGTGGCCGATCGGCCCGGCGACGGGCCCTTGGCCGGCAACCCGGACCTGGTCGGCTTCTACCGCTGGCACGTGGCCGACCCGATCATGTTCGAGCGCGATCTCCGGGTGACGATCCAGCAGATCGGGGCGAAGGCCTTCACCGTCGGGCCAGGAGGCGGAGCTGGAGGCCTACGAGCGCCACCAACCCGCCGGCCGGCGCCGGCTGGCACCGTGAACCTGGCCCCCGGGCTGCTGGCGTGGGGCATCGCCGAGCGCGTCGACGACTACTGCGCCACCGCGTACCTGTACTGCCGCGACGCCCAGCCGGTCGCCCGGGTCGACCCGGCCGCCGCCGTCGCCGACATCGGCCGCCTCGACTATGAGACGGCGTCGCCGTTCGAGCGACTCGGTGGCCTCGTCGATACCTGACCCCACCCAGGGCGACGGGGGTCGGTGACAGCCGCCCGACGGGCGGCTGTCACAACCGGACTCAGGCGGCCCGGCGGGCCGGAGCCTTCTTGGCCGTCGTCTTGCGGGCCGGAGCCTTCTTGGCCGCCGTCCTGCGGGCCGGCGCCTTCTTGGCCGCCGTCTTGCGGGCCGGCGCCTTCTTGGCCGCCGTCTTGCGGGCCGGCGCCTTCTTGGCCGTCGCCTTGCGGGCCGGCGCCTTCTTGGCCGCCGTGCGGCGGGCCGTCGTCTTCTTGCGGGCGGCGGCGATGCGCTTGTCGAGGTTGTCGATCTCGCGGCGCATGGTCTTGATCTGAGCCTGAACCTCTTTGTCGATGGACTCGACCAGTCGGTCCGTGGCCTTCTCGGTGCGATCCAGCAAGTCCTTCATGCGCCGATCGAAGAGCCGTGCCTGTTCCTCAGATGTCTTGGTGAACTGATCCGACGCTCGGCTGAGCCGATCCAGGATCTGCTCGATTACCTCGGTGCTCCTGTCGTTGACCGTCATGGATCCTCCTCGTGGGGATGGCTCCCCTTCGACCTCACCGTATGACGAGGTCCCAGGACGACCCTAGAGACGAAAGTCCCGAAAGCCGTTGACGTCCGACGTCGCCGACCAGTGGACGCGGTGAGCTCGGCGGTTCAGACTGCGGCATGCGACTGGAAGCAGGTGCGGGGCTCAGCGTCGAGGTCGGCGACGACGGGGCCGTGCGGCTCGGGTGGGGCGAGTCCGACTGGCTCGGCCCCGGCACCGCCACTCGCCCGATCCGGGGGGCCGGGTCGATGGACGCGGTCGAGACCGCCGACGAGCTGGGTCGGGGCGTGTCGGTTCGCATCGCCGGCGGCGACGTGGCCTGCTCGGTGCGGGCCTACCCCGAGCGGCCCCTCGTGGTGTTCCGCATCGAGGCCGCCCGCGACCTGGACGGCCTGGCCACCGGCACCTTCGACGACCCCGCGCGTGGGTTGGCCCGTCTTCACCCCGGCCCGGCGGCGCCAGGGCGGTGCTCCCCCGGGGATGCGGGCCCTGGCCTTCCAGCACTGTGAGTTCGGTCTGCCCAGCAACGCGGGGCCGGACCTGGACGGGTTCTTCCTCCTCCCCCACCGTCCCCCCACCGGGTGGCCGCTGCTGCTCAGCGCCCCGGACGGGCGAACCTTGCTGCTCGCCCCGCTGGACGCCTTCCACGACCAGACCATCGGGCTCAACGGCGGCACGGTGCGCTGCGGCTGGCACGGCGACCTGGACGGCGTGCCCGCCGGGTTCGCCACCGAGCTGGCCGTCATCGCCGGAGCCGGACCCCGCCCCTGCCTCGACGAGTGGGGTGCCATCCTGCTCGCCCGCGCCGGCACGCTTCGTCCCGGTCGCTGGCCCGACGCGCTCGGCTCACGGCTCTCCTACTGGACGGACAACGGCTCCGGCGTACTGGTACCGCACCGAGCCCGGCCTCGACCCGGCCGGCTCGGTGGTCGCCGCCGTCGACGACCTCGTCGACCGAGGCGTGGCCATCGGGTCGGTGCAGCTCGACTCGTGGTTCTACCCCCACGAGGAGCTGCGCCCGTTCGACACCGAGGAGTGGGTGGTGCCGCCCTCGGCCCTGACCGCGTGGGAGGAGCGCGCCGACGTGCTCCCCGAGGGCATCACCGCGCTGCGGCGGCGGCTGGGCCAGCGTCCCCTGGTGGCCCACATCCGCCACCTGGCCGCCGACGCGCCGATCGCCGGGGAGGTGCCCGTGTACCTCGACGGCCCGTACGCGGCGCCGGCCACTCCCGCCGCCTACGAACGCTGGCTCGACCAGTGCGTGACCTGGGGGGTCGAGACCTTCGAGCACGACTGGCTGGTCGAGGTGTTCTTCGGCGTGCGCCCCCTGCGGGAACGTCCCGGCCGGGCCCGGGCCTGGCAGGAGGGCATCGACGCCGCCGCCCGCCAGCGGGGCGTCACCCTGCAGTGGTGCATGGCCACGCCGGCCGACTTCGCCCAGACCACCACGCTCAGCCAGGTGACGTCGGTGCGCACCAGCGGTGACCACGGCTACATCGCCACGCCGGGCCAGCTGTGGGCGTGGTTCTGCACCACCAACGCGCTGGCCCGGGCGCTCGGCCTCATGCCCTTCAAGGACGTCTTCCGCACCGACCCGGAGGTGGCCGGCGACACCGGCGAGCCCGAGGCGCTGCTGTCGGCCCTGTCCACCGGTCCGGTGGGTCTCGGTGACCGGGTCGGGCACCACGACATCGGGCTGGCCCGGCGCACCTGCCGGGCCGACGGTCTGCTCATCAAGCCCCACACCCCGATCGCCGCCACCGGCGCGTCCATGCTGGCCAACACCGGCTTTCGTGACCATCTGATGGTGGCGGAGTGCTTCTCCGACCATCCGGCGGGGCGCTGGGCGTACGCGGTGGCCCTGCACGCCAATCCCTCCGACGGGTCGATCGACGAGGAGGTCCGCTTCGCCGAGCTGGGCGAGAGCGCACCCGCCGGCGACGTGGTGGTGTGGGACTGGCGCCACGCCACCGCCACGCGGCTGGGGGCGGAGCACGCGTGGCCGGTCTCGCTGCGCCGCGAGGAGTGGGCCTACCTCGTCCTCGCCCCCGTCCTGGCCACCGGCTCGGGGTCCGAGCTGGCCGTCATCGGCGACACGACCAAGTTCGTCACGGCCGGCGACGCCCGCCTCGAGGTGTCGGTCGTCGACGGGGGCGTGGAGCTGGTGGTCAAGGGGGCCGGCGAGACGGTCACGATCACCGGATGGGCACCGCTGGCCCCGACCTCGCCGGACCGCACCGTCACCCATGACCCGGCCAGCGGGGTGTGGAGCGTCGCCGTCGAGGTGCCGAGCCGGGGCTGGGCCACGGTCGAGGTCCTGGCCGGGACGTAGCCATGACGTTCGTCATCCAGCCCGGCTACCGGCCTGATCACCGACCTATCGTGAAGCGAGCCGACCAAGAGAGGTGACCCATGCCGGACTCGTCCGACGACAAGGTGCCCACCTGGGTCCGTGTCGTGATGATCGCGCTGCTGGCCGCTCCCCAGCTGTTCGTCGGGGCCTGGGCGCTGGCGGCGCCCCGCCACTGGTACGACAACTTCCCCGGGGTGGGGCCGCACCTGATCTCGGCCGAGCCGCCGTTCAACCAGCACCTGGCCACCGATGTGGGCGCCGGGTTCGTGGCCACCGGCGTGGCCCTGCTGGTGGCCGCCATCCTCGGGCGGCGCAGCGGCGTCTACGTGGCCCTGGCCGCCTACGCCGCCTTCGCCATCCCCCACTTCCTCTACCACGCCACCCACGAGGAGCCGGGACTGACGGGCGGCGAGAACGTCATGAACGCGGCGCTGCTCGGCGCCGGCCTGGTGTGGCTGGTGGTGGCCGCCTGGGGGGCCCGGCCGCGACCGGCTCCGGCCGGGACGTAGCCCGGGCCGCTCAGTCGGGGACGATGACCACCCGGCCGTCGACCTCGCCGGCGGCCAGGCGCCGGTAGGCGTCGGCGCCGGCGCTGAGCGGCACCGGCTCGATCTCGGCCTTGATCTGGCCCCGTTCGGCCAGGGCGATCACCTCGATGAGCTCGGGGATGCTGCCCCAGTAGGTGGTGGCGATGGCCGCTTCGTAGGGGATGGTGAAGAACCCGAACGGGTAGGAGCCCCCGGCCAGGCCGACGATGGTGACGTGACCGAGCGAGCGGGAGGAGGCGACGGCGAGCTGGATCGAGGCGTCGCTGCCGACGAAGTCGAGCACCACGTCGGCGCCCAGCCCCCGGTGATCCCGGCGATCTCGGCCGCGGCGTCGTCGGCCAGCACGGCGTGTGGCGGCCCCGGCGTCGGTGGCCAGCTCGCAGCGCGGTCTCGCGGGTGTCGACGGCGATGATGGTGGCCGGGCACACCGCTCGAGGATCTGCACCGCGAGGTGCCCGAGGCCGCCGACGCCGATCACGACCACGTTCGAGCCCGGGACGAGCAGGGCAGCGAGCGCTTCACCGCGTGGTAGGGGGTGAGGCCGGCGTCGGTGAGCGGGGCCGCATCGATCGGGTCCAGGTCGGTGAGCGCCACCAGGTGGCGGACGTCGGGCACGACCATGAACGGCGCCATGCCGCCGTCGGCGCCGAGCCCGGCGGCCATCGCCTTCAGCTCGCTCTGGCGCTCGCAGTAGTTCTCCATGCCGAGCTGGCAGCGGCGGCACCGCCCGCAGCCCCACGGCCCGTAGACGGCCACGGGTTGGCCGATCTCGACCCCGGTCACCCCGGGGCCGAGGGCCTCGACCCAGCCGGCGTTCTCGTGGCCGAGCGTGAACGGCGGGTTGAAGGGCATCATGCCCTCCTCGAAGTCGTGCATGAGGTGGAGGTCCGAGTGGCAGGCCCCGGCGCCGCCGATGCGCACCAGGACCTCACCGGGCGCCGACGTCGGGCTGGGCCACGTCTCGGATCTCGGGTTCGTGCTTCCATTGGGTGAGCTGCAGGGCACGCATGACATCCCCCTCCGCGGTTGTCCGGCCGGAGGCGACCGGTCGGTACCCACAGCCCATCACGACGTCGCCCGGTCGAACAGGGCCGGAGGTCACGAGTGGGACCGGCGGCACGGCGCCGGACGGCATGTTCGTGATCCGCCCCGTAGCGTTCCGGGCAGACCGAACCGGGAGCGAGGGCCACCATGACCAACGACGAGCTACGACAGCGCCGCCTCGAGGTCCTCGAGGAGCACTTCCAGTCCGAGGTCGACCAGGAGTTCGATCGCACCCTGGCCACGTTCAACGGCCACCCCCGTTACGAGATCATGGCCACCGGACAGGTCTACGACGGCGACGACGAGGTGCTCACCTACCACCGGCGACAGCGCACGGCCTTCCCCGACCAGCGCCACGAGCACGTCCGCTACCACTTCGCCGACGACTCGGTGGTCACCGAGTTCGACCTGCTGGGCACGAACCTCGGCGAGTTCTACGGCCTGGCGCCGACCGGCAAGGCGTTCCGGGTGCCGGTGGTCGCCGTGTTCTTCTTCGACGGCGACCGCATCGTCAACGAGCGGGTCTACCTCGACAGCGCCAGCCTGCTGACCCAGATCGGTCGCGGCGAGATCCTCGCCTTCGCCGGTACCGATGAGCCGTGAGCTCTGACGGTTGGAGAGGAAGGGTCACATGACCGCCACCGGGACTCGGAATCGTCCGATGCCTGCCCCCCTGGTGCTCGTCGGTGGGCTGCTGGCCGGTGCGGCCTGGGGAGCGTTCGCCCGGCTGTGGATGCGCTTCATCAGCACCGATCCGGGGTTCACGTGGAGCGGGACGCTGACGATCGTCATCGGGTTCGCGGTGGTCGGCCTGGCCCAGTCCGGGGCCTACCTCGGTCGCCGGGCCGGTCTGTCGAGGCCGCGCCTGACCGCCCTACGGATCATCACCGTGGCGTCCCTGCTGTTCCTGGGCCTGGCCGCCGGTGGCCCGCTGGTGCCGACCATCATCGTGGCCCCGCTGGCCCTCACCCACCGGGAGTGGGCGCCGTGGGTGCGCGGGCTCCTGGGGCTGATCGCCGCGGTGCCTATCCTGCGCATCTCCGTGTCCTTGTTCGACCAGCTGTCGCCGGCCCGGGCAACGCTCGCCGCGCTGTGGATGCTGGTGATCTACGCCGTCATCGTGTGGGCCGCGACGTTCTCACTGGCGCCCCAGCCGGACGGCTGGCGGGCGCCCCGGCCCGCCCGGTGGCTTGGTACCGTCGGGGCCGTGCTGGCCGCCGCCGTCGACGTGTTGCTCGTCGTCACCTTCGAGCCGTAGAGCCGGGAAACCCTCGGATGGCGCTCGTGCCGTGGATCCGCCGCTTCTGGCCCATCCCGGCCCTGTTGGCCGCGGTCATCACCGTGCAGGCCGTGTGGACGAGTCGCTACACCGTCACCGGCCACGCCGCCGAGCACTTGGCCTCGGCTTCCCCCGTGTTCGGGCTCGCGTTCCTGATCGGCGTGGTCGTGTGGGGCGTGGCGGCCGCGTCGCGGCGCACGCCAGGACTGTGGATCCTCGTCGCTCTCGTCATCGCCGGAGCGGTCGGGGTCGCCATGGGGAACGTGCGCGTCGTCGATGCGATCGGAGGAGCATCCTGGTCGACGGAGGAGGTCGAGCTGCTCGGGCCCACCCGACCGGGGTTCGTCGACGGTCACGATCTCGCCGAGCGTGCCGCGTTGTTCACCGTCGCCATCTCGATCCTGCTCGCCCTGTGGCTCTGGCGCCATCACGCCGTGTCGGGGCGGGTGTGCGCCGGGGCGGTCGTGCTCACCATCATCGTCCCCTACTGGATCTTCCCCGGCGCCGGGGTGGTGGTGCTCGCCGTCGCTCTCGTCATCGCCCAGCTCCGCTCCGCCCAGCCTCCGCCCGCGCCCCGAAGTCCGTGACCGCACCCGCCGCCCGAGGCGTGTTGCGCTCGGTCGCCCTCCCCACCGAGCACGGCGGCTGGGGGCTGACCCTCGAGCCGGCGGTGCTCGGCCTGCTGGTGGCGGCGAGCGGCGCCGGATGGTGCCTGGCCGCCGCCGCCCTGGTGGCGTTCCTGGCCCGCACCCCCTTGCGCGTGGTGCTCGTCGATCGTCGCCGGCACCGGTCGCTGGAGCGCACCACCGTCGCCACCCGGCTCGCCGCCGTCGAGGTGCTGGTGCTCGTCGTCCTGGTCGCGTCGGCCGTGACGCTCTCGTCATCGCCGTTCTGGTGGCCGTTGGTGGTGGCCGCTCCGTTGGTCGCCGTCGAGCTGTGGTTCGACATGCGCTCTCGCAGCCGCCGCCTCGTCCCGGAGCTCGCCGGCGCCGTCGGGGTGTCGGCGGTGGCCGCCATGATCGCCCTGGCCGGTGGTGCGTCTCGACCCCTGGCCACGGCCCTGTGGCTGGTGCTGGCCGCCCGGGTGGTGACGTCGATCCCGTTCGTGCGCGCCCAGATCGCCCGGCTGCACGACCGTCCCGTTGCCCCCGGTGGGCTGCTCCTGGCCGATCTCGGCGCCCTCGTGATCGCCGCCACGGCGGTGGTGCTCGAACACTCGGTGATCCTGGGAGCGATCGCCGTCGTCGTCCTGATCGTGCTCCAACGGCTGGCGGCTCGCCGGCCGCTCCCCCGCGTCGGGGTGATCGGCGCACAGCAGATGGTGGCCGGTTTCGCGGTCGTGGTGGTGACTGCCGTGGGCGTGCACCTGTGGTGACGAGCGGGTCACCGTGAACCAGCGGCGCTACCCGGTGGTGACCGAGGTGGAGAGGTCGGGCGAATGGGCCAGGGTCTGGAGCACGACGCAGTACCGCTCGGTGGTGGCGATGAGGGCCGCGACCTCGTCGGGCGAAGCGTCGGTGTCGAGGTCGAAGCGAAGCCGGACGGATCGGAAACCCACCGGCGCCTCCTTGTCGATGCCCAGCGTGCCGCGGAAGTCGAGGTCCCCCTCGGCGTGGACGGACCCGCTCCTCAGGTCGATGCCTCTGGCCGTGGCCACCGAGCGCAGCGTCACGCCGGCGCAGGCGACGAGGGCCTGCAGCAACATGTCGCCCGAGCAGGCGTGGAACCCGTCACCACCGGTCGCGGGGTGCAGGCCGGCGCGGACCAGGGCCTGACCCGTCTGGACGGAGCACGAGATCGATTCGGTGCCCAGCTCACCGGAGGCTTCCAACGTGATGACGGCCGCTTCGGGCGTCGCGCGGTACTGCTCCTTCAACGGCGCCTGGATGGCTCTCAGCTCGTCGCGGTCCATGCGAGCCGAAGGTACCAGGCGGTGTCAGTCCTCGATCGGTCCCGCGGCCCAGGTGAACGGGAACGGCAGCCCGGCCCGCACGAACGGCTCCGGGTCCGTCGTCCAGGCCCAGGCCCGGAACTGCGTGGAGGTTCGCCTTCCGGCCAGCGCCCGGAACACCTCGTAGGCCGAGGTCTCGGCCACGACCGCGTCGGGAGCGTCGGGGTCGCCCAGCCACCAGTCCCTCGAATCGGTGAGCCGCAGCAGCAGGGTCGGCGTCCCGGCGTCGCGGAGCGTCTGGCGCCACCGACCGATCGACCCCTTCAGGGCCACCTGCACGACATCACCGGGAACCCGTGCGGCGCCGACCGCGCCCCGGATGTCAGCCTCATGGATCACGGCGTCGCCGAAGGCCCAGCGACTGGGAGCCCCCATCACCGGATCGTCAGGGAGGCGGGCGAACTCCCCGACGGCGACTCGCCACTCGTCGAGGATGTCATCGACCGACCAGCCGGCGAAGCGCGACAGCTGAGCCTCGGTCCAGGCATCCGACGCGTACCCGTCCAGGCGGTGGTGGGCCCAGTCCTGGCACAGCCCGGCCAGGTGGGCCAGCACTTCTCGGACCCGCCAGCCCGGACAGGCGGGAACGGGCGTCTCCGCCGGCGAGGTCCGGGCCAGCTCCTCGACCCGGTCCCTGACCCCCAGGTAGTGGCCGAGATCCACGGCCCAAGTCTGCCCCGGGTGCGGCGCTGAGGGTATCGGCACCCCCTGCGTAGGATCTGGCCATGACGAGCTACGAGACCCTGCTGTGCGAGATCGACGACGGCGTCGCCACCGTGACCCTCAACCGACCCGAGGTCCTGAACGCGTTCAACCCCCAGATGGAACAGGAGCTCTCGGCCTTGTGGCAGGCACTCCAGCGCGACGACGACGTCCGCTGCATCGTGTTGACCGGCGCCGGCGAGCGGGCCTTCTGCGTCGGCATCGACCGCGACGCCACCATCGGCGCCGCCGATGCCACCGATGGACACCTGGGTTACTCCACCCCGTGGGTCTTCGACGATCCGGGCCAGCGAATCGGGCCGAAGGCGAACCACCTGTGGAAGCCGATCATCGGGGCGGTGCGCGGCATCGCCTGTGGGGGCGCGTTCTACATCCTGGGCGAGACCGATTTCATCATCGCCGGGCGGGGAGCCACCTTCTTCGACCCCCACGTGACCTATCAGATGCCCGCGGCGTACGAACCCATCCACCTGCTGCGCAAGATGCCGGCCCAGGAGGTGCTGCGCATGGCCCTGTTGGGTGCCCATGAGCGCATGAGCGCCCAACGCGCCTACGAGGTCGGGCTCGTGTCCGAGGTCGTCGACGACGACAAGGTCCTCGAGGCCGCCCAGTGGGCGGCGGCGGCGATCGCCTCGGCGCCCCCGCTCGTCATCCAGGGCACCCTGCGGGCGATCTGGATGGGCATGGAGGTGCCCCGCTCACAGGCGCTGGAGCTCTGCTCGCTCTACACGCGCATCGGGATCGACCCCGAAGCGATGCAGGCCGGCCAGGCGGAGTTCGACAGCAAGCAGCGGATCGAATGGCGGACCCGATAGTCGAGTCGCCCGCTCAGAGGCCCTCGGGGTCGTCGTCGAGGATGCCCTGGGCGGCGTCGGCACCGGCCTTCGTGGGCTTGCCTTTGAGGATGAATTCGAAGCCCACGGCGACCATGGCGCCGAGGATCGGGCCGACCAGGTAGATCCAGTAGTCCGTCAGGTTCCCGCCGATGAGCTCGGGGGCGAAGGAGCGGGTCGGGTTCATCGATGCGCCCGTGACCGGTGCCCCCCACACCGAGACCAGGCCGATGTAGGCGCCCACGGCCAGGGCGCCGTTGAAGCCCACGTTGCGTGCGCCCGAGGCGGTGCCGAGGATCACGCTGACCAGGCCGAGGGTCAATACCGCCTCGGTGAGACAGGCGACGGTGAGGCTCACCTGGGTTGTCGGTTCGGTGGCGCCGTTGAGGATCCCCCCGTACATGAGCTGCAGGAACCAGGCCGCCAGGATGGCGCCGATGAGCTGGGCGACGATGTAGCCCGGCACCCGCAGCCAGGGGAAGTTGCCCCGGACCGCGAACGCCAGCGTGACCGCGGGGTTGAGGTGCGCCCCGGAGATGGTGCCCATGAAGAAGATGATCCCCATGACCATCATCCCCGGCGCCAAGGCCTTCATCGCCAGGGTGAGCTCTCCGCCGAACGCGGTGGCGCCGATCACCCCGCCGCCGGCCGCCACCAGCACCAACAGGAACGTGCCCCACATCTCGCTGAACAGTCGCCGGTACTCCAGACGCGGGTCGTCCCAATCGACTTCCCCTTGCCGAAACTTGGCGCTCCGACGGCTGAGCCAGGCGAGAACCGGCTCCCCCGCCTCCGAAGTAGCTCCAGGGTCCGACATCGTGACTTCCTCCTCGATCAGCGACGGGCACGAGTTTGGGGGGTCGGTTGCGGGGCACACCCTAACCTCACGCATTCCTCCAGCGCTGCGAGGGTGAAGCACGCGGCCGCAGACCGGCGGGAGCCCCGGCCGAGCACCCAGGAGCGCTTCAGCGATGCCTTGATCCCGTCCCCCGCCACTCTTACTATACGGCGTTCACCTACACGGTCTGGGGGACAGGTGGCGCAGCGGCGCTCGCGAATCGATCACGACAAGATCCTGAAGGCGGCGCGCCGCATCGCGGGACGCGATGGCGTCGATGCGCTCGCGCTGCGGCCGCTCGCCGCGAGCCTCGACGTCACGGCCCCGGCGCTGTACTCGCACTTCGAGAGCAAGGAGGCGCTGCTCGAGGCGCTCGCGGCAGACGAGTTCACGAGGCTGTTGGCGAAGCTGGAGTCCGCCGGGCGAGGTATCGACGATCCGGTCGCGCTGATCAAGGCGCAGTGCCGCGCCTACATCGCCTACGCCCTGGCGAACCCGTCGCTCTTCGAGGTGATCTTCCTGTTCAGGCCCTCGTGGGCGCCCAGCGCCCGAGGCACCGAGCTGCCCGCTGCGTCGAAGGCGTTCGAGATGTCGGCGAAGGCGGTGGAGGACGCCATCGCGGCCGGCCTCATCGCGCCGCGCGACCCTCTCCTCGCCAGCCTGACGATCTGGGCCGCGGTGCACGGCCTGGCCATGCTGCTGCTGGCGCAACCGCGTCTCGGGAAGTCCTTCGAATCCGAGCTCATCACCTCGGTGATCGACTCGATCGTCGCCGGCCTCGAGACACCTCCCACCCCTCCGCCGAGCTGATGCCGGCTCATGGGCCCATGACCCGCACCACGACAGGACAAGGAAGAGAACGAGTGCGTCGCCTCCTCATCGCCGTGGGACTCGTCGGGGCCTTGATCGGCTCCGTCGGGTGCTCGGAGCCGATCCGGGCCAGCGATCAAGCGGGGGGTTCCCCGACCACCTCGAACGCGGGTGGGGGCGACTGCGCCGGTGCGACGTCGATCGTGGCCTGCGCGCCGCCAGGATCGATGCTGGCGCCCTACCTGCCGTCGGAGCCCCAGAAGGCCACCGGGAGTCCCATCGTGCTGGGGACGATCAACCAGGACACGGGAGCGGCCGGGGCGTTCCCCGAGCTCACGATGGCCGACAAGGCAGCCATCGACTTCATCAACGACGGAGCTGAACGGCGTCGACGGCCACCCCATCGAGCTGATCACCTGCAACACCAACTTCAGCCCCGACCTCTCGCAGAGCTGTGCCCAGCAGATGGTCGCCGCCAACGTGGCCGCCGTCATCGGCGGCATCGACGTATGGGGTACGGGCATCACGACGCTCGAGAACAACGGCATCCCCTACGTCGGCGGGATCCCCGTGAGCTTCGAGTCGACACGCAGCCCGGTCAGCTTCCAGTTCAGCGGGGGGACCTGGGGTGCGGTGCTCGGGATGGGCGAGTACGCGGTCGAACAGCTCCACGCCCAGAAGGTCACGATCATCTACAGCCGACTTCGGCCCGATCACCGACTCGGCCAAGCTCGGCAAGGCGGCGCTGGAGAAGCGGGGCGTACAGGTCACGCTCGTGAGCGTCGCGCCGGTCAACGCCGACATGGTGCAGGCCCTCAACACGGCGGCTCAGACATCACCGGACGCGCTGATCGCGCTGACCGCCGACAGCGGCTGCAAGCCGACGATGCTCACGGCCAAGCAGATCGGCTTCACGGTGCCGATCCTCTACACGGGAGCGTGCGCCGCACCCAAGATCCTCGACTCGGTCGGCGACGCCGCCGACGGGGCGATCTTCAACCTCGAGGCCGACCTCGACCAGGCGAGCCCGGACAACGTCGCTGTATCGGGCCATCGCGGAACGCTACGGGCCGAAGTACGGCTACGACTGGCAGAGCGCCGGGACGGTGTCGTTCCGGAGCGTGATCAACCTGTACGTCGCCATGCGACGTCTCGGCGCCGACCACATCACACCCGCCGAGATCCGCGATGTGTTCGCCCAAGCGCAGTCAGAGCCGAGCTTCTTCGGCCATCCCTACACCTGTGACGGTCACCAGCTGGACGGGTACCCCGCGATGTGCTCCCCCCAGCAGACCTTGGGACGATGGCAGGACGGCGCGCTCCAGCCGGTCACCGACTGGCTCGACGTCGGCGCGTTCGCGCGCTGACGGCGACTTCCGGAGACCCTCATCATCCCCTACCTGCAGCCGTCGCTCACCGGTCTCGGTGCGGGCGCGGTCGTCGCCGTGCTGGCGATCGGCATCGTGCTCACCTTCCGCGCGTCGAACGTCCTCAACTTCGCCCATGCCGCGATGGGGATGTACGTGGCCTACGCCTACTTCGGGTTGCGCAACTTCGACGTGGCTTCCACCCAGCTCGGCGGGGACCTCGTCCTGCCGATCATCGGCCTGCCGTCGCACGTGCACGTGCTCGACCGCCCGACGGTCCTCACCGCGCTGCTCATTGCCGTCGGGTTGGGGGCCGTCCTCGGTGCCATCGTCTACGGCCTCGTGTTCCGGCCGCTCCGCCACGCACCCCCGCTCGCCCGCGTCATCGCCTCGCTCGGCGTCTTCCTCTACCTGCAGTCGGTCATGCAGCTCCGCACCAGCGTCACCGGTGCCGGGTCCGCCTCGCTCCAGCTCGGGTCGCTGCTGCCGAGCGAGGTGGTGCATGTGGGTGGCGCCGTGGTGCCCGTTGCGAGCTTCGTGCTCGTCGGGCTCGCGATCGTCACCACCGTCGGCCTCGTCGCCCTGTTCCGGTTCACCCGCTTCGGCTTGGCCACCCGGGCGTCGGCCCAGAACGAGACCGGTGCCGTCCTGAGCCGACTGTCACCCGATCGCCTCGGGTTCATCAACTGGATGCTGGCGACCGTGCTCGCAGGACTGGCCATCATCCTCTTCGCCGGCATCTCCTCGCACCTCGACCCGACCGAGACCAGCCTGCTCATCGTTCCCGCCCTCGCGGCCGCGCTGCTCGGACGGCTGGACAGCTTCACGGTCACGACGATCGCCGCGCTGGCGATCAGCATGGCCCAGAGTGCCCTGGCCACGTTCCAGATCCGGGCCGAATGGCTCCCCGGCTGGCTGCCCCACAACGGGTTCCAAGAAGCGCTGCCGGTCATCCTCATCATCATCGCCATCACACTCCGAGGCGCACACCTGCCTTCGCGCGAGGAGATGGTCGTACCGCGTCTGCCGACCTCCCCCGAACCACGCCGACCCGTTGTCGCCGCCGTCCTCCTGGGCATCCCCGTGCTCGTCGCCCTCCTGACGCTCGACGCGCAGTGGCGCCTCGCCATCGTCGTGTCGCTGATCGCGGCCGTGGTGGCTCTCTCGAGCGTGGTGCTGACGGGATACGTCGGGCAGATCTCACTCGCTCAGTACGCCTTCGCCGGCCTGTCGGCGTTCGTCACGGCCAAGCTCGCCCTGGCCGGCCTGGGGTTCCCGTGGGCTGCGCTGGCCGGCATCGCACTCACGACCGGTGTGGGCATCCTCGTCGGCATCCCCGCGCTGCGCGTCAGGGGCATGACCCTCGCGGTCGCCACGCTCGGCGTGGCGGTCGCCATCGAGGCGCTCGTGTTCCGGTCCCCGTCCCTCAACGGCATCACCGACGTGCCCCACCCTCGGCTGCTCGGTCTCGACCTCGGGTTCCTCGCATCGGGCGCGGACAACTTCCGCGTCGCCTTCGGTGTCCTCTCGCTGGTTGCTCTCGCCGGGGCGGCAGTCGCCGTCGCGAACCTCCGACGCAGCCCGACCGGGTTGCGATGGCTCGCGGTGCGCAGCAACGAGCGGTCGGCCGCCGCCTCCGGGGTCAACGTCAGCTCCACCAAGCTCAGCGCCTTCGCCATCTCCTCCGCTCTGGCCGGGCTCGGGGGGGCGCTGCTCGCCTACGAGCTGCCGGCGCTCTCGCCCGAGGAGTTCCTGGTCGTCGGCGCCCTCGCCGTGCTGGCGCTGTGCTACCTCGGGGGCATCGCCACGATCAGCGGCGCGCTCATCGCCGGGGCGCTCGCCTCGGGCGGCATCCTCACCCTGCTCCAATCAGGCGCCACGGGGCAGACCTCCAGCTACCAGTTCGCGGTGAGCGGCATCGTGCTCATCGTGGTGGTGATCCTGTACCCCGACGGCCTCAGCGTGGCCGCACGACGCGGGGTTGGCACGGCTGGCAGGCCGGCGATGATGCCCAGTCTCGAGGTGGAGGGCCTTGCCGTCAGGTTCGGGGGGCTGCTGGCCGTCGACGACGTGTCGTTCAGCCTGCCCCAGGGCGGGCTGATGGGTCTCATCGGGCCGAACGGTGCCGGCAAGACGACGACCATCGACGCCCTCTGCGGATTCGTCCCCGCGGCCAGAGGAACGATCACGCTCGCCGGTCAGCGTCTCGACGGGTCGAAACCCCATGCACGGGCCCGGGCCGGGCTCGTGCGCACCTTCCAGACGGTTGAGCTCTTCGACGATCTCACCCTTCGCGAGAACCTGTTGGTCGCCGCCACCCGACCTCGTTGGTTGTCCCCGATGCTCGATGCGGTGGCGCCCCGCCGTGGGAGCCGAGGCGTCGACGATGATGTCGAGGCTGCACTCGACGTCGTCGGCCTCCGCGACCTGGCCGAGGTCCATCCACCACGCCTCTCACACGGGCAGCAGCGACTCGCCGGCCTGGCCCGTGCGCTCGCCACCCGTCCCGAAGTGCTGCTGCTCGACGAGCCGGCGGCCGGTCTCGATCCGGACGAGACCCGGGCGCTCGGCGAACTGCTCCGATCGCTGCCGGGGCGAGGCATCTCCGTGCTGCTCGTCGAACACGACATGACCTTGGTGCTCGACGTCTGCGAGGAGCTCACGGTGCTCGACCTCGGCCGGGTCATCGCCAGCGGCCCCGCCGAGGTCGTGCGCAACGACCCAGCCGTGATCGACGCCTACCTCGGGACCATCACGTGAACGGGCCCGCGCTCTCGCCGCTGGTCGAGCTCTCGGGCATGCAGGCCGGCTACGGCAACGTGCAGGTCGTCCACGGCATCGACCTCCAGGTCGGGGCCGGGGAGGTCGTCGCGCTGCATCGGACCGAACGGTGCCGGGAAGACGACGACGTTGCTGACGGTCGCCGGGCTCCTCCCCCACCTCGGTGGCGAGCTGCGGGTGTTCGGCACGGCCCAGCCTCGGCGCGGGAGCCGGGGGGCCTCGACGCGGGCGTCGCGGCTCGTGCGCGAGGGCATGGCGCTCGTACCCGAGGACCGTGCGCTCTGGTCCGGTCTCACGGCCCGCCAGCACCTGCGGCTCGCCGCCCACCGCGACCACGCGGCCGCGGAGGACGCCATCCGCCACTTCCCCGCCCTCGCCGGAATCCTCGATCGGCGGGCCGGGCTGATGAGCGGTGGGGAACAGCAGATGCTCGCCCTCGCACGCGCCCTGGCCATGCGACCCAGGCTGCTGCTCATCGACGAGCTGAGCCTCGGTCTCGCCCCGATCGTCGTGCAACAGCTCCTGCCGCTGGTTCGCGATATCGCCCGGGACCAGGGGATCGGCGTCCTGCTCGTCGAGCAGTACGTGGCCGCCGCGCTGGCGGTCGCCGACCGCGCCTACGTCATGTCGGGAGGCGCGATCGTCCTCACGGCGACCCGCCTCCGACCTCGCCGCCGACCCGCAGCGCCTCCGTGGAGCTACCTCGGGCCGCGCCGCGACGCCGGCTGAGACCCTGGAAGACGGGGGCCGTGCATGCTAAACACTGTTCACCAAATACGCCGAACGGAGTTCCGATGACCGTCGACGACCCCACCTGTTTCGCCGTACCTCCAGGGCCTGATGGCACCCGTGTCATCGACGAGCGCGACGACCGCGATCTCGAGGTGACGGGCCAGGTGCCCGCCGGGCTGCGGGGGATGTTCGTGCGCAACGGCCCCAACCCCCAGTTCGCGCCGCGGACCAAGTACCACCCGTTCGACGGCGACGGCATGTTGCACGCCGTCTACTTCGAGGACGGTGAGGTCCGGTACCGAAACCGGTGGATCGAGTCGAAGGGTCTCCTGGCCGAGCGGCGCCGGGGCGAGTCCCTCTACGGCGGGCTCGCCGAGTTCGTCGCATGCCCGATGCCGAGACCGCGTCGCCGAGGGCGGGATGATCAAGAACACGGCGAACACCAACGTCGTGCGTCACGGCGGGCGCATCCTCGCCCTGCTGGAGGCGTGCCTCGCCCACCGAGCTCGACCGCGAGCTCGAGACGGTCGGGGAGCATCGATTTCGGCGGGAAGCTCTCCTCCGCCCTTGCACCGCGCACCCCAAGATCGATCCCGTCACCGGCGAGATGCTCTTCTTCGGCTACTCGCCGTTCCCGCCCGTACCTCCGCTACCACGTCGTGTCGGCCGACGGGGAGCTCGTGCACTCCACCGACATCGACCTGCCCCACCCGGTCATGATGCACGACTTCGCGGTCACCGAGCACCACGTGGTCTTCCTCGACTCACCCGCCATCTTCGACGTGACCGCCCTGATGCAGGGCGAGCCGATGATGCGCTGGGAGCCGGAAGCCGGGACCCGTCTCGGCGTCATGGATCGTCTCGGTGACGGGGATGACATCCGATGGTTCGACGTCGACAACCAGTACGTCGTCCACTTCTTCAACGCCTGGGACGACGGGGAACGCATCGAGGTGCGCGCACCACGGTTCTCCGCACATGCCCGGCGCCTTCGACTTCGACAGCCCGACCGGCAAGGAAGCCCCGGTGCCGTGGAAGTGGTCCATCGACCTCGCGGGTGGTGCGGTGCACGACGGCGCAGACCGACGACCGCGGCGGTGAGTTCCCCCGCGTCAACGACAACCATGCGACGCGGCGCACCCGCTACCTCTACAACTGCATGGCCCGCACCTGGGAGTTCGAGTTCGAGTTCCATGGCGTCGTCAAGTACGACGACCGAGACGGGGGCCACGCAGGAGCGCTTCTACGCCGACTCGGAGGTCTCGGGCGAGCACGTCTTCGCCCCCGACCCGGACGGCACCGCCGAGGACGACGGCTGGCTGCTCAGCGTCGTGACCGACCGGGCGACCGACACCACCGATCTCGTGGTGCTGGACGCCCACGACCTCACGGCCGAGCCCGTGGCTCGTGTGCACATCCCCCGGCGGGTGCCGATCGGCTTCCACGCCAACTGGTTCCCGGGGGCCTGATCGGAGGCCCTGGCGCCCAGCCGACGGACCGCGCACAAGGTCGAGGGTTTCAAAGAGAAGACGATGGTGGGCGATACAAGACTCGAACTTGTGA
>CAVSDZ010000003.1:0-511407 GCA_963726905.1 uncultured Microthrixaceae bacterium
CCGGCGGCAAGCCCATCGATGACTGGTGCGAACTACTGGAGACCGCTGGGTTCACCGACATCTCGGTCGGCCCCGCTGTCGACGAATTCGGGGGGTCGGGCGGCGAGAAGAACGCTCGAGCCTTCGATGATTTTTCGCACATGTCTTTCTCGCCACCAAGCCCGTGTGAGCTCCGCATGTCGATGACGGTCTCGGCGGTGTCGTGTTCGTTGGAGACGTACGCCTTGGCGGTGGTGGGGTCGTAGCCGATGTCGTCGGGGGCGTCGCCCTGGCGGGCCGGGCGGTGATGGCGAGGGTGTTCTCGTCGATGATGACGGCGTCGTTGGTGGCCGACGCGGTGGCGATGACCTCGTGGAGGTCGGGGGAGAGAGAGGCCAGGTATCAGAGCCTGGCTAGTCCTCACCGCACGAGGCCTGTAACGACCTCGCCCGGGGGCCACGACCGAACCAACATGTCACGTCCACTCCTCGAGGAGATCCCCGTCGATGGTGTCGTCGGTCTCCTGCGCCGCCGCCCATTTCAGGTCCGCGGCCGTCACCTTCGGCTCGCCGATGCTGAGCGACAGCGACGCCCTCGCCTTGATCGACAGGCCGTACCGGTCCTCCAACACCACACACGCCCGCTCCAAAGCCATCGCCTCAGCAAACGCCGGATTCGTCACCGGCTGCCCCGTGCTCCCACTCACAATCGGAGCCCTCCGATACCGAGCCAACGCCCGCCGACGAAGATCACGCATCTCGAACAAGCGGTGGAGTTGACCGAGGTCGGACTCGTCGGTGCCCTGGCTGATCGGGGCCGCCCAGAACTCGGACCACTCGTCCCTGGTGGCATTCAACCAGCCCGAATCGGGGTCAGGGGCCACAGGCTCATGCTCAAGGACCGGCACCACAACGAGGGCACGAGCCCGCTGGCGGCGCTGATCCTGACGCTGGCCAGGTGGCTTCAGGTGTGCGGGCATGAGGCCCCTTTCCCATCAAATCAGTCGAAAAATGGAACCAGCGGAAAACAGGCGCCCGGAAATGCCGAACGCCCGAGCGTGGGTGACATGGGTGGCTGCGTGGGTCATGGCGCCCATGGTCGTGCCGCCCCCCTACCCGTGGGTCGTGGCCCTTTGAGGACGGCTTGGATGACGTCGAAGTTGGACGGACGCCAGACGTAGACCTCGATGCCTTGTCTCGGCCATGGATGCGAGGACGTCGTGCTGGTCGGGGGTGACCCGCCCCTTCTCCGACTTGAGTTCGGCGAACAGGAATCGGAGTTGGCGTGGGTTCCACGCCGTCAAGTCGGGGAACCCTCGGCAGGAGGTGGCGGTGACCCACCGGCCGTGCTTGCCGATGGAGCGCCGGGTGTGGTTGACGTGCCAGCCGTACAAGTGCATGAGGTCGATGACCATGTTCTGGAACTCGGCTTCGCTGGTCATGGCTTGCGCCTGTTCGGGCTGAACAGGTCCCGCCGGTCGGTGACGGGTGGCGGTGCGGTGTAGCCGACCATGAGGTCGACGGCGGCGCGGTGGCCGCGTTGGTACGGGTCGCCGGCTCTGATCTCGACGAGCCAGTCGGGTTGGTTGGGCGGTTCATTTGGTTCGATTTCGAGGGCTGGCATCAGTTCTCCCCCCTTCTAGAGGGGGGGGAGAACCTGATTGCCCTCGGGCGTGATTCCGGGCGTGATTGGTGCGTGAACTGCCGTGGCGCTGGTTCGTGAACGGCGTGAATGGTGCGTGATTGGTTCGGATGGTGAGGGGTGCGTGATTGGGTGCGTGATTGCTTTTCGGGGTCATGGTTCGGCCGTCAGGTCGAGGATGGTGGGGGTGCGCCAGCGGGCGGGCTGGCGGTCGTTTCCTCCGCCGCGTGACCCGACGGTTTCGACGAGGTCACCGGCTGCGGCGAGTTTCACGAGCCGACGCCGGGCCCTCTCGATCTCGTTGCGGGATGGGGTCGGATTGTCGAACACGGCACGGGCGGCGTCGACGGCGGTGATTCCACCGGCGGTGAGTCGGGCCAGGTCGACGAGGTCGATTCGGTCGACGACTTCGGTGGTACCGGTGTCGTGGTCGTGGCGCAGGCTCTTCAGCGGGCCGACGTCGGACGCCGGCTGCTTCAGGTGGAGGAGGTCGACGTAGGCTGTCCCCGGCGTCGCCCCACAGCAACACGACGGAGCCCATGCCGGCGGTGAGCCACGTCGAGCCGAACACGTCGGAGAGGGCTTTCGGTCGGCCGGCGCCGTCCCCTTTGCGTTGGTGGTGGAACGGCCGACTTCGATTCCTTCGACGAGGGCGGTTTGTATGGCCCGGTTGACGCCGGCTCCGACTTCGTCGAGGGCCAACCCGATGGCGACGTCTTTCAGGGAGTCGAGGATGACAGTGCGGGCGTCGGCTTTCTCGCACATCTCGAGGAGGAGGTCGGGGTAGCGGGCCAAGTCACCGGGCGGCGGGCCTTTCCACACGACGAGCCGTTCCTCGAGGCGGGCCCGGTCGTCGTGGTCGACCATGCGTCGGAACGACCGGGCGATTTGGCGGGGCCGGTCGGCGGCGACGTAGAGGAGCCGGTCGTCGGTGGCGGCGACCGGCAGGCCGAGGAGGTCACCGGTGTCGACGCCGATGCGGCGCAGCGTGAACTGTTGACCGACTGTCGTTTTGCCGACTCCGGACCCGCCGACGAGGAGGAACCCCTCTCCTTCGACCCACAGGACCCGGTCGTCGGTCCCCCACACTGATGGGACGTCGGTCGGTTCGTCGAGGATGAACGTTGCGCCGTCGATGAGCCGGTCGATGCGGGGCGTGTCGTCGTATTCGTCGGCTAGGTCGTCGGCGGCGCTCATCGGGCTCTCGGTTTGTCTCGGGCCCCGTTGAACCCGGAACGGATCGTGGCGAGAGCTTCGGTTTCGGTGAGGCCGACCCGGTTGGCGGCGTCGAGCAGCTCGTTGGTCACGGCGTGACGTTCGAGGTCGCCCCGGTCGACGAGCTGGCCGAGCTTGAACGCGGCCCGGCACAGCAGGTCGTTTCGGGTGCCAGTGGCTGCGCTGCGGACCCGGTCGAGTTCGGCGTCGAGGGCGGTTCGCGGCGTAGCGGGGTGCGCTGGCGGCGGTTTCGAGGCGGTGTCGGAGGCTGGCGAACGTCTTGCGGGTGGGCGTGCCGTCGGGGACAGCAACGTGTCGAGCCAGTTCGGCAGGGCGGCCACCGGCTCGCTGCTCTCAATCGTGTAGCGGCCGGCGGGGACTTTCGACGGTGGGGCGACGATGTAGCCACCCTGCCCTCTGACGTCGATGCCGGGCGCCACCTTCGATGCGCTGTTCTTGACCGGGACGGCGGGCATCCGGAAATAGAGGTGGCCGCCACCTGTCGGGGTGCCAACTTCCCACGTGTCGGGTTCGAGTTGGTCGGGGGCCAGGTTGGCGACGAGGGCCAGCCATTCGGTCCAGCCGTTCACCGTTTCCTTGTGGTCGAGGTCGACGACAAGCAGGGACCCGGTGGCGATACCGATGTTGGCGGTCGGCATGTCTGTCCACCACCGGGTGATCCGGTCGGGGTCGGTGGTGGCGTCTTTGCAGCCGTGCGCCGTGGCCGGCACCTTCCCCCCCGGCTTGAGGGGGAAGGTGGGCCAGCCGGCACGGCTGTAGGCCAGGGCGTGGTCGAGTGCGGCCATCTAGTGCGGCTCGTCGTCCCGGAACTGGAATTCGAGGATGCCCTTGGGTCCGTCACTGCCCATGATGACCATCTCGTCGTCGGGCTCCTGGTCGTCGACAAGCAACCTGTCGAGGAGCGCCGTCTGGAACCACTCGTCGAGGTACGCGCCTAATGCGTCGGCCAGGTCGGCCACTTGGTCTGACTTGTCCCCATTGGCCAGCACAAGGTCATAGGTGGCGTACATGACGTTCTCGTTCAGGTCGTTCATGCTCTGGGCGAGGTTCTCGGCGAGCACCTAAGCCCGCGGAACTGAGGTGGCAGCGGTGGGTCATCAGAACGGCTCCCCGTCGTCGTCGAGGTCTTCGGGGTCGTCGTCGGGCAGGTCCGGTGTGCCGATGTCCGCGAGTTCCTCGGCGGCGCCGCCGGCGATGGCGTCCCAATCGGGTTCCGTTGCCGTTTCCGGTTCGGCGTGCTCGACGAGACACCGATAGGACTCGTACGAGGCTTTCTTGCCCTGCACCTTGCCGAGGTACTTGACGCCGAACCGGTCACCGACCCTCGGCTTCAACTTCGCGATCTCTGATTTCGCGGCCGAGTGGAACCCAAAGAAGGCGACTTCCCGGTCGTCGTCGGTGAGCACCGACACGACCGGGTAGTGGACCGTCCGGTCGTCACGGCTGAACTCGGACGGTCGTGACTCGATGTCGACGACGGTCCCGATGAGCATGTCGCCGGGCTTCGGCTTCCACGCTTCGACGTCCCTACTCAATCTGGCTTCTAGACTGCTCATAGCTACTCCTTTGTGAGAAACCGGTCCGGTGTGTGCGAATAGCGCCGGGTCGGTTTCGCGTACTGGCGGCGTTTCGACCCTTCCGGGGTCTCGTCAGCGGGGCAGGCCCCCGGACGCCGCGACGAAGGTCACCCGGTGTCGGGGCTGTCGACCCGGTGACTTTCGAGGTAGCTGTCCATGTCGTCGTCGGAGACGAAGATGCGCCCCGAGATCCGGTAATGCGGCAGTTCGCGGCGTTCGACGAGTCGGCGCACCATGCGGGCGCCGGTCCCGGTGCGTCGTCCCTGTTCGGCCATGGGGCGGAGCATCAGCGCTTCCCGTCGAGCAGTTCGAGCGTTGCTAGCCAACGCAGACCGCCCTCGCGGCGTGGCAGAACCGTTCCGGCTTCCCACCGGCGCAAAGTCGCCGGGTGGATATTCAACGGACGGGCCAGTTCGGGTACCGACACGTTGGCTTCTTCCCGACGGCGCTTGCCCTCACCGGTCACGCCAAGCCGGCGGGCTTCTGCAAGCTGCTTTAGCTCCTCGTCGATCATCTCTCGAGTAAATCCGTTAGTGCGCAGTAATGTCTATCTAACCAGGCCACTTCTTGGGCCGATATTCACTTGGCAGAAATCCGTTAGCACGCATCACTGTTTGTGATTGACGCGCACTTCTGGTTAGAGTTAGAGGCCGTGGCCGAAGCCGAGGAGCGTCCCTATTGGGTCGAAACCGTCGAACCGGTCCCCCGCCGCCGGCGGTGCTGGACATTCCGGTTCTTCGAGGGGACCAACGAACCGACCAGGCTCGGGGTGAGTGAGCTCGGCTTCGAGCATTCGCATTGCGTGCTCGAGGTGAAGGTCTACGTCGACCCAAAGACACCGGGCGCCGTCGTGGGAGCGCAGATGGAGTCGGGCGGTCGGCTGAACCCGTCGGATATGACCCGATTCCCTTGGGGGCGTTGGATGCAAGCAGCCGCAGCCCTCGACGTTGGCCGGGACGAAGTCGGGCAGGCGGTCGAGGCCACATCATTTCGTACGCAGAAGCGCCCCGGTCGACGTGGCTACGACCCCGACTTCTGGAGGGCGATTGCGGCCGAGTACCTCGGCTATCAGGGCGACCCCGACGTTGGCTCCCCCATCCGAGAACTCGTCAGAAAGCACAAAGAGCCGTATTCGACCGTGAACGGATGGGTTCAGAAATGCAGGGAGCTCGGCTACCTACCGCCGGCGCCGAAGCGCAATCGGCATGGCATCACCGGCGGCAACACGATTACCTCGGGGAGGATTAGAACCGATGGCACACGTTAGGAAGGCACCCGAGGGGCGCCCCGGTTGGCAGGTCCGGTACCTCGGCCCCGACGGCAAGCACCACACCAAGACGTTCCCGCTGAAATACGACGCGAAAGCGTGGCTGAACCGTAACGCCGTGTCGGTAGAGCAGGGCACCTGGGTCGACCCGGCGGGCGGTCGGGTCCTGTTCGGTGAACGATACGAACAGTGGTGGGCGTCCACGGTGAACCTGCGGCCGTCGACGCGGGCCCGTGACGAGTCCTACATGCGCTCCATCGTGCTGCCCACGTTCACCGCTGTGCCGTTGGGGCGGGTCACGCACGACGCCGTCCAGACATGGGTCGCTGACCTCGTCGAGCAGGGTTACGCGCCATCGACGATCCACCGGGCGCACCAGTTGGTCGGGAAGGTGCTCGGTTCGGCCGTCAAGGTCGGGCTGTTGGCTCGCAACGTGTGCGACCTAACCGACCTGCCCACCATCGAACGCAAAGAGCAACGATTCCTGACACCCGACGAAGTGGCCGTTTTGGCCGGGAGGATCGACAAGCGGTACCGGACGCTCGTCCTCGTCGGCGCATACGGCGGGCTGCGGGCCGGGGAACTGTTCGGGTTGCGCCGCAACCGGCTCGACGTGCTGGCCTCAACCGTCGACGTGGCCGAAATCGTGGTGGAGGTCCGCGGGCACCACGTCATCGGCCCACCGAAAACGAAAGCCGGTCGGCGGGTCGTGCCCCTCCCCCGTTTCGTCACCGACGAGCTAACCGACCACGTCTCCGGCATGGCACCCGACGACTTCGTGTTCCCCGCCCCCGCTGGTGGCCCGGTGAGGACGAGCCAGTGGCGCCGCCGGTTCTGGCGTCCCGCGGTCACCGCGGCCGGACTCGACCCGTTACGTGTCCACGACCTGCGCCACACCGCCGTCGCCCTGTGGATCGCCGCCGGGGCCAGCCCGAAAGAGATCGCACGGCGGGCCGGGCACGCATCGGTCGTCACGGTGCTGGACCGTTACGGGCACCTCCTGCCCGGCACCGAGGACGCCGTCAACGACGCACTCGACGCCATGGCTCGAGGGGCCGTCGACGCCCCAAAAACGTCGCCGGTGGTCGACCTGGCGCGGTACAAGCACGGTACAAGACGCCAATCTGTCGGTACATGAAGAAAGCCGCAGACCCCGTGGGCTGCGGCTATGTGGTGGGCGATAGAGGACTCGAACCTCTGACCTCTGCCGTGTGAAGGCAGCGCTCTAACCAACTGAGCTAATCGCCCGTGATGCGAACGGGCACTGTAGCCGCTCCCCCACGGCCGGCTCACCTCCGTAGCCGGCGCACCCTCACTCCAGCGGCGCCACGGGATCGAGGCCGACCACGTCCTCCAGCACGGCGATGGTGCGCAACACGGCCACGTCGGCGTGCTGGGGCCCGATGACCTGCAGGCCCACGGGCATGCCGTCGGCGGTGAAGCCGACCGGCACCGTGCCCGCCGGGTTGCGGGTGAGGTTGTAGGCGCCCGGTGAACGGGGCCCAGAACGGGGTCTCGACGCCGTTGACGGTGCCCTGGTGCCCGACGACCGCCGTCTGGCCGGCGACGGTGGGGCACAGCAGGATCGGCGCCCGGTCGAACAGCGCGACCAGATCGAGGTTGTGGACGTGGGCCGAATCGATGGCCCGGGCGAAGGTCACGGCATCGACGTTGGCGTGGGCGTGGTCCATCTGGGCCCGGAGCCCGGCGTCGATCCGCTCCCAGTCGGGCCCGCCCCGCAGCGGGCCCTGGCGCCGCTCGCAGTAGATGGCCCACATGGTGAACCAGTCGGCCAACGGCTCGTCGGTGAACACCCGCTCGACCTCGATGACCTCGGTCCCCGCGTCGGCCAGCGCGGCGACGGCGGCGGCGCACACCGCGGCGATCTCGGCGTCCACCTCGAAGCCGGGAGCCGGGGCCCACACCACCTTGTTGGGGACGCCCCGCTCGTCGAGGGCCGACCCCCAGGGCGAATGCGGCGGCGGGAGCGAGAACACGTCGGTCGGGTCCGGCCCCACGCAGACCTCCAGCGCGTAGACCACATCGGCGATGCGCCGGGCCATCGGCCCCTTCACCGTGAACAGGCCCGAACCCGGCGGCTTGGCCCCCCCGTTGGGCACCCGGCCCTGCGAGGTCTTGATGCCCGACAGCCCGCACAGCGCCGACGGCAGGCGGATGGACCCCCCGCCGTCGCTGCCCGTCGCCAGGGGCACCATCCCCGAGGCGATGGCCGCCCCCGACCCGCCCGACGAGCCGCCGGGTGAGCGGTCGGTGCCCCACGGGTTGCGGGTCGTCCCGAACGCCGGGCTGGCGGTGTCGCCCATGAAGCCGAACTCGGGCGTCGTGGTCTTGCCCACGACGACGCAGCCGGCCGCCCGCAGCCGCGCCACCAACGGCGAGTCGGCCGCGGCCGGCGCGTCGTCCACGTGCAGCGCCGAGCCGTAGGCGGTGGTGAAGCCGGCGGCGTCCTCGAGGTCCTTGACCCCGATGGGGATGCCGGCCAGGGGGCCGACGTCCTCACCCGCCGCCAGCCGCTCGTCGATGGCCGCGGCTTCGGCCAGGGCGCGGTCGCCGTCCAACGCCGCCCACGCGTTCAACCGCGGCTCGAGCTCGTCGATGCGGGCCAGGGACGTGGCCACCAGCTCCCGGGCCGACAGCGAACGACCCCGGACCAAAGCGGCCAGGTCGGACAACGAGTGCAGGCGCAGATCCATGGAGCGAGCCTAGGCAGCCCGCGCCGATCAGGGCGGGGCGAGGCAGAGCGAGATCTGGCGGGACACCAGGGCCACGGTGGTGGTGCCCGCGGGGCAGGGCCTGGGATAGTCGGTGGTGGCCGAGATGTGCCCGCTGTTGGGCTCGTCGCACGGGACCTGGACCGCATTGGGGCCGGCCAGCACGACCACGCACGCACCGACCTGGAACTGCTCGGTCTGGATCTGGACGCCGGGTGGGGGCGGCGTGGTCGACCGGCGCGAGGCGTTGATGGCCAGCCCGGCGATGACCGCGAGGAGCCCGGCGATGACCAGGACCGGGGCCCAGCGCCCGAGGCGCCGGCGGGACGAGCGGGCGTCGGCCGGCCCGCCCTGAGCGGGGTCGACGAGCTGGTCGGCGAACGACACCGGCCGGGGGGTGCCCTCGCCCGCGGCCCGTCGGGCCCGCACGCGGGCGGGAGCCTGCGAGCCCGCCGCCAGCTGCTCGTCGTAGGCCGCCCGGCTGGCCGGGTTGCGCAGGACGTCCCAGGCCGCGTTGATCTCCGCCATCCGCCACTCGGCCCGCTCGCGCGTGTCGGGGCCAGGCTCGGCCTGGCGATCGGGATGCCACTTGAGGGCCAGGTCCGTGAAGGCGCGCTTGACCTCGTCGTGGCTGGCGTCAGGAGCAACGCCGAGGATGTCGTAATGGGTCGCCGTGGCCCCAACCTCCTTGCCGGGCCGACCGTGCCGGGCACGGATCCAAGACGGAGTGTTGCTGGCCGCTCCCCCACTGTCGACCGCTTCACCCCGGAATCGAGTCGCAAGACCCATGTTTCACCCCCCGCACGCACTTAGTATCGGGGCGGCCGCGATTTCAGGCTGGCACCTGGCCTCGCCGCTCGCCCCTCATCCGACCGAGAGACTTCATGCCAGGCCCTCCCTCACCCGCCGACACGGGCAGCCGCTCGAGCCACCCGTTGATCCGCTATCGCCTGATCTTCCAGCTGGGGCTGGACCTGGCGGCCTGGACCCTCGGCCTCTACGCCGGCATGTACATGCGCTTCGACTCGCTCAGCCCGCGGGGCTGGACGGGCCACACGCTCGCCGGCCTCCTCGGCGCCATGGTGCTGGCCGCCGGCACCCAGATGGTGTCCGGCCTCGCCCTCGGCCTCTATCTGGGCCAACGCCGCTTCGGCACGTTCGACGAGGTGTCGCACCTGATCGCGTCGGTGGCCATCACCACCTCCGTGCTGATCGTCGCCGACCTGCTCCGCACCCCCCGGGTCGTGCCCATCAGCACGATCCTGGCGGCCGGAGTGGTCGCCCTCGTCGTGATGAGCGCGGCCCGCTACAGCTGGCGGCTGCGCCAGGAGCGGCTCCTGCGCCCCACGGACGAGCACGCCGCGCGCGTCCTCGTCTTCGGCGCGGGCGAAGGGGGGCTGCAGACCATCACCGCCATGCTGCGCAACCCCCACAGCCCGTACCTGCCGGTGGCGCTGCTCGACGACGATCCGGCCAAGCGCAACCTGCGGGTGCGGGGCCTGCGGGTGGTGGGCGGTCGTGAGTTCCTGGCTGAGGCGGCGGCGGAGCACGACGCCGACACCGTGGTCATCGCCGTGCCCAGTGCGGGGTCCGACCTGCTGCGCGAGCTGTGCGATCTCACCACCGCCGCCGACCTGCGCATCCTCGTGCTCCCCTCGCTGGGTGAGCTGTTCGGGGCCCCCATCGGCGTGGGCGACATCCGGCCCCTCACCGAGACCGACCTGCTCGGGCGCCACGTCATCGACACCGACGTCGACGCCATCGCCAGCTACCTGACCGGCCGGCGGGTGCTCGTGACCGGCGCCGGCGGTTCCATCGGCTCCGAGCTGTGCCACCAGATCGCCCGCTTCGCCCCCGACCAGCTCGTCATGCTCGACCGCGACGAGTCCGCCCTCCACGGCCTGCAGCTCCGCCTCGAGGGCCGGGCCCTGCTCGACGACCGCAACCTGGTGGTGGCCGACGTCCGCGACGCCCGCCGCATGGTCGAGGTCTTCGACGAGCATCGCCCCGACGTGGTGTTCCACGCCGCCGCCCTCAAGCACCTGCCCCTGCTCGAGATGCACCCCGCAGGAGGCGTACAAGACGAACGTGCTGGGCACCTGGAACGTGCTGCAGGCGGCCGCCGGGGCCGGCGTCGACCGCTTCGTCAACATCTCCACCGACAAGGCCGCCGCCCCGGTGAGCGTGCTGGGCTACTCCAAGCGCGTGGCCGAGCGCCTCACCGCCGAGACCGCCACCCGCGCCGAGGGCACCTACCTCAGCGTGCGGTTCGGCAACGTGCTGGGCAGCCGCGGCAGTCGTGCTCACCGCCTTCCACTCCCAGATCGAATCCGGCGGCCCGGTCACGGTGACCGACCCGGACGTGACCCGGTTCTTCATGACCGTGGAGGAGGCCGTGCAGCTCGTGATCCAGGCCGGCGCCGTCGGTCGCGACGGCGAGGCCCTCATCCTCGACATGGGTGACGCCGTGCGCATCGCCGATGTGGCCCGCCGACTCGTGGCCCAGGCCTCCCGGACCGATCGAGATCGTCTACACCGGCCTGCGGCCGGGCGAGAAGCTCCACGAGGTGCTGTTCGGGCCGGGCGAGCGCGACGTGCGCATCGCCCACCCCCTCGTCTCCCACGTCACCGTTCCGCCGCTCGACGCCGAGGCCGCCCTGGAGCTGGGCGACGGCTCCGACGTCGCCCAGGGCGTCGCCGAGCTGCGAGCTCTGGCCCTGTCCGGGGTCGGAGCCCCGGGCCGGCGCCGGCGCCCGCCCCGCCACCGTGGACCCCGAGCTCTCCCTCTGAGTCGTCAACGGTCCGTCGTGGACATCCAGTCGATGGTGGCCCGCAGCCCGTCGACCAGCGCGACCGGCTCCAGACCGGGGAACAGCTGCCCGCACCTTCGACCCGTCGGCCTGGCTGTCGCGCACGTCCCCGACCCGAGCGGGCCGGTGCTCCACGGCGAGCGGCCGATCCAACAGCTCCTCCAGCAGGCCGACCAGGCCGAGCAGGTCGATCCGCGAGCCGAAGGCCAGGTTGACGGGCTCCGCCGACGTCACCCGCTCCCGCACGGTACGGGTCAGCACCTCGGCCACCGTTCCCACATAGGTGAAGTCGCGGGTCTGGCCGCCGTCGCCGTAGATGGGCAACGGGCGCCCGGCCAGGGCGGCATCGACGAAGGCGGGGACCACGGCGGCGTAGGCGTGCCCCGGGGGCTGCAGCGGGCCGAACACGTTGAAGAACCGGTAGGCCAGGACCGGCAGGCCGTAGGCGTGCTGCCAGGCCAGCGCGTAGGACTCGGTGGCCAGCTTGCTCGCCGCGTACGGGCTCAACGGCTGGGTGACCAGGTCCTCCCGCTTGGGCAGCGCCGGGTTGGCCCCGTACACCGACGACGACGACGCCACCACGACGTGGGGCCCGCCGGCCCGCCGGGCCGCCTCGAGCACCTCGACGGTGCCGGTGGCGTTGACGGCATGGCTGGTCACCGGGTCGGCGATGGACCGCGGCACCGACGGCCGGGCGCCCAGGTGCACGACGGCGTCGGCACCGGCGAAGGCGGCGTCCAGGGCGGCCGTCGTCGAGGATGCTGGCCTCGACGAAGCGCACGGCCGTGCCGGCGAGGTTCTCGCGGCTGCCGCTCGACAGGTCGTCGAGCACGACGACCTCGTCGACCCCCGGCTCGTCGACCAGGCGGCGGCACAGGTTGGCGCCGATGAACCCCGCTCCCCCGGTGACGACGACCTTCATGCGGCTCCTCGGGCGTGGCTCACGGGGATGGACCGGGTGACCTTACCGGGAGCACCCGACCCGGCCCGATCCCCCGGATCCGACCCCCGGCGACCTCTCTGACGTTTCAGTTTTTTCATGATGTTCTGGTTCTCACGGCCGACGGGCCCTATGGTGCGGACCAACGGGCCGGCGGTGGCCCTCGAACCGGCGGAGGAAGCAATGACCCACGACGAACGCGCCCACCCTTTGCACCGTGGCGTCCCTCGGGGCCCCACTCCCCACGTCCTGGCGGCAGGAAGCGACCGTGGCGGTCACCGGCCGCGACCAGTACGGGGAGGAGTGCGGCGCTGGTCGTCGGGCTCGCCAGCGCGGTGGCCGGGCTCGCCGTCATCGGCCCCGGCCTGCCCCTGCACCCGGGGCTCGCCCGGCCCGAACAGTGGACGACGTGGCTGACCGAGGTCGGCCCCGCGGTGGCGGTCATGGCGGCGATCCGCCAGGTCGGCCTCGTGCTGGGCGGCTACCTGCTCGTGGTGACCTCCCTCGACCTGGTCGCCCACCTCACCCGGTCGAACGTCCTGGCGACGATGGCCGGTTGCGTGACCGTGCCGACCGTCCGGCGGTTGATCGCCGGCGCCACCGGGGCCGGGCTGGCGGCGTCGTTCACCGTGGCCGCCCTGGCACCCGGGCTGGCCTCGGCGTCGGCCCCGACCCGTCGCCGCCGGCGACCTGCCCCGACCCGGCCCGGCAGACCAACCCGGCGTACGCATCCGGGCGACCGGGCGGCGACTCGTGCCCCAACCTGACCATGCGCCAGATCACCCCGACCGACGCGACCACGCCCCGCGGCCCCGACACCGACACCGACGACCCCCGACGACCCGACGCCGACGATCCCGCCCCCGACGATCCCGATGGCGAGTCCGACACCAGGTCCCGGTCGGGTCGTGGACGATCGCGCCGGGCGATCACCTGTGGCGGGTGGCCGAGCGCACGCTGCAGGCGGCGTGGGGCCGGCGGCCCCGCGACGCGCGAGACCGCCGCGCTACCTCGACGCGCTGATCCGGGCCAACCACGACGTCCTGGTGGTCAGCCGACGACCCCGACCTCGTGTTCCCGGGCCAGGTGTTCGCCCTGCCCGCCGTGCCCGCCGCCTGAGCGCCTAGCTGAGCCGCAGCGCCACCTCGTTGGCCAGCAGCCGACCGGCCACCGTCAGGTGCTGGCGGCTCGCCCGCCGTCTCGACCAGGCCCTCGAGGGCGGGATCGTCGTCGGGCAGCGCGCCCGACCGGCACGCCGTCGCGTGGTGCGCAGCGCCAGCTGCAGCCCCTCGATGCGACGGGCGGCGGCGTCGAGCTCCTCGAACCCGCCCTCGGCCGACCGGCCCGACGACGATCAGCTCGAGGTAGCGGTCGGGGGTGCGCACGTTCCACCAGCGCCGACCGGCCCGGTGCGAGTGGGCGGCGCAGCCCAAGCCCGACGTAGTCGCCCTGGCGCCAGTAGAGCTGGTTGTGGCGGCAGGCGAAGCCCGGGCCGGGCCCAGTTCGAGATCTCGTAGGACTCGAGGCCGGCCGCGCCCAGCACGCTCGACCGCCATCAGGTACTTGTCGGCCTGGTCGTCGTCGTCGGGATGGCGGGCGGGGTCCGCGGCCAGCGGGGTGCCCGCCTCGACCGTGAGGGCGTAGGCGCTGACGTGGGGCGACGTCGAGGGCCACCACCCGCTCGAGGGTGCGTGCGCCAGTCGTCGAGCGACTCGCCCGCCCCGCCGTAGATCAGGTCGAGGTTGAGCGACTCGAAGCCGGCCGCGCGGGCCAGGGCGACGGCCCGCTCCACGTTGGCCACGTCGTGGGTGCGGCCCAGGCCGACCAGCACGTGGTCCACCATCGACTGCACCCCGAACGACAGCCGGTTCACCCCGCCGGCCCGGTAGGTCGTCGAGCAGCTCGGCGGTGACCGTGTCGGGGTTGCACTCGACGGTGACCTCGGCGTCGGGGCGGCGGGGGATGGCGTCGAGCACCCGGACCAGGCCGGCGGCCGGCACCAGCGACGGCGTGCCCCCACCGAAGAAGACCGACGTGGCCGGCCGGGCGCCGGCCGGCGCCGCGGCCAGCTCCCGGCCGGCCTCGGTGACCACGCGCGTCGAGGTAGTCGCCGATCAGGTGGGCCCGGTCGGTCCACGTGGCGAACGCGCAGTAGTCGCAGCGCCGGGCGCAGAACGGGATGTGGACGTACACCCCGAACGCGTCGATCGGCGTCACGGCGCCGGGCGGGGCCATGCGCGCCAGGATACGGCGCGGTGCCGGCGGGTCAGGCCGAGCCGGAGAGGCTGAGGCCGAGATCGTCGAGGCGGCCGCCGGCGCCGTCGACGGTGACGCCGAGGATGCAGGCGATGGCCCGCAGGTCGTCGCGGCGGATGGTCAGCATCCGACCGTTGAAGTCCTGGCGCTGCACCTGGATCATGGTCAGGTAGCGGGTGAGCATGTCGGCCTCGGCCCCGCCCACCGCCTCGAGGCGGCGCAGGTCGATGGTGACCGACTCGGGCGTGCCCGCGGCGCGGGGATCGACGAAGGCCGGGCCCTCGTCACCGGGCAGCAGCTGGTCGACGGGCACGCTGTAGAAGCGGGCCAGCCGCTGGAGCCGGGGCACCGAGATGGCCCGCTCACCGCGCTCGTAGGCGCCCAGCACCGAGGCCTTGAACTCCTGACCCGAGGCCGCTTCGACGTCCTGCAGCGACAGCCGCTTCTGACGCCGGATGGCTCGGAGGCGATCCCCGACCTTGCGGCTGTAGGTCGACGGCACCGAGCCGGACTCGTCCCCCGCCGGTCGTGTCCTCGCTGCTCACTTCGTCGACCATCTCTTCCTCCCGCGATCACCAACACCGCGTCCGGCCCACCGAACGCGTTGCGTCGGTCACGCATCCCGGTCACCCAGGGTGGTTCTGCTGCACGCGAATCTACTCCGAGGCGTCAGCCTATCCCCGACCACCGGCACGTGACCAGGATCCTGCTCAGCGGGTCAGCCACCCGCTCTCGGCGACGGCCCCACTCCGCAGCGCGGCGAGGACGGCGGCGACGGCCAGCGCGGCCGTCTCCGCGCGCAGGACCTGGGGCCCGAAACCGACGTGATCGGGCACCGCAGGCCGCTCCGCTTCGTCCCATCCGCCCTCCGGTCCGACCAGGATCGTGGAGGTCGTCACCGAGGGCGGTCGGCCTCCCCGCTCGGCCAGGCAGGCACCCGGGTCAGAGCGGCCACGCTCGGCGAAGGAGTGACAGCCGATGCGACCACCGGGCAGGTGGCAGCGTCGGCTCTGCATGGCGGCCTCGCGGGCCACCTTGGTCAGGCGCTCGACCTGGCGGCCGGCCTTGTCGCCGTCCCACCGGGCCACCGAGCGAGCCGCGGTGAACGGGATGATGTGGTCCACGCCCAGCTCGGTCAGCTTCTGCACCACCAGCTCGGGCCGGCTCCCCTTGACCAGGGCGAAGCCGATGGTCAGCGCCGGGCTCGGGCGGCGCCACCCGCTGGATCGGGCCCGGTGACGGCGAGCGGCGTCGCCCATGGCGCACGGGCGCCAGCCGCCGGCACCGTCGGACACCGTCAGCGGGTCACCCGGGCGCAGGCGCAGGACGCGCTCGAGGTGGTGTCGATCGTGCGGGTCGAGCCCGGGGTCGTCGAGGTCGGCGACGAAGGCGTGGGGCCCGTGGCGCCCGTCGGGCCCCGGTGCCGCCGGGCGAGGAGACTCGGCGCGGTCCGCCACGGCGCCGACCCCGGCCTACTTGAACGCCGAGCGGATCTTGGACAGCAGCCCGCTGTCGGGCAGGCCCGACCTCGTCGCCGCGCAGCTCGGCGAAGTGGCGCAGCGCCTCCTCCTGCTCGTCGGTGAGATCGGTGGGCGTGTCCACCACCAGCTGCACCAGCAGGTCGCCCCGGCCCCGCCCCTCGACATGGGGCACGCCCCGCCCCCGCAGCCGGAAGACGCGGCCGGTCTGGGTGCCGCGGGGGATGACCAGGTCCTCGTCGCCGTCGAGCGTGTCGAAGGTGAGGTGCGGCACCGAGCGCGGCCTGGGCCACCGAGACGTGCAGCTCGTGGGCCAGGTCGTAGTTGTGGCGGACGAAGCGGTCGTGAGGCCGGACCCGGATGTGCACGTAGAGGTCGCCGAGCGGACCACCGCGGGGACCGACCGCGCCCCGCCCGGTGAGGCGCAGGGTCGAGCCGGTGTCGATCCCGGCCGGGATGTCGACGGTGTAGGTCCGGTCCTCGACGAGGCGCCCGTCGCCGCGGCAGGTCGGGCACGGCGAGGCCACGATCGAGCCCGACCCCCCGCACCGGGGGCAGGGGCTGGCGGTGACCATCTGGCCCAGCAGCGACTGGCGCACCCGGCGCACCTGGCCGGCGCCGCCGCACTCGCCGCAGGTCTCGACCGTGGTGCCCGGGGCCGCGCCGGTGGCCTCGCAGTCGTCGCAGGGCACCGCGGTGCGCACGGTGACGGGGGCCTGGGTGCCGAAGACGGCCTCGGTGAAGTCGAGGTCGAGCGTGACCTCGAGGTCGGCCCCGCGGGCCGGGCCGGCCGGGCCCGACGGCGCGCGCCGCCGAACGGGTTGCCGCCGAAGAAGGCGTCGAACAGGTCGCCCAGACCCGCCCCCGAAGCCGGCGCCCATGCCGCCGGCGGCCCCTTCGGGCCCCATGCAGGTCGTAGCGCTGGCGGCGCTCGGGGTCGCTCAGGGTCTCGTAGGCCAGCGCCACCTGCTTGAACCGGGTCTCGGCCTCGGCGTCACCGGGGTTGGCGTCGGGATGCAGCTCGCGGGCCAGGCGCCGGTAGGCGCGCTTGATCTCGTCGGGGTCGGCGTCGGGGGCCACGCCGAGCAGGCCGTAGTAGTCGGAGGGATCTGCCGCCACGATCAGCCCTCGCTCAGGCGCCGGCCGAGGCGTTGACCGACCACGGCGACGGCCGCCATGGCCTGGGGGTAGTTCATGCGGGTCGGGCCCAGCACCCCGATGGTGCCGGCCGGCTCGCCCTCGACCTCGTAGGTCGACACCACCACCGAGCAGTCGGCCAGCGGCTCCATGCCCGTCTCGGTCCCGATGGCCACGTGCAGGCCCCGGTCGAGCACGTCGTTGAGCAGGCTCACCACGACGTACTGCTGCTCGAGGATCTGCAGCACCTCGCTCACGGTGGCCACCGCGTCGAAGGCCGAGGCCATCCGCGACGTGCCGCCGATGTAGACGTGGTCGGCGCCGGCCGGCGGCTTCCGTGGCCATGGCGTCGAGCGCGGCCGACACGATGCGGTCGAGCTCGTCGGTGGCGGCGGCGCCGGGCGCGACCGGCGCGCGCGACCGCGGCGGCACCGGCCAGGTTCAGCCCGCCCAGCAGGGAGCCCAGCCGCACCCCGGCGGCCTGCAGCGAGACCTCGTCGATGTCGGAGTCGAACTCGACGGTGTGCTTCTCGATCACCCCGTTGGACAGGACCACCACCACGAGAGCAACCCGTGGGGTCAGGCCGACCAGCTGGACCGAGCGGATGATGGCGGCCTCGGCCGGCGGACCGACCACGACCGCGGCGTAGTGCGGTGAGGCTGGACAGCAGGCGGCTGGTGTCGGCCAGCATCTGCTCGAGCTCACCGTGGGCCTGGGCGAAGAACGAGCGGATCTGCTGGGAGTCGGCCGCGGCCAGGGACGCCGGGCGACTGCAGCGAGTCGACGAAGAAGCGGTAGCCCTTGTCGGTGGGCACCCGGCCGGCGCTGGTGTGGGGCTGGTGCAGGAAGCCGTCCTGTTCGAGGGTGGCCATGTCGTTGCGCACGGTGGCCGACGAGACGTTCACACCGGGGGCGTTGGCCACGTGGCCCGAGCCCACGGGCTGGGCGGTCTCGATGTACTCGTCGACGACGGCGCGCAGGATCGTCGCCTTCCGGGGGTCGAGCACCGGTTCGTCGGTCGGGGGTCTCGTCGCTCATGTCGTCTTCAGTCCCAGGGTTGGCACTCGATTCTACCGAGTGCCAGCCTCCGCCTGGCGGCTTCGCCGCCTTCGCGCCTCAGTCCTCCAGGCGCAGGGCGGCGATGAAGGCCTCCTGGGGGACCTCGACCCGCCCGATGTTCTTCATGCGCTTCTTGCCCTCCTTCTGCTTCTCCAGCAGCTTGCGCTTGCGGGAGATGTCGCCGCCGTAGCACTTGGCCAGCACGTCCTTGCGCTTGGCCTTCACCGTCTCGCGGCTGATGATGCGCCCGCCGATGGCGGCCTGGATGGGCACGTCGAACATCTGGCGGGGGATGAGCTCCTTGAGCTTCTCGCTCATGCGCCGGCCGTACTCGTCGGCCTTGTCCCGGTGCACCACGGTCGAGAACGCGTCGACCGGCACCGAGTTCAACAAGATGTCCACCTTCACCAGGTCCGAGCGGGCGTAGTCCGACGGCTCGTAGTCGAGGCTGGCGTAGCCCTGGGTCCGGCTCTTCATCTGGTCGAAGAAGTCCACCACCACCTCGGCCAGGGGCAGCCGGTAGGACAGCTCCACCCGCTCGGGCGACAGGTACTCGAGCTTCAGCATCTCGCCCCGCCGCGTCTGGCACAGGTCCATGAGCGTGCCCGTGTAGTCGGTCGGGGTCAGGATGGTGACGTTGAGGTAGGGCTCCTCGATGAAGTCGATCTCGCCGGCGTTGGGCATCTCGCTCGGGTTGTCGACCACCACCTCCTCGCCGCCCACCTTGTGCACCCGGTACTCCACCGACGGAGCCGTGGCGATGAGGGCGAGGTCGAACTCGCGCTCGAGGCGCTCGCGGATGATCTCCATGTGCAGCAGGCCGAGGAACCCGCAGCGGAACCCGAAGCCCAGCGCCCCCGAGGTCTCGGGCGTGTAGGTGTAGCTGGAGTCGTTGAGCCGCAGCTTCTCCAGCGCCTCGCGCAGGTTGGCGAAGTCGTCGCCCTCGATGGGGTACAAGCCCGCAGAACACCATGGGCTTGGGATCGCGGTAGCCCTCCAGGGGGTCACCGGGGCGGGCGGCCTCGGTGACCGTCTCACCCGAGCGGGCCTCGCCCACGTCCTTGATGCCGGCGATCAGGTAGCCCACCTCGCCGGGACCCAGCTCCGGCACCGGAGTCGGCACCGGCAGGCGCACGCCCACCTCGTCGGCGTCGTGGGTGGCCCGGGCCTGCAGGAACTGCAGGCGGCTGCCGGTGCGCAGCCGGCCGTTCATCACCCGCACCGACGACACGACGCCGCGGTACTGGTCGAAGTGCGAGTCGAAGATCAGGCCCTGGAGCGGAGCGTCGGCGTCGCCCGACCGGCGCCGGCACCCGCTCGACCACCGCGTCGAGCAGCTCGGCCACCCCCTCACCCGTCTTGGCGCTGACCCGCAGGATCTCCTCGGCCGCGATGCCCAGCACGTTCTCGATCTCCTGGGCGTAGCGGTCCGGGTCGGCGGCGGGCAGGTCGATCTTGTTCAGGGCCGCCACGATCGTCAGATCGTTCTCCAGCGCCAGGAAGCAGTTGGCCAGCGTCTGGGCCTCGATGCCCTGGGCGGCGTCGACCAGCAGGATGACGCCCTCGCAGGCGGCCAGCGAGCGGGACACCTCGTAGCCGAAGTCGACGTGACCGGGGGTGTCGATCAGGTTGATGACGTGGTCACCGTGGTTGAGCCGGACGCTCTGGAGCTTGATGGTGATGCCCCGCTCCCGCTCGATGTCCATCGAGTCGAGGTACTGGGCCCGCATGTCACGGGCTTCCACTGCGCCGCAGATCTCCAGCATCCGGTCGGCCAGGGTGGACTTGCCGTGGTCGATGTGGGCGATGATGGCGATGTCGCGCAGTCGACTGAGATCGGACACGGTGGACGGGTACCTTCAGGGGCAGACGGGCAGGTCCGGCAGCGGGCCCAGACGGCCCGGACAGGGACTCTGCAGCGTAGCGGCCGTGGTCGTGGCGCCCCGCACCACCGGGGTGCGCCGCCGTGAGTGTGACTCGGGCCGGCCGGGCCGCTATCCTCTACCGGCCGTGGCCGAATGCCCACCCGGGCGGTCGTGCCCCCCGTCTCGAGATCCAGGAACCTTTGTGGCCAACATCAAGAGCCAGATCAAGCGCAACAAGCAGAACGAGAAGCGCCGCCTGCGCAACAAGGCCGTGCGCTCCGAGCTGAAGACCCGCACCAAGGTCGTCACCGCCGCCGCCGAGCAGGGCGACGAGAACGTCGAGGAGCTCACCCGCCTGGCCATCAAGCGGCTCGACAAGGCGGCCAGCAAGGGCGTCATCCACAAGAACCAGGCCGCCCGGCGCAAGTCACGGCTGGTCAAGCACCTGGCCAAGCTCCAGGCCGACGCCTGATCCCTCGCCTGATCCTCTGACCGCCTGATCCTCAGCGCCGGCGACCACCGCCGCGGGCCGAGGCCGTCGGGGTCCGGCTCGCCAGCCGGGCCACCAGCACCTCGACCGCCAGCTCCGAGCGGCCACGCCCGCGCCCCGCGCAGCTCCAGGTCGGTCTGGGCCAGGAGCCCGACGAAGTCCTGGATGCGCTCCGAGCCCAGCACCCGGACCTGATCGAGGGCCTTGCGCGCCGGGAACGTCGAGCCCTTGGTGATGCCCAGCACCTCGGCCGCCTGGGCCTCGTTGCCGGCACCGGAGCCGTCGAGGCGCAGCATCCGCCCGTAGTGTCCGTGGAGGCTGGCGGTGATCTGCAGGGGGTGGCGCCCGGCGCCGAGCATCCGTTCGAGCACGTCCAGCGCGGCGCGGGGATCGCCCCGGTCGATGGCGTCGGTGAGGTCCCACGGGGCCACGTCACCGGCATCACCGAGGTAGGGCTCGATGTCGTCGGCTCCCAGCCGGGCCCCCGCCCCGAAGGTGGAGGTGAACGTCTCCACCAGGCCCCGCAGACGGCTCACGTCCTCGCCCAGGTGTTCGGCCAGCGCCGCCTTGGCCGATGCGTCCAGCTTGACCGGAGCCGCCGCCAGCTGTTCGTCCAGCCACGCGGTGCGCTGGCGGCCCGTGCCCGCCTTGGTGTCGACCACCACACCACCGGCGGCGGTGACGGCGTCGGCCAGCTTCTTGGGCACCGCCGCGGTGCGGGCGCCCGAGCGCGGGCCCTTCTCCCACACCAGCACCAGCGCCGTGGTGGGCAGCGGGTCGCTCAGGTAGGCCACCAGCGGGGCGACCGCGTCGGCGGTGGAGAACACGGAGGTGTGCCGGGCCACCACCACCCGTCGCTCGGTCAGGAACGGCGGAGTCTGGGCCGCATCCACCAACGGCCCGATGGCGTAGTCGCCCCGGTCGTCCTCATAGGTCGAGGCATCGAGCTCCTCGACCATCAGCGACGGGTCGCCGTCGCCCACCAGCGCCGCCACCAGGTCGTGGACGGCGTCGGCCACCAGCACCGGGTCGTCCCCTTTGACGAGGTGCACCGGAACGTCCGGCGACGGGGAAGGCGAGGAGCTCACGAGCTCATGCCGCGGCCAGCACCGCGGCCATCACGTCGGCCACCCGCCGGGCGGCGCGGGCGTCGTGGGCCCGCAGGACGCGACAGCCCAGGCCGATGCCCAGGGCGTGAGCGGCGATGGTGCCGTCGGCCGCCTCGTGCACGTCGACGTCGAGCAGCTTCCACAAGAAGCGCTTGTTGGACGCCGACAGGAAGACGGGGTACCCGAGGGCGGCCAGGCGGTCGGAGTGGCGCAGCAGCACGAGCGACTGGGGCTCGCTCTTGCCCAGGTCCAGACCGGCGTCGACCATGATCCGCTCGGCGGGGATGCCGGCCGCCTCGGCTTGCGCCGCCCGGTCGGCCAGGAACGCGCACACGTCCGCCACCACGTCGTCGTACACCGGGTCGGGGTCGGGCACCCGCGGCGCCAGGCGGATGTGCGTGGCCACCACCGACGCGCCGAACGCCGCGCAGGTGGCCAGGTACCCGGGGTCGGCGAAGCCGCTGATGTCGTTGCCCACCACCGCTCCCGGCCTCGAAGCAGGCCCGGGCCACGCCGGCCCTCCAGGTGTCGACCGACAGCGGCAGGTCGAATCGGGCGCGGAGCGCCTCGATGGCGGGCACGACCCGCTCGAGCTCCTCGGCCTCGGTGACCTCCTCCCCGGGGCCGGCCTTGACCCCGCCGACGTCCAGGAAGTCGGCACCGTCGCGCACGAGCTGGTCGGCCTTGGCCAGGAAGGCGTCGAAGTCGTAGTAGGTGCCCCGGTCGTAGAACGAGTCAGGGGTCCGGTTCAAGATGCCCATGACGAGGGCGCGGTGGGTCACATCGAAGCGGTGGGGACCGAGCGCGAGGTGCACGAGGCGAACCTACACCGCGGCCTGTGGCCTGCTCCGCGGTCACGGTGACGTCCACCGCCAGGCCGGGCTCGTCGGCGGTGACGGCGAGGTGGAGGCCACCGACATCGACCTGGTCGCCCCGACGGGGGTGCCCGGCGGAGGCCAGCGGCGTCGTCGCCCGGCCGGGCGGCGACCCTGGCGGACCGGGGACCGGCGCCCAGATCTCGCCCACCGCCACCCGCGAGCCGACGATGGCCACCAGGGCCTCGGTGCTGCGGGTGGCCCGGGGCACCACCACCAGGTCGATCCGGCCGACCCCGGCCCGACGCAGCTGGCGCAGGACCTCCACGGGTCGAGCCCCGGCCTCGAGCACCAGCACCGTGCCCCCCGCCCCACCGGCGGGGTGGGACCGCCACAGCGTGCCCACGCCGGGCCAGGCCACCGACACGGGCACGTCACCGGCCCGTGCCGCGGGGGCCACCAGCACCACCGCGGCCAACACCCACCCGAGCCCCGACAGACGCCGGCGACCGAGACGATGGGCCCCGAACGCCGCCGCCCCGACGCCGACCGCCACCACGAGCGTGGCCGGCGTGAGGTCGCCCAGGCCCAGGTGGGCACCGGCCCGGGCCACGCTGGCCACCCACCACAACAGGACCCGGGTGGGCCCGTGGGCGACGGTGGCCACCGGCCCGCCGACCAGGCCGGCGACGACGCCGGCGGTGAGCCCCCAGGCCATGACGGCGGCGGCGGCCGGCTCGGCCAGCACGTTGGCCGGCAGGGCCACCACGGCCAGCCCGCCCGGTTGGCCCACGAGCAGGGGGGCCACGCCGAGCTGCGCGGCGGTCGTCACCGCCACCAACGACGCCAACGGCGCGGGCAGGGGCAGCGCGGCGGCCAGGGGGCGGGCCAGCACCAGGATGCCGGCGGCGGCGGCCACCGACAGCCGGAAGCCCAACCGGGCGACGAGGAACGGATCCAACAGGATCAGGGCGGCGACGCACAGGGCGAGGATCCGGATCCCGGTCATGGGCCGCCCCCGCACCCAGGCGGTCACGGCGACGGCGGCCATCACCGTGGCCCGCAGCACCGACGGCTCGAAGCGGGTCATGACCGCGAACAAGCCCAACACCCCCACGGTGGCCGCCCACCGGCCCCGGGGCCCGAGGCGGCGCACCGCGGGCGCCACCGCGGCCAGCACGAAGGCCACGTTCTCCCCCGACACCACCAGCAGATGGCCCAGGCCTGCGCCCTGGAAGTCGTCCTCGGTGGCCGGCGACTCATCGCGGGTGTCGCCCAGGACGAAGCCGCTGAAGAGGGTCCGCTGGTCCCGGCTCAGCACGGAGGCGCCGCGCTCCAGCACGGCCCGCGCCCCGTTGGCGACCTGGGCCACCGGGGTGCCCCGGCCCCGCCGCTCGAGCCGCTCGGCGCTGATGCGGCCCACCACATGGCGGGCCAGCAAGGCCGCGTCCGTTCGGCCTCGGGGCGTGATGGCCCCCGTCACCTGGACCTCCTGGCCGGCCATGGTCGTGCGCAGCACGGCACCGGCGCCGCCCCGGGCCCACAGGTCGTAGTGGCGGCCCGCCATCCGAACCTCGGCCAGCACCGCCCCGGCGACCGGGGCCGGGTCCGAAACCAGCAGCGCCCGGCCCGTCACCGGGCCGGCGGGCGGGGGGCGAGCCCCGGCCACCGCCTGGGCCCCCAGACCGGAGGCCAGGGCGGCGACGGCCACGCCGAGCAGCACCGGCCGGCGAGCCAGCAGGGCCACGACCGCCACCACGGCCACCGGCCCCAGCGGGACCGGGCGGGCCAGCCACGCGCCCGCACCGGCCGCGGCCGCCACCGCCACCACGCCGGCGTCGCTGAGGGGACGGGACCGGCGCCTGATCACACCCGCACCCGGCTGCGCAGGGCCTCCAGCTTCGCCGGGCCGATGCCCCGCACCCGGGCGAGATCGTCGACCGAGGCGAAGGGACCGTGGCGGCGACGATCCTCGACGATGGCCGCCGCCGTGGCCGGGCCCACGCCCGGGAGGTCCTCGAGCTGGGCCTCGGTGGCCTGGTTGAGATCGATCGGCGCGGGGGTGGCGCCCGCCGACGGTCCGGTCCCGGCCGCGTCTCCCCCGCCGGCTCCCCCGTCGGTGGCGGGGCCCGGGTCGGCCTCGCCCCGGCGCAGGACGTAGACCCGGGCGCCGTCGGCCACCGGGGCGGCCAGGTTGATGCGGTCGGGGTCGGCCTGCGGGGTCAACCCGCCGGCGGCGTCGATGAGGTCCCCCACCCGGGCCCCCGCCGTCAGGTGGTACACCCCCGGCCGGTTCACCGCGCCGGCGGCCTGGACGACGAGCGGCGCGGCGCCCGCCGGCGCCGGGACCGCGGTGCCGTCGGGGCTCGACGAGCCGGGACCGTGAGCCATGGGCAGGCTGACGGCCGGAGCGCCCGACCCGGCGTGATGGCCGACCACGAGCACCACGGCACCCACCGCGACCACGACGGCCACGGCTGCGCCCACGGCCAGCCCGACACCCCGCACCGCCGGGGGCGGCCGCGGCCACCACGAGCTGAGCCAGTCCCACCAGTCGCCGCCGGCGCGGCGATGATCGGGCTCGTCGGGGAACAACGACGGGGGTTCAGGCGACGGCACGATCCCTCCCACGGCGCGGCGAAGCGACAAGAGGGGGAAGGGCTAGAGCAGGGTAGGCCGCCGACGGGCCCCTGTCAGGACCCAGTTCGCCAGATCAGCACGGCCAGATCAGAACGGCCAGGTCAGAACGACAGGTTCAGAACAACTGGGCGGTGAGCTTGCGGCGGTAGTCGGCGGTACGCGGGTCTTCGGAGCCCAGCAGCTCGAGGAGGTCGACGAACTCCTGGCGGGCCTCGTCGTCGCCCCGCACGCGGCCCAGCAGCTCGTCGAGCTTGGCCGGGATCTCCTGGGTCTCGGTCACCACATCGCCCGAGCGGGCCAGGGCAGCCACCCGCCGGGTGGCCGGCGGTCTCGGGGATGCGGGCCAGCAGGTCGAGGGCCTCGTCGGGACGACCGGCGTCGACCAGGAGCTTCGCCCAGCGCCACGATGGCCCCCTCGTGGTCCGGGTCGAGGTCGAGGGCGGCACGCAGCGATGCCTCGTCGCCGGCCGCCACCAGCCGATCGACCTCGGTCTCGGTCTCGCTGGGCAGCAGCCGGTCGACGAAGGCCTGCACCTCTGCCTCGCCCTGGGCCCCCACGAAGCCGTCCACCACCTGACCGTTGCGCACCGCGTACACCGCCGGGATGCCCTGCACCCGGAAGGCGGCGGAGGTCTCGGGGTTCTCGTCCACGTTGACCTTGGCCAGGACGACCTTGCCGTCGGTGGCGGCGATCACCTTCTCCAGGATGGGCCCCAGCGTGCGGCACGGGCCGCACCAGGGCGCCCACAGGTCGACCACCACGGGTAGGCCGTCGGGTCGGGCGAGGACGTCGGATTCGAAGGTCGCGTCGGTCACGTCGATGGTCACGGGGACCAAGGATAGGAGGAGACGGGCGTTCTCGTTCACGGCCGCCGAGCCGATAGCGTGGTCGTTTCTCACGAACAGATGTGCGCGGTCGCGTCAGCGGCCCGACGGAGGGGGGACGCAGTGGAAGCGAGCCAAGGGGTGGAGGGCGTCGACGTCGACCACGTCACCTCGTGGTTCGAGGCCCATGTCCCCACCGTGCGCCCGCCCCTGCATTTCGACCTCATCGCCGGGGGTCACTCCAACCTCACGTTCCGGGTGACCGACGACGACGGACAGGCGTGGGTGCTGCGTCGCCCACCTCTCGGCCAGGTCCTGGCCACCGCCCACGACATGGGACGCGAGCACCGCATCATCTCGGCCCTGGCCCCCACCGACGTCCCCGTGGCCCCCACCATCGGGCTCTGCACCGACGAAGCGGTGAACGGGGCGCCGTTCTACGTCATGGACTTCGTGGACGGCACCGTGGTGCGCGACGCGTCGGTGGGCGAGACCCTGAGCCTCGATCAGCGCCGTACGGCCAGCGAGTCGATCGTCGACGTGCTGGCCCGCATCCACGCGGTCGACCTCCCCGCCGTGGGTCTGGACGACCTGGGCCGTCACGAGGGCTACATCGAGCGGCAGCTGAAGCGCTGGTACGGCCAGTTCGAGAAGTCGAAGACCCGCGAGCTGCCCATGCTGGACGAGGTGCACCAGTCGCTCAAGCGCCTCGTGCCCGCCCAGGGCCCGGCCACCCTGGTGCACGGCGACTACCGCCTCGACAACTGCATGCTGGGCGCCGACGGTCAGATCAAGGCGGTGCTCGACTGGGAGATCTGCACGTTGGGTGACCCCCTGGCCGACGTCGGGCCTGCTGATGGTCTATTGGAACGACCCCGGCGACGCCACCGCGGCCACCGTGGGCGGGGCCACCACCCTCGACGGCTTCCTGCGGCGCCGCGACCTGCTCGAGCGCTACGCCGCCCAGTCCGGTCGCGACCTGTCCGAGATCGACTACTACGTCGCCTTCGGGTACTGGAAGCTGGCCTGCATCGTGGAGGGCGTCTACGCCCGCTACATCGGCGGCGCCATGGGTGACCGCGGCGACACCAGCGCCTTCGACTACTTCGCCGAGCAGGTCACCACCCTGGTCGAGTCCTCCCGCCAAGCCATCGGACGACTCGAATGACGATGTACGACTTCGTCCAGGACCCCGAGCTCGACGCTCCCGTCGTGGTCGTGGTGCTCGACGGCTGGATCGACGCCGGCCTGGGCGCGGCCACGGCGCTCGAGACCATCATCGGCGCCCGCCCGGCGGAGCTGGTGGCCACCTTCGACGCCGACCGCCTGCTCGACCACCGGGCCCGGCGTCCCACCATGCACCTGGTCGACGGCATCCAGACCGGGCTCAGCTGGCCCACCATCGAGCTGCGGGCCACCACCGACGAGGCCGACCACGATGTGCTCGTGTTGATGGGGGCCGAGCCGGACCACGCCTGGCGGGCCTTCTCCGACTCGGTGGTCACGCTCAGCATGGCGCTCGGGGCCCGGCATGATCGTCGGGTTGGGCGCCTATCCGGCCCCCGTCCCCCACACCCGCATGACCCGGGTGGTGTCCACCACCGGCTCGCGGGAGCTGGCCGACCGGGCCGGCTTCGTCACGGGCCGGGTCGACGTGCCCGCCGGGGTGCAGGCGGCCATCGAGGAGCACGCCAACAGCCTGGGCCTGCCCGCCCTCGGCCTGTGGGCCCAGGTCCCCCACTACGCCTCGGCCATGCCCTACCCGGCGGCGGGCGCCGCCCTGCTCGACGCGCTCGGCCCGGTGGCCGACCTGCATTTCGACTCGGGTGCCCTGGTCGACGACGCCCGCTGCCGCCCGCGAGCCGGCTCGACGCCCTGATCGCCGACAGCGACGAGCACCAGCAGCTGGTGCGCCAGCTCGAAGCGCAGGCCGACGCCCGCAGCGACGACGGCACCCCCCTCCCGTCCGGGGAGGAGCTCGCCGAAGAGCTCGAGCGCTATCTGCGCGACCAGGAGCCCTGAGCGGGCCGCCGCGGTCCGGCGGCGCGCTACTTGGCCGCCGGTGACGGGTAGGTGGGCACCGCCTCGGAGCGGAGGCGGCTCGGGGTAGATCGTGACCGCGCCGTCGGGGTTGAACGCCGTCGTCGGCTCGGAGGGCCACTCGCCCGGGCAGGTAGCGCTTGCCCCCGGCCACGTACTCGTACATGCCCTTGCCGCTGCGTTGGAGCTCGTCGAGGCCGGTGGCGTCGGGGTTCCACCAGACCTCGGTGGCGTCGTCCACGCCCATGTAGTCGGTCTCGGGCCAGATGTTCTTGTTGCCGTACGACAGCGACGGCTGGGTCAGCGCCCGAGGCGTGGGCGGCGCGGCGAACAGCGCGTCCTGGAAGTGCTGGGCGGTGAGGTCGGGGCCGATGCCCTGGAGCACGGCGTAGAACAGGGCCGGCTCGACCACGCGGGTGGGCGACCCGGTGGGCGCGGGCGGCTCCTGGCCGAAGAACCAGCGGTACAGGTACAGGGTGCCGCTGGTCTGGGGGTCGACCCGGGCCGCCAGCTGGCTCACGCCGAAGGCGTGGGCCCACTGCTTCTGGTCGTAGGTGCGGGCGAAGGCGGTGGTGTCGGTGAGGGCGGCACCGGTGAGGATCCACTCGGGGAAGTACTCCTGGCCGGTGGCGGCCACGGTGAGCGGCCCGGGGGCCACCGGGTCACCGCTGAAGATGACCGAGGTGACCCCGGCGGCCTTGAGCTTGGCGATGAGCTGGGGCGCGTCGGTCTGCAGGTCCACCGGGGACTTGTAGGCGACCTTCTCGGCCAGCTTCACGCCGTTCGTCGGTCGAGGTCTTTCTCGAAGAGCTGCTCGACCCGTTCGGACTCGGCGTTCGTGGTCAGGTAGACGAGGCCGAACTTGCGAGGCTGGCTCTGCAGGGCCGGGTCGCCGGCGTGCTCGGCGTTGCCGTTGTTGAGCTGCTTGCCGATGTACTCGACCACGTGGATCTGGATCTGCTCGGCGAATGGCGCCCGAGGCTCCACAGGTAGGGGCCGTTCTTGATCATCTGGTCGTAGCTCGTGGCCGGGCCGCAGTCGATGCACAGCACCTTGCGCGCCGCCAGCTCGTCTTCGAAGGCGGTGGTGAGGATGGGACCGCCCCACACCGCGAACGGCTTGATGTCCTCGGCGATGGTGGTGGCGTCGGCCCGGGCCGAGACCTCGTCGGTCGAGGCGCCCGTGGCGGTGAAGTTCACCAGCTCGACCTTGCGGCCGTAGGTCTCGTAGTAGGTCTCGTAGAACTTGGTCCAGTTCTTGATGGTCTGGAAGGTCTGGTCGTTGGTGTCGTCGACCTTGACCGCGGCGGTGATGTAGTTGAGCACCGGGTCGCTCGGCTGGGCCTGGTAGAAGACGACCTTGATGGTGTCGCCGGTGACCCCGGTGGCGGTGGCGCCCCCGTTGTCGCCGCTGAAGGGCGCGTAGCAGTCGCCGGCGAAGTAGCTGGGGTACTTGAGCTTGCCGATGGTGGTGTCGCAGCGATCACCCCAGTCGATGGTGTTCTCGATCCCCTGCGCCTTGGCCTCGGTGTAGGACAGCACCCCGGCCGGAGCGCGCCGGCGTGGTGGTGCGCCGGGGTGGCCGTCGGCGAGCTGTTGTCCGTACTTGCGGGTCGCCACCACCACCGCGGCGACGACGACCACCACGACCACGATGGCGATCAGCGGGCCGTAGCGGCGCAGGGCGCTGGAGCGGGCGGGGGGCGGGGTGCTCGGCTGCATGGGGTCTGCCTTTCGGAGCCTGACGGACGATTCAGTGGGCGCTACCGGAGCGGGCGATGACCGCTTCGGTGGCCCCCAGGTAGGACGCGATGACCGACGGGATGGTGCAGGACCTCCTGCGGGGTGCCGGCGGTGACCATCCGGCCCTGGTCGAGGGCGACCAGCCGGTCGGAGATCATGGTGATGAGCGGCATGTCGTGCTCGATGATGACGACGCTGGCCCCCAGCTCGTCGCGGATGCGCAGCAGCAGGGGGCCGAGCGCCTCGGTCTCACGCTGGGCGATGCCGCTGGAGGGCTCGTCGAGCAGCACGACGCGGGGTCGGTGGGCCACCACGCAGGCCAGGTCGACGACCCGACGCGAGCCGGTGGACAGCTCCCGCACGAACTTCGAGCGGAACGCCTCGAGGTTCAACAGGGCGATGAGCTCGTCCACCCGGGTGTGCACCGCCTGCTCCGAATCGAAGGCGGCGGGCAGGTGCAGCGCCGGGTTGAACGGGTCGCGCACCTCGACCCAGCGCTCGAGGGCCACCGCGATCGTCTCCTCCACCGTGAGGGCGGGGAACAGGCGGGCGTCCTGGAACGACCGCCCCAGGCCGGCCCGGGCCCGCTGGTCGGGGCGATAGCCGCTGACGTCGACACCACCCAGCGCCACCTGACCCTGATCGCCGCGGGTGAACCCGGAGATGAGGTCGAACAGCGTCGTCTTGCCCGCGCCGTTCGGCCCGATGATGCCCACCACCTCACCGGGGGCGACGGCCAGCGACACGTCGTCCACGGCGCGGATGCCGCCGAACGACACGCCGATGCCCACCACCTCCAGCACCGGGGCGAGGGGACCGTCGGCGGGCCCCGCGGAGCCACGTGGCGTCGCCGGCGGACGCCACCGCCGGTGACCGCCGTTCGTCGTGCCGACCGGGGAGCCGTTCGGAGAACCGTTGGCCGAGCCGTTGACCGAGGCCGACGCGCCCTCGAGGAACACCGATCGCAGCACGTCGGGCCGGGCCAGCAGCTCGGCGGTGGGGCCGTGGAACTTGATCTCGCCCTTCTCCATGAAATACGCGGTCTCGGCCACGGTGAGCGCCAGGTTCACCGACTGCTCGACCAGGATCACCGTGGTGCCCTGGGCCTGGATCTGGCGCACGATGGTCAGCAGCTGCTCGACGATCACCGGGGCCAGGCCCAGCGACAGCTCGTCGATGCACAGCAGTTGGGGCCGGGCCAGGAAGGCCATGCCCAGCGCCAGCATCTGCTGCTGGCCACCCGACAGGTTGGCCGCCGGCTCGCTCGTGGCGCTCGCGCAGCACGGGGAACAGATCGAGCACGTACTCCGTGCGCTCGCGCAGCTCGGCTCCCCGGCGCCGGTCGAGCCAGCCCGCCACCCGCAGGTTCTCGCCCACGGTGAGGCTGGGGAACACGCCCTGGCCACCCGGGCACCTGGGTGATGCCGAACCCGGCGATCTCGTTGGGCGGAGCGTGCGTGATGTCGCGGCCGTCGAAGATGACCGCGCCCTTGTCGGCCTCGACCACCCCGCAGATGGCCTTCAGCAGCGTCGACTTGCCGGCACCGTTGGTGCCCAGCAGGGCCACGATCTCGCCCTCGTCGATCTCGAAGTCGACGTCGAAGAGCACCTGCACGTTGCCGTAGAAGACCTGGAGGCCCCGGACCAGCAGCAGCTTGGCCCGCCCCTGGCGCCGCTCGTAGAGCACCTCGGAGCGGGCCGCCGCCGCCGTCCACACCTGCTTGATGTCGCGCCCGATGACGTTGCCGGCGGTGGAGATGATGAACGCCGCCGACCAGGAACACCGGCACCATCAACAACATGCCGACCTGGATGCTGAACGAGTCGCGACACCGCGCCCACGATGGGCAACATGATGAGGCCGGGGATGACGAAGATGGCCCCCATCGAGAAGCCCAGCGACCGGGCCCGGGCCGGGATGGCCAGCGACAGCGAGGCGAACACCCCGGGACCGACGATGGCCAGGGTGGCCGAGATGGCCATGTTGGCCACGATCCCGACCCACAGGTAAGGGCGACAGGGCGAAGAGGGCGGCCAGACCGGCGGTGATGATGGCCACCAGCGCGATGAAGCGCAGCACGAGGCCGGGGTCGCTGCACGATGAGCTTGGTGCCCACCCGGGCGCCGATGACCAGGCCGACGATCTGGGCCGGCTCGGCGGCGGCGGCCACCCAGCCCCGCTGGGCGGCGTCGAGGCCGAAGCGTCTGCTCGTAGAGCAGGGCGGCCAGCGACGAGAAGCCGATGAGGGCGGAGGCCAGGAAGGGCAGGGCGTAGAAGATGCGGCGCAGGCTCTCGACCTTCCACACCATGCGCCAGCCCTCGGCGAACGACGGCGGCGGCTCCTCGGTCATGGCGGCGTCGGTGACGCCCATGGCCAGGCGCTCCTGGAGGCCCCGGACGGGCTCGGTCAGGCGCAGGCCCAGCAGGACCAGGATGACGGTGGGGATGGCGAACACGAAGAACGGCACCCGCCAGCTCAGCCAGGTGGCCAGCGCCGCCGGCCACCACCGGGCCCACGAAGGCCCCCACGGCGTTGGCGCCGCGGTGGAAGGAGAACACCCGGGGCCGGTTGCCGATGGGGAACCAGTCGGCCAGCAGCGAGTTGTGGGTGGGGCCCACCGTGGCCTGGCCGATGCCTGAGCCAGCCCGCACGATGGCCAGCATCCACACCGAGACGGCCAGCCCGGTACCGACCGAGAACATGGCGAACAGGGCGGCGCCGATGAGCATGAGCCGCACCCGGCTGCGTCGGTCGGAGAGCTGGGCGATGGGCACCTGCAGCGAGAGGCCCAGCAGGGCGGCCACCGCCACCAGCGACAGGATGCCGGCGTTGGACATGCCGAAGTTGTCGCGGATGTTGGGCAGCAGCAACCCGAAGGCGGTGCGGTCCATCTCGTCGACCATGCTCAGCCCGAACAGGATCATCAGGGCGTAGATGGGTCCGTCGCCGGCCACGTCGGTCAGCCACGCGCCGGGATGGCGCACCGCGCCTCGCAGGCGCAGGTGCCAGGGGCGGTTGTCGGCCGGCGCCAGCGGCGGGATGGGGATCATGAGGTCGGGACCGTCCTGGTCGGCGCGGCCGCCGCGTCGTCCACCGCCGCGTCGGCCGCGGCCGCGATCGCCGCTTCGGCCGCGGCCTCGGCGTGGCTCACGATCGTCGGGATCGGGATCGTCACCGGGCGGAGCGATGTCGGCCAGCAGGCTGGGGACGATGATGTCGCGCCGGGTGGCCACCCACCGCAACGCGCCGTCACGCAATCGGTACACGAGGTCGGACAGGCCCCCGGGCACGATCATGAGCACGAGCAGCACCCCGGCCGAGGTGGACAGCTGTTGCCAGCGCGTCCCGGGGAGGAACCAGTAGCCGCCCTGCAGGTAGAGGGCGCCGAGCATGCCGCCCAGCAGCGAGCCGAGGCCACCGACCACGGCGCTGGTGAACACCACGAAGCTGGCCCCGGGGCCGTAGGTGTCGATGCTGAAGGCCTGCAGGAGGTGCACCAGCAGGCAACCGGCGAAGGCGGCGATGGCCCCCGACAGGGCGAAGGCGGTGAGCTTGGCCCGGGTCACGTTGACGCCGAACGACTGGGCCCCTCGTTCGTTCTCCCGCAGGGCCAGCAGCACCCGGCCGGTGCGGCTGTGGCGGATGCCGCGCACGGCCAGCACGACGAGGGCCAGGCACGCCAGGGTCAGCTCGTAGTAGGTGACCTGCGAGCTGATGTCGAACGCGCCGAACAGCTTCGGGCGCACGACCCGCTCGGTGGGGACCCAGCCGAAGTGCTTCTCGCTGAGCAGGTAGCTGGTGGTGGCCATGGCGAAGGCGAGCGTCGTCACCGCCAGGAACAGCCCTCGCAACCGGAGGGCGGGCAGGCCGACGAGCAGGGCCACCACCGCTCCCACCAGGCTGGCCAGCACCAGGGCCAGGGCCAGGTCGAGGTGCCAGTGCTGGGTGGCGTAGGCCCCCGTCGCCGCCCCGAAGGCCACCAGCGACATCTGGCCGAGCGAGACCTGCCCGGCCCACCCGGTGAGCATCACGATGGAGATGGCGATGATGGCGAAGATGACGACGGCGGCGGCCTTCTGCCGGTCACCGGCGCCGTGCAGCACGAGCGGCAGGCCGATCAGGCCCAGCACCACCAGCGCCCCGCCGCCCCAGCGCACCGCCCGCACCTCGGGCAGCGAGCGCAGCTCGCGGGGCACGGGACGCACCTCGTCGGCGGCGGCCCACGACGACGAGCCGTCCTGCTCGGCCCGGGTGGTGCCGAGCTTGCGCAGCAGGAGGCACACCACGATGACCACGGCCAGGATCGGGTCGACGAGCTCGGGGTTGCGCGGGTTGGCCCACACCACGCCCTGCTCGAGCAGACCGAGGGCGATGGCGGCGGCGGCGATGGCGGGCAGGTCGGTGAGCTTGCCCAGCATCGAGCGCGGCGAGCGACGACAGCAGCAGCGTGAGGCTGAGCTGGCCCCCCACCGGCAGGCCCAGGATGCTGGCCCGCAGGAACACGGCGATGAACGAGAGCAGCGTGGCCATGGCCCACACCACGGTCTGCAGCCGCTTGACCGGTACGCCCAGCAGGCTGGCCCGGTCGGCGCGCTCGGCGCTGGCCCGGATGGCGATGCCGATGCTCGTGTAGCGCAACACCCCGGCGACGGCCAGCAGGGCGAGCGGGGCCACCACCAGCGCGATGAGGTGGTCGGCGGTGAACACGAGCGGATCGAGGCGGAACCTGAGCGTGAACGGGGCGTGGATCTGGGTGGTGGTCGGGGTCTTGCCCCAGATGACGGGGATGAACAGCGAGCCCACCGCCAGCAGCTGGGCCAGGCCGATGGTGGCCACCGTGAGGATCAGGCGGGTGGCGTTGAAGAAGCGGCGGATGATGGCCAGCTCGACGAGGCTGCCCAGCACCACGGCGGCGACGAGGCCGAGGGCCACGGCGAGGAAGTAGTTGAGCCCGGCGAACGCCACCAGCGAAACGGCCAGCACGGTGGGTGCGGCGCCGAGCTCGCTCTGGGCGAAGTTGAGGATGCGGTTGGCCCGGTAGATGAGGGCCATGCCCACCGCCACCAGGGCGCCGAGCAGACCGAGGATGAACCCCTGCAGGGCCACGCCGGCGGGGAGGGGGAACAAGATGAGCTGCACCGCCAGGATCAGCGCGGCCGGCGCGAGGGTGGCGCCCACGGCACGCACACGTGGCGACCCGATCGCTGCACCCACAGGTGGGCTCCCCCTGGCTGTCGAACCTGACCTTCCTGCAACGCAACGCCGGTCCCCGACCGCAACCCTAGGCGCTGGTCCCTGGGGTTGACGGTGTCCGCTCGTTGCGCCGGCTCGACGTTGAGCCGAGGCTCACCCTATTGCATGACTGATGCAAGGTCCTGGAGCGCGGCGGCCCCCGCTAGTGTCGGGGCCCATGAAGGTCGACGGGGGAATCGGACTCGGGCTCACCAACATCGCCACCAGCCGCGGCGGAGAGCGAGGAGGCGGGCTACGACGGGCTGTGGAGCGTCGAGACGGCCCACGACCCGTTCTTCCCGCTGCTGCTGGCGGCCGAGCACACCAGTCGCGTCGAGCTGGGCACCGGCATCGCGGTGGCCTTCGCCCGCAACCCCATGAACCTGGCCCAGATCGCCTACGACCTGCAGGCCTACTCCCAGGGGCGGTTCATCCTCGGGCTGGGCTCGCAGATCAAGCCCCACATCACCAAGCGCTTCTCCATGGAGTGGTCGGCCCCGGCCGCCCGCATGCGCGAGTTGATCCTGGCCATCCGCGCCATCTGGGACTGCTGGAACAACGGCACGCCGCTCGACTTCCGCGGCGACTTCTACACCCACACGCTGATGACGCCGTTCTTCAACCCCGGGCCCAACCCGCACGGCAACGCCAAGATCTTCCTGGCCGGGGTGGGCGAGCGCATGACCGAGGTGGCCGGCGAGACGTGCGACGGGTTCCTGTGCCACGGCTTCACCACCGAGCGCTACCTGCGCGAGGTGACGCTGCCCGCCCTCGAGCGGGGCCTGGCCAAGTCGGGCCGCACGCTGGCCGACCTGGAGATCTCCGGCCCGGCCTTCGTCGTCACCGGCACCACCGAGGAGGAGATGGCGGCGTCGCCGCCAGGGCGTGCGCCAGCAGATCGCCTTCTACGGCTCGACCCCGGCCTACCGGGGCGTGCTCGAGCTGCACGGCTGGGGCGAGCTGCAGACCGAGCTCAACGCGCTGTCCAAGCAGGGCGAGTGGGTGACGATGGGCGAGCTCATCGACGACGACATGCTGCACCACGTTCGCGGTGGTGGCCGAGCCCGAGCAGCTGGGCGCCGAGCTGCACGCGGCGCTACGGCGACATCGTCGACCGCATCAGCTTCTACGCCCCCTACAAGAGCGACCCCGACCGGTGGCGCCAGGTCCTGGCCGACCTCAAGCAGATCTGAGCCCGACCGAGCTCGCCGCCGGTCGGCGCGCCAGCCCGCGATGCCGACGGCCGATCCGCGGCCCGGTCAGACGACGACGTTGACCAGGTTGGGCGGCTTGGCGATGACCTTGCGGGGCTCGCCGTCGAGGAAGGCCTGCACCTTCGCCGACGCCAGGGCCAGCCGCTCGGCGTCGGCCGCGTCGATGCCGGGCGCGACCTCGATGCGGTCGCGCACCTTGCCGTTGACCTGGACCACCATGGTCACGGTGTCGACCACCAGCAGGCGGGGTCGGCGACCGGCCACGGCTCGGTGTGGATGTGGCCCGCCGTGGCGGCGCTCCCACAGCTCGGCGGTCAGGTGGGGGGCCATCGGGGCCATGCAGCAGCAGCAGCGTGTCGACGGCCGCGTCCAGCGTCTGGGCCCGCGGCGGCTCGTCGCGCTGGACGTAGCGGTAGAGCTCGTTGGTGAACTCCATGTAGGCGGCCACCGCCGTGTTGTACGACCAGCGCTCGTAGTCGTCGGTGACCTTGGCGATGAGGCGGTGGGTGGCCCGGTCGACGGCGTGGTCGGCGGCGGTCGGCCTCCCGATCCACCGGGGTCAGCGTCGAGCTCGCCGGCGGCCAGGCGCCACAGCCGGTGCAGGAAGCGGGAGCACCCCTCGATGCCCACGCCCTCCCAGTCGACGTTGTCCTGGGGCGGGCCCACGAACAGGTGGACCAGGCGCAGGGCGTCGGCGCCCTCGACGTCGAGGATCTCCTCGGGGGCGACCAGGTTGCCCTTGGACTTGGACATCTTCTCGCCCGCCAGGCGGATCGTGCCCTGGGTGAACAGGCGGGCGAACGGCTCGCGCAGCTCCTTGGGGGCGATGCCCAGGTCGGCCAGGGCCTTGGTGAAGAAGCGGGCGTACATCAGGTGCAAGATGGCGTGCTCGACGCCGCCGATGTACTGGTCGACCGGCATCCACGCCGCCGCCGCGTCCTGCGCGAACGGCTCCTCGGTGTTCCACGGGTCGGTGAAGCGCAGGAAGTACCACGACGAGTCGACGAAGGTGTCCATGGTGTCGGTCTCGCGCCGGGCCGGCCCGCCGCAGCTCGGGCAGGTGGTGTGCAGGAAGCCCGGGTGGAGCTGCAGCGGCGACTGCCCGGTGGGCAGGAACTCGACGTCGTCGGGCGCCAGCACGGGCAGCTGGTCGATCGGGCACCGGCACGATGCCGCAGTCGTCGCAGTACACGATCGGGATGGGGCAGCCCCAGAAGCGCTGGCGCGACAGCAGCCAGTCGCGCAGGCGGTAGTTGACCTTGCGCCTCGCCGATGCCCTGGTCCTCGAGCCAGTCGATGGCGGCGCGCGATGGCGTCGGCCTTGTCCAGCCCGTCGAGCCACTCGCTGTTGATGGCCGGGCCGTCGCCGGTGTAGGCCTCGCCCTCCCAGCCCTCGGGCGGCTGCACGGTGCGCACGATGGGCAGGTCGTAGGCCACGGCGAAGTCCCAGTCGCGCTGGTCCTCGGCCGGGCACGGCCATGATGGCCCCGGTGCCGTAGCCCATGAGCACGTAGTCGGCCACGTACAGCGGCACCGGCGTGGCCGGTGAACGGGTTGAGCAGGTGGGCGCCGGTGAACACGCCCCGCTTGTCCAGCGCGCCCTCGGACTTCATGCGGTCGACGTCGCTCGTCTCGCGGGCGCGGGCCACGAAGGCGGCCACCGCGTCGGCCCGCTCGGCGGTGGTGACCTCGGCGACCAGGGGGTGCTCGGGCGCCATGACGGCGTAGGTCATGCCGAAGCTGGTGTCGGGCCGGGTGGTGAACACCCGCACCCGGACGTCGCCGGGCACCGGCGTGCCGTCGGCGTCGGTGACCACCAGGTCGAACTCGGCGCCCTCGGAGCGACCGATCCAGTTGCGCTGCATGGTCTTGACCCGCTCGGGCCAGTCCAGGTCGTCGAGGTCGTCGAGCAGCTCGTCGGCGTAGTCGGTGATCTTGAAGAACCACTGCTCGAGGTCGCGCTTCTCGACCACCGCGCCCGAGCGCTCGGCGGTGCCGTCGGCCAGCACCTGCTCGTTGGCCAGCACCGTCTGGTCGACCGGGTCCCAGTTGACCGGGGCGTTCTCGCGGTAGGCCAGGCCGGCCTCCAGGAGGCGCAGGAAGATCCACTGCGTCCACTTGATGTAGCTCGGGGTCGTGGCTGCTGACCTCGCGACGCCAGTCGTAGACCGACCCGATGCGGCTGATCGACGAGCGCAGCTCTCGATGCGCTCGTCGGTGAAGGTCCGGGGGTGCACGCCGGTCTTGATGGCGGCGTTCTCGGCGGGCAGCCCGAACGAGTCGAAGCCGATGGGCGACAGCACGGCGTAGCCGTTCATGGTCCGGTAGCGGACGATGAGGTCACCGAAGGTGTAGTTGCGCACGTGGCCCATGTGGGCGGCCCCGCTGGGGTAGGGGTACATGCACAGCGTGTAGTAGTGCGGCCGGGGGTCGTCGTTGTCGACCTCGTAGGTGCCCCACTCGCGCCAGCGCTCCTGCCACTTCGCGTCGATCGCCTGGACGTCGTAACCCTCAGCCATGACGCGCATCGTAGTGATGCCACCCCGACCGGCCGAACTCACATTCACCGGCGGGCCGGCCCGGCCGGGTCACCGGGAGCGGATTCGACCAGCCTCCGGTGGCTGCTAGAGTGAACCCTCCCGATGGGGCTATAGCTCAGTTGGTAGAGCGCTTCCATGGCATGGAAGAGGTCAGGAGTTCGATTCTCCTTAGCTCCACTGCTTCTCAGCCGCAGTGCGCGATTCAGTGCGCGATTGCAGCGGAGATCGCGCACTGGCTCCCCGCTCGTGAGCGTTGCCCACTCAAGGTCCCTGTCAGGTGTCGCTCATTTTCCCCGCCCGGACAGAACCTCTTGGTGAGTGTGCCTCCGGGCTTGGCCTTGGCAAAGCCGACGAGAAGTCCCGAACGATTCGAGCCTCGTCGCCTTCGGAAATCCGGGTGCCTGCTGCCGATGAGCCTCCGTTCAGCGACATGCAGGGCTCAAGTTCGCGTTCGCGCTGTTAGAGGGGTTTGCCCGCGCTCGTGGGGTGACCTGGAACGGACTCGGGACGCGGTGATGGTCGAGGGGGTCACCCTCGGCAAGATCGAGGCCAAGCGTATCGAAAGGCGTCGGCTCGATCTCACCGAGGTGTTCTACAAGATCGAGTGGCTGGCCGTGGACGCACGCTCGTTCTTCCACCGATCAAGGAGCACACGGTCGATCTACCGGGACCTCGCCACCCTCGAAGCGGTCGGTGCGATCAGCCGACGACGGGCCAAGCGCGGCACCTACATCAAGGTGCTGATGACCGAGGCCACGTCCAACGTGCTGACCACGCCGGAAAGCGCCCCCGAGCACCACCTTGGCAGAGCGGTGGCAGAGCAAGTGGCAGAGCTGGTGGCAGACACGCTCGTTCCGCCCGATAACCGCCCAACCACTACCTCAAGCGGGCCGAGGCGCGCAGCGACGCGAATCACGGCGATCTCGAAGCATCTTCACCGCGCTGCCACCACGACGAGCTGCTCACCTCGCGATGCGACGTCTGCGAGATGGATCCGTCCCACCTGCTCCACGTCCGGCAGTCGTCGATGACCTCGGCCCCCGCTACCGTGGGCGGTTCCACCACCCATAGCTGGTGGGCCGGGCGCTGCGCTAACAGCCCCGGCCCCGGCCGACGACCCCATGGAGGTCATCGACATGAGCGACGCTAGTACTGCGCTCGCATCCAGGAGGACGACCCTCGCCCGACGCGGAAGCTGGGGTGACGGCACCGTCCGATGCGACGAGGCGCGCCAGCAGTGGCGCGCCACCATCCGCATCGACGGCAAGCCTCGCACCAGGTTCCGCTCGACCTCGAAGGCAGGCGAACGCCGCCCTGAAGGAGCTACGCGGTGAGCGGGACCTGTGGGACCACGGTGCGCATCCCGACCAGCAGGCCCCGACGGTGACGTTGCCGACCATCGGCGACGGCATCGACGAAGTGGCTCGACGAGCTGGAAGGCGTCAGCGAGCGCACTCGCACGGTCTACCGAACCCTCGCCAAGACGAGGATCACTCCGAAGCTCGGTGACCTGCCTCTCGACGAGTTGACCTATGCCGCCGTGAAGGACTTCTTCCGCGAGGAGGCCGAGGCGGGCATGGCGAAGTCGACGTGCGCCAAGTTGCGGTCGATCCTGGCTCGGGCCGTGGCCGAGGCGGATGACGAGGTGGACCTGGATCGGACCAACCCGGTCGACCGACTCCGTAATCTGCCCGGTAGCCCAGCGACGACCCGACGAGGGCGTGCCGCTTACACCCGAGCAGCGCGTGGCGGTGATCGCCGCCGCCGTCCATGACGGCTCTTCGCCGCCGATTCCGAGCTGGATGGAGAGCTGGATCAGGCTCGGGCTGGACACGGGCCTGCGTCCGGCTGAACAGGCGGCTCTGCGCTGGTCCGACATCGACCTCGACGCGTGCGAGGTGACGGTGAGCCGGGCCGTGAAGAACGAGCCGGACGGCCAGAGCATCGGTTCACTGAAGACCGACAAGGACGGCGACGGAGCCGGTGTCCGCGTCGCTGCCGTTCACCCCCGAGACCGCCGACTGCCTTCGGCTGCTACCGCAAGCGGCAGGCCGACGACCGTCCGCTCCTGATCGGCCAGTGGCCCGACCGGCAAGGCGAGACCGACCTCGCCGACCTCGTCTTCTTCGAACGGCGTCGGGCGGCTCCTCGACCCGTCCAACCTGCGGTACAAGTTCGCCGTGTCGGCCGACGGGCAAAGGTCCCGGGGCTGATGCCCTACACGTTGAGGACGACGCTGGCGTCCCACCTGGCAGAGGCGGGCCTGCCCATGTTTCAGCTCGCCAAGCTGTTGGGCCACAAGAACGCCACGACGGCGGCCAAGCACTACGCCAAGAAGGTGGGCAACGAGGCGTTCGCTCACAAGGCGCTGCTCGGGCAGCTGTACGGGGAGGTGCGCGATTGAGTGCGCGTTTGGGTTCCGCATCGCTCCAGATCACGACGTAGCGCAGCGGAGCACGGACCCCTTGCTTGGATTCTCTGACCTGCCCGAATGCGGAGTCCTCTGGAGCGCGGCGGAGCACCGGGGCCTGTATGGCCTTGGAAGAGGCCAGGAGAGTTCGATTCTCCCCTAGCCCACAACGCTGACCTGTGACGACGTGGGCGGAACCTCAGGCTGCAGTGCGCCGCTGGTAGCCGCCCCCTCCCCAGGCTCGGAATAGTCCTTAAGACCTATGCGCGATCGGTCGATGGGGTACTGACCAAACAAACAGGGATGGGGATGCGCTCTCGTCCAACGAACCGGCCGGTCGGGCTGCCGTGGGCGGTGCGAGTGCGGCTTCCCCTCGCGTCGAGGGGGTTTCTGCTCATGGATCGTTCCGTACCGGCAACGCCGCGGCGCCGTCGTCAACTCGGTGCCATCGCGGCGATCGGGGTGCTAGGCGCAGCGGCCGTTTGGGGGATGGGCATTGGCGCATCCGCGAACGCAGATCAAACACCCCACAAGGTGACGCTCTGCCGTGCCACGGACAGCTACACGAATCCGTACGTGGCCGTGACCGTGGATTACAACGCCGTGGTGCTCGGCGGGCACGGCGGTCATGACGGGCCCGTCTTCGACCCAACGGTTCAAGGGCGCAAGTGGGGCGACATCATCCCGGCGTTCGACTTCGGGCCTGGCAACCAGTACCCGGGGATGAACCTCGACGCCGTCGGTCAGGCCATCCTGGCCAGCGACTGCACGGTCGTGCCGTCCACGACGACGGTCACGACCGGCGGAGGCTGACGGGGTCTGCCGGCTGGCGCCGGGGCCAGCAGGCGACGGCCAGCACCACCAGCCAGAGCAGCCACGCACCGATGTTGATGCGTTCGGACAGGCCCATCCACGGGGTGGCGGCCCCGTCGGCGACCTTCGTTGCCTGCGTCCCGGTCAGCCCACCGGCCACGAGCACGGTGACTGCGGTGATCACCGAGTAGATGCGGAACCGTGTGCCCAGGGCGGCCGCGCCGAACGCCAGCTGGGCCAGGATCAGCACCACGGTGACCCCGGTGAGGACGAGGTGCCCGGTGTCGTTGGCGGTGGTCGCGCCCTTCACCATGTCGGCCCGGGACGTCATCGGGAACGGCAGCCACAGGATGGCGGTGACGCCCTGGGCCATCAGGAGGACGCCGAGGACGCGGATGGCGCGCCTGCCGTCGGCCGACATCCACACCCCCACCCCGAAGGCGATCATCAGCCCGGTCCAGACGGGGAGCATGGCCATGAGGAAGGTCCGCGTGGGGGCGCCGGTGGCCGAGAGCTCGCTCACGGCCTGCGAGACGCGGCTGTAGCCCTGGTAGCGAGCGACGGCGATGACGTCGTTGGCCACGACGTAGGACAGCGAGTAGGCGACCCCGCACGCCAGCAGGACCTTGCGCAGGGTTCCCCGCGACGTCGAGGACTCCACCTCGACGGTCGAGTGTTCGGGCACGGATGCCACCGTGGTGGACATCGCCACCTCCCTCTGGGCCGTGAGGGCCGGGCGCCCTCCTCCCGGCCATCGTCTCCCCGAGGGAGCGGGCGGCGTAGGGCCGAAAGTCTCGACCTCAGCCGGCGGGCTGAGTGGGCTGGCAGAGCGCCTGCAGCTCGTTCACCGAGGCCATGACCGTGGTGGCGTCACCCGCCGCCCCCACCTGGCTCAGCTTCGAGATCGTGGCCTGGTAGCGGTCACCGGAGTCGGTGCCCACCTTCAAGATGGCCTGCACCCGCCGGCCCAGCTCCGGCTGGACCTGAGCGGCGGGCTCCTCGAGGATGCCCCCCACCACCCCGCACATGGCCATGGCCTTGGCCTCGGTCGGGGTGGCTCCCGCGCCGATGCCCTGGGCCTTGGGCTTGGGGTCGTTCTTGGTGATCAACAGGATGCCGGCCACCGCCACGATGATCACCCCGACCACGATCACGGCGATGATGAGGGGCCGGCGTCCGATGGATCGACGCGGCGACGGCGAGTCGCCGGAAGGAGCCGGCGTGCTCGGGGGTGGCGGCGTGGTGGTCTCGGACACGGGGGGTTCCTCCTGGAGCTCAGGCGATGGTCAAGGTCAGGTTGGCGGCATAGGCGCCGACCCCCGCACTGGCGGGGATGGCGAGGAAGAGGCGGGCGTCGCACCGGTAGGTGCCACCACCCTGGCCGGCCGGGGCGAAGCAGAGCACCGAACCGGTACCCGTGCCGTTCAGGGGCACCAGCCACGGGGCCAGGGTGTCACTCAGCGACGGGCCGGGGATGACCTGCGAGACGCTGCCCGGGATCTGGGTCGACACCACCTTGGCGGCCGGTACCCAGCCCATGTTGTTCCCCGGGATGCACGTCCTCGTCGGCGCCGGGCAGGTCGTCGACGTGGCGGTGGCGTCCACGAAGTCCGACACGCTGGCGGTGATCGACCAACCCAGGCCCGAGCCCCGGGCGTCGGTGATCGTGAGCGGCTGCAACGCGCCCGACACCACCGCGTAGTCACCTCGCAGCACCACGTTGCCGAGCGGCACGAACCAGTCCGCCTGGTGGGCCACGAGCCCGGTCGGGGTCACCGGCACGGGCACGGGCACCACCGGGCCGGTCGGGCACGAGCCGGCCAGGGGGTCGCAGGCGGCAACGATCTGCACGGTCACCGTGGCCGGCGCGCTGACCAGCCCCGCCTGGTTGGCGATGGTGTAGCTGAACTGGTCCGCCACCGCGGTCGTGCTGGTGTTGGTGTAGGTGATGACCCCCGTCACCGGGTCCACCGTGGTCGACCCGCCCAGCGCCGGCGCCGTGATCGTCACCGTCGACGGAGCCAGGGTGCCCGCCGGGTCGGTGCAGCGGGCCGGGGCGTCGACCGTGGTGCTGGCGCCGGCGGTGACGGTGACGGCGGTGGCGAGGCAGGTGGGGACATCGGGCGCGGCGGGCACCGATGCCGTGGCGAACGGCGTGGACGCCCCCGGTACGGCGGCGCCCGTCGGCACGGGATCGGTCGCCGTCGTGCCCGGCCAGCAGGTGACGCTGGCATCGACGGGCGACGTGGTCAGCGGGTTCATGGTGGTGGTGAAGTGCAGCGGGGCCGACGCCACGTCCGCCGTGCTCGGCACCACCAGATCGCTCGGCGCCACCGACTGCTCGGCCACCGTCAGATTCGATCCGCCGGCCGCGGTCCACGTGGTGTCGGCCAACGTCACCAGGATGTCGAGCTCGGTCACCGGCACCAGGTTGGTGTTGGTCGGCGGGTTGGGCAGGCCCACGAAGTAGAGCGTCGTCACGCCGTCCGACACCGACCAGAAGGTCTGGCTGCCGGTGCCGGTCACGAGCCGGATCCCCTCGGTGGACCCGCCTCCGGTCAGGGCCACCGTCGCGGTGGTCGCCGCGTCGTTCTGGCCGAGCAGCGGGCCGGTCGGATCAGCGGGGTTCACCGTGCCGATCTCGGCCAGGGTGGCGGCCGCCCGCAGCCCGGGCCGGGCCTGGGTCAGATCGATGGGTTGGGTGATCGTCGTCCCCGACAGGGTGGCCACGGTTCCCGCCGGCACCGACGCAGGCGCCAGCGTCCCGGTCATGGGGACGTTGCGGGTGGACCAGGTGCCGGTGATGTCGATGCAGCCGTTGGCCTGGGTGAACGGAGGCGGGACGGTTTGCGCGACGGCGGGAACCACCGGCGAGGCCAGAGCCGCCAGCAGCACCACGGCCAGCAGAGACCGCAGTCCCCGATGGCTCCTCGCCCACGTCCTCATCGTCGGTCCCCCCATGCACCCGGATCGACCGGGCGCGCTGCGGAATGACCCCCATCACTCCGACTTCTCGTCCTGCGGCTTCCTGCATTGCGGGTCCCAGAACTATGGCTCGCGAACGGGCCCAAGAAAAGCGCGGGGCGCAATGGCACAACCACCAAGGGAGACCGGGTGCCGCCCCACGGTCCCCGGGCGTCGGTACAAACACTCTCGGTGGCTAATTGACCACGATCTATAGCCATCAGCCACAGATCGTGGTACAAGTCGGGAATGAGCCATGACGAACCTGAGCCAGTGGAGGGGTCCGAGCCGGATCCGTTCGACGCCATCGGGCGGGAGATTGCTTCCCTGCTCCGGGCAACCCACGACAGTTCGAGCCGCATCCAGGCCGAAGCCGAACAGCGCGCCGCCGAGCGACTCGCCGAGGCCGACCGGGAGGCCGGTGCCCGGGTGACCGAGGCCGAGGCCGCGGTCGCCGAGGCCAACGAGCGCGTCGCCGAGGCCGAACAGCGGGTGGTCGAAGCCGACCGCCGCGCCGCGGAGCAGTTGGCCGAAGCCGAACGCCACGAGAGCGAGGCCAACCGGCGCCGCGAGGAAGCGGAGGCCGCGTTGCGCCAAGCCGAGGCGACGCGCGAGCAGACACGGGCGGAGGCGGCCAACCTGCTGCGCGGGGTGCTGGTCCTGCTCGACGCAGCCGACGCTCGTTCGTCGCAGCTCGTCGACGACATCGAAGGCTCACGCACCGACCTGGCCAACGTGCGCACCGGCCTCGCCCAGTTCAGCGAGACCCTCGAGGCCTCGGCTGAGACCACGGCGCCGGCGGCACCAGTCGAAGGCGCGGTCGCGGAAGCGGCAGTCGTCACCGGTGACGAGGAGCGCCCCGCGGTGATCGACCTGCGCGACGAGCCCGCCGCCACCGAGCCCGCGAGCGAGCCGGCCAACGGGACCGCCAGCGAACCGGGAGCGCCCGGCGCCACGGCCCAGGCCGGGGTGTGGAGCGCGACGCCGACCGACGCCCAGACCATGGACGACCGGGTCGCCGCCTCGGTGCGCTCAGCGGTCAGCCGGGCCATCGACCAGTGCCTGACCCCCACCGAGGAGCTCCCGCCGCCTCCGGCGACGAACTGAGCGCGGCGGACGCCACCGGTCCTCGCCATCACGCCGAGGCCAGATCGGGTTCGGGGGCCGATGGGCTACGGCCGCGGTCCCGGGGCTCGTGGGCCCGTGCGGTCTTGGCCCAGCTCTCACGGCCCCAGAGCACGCGGCCCACGGCCTTCCAGGTGGCCACGAAGGTCAGGTAGCTGCCCAGCATGGCGACGTGGGCGTAGCCGAAGCTGCGCCACAGGCCGACGTCGGTGCGGCGGTGGTAGATGATGGCGGCGACCAGCATCGGTGCGAACGAGATCACGTACCAGAACAACAACACGGCCAGCCGCGACACCGTGGGGTTGTGCCACAGCTCGACCGGTGGCTCCCCCAGTGCCAGGCAGGCGGTGCGGTAGAGGCCCCAGGTGAACAGCACGCTCCAGGGCAGGACGAGCAGCAGCGGCGCCAGCAGGTAGGCGGTGGTCTCGACGAAGGCCACACCCGGCATCCGGTTCGAGCGCCACATCTCGGGGATCCGCGCCGAGCACGTGATGTGCCCCTGGAACCAACGGGTGCGCTGACGCACCAGGCGCCCGACGTGGTCGACCCCTTGCTGGCTCACGTGGGCGTTGGGCGTGGACGACAGCCGCCAGCCGGCCACGAGGAGCGACACGGCGAGGTCGAGGTCCTCGGTCAGCGACGCCGACCACGGATCACGCCCGAGGGCCAGCAGGGCCGACAGCCGGGTGAACTGCCCGTTGCCCCCGAGGCTCACCGAGCTGCTGCGGACCCGGGCCAGCTGGGCCAGCGCGGACACGCCCCAGAACTCGAAGTCCTGCATGTTGGTGAGCAGGCTGGTCCGGTTGCGGATGCGGACCGGGAGCTGCACCCCACCCACCCGGGCATCGGCGAAGCACCCGAGCACGTGGTCGACGGCCCCGTCCGACAGCCGCCCGTCGGCGTCCATCACCGCCACGATGACCCGCGACGGGTCGAGGCCCCGGCGATGCACCTCGCGCACCAACCGGTCGAATCCGTGATTGAGCGCGGGGCCCTTGCCCAGCCGCGCGTCGGGGAGGGTCCGCCGGCAGATGATCACGCGCTCACCGCCGGCCTTGGCTGCCAACGTGGCCGTTCCGTCGTCACTGCCGTCGTCGACCAGCACGACGGTGGCGCCGGGGTTCACGAGCGCGGCCTGCACCGTCTCGGCGATGACCTCCTGCTCGTTCAGGCAGGCGATGAGGAAGAAGAGCGAGAAGTCCTCGAGACCGTCGGGCGCGTCGCCGCGGTCGGCGTTGGCCGACTGGCGCGAACCGAACACGAGCACCCAGAGGAACTGCGCGCAGCCCCACACCAGCAGGACGAGCACGAAGGCGCCCAGTGCGGTGACCATGGGCTCACTCGGCCCGGGACTTTCCGGCGGCCGACTTGCCGGCGCGATGCACCCGGGCCGATCGCAACATGAGCAGGAAGGCGACCGTGACCACCACGGCCAGCACCGTCGAACCGCCGCGCGCGCCGGTGGACGCGAGCGCGAGTCCGCCCGCGGTCACTCCCCCGGCGACGGCGATCAGCGCTTGTCCGCCGTACACGGCTCTGGCTCCTTGGCGCGGCTCACGCCGCGGCAACCGGTCACGGTCGCTCCCCCACTGTCGGTCACAAATCTGATGGCTCGACGGGGAGTATAGGACGCTCCGTGGCCGTCTTGCCCGGGCGGGCCGTCGTCAGCGCGTCGCGCAGGCGGTCGTGACCCGGGCACCGGCCGGGGTGAGCGCGGTGACGTTGGCGGCCATGACCTCGCGTTGGAGGTCCATCACCGCCTCACGAACGTCGGTGCGCGCCTCGACAGCATCGACGGCGAGCGCGCTCACCTGCGAGCGCAACTCGACGGTGGGCACGGGCCCCCCCGCGGTCTGATCGACGAGGGACTGGAAGCGCAGGCAGCTGGCCAATGTGGCCGCCGCCTCGCGACGGCGACTCGCCTCGCTGCGGTCATGGGCCCAACGCACCGGCCCGAGCACGGTGAAGATCAGGCCCATCACGACGAACGCGACGGCCGCGATCAGGAGCCAACGCACCACCCGCGACCCACCCGCCGGCGGCTCCGGAGGGTCCCAGGGGACCAGTTCCTCGGTCATGGGACGAGCATCGCGCCGGCCCGGACGGAGCGCTCCCGGATGACCACATCGACCACCTTATGTGGTTGAGCTCTTCACAGTGCGTCGTATTCGTCATAGGGTGCCAGTGTCCGAGCCAAAGGGGAGAACCATGAAGAGCCGTACCCAACGGGTGCTGGCAGCGCTGACCACGCTGACCACGCTCGCCGCACTGCTGTTGATGCTGGGCGCACCACCCGAGAGCGTGGGCGCCTCCACCACTCAGAACAACGGCTGTCTCGGAGTCACCGGGACGTTCTCCACGTTCGCCATTCCCGTCACCGGCGCGGCCGCGCCCAAGACGATCGATCCCGGCCAGAAGACGACCCTGTCGGGGACGGGCGTGACCATCGCCGTCGACTCCGCGCTCGTCTCCGCCGGCGTGAACACCGGTCTGGTCGCCGCCGCGCCCTCGCTGGCCACGCTGGGCACGCCTGATCCCACGGGTGGGCCCCCGGCGCTGCTCGGCCAGAACGCGGTGGTCGCCGCCGCCGGCTCGGTCAAGCTCCAGATCAAGGGAACGAACACCACCGAAGGCACCCAGACCGCGACCAACACCGCCGCCGCGAACATCACGTTCTGGGTGGTGAACGACGCTGTTTCCGGCGGTCGTGACCATCTACACCGGTACGCCGAACCCACCGTCGAACTCCAACATGAAGGCGGTCACCACCATCACGGTCCCGATCCCCTTGGCCGACACGAGCTGGACCGCGGCGGGCGGCAACATCGCCCTCACCCAGAACGCGGTGGTGCCCAGCAGCCTGACGCAAGCCGACCGCCGCGGACAAGACGGCGGCGCCGCTGCAGATCCTGCCGAAGATCAACGGCCTCATCAACGTGCCGTTCTACTGCTGGCCCGGCGGCGCCTCGGCCGACGGCACCGCGCTGGTGCCCGGCGCGGTCGGCAACATCGACACGGTGACGGTGACGACGGCGAGCACGTCGAGCACGTCGTCGTCGAGCACCTCGAGCACGTCGAGCACCTCGACCACGTCCACCTCGTCGACGTCGACCACCAGCACGTCGACCACCAGCACGACCGCTCCGCCGACGCAGCACGACGTCGACCACGGCGCCCGAACCGACGACCGTCCAGGGCACGGCGACCTACGCGACGGACTGCACGAACTCGGTGACCAAGGACCACAGCAACATCCCCTTCACGCTGGTCGCCACCGGCCCGAAGCGAGCGGTGTCGGGTGACAACATCGTCATCAGCGGCCAGTCGTGGACGGCCACCGTCCCCGCCTCGGTGCTCCAGACCGCCATCAACCTCGGTCTGTTGAACTTCGGCGACACCGTGCACGTCACCGCCACCCCGAACCTCAAGGGCACCAACACCGACCCGGCCGACAACAAGGCCGCCGACGTGGCGTTCACCGTCGGGCCGATCGTGCCCGACAGCGGCGGCAACGCCCAGGCGACGTCGGCGACGTTCCCGGTGGGCAACCTCACCTACCGGGCCACGGGGGGCGACGCCACCTTCGCCATGTCCACCACCAAGATGCTGATCACCATCGGGGCACTGAAGATCACCTTCACCTGCACCCCGGTGGCGCCGGTGCCGGTGCTGCTGACCACCATCGTGACCGGTCCGCAACTCCCCACCACCACGACCACGACGGCGGCGGCCGAGGTGCTGGCCACCACCACCGAGCTCCCCCGCACGGGCCCGGACTCGCGGACGTTGTGGATCGAGGTGGTGACCGGCTTGCTGATGATCCAGATCGGGTACATCCTCTTCTCCATCACCAAGCCGGGCCGCAAGCCACGCCGGGGGCAGGCGTGAGCGAGGGGCTCCACGGAGTCTGAAGTGACCAACGAGCACGCCGAGGAAGAGGTGCCGGCCGACGGGGGCCGGCACCTCCCGATCCGCCGCGAGGAGGTGGCACCCCCACGTCGGGGCGCCACCTCCCCGCTCGGACGGCGCCGGCTGTTCACGGTCGTGGTGCTGGCCTGGGTGGTCGTGGTGATCACCGTGCCCGCCCTCGCCCTGCGCAGCTCGTCGAGCTCCAGCGACAGCGCCCCCAAGGCGCGCACCCTGACGCTCGGCCCCGACAAGTGGCGCAACGAGCCCTACACCGAATCTCCTCCGGTCTCCGCCCAACCCACGACCACGCTGCCCGACCCGGCCACGTATGCCCGGCTCGGCCTGCCCGTGCCCAGCTTCTTCGTGCCGCCGCCCCAGGTCATCCCGCTGACCAGCAACCAGGCGACCAGTACGCCGGGCGTGGACAGCCCGTGGGAGACCTCACCCACCACCGAGGTGCCGCCGGTGACGGCGCCGCCGGTCCAGGTGCTCAACCAGATCGTGGGGGTGGACGTCAGCCGCACCGACACGTCGTCCACGTCGACGATCGACGACCGCGCCGACCTCAACCACTGAGCAGGGAGCCGAGGTGGCCGGCGCCACCGAGGGTTCGGGCACCCCCCACTCGGGCAACCTGGCCCGAACCGGGGTCGAATCCTGGGTCCTGATCCTGATCGTCATCGGGGTGCTCCTGATCGTCGTCGGGGCGGCCGTCTGGGCGGTCTCGAGGCGTCGAAGGGCTGAGGTGACATGACGTGATAGACCGGTCAAGCTGTCGTCAACCTGAAATCAGACGAGAACGCGTTCCATCGCTTGACAGCGGCCTCGCCGTGTTGAAAGGTGACGGAGGGCACATGCGTCGCCGCGTAGCGACGTGTTTGGCCCAGGTGGGAACACCACTGGGGAAGCGAATGGGGGGGGTGATGCCTGACTGACCGTTGTCGACGAGTCGCGCGGGACGGGCGGAGACGCCCCGACCTGATTCCCCACTCGTGTCCTGGCACGAGCGTTCCGAGCCATCCAAGTCGGGGAAGACGCCACTCGACGGCACATCCGGTTGACCACCTGACGGTGCGTCCACCGGCGCCAGCATGATCTCCCAGGCGAGGTCGCTGGCAACTGGCAGGCACCACCGGTGTCTGTTCCGAGCCATCGAAGGAGAACATCCATGATGCGAACCCGTAGAAAGCGCCTCGGCGCAATCACGGCCGTGTTCGCCCTGATCGGTTCCTTGCTGGTGGGCTTCATCGCCACCGCAGGGGTCGCCAGTGCGAGCACATCCCAGAACAACGCCTGTCTCGGCGTGACCGGAACGTTCTCGACGTTCCCGATCCCGATCACCGGCACCGCCTCACCGAACCCGGTCAACGCCGGGGCGACCACCACCCTGTCGGGTACCGGCGTGACCATCGCCGTCGACTCGACTCTGGTCGCCGCGGGTGTGGCCACCGGTCTCGTGGCGGTGTCACCGACGCTGGCCCAGGTGGGCACGACTGACCCGACCGGTGGCCCTCCGGCCCTGTTCGGCCAGAACGCGGTGGTTGCCGCGGCTGGCTCGGTGAAGCTGCAGATCGCCGGCACCCACACGGTTGAGACCGTGCAGACTGCCAGCAACCCGGCCGCGGCCAACATCACCTTCTGGGTGGTGTCCGACGGGACGACGACGCAGATCTACACCGGTACGCCGAACCCGCCGAGCAACAGCAACCTGACGCTCGTCACGTCGGTCATCGTCAACATCCCGCTGGGCAACACCACGTGGACCACGGCCGGTGGCGGCAACGCCTCCTTCGCCGAGGCCAGCGTCGTGCCCAGCAGCCTGACGGTGCCGACCGCCGCCGACAAGGCGGCGTCGCCGCTGCAGATCGGCCCGAAGATCAACAACCTGATCAACGTGCCGTTCTTCTGCTGGAACGGGACGGCTTCGACCGACGGGCTCACGTTCACCCCGGTCAACCCGGGCAGCCCCATCGACACGGTGGTGGTCAACACGCCACCGACCGCGCCGGTGTGCGGGTTGCTGAACAAGAGCGTGGGTGGTGGCCAGTCGACCACCCTCGACTTCACCACCGTCTGCCATGACGCCAACGGCGACAACACGATCAACTGGGCCACGTTGGGTATCGGTTTCGGTAACCCGGCCAGCCCGACGATCTGCACGGCCTATCCCTGCGACATCACGGGTGGCACGCTGAGCCTCACCGCCACACCGGGTGTGCTCACCTACACCAACACCAACCCCAACATCGGGTCCGACCTGTTCGGGTTCCAGGTGTCGGACAGTGGTGGTCTGGCGAGTAATCAGTCCCTGGCGACCATCAGTGTCCTGAGCAACGACTGCGACGCCACCAGCGCCGCCTGCTCGCTGACCCAGGTCATTTCGGTCACCGTCACGGGGACCACGATGAACATGCACCAGGCTGGCCAGTTCGTGACCCTCGCGGGCGTGACGCTGAACGGTGACTACAAGATCACCAACGGCAACCTGCAGCCGCTGACCATCACCAACGCCCGCGGCACCGCCGCTGGCTGGGCCGTGGTGGGCCAGGTCACCGACTTCAAGACCACAGGCGCTCCGGCGAGCTGCGACACCGCAGCGACCTACGACCGCCTGTGCATCCCGGCCAACAACCTCGGCTGGGGTCCCTCCGCCGGCATCCTCCACACGGTCATCCCCGGCGATGTCGCCGCCGTGACCCCTGGAGCGACCGGTGACGGCCTCCATCCCTGGACCACCCCGGTGAACGGCACGGGCGCAGGCTCCACCCTGTGCTCGTCGGCCACCAACCACAGCGGCGGCACCTTCGGGTGCAACGCCATCCTGTGGCTGGGCGTCCCGGCTTCGGCCGGCGCCGGCACCTACACCGGCAACCTGACCCTGACGCTCTCGTAGCGCCGGAGCCAGAAAAGCAGTAACAAAGCAAACAAGCATTTGGGTAATTCAGTAAGGAGGACCGTGGGGGGCGGGCAACCGCCCCCCACGCCCTCTCCTCCAGCCCTAGCACGACCAGCACCGAACACTCCCCGATCAACGAGAAGGACCCATCCATGCGAGCGAGGACCCCCCGCCAGACGATCCGAGGCCGCCGGTTCTGGGCCGTGGCCACCGCACTCTTGGCGCTCCTCGCCCTGCTCGAGCTCCGCCCAACCGGCCCATGCCGCCGCCACCGACGGGTGGGCCGTCGAGCCGTCCGGGCCCAACGGGACCGGCAGCCGCGACTTCTTCGTCTACCAGCTCAAGCCCGGGCCAGCAGCTGCAAGGACACCGTGGGCGTGTCCAACTACTCCAGCCAGCCCCTCACCTTCAAGATCTACGCCCGTGACGCGTTCAGCACGCCGGGCGACGCCTCCTTCGGCCTCATGGCCGAGGCGGACAAGCCCACCGACGTCGGCAGCTGGATCACCCTGCCCGCCGACGTGGCCCAGTACACGGTGCAGCCGGGCACGCGGGCCGACATCCCCTTCATCATCACCGTGCCCCCGGACGCCACCCCGGGCGACCACGCCGGCGGGATCGTCGCCGCCCTGGTCAGCACCGCAGGAGAGCTCCACCAACGGCGCCGGGCTGAACGTGCTGCAGCGCGTCGGGGCCCGTGTCTACACGCGCGTCGACGGCCCGCTGGCGCCGGCCATGGACATCACCCAGCTCAAGGTCACCTACAACAACTCGTTCGGGGCGCTGCTGGGCGGGGCCGCCGCCACGGTGACCTACGAGCTCAAGAACGCCGGCAACGTGCGGCTCACGCCGCAGGTCACGGTCAAGCTGAAGGACCCGCTCGGCCGCACCGTCAAGACCGCCCCGCTGAAGGACGTCGCCGAGCTCCTGCCCGGGGCCAGCATCGTGGTGGCCGAGACCTTCACCGGCGTGCCGCCCACCGGGCGGCTGACGGCCGAGGTGTCGGCGCAGACCTTCGGTGAGGGCGCGGCCCACGTCACCCGGACGGAGACGGTCTGGGCCATCCCGTGGTTGCTGCTCGTGATCGGGGCCGTCACCCTGGTCGCCGTCCTGGTGTGGCTCGTCCGGCGCCGCCGCCGGGCCCGCGCCGCGGCAGCCACCCTGCCTCCCCCGCCGGCTCGTGAACGGGTGTCGGTTTGACCGCTCGTCGCCTCCTGGCCGGCCTCGTCGCCGTCGTCGCCGCGGGCGCCTTCGCCGTCGCCGCGGCGGGGACGTCGACGGCCCAGAGCGCACCGACCGCCTCGGTCTCGCCGGGTGCGGCCGCCCCCGGCTCGCCCGTCATCGTGCGGGGCAGCGGCTTCGCCCCCGGCACCCTGGTGTCGGTGGAGCTGTGTGGCAACGAGGCCCGGCGCGGGTCAGCCGACTGTGACCAGTCGTCCGCCCTCGACGCCGGGGCCAGCTCGACCGGCGACGTCGCCGTGCAGCTCATCGTGGGCACCCCTCCGTCACCCTGCCCCTGCGTGGTGAAGCTGACCGGGCTCGGTTCGTCGGCCACCGCCTCCACGCCGTTCGTCGTGTCCGGCGCTCCCACGGCCGATCCGGGCACGCTGGCCGCCCAGTACCCGGACGTGAGCCGCCAGATCAACGTGATCGACGCCCACTTCACCGGGTCCGGGCCGTGGACGGCCTGGTTCGGGGCCAGCCCCCACCGCGAGCTCGTCTACACCGTGCAGAACATCGGCAACGTGGCCGTGCAGGACCCGCCCATCATCATCGCCGTGGGCAAGAGCGACAACCCCACGGGCATCGTCCACCCACCTCCGCTGGGGACGCTGGCCCCCGGTGAGAGCCAGACGTACCACACGACCGTGGACCTCGGGGCGTTCTCCTGGGGCCAGTACCACGCCGTCGGCAGCATCCCCGGCTTCGCCGACCCGGTCCGCTTCACGGCGTCCACCACCAACTACCCGTGGGCGTTGATCCTCATCGTGGTGATCGGGCTGTTCGAGCTGATCCTCATCAAGGCCCGCAACCGGGCCCGCAAGCGGCTGGCCCGGGCCACGGACAGCCCCGGCGCTCCCCGGCCCCGTGCCGGCGCTCAACGCCGGTCCCGTGCTGGTCGGCGCCGGTGCCGCGGCCGATGCTCCCCCGGCGACCGCCACCCTGGCGCCCGGCGAGCTCGAGGACGCCATCGTCCTGGCCCTCAGCGAGACGTTGCGGTCCATGCACGTGGCCCTCGGAGACCGTGACCTGAGTGACGACGAGGCGGCTCGCCTGGCCGCCGCGCTGGCCGAGGAGGTGTCCGCCTCGGTGGCCACCACCCTCGGCATCAGCCCGGCCGAGCAGGAGCTGATCGAGGGGCACCTCCGCACGGAGCTGAGCCAGGCCCTGTCCGGTCGCGACGTGGCCGCCCGGAGTGCTGAGCGGAACCTGGCCGGCGTCGGTCCCAACCACTCCTGAAGCCGGTTCCTGACCGGTTCTCAGCCCTGTCTCAGCTGGTTTCAGGGGATTGACGGTCGGGCAGCCTCAAGTCCTCACGCCATCGAGCCGATAAGAACCCCAGAAGGTTCTGTCTGATGGCTCGGACAAAACCCAGCGACCCCCGGGGCACCGGGGGTCGCTACGCGTCCGGCCCGAGGTCGTCGAGGGGGCGGTGACGTCAGGTCCCGGTCAGGAGATGGACCTGCGTTCGTCCCGACCATGATGCACTTGACATGCAGAGCGGGGCTACCCTTTTCGCTTGGTTCTGTCTGATGGCTCGGACAAAACCACGACGACCCCCGGGGCCCCGGGGGTCGTCTCTTTTCCGGGCGCTTCCTCGGCGGGGTCGGTGGCCGGTGAATCTCCGAGGATCCTGCTGCAGTTCAGGCTGTTTCAGGCCGACTCGGCCGGGTCCCGCCACTCGACCCGGGCCACGTCGGCCCACAGGCGCTCGAGCTCGTAGTAGGCGCGGGCCTCGTCCAACAGGACATGCACGACGAAGTCGCCGTAGTCGAGCAGCACCCAGCGCAACGAGTCCAGGCCCTCGGTCCGCAGGGGCTTGGGGCCACCGGCGGCGACCACGGCCGCCTCGACCTCCTCGGCCACGGTCTTCACCTGGCGGGGGTTGCGGCCGCCGGTGATCACGAAGTAGCCGGTGATGGCCAGCACCTCGCCCACCTCCAGCACCACCGTCTCCTCGTCGGTCTTGGCCGCCGCCGCCCGGGCCGCGGCCAGCACCCAGCCGAGCAGCGTGTCGGCGCCGACCATCCGGCGATCAGCCACCGGTGTCACCTGTCGTCGACGGCACCGAGCCGGTGGTCACCGACTGACCGAGGGCATCGGCGCCGAGGATCACGGTGACGTCCACCGAATCCGACGAGAAGGCGTCGCCCTGGCGCTCGATGATGTCGCCGAAGCCCATCGTCTTGCGCAGGCTCTCGGCCTGGGCCCGGCGATCGGACCCGGTGATGATGATCTGCGTGGTCGGCACCGTGAAGCTGGAGGCGTTGCCGATGCCGTCGATCTGGGCGCCGGCGGCGGCCAGGGCCCGGGCCACGCCCACGCCGTGGTCGAGCTGGCCCGTGCCGTCGAGGATGCGCACCAGCGGCCGGCTGCCCACCGGGGAGGCCCGCGGGAAGGGCACGGCCTGGGCCATGAGCGGGCGCACCTCGGTGGTCAGCGGCAGGAACACGCCGGCATAGGCGTCGGGCAGCGCCTGCACCTTCACCGGGAGCACGTGGTAGTCGACCTGGGTGGCGGCCATGGTGCGGATGAAGCGGCCGATGCCCGAGTCGGTCTCGCCGGGCACGGCGTCGGGCGTGCCCTTGGCCGCGATCTTGGCCAGCCAGGCCTGCCAGAACACCTGCTGGCGGAGGAGCCGGTTGGTGTCGTCCTCGGCCCAGTTGCGCGAGCGCAGGTAGATCCCGGCCTGGGCCGGGGTGATGTCGATCGAGCCCCGGTTGAACAACCGGGCGCCGTTGACGGTCACGTTGTCCGGGTTGGTGACCGTCAACGTCCCCACCGGGGCGACCAGCTCCTCCCAGTCGCTGGCGTTGGCCACGGTCACGTCGCCGACGTCCATGCCCACGATCTTCTCGACGGCGGCCTTGAGGCCGTCGGCGCCCCCGGTCTTGTACGCCGCTCACCAGCGTCTCGTGCCCGTTGGTCGCCGGGCTGGGTGTCCGCCGGGATGAAGACCAGGCTGCTGCGGTCGTTGCTGGACAGGGCCAGCAGGCTCACGCTGGACAGGTCACCCGTCTCGCTGAGCGTGGCCATCAGGGCCGTGGGCGTCGGCTCGACGGCGGCCTCCCAGCCGGGCTTGGCCGGGTCGGTGGAGCTGAGGATGAGCCGGCCGTGGTTGCTGGCCAGCACCACGTGCAGCCCGGTGTAGATGAGTACCGGCACCGCCACCACCAGCAGCACCATGGCGGTCGGGAAGCCCCACCGCCACCATCGCGAGCTGTGCTCCTTCGGGCGCTTGGGGATGTCGGGCAGGTCGAGGAAGACCGCCGAGGGCGCGGCCTCAGCGGCCCCGTCGGGCGCGGCGGGGACGACGGGGGCGCGGGCTCCGCGGCCTTGGTGTCACCCGATGCTGCGTGATCGGTGGGAGCGGTCACGAGGGCGCGGGCTCTCCCGACATCGGAGGGATCGCTCGGGCACACGGTCATAGAGATGCCTCACGATAGAGCCGACGCTCTCTCAGACAGGAAATCGCCGCCTCGGGCAGCAGGTAGTCGAGCGGCCGCCCGTCGGCCACCCGGGCCCGCAGGTCGGTGCTCGACACCTCGAGGCGGGGCACCTCGACCCGGTCGAAGCACCAGCCGTCGGGCAGCGACCCGACCACCCCGGGGCGCTCCACCACGACCAGCCGGGCCCGCGACCGGATCTCGTCCACCCGCTCCCACGACGGCATCCCCGCGGCCGCGTCCTGGCCCACCACGACGAACAGCTCCCGCGACGGGTCCTCGTCCAGCAGGGCGGCGACGGTGTCGATGGTGAACGAGTCACCGCCGCGGCGCAGCTCCAGGTCGCTGGCCTCCAGGCCGTCGACTCCTTCCACCGCCGCCCGCACCATGGCCAGGCGGTCCTCGGCGGGGCTGAGCGGGCGGGACCCGACCTTCTGCCAGGGTTGGTTGGCCACGGTCAACAGGACGCGGTCCAGCCCCAGGGCGTACCGGACGTTGACCGCCGCCACCAGGTGACCGACATGGGGAGGATCGAACGTACCGCCGAAGATGCCCAGGCGCTCACCCGAACCGGTAGTCACGGCCAGAGTCTACGAGTGGCGACCCCTCGCCAGGGCGCGGGGCGACCCGGAACGGCCACCGCCGGTGAGCGGTCGGGTCCCGAGCCCCGATCGGCGGGCCCTAACCGTTTTCCAACCCGGACGACAACCCCGAGTGACCGAAGTCACGAAGATTCTCGGAATCGTCGCCCCCCTCGGCGGGGTTACCCCATTGTCATTCCTGTGCCGAAACGGCCAGGTCATCTCGGACCACCGGGATACATCCCTCGATTCAGGGTACGGGAGCCCCTCCCCGTCCCCTGCTGGAGCAGACAAGACATGAGTGATTCGGTCGGCCAATACCTCAACGAAATCGGCCTCGTCCCCCTGTTGACCGCCCAGGAAGAGCGCGAGCTCTCCCAGGTGATCGAAAAGGGTCGGGACGCGGCCGCACGCCTCGAGGCCGGCGAGCGCGGCCGCGAGCTGCAACGCGAGGTGCGCAAGGCCGCCGAGGCGAAGGACCGCTTCATCCGGGCCAACCTGCGCCTCGTCGTGAGCGTGGCCCGGCGCTATCCCCTGCCCCCGGGCATGGAGCTGCTCGACCTCATCCAGGAGGGCAACCTCGGCCTCGAGCACGCGGTCGACAAGTTCGACTGGCGCAAGGGCTTCAAGTTCTCCACCTACGCCACCTTCTGGATCCGCCAGGCCATCGGTCGGGCGCTCGACCAGAAGGCCTCGCTCGTCCGCCTGCCGGGCGATCGTTCGGCCAGCCTCCGCGCCGCGCTGCGCCAGGTGTCCGGCGACGGCGACGAGCTCGACGACGAGCACGCCCGCCTGCACCGGCTGACCACCCCGACCTCGCTCGACCGCACCATCGGCGACGACGACAGCAACGAGCTGATCGACCTGCTGCCCGACGCCAAGCCCGGCCCCGAGGCCCAGGTCATGGCCCGGGCCGAGGAGGAGATGGTCACCGACCTGCTGTCGGTGCTCGACCCTCGGGCCAAGTACGCCGTCGAGCAGCGCTTCGGCCTCCACGACGGGCGCAAGCGCAGCTACCGCGAGGTGGGCGAGGAGCTCGGCGTGACGGCCGAGGCCGCTCGGCGCCTCGTGAAGCGGGCGGTCAGCGCCGTCCGCGACCAGGCCGCCGACCGCATCGACGCCGCCTGATCCCCGCGGCCACCCTGGCTGCCTCCCCCGCATCGAACCCCCGACCGGCTGTCCGCCGGGGAATGGCTTTGCGCCACTCCGGCGGACCGGCAAACGTGGTGACCCGTGGACACGAAGTGGACTCCTGACGCCTGGCGCGCCCGACCGGCGCTGCAGCAGCCGGACTGGCCCGAGCCGGCCGAGTTCGACCGCGTCCTGAAGTCGTTGTCGACCATGCCACCCGCTCGTCTTCGCCGGCGAGGCCCGGGCCCTCACCCAGCGCCTGGCCCAGGTGGCCGACGGTGAGGCCTTCCTGCTGCAGGCGGGCGACTGCGCCGAGTCGTTCGACGCGTTCACGGCCGACACCATCCGGGACAAGCTCAAGCTCATCCTGCAGATGGCCGTCGTGCTCATGTACTCCTCGGGCGTGCCGGTGGTGAAGGTGGGGCGCATCGCCGGGCAGTTCGCCAAGCCCCGCTCGGCCCCGACCGAGACCCTCGACGGGCGTCGAGCTCCCGTCGTTCCGGGGTCACATCGTCAACGACATCGCCTTCGACGACGCCGCCCGACGGCCCGACCCGGAGCGGATGATCACCGCGTACCAGCAGTCGGCCGCCACCCTCAACCTGCTCCGGGCCTTCACCAACGGCGGCTTCGGCGACCTCAGCCGGGTCCACGCCTGGAACCAGGAGTTCGTGGCCAGCTCCAACGAGGGCCGCAGCTACGAGCGCATGGCCGACGAGATCGACCGGGCCCTGCGCTTCATGAAGGCGTGCGGGGTCGACATCCAGGCCGAGCCCCGACTGCACAACGTGGACTTCTGGACGAGCCACGAGGCCCTCATCCTGGGCTACGAGGAGGCCCTGACCCGCCAGGACTCGCTCACCGGCGACTGGTACGACTGCTCGGCCCACATGTTGTGGATCGGCGAGCGCACCCGTCAGCTCGACGGGGCCCACGTGGCCTTCCTGTCCGGCGTGGGCAACCCGATCGGCTGCAAGGTGGGGCCCACCACCACCCCCGACGAGGTCCTGGCCCTGTGCGAGGCCCTCAACCCCGAGCGGGTCCCCGGCCGCCTGACCCTCATCTCCCGCATGGGGGCCGAGGCCGTCGACGACCGCCCTGCCGCCGCTGCTCGAAGCGGTCCGCGACGCCGGCCATCCGGTGGTGTGGGCCTGCGACCCGATGCACGGCAACACCTTCACCGCCCCCAGCGGGCGCAAGACCCGTCACTTCGATGCCGTGCTGGCCGAGATCGGTGGCTTCTTCAGAGCTCACGAGGGCGCCGGGACCTGGCCGGGTGGCGTCCACGTGGAGCTCACCGGCGACGACGTGACCGAGTGCCTGGGCGGTGCCGAGGAGATCCTCGACGCCGATCTCGACACCCGCTACGAGACGATGTGCGATCCCCGGCTCAACGCCCGCCAGTCGCTCGATCTGGCCTTCCGGGTCGGCCGACCTGCTGCGGGGCTGACGCCCGGCTCGCCGGTGGGGCTGAGCCCCGGCCTCGACGTGCCCGATGGCACGCGGCTGAATTCTTGAGGAATTCGCTCGGGTTTTGCTACAAAGGGGGAATTCCTGATCGGATTTGTCGGTTTTCGACTCCGATCCCGTTCGTGCCCTCTCCCCACCGAGGCCCTGCCATGCTGCAACGAGAGATCGACGTCGAGGCCGCCGCCGACATCGCCAAGTTCGAGGAGCAGCTGGCCCGCTACCTGGCCGGCGACCTCGCCGAGGACGTCTTCCGGGTGTTCCGCCTGAACAACGGCATCTACGGCCAGCGCCAGGGCGGGCACAGCCAGATGGTGCGGATCAAGGCGCCCTACGGCTCCATCACCGCCGAGCAGCTCGACATGATGGCCCACATCAGCGAGACCTACTCGCGTGGCTGGGGCCACATCACGACCCGCCAGAACATCCAGTTCCACTTCATCGACCTCGAGCGCGTCCCCGAGGTCATGCGCCTGCTGGCCGTCGGTGGGCATGACCACCCGCGAGGCGTGCGGCGACACGGTGCGCAACGTCATGGCCTGCCACCTGGCCGGCGCCTGCCCGTTCGAGGCGTTCGACGTCAGCCCGTGGGCCGAGGCCGCCTTCCAGCACTTCCTGCGCCACCCGTTCGCCCAGCGGCTGCCCCGCAAGTTCAAGATCAACTTCTCGGGCTGCGACACCGACTGCGGCCAGGCCATGTTCAACGACGTCGGCGTCGTGGCCGCCGTCACGCACGCAACGACGACGGCGCCGTCGAGCAGGGCTTCCGGGTGTTCATCGCCGGCGGGCTCGGGGCCAACCCGCACCCGGCGCTCATCCTCGAGGAGTTCACCGCCAAGGAGGAGCTCCTGCCCACCATCGAGTCGGTGCTGCGGGTCTTCGAGCAGACCGGCAACCGCGACAACAAGCTGCGGGCCCGCCTCAAGTGGGTCGTCGACGAGCTGGGCATCGACGAGGTGCGCCGCCGGGTGCTGAACACCCGCAAGTTCCTGCTGGCCAGCTCGAGCTGGCCCGGTGGCATCCCCGAGATCGTGCAGAAGCTCGGCGACGCCCCCGCCGGCGTCGCCACCGGGGTCACCCCCACCGTCATCGGTCAGGGCACGCCGGTGGCCCTGCGGGGCACCAAGCCCTACGAGCGTTGGGTCGACGCCAACGTGGTGCGCGGGGTGGCCAAGGGCACGGTGTCGGCCATCGCCTACGCCCGCCTGGGCGACATCACCACCGACCAGTTCCGGGCGCTGGCCTCGACCACCCGCGAGCTCGGGCTCGAGGTGCGCCTCACCAACCGCCAGAACCTCGCCTTCCGGGGCCTCGACCGAGAACCAGTTGCCCACCCTGTACGCCCGCCTCGAGGCCATCGGCATGGCCGAGCCGGGCGCCGAGCTGGCCCGCGACGTCGTGGCCTGCCCCGGGGCCGACACCTGCAACCTGGCCGTGACCCAGTCCCGGGGCCTGGCCGACGCCATCGGCGCGGCCCTCGAGGACGCCGGGCCTGGCCGAGGTGGGCGGGGTCCGCACCAACATCTCGGGCTGCACCAACTCCTGCGGCCAGCACCACGCCGTCGACATCGGCTTCTTCGGCGCCGAGCGACGGGCCAACGGCCAGTCGGCGCCCGGCTACCAGATGCTGCTCGGCGGCTACGTCGGCCAGGAGCAGATGGAGTTCGGGCAGAAGGCCCTGCGGCTGCCGGCCCGCAACGCCCCGGAGGCCACCGTGCGGGTGGTGCGCCAGTTCTCCGAGCAGCGCCAGGCCGGCGAGGACTTCCGGGGCTGGATCGAGCGCTCGGGCGGGGTCAAGACCATCGCCGACACCTTGCGCGACCTCGACTTCTTCCCCGTCCCCCGACGACGCCCCCGAGTTCTACGTCGACTTCGGCGAGACCGGGCCCTACGTCGCCGAGATCGGCGATTCGGAGTGCGCGACATGACCAATGCCACCGTGTTCACCGGGGCCGGCGGCGACGGGCTTCGACAGCCAGCCCAAGTCCCCCGAGGACTTCACCGACGCCGACCTGGCCGAGCTGAGCGTCGAGTTCGAGCGCCTGCCGGCCACCAAGGTGATCCAGTGGGCCGTCGACAACTTCGCGCCCCACCTGGCCCTGACCGCGTCGATGACCGACGCCGTGCTCATCGACCTCGCCGTGCAGGTCTACCCGGCCATCGAGGTCGTGTTCATCGACACCGGCTACCACTTCCCCGAGACGCTCGAGACCGTCGAGGAGGTGCGGCGCCGCTACGGGCTCAACATGAAGATCATGACCGTGGCCCGCCAGGACGAGGAGCTGTGGAAGGTCGACCCGGAGAACTGCTGCTCGGCGGTGAAGGTCGGCCAGCTCGACCGGGGCCTGCTGGGCAAGTCGGCGTGGATGAGCGGCCTGCGCCGCAGCGAGGCCGACACCCGGGTCAAGGCGCCGCTCGTGGCCCGCGACCTGCGCGGGCCTCATCAAGGTGAACCCCATCGCCATGTGGACCGACGAGGACGTGGCCGGCTACATCGCCGACCACGACGTGCCGGTCAACCCGCTCATCGCCCAGGGCTACCTGTCGATCGGCTGCATGCCCTGCACCGTGCCCACCACCGACCCCGACGACCCCCGCTCGGGACGCTGGGCCGGCCGGGACAAGACGGAGTGCGGCCTGCACAGCATGTGACGGCCGGCCGGGCCCGCTTGACCCGACCGCGGTCGGTCGTGAACAGTTGCGATCGTGGACAGAAACGACCGCAGCTTCGCCCGACCACCTGACGTCGAGATCCCCACCCGGGTCCTGGTGCTGGGCATGGCCCACCACGACGGCACGATCGTGGCCGCCGAGCTCCACCCGGTGGCCGACGCCTGCGGGCTGACCGCCGACCAGGTGCGCTCGTGCCTGCGCCGGCTGGTGGGCGAGGGGCTCTTCACCCGCGAGGGCGACGGCCGCGACGCCGTCTACCGGGCCAGCGCGGCCGGCATGCGGGCCCTGGGCTCGACCATGGAGCGCACCCGGCTGGCCTATGCCCAGGACGCCGCCGGCCGGGGCTGGGACCGCACCTGGCACCTGGTGGCCTTCGCCATCCCCGAGGCCAAGCGGGCGGCGCGCGACGCCTTCCGCGACCACCTGCTCGACCTCGGCGGCGCCGCCATCCAGAACGGCCTGTACGTCTCGCCCCACCGGTGGGAGAAGGACGTCGTGGCCGAGGCCGAGCGCCTCGGCGTGGTCGACAACGTCACCCTGGCCGCCACCGAGGAGCTCGAGGTCGGCGGCGAGCGCGACCCTCGCGCCGTGGCCCTGCGCCTGTGGCCCATCGACGAGGTGGCCGCTCGCTACCAGCACTTCGTCGACATCTACGAGGGCGTGCCCGAGCAGCTCGAGCGGATGCGGCGCAACAAGGAACGCCTGGCCGAGGCCGACTTCCTGCCCGGCTCGCTGGTGATCGGCATCAAGTTCCAGGAGTGCTTCACCAACGACCCGCTGCTGCCGCCCGAGCTGCTCCCCCGGCCCTGGCCCGGCCGCAAGGCCCGCGAGCTGCTGGCCCGCAGTCGCCGCCTCGGCATCCTCGTGCGCGAGGAGCACAACAAGCCCGCCCTGTTCGCCCCGTTCGACGACATCGTCGAGACCATCCCCTGAGAGCGCTCCGACCCATGACCCGACGCCGGCTGGCGGCCTGGCTGGCCGGCCTCGCTCCTCCTGCTCGCCGCCACCGCGGCCTGCGCCTCGTCGTCGTCGGACGGTGGGCGCCCCGGCGCCGACCGGCACGCATCCACCGCCGCGGTCACCGGGTCCACCACCCCGGCGGCCCCCGGCACCCGGCCCTGGTGGTTCGTGGGCGGGACGGTCACGCCCGGCGCCGTCCGCCCCGACGGGCCCGACCCGGTGCGCGGCGCGCTCGACGCCCTGGTGGCCGGGCCCACCCCCGAGGAGGCCGCCTTCGGCGCCGGCACCGCCCTCGACAAGGGCGTCGTGGTGAACTCGCTGGTGGTGGGGGCCGACGGCGTGGCCACCGTGGACTTCAACCGCAAGTTCGAGACCCGCGACACCCGACCCCAGGTGGCCCAGGTCGTCTACACGCTCACCCAGTTCCCCCAGGTCGACCAAGGTGCGGTTCCTCATCGACGGCCAGCCCAACGGGGCCACCGGCGTGCCGCCGGTCGGCCGCAGCGACCTCCGCTTCCCCGCCTGGCTAGGCCCGGCGATAATCCGCCGGGCCGGGCTTCGCCCATCCGGGCACCACCCGTGCCGCTGCTCCGCCTGGCGGCTCCGCAGCCTCACTAGGCCAGGAGGTCGACGAACTTCTCGAGCTGGCGCAGGTTGCGGCACTCGAAGGTGCCGTCGCAGTGGATGCCGTACTCGCCCACGATCGAGTCGCCGGTGTCCCAGTAGCTGCGGGGCTCGGGGTTCAGCCAGAAGACGTGGCGGGCCTTCTTCTGCATCTCCTTGATGATCCACGACTGCGACGCGTGGTAGTTGTTGCGGGCGTCGCCGAGGATCATCACCGTCGTCTTGGGCGTGACCTCGCGGCCGTAGCGCTGCCAGAACACCTCGAAGGCGTGGCCGTAGTCGGAGTGGCCGTCGACCCACACGACGTCGGCCTCGGTGTTGACCCGGTGCACGGCCTCGCCGATGTCGTCCACGCCCTCGAAGAAGCGGGTCACCTCGTCGAGGCCGTCGATGAACACGAAGGCCCGCACCTTGGAGAACTGGCCCGGAGATGGCGTACACGAGGTGGAGGGTGAAGCGGGCGAAGGCGGCGACCGAGCCGGAGATGTCGGCGATCACGAAGATCTCGGGCTTCGACGGCCGGGGGTAGCGGAACTTGGGCTCGGCCGGCACGCCGCCGTAGCTGAGCGAGTGGCGCACGGTGTTGCGGAAGTCGAGCGGGCCCTTGCGGCCGTGGCGGCGCTTGCGGGCCAGGCGGACGGCGAGCTTGCGGGTGAGCGGGTAGATCGCCTTGCGCAGCGACGCCATCTCCTCGCGGCTGGCGTGCATGAAGTCGACGTCCTCGGGCAGGGGCTTGCGCAGCGTCTTGGCCATGGCCTCGACCCCGCGGTCGGCGACCAGCCGGCGACGGATCTCGGCCTCGACCTCCTTCTTGAGCTGCTCGATGCGGTGCTCGTACTCGTCGCGCTCGAGCCGCTCCTCGAGCGACGGTCAGGTCGGGGGCGTCGGCCTTGGCCTGCTGCATGAGCCGGTCGAGCACGGCGTCGAGGTCGAGGTTCCGCAGCGTGCGGTAGAGGTAGTAGGTGCCGCCGACCGGCCGGCCCGGCTCCATGCCGGCGTAGCGCTTCACGGCCTGGCGGGCCAGCGCCCGCATGAGGGCCTCGTCGCCCTCCATGCAGCGCCTTGTAGAGCATCTCGGCCAGCTCCTCGGGCGACAGGGCTTCGCCGCCACCGCCGGAGCCACGCATGCCGTCCATGCCCTCCGGGGGCTCCTGGCCGTCCTCGCCCTCGTCGGGCCCGAGGAGGTCGCTGAGCTCGTCACTCAGCTCGTACTGGCGGCCCCGCAGGGAGAAGTAGACCTCGAAGACGGTCTCGAAGGCCCGCCAGTGGGTGTTGTTCTTCACCAGCGTGGCGGCCAGGGCGTACTTGAACGCCTCGCGGTCCTCCAGCGGGATGTGGCGCACCGCCTCCATGGCGTCGAGGTTCTCGGTGAGGCTGACCGGCAGCCCGGCCTCGCGCAGCTCGCGGATGAACCCGGCCAGCAGCTCGAGCATCGGCCCGCCGACATAGGTCGGCTCGCTCCCCGGCGCGACGGTGTCGGTCATGCGTCAGGGCCCGACCTTGCCCAGCGCCCGGCGCTGGCCGCCCTTGTCGTCGGCCAGCTCCTTGACCGCCTTGGCGATGTCGCTCTGGTACTTGAGCAGGATGTTGATGGTGTCGACGGCGTCGGCCTCGCTCACCGACTCGACGCCGAGCAGCACCAGGGTGCGGGCCCAGTCCAGCGTCTCGGACACCGACGGGCGACTTCTTCAGCTCGAGCTGGCGGATCGAGCGCACGATGCGGGCCACCTGGTCGGCCAGCGTCTCGGTGATGTCGGGCACCTTGGTCAGCACGATCTCCTTCTCCCGCTCCATGTCGGGATAGTCGATGTGCAGGAACAGGCAGCGGCGCTTGAGGGCCTCGGACAGCTCGCGGGTGTTGTTGGAGGTCAGGAACACGAGCGGGATCTGCTTGGCCGACACCGTGCCCAGCTCGGGGATCGACACCTGGTAGTCGGACAGGATCTCGAGCAGCAGGGCCTCGGTCTCGACCTCGACCCGGTCGACCTCGTCGATCAGCAGCACCACCGGCTCATCGGCCCGGATGGCCTCGAGCAGCGGGCGGGTGAGCAGGAACTCGTCGGAGAAGATGTCGGTCTCGATGTCCTCCCACTTGGTCTCGTTGTTGCGCTCGGCCTGGATGCGCAGGAGCTGCTTCTTGTAGTTCCACTCGTACAGCGCCTTGGACTCGTCGAGTCCCTCGTAGCACTGGAGCCGGATCAGGCGCGCTCCGGTGATCTCGGCCACCGACTTGGCCAGCTGGGTCTTGCCGGTGCCGGCCGGACCCTCCACCAGGATCGGCTTCTGCAGCCGATCGGCCAGGTACACGACCCCGGCGATGCCTTCATCGGACAGGTAGTCGGCGCCCTTGAGGCGGGTGCGAACGTCGTCGACGGTGTCGAAGCGGTAATCCATCTCGACACCCTACCGGGCGCCTTGACCGCCCGGTCAAGAAGAATGGCCGAGAGCGGATCAGGCGGTCAGCCCCGGATCTGGCCGTTGCCGTGGACCACGTACTTGGCCGTGGTGAGCTCGCGCAGCCCCATCGGGCCCCGGGCATGGAGCTTCTGGGTCGAGATGCCGATCTCGGCGCCGAAGCCGAACTCCTCGCCGTCGACGAAGCGGGTGGAGGCGTTGACCACCACGGCGGCGGCGTCGACCTCGGTGGTGAAGCGCTCGGCCGCCTCCAGCGAGCGGGTCACGATGGCCTCGCTGTGACCGGTGCCGAAGCGGTTGACGTGGTCGATGGCCTGATCGAGGGAGTCGACCACCCGCACCGACAGCACCAGGTCCAGGAACTCGGTGGCGTAGGCCTCGTCGTCGGCCACTCCGGCCCGCGAGATCAGCGCCCGGGTGTCGGCGTCGCCCAGCAGCTCGACGCCGGCCAGGGCGTCGCCCACCTGGGGCAGGAACAGGCCGGCCACCGCCCGGTGCACCAGCAGCGACTCCGCCGCGTTGCACACCGACGGGCGCTGGGTCTTGGCGTTGACCACGATGTCGAGGGCCATGTCCAGGTCGGCGGACTCGTCGACGTAGACGTGGCAGTTGCCGTCGCCGTCGATGACGTAGGGCACGGTGGCGTGGTCGAGGATCGAGCGGATGAGCGACGGGCCCGCCGCGGGGGATCAGGCAGTCGATGGTCTCGCGCTGCTGCATGAACTCGACGGCGGCCTCGCGACTGGTGTCGGTGACCAGGACGACCGAGTCGGCCGGGAGGCCCGGCCTTGGCCACCGCCGTCGCGCAGCACGTCGGCCACGGCGATGTTGGAGGAGATGGCCCCCGACGACCCCCGCAGGAAGGCGGCGTTGCCTGACTTGAGGCACAGCCCGGCGGCGTCGCTGGTCACGTTGGGGCGGTTCTCGTAGATGATGGCCACCACCCCCAGCGGCACCCGTACCCGGTGGATGCGCAGGCCGTTGGGGCGGGTCCAGCCGTCGAGCACCTCCCCCACCGGGTCGGCCAGCGAGGCCACCTGGCGCAGGCCCGACGCCATCGCCTCGATCTTGGCCTCGGTGAGGCGCAGCCGGTCGATGACCGTGTCGCTCACCCCCTGGTCGGTGGCCCGCGCCACGTCCACGCGCGTTGGCCTGGAGCAGCTCGCCCGAGCGAGCCACCAGGAGGTCGGCCGCGGTGCGCAGGGCGTCGTCCTTGGCCGTCGTCGAGGCCGTGGCCAGGATCCGCGAGGCCGCCTTGGCCCGGCGGCCCAGCTCGGCGATGGAGTCGTCGAGAGGCTCGTCGAAGGGGCCGTCGGCGGCCTTCAGGTGTTCGCCAGCGTCGGGAGCAGCCACACGCAGAGGCTACCGGTCAGGGCGAACGCAGGGCGCTCGACACCTGATCGGCGATCCGGCGCTGGCCGGTGTCCTGGCGTGCGGTCGGACACGTCGCCCAGTGAGACCAGGGTGGCGCCGGTGGCCGTGGCCACCTCGGCCACCGACCCCTCCAGGCGGGTGCCGGCGCCGGGGCCCGGTCCGGCGCTGGGTGTCGCCGGGCGTGAGCAGCAGGATCTTCGTCGCCCCGGCCGCCCGGAGACCCTCGACCAGCTCGGTCAGCTGGCGGACGTAGGTGGCCGGAGGGGTGCCCGCGGCGGACGTCAGCCGACTCGAGCCACACGGTGGCGATGGTCGGGTGGAGGTCGGCGGCCTGCGGCAACTGCCGGTCCAGCGCGCTCTGGACGGTGGCGTCGTCGGTGGCCAGGTTGACGTACACGCCGCCGGGCGGGATCGCCTCGGCCAACACGATCTGCGCCCAGTCGTCCTGCAGGTCACGGCGGTCGCTGTTGTTGGTCTCCTGGGCCCCCAGGGCCACGAAGACCTCCGGCGCCGTCACGGCCGTCTCGGGCGGGGCGGCCGACGAGGTGCCGTCGGACGCCGACGAGCAGCCCGACAGCGCCGAACCCCCGAGGGCCACGGTGACCAGCGCGACCAGGACGACGGCCGCCGTCAGCAGGGGCGGGCGCCGGGCTCGGGGCCGGCGGCGATCAGGCACCGCCCACCGCCTCGCGGGCCGGAAGCCGGGCCGCCCGCACCGCCGGGAGCGTGCCGGCCAGCAGGGCCAGCAGGGTCGAGCCGACGATGCCGCCCACCACCACCGGCCACGGCAGCGTGAGGCGCACGCCGACCAGGCGCTGGGCGGCCAGGTAGCCGTTCACCACCCGGCCGACGGCCCCGGCGATGGCCCATCCGAACAGGGTGCCCAGGATGCCTCCGATCAGGCCGAGCGTGCCCGCCTCGAGCAGGAACACCCGGTAGACGTCCCGGTCCCGGGCGCCGATGGCCTTGAGCACCCCGATCTCGCGGCGCCGCTCGCGCACCGCGGCCAGCATGGCGTTGCTGATGCCCAGGGCGGCCACCACGAGGGCGATGATGCCGACCGAGCTGAGCACGATCTCCACGACGTGAAGGTAGCGACGCACGCTGGCGATGAGGTTCTCGGGGGCACTGGTCGAATAGCCGATGGCGGTGATCTGGGCCCGCACCTTGCTCACGTTGTCGATGCCCCGGGCCACCACGAACAGGCCCGTGTAGGGCGAGGTGGACAGTTGCAGGTCCCGGCTCTCGTCGACCCCGGCCCGGGCCCAGTCACGGGCCTGGGAGACCATCTCGGTCGAGCCCAGGAACTGCCCGTCGCCGGCCTCCTGGGCCACGACGCCGACGATGGTGACCTTCACCCACCGACCCCGCACCCGGCGCTCACCGCCGTCCTCGACCACCTGGGGGCTGCCCATGGTCAGGACCGTCCCCACCACCTGCGGCGCGTCGAGGCGCTGCAGGCCCAGTCGCTCCAGGTAGCCCTGGGTCACCGCGATCTCGCTGGTGGCTCCCGGCGTGGGCAGGCGGCCGGCCACCGGGGTGATCGGCAACTGGTTGACCTTGGTCAGGTCCACCCCCACGAGGTCCTCGAAGAACGGGCCGACGCGGCGGCCGTCCCGGTCACGCGCCGGGGTGATCACGTAGACCTTGGTGCTCACGATCGGCACCACGTCACGGACCTCGGGCAGGTCGGAGATCTGGCGCAGGGCGGCGTCGTCGAGGGACTTGGGGTCGCCCGGGGCTGGCGTTGTCCTGGTCGACCTGGCCGGGATCGGGAGCGGCGGCCGCCACCTTGATGCCGGCCAGCGGACCGCCGCTGCTGAGCTGGTCGAGCACCCGGGTCTCGGCGGTGGTGGAGATGGTCAACAGCGCGGTGAGCAGCGCGGCGGCCAGGGTCACCGCCAGGACGGTGAGCACGGCGCGGCCCGGGCGGCGCCGCACCGTCCGGGCCGCCAGGCGGCCGGCGTCGCGCCAGGTCATGGCGCCGACGTCGACCCCGGTCGCCGCCGTCTCGTCGACGGCCCGGCCACCCCGCAGACGCAGCCGCCGCGGGGCGCGCTCGGCGATGGCCAGGTCGTGGGTGACCAGGACCAGCGTGCAGCCGTGGTCGGCGGGCAGGGACTCGAGCAGCGTCACGACCCGGGCGGTGCTGGCGTCGTCGAGGTTGCCGGTGGGCTCGTCGGCCAGCACCAGGCGGGGCCGGTTGGCCAGGGCCCGGGCGATGGCCACCCGCTGGCGTTCCCCGCCGCTGAGCTCCACCGGCCGGTGCCGGGCCCGATCGGCCAGGTCCACGGCCTCCAGCAGCTCGCGCACCCGGGCCCGGCGCACGGCGGGGGCCACCCGGGCCAGCGAGCAGGCCAGCTCGATGTTCTCCGCCGCCGTCAGCGCCTCGAGCAGGCCGAAGTGCTGGAACACGAAGCCGACGGTCTCGCGCCGGAACGTGGCCAGCTCGGCGCGCGACAGCCCGGCGAGGTCCTGGCCGCCGATCACCACCGAGCCCGTCTGCGCCGGTTCCAGACCCCCGATCACCGACAGCAGGGTGGACTTGCCCGCCCCCGACGCCCCGACGAGCGCCACGTAGCCACCGGCCTCCACGTCGAGGTCGAGGCCGTCGAGCACGGTGACCTCTCCCGCCCGCGAGGCGAAGCGGTGGTGCAGATCGCGGATCTCGACCGATGCTCCTGCCACGCCGGCCATGGTGGCAGGCGCGGCCGGGGCCCGGGGGGTCGCGGCGTCCCCGACGGCGGTGGGCCGCCGTCTAACCTGCGCCCATGGCGCACAGGGCCCGGCCGGGACCGAAGGATCCTGCCGTCGGATGAAGATCGATCCCGGTCTGGAGGTGGCCGTCGACGCCTTCATCGACGCCGTGAGCCGGGCGCTGATCGTGGCCACCGCTTCGCTGCCCGACCAGGACCGGGGCGCCCTGGAGCGCAGCACCGTCACCGAGGCGTTCCACCTGGCCTGCGGGTTCATCGACGCCGACGGCCTGGCCACCGACGACGAGCTGTGGGCCCTCATCGGCGCCTTCGGGCGACGCCTGGGCCCGGATTTCGCCCGGTCCACGCCCGACGACCTGCGGGCCGACGGGGCGACCACGAATGCCGCCCGGTGGCTGACGTCGACGTCGGACCTGTTCGAGATCCTCCTCGGGGTGGACCGGCGCCAGGACAGCGATCTGGCCACCACCTACTACGAGCACGCCATGGCGCTGGCCCACATGGTGGCCTCGCTCGACACCCACACCGGCCGCGACGAGCTGCTGGCCATCGACGCCTACCGGGGGCTGCTGCTGTCGGCCATCAAGGGGACGCCCGCCGCCACCCCGCCGCCGGGAGGTCCACCGGTCGAGGCCGGGACCGACGAACGCAGCCCGGACGGCCCCGTCGCCGACGGGCCGCCGAGGCCGCTCGAGCAGCTCCTGGCCGAGCTGGACGGCCTCGTCGGCCTGGCCGAGGTGAAGCGCGAGGTGAAGCTGGTCACCGACCTCCTGCAGGTGCAGCGGCTCCGTCGCCAGCGGGGGTTGCCCGTGGCCGAATCGAGCCGTCACCTGATCTTCACCGGCAACCCCGGGACGGGCAAGACGACGGTGGCCCGGTTGCTGGCCCAGATCTACCGCACGCTCGGCGTGGTGAGCCGGGGCCACCTGGTCGAGACCGACCGCGCCGGGCTGGTGGCCGGCTACGTCGGGCAGACGGCGACACGGGTCACCGCGGCGTTCGACGAGGCCGATCAGGGGGTGCTGCTCATCGACGAGGCCTACGCCCTCGTGCGGGGCTCGGACACCGATTTCGGGCGCGAGGCGATCGACACGATCGTCAAGCTGGTCGAGGACCGACGCGACCGACTGGTGGTCATCGCCGCCGGCTACCCCGACGAGATGGCCGACTTCATCGACGCCAACCCGGGGCTGCCGAGCCGCTTCCCCCGGACGATCGCCTTTCCCGACTACGACGACGACGAGCTGACCGCCATCTTCGCCAAGTTGTGCGTCGACAACGGCTACGGGTGCGGCCCCGACACCACCGCCGCCGCCCGGGCGCTGGTTCTCCGCCCAGGCCCGGGGCAAGGGCTTCGGGAACGGGCGCCTGGCCCGCAACCTGTTCGAGCAGGCCATGGGTCGCCAGGCCGGTCGGGTGGTGGCCATGACCCGACCCACCGACGCCGAGCTCACCGCGCTGGTCCCCTCCGACATCGGCGATCCGCCGTGAAGCGCCTGGTGGCCATCGTGGCCGCGGTGGCCATGGTCGCCGGCGCCCTCTACGTCCGCAGCCTGAGCAACGGCGACGGGTCCTCGTCCGGGCACGACCAGGCCGGCCCGACCCGGGGCACGCTGGTGTGCGCCACCGAGCTCGCCGCCGCCTGCGCCACCATCGCCCAGCACCACCCCGAGCTCACCGTGCGCACCGAGGAGGCCCAGCTGACCCTCACCAGCCTGGCCGCGGCGGGAGCCGACCCGACGTCGGTGGGCTTCGATGCCTGGCTGGTGCCCGAGCCGTGGCCCGACATGGCCAACCAGCAGAGCCAGCAGAGCGGCTCCGGGGCCGTGCTCGGCGACCCCACCCGCGTGGTGGCGCGTTCGCCACTGGTCATCGCCGCCTGGAACGATCGGCGCGACGTGCTCCAGCAGCGCTGCGGGGGCGTCATCACGTGGAAGTGCATCGGCGAGCAGGCCGGGACCGCCGTGGGGCACCGAGCCCCCGCAGTCGGGCTGGGGCGCGGTGAAGCCCGGCCACCCCACCCCGGAGCAGACCGCGGCCGGGCTGCTCGCCTTGGGCGAAGCCGCCTCCAGCTGGTTCGGGACGTCGGACTTCGCCTCCAACGACTTCTCCGATCCCGCGTTCCGGGACTGGTTCACGCGCCTCGAGCGGTCGATCCCGGACTTCCCCGTCCCGCCCCGCACCCCGCTCGACGACATGTTGTTCACGGGCCCGGCGTCGTTCGACCTGACCGGTTCGACCGAGGCCGCCGCCGGACCGGCCATCAGCGCCAGCCGCGACAGCGGGCGACTGACCATCCTCTACCCTGCTCCCCTGACGACAGCCGACGTCGTCATGGCGCCCGTCGCCGGGTCGGATGCGGGAGACCGGATGAAGAAGCTCATCGAATCGGACCAGACGGCCCAGGCGCTGGCCGCGTCGGGCTGGCGGGTGGACGGGCAACCGGCAGCCGCCGGCATCCCCGACCAGCCGGCGCTGCCGGCGGAGTCGAACGTGCCCCGCGCCGGGGTGCTGCAGGCCCTGCGCTCCCTGTGGATCGAGGTCGTCCGATGAACCGCACCTCCCTCGGCCGGGCCGTCGCCGTGGCGGTGGTCGCCGTCACCATCCTGGCGGCGTGCTCCACCTCGCCTTCGTCGTCGAACTCGGCCAACGGCGTGGACGTCGGCAACCCGGGCAACTGCCTCGTGGTGAACCTGTCGATGTCGAGCGAGAAGATCGACCTGCTGACCTCCCTGGCGCAGGCCTTCAACAAGACCAAGACCAAGGTCAACGGCACCTGCGTCTTCGTCAACCCGAAGTCCCTGGCCTCCGGCGCCGCCACCGACGCCTTGGCCAACGGGTGGGACGAGGCCAGCGACGGTCCCTCACCGGTCATCTGGACGCCGGCCTCGAGTGCGTGGGGCGCCATCTTGGACCAGCGCCGGGCCGACCAGGGCCAGCCCGCCATGGCGAACCAGGGCGTGCCGTTCATGAACACGCCGCTGGTCATCGCCATGCCTCAGCCCATGGCCGAGGCGCTGGGCTGGCCCGCCAAGGCGCTCGGGTGGAGCGACATCCTGGACCTGGCCAAGAGCCAGACCGGCTGGGCCCAGTACGGCCACCCCGAATGGGGCCCGTTCCGCCTGGGCAAGACCAACCCCAACTTCTCCACCTCCGGCCTCTCCGCCCTCATCGCCCAGAACTACGCCGCCACCGGCAAGACCCGCGACCTGACCCTCGAGGACCTGGCCAAGCCCGAGACGAACGCCTTCGACACCGCGGTCGAGTCGGCGGTGAACCACTACGGCGACACCACGCTGACCTACCTCAACAACTGGTACCGGGCCGACCAGGAGGGCACCGCGCTGCAGTACACGTCGGCGCTGGCCGTCGAGGAGAAGTCGGTCATCGACTACAACACGGGCAACCCCGACGGGAAGCTCGACCCCGGTGAGGAGCCCCGACCGCCCCGGACCAAGCTGGTGGCCATCTACCCGAAGGAGGGGACGGTCTTCTCGGACAACCCCCTGTTCGTGCTGGACGCCCCCTGGGTCAACGCCGATCAGAAGGCCGGCGCCCAGGCCTTCATCGACTTCGTGCAGCAACCCGACAACCAGGAGCGCGTGCTGCAGTTCAACTTCCGGCCGGGCAACCCCCAGGTGGCCATCGGGGCGCCCATCACCGCCGACAACGGGGTCGACCCGAACCAGCCCCAGACGCTGCTGCAGACCCCCAGGCCGCCGGTGCTGGTGGACCTGCTGAACCGCTGGAGCCAGCAGCGCAAGGCGGCCCGGGTGCTGCTCGTGATCGACATCTCGGGCTCCATGAAGGACCGGGCCTCACCCGACAGCCCCGACACGAAGCTCGACCTGGCCAAGACAGGCCGCCGTCGACTCGCTGGACCAGTTCAAACCCGACGACCAGGTGGGCCTGCGGGTGTTCTCCACCGACCTGGGGCCCGACAACGACGGCTTCTGGCTCGACCTCGTGCCCATCGGCCCCATGTCCCAGAACCGGGTCACCCTGAAGAACGAGATCGAGGGGCTGGCGCCCACGCGGGGCACCCCGCTCTACGACGTGGCCAACCGGTCGTTCGATCAGATGGTGGCGGCCTACGACCCGGCCCGCATCAACGCCGTGGTCCTGCTCACCGACGGCCAGAACGACGACGGCGCCCCGAGCAACGACCAACAGCAGCTGGCGTCGCTGCTCGACGACCTCCACCGCCAGAGCCAGGGGGAGAACGGACGGCCGGTGCGCCTGTTCACCATCGGCTACGGCCGCGACGCCGACCTGGCCGTGCTCAAGCAGATGGCCGAGGCGACGAACGGTGCCTCCTACGACGCCAGCGACCCCAAGAGCATCACGAAGGTCTTCACCGCCGTGGTGAGCAACTTCTGACATGCCCCGGCTGTCGGCCCGCGACCGGGTGCTCTCACCCTCGGTGGCCCGGGCGCTGACCTCGCCGGGGGGCATCGTGGCGGCCGGGGCGGGCGTCTCCGCCGGCATCCTCCTCGGCCTGCCGGTGGTGGCGGTGGCCGGCGTGGGGGCACTGGCGTGGGCCGCCCGCGTCGCCCTGGCCGTGCCCCGCAACCCTCGCGAGCCCCGCATCGAGCCCGGTCGCCTCCGGGCGCCGTGGCAGGGCTTCATGCGCGACGCCCTGCAGGCGCAGCGCCAGTTCTCCAACGCTCGCGCCCGGGCCCGCTCGGGGCCCCTACGGGAGCGGCTCGACACCATCGACGAGCGGTTGCTGGCCGGGGTGCAGGAGTGCTGGCAGGTCGCCCAGGCCGGCAACGACCTGAGCGAGGCCCGCAATCAGATCGATGTGCCCGACATCGCCCGCCAGCGTCAGGCCATCGACCCCCGGGCCGCATCGGTGGCCGGGAGCACCGCCGCCGGCACCGTCGAGGCGCTGGACGCCCAGCTGGCGGCGGCGGCGCGGATGGACGGGGTCATCACCGACACGGCCGATCGCCTGCGGCTGCTCAACGCCCGCCTCGACGAGGCGGTCACGCGGGCCATCGAGCTGTCGGTGCGAGGTGACGGGGTGGAGGAGCTCAAGGGCCTCGGCGACACCGTGGACACGGTGGTGGAGGACCTCGAGTCGCTGCGCCAGGGCCTCGACGAACTGGAGCCGCCCGCCGCCCTGCCGCCCGCACCGCCGGCCGGGCCGACCTCCCCACCACCGACCTCCCCACCACCGACCTCCCCACCGCAGGCCGGGCCGCCGTGAGCGTGCCCGGCGAGCCCGATCTGCCCGACGAGCCGGGCACGGTCGACGTCCCGCTGACCGGCGGTGAGCGCCTCGTCCGCTCCAGCGGCGTGGTGGCGGTGGGGACCGGGCTGAGCCGTCTCACCGGGCTCCTGCGGACGGTGGCGCTGGCCTACGCGGTGGGCACCACGTTCCTGGCTGAGGGCTACAACCTGGCCAACACCACACCCAACATGGTCTACGACCTGTTGTTGGGCGGCATCTTGGCGGCCACCTTGATCCCGGTGTTCGTGGACAACGTGCGCCGGCACGACGACGAGGCCTCCGACGCGGTGCTGACCGTGACCACCGTGGCCCTCGTCGTCGTGACCCTGGTGGCCATGGCCGCCGCGCCGCTCATCATCTACCTCTACACCGCGGGCCTGCCCCGTGATCAGGCCCGCCAGGAAGCCTCGGTGGCCATCCCGCTGCTGCTGCTGTTCCTCCCGCAGGTGCTGTTCTACGGGCTCACCGCGCTGGGCACCGCCCTGCTCAACGCCCGGCGCCGCTTCGCCGTGCCCGCCATCGCCCCGGTGCTCAACAACGTGGTGGTCATCATCATGCTGTTGACCTTCGCCCATGTCGCCGGGCGCCATCCCACCATCGAGCAGGTCACCCACGACCGGGCGCTGCTGCTGCTCCTGGGCCTGGGCACCACCGCCGGGATCGTGGCCATGACCGTCGTGCTGTGGCCGGCGATCACCCACTCGGGGGCCCGGCCCCACTGGAACTTCGACCACCGCCACCCGGCCGTGCGCACCGTGGCCCGTCTCTCGGGGTGGACGCTCGGGGCGGTGGCCGCCAACCAGCTGGCCCTGCTGGTCACGCTCCGGTTGCTCAACGGCCCCACCGGCGAGGTGTCGGCCTACACCTACGCCTTCATCTTCTTCCAGCTCCCCTACGGGCTGCTGGCCGTGTCGATCATGACCACGTTCATGCCCGAGCTGGCCAACCTGGCCGGCCGGGGCGACGACACCGGCTACCGCACCCGTTTCGGCCAGGGCCTGCGCCTGATCCTGCTGGTCACCGTCCCCGCCGCGGTGGGCTACGTGCTGCTGGCCAAGCCCGATCATCTCCGTGCTGCTGCGCTACGGCGCGTTCAACGGGGCCTCGGCCCACCTCACCGCCGACGCGCTGGTGTGGCTGGCCGTCGGGCTCCCCGGCTTCGCCGTGTTCCTCTACGTCATGCGCGGCTTCTACGCCCTCAAGGACACCCGCACGCCGTTCTTCCTGTACCTGCTCGAGAACGGGCTCAACATCGCCCTGGCCCTGGCCCTGGTGGGTCGCTACGGCCTGCGGGGCGTGGTCGCCTCCTACTCGGTCGCCTACGCCGTGTCCGCGGTGGTGGCCCTCGTGGTGCTGCGCCGGCGCGTCGGCGGGCTCGACGGCTCGACGCTGGTGACCTCGGTGGCCCGGATCGCGGTGGCGGCCGTGGCCATGGCCCTCGTGGTGTGGCCCGTCTCGCGCCTGTTGGGGGGTGAGACGGGCCTGGCCGGGATCGTGCGGGTGGCGGTGGGCACCGTGGCCGGGCTCGTGGTGTACGTCGGCGCCCTGTGGCTGACCCGATCGCCCGACCTCGCCTGGGTGACCGATCGCCTCGGCCGCCGCCGCGCCCCGTCAGCCATCGAGGAGATGCCGTAGGCTTGGCGCCATGTTCAAGTCACTCAAGCGCTGGTGGAAGTACATGACCGCCAAGGTCAACAGCAGCTTCAACGAGCAGGCCGACCCCAAGGTGCAGCTCGAGCAGGCCATCACCGAGGCGCAGGATCAGCACCGCCGCCTCAAGGAGCAGGCCGCCAGCGTCATCGCCAACCAGAAGCAGACCGAGATGCGTCTGAACCGGCAGATGACGGAGTACGAGAAGGTGGCGGCCAACACCAAGCAGGCCGTGCTGATGGCCGACGAGGCGACCAAGGCCGGCGACGCAGGCCAAGGCGGCCGAGTACAACTCGGCGGCGGAGGCGTTCGCCAACCGGCTGATCGCGCTCGAGCACGAGATCGACGAGACGAAGGCGCTGGCCCTGCAGGCCACCCAGGCGTCCGAGCAGGCCAAGGCGGCGGTCGCTCAGAACTCCGCCGCGCTGCAGAAGAAGCTGGCCGAGCGCCAGAAGCTGCTGAGCCAGCTCGACCAGGCCAAGATGCAGGAGACCATGAACGAGGCCATGGCCTCCATCGGCGAGACCGTGGGCGAGGACGTGCCCACGCTTCGACGAGGTGCGCGACAAGATCGAGGCCCGCTACGCCAAGGCCAAGGGCATGTCGGAGCTGACCGGCGAGTCGGTCGAGAGCCGCATGCTCGAGGTCGAGACCGCCTCCATGAACGTCGAGGCCCAGGCCCGCCTGTCCGAGATCCGCTCACAGCTGGGCCTGGCGCCGTCCACGGAGGACGGGGCCAAGCTCCTCGAGGAGGCGGCGACGATCAACGCCGAGCCCGCCGAGCAGGCCACCCCTCAGGAGGGCTGACCCTCAGGCCGGCCCCGGCCGGACGGCCGTCTCGTCAGGCGAGGACCACCAGGTCGTCGCGGTGCACGACCCAGGCCGGCGCTCCGTCGCCCAGCTCCGCGCTGCGGCGGCCGGCCATCTCCTTGACCCCGGCCGCGTCCAGACGGCTCAGCCCCTTGGCGAAGACCGTCGCCGTCGGGGCCGCTCAGCTCGACGGCGTCGTCGGCGTCGAAGTCACCGGTCACGCCGGTGACACCGGCGGCCAGCAGCGACGTGCCGCCCCGCAGCAGGGCGGCCCGGGCACCCTCGTCCACCGTGATGGTGCCCTGCGACCCGACGGCGAAGGCGATCCACAGCTTGCGGGCCGGGAGGTTGCGGTCGTGGGGCAGCACCACGGTGCCCACCCCGGCCACGCCGCCGACGGCGTCGAACAGCACGTCGGGTCGGCCGGCGTCGGCGATCACCGTGCGCACGCCGGACCACGCGGCGATCTTGGCCGCCGCCACCTTGGTCGACATGCCCCCGCTCCCCCGGGCCGAGCCGGCTCCGCCGGCCAGCTGCTCGAGGGCGTGGTCGACCTCCACGATCTCCTCGATGAGCGAGGCCGAGGAGTCGAGGCGGGGGTCGGCGGTCAGCAGGCCGGGGGTGTCGGTCAGCAGCACGAGCGTGTCGGCACCCACCAGGTGGGCCACCAGGGCGGCGATGCGGTCGTTGTCGCCGAAGCGGATCTCGTCGTCGGCGATGGCGTCGTTCTCGTTGACCACCGGCACCACGCCCAGCTCGAGCAGCCGCTCCAGCGTGCCCCGGGCGTGCAGGTACTGGCGCCGGTCCACGAAGTCGAGCGGGGCGAGCAGCACCTGGCCGGCCACGAGGTCGTGGGCGGCCAGCGCCTCGTTGTAGACCTGCATGAGCCGGCTCTGGCCCACCGCCGACACGGCCTGCAGGGTGACGGGGTCGCGGGGGCGGCGATCGCCGCCGAGGCCCAGCAGGGGCAGGCCGGCGGCGATGGCGCCCGACGTGACCAGCAGGACCCGGTGGCCCTGCCGGCCGCAGCTCGGCGGCCTCCGCGCACAGCTTGTCGATGGCGGCGCGCTGCGATCACGCCGTCGGCGTCGGTGATCGACGAGCGTGCCCGATCTTGGCCACCACCAGCATCAGCGCCACCGCCGCCATCAGAGCCCGTCCTCGTCGTATTCGAAGGTGTGGCCCCCGATGCGCACCAGGTCGCCCTGCTGGGCGCCGGCCCGGGCCAGGGCCTGGTCGACGCCGAGCTTGCTTGAGCCGGACGTGGGCGTAGTCGAGGGCCTCCAGGTTGGTCAGGTCGGACAGGGCGATGGCCCGCTCGGCCTGGCGGCCCACCACCCGGTAGGCCCCGTCGTCCTCCCGCTCGATGCGGATGCCCTCGGCCACCGGGCGGTAGACGACGAACGCCTCGGGCTCGGGCTCGACGGCGCGCGCCGCTGCGACGGCGTCGGCCATGAGGCCGACCAGGCGGGGCAGGCCCTCGCCGGTCATGGACGAGATGCGCACGGCCAGGGCCGGCAGGCCGCTGGCGGTCGTCGTCGGGCTCGGCCACGTCGGCACCGGGAGCCGACGACGATGCGGGGCCGCTCGAGCAGCTCGGGCCGGTAGCGACCCAGCTCGCTGAGCAGGACCTCGCTCCTGGTCCGTCGGCGAGGCCTGGGCCGATCCGGCGGCCAGGTCGAGCAGCAGGACCAGCACCCGGGCCCGCTCGATGTGGCGCAGGAACTGGTGGCCCAGGCCGCGGCCCTCGCTGGCCCCCTCGATGAGGCCGGGGATGTCGGCCACGACGAACTCGCCGCCGTCGTCGGTGCGCACCACGCCCAGGTTGGGCTCGAGGGTGGTGAAGGGGTAGTCGGCGATCTTCGGCTTGGCCGCCGAGATGCGGGAGATCAGGGTGGACTTGCCCACGTTGGGGAACCCCACCAGGGCCACGTCGGCCATGAGCTTCAGCTCGAGGCGGAGCCAGCGCTCCTCGCCCTCCTCGCCCTGCTCGGCGAAGGTGGGGGCCCGACGCTGGTTCGACAGGAACTTGGCGTTGCCCTTGCCGCCCTGCCCGCCGGCGGCGGCCAGCCACCGGTCGCCCTGGTGGACGAGGTCGGCCAGCAGCACGCCGTCGTGGTCGTAGCACGACGGTGCCCTCGGGCACGTGCACCATCCAGGTCGTCGCCGCCGGCGCCGTGCTTCTTCTTGCCCTGGCCGTGGGTGCCGCTCGGCGGCCCGGCGGTGCGGATGGTCACGGAAGGCCAGCAGCGAGGCCACGTTGCGGTCGGCCACCAGCCACACGTCGCCGCCCGCGGCCGCCGTCGCCGCCGTCGGGCCCGCCCTTGGGGACGTGGGCCTCGCGGCGCATCGACACGCTGCCCGCCCCGCCGTCGCCGCCGCGCACGTTGAGGTTGCACTCGTCGACGAAGGCGGACATGCGGGCAAGCCTAGGGCGGCCCGCAGGCCGCCCCAGATCGGTATGGCGCGAGCGGTGCGGCGATCGGCTACTTGATGAGGTGCACCGGGTCGCCGAGCACGTTGACCACCCACACGGTGCGGTCCGTCGGCTTGCCGGCGTTGCCGAAGCTGTACTTGACCGTCCACCAGCAGTCGGTGCTGCACGTGTAGCCGAGCGGGATGTCGATCGACACGCGGAGCCACTTGTCGTTGTAGATGCCCGTGCTGGAGTTGGCGGCCAGTGTCGTGATGGCACAGGTCGCCGACGTAGTTGGGGGTGGGCGGGCCGATGGTCGTGCTGGCCGTGGCGTTGTAGTTGCACGACACCGGGGTGCCCGTGGTGGGCACGATGGCCGGTGTCCCCGACGGAGGCGACAGGAACTGCATGGTGAACGGGGTGCTTCCGGAGGTGCCGTCACCGGGATCGAACAGGTCGACCACCAGGGTGTGGCCGGCGTACTGCTGGCCGATGTTGGCCAGGTAGAACTGGGCGGTGGTGAAGCCCGGAGCCGCCGGTTCCGGAGACCACATCGACATCTTGTCGATGGCGTACACCGTCGGCTGGGTGACGCGGCCGTGGAGACGGCCTTGAGCGAGTAGACGTTCCAGCCGCCGCCGATGTCGGGCACCGACGGGATGGCGCTGGTCTTCACCTGCAGCGGGTAGATGCCGGCCACGGTGGGGGTGAAGGTGCACAGCGGGTACCACGCGGCGGTGTATTGCCCCGATGCCACGCCGGCGGCGGTCGTGCCCGGGGCGAACACCTTGTAGCCCGGGGTGCCGCCGCTGCAGCGGGCGAGGGTGTTCATGCCGTTGGCCGACGTGGTGTCGATGGCCGAGGACGCCCCCGTGGTGTTGAACAGCTGGTACGAGGTCGAGAAGCCGGCGTTCTCCTGGTTCTCGCTGATGGTCGTGCCCACCGGACAGGGTGCCGCACCACCACCGGTGCAGGCGGTGGGGCCATGGGCCGGGTCGTAGATCGACACGGTGATGGGGTTGTTCAACGCGCTGGCGGGCACGTCGACGGCCCACACGTAGCCCGTTGGGGTCATAGGCCGTGTTGACCGCGGTGCACGACGTCGACGACGTCGTCGTGCTGGCGCACTTGGTGGCGTAGGGGTCACCGTTGGCGTGCGTCGTGTAGGGCCCCTGGATGGCGGCCCACAGGTTCGGCTGGGCCCCGGCCCGGGTCGGGTCGTTGCCGAACACGTTGGACGGGCTCCCCAGCGGGATGCGCAGGTTGTAGACCGCGGTGGCCGACCGGGTCAGGGTCTCGCTCGGGCAGGACGATCTGCGAGAAGTACTGCTTGGCCGGTGCGCTGAGCGTGATGGTCATCTGCTGACCGGCACCGGCGGGATAGCTGTAGACGGGGTTGTAGGTGGCGGGATCGAAGCCGTTGTCCTTCAGGACGGCGTCGGCCGCGGCCGTTGGCGTTGGTCTGGTTGGGCAGCTGCACCACGCCGGCCAGGGCGGCGGCGTCGATGGCTCGCTGCATCCGGGCGCCCTGGGCGTACCACGAGCCCAGGTCCACGGCGAAGGCGGTGAAGACCAGGAGGGGCAGGATCAACAGCCCGGTCATGGCGAAGACGTAGCCCTTCTCGCCGCGCATGCGACGGCGGCGGACTCCAGGCTGGCGGGGCGAGATCGGGGAGATCTGGCCCCCGCCGTCGCGGGGCGGTCGCGGGTGCTCATACGTCCGGCTCCATCCGGTAGACCGTGTAGTCACTCAGGGTGATGGTGCGAGCGGGCAGGACCGTGGTGAGGCCGGTGTACTTGTACTCGGCGTAGACGCCGAGGTAGTCCGCCGTGGCGGGCGCGAGGTTGCGGGCGCTCCAGCACCAGTTGTGGTCCCAGTCGGTGGTGTCGGTGCAGTTCGCCGGGTTGGAGAAGTTGAAGGTGGAGAGACCGGCGGCCGCCGCCGCCACCTGTCCGCCGTTGTACACGTTGCACACGCCGCTGACACCGAACGGGGCGGTCCCGGTGGTGACGGCGCTCAGGCACGCCGCCGGCGGAGGACCCGTGCTCGACGACGCCTTGTAGATGATGACCTTCGTGAGGGTGACGTTCTTCAGCTTGGACGCCGTGGAGTAGAACGACGGTGAGGGCCAGCTGGTCGGCACTGCTGATGGTGCCGGACTGCGAGGCGGTGCGCCCGGCCGAACGCAGCGCCCCGGCCAGCAGGGTCTTGTTGCGGTAGACGTTGCCGAACTCGAACACGCCGAGGACGAGCAGCACCAGGAACGGCGCCACCAGGGCCAGCTCGACCATGACGGAGCCGCCGTCGCCGCGCAGGCGGCGCTCAGGGACGGGACGGGAGGTCATCGTCGTGCGCCTCACAGCTTCTGCGGTTCCAACCGCGTGACGGAGGTGTCGCTCATCTTGATGGAGGAGCCGAACAGGCCGGTGATCCACTTGTGGGTGATCTCGACGTAGACGCCGACGTAGTCAGGTCCCTGAGGGTTGGTGGCGCTGGGGGCGAGCACGTTGCGGGTCGTCGGGCAGAAGAACGACGCCGGGTAGGTCTGCGACGGCGTGACCGGACAGGTGTTCCACGTGACCGGCACGGTGGCCGAGTTGTCCGCCGAGCTCCGTCGGGCCGTACACGTTGCACACGCCGGCCACCCCGTTGATGGAGCTGAGGCAGCTGCTCGGGACCGGAGTGACGGGGCAGGACTGAGCGAGGCACTGACCGGCGCCCGGGGCGGAGCCGACCGGCGAGAGCCGGTACACGACCACCTTGTTGATCTCCCACAGCGGCATGGCGTTCATCGACTTCTTGACGGCCTGGACGATGTTCCAGTCGGCGTCGGCGGCGTTGCCCTGGATGGCGGCCTGACGGGTGCCGGCCAGCGAGCCGTTGCCCAGGGTCAGGTAGTCGCGGAAGGCCCCGCCGAACTCGAGCACGCCGAACAGCAACAAGATGAACAGCGGGGTCATGAGGGCGGCCTCGGCCAGCACCGAGCCCTGGTCACCGCGCAAGCGCGCTCGAGCCCCCAGCGTTCCGCCGGTGGCTGTGTGTGCCGTCGAGATCTTGCGCATATGGCGACTCCGCGTAGTCCTACCCCACAGGGTTATCGGTCGATGGGACCGCTGTCTGTAGGAAAAATGGCCCAGAAACAACGGAACGCCGTCCGCGACCGCCGTGGGGCACGGTCGTCGATTACACCACGGACGGTGGCCAATTCCGTGTCACCCCCTCGTCCCGAACCGCGTCGAGCATCAGGGCAGGTTCGCCGACGAAGGCTCACGGGACTGTCATACCCCATCGCTACCATCGGAGGGTGGCATCCCTGGAAGACACCGAGCGGGGCCGGCGATGGGCCTCGACCATGGCCGGCGGCGCGTTGACCGGCGACGCCCGCCACGCCCACGTCGACCCGCCCCGCCTCGGCCCCGCCCCTCGCTACACCCGGGCCGACCGGGAGGCGGCGGAGGCCGCCACCCTCGCCCCCGGCGCCACCCGGGCGGTCGGCGCCGGGCGCCGGGCCCGCCCCGAGCCGCCCGACCCGGTGCGCACCTGCTTCGAGCGCGACCGTGACCGCATCCTGCACGCGGCGGCCTTCCGTCGCCTGGCCGGCAAGACCCAGGTGTTCGTGTTCCCCGACGACCACCAGCGCACCCGTCTGACCCACGCCCTGGAGGTGGCCCAGGTGGCGGTGGCCCTGGCCGGCCAGCTCCGTCTCAACGTGCCCCTCACCGAGGCCATCGCACTCGGCCACGACTGCGGCCACGGCCCGGGCGGCCACGCCAGCGAGGATGCCTTCAGCCCCTACGTGGCCGACGGGTACGACCATGCGGTGTGGGGCGCCGACGTCGTGCTCGAGCCCCTCAACCTGTGCGCCGAGACCCTCGACGGCATTCGCAACCACTCCTGGTCCCGGCCGGCGCCGGCCACCCCCGAAGGCGAGGTCGTGGCCTGGGCCGACCGCATCGCCTATGTGTGCCATGACTTCGAAGACGCCGTCTCCGCCGGGCTCGTGGCCCCCGACGAGCTGCCGCCCCTCGTCCGCGATCGCTGCGGCACCCGCCGCAGCCAGCAGATCGGCGCCTTCGTCGAGGCCACGGTCGCCGCCACCATCGAAACGGGCCGAGTGGCCATGGCCACCGACGCCGCCGAGGCGCTCGCCGCCTTCCGCTCCTTCGACTACGAGCGCATCTACCTGCGCCCCGCTTCCATCCACCAGGCCCGATCGGTGGTGGCGATGCTCCAGGCGCTGGTCGAGCACGCGGCGGGGCACCCCATGCTCCTGCCCGGGCCGGCCCCGTTCGACCCCGGCTCACCCGAGGCCCTGGCCGCCGCCGTCACCTGGGTCGGCGGCATGACCGACCGCTTCGCCTGTCAGCAGGCCGTCACCTTGCTCGACTGGCCCCCCCAGGCCCTGCCGGGCGGGGTCGACCTCCCCCGTTGAGGGTCAGGCCGGGACGACGTCGACGAGCTTGCGGCCCTTGCGCTCGCCGAACTTCACCGTGCCCTCGGCCAGGGCGAACAGCGTGTCGTCGCCGCCGCGGCCGACGTTCTCGCCCGGATGGATGCGAGTGCCTCGCTGGCGCAGGATGATGGTGCCGGCCTGGACGAGGTGCCCGTCGTAGGTCTTCACGCCGAGGCGCTTGCTCTGCGAATCGCGGCCGTTGCGGGTCGAGCCGCCGCCTTTGGTCTTGGACATGGCGCGCTCAGCCCTTCTTGATGCTGGTGATCTCGACCGTGGCGTACTTCTGCCGGTGGCCCCAGCGCTTGCGCTCGTTGGACTTGTTCTTGTAGTTGAAGCCGTTGATCTTGGGGCCCTTGGCCTCGCCCACCACCCGGCCGGCCACCTTGGACCCGGAGAGCTGCGAGGGGGTGGCGAGGACGGTGTCACCGTCGACGACGAGGATCGGGGTCACCTCGAAGTCGTCGCCGTCGAGGCGCTCGACGTCGAGACGCTGGCCTTCCTCGACCCGATATTGCTTCCCACCGGTCTTGATCACGGCATACATAAGGGTCAGACCCTATCGGAACCCGTCCCTCGAACCAACTCGCGCCCGGCTGCGCAGCCGCCAGGCAGATCCTCGCTACTACACCAGCAGGTCACCGTCGATGATGAGGCCCCGGCCCTCGCACTCGGGGCACAGCGTCGAGAACGACTCCAGCAGGCCCTCACCGATCCGCTTGCGGGTCATCTCCACCAGGCCCAGCTCGGAGATGTCGAAGACCTGGGTCCGGGTCTTGTCCCGGGCCAGGGCGTCGCGGAACACGCCGATGACCTGATCGCGGTTCTTGCGGATCTCCATGTCGATGAAGTCGATGACGATGATGCCGCCGATGTCGCGGAGGCGGAGCTGCTTGGCGATCTCCACCGCCGCCTCGAGGTTGTTCTTGAACACCGTCTCCTCGAGGCTGGACGTGCCCACGTTCTTGCCGGTGTTGACGTCGATCACCGTCAGGGCCTCGGTGTGCTCGATGATCAGCGAACCCCCCGAGGGCAGCCACACCTTGCGATCCAGGGCCTTGTGCAGCTGCTCGTGGACGTGGTGGCGCTCGAACAGCGGCAGCGGTTCGGTCTCGGGGTCGAAGTACTGGACCCGGTCGGCCAAGGCCGGCGAGATGCTGGCCACGTAGTCCTGCACCTCGTCGAACAGGGCCCGGTCGTCGATGATCACGCCGCGGTAGTCATCGTTGAACTCCTCGCGGATGACCCGCACCGCCATGTCCGGCTCGCGGTACAGCAGCGCCGGGCCCTGCGTCTTGGCGGCCAGCGCCTCGATCTGGTCCCACTGCTGCTGGAGGCGGGCCACGTCGCGCTCGATCTCCTCGGCGCTGACCCCCTCGGCCGCCGTGCGCACGATGATGCCGTGACCCTTGGGCCGCACCCGGTCGAGGATGGTGCGCAACCGCTTGCGCTCGTCGTCGGCCAGGCGCTTGGAGATGCCGTAGGTGGTGCTGTTGGGGATGAGCACCACGAAGCGCCCGGGGATCGACACCTCCTGGGTGAGGCGCGCTCCCTTGTGGGCGATCGGGTTCTTGGTGACCTGGCAGATGATCATCTGCTTGGGCTTGAGCATCTGCTCGATCCGGAGGTTGGCGCCCTTCTCCTCGATGTCCTCCGCCTCGTACTGGACGTCGCCCCGGTAGAGCACGGCGTTCTTGGGCGTCGAGATGTCCACGAACGCCGCCTCCATGCCGGGCAGCACGTTCTGGACCTTGCCCAGGTAGATGTTGCCGTGGATCTGGGAGACGTCGTCGGCGGGCCGCGAGACGTAGTGCTCGATGAGGCTGCGGCCCTCGAGGACGGCGATCTGGGTGGCCGTCGGCCGCACCGAGACCGTCATCAGGTACCGACCGACGGGGCGGCCCTTTCGTTCGCGGCCCTTCTTGCGCCCGGCGGCCTCCTCGGCGTCGACCGGGCCGCCCCCCATGATGGCCTGGATCGGCTTGGGGGCCGGACTGGCCGAGCGGCCTCCGCCGCCCCCGCCGCCACGGGTACCCGACGCTCCCCCACCACCCCGACCGCGCCCGCCCCGGCGGCGCTTGCCGGCGGTCTTGGGGGTGTCGGCGCCGGCGGCGGGCTCGTCGGCGGCCCCGGCGTCGGGAGCGGGGCGGGAATCACCGATGCGGGGCCGGCGCACCAGCGCCTTCTCGGCCGCTTCGGCTGATCTCGCCTTGCCCTCGAACGAGCGCTCCGGGAGCTCCTCGGGATTGCGGTCCCGCGGACGCGTCGCCGCGCCGGGGGCCGTCCCCTTGGCGTCGGTTCCCTCTTCGGACCGCGGGCGGTTGGTGCGCCCTCCCCGGGATCCGCGTCGGCGCCGGTTGCCCCCGCCTCCGGCGGCGGCGGGGGTCGACTCGGCCGGGCCGCCCGAAGGGGACGGTCCGGCGGGATCAGCCGAGGGCTCGGAGGCCCGGGCCGGGCGGGGCACCGGCGTCGTGGCCGGAGCGGGCGATGATGCGTCGGTGGCGGACGTGGGGCCGGTGGAGCCGGCCTCGGAGCCGTTGGCGACCGGTTCGGTCATGGCGGGGTTCCCTTCTCATGACGCACGCGCCTGGGCGTACGTCGTCGACGTCGCGCCGACCGAAACCGGTTCGGACCTGGCGCCGTCGATCGTGATCCATTGGTGGGTTCTGCGAACGCGCCCCTCGATGGCCGGTGGCTCCAGGGCGGCCAGCAGCTCGGCAGGGCGGAGCCCCCGGGGTTGGGTGGCCAGCTCGGCGTCGAGCAGGCTCCCGGCGGGGGCGATCATGCGGTCCCCGGAGGGCGCAGCCACACCGGGGATGGGGCCGGAGACGGCCAGGTGGAGGATGTACGGGCGGATGTCGTCGGTCACGTCGTTGCCCTTGCGCTGACGGGTGATCATGACCTCGGGTCGGTCGAGCAGGTGGGCGACGGCGCCGCAGCAGCGTCGGGCTCGAGGCCCAGCGCCTCGATGGTCCACGAGCAGCTGGTGACGGCCTGCTGCAGGGAGGGCGGCCGAGGTCTCGACCGTGGTGGCCGCCTCGACGGTGAGACCGTCGGGCAGCAGGGGCGTGAGCAACGCGGGCAGGGCAGGCGAGCTCCAGCTCGAGCGCCTCGGGCTCACGGAAGTCGACGTCGAGGTACTCCCCCAGCGACTCGTGGCCCGTCGACAGGGCCAGGCCGAAGTGGACCTTCGGCCGGGGCGAGAAGCCCTCGGTGCGGGCCACGGGCAGCTCGGCGCGCCGCAGCGCCCGCTCCCACAACCGGGCCACATCGCGGTGGCTGGTGAAGCGGACCTTCCCCAGCTTGGCGAAGCGGAAGCGCACCCGCATCAGGCTCCCACCTCCACGGCGACGGCCGCGGGGCTACCGGCCGGGGTCGGTCGGCTCACCAACGTCACCGGGACGGACGACCCGCGGCTCAGGTCCTGTCCGGTGCCCTGGCTGCCACCGGCAGGAGGGCGGGCCGAGGCCACGATGTGCTCGATGCCGTAGCCGGTGCACGCCCCGCAGTCGTAGCACGGGGTCCAGCGGCAGTCCTCCAGGCCGACCTCGTCGAGGGCGTCGCGCCAGTCCTGCCAGAGGAAGTCCTTGTGCAGCCCGGCCGAGAGGTGGTCCCACGGCAGGACTTCGTCCTCGTGGCGATGGCGGTAGACGTACCAGTCGATGGACAGGCCATGGCGTTCCATGGCATCCACCCACAGCTGGTGGTCGAACTTCTCCGACCACTCCTGGAAGGTCCCGCCGTGGCGCCAGACGTCCTCGATGACCGGGCCGAGCCGGCGGTCGCCCCGACTGACGATGCCTTCGGCCATGGTGGCCTTGGGGTCGTGCCACTTGAGCTGGACGCCACGGCTGCGCCGGGCGTCGTCGCGCAACAGGCCGACCTTGCGGTGCAGCTCGGCCACCGTGTTCTGCCCGAACCACTGGAACGGGCGTGAAGGGCTTGGGGACGAAGCCCCCGACCGACACGGTGACCGATGCGCTCTTGGTGTGCCGGCGCCCGATCTCAACGCAGTTTCGGGCCAGCTCGGTGATGCCGAGGGTGTCCTCGTCGGTCTCGGTGGGCAGCCCGGTGAGGAAGTAGAGCTTCATCCGTCGCCAGCCCTGCGAGTAGGCCGACTCCACCGCGCCGTACAGGTCCTCCTCGCGGATCAGCTTGTTGATGACCTGGCGCATGCGCCACGTTCCCGCTTCGGGGGCGAAGGTGAGGCCCGTTCGCCGCCCTCGCTGCAGCTCGGCGGCGATGCCGACCGTGAAGGCGTCCACCCGGAGGCTGGGGAGCGACACCGAGACCTGGTTGGTGCGGGTCGGGTCGTTGACCGTGTCGGCCACGACCTTCTCGATGCCGCTGAAGTCCGCCGTCGACAGCGACGTGAGCGCCACCTCGTCGTAGCCGGTGCGACGGATGCCCTCGTCGATCATGGTGCGCACCTGCTCGGCCGGCCGCTCGCGCACCGGCCGGGTGATCATGCCCGCCTGGCAGAAGCGGCACCCCCGGGTGCAGCCCCGGAAGACCTCGACGTTGAGCCGGTCGTGCACCACCTCGGTGAGGGGCACGAGCTGGCGCTTGGGGTAGGGCCAGTCGGCGAGGTCGGCCACGGTGCGCTTCTCCACCCGGGCCGGCACGTCGGGGTGGCGCGGGGTCACGGCGACCAGATGCTCGCCCTCGTAGGTCACGTCGTACATCGACGGGACGTAGACGCCGGGCACGCCGGCCAGGGCCCGCAGGACGTGGTCCCGTGAGCCCTCGGTGCGGCCCGAGCGCTTCCAGTCGCTGACGATGGCGGAGATCTCGCCCACCACCTCCTCCCCGTCACCCAGGACCACGACGTCGAGGAAGTCGGCCAGCGGCTCGGGGTTGAACGTGCAGTGGCCGCCGGCCACCACCAGTGGGTGCTCCGGGCCGCGTTCGGCGGCCCGGACCGGCACACCGGCCAGATCCACGCAGTTGAGCAGGTTCGTGTACACGAGCTCGGCCGACAGGTTGAAGGCGAGGAGGTCGAACGCCCCGGCCGGGCGGTGGGTGTCGACGGAGAACAGCGGGAGCCGGTGGGCGCGCAGCGACGCTTCGAGGTCGACCCAAGGGGCATAGGTCCGTTCGGCCACCGCATCGGAGCGCTCGTTGAGGATCTCGTAGAGGATCTGCAGGCCCTGGTTGGGCAGGCCGATCTCGTAGGTATCCGGGTAGATGAGCAGCCAGGCGGCCTGGTCGGGGCGGTGCTCCGGCTGTTGGCTGCCGTCTTCGCAACCGATGTAGCGGGCGGGCTTCTGGACGTTGGCCAGCAAGGGTTCCAGCTGTGGCCAGATCGAGTTCATTTGCCGGAATGCTACCGGATGGACGCTCGAGCCTTATCTAAACCGGTGCATGTGGACGTTGAGCACCAGGCCGATGCCCACGAACGAGGCCACGGTGGACGATCCGCCGTAGGACATGAACGGCAGCGGGATGCCCGTCACCGGCATGATGCCCATGGTCATGCCCACGCTCTCGAAGATCTGGAACACGAACATGGCCAGCACGCCGACGCAGATCAGGGTGCCGAGGAGGTCGCGGGCCAGCTGCGCGGTTCGCCACACCCGCCACACGATGACGACGAAGAGCCCTAACAGGGTGGCGCCGCCCACGAAGCCGAGCTGCTCGCCCAGCGCGGTGAAGATGAAGTCGGTCTGCTGCTCGGGCACGTAGCGCAGCCGGGTCTGTGGGCCCTGGAACAGCCCCGAGCCGGTGACACCACCGTTGGCGATGGCCGCCTGGCTCTGGTTCACGTTGTAGGCCGGGCCCTCGAGCTTGGCGTTCGAGTCGAGGAACACGGTGAGGCGGTCCTTCTGGTACTGCCCCAGCACGTTGGACGTCAAGATGCCGGTGACGCCGATGAGGCCCACGAGGGCGAGCACGGCCAGGTAGCGCCCGCGGACCCCGCCGATGAGGAACATGACCACGGTGATGGCGATGAACACCAGGGCCGTGCCCAGGTCGGGCTGCAACATGATGAGGACGAGGGGGATGCCGGCGACGCCCAGTGCCAGAGCCAGGCGCCGCAGGTCGATGTCGCCCTTCCAGGCGCCCAGCATGGAGGCCAGGGCCACGATCAGCACGATCTTGGAGATCTCCGACGGCTGGATCTGGAAGCCGCCGACCGCGAACCAGGACTGCGCCCCCTTGGACGTGGAGCCCAGCGGCGAGACGACGAGCGCCAGGAACAACATCGTGGCCACGTAGATGGGCACGATCCAGTCCCGGTACTTCCGGTAGTCGATGGAGGCGGTGACCACCATGGCCCAGGCCGCCCACCGCCATGAACAGGCTCTGCTTGAACAGGTAGCTGGTGACCGGCGGGTCGGTGGGCCCGCGGGTGGCGCTGAACACCATGATGAGCCCGAGCAGCGACACCGCCATCGTGCACACCAGCAGCACCGGGTCGACGTGGCGCCACGGGGCCGAGAGGTCGCCACGGCTGCGGTCGGGCCCCGAGCGGGAACTGGTCGACAGCGCCATCAGCCCGCCGTCCCGACGTCGGTGGGGACCACCGCGGTGATCGCCTGGTTGCTGAGCGTCTCCCACACGTGGCGCACGACCGGGGCGGCGGCCCGGGCGCCGAAGCCGGACTCCTCCAGCACGGCCGCCACCACGTAGCGGGGGGCGCCCACGGGGCCGTAGGAGACGAACAGCGACGTGTCGGCCTTGCCGTTGACCTGGGCCGTCCCCGTCTTGCCGGCCACGGTGAAGGCGCTGGTGTCGAAGCCCTGGAAGGCGGCGTGGGCCGTGCCCTTGGCGTTGTCGATGGCGCCCTGGAAGCCGGCGTTGAGCGGGTCGTAGATGTTGGGCGGGAGATCGACGTGGCCGATGGCGTTGGGCTGGGTGGTCATGACGACGTTGTTGGGATCGTTGGGGTCGGACTTGGACTTGATGACCCGCAGCACCACCTGGGGCTGGTAGAGGGTGCCGTGGTTGGCGAACGTGGCATAGGCGTTGGTCAGCTGCAGCGGCGTGACCAGCACCTGAGCCTGGCCGATGGCCAGGTTCACGTTCGAACCGGCGTACCAACCGCCGTCCGGGAAGGCGGTGGGGTTGTCGTCGTGGCGCTTCTTGGCCAGCTCCGCGTCGAGCACGAGGCCCTTGCTCTCGCCCACCAGGGGGATGCCCGAGGCCTGGCCGAGGCCGAAGGCCTTGGCCGTGTCCTGGATCCCGGTCGCTCCGAACTGGGCCGACTCGTGGAAGAAGCGGTCACCCAGCCAGTAGAAGTACACGTCGCTGGACACCGTGATGGCCGTGGGCAGGGCGATGGTGCCGTTGACCTCCCCACCGGAGTTCTTGCGGGGCTCGCAGCCGGCGGCACCGGGCTTGCAGCCGATGATGGTGTACGACCCGTTGTCCGGATAGGACGTGTTGGCGGTGATCATGCCTCGCTGCAGGGCGGCGGTGGCGGTGATGAGCTTGAACGTCGAGCCGGGCGCGTACTGGCCCTGGATGGCCCGGTTGATGAGCGGGTTGTTCTGGTCGCCGCCCTTGGTCAGCTGATCGAATCGGTCCTGGGAGATGCCGTTCACGAACTCAGCCGGGTCATACGTCGGGTAGCTGGCCATGGCGATGACGTTGCCGTTGGTCGGGTCGAGCGCCACCACCGACCCGGCCGGCGCCTTCGTGGGGGTGCCGTCGTCCTGGCGCTTGCCCTGGAGGGCCGCCAGCTGCTGGGCCAGCGCGTCCTCGGCCGAGCGCTGGGCGTCGATGTCGATGGTGAGCTGGACGTCGTCGCCGGGCTGGGGCGCCTGCTCGCTCACCGTGCGGATGGGCCGGCCCTTGGCGTCCACCTCGATGGTGCGGATCCCCGGGGTGCCGCGCAGGTAGCTCTCGTAGGCCCGCTCGACGCCGGTCTTGCCGATCTCGCTGTCGGGTTGGTACGGCTTGTCGATCGGCTTGGTGGGCGTGACGCCACCTTGCTGGGCGGTGATCTCCTCACCGGAGATGCGCCCCACGTAGCCGACGATGTGGGCCGCGGTGGACGCCGGCGTGAGCGGATAGCTGCGCACCGACTGGCGCACCACGGCCACCGACGGGTATTCGTCGGCCCGCTCGGCGAAGTACTGGAACAGCGTCTCGGGCACGTCGATGGCGATGGGTATGGGCTGCAGACCGTTGTACTGGGGGTCGTTCAGCTTGGCCCGGATGCCCACCACCTTGGTCGGGTTGCCGGCCCGCGTGAGCTGTTCGGCCACCCGCAGGAGCAGGTCGTCCTGGTCGGAGGAGTTGAGGGCGTTGAAGTCCTTGGGGTTGATGGTGACCACCAGCGAGGTCCGGTTGTCGACGATGACCCGGCCCTTGGCGTCGAGGATGCGGCCCCGAGGGGCCTCCACGGCCACCGTGCGCACCCGGTTGGCGGCGGCCTCGACCTGGAACTGGTCGGCCACCATCACCTGGAGGTACCAGAGCCGGGCGAACAAGGCACCGAAGAGGGAGAGCACGACGACGGCGAGGATGCTCAGCCGGAGCCGCGGGGAATCGGTGTCCATCAGGGAAGCCAGTTCAGCACGGGAAGCGCCTCAACGGACCGCGGCCCGGGATCCCGAAACGTCCCCGAGCGCCCAGCGCATGGCGCGGTTGGTGAAGGGTACGAGCAGGGCATTGGCTACGGCCACCACCGCCATCACGACCAGCAGATGCTGGTTGATCAGCCCGCTGCGGCCCACCATGAACGAGGCCAGGACGTACAGGGCGACGCCCACCACGCTGGCCAGCACGGCCAGCACCACCGGCTCCCACCGCGAGGTGCGGACCACCGCGGTGTGGGCGGCCCCCACGACGTAGCCCACGACGCAGTACACGAGCGCGTAGAGGCCCAGCGGGCTCTGGACCAGCAGGTCGAGGAACAGGCCGGCGAAGAACCCGACGACGGCGCCCCGGTCGGCTCCGCCGACGATGCCGGCGGAGATGGCCATCAACAACATGATGTCGGCGGCCGCCCCGCCGACCCGCAGCTGGGAGAACAGGCCGCGTTCGAGCACGGCGGCGATCAGGAGCACGAACGCCACCCGGGCCGTCACCTTCATGGTGTCGGCTCCCAGAGCACGACGCTCACGTACGTGAGGTCCTGCAGGTTGGCGAGCAGGTCGACGTCGATCGAGCGCTGCAGCGACCCGTCGTCGGAGCTCACAGCCGCCACCGTGCCCACCGGCAGGTCCGACGGGAAGCGGCCACCGGGGATGGCCCGGGTCACCAGGATCTGGCCCGGGGTCACCTGGGCGGTGACGTCCATGGTGGCCTTGAGCTGGTTGTCGGTGCCCTGACCCCTGGCCACGCCGTTGAACGCGCTGCCCAGCGCGTTCACGCCCACCTGGAACGACGTGTCGGTCACGAGGCGGACCACGGCGTGGGTGTCGCTCACCTGCACCACCGAGCCGACCAGACCGGTGCCGGTCACCACCGGCATGTCCTTCTTGATGCCGTCGTTGGCGCCCTTGCCGATCTCGATGGTGTCGTCGAAGTTGGCGACCGCCCCCGACGTGACCCGGGCCCGCACGGTCTGCAGGTCACCGACGAACGGGAGCTTGGCCTGGGCCAGCAGCTCCTGGTTGGACCGCTTGGCCACCTCGCCCGCGGTGACCTGGCCCTGGAGGTCGTCGATCTGCGCCCGCAGGTCGTCGTTCTGGCGCTGGAGGTCGTCGTAGGAGAAGGCGCCGTGCCAGAAGTTGCCCACCGGCTTGAACAGGCTGGTGGCCGCGTCGCCCACCGGGGCGAACACCGACAGGGCCGAGCTACGAGCCTGCTCGAGCGGGCCGAAGCCGCGAAAGTCCAGCGTGAGCAGGGTGAGCGACGTCAGCACCAGCAGGAGGAGGGTGAAGCGCGACCGGCCGATCCGCCGCGACAGGGCCACTGCTACCGGTCCTTATCAGTTGGGATTCGACGAGAAGAGGACACCCTTGAGCGCCTCGAACTCTTCCAGCGACTGGCCCGAGCCGATCGCCACGCAGTACAGCGGGTTGGGGGCGATGACGATGGGCATGCCGGTCTCGTGCTCGAGGCGGGCATTGAGCCCGTTGAGCAACGCACCCCCGCCGGCCAGCACGATGCCCGTCTCCATGATGTCGGCGGCGAGCTCCGGCGGCGTCTTGTCCAGCGTCACCTTCACCGCGTCGACGATGGCGGAGACCGGTTCGTCGAGCGCTTCGCGAATCTCGTCGGTGGACGTGACGATGGTCTTGGGCAGGCCGGTCACCAGGTCGCGGCCGCGGATCTCGGCGTGCAGCTCCTCCTCGAGGGGCCACGCCGAGCCCAACGCCATCTTGACCTCCTCGGCCGTGCGCTCGCCCAGGGCGAGGCTGTACTCCTTCTTGATGAACTGGATGATGGCGTCGTCGAGCTCGTCGCCACCGACGCGGATCGACTGGCTGGTGACGACCCCGCCCAGCGAGATCACCGCCACCTCGGTGGTCCCCCCACCGATGTCCACGATCATGTTGCCGGTCGGTTCCTGCACGGGCAGGCCGGCGCCGATGGCCGCGGCCATGGGCTCTTCGATGATGTAGGCCGGCTTGCGGGCGCCGGCGAACTCGGCGGCCTCCTGCACGGCCCGCTGTTCGACCGGGGTGATGCCCGACGGCACGCAGATCACCATGCGGGGCTTGGCCCACTTGCGCTGATGCACCTTCTGGATGAAGTAGCGCAGCATCTTCTCGCAGATGTCGAAATCAGCGATGACGCCGTCCTTCAACGGGCGGATGGCCTTGATGTGGGCCGGCGTGCGCCCGATCATGCGCTTGGCCTCGTGACCCACCGCCACCGGGCGGCCGTCGTTCACGTTGACCGCCACCACCGACGGCTCGTCCAGCACGATGCCCTCACCGCGGAGGTACACCAGGGTGTTGGCCGTGCCGAGATCGACCGCCATGTCGCGGCCCATGATCGAGGAGAATGAGGAGCGCACCTTGTCGGCCATTCGTTCAGGCCCCCGGGGAATCGGAGCTGACGGCGAGTTCTGCGTACGCAGGCTAGGTCAAAGGGCCTGGTTCTGCAGAAAGGGGTAACCGGGGGAACCCGCTCCGCCCGGACGGATCCAGCCTAGCGGTTCGTAACGCGATCGCAATGTCGCGTCGGACGGCCGAGTCGCCTAGCCTGCCCGGCCATGGATCGCACCCTTGTCATCTGCAAGCCCGATGCCGTCGAGCGAGGACTCGCCGGCGAGATCGTGAGCCGCTTCGAGCGCCGGAACCTCACCCTGGTCGCCGCCGAGCTCCGGATCATCGACGCCGAAACGGCGGCTCGCCACTACGCCGAGCACGTCGACAAGCCGTTCTACGGCGAGCTGGTCGAGTTCATCGGTCGCTCGCCGGCCCTCGTCATGGTGGTGGAGGGCCCCGAGGACACGTGGAAGGTCGTCCGCACCATGATGGGCACCACCAACCCGCGGGAGGCGGCCCCCGGCACGATCCGGGGCGACCTGGGCATCCTGTTCACCGAGAACCTCGTCCACGGCTCCGACTCCGCCGAGGCCGCCGAGCGCGAGATCGGGATCTTCTTCCCCAGTCTCTGACCGGGGTTGGGGTATCGGGGGGTCAGCGCGGGGCGGTGAGATGTCCTCGGGCCTCGCCCGCCACGTAGAGGGAGCCGGCCACCAGCACCAGCCCGTCGTCCCCTGCGGCGGCCAGGGCATGGTCGACGGCGTCGGCCACGTCCTCGATGACGTCCACGTCCGCCCCCAGGCCGGCGGCCGCCTCGCCCACGGCCGCGGCCGGCACCGCCCGTGACCACAGCGGGCTGGTGGCCACCACCAGGTCGAACGAGTCGATGTCGAGGGCCTCGAGCATGGCCGTGAGGTCGCGGCCCTGGAGCATCCCCACCACCAGGACGCGCCGGCCGGCCACGTCGAAGTCGGCCGCCATGGTGGCCGCCGCCACGGCCGCGCCCGGTGGGTTGTGGGCGCCGTCGACGACGACCAGCGGCTCGTGGCCCAGCACCTCGAGACGGCCCGGCAGGCTGACGGCGGCGAACGCCTGCGCGGCGACGCCCTCGTCGAGGGCCCGCCCGAAGAACGCTTCGACGGCGGCGACGGCCACCGCCGCGTTGTCGGCCTGGTGCTCGCCGTGGACCGGCAGGTAGAGCTCCTCGAGGCGTCCCAGCGGGGTCTGGATGTCGACGAGGCGACCGCCCACCGCCGGCAGGCTGCGGGTGGCGTCGAAGTCGACCTCGCGCTCCCAGGTCTGCCGGGGCCCCTCGGCCAGGAAGAGGGAGCGGAGATCCTCGTCGGTCTCGCCCAGGACGAGGAACGACCCGGGCTTGATGATGCCGGCCTTCTCCGACGCGATGGCGGCACGCCAGTCCCCCACCCCGTCGGTGTGGTCGAAGCCGATGTTGGTGATGACGGCGACATCGGCGTCCACCACGGTGGTGGCGTCGAACCGACCCAGCAGGCCGACCTCGAGCACGGCGACGTCGACGGCCACCGAGGCGAACCAGCTCAGGGCGCCGGCCGTCATGAGCTCGAACCAGCTCGGGGTGATGCCCAGGAGGGGCTCGATGGCGGCCAGCTCGCTGATGAGCTCGGCCAGCGCCTCGTCGCTGATGGGCTCGCCGTTCCAGGCCAGCCTCTCGTTCAGGTGCTCGAGGTGCGGGCTGGTGTAGGTGCCCACCGACAGCCCGCTCTCCACCAGCAGGGCGGTGATCATCCGGGCCACCGAGCCCTTGCCGTTCGTCCCGGTGATGGTGATGGCCGGGTAGGCGCGGTGAGGATCACCCAGCACGTCCATGAGCCGGCGCATGTGATCGAGGTGCAGCCCCTCGATGCGCCCGGCGGTGGCCTCGCGGTTCAGGTGGCGATCGAGGTACGCCAGCGCGTCGCCGAGCTCCACCCGGTGCTAGGAGGCAGCGCGGCGCGGGCGCGGCTGGGTCGTCGTCGCCGTGCGGGGCACCAAGGTCGGGTTGACCTTGTCGAGCACCACCGAGCGATCGATCACGACCTTCTCGACGTCGTCGCGGCTGGGGAGGTCGTACATCACGCTGAGCAGGACCTCTTCGAGGATGGCCCGCAGACCGCGGGCACCGGTCCCCCGCAGGAGGGCCTGGTCGGCCACCGCGCCGAGCGCGTCCTCGGTGAACTCCAGCTCGACGTCTTCGAACTCGAAGAACTTCTTGTACTGCTTGACCAGCGCGTTGCGCGGCTCGACCAGGATGCGGATGAGGGCTTCCTGGTCGAGGTTGGAGACGGCGCCGATGACCGGGAGGCGACCGATGAACTCGGGGATGAGCCCGAACTTGAGCAGGTCCTCGGGCAGCACCTGCCCGTAGATCTGGCCCATGTCGGTGGCGCCGGCGTTGCGCAGCTCCGAGGTGAAGCCCACGCCCTTGCGGCCGATCCGGCTCTCGATGATCTTGTCGATCCCGGCGAAGGCGCCGCCGCAGATGAACAAGATGTTGGTGGTGTCGATCTGGATGAACTCCTGGTGGGGGTGCTTGCGACCGCCCTGCGGTGGCACCGAGGCGGTGGTGCCCTCCAGGATCTTCAGCAGCGCCTGCTGCACGCCCTCACCCGACACGTCGCGGGTGATCGACGGGTTCTCGCTCTTGCGGGCGATCTTGTCGATCTCGTCGATGTAGATGATGCCCGTCTCGGCCTTCTTGACGTCGTAGTCGGCGGCCTGGATCAGCTTGAGCAGGATGTTCTCGACGTCCTCACCCACGTAGCCGGCCTCGGTGAGGGCCGTGGCATCGGCGATGGCGAAGGGCACGTTGAGCATGCGGGCCAGCGTCTGGGCCAGCAGGGTCTTGCCGCACCCGGTGGGCCCGATGAGCATGATGTTGGACTTGGCCAGCTCGACCTCGGTGTCGTGGCCGGCACCGAACTGCACCCGCTTGTAGTGGTTGTAGACGGCGACCGAGAGGATCTTCTTGGCCGGGTCCTGACCGATGATGTAGTCGTTGAGGAAGTCGTAGATCTCACGCGGCTTGGGCAGCTCGTCGAAGCGCAGGTCGCTGGTCTCGGCCAGCTCCTCCTCGATGATCTCGTTGCACAGGTCGATGCACTCGTCGCAGATGTACACGCCGGGGCCGGCGATGAGCTTCTTGACCTGCTTCTGGGACTTCCCACAGAACGAGCACTTGAGCAGCTCGCCACCGTCTCCGAATTTGGCCACGTCGTCTCCCCCGCACTCGGGTTTCGTAGGTGTCGCTTAGCGAACGGCGGCGATCGGGCCGCTGTTGTCAGCGAGCGATCGGGCCGTGATGACCTCATCGATGATGCCGTAGGACTGCGCTTCGGCTGCTGACATTACAAAGTCGCGGTCGGTGTCCTGGTGGATCTTCTCCACCGACTGACCGGTGTGGTTGGCGATGATCTCCTCCAGCAGGCTGCGGAGGCGAAGGATTTCCTTGGCCGCCAGCTCGATGTCGGTGGCCTGGCCCTGGGAGGCGGCGTAGGGCTGGTGGATCAGGATCCGGGCGTGGGGAAGGGCGAGGCGCTTGCCGGGCGTGCCTGCCGCCAGCAGCACGGCGGCGGCCGAGGCGGCCTGGCCGAAGCAGATGGTGGAGATGTCCGGCTTCACGAACGACATGGTGTCGTAGATGGCGAACAGGGCGGTGATGTCGCCGCCGGGCGAGTTGATGTAGAGGTTGATGTCCTTGTCCGGGTTCTCGGACTCGAGGTGCAGCAACTGGGCGCAGATGAGGTTGGCCACCGTGTCGTCGATCGGCGTGCCGATGAAGATGATGTTCTCCTTCAGCAGCTTCGAGTAGAGGTCGTAGCCGCGCTCACCGCGGTTGGTCTGCTCGACGACGGTCGGGACCAGGTAGTTGCGGGGCTCGATCACTCGGCGTCCTCTTCGTGCTCGGCGGTGGCTTCGTCAGCCTCGCCCTCGGTGGTGGGACCCTTGACGCTAGCGGCTTCGGGGGCCTCCTCGTCGTCCTCCGCGGGGATCTCGAGGTCGGCCCGGTCGACGACGTTGCCGTCCTCATCGACGATCTCGACGGTTTCGACCAGCCAGTCGAGGGCCTTGCGCAGCCGGATGTCGGCCTGCACCGACGAGATCTGGTCGGCTTCGGTGAACTGCTTGCGCACCACGGCCGGGTCGAGCTCGAGGCGCTGGCCGACATCGGCGAACTCGGCGTCGAGGTCGTCGTCGGTGGCCTCGAGCTCCTCGGCTTCGGCCACGGCCCGCAGCGCCAGGTCGAACTTGGCCGCCTTGGTCGAGACCTCACGGAGGTTGGCCACGAACTCGGCGGAGTCCTGACCGGAGCTGTCCAGCCACTGGTCGAGGGTCAGGCCCTGGGCCTGGAGGCGCATGGCGAAGTCCTGCAGGCGCTGCTGCATCTCGTTGTTGATCAGGGCCTCGGGCGGATCGGCCTCGACCAGCTCGGCCAGGGCGTCGCCGACCTTGTCGCGGATCGACATCTGGGCCTGCATCCGGCGCACCGCCGTCATCCGCTTGGCCAGGTCGTCGCGCAGCTCGTCGAGCGTGTCGAACTCGGAGGCCTCGGCGGCCCACTCGTCGTCGGCGTCGGGCAGCACCCGCTCCTTGATCTCCTTGACGGCGACGACGAAGTGGAGGCCCTCCTCGTCCTCGTCGGGGTGCTCGGCGTCGAACTCGAGCTCGTCGCCGGCCGAGGCCCCGGTGAGGGCCTCGTCCAGCTCGGGCACGATGCCGGCGCTGCCCAGCTCATAGGAGTAGTCCTGAGCGGTGAGGCCGGCGAGGGGCTCACCGGCCTGGGAGCCCTCGACGTCGATGGTGACGAAGTCGCCTTCGGCCGCGGGACGCTCGACCGCCGCGAGATCGGCGTGCTGGGCCCGCATCCGGTCGATCTGGGCGTCGATCTCCTCGTCGGTGGCCTCGGGCCGGGCCACGGTGATGCGCAGGCTCTCGTAACCGGGGACCAGCACGGTGGGCCGGACCTCGACGACGGCCTCGAAGGCCACCGGACCGGTCTCCTCGCCGTCGGTGATCTCGATGTCGGGGGCGGCGATGACGTCGACGTCGTGCTCGCGCACCGCCTGGGCGTAGTAGTCGGGGATGGCGTCGCGCAGGGCCTCGCCGCGGGCCACGCCGTCACCCAGTCGCTTCTCGAGGATGCGGCGGGGCGCCTTGCCCGGGCGGAACCCGGGGATGTTCACCTCCCGGGCGATCTTGCGGAAGGCCGCATCCACGGCCTTGTCGAATTCCTGCTCATCCACTTCGACGGACAGCTTGACCTTGTTGTCTTCGAGTTCCTCGACGGACGTCTTCACGGCCAGGGAGTGTACCGGGCGAGCGAGCGGGCCTAGACCGGGACCCTGGCTAGGGTCGCGGGGTGGTCCCCCCTCCCCGCCTGGTGGCGGCCGTCGTCTGCGTGCTGGCCGTGGCCGCCTGTTCCGGATCGAACGGCGCCACGGGCCGTGCGTCGTCGGACGCGACCGACGCCGCCGCGGTCGAAGCCGCCACCACCGGCCCGACGTCCATCGCCGCGCCCGCCACCGCCGCGCCCCCGCCGGCCACCGCGACCACCGCTCCCCCCACGTCGGTGCCCGGACCCAGGCCCACCGCCCCGTCGACGCCTGCGACCCTGCCGCCCGGGGCCCACGCCTCGCTGACGGGCAAGACGGTCGTGCTGGACCCCGGCCACAACGAGCACAACAGCGCCCACCCGGCCGAGATCAACCAGCAGGTCGACATCGTCACCGGGGTCAAGGCGTGCGACACGACGGGGACCGCCACCAACGACGGCTACCCCGAGGCCGCCTTCACCACCGACGTGGTGGCCCGGGTCGCCCAGCAGCTGAAGGCGCTGGGCGCCACCGTGGTGGTGACCCGCGATGCCTCCACCCCGTGGGGCCCGTGCATCACCCAGCGGGCGGCGATCGGCAACGCGGCCCACGCCGACGTGGCGGTGTCGGTCCACGCCGACGGTGGGCCGGCCGGGGGGCGCGGCTTCCACGTGATCCGGCCCGGCCTGGTGGCCGGCCACAACGACGCCATCATCGCCCCGTCGGCCGCCTTCGCCACCGTGCTGCACGACACCTACGCGGCCGAGACGGGACTGCCCCCGGCCACCTACGTGGGGGCGAACGGCTACGACACCCGCACCGACCTCGGGGGCCTGAACCTGTCGACGGTGCCGAAGGTGTTCATCGAGTGCGCCAACATGCGCAACGCCACCGACGCCGCCTTCGTGAAGGGCGAGGCCACCCGTGCCCGCATCGCCCAGGCCATCGGCGACGCCATCGACCGCTACCTCGGGGGCTGAGCCCCCGGAGCCGTCGGAGCGGCCCTACCCTGGGAGCCGACCGCGAGAAGCGAGGCACCCATGACGATGACCGACGCTGCCATCGAGCCGATCTCCGACGAGGAGCTGACCGCGCAGGCACTGGCCGCCGACCCCGACGCCCTCCCCGATGCCGGTGCCACCCCGTGGAGCCCCGGCGGCGAGGTCGACGGACTTCTGCCCGGCTGGTACATGCCGGCGCCGGTGACGGGTCGCCGCGGATGGGGCCCGCGCAGCGTCGCCGCCCTGGTGATCCTGGGGTTCCTGGTCATCAACGCCTGCGGGCTGTGCATCACCTACGGCCATCTCGTCGTGGCCTGAGCGGCGACCGCTAGCATCGACAGTTCCGTCAGCGCCTCGGCGCCAGCCGACGGGGTGTAGCGCAGCTTGGTTAGCGCGCCTGCTTTGGGAGCAGGAGGCCGGGAGTTCGAATCTCCCCACCCCGACCACATCTGACCTGCGCGCTCAGTTCGGGACAGCTACCGCTCCCGGAGGGCATAGGTCAGGTGCGTCACCCTTGGGGAGGGCTCGGTGCGGACCGGCTCCAGGGCCACGCGCGCCGCTTCCACGCCCTCGAAGAGGCGGATGCCGGAACCGAACAGCACGGGCGACAGCGCGATCGAGAACTCGTCGATCAGGCCGGCGTTCACGTACTCCAGGATCGTCGCGCCGCCGCCCGCGACGCGGACGTCTCGGTCGCCGGCGGCCTCGCGGGCGTGGTCGAGCGCGGACTCGATGCCGTCGTTGACGAAGTGGAAGGTGGTCCCACCCGCCCGCTCCCAGGGATCACGCTCCTCGTGCGTCACGACGAACACCGCCGTGTGGAACGGCGCCTCCTCCGGCCACGCATGCTCGCCGGCGTCGAACATGCGCTTGCCCATCACGCTCGCGCCGGTGCGCTCGAACGTCTCCCGCACGATGTCGTTGTCGAGCCCCTCCTCGCCCCCCTCGCCGAGCTTCAGGTTCTCCCGGAAGAACCGCTGCGGGAAGATCCACTGCTGCAGTTCCATCCACTGCTGCCCCATCAAGTCCTCGACGGACTCGGGCGCGATGAACCCGTCCAGCGACATCGACACGCTGAAGAACACCTTCCCGGCCATCAGCCCTCCGCTCCCTTCCGAACGATCTCGGTGACGTAGGCAGCCAGGTTGCTCAGGGTCTGCCGGCCACCCTCGATGACGTGGTACTTCTCGACCGCCTCGTCGCGCAGCTCCTTGGTGGGGAACACCGTGCGCATCTCGATCCGGGTCGCCGCACCATCGGGCGCGAACGTGAGGACCGACTCGAAGGCGTTCGGGTCGTCGCGGGACTCGCCGTGCCGCAGCGCGATCCGCTCCGCCGGGGCGATCTCCGTCCAGGTGATCCATTCGCGGTAGTCCGTCCCGTCCGGTCCGTGCATCACGAAGTCCCACTCCCCGCCGACGCGGAACTCGAACGCCCGCGTGGTGGTGGTGAACCCCTCCGGTCCCCACCACCGAGACAGGTGCCGCACCTCGGTGAACGCCTCGAACACGAGCTCCCGTGGGGCGCCGATGACCCGCGAGATGACGATCTCGCGGTCAGCCGTCGTGGACTGCGCCGGCGCTCCCTGTCCCTTCGTACTCATCAGCTACTCCTCCTGGTTCGCTTGAGGTCCTGCACGTATTCGTCCAGGCGGTCGAAGCTCTCGTTCCAGAACTGCTCGAACCCGCCCGTCCACTCGTGGACCGCTCGCAGCCCACGGGCGTCGAGGCCGTACAGGCGTTGCCTGCCTGCCTTGCGGTCCCGCACCAGCCCGACCTCTCGGAGCACCCGCAGGTGTTTGGACGCTCCCGGCTGAGCCATCCCCAGCTCCTGGGCCAACTCGGTCACCGGCCGCTCACCGGCCCGCAGCAGCACCAGGATCTCCCGGCGCTGCGGCTCGGCGATGGCGTTGAAGACGTCCGACGTCGTCGCTGCTCGTGCCATGGGTGCATCATATGCCGATATCGGCATGCGTCAAGGGGAGGAGGAGCAGGGTCGCTCAGCGTCTGCCCTGCTTCGAGCGCAGGTGGCGGACTCCGGCGTCGATCGCCTCACGCATCACCCGGTCGTTGTCACCCGAGATGAAGTTGTGGACGTAGCGCTCCAGCAGGAGGCGTACCACGGGGTTGAACGCGTGGTAGGTCTCGACGAACTCGACTCGCGTCCGGGTCTCCCCCACGGGCGTCAACGTGTAGGAACCGGATGCCTCCGACCAGAGGGGCTTCCCGACGGCGTCGTATCGGGAGAACTCGGGGGGTCGAGACTCGGTGACGCACTCCCACGAGCGGCCGACACCTCGGGTCAGGAGCAGCTTCGGCACTCGGAAGGTGCAGGTCCGGACGAGGCCCAAGCCGTTCTCGTCGCCCTCGAACCAGATCTCGATGCGAACGTCTCCGTGTTCGATGACCCGGGGGGTGGCCGGCGATGCGCTCCGCACCGGTGGATGAAAGACCGACCAGACCTCGCTCGGCGTGGCATCGACTTCGAAGGAGTACCGGTGCTCGCGCATCGATCCCACGTTAGCTAGTAACCTGACACGCCTGTCAGGTGAGGTCGCCGCGAGGAACGGCGGCCCGAACGAGGCCCATGATGTCGACCGGAGCTGCGAGACCGGCTGGGGAGGGACGGCCCTACGTGGTCGTGTCGGCCGACGCTCACGCCGCGCCTGACGACATGGAGCACTTCCTCTCCTACGTCGATCCGGGGGACCGGGAGGCCGTCGCCGCTCTCGGGGAACTGCCGTCCACCGCCATCACCATGTTCGGAGGAGCGGAAGCCGCCGACCTCGACGATCCCGATCCGGCGCGGGCGCGGGCCAAGCGCCGGTTGGAGGGAATGGGCGTCGACGTGAGTGCCGCCGCCGACTGGCTGGCCCGGTACAGCACCGACTGGATCATCGCCGGCGACGGCGACGGCCGTCGTCTGGCCGTGCTCGAGCAGCAGGGTGTGCATGCCGAGGTGACGTTCCCCGGGCCGGTGCTGGTCGGCGCGTTGGCGAACGCCATGTACCTGGGGACCCACAAGGCTGATGGCCTGGAGACCGTGTGGCCGGCGATCCACGCCTACAACCGCTGGCTGGTCGACTTCTGCGCCGCGGCGCCGGGGCGTCGCGCCGGCGTGATCCCGCTCGATCTCCACGACATGGACAGAGCCGTCGAGGAGATCGGCTGGGCCAGGGAGTCGGGGCTGTTCGGCGGGATCATGCTCCCGGCGATGTCGGCGACGTCCGGCCTGCGTGGGTACGCCGACCGGTACTACGAGCCCCTGTGGAGCGCCTGCGAGGAGCACGGCATGGTCGTGAACCTCCACACGGGCGCCTCGGGCGGCCCGACCGACGCGCGATTCCTCTACGACGCCGAGCATGGCGGCCTGCTCGGGCTCTACGAGGTGTTCGTGTTCACCCGACGTCCCCTCTGGTTCATGATCCTCGGCGGCGTCTTCGACCGCCATCCGGATCTCAAGGTCGTCGTCACGGAGAACGGCGTGCAGTGGCTGCCCGCCCTCGAGCGCGACCTGGAGGCGTTCTTCGACTCCCACGGCTGCGCCCCCATCCGAACGACCCTCGAGCTGCGGCCGAGCGAGTACATCGAACGGAATGTCTGGCTGGGCGGATCGCTCATGAAGCCGGACGAAGCCGCGATGCGCCACGAGATCGGAATCGACCGCCTGATGTGGGGCGCCGACTACCCGCACCTCGAGGGCGCCGTTCCCGTGCACCGCGAGGTGATGCGCCTGGTCCTCGGAGGGCTTCCCGAGGAGGACATCCGGCGGATCCTGGGGCTGAACGCCATCGACCTCTGGGGCTTCGACCTCGCGTCGCTGCAGGCAGTGGCTGATCGCGTGGGCCCGACGGTCGAAGACCTGTCCGAGCCGATCAGCGCCGAGGCCATTCCCGCCACCTTCAGCTGGACGGTGGGCCACCCGGTGCCGCTCTCGGGCGCGTAAGGGGCCGGCCGCCGGAAGTTGGATGGTCTCGCTCCACCCGTCGGGCGGCCGCTACCGTGTCACCCTCCTGCGGGTGTAGCTCAATGGCTAGAGTCCCTGCCTTCCAAGCAGGCTATGCGGGTTCGATTCCCGTCACCCGCTCCACCACTCCCGTGCTTTCTGTCCCTTCAGCGACCTCGCTGAGGTCGCTGAAGGGACAGAAACGCGGGGTTTGGTTGGGTTTGGTTGGGCTTGGTTGGTTTGGTTTGGTCAGACGATGGCCTCGACCTCACCCGGCGGGAGGCTGCCGGTGACCGCCTGCCACGCTCGGGCTGAGACGCGCCGCGCCACCAGTTGGCTCACCGCGACCGCCGCGCCCGAGGCGATCGCCCAGCGAAGGGCGGCGGCCCGATCGATACCGGGGGCGGCCGGGTCCCGCGGCGGCTCGTCGCCGCGCACCTTCTCCCACGCGATGGTCAGGGCCCAGCGGGTGACCTCACCGGCGATCAAACCGGTGCCGAGGCCGACCACCCGCCACATCACCTGCTGCTGCTGGGTGGAGCGTTGCGGTGCGGTCATGGAGTCCTCGCGGCGGTTCCGGGGCGGCCGGCCGCGCCGGTCGTCCGTCGAGTGGTGAGACGCGAGCGTGCCACGCGCGTCGCGGCGCCGTCGTCCCCCACCTCAGGTGACGCCCGGATCGCCGGCGAGAGATCAGCCGGCGGAGTTGGCCTCCCTCACCATGGCGACCCACTCGGTGATGTCCCACAGATGCTCGACCGAGACGAACTCGAGGGTTCCCAGCGCCAGGATCCCGGCGACGCTGCGCTGGGCCGACGCTTCGTCCGGGTACTCGATGACCGAGATCAACGTCACGGTGCTCGGCGAGAAGCTGACGACCTTGACGTCGCCTCCGAACTTGCCGATGACGTCGTAGATCGCCGCCGTCTGGGCGTCGTTCTGCTCGTCGGTCAGGTTCTGCCACACGTCAGGGACGATCCGGGTGTGGGACAGCTGCAGATGGCTCATCGTGCCTCCTCAGGCCGGGTCGAACCCGAGGCAGCTGATCGCGACCCCAGTCGTTCGACCCACTCGAGCGCCGGTTGCCGGCCCTCGTGCAAGAGAACGTACAGGGAGAACCAGGTGGTCGCTTGAAGAAGGTGCCGGGTCCAGCCGCGGGCGGTCGGCTCAGCTCGTCGGACCGGGAGCCCCGAGCCCGCTGTTGGAGGGCACGCGGGGCCGGGCGGCGATCAGCCGGGCCCGTCGAGCCTGGCGGGCCCGGGCGAAACGGCGCCGGGACCAGTGGGCGAAGTCGAGCTCCCGGTGAAGGCTGGCGCAGCGCGATCCGGCCGGAGCCAGACATGTCGGGCAGTGAACCGCATAGGGATCGCTCATCGCTCCTCCTTGCATTTCCGGTCACTTCACCGTCGGCAGGTTCCGACCAGATCCAAGGACAATCTCCGCGAAGCGGGCGCGAGCGAAGACAGGGGGAGGGCCCGGCGGCGTCAGTTGCCGGCGTGAGCAGGCCCGGGATCGGCCTTCTCGGCTCCGCCGAGACCCACGGGTCCCCAGCATCGGGGGCGCGACGGGGGCAAAGTGGGGTCGACCCACTCGACGCCGATCTGGGGAGGTCGAACATGGAGCAGGTGGCGATGCCGCAGCTCGGCGAGACCGTCACCGAGGGCACCGTGACGCGCTGGCTCAAGCACGAGGGCGAGCCGATCGCCACCGACGAGCCGCTGTTCGAGGTCTCCACCGACAAGGTCGACACCGAGGTGCCGTCCGCCCACGCCGGATGGGTGCGGTCCCTCCTCGTCTCCGAGGGCGACACCGTGCCCATCGGAACGGTGGTGGCGCTGATCTCCGACGCCCCCGACGAGCCCCTCCCCGAGCCCGAGACCACGTCGGTGGCGTCCCAGATCCCCAGCACGGCACGCCCCTCCGCCCCCGCCCCGGCCGGCGCCCGGCCCCGCGCCGGCGCGGACGACACCCCGTTCCTCAGCCCGGTGGTGCGCGGCCTCATCGCCGAGCACGGCCTCGACGCCACCCAGATCCACGGCACCGGCCGCGACGGCCGCATCACCCGGGCCGACGTGCTGGCGGCCGCCAACCACCCTCCCGGCGCCGCCGACGGCCACCGCCCGCCGAGCCCGCCCCGCCCGCCGGTGGAGCCGGGGCCGACCGACGAGGTCGTGCCGTTCTCCGCCGCCCGCCGGGCCACCGCCGAGCACATGCGCCGCTCGCTCGACACCAGCGCCCATGCCCTGGTGGCCACCGAGGTCGACTATGCGGCGGTGGACCAGGTGCGACCGGGCTCGGGCCTGTCGTACCTGCCGTTCGTGGCCCGGGCCGTCCTCGACGGGCTGAGGGCGTTCCCGCTGCTGAACGCGTCGGTCGGCGACGACTGCCTCATCGTGCACCGCCAGGTCCACCTCGGCGTGGCCGTGGACGTGGCCGGCGAGGCCCTGGTCGTGCCCGTGATCCGCGACGCCGACCTGCTGCGCGTGACCGGGCTGGCCGACGCCATCGCCGGTGTGGCGTCGCGGGCCCGGGCCCACCGCCTCGCCCTCGACGAGCTCACCGGCGCCACCTTCACCCTGACCAACGTGGGCTCCGCGGGGACCCTCGTCACCATGCCCATCATCAACCAGCCCCAGGTGGCCATCTGCTCCACCGACGGGGTGCGCCCCACGCCGGTGGCCGTCGCCGGGCCGGGCGGCGAATGGGCCGTGACCGTCCACCCCGTCGGCAACCTCTCGCTGAGCTTCGACCACCGAGCCGTCGACGGGGCCTACGCCGCCGCCTTCCTGGCCCAGGTGCGCGACACCGTGCAGCACCGAGACTGGTCGACGGAGGTGTAGGTGAGCGGCCCCGACACCGAGACCCCCCTCCATCGCGGCTTCGCGGTGAGCGAGTGGATCGAGGACTTCCGCACCGCCTGCGTGTCGCGGGCCATCGACGACGGCGAGATCCGGATGCAGAAGCAGAGCCGGGTCTTCTTCCAGATCTCGGGTGCCGGCCACGAGGCACTCGGCCTGGGCCTGGCCCGCCACCTCCGCCCCGCCTACGACTGGTTCTTCCCCTACTACCGCGACCAGGCGCTGTGCCTCGGTCTCGGCGTCACCGCCACCGACATCTTGTTGCAGGCCGTCGGCTCGGCCGACGACCCCAGCTCGGGCGGGCGCCAGATGCCGTCGCACTGGGGCAACGACGCCCTGCACCTGGTCACCCAGTCCAGCCCCACCGGCAGCCAGTGCATCCCCGCCGTCGGGTGCGCCGAGGCGGCGCGCTACATCGTCCGGCGGCCGGACCTGCCGGGCTGCGTGGCCCACGGCGACGAGCTCACCTACGTCAGCCTCGGTGAGGGGGCGTGCAGCGAAGGCGAGTTCTGGGAGAGCCTCAACACGGCCTGCACGCTCCACCTGCCGGTGCTCTACGTGGTCGCCGACAACGGCTACGCCATCTCGGTCCCGGCCAGCGACCAGCACCCGGCGCCGGTCATCGAGCTGGTCCGGGGCTTCCGGGGCCTGCACTCGGTCCGTCTGGACGGCACCGACTACGTCGGCGGTGCGCCGGGTCGGGCGCTCGATGGTCGAACACGTCCGGGCCGGCGTCGGCCCCGCGCTCATCCACGCCGACGTGGTGCGGCCTTACTCGCACTCGGCGGCCGACACCCAGAGCAAGTACCGGCCCGGCCCCGAGCTGGCCGAGGAGGCCACCCACGACCCCATCGACCGGATGGAGCGCGAGCTGGTCGGGGCAGGGTGGCTGAGCGCCGATGAGGCGGCCGCCATCCGGGCCGAGGCCATCGAGGCGGTGGCCAAGGCCAGCGCCGAGGCGGCGGCCGGGTCCCGTCCCGACCCCGCCACCGTGCGGCTGCACGTCACGTCGCCCCCCGACGTGGCCGTGCCCGACGAGCCACCGGCGGGCCAGGGACCGCCGGTGGGGATGGGCGAGGCGATCCGGCTCACGTTGCACGAGCAGCTCGCCGCCGACGAGCGCATCCGCGTGTTCGGCGAGGACGTGGCCGATGCCCGCGAGGCGGTGCTGGCCCAGGTGGAGGGCAAGGGCGGCGTGTTCGGCACCACCCACGGCCTGCAGCGCGAGTTCGGCCAGGCCCGCTGCTACAACACGCCGCTGTCGGAGGCCAACATCATCGGCCGGGCGGTGGGCCAGGGTCTGCGGGGGCTGCGGCCGGCGCCCGAGATCCAGTTCTTCGACTACATCTGGCCGGCCATGACCCAGATCAAGAGCGAGGCGGCCACCATCCGCTGGCGCTCGAACGGGCGCTTCTCGTGCCCCATGGTGATCCGGGTGCCGATCGGCGGCTACCTCACCGGCGGCGCCATCTGGCACAGCCAGTCCGGGGAGAGCATCTTCGCCCACATCCCCGGCCTGCTCATCGCCTTCCCGTCCCGGGCCGCCGATGCCGCCGGCCTGCTGCGCTACGCGTTCCGATGCGAGGACCCCGTGCTCTTCTGCGAGCACAAGCACCTGCTCCGCCAGCCCTACGCCAGTGACCCCTTCCCCGAGCCGGGCTACGTCCTGCCCTTCGGCCACGGCACCGTGCGACGGTCAGGTGACGATCTCACCATCGTGACGTGGGGGGCCACGGTCGAGCGCTCCCTGCAGGCCGCCGAACGGGCTGCCCTCGTCGACGGCCTCGAGGTCGAGGTGGTCGACCTGCGCACCATCGCGCCGTGGGACCACGAGCTGGTGGCCGCCAGCGTGGCCGGCACCCACCGCTTGCTGGTGGTGCACGAGGACGTGCTCACCGCGGGCTTCGGCGCCGAGGTGGCGGCCTGGGCCGCCGAGCACTGCTTCACCGACCTCGACGCCCCGGTTCAGCGAGTGGGGGCCGCCGACACCCCGGTGGCCTACGAGCCGACCCTCGAGGACGCCATCCTCCCGCAGGTCGACGACATCCACGCCGCCATCACCCAGGTGTGCGGCTTCTAGGAGCACACCGCTCAGGCGAGGGCCTTCAGGATGGCCACGATCTTGGCGGCGTCGGCGCGGGCGGCCAGCAGGTCGCCCTTGCCCTTGACCAGCCCGTCACGAGCCGAGTTGAGGACGGGGGCGGCGGTGCCGTCGTTGTACCCGGCCGGCGTGAGGGGGATCACCGCGCCCGGCACGCCGTTCGACGAGGCCTTGGCGCCGGCGACGTGGGCGGTGAAGTCGGCGTACAACGCGGGGGCCTGGCCCACGTCCTTGCCGGCGGCCTGCGCCTTGGTGATGGCGTCGTTCAACTTGGCGCCCACGGCGTCGAGGTGGGCGGCGGCCGCCCCCTCACGGTCGGCGGCGATGGTGAGGTGCACCGTCGGCACCTCGAGGAGGTAGACCCGATAGTCGTCCACGATCTTGGGGCAGAGCTGCTTGAGCGTGGCCAGGTCCGAGGCGGCGGCGATCTGGGTCCGCAGCCCGGCGAGACCGGAGCGCTCCGCTCCCAGCTCGCTCTGCAGGGCGGCACGGTGGTCAGCGGTGAGGTTGTCGGCCGCGTTGGTGGCGTTGGTCAACTGGTCGATGGTGGTGAAGCGACGGTCGATGGCCGCCTCGCACTTCTGGGCCACGGTGGCCACGTCGACCTTGGCGGCCGCGGCGATCCCGGTCCCGGCGGGGCTCTGGGCGGTGGGTCGGCGGCGGCGCCGGCCACGGCCGGCAGCGCCATCACGGTGGCGCCGAGCAGCAGGCCACAGGCCAGCCGGACGGTGGTGGTGCGCAGGGAGGTGGAACGAGTTGAGCTCATTTGGACGGATCCCCTTCTTGGGAGTTGATGGCGTTCGTGGCGGCGTCGACGTCACTGGACGCGCCGGCGATCTGGGAGTCGACGGTGCCCAGCTCGGCGGTGATCTGGGCCAGTTGTTGAGGATCGACGGCCGCCGGGCCCGCCGAGGTCGCCGAGGTCGACTGGGTCGACTGCGGTGGCGCCCGCCGTCGAGGCGCTCACGGCCGTGGTGGCCGGGTCCGACGACGGCGCACGCGGCGTCGCGCCGGACCCGGCCGCAGCCGGCGAGCACCAGCAGCCCGACACCGACGACGGCGAGGGCGAGGGCGAGGCGTGAGGTGCGCTGGTTCATGGGGCGAACGATCGCACCCGCCCGTGAGGAGTGTGGGAGTCAGATGTGAGGACTCTGTGAGCCCGGCTCGGCCGGCACGGCCATCGGGCGGCTGGGGCGCGGCGCCCGACAGGATGTCGTCGAGGGGGTGCTGGTCGGCCGGCGTCGATGACCCGGCGGGGCAGGCGCCCGACGAGCAGGGCGCCGACCACGCTCACGGCCAGGGTCATGGCCATCACGATGAGCAGGGCCGGCCGCGGGTCCCAACCTCGGCCGGGCGCCCGACGGCCACCACCACCCCGCCGATGCCGGTGCCGAGGGCGATGCCCAGCACATCGGACAGCTGCAGACCGGCGGTGGCCGCGCCCTCCTGCCCCGAGCCGGCCTCGGCCAGCGCGGTCACCGACAGCGGCGAGTAGGCCATGCCGATGCCCAGGCCGGCCACGCGCCCACGAGACGATGCCCAGGGCCGACCGGCACACCCGGGAGCCAGGGTGACCATCATCAACACGATGCCCACGCCCACCAGGGCGAAGCCGCCGCGCACCAGCGGCCGTGGCCCGCGCCGGGCGATGAGGCGCTCCTGGGTCCACGAGCCGGCCGTCCAGGTGAGCGAGCACATCGTCACCGCCAGCGAGGCGAACCCGAGCGGAGGTGCCCCGCACCGACGGTCAGGGCCAGGGTGACGAAGGCGTCGGCGCCGAAGAAGGCGATAGGTGAGGATGCCCCGGATCAACACGGCGGCGGGCAGGCCCGGTCGGGCCGACAGCGTGCCCGGCGGGCGTGAGGCGGCGGAAGGCCGGGATCAAGCAGGGCCAGGCCCACGACGGTGGCGCCCACCAGCACCAGCGAGCTGCGACCGCTCGAGGCCCCACAGCGTGAGCCCGGCCCCGACGGTCAACATGACGACGTTGCGCAGGTCGGCCGCCACCGCCGGCGTCGACCGGCTCGTCGCCGGCCGGCCGCGGCCGGTCGGCGGGCCGGGCGGCGGCGCCTGCATGCGGCCCACCGAGCCCATGACCCCGGCGCCGCACAGCGACCACCAGCGGGACGAGACCGAGGAAGACCCACCGCCAACCGAGCTGGTCGCCCACGAGGGCGGCGCGGCCGGGCCCGACCAGCGACGGGACGACCCAGGCGGTCGACAGCAGGGCGAACATGCGGGGCCGGGCCGCCGACGGGTACTCCCGCCCGATGGCCACGTAGGCCACGGTGGGCAGCGCGCCGGCGCCCACGCCCTGCAGCACCCGGGCCGCCACCAGCACCGGCCATCGAGCCGGCCGCCCCGGCGAGGACCAGGCCCGACGGTGAACAGGGCCAGGCCGACGGCGAACGGGATGACCGGGCGCATCCGGTCCGACGCCCGTCCGGCGGCCACGATGCCGAGCAGGCTGCCGAGGAAGAACCCGGAGAAGACCCAGCCGTAGAGCCCCAGGTCGCCGAGGTCCTGCTCGACCTTGGGCATCACCGTGGCCACGGCCAGGGCCTCGGCGGCCACGAACGTGATCAGCAGGATCAGCCCGACGGTCAGCAGCCGGCGCCCGGGCGCCCACACGCCGCCGCCCCGGCCGGCGGCGCCGCGACCCCGTCGGGGGCGGCGGAGGTGGGCGGGTCGGGCACGCCCTGCAGGCTAGAGGGATCGGCCGGCCGTCCCTGGAGGCTTTGTCGCCGGGCCTCAGGCGGGATAGGCCCGGAACTCGACCAGCAGGCTCGTCGGGGTCGCGCACGTAGATGGACTGGGCCACGCCCTGGGCCCCGAAGCGCTCGCCCTCGTCCTCCACGGTCAGGTCGGGATCGGCGCGCAGGGCCTCGAGGTCGGCGGCGCTGACCACGAAGCAGACGTGGTCGAGATGGCCCCGCTCGCGCACCCCGCCGGGGATCACGTCGATGATGAGCGTGTCGCTCACCCGCAGCGACGGGAACGGGGCCGTCCCCGCCCGCCACTCCTCCACCCGCACGCCGCCGAGGCCGGCGTGGCGGCCGTACCAGGCCAGGGTGCGCTCGACGTCGTTGGAGACCAGGACGAGGTGATCGAGAGCGAGGGCGGTGGCCATGGGTGCCTCCTGGATGCGAGATCAGGCCGGCCCACGACCGCCTGGCGCCCCCGGGAGGACTCGAACCCCCAACCGCCCGGGTAGAAGCCGGGTGCTCTATCCAGTTGAGCTACAAGGGCAGGGTCTCCAGTGTCGCGCAGGCGCCGGGGCACCGATGTGACGCGATCGGCGTCGTCGCCGCGCCGGCCGGTCCGTCAACCGCCGGCGCCGCCCCGACCTCCCCCGCCCAGGCCGCCTTCGGTGACCCGGGTGGCGGCGACGGTGCCGTCGGCATCGGCGGCGCCCTGCACCACCACGGTCTGGCCGGGCTGCAGGTCGGCCGCGGTGCCGCTCACCGAGCGGGTGATCGTGGTGGAGCCCGGCGTCGTCTTCACCTTGACGATGTTGCCGTCGGCGGTGGTGACGTAGATCGTGTCGCCGTCCACCAGCTTCACCGTCCCGAACGGTCGCGCCCGCTCCCTGACCCCCGCCTCCTTGCCCTCCGGCGGCGGCGTTGGCCTGCCCCGTGCCGCCGGTGGCCCCGGCCTGACCGAATCCGGCGAAGCCCCCGGCCGCCTCGACCGGCAAAGGCCGGGGCGGCCGCGGTCGTGGTCTTGCCCCGGGCCTCCTGCAGCTTCACGCCACCGAAGACGCCCAGGGCGGCCACCAGCAGGAGCAGCAGCGTGACGGTGAGCAGGCCGAGGCGCCGGTGGCGGACGGGGAGGAAGTCCTCCGACGTCGTCCACGTAGTCGGCCTCCGCGACCGTCTCGTCGGGGGCGTGACCGTTGCCGTCGACGGCCCCGACCGCGGGATCCCGTGCTTCGCTGGCGGTGGTCATGGGGAAGCTCCTGTCACTCGTAGCGGAGGGCGTCGATGGGGCTGAGGGAGGCGGCCCGGTTGGCCGGGTAGATGCCGAAGAACAGGCCGACGGCCAGGGCCACCCCGAAGGCCAGCAGCACCGACCCGGGGGCGATGACGGGCTGCACGCCCGACGATCCGGAACCGGCTGCCGATGATCCCGCAGGCCACCCCCAGCAGCCCGCCGAGCACGCGTCAGCAGCACCGCCTCGACCAGGAACTGGCCGAGGATGTCCCACCGGCGGGCCCCGATGGCCTTGCGGATGCCGATCTCGCGGGTGCGCTCGGTGACCGTGACCAACATGATGTTCATGACGCCGATGCCGCCCACCAGCAGGGAGATGGCCGCCACCGCGCCCAGCAGCACGGTGAAGACCTCGTTGGTGCTCTGGCTGGTGGCCAGCAGGCTGGCCTGGTTCAGCACCTGGAACTGGGTCTGGCCGGTGGCGCTCTTGTGGTTCGACGCCAGCACCGCGGTGATCTCGGCCGACGCGGCGTCGGTGGCTGGTGCGCGACGTGGCCTGGGCCACGATCTGGTTCACCTGGCCGTTGTCGCCGGTGAGGTTGTCCTCCACCGAGGTGATGGGGACCAGGACGATGTCGTCCTGGTCCTGGAGGCCGTTGGTGCCCTAACGACTTGAGCACGCCGCCCACCGTCCAGGTGGCGTTGCCGATCTTGATGTCCTGGCCGACCGGGTCGGTGGTGGTGCCGAACAGGTTCTTGACCACGGTGGTGCCCAGCACGACCACCCGGTTGTGGTTCTCGACGTCGTTGCTCGGTGAAGAACGAGCCGCTGGTGGTGGCGTAGGAGCGGATGCCGGCCATGTTGGCGGTCGTGCCCAGGATCTGGCCGGGGGTGTAGCTGTTGCCGCCCGCGGCGGCGGCGGCCGAGGTCGACTTCACCGGCGCCACCTGGTTCACGTCGGGCACCAGGGTCGGGTCGGAGATGGCGGTCACGTCGGCGTTGGTGAGCGTGGGCCGGGTGGCGTTGTTGCCGCCGCCCCGGGGGCCGAAGCCCCCGGCCAGCACGGTGAGCGTGTTGGTCCCCAGGCTCTGCAGCCGGGCCTGGACCGCCTTGCGACGAGCCGTTGCCCACGGCCACCAGCACGATCACGGCCCCCACACCGATCATGATGCCGAGCATGGTCAGGGCCGAGCGCAGGCGGTTGGCCCGGATGCCCCGCAGGGCGATGCGGACGTTCTCGAGGTTCACGGCCGCGCCCCGTTGGGCGACGGGTGCGGGGGCAGGCCGGCCACCGGCGCGGTCCGCCGGTCCTCGGTGATCAGCGCCGTCGCGCAGCACCACCACCCGCTTGGCGTGGGCGGCCACCTCGTCCTCGTGGGTGATGATGCAGCACGGTGCGCCCCTCGGCGTTGAGCCGGTTGAAGATCTCCAGCACCTCGAGGGTCGAGTGGCTGTCGAGGTTGCCGGTGGGCTCGTCGGCCAGGATCAGCGCCGGGTCGGTGACGAGGGCGCGGGCCACCGCGACCCGCTGCTGCTGACCACCGGACAGCTCCGAGGGCAGGTGGTCGGCCCGGTCGGCCAGCCCGACCGCCTCGAGCGCGGCCTCGCACCCGCGGCACGGCGCTCGGCCTTGCGGCACCCCGGCGTAGATGAGCGGGCAGCTCGACGTTGGCCCGCGCCGAGGTGCGCGGGATCAGGTTGAAGCTCTGGAACACGAACCCGATCTTGCGGTTGCGGATGATGGCCAGGTCCTCGTCGTCGTGCTTGCGGACGTCGACCCCGTCGAGCAGGTACCGGCCCCGGGACGGCACGTCGAGGCAGCCGATGATGTTCATGAGGGTGCTCTTGCCGCTGCCCGACGCGCCCATGATGGCCACGAAGTCGCCCCGCTCGACCTCGAGCGACACCCCCTGGAGGGCGCGGACCTCGATCTCGCCGAGGTGGTAGGTCTTCTCCACCCGCTCGAGACGGATGACCGGCCGCCGCCGCGGCGGTGCGCGGAGCGGCGTCGCCGACCGGGCGCTCGGTGACGGTCATCCGCCGACGCGGCCGGCACCGCCGCCGCCGCCGGTGAAGCCGCCGCCCCCGCCGCCGATGCCTCCGGTGCCGGTCAGGGTGCCCGCCGCCGGCCCCGGTGCGGCCCGTGCCGCCGGTGGCGGCCGGCGGCCACCGCGGTGGAGCGCACCACCTTCTGGCCCTTGGTCAGGCCCGACGGTGATCTCCACGGTGGTGTCACCCCGCAGGCCCACGGTGACGGCGGTGACGGTGGTGGTCCCGTCGTCGTTGACCACCGTGACCGTGCCGTTCGTGCCCGTGCCGGTCACCGCCGAGGCCGGCACGAACACGGCGTTGTCGGCCTCCCCCACGATGACCTGGGCCGTGGCCGTCATGCCCGGCTTCAGGTCCGCCGGCACCTGGTCGAGGTTGATGAGCGTGGTGTAGCTGACGACGTTGTTGGACGTGGTGGCCGTGGTGGCCACCTGCGCCACCTCGCCCTGCAGCTGCACGTTGGGCAGGGCGCTGAAGGTGTCGATGACCTTCTGGCCCACCACCAGCTTGGTGGCGTCGGCCTCGGTGAAGGCGGCCTGGACCTGCAGCGTCGTGAGGTTGGTGAGGGTCATGAAGCTGGAGCTGCTCGAGCTGGACGAACTGCTCGAGGCCGCCGCGCCCGACGTGGCCCCGCCACCGGTGGCGCCCGAACCGGAGCCCGTCGAGCCGGAGCCCGAGGTGGCGGAGGCGGCGCTGGAGCCGGCGGTGACGGTCTCACCCACCACCCCGCTCAGGCTCGACACGGTGCCGTCGGCCGGGGCCGTCATGGTGGTGGCATCGAGCGCCTTCTGGGCGTTGGCCACGTTGATCTGGTCCGACGTGACGGTGGCCTGGGCCTGGGCGACGGCGCTGGCCGAGTTGGACCCGCTGCCCACGCCCGAGCTCGAGCCCGACCCGCTGGAAGCGCTGACGCCGCTCGACGAGCTCGACTTGGCCGAGCTGCAGCGCGGCTGGTGGCCGCGGCCACGGCGGCCTGGTCGGCCGTGACGGCCTGCTGGGCGGTGGCCACGCTGACGCCGGCCGGCGCTGACCGAGGCCTGGGCGCTGGCCTGCGCCGCCGTGTCGATCTGGAGCTGGGTGGCCACCGTGGCGCAGGTCAGTCCGCCGGAGGGTGGCGTCGCCGGGTCGGCCAGGCACTGCTGCTGGAAGGCCAGGTCCTTGTTGACCTTGGTCGTCGCCTGCTGGAACGCGGACTGGGCGGCCGCCAGCTGGCCCTGAGCGCTCTGCAGCTTGGCGTTGTCGTGCTGGCCAGCGCGGCCTGGGCCTGTTGCGAGCTCGGACTGGGCCTGGCTCTGGGCCGCCGACGGAGCGTTCGACGTCGCCGTCGGGGCCGCCGTCGTCGTGGTGGTGGCGGCCGACTGGGCCGCCGTCAGGTTGGTCTGGGCCGCGGTGAGCTGGGCCTGGGCCAGCGTGAGCTGCTGCTGGGCGGCGTGGGGTCGATCTTGGCCAGAACCTGGCCGGCGCTCACCCGGTCGCCGACCTTCACGTCCAGCTCCAGCAGCACGCCGCTGCTGAGGAAGTTGAGGTTCACCTGCTGGGACGGCACGACGGTGCCCGACGCCGAGACCGAGGCCAGGACCGTCCCGGTGGAGACGTCCACCGAGCTGGGCTTGGCCTTGGCCGAGGCCTTGGGGCCGACGGCGGTGTAGATGCCGACCCCGGTCGCCACCAGGGCGACGGCGAGGACCAGGTTGAGGATGCGGCGGCGCTTCATGCGGCGGCCGTCGTCGACGTGGTCGACGAGGACGATCCCCCGCCGCCCTGGCCCGGCGTCGGCAGCAGGGCCTTGCAGGCGTCGTTGGCGGCCTGATAGGTGGCCGAGCTGCGGTCGATGGTCGACGGCGGCGTGGACGTGTCGGTCGAGCCGTTGCCCCGTGCGGGGATGGTCACGCCGTGGTCCTTCATGCAGCTGGCGTAGGCCTGGAACGCGGTGCCGCCGGCTCCGCCGCCACCCCGCCGAAGCCGCCGGCGGGTTGGAGGTCCTTGCACGCCTCACGGGCCTTGTCCATGGTCGCCTGGTCGACCCCGGGGATCGTCCCCTGCCCGCGAGGGCCACCGGGGTTGAAGTTGCCGCCCGGCGTGCCGTCCGGGTTGGTGCCGGGGGGCCCGCCGGAACCGTCGCCCTGGCCATTGCCCTGGCCGTTTCCTTGGCCCCGGGCCGGCAGGTTGACGCCGTTCTGGGCCAGACAGTCCCGGTAGGCCTGACGGGAGGCCTGGGCGTCGCCTCCGGTGGTGGCCGTGGCCCCGGCGGCGGTCGTGGTGCTCGAGCCACCGCCACAGGCGGAGGCCAGCAGGATGAGGGCGAGGCCACCCAGCACCGCCAGTGATCTGACCCGGACCCGATGCCCATTCCGGGGTGATTCGACAGGACAGGAGGGTGATCCAGGGCAGGAGACGGTCATGGTCGCAGTCTGAGCCCGCGATCCTCAGGATTCCCTCAGAGGAGGGTGGGAGTCCGCTGGGACTTTCGCCGGGCCGGAACGATGGCCGGAACCGGCTTCGGACGGGGTGCGCCCGTGCCCTATGCTGGCGCCCTTCATGGTGGCCGTAGCTCAGTTCGGCAGAGCGCCGCGTTGTGGTCGCGGATGTCGCGGGTTCAAATCCCGTCGGTCACCCCACGGCACTTGATCCCGGGCCCGCTCGGGGCCCGGGATCGGGTGTGAGGACGGTGTCGCCGTTCAGGTAAGGTCTCACCGCAGCACGCGCCTCTAGCTCAATTGGCAGAGCATCGGACTCTTAATCCGCAGGTTCTGGGTTCAAGTCCCAGGGGGCGTACCAAGCAGCAGGCGGCTCGAGGCGGAGGGAGAGCGTCCGATGAGCGCCACCGAGGGAACTTCACCCGGCGGGAACCGCCGGCAGCGCCGGGAGGCCCAGCGTCGGCGCCTCCCCTCGCGGGAACGGGCGGCACCGTTCGTCATCACCGTGGCGGTGGCGCTGGGCTCCGTCGCCTGCAGCTCGGCGGGGTCGAAGCCCGCTGATGCCACCAACCCGGGCGGGGGCACCACCGCCGTCACCCAGCCGGGCTCGACGGCAACCTCAGACGTCGGGTCGAACCCGGTCGCCCCACCCATCTCCCCCATCACCAGCCCGCCGTCGACCGCCGGCTCGACGACCACCACTCGCTCGCCGAGCACGTCGGCGCCGACGTCGACCACGAAGCCACCGACCAGCCCGAGCAGCTCGGTGATCATGAACCCGCCGCCGCCGAGTGGCGGCTGACCCCGCGGCCCCGGAGGCGGTCCGGACCGAATGGCGCCACCGTTGCGAGGCCGAGTACCGGTCCGCCGCACTGACGCAGCACCTCACCTTGTGGCTCATCCAGCTGGCCCTCTCCCCTGACCTCATCAGCGACGGCCTGCGCATCACGGCCGACGAGCTCGAGCACGCCCGGCTGTCCCACGACGTCTACCTGGCCGCCGGAGGCCAGGAGCCACCGACCCTCGACCGCCCGACCCTGGCCCTGACGGACGAGCCTGATCGAGCGCTGGAGGACCAGGCGCTGCTGGCGACGGTCAAGATCTTCTGCCTGGGTGAGACGGTCGCCGTTCCGCTCTTTCGACACCTGCGAGCCGGTTGCGATCAGCCCCAGGCCCGCGGGGCGTTGGATCGCATCATGAGCGACGAGGGCCGGCATGCCGCGTTCGGATGGCAGGTGCTGGACGCGTTCGGTGAGCGCCTGGGCACCGAGTCGGTTCGCCGGACGGTGGAGCCGGTGCTGCCGGCGATGTTCGGCGAGCTGGATCTGGCCTACGGCCGGGGCGCGGCCGCCCGCGATGACGGTGTCATCGGCCCGGCCGACCGGCGCTGGGGTGTCGTCCCCGCCGCCGAGTACCTCCCGATCCTCGAGTCGACGGTCGAGGGCACGTGGATACCCCGGTTCGCGGCGGCCGGCATCGACGCCCGAGCGGCGTGGCACCTGGCGCGCCAGCCGGGCTGACGCCACCGCCCGCAAACTCTGCTCCGACTCCCAGGGACCTCCAAGCTTCGGCGCCCACAGTGGGCCACGACATCGATCCGTGGAAGGAGGTGATGCACATGAAGTACCAACTGAAGCTCGCGGTGGCGGGTATGGCGCTGTCCGGAGCGCTGGTCGGTGGAGGTGCTGCGGCCGCATGGGCCCAAACCAGCACCCCGTCGACCAGCCCCCCCTCGACGACGGCACCGGCCAACCCGGGGACGACCACGACTCCGAAGGCCGCCCCCAGGAGCTCAGCCAACTGCCCCAACATGGGGAACAACTCCGGTTCGGGCAGCGCCCCGAGCGCCAGCTCGAGCTCGTACCCCGGGGTCTGACCCCGGTCTCCATCAGCTAGGCCTCGGGCGGGCTCGTCCCTGCGCGCGCCGGGCGGCGGGCCCGCCCGGCGGTTCACCGGCCAGCAGTGTGACCTGAACCAGCCTGTGACCTGAAAGGATCGCCTCGCCGAGATGCACCACCCCGCTCGCACCACCGGGCACGGGCGGCGCGCCGCCGTGCGGGCCGCGCTGGTGGCCGTGGCCATCGTGCTCCTGGCCGCCTGCGGGGCCGATTCGTCCCCGGTGGCGGCCCCCGCCACGCTGGTCGACATCGGCTCGGGCCTCCAGGGTCCCTCCGGCCTGAAGGCGACGGTCTACGCCCAGGGGCCGGCCAAGCAGGCGGCCTACGCGATCGACGACAGCGGCCGGTTGTGGCTCGCCACCGCCGACTACACCGACTCCGGCTCCGACGGCGTCTTCGTGATCAGCGCCGCCGGGGCGTCGCCGGTCCCCGTCATCACCGGCCTGCACACCGCGCTGGGCCTGGCCTGGCACGACGGCACGCTGTACGTGAGCTCCAAGGAGCGGGTCGACGCCTACACCGGCTTCGACGGCACCCGGTTCGCCTCCACCACCAAGATCGTGACCCTGCCCGCCGGGGTGGGTGAGAACAACGGGCTCGTGCTCGGCCCGGACGGCCGCCTCCACCTCGGCATCTCGGCGCCGTGCGACCACTGCACCCCCACGTCGCCCTACTCGGGTGCCGTCGTGTCGTTCCTGCCCGACGGCACCGACCTGCGGGTCGACGCCAGCGCCATCCGCGCCCCGATCGGCCTGGCCTACTTCCCCGGCACCACCGACCTGTTCGTGACCATGAACCAGCGCGACGACCTGGGCGACGCCACCCCCGGCGACGCCCTGGCGCTCGTGCAGGCCGGTCAGCACTGGGGCTTCCCCGACTGCTACGGCCAGGGGGGCGACGCCTGCACCGGCGTACCGGCCGTGACGGCCACGCCTCGATCAGCACGCGGCGGTGGGCAGCGTCGCCATCGTGACCGGCCAGCTGGGCCCGGACGTCGGCGACGCCGCCCTGGTGTCGGAGTGGTCGCAGGGCAAGGTGCAGCGCGTCGCCCTCACCCCGGCGGCGACGGCCTACGACGCCACGGTCACCCCGTTCCTGACCGGCCTCACCAACCCGCTGCCGCTGATCCGGGCGGCCGACGGTGCCGTGCTCGTCGGGGACTGGTCCAGCGGCACCATCTACCGGATCTCCGCCGTCTGACCCCGGTACGCTCCGCCCGTTCCCGCGTGCCCGACACCGCAGAGGAGACGGCGATGAGCGCCTCGTTCGAACTGGCCCACGCGCTCGACGGCAAGGTGGTGCTCGTCGTCGGGGCCGGGCACGGCCTCGTACCAGGCCGACGATCCCGTGGGCAACGGCAAGGCCATCGTCGCTGGCCAGCGCCCGCGCCGGCGCCCTCGTGGCCTGCGCCGACCGCGACGCCGCCGCGGCCGACGAGACCGTGGCCGAGATCCGGGCCGAGGGCGGGGAGGCCGCCACGGTCGTGGGCGACGTGGAGCAGCCCGAGGACTGCGAGCGGATCGTCGCCGAGACGCTGCGAGCTCTTCGGCCGCATCGACGGCCTGGTGCTCAACGTGGGCATCGGGGCCGGGGCCGGGCTCGAGGGCACCGACGCCGAGCAGTGGGATCACGTCATGCGGGTCAACACCCGCAGCCACTTCCTGGTGGTGCGGGCCGCGCTGGCCACGATGCCCGACGACTCGGCCATCGTGTTCATCAGCTCGCTGGCCGGCTACGCCTACGGCAGCGGCCTCCCGGCCTACGACACGTCGAAGGCCGCGCTCGAGGGGCTGTGCCGCTTCGTGGCCCACCAGGGCGCCCGGCGCCGCATCCGGGCCAACATCGTCGCCCCCGGACTCATCGACACCGTCGCTGGGGCGGGCGGCCATCGCGGGCCAACCCGGGCCGGGGCCGGAACCGCATCCCGCTCGGGCGGCAGGGCACGGCCTGGGAGGTTGCCCACCCGGTGGTGTTCCTGCTGTCCGACGGGGCCAGCTACATCACCGGCCAGACCCTCCGGGTGGACGGCGGGCTCGGCCAGATCTGAGGGAGACCTTCCCGCGGCCGGCGATCAACCGGTCCGCTCACCGCACGAACCGCGACACGACCTCGACGTGGTGGGTCTGGGGGAACAGGTCGACCAGCTCGGCGCCCTCGAGCCGGTAGCCGTGGCGCGGCGAGCAGGGCCGCGTCGCGCCCGAGCGAGGCCGCGTCGCAGCTCACCAGGACCACCACTGCGGCCCCGCTGGAGGCCAACACCTCGACGGCGCGGCGGCCGAGGCCGGCTCGCGACGGATCGGCGACGACGACGTCGGCCGGCGAGGATCGCCACGCGTCCACGTCCGACTTGATGACCCGCACCGTCGAGGTCCTCGAGGTTGTGGCGGGCGTCGGCCACCGACGAGCGGCGAGCGCTCGACGGCCACCGCCGAGACCGGCGGGATCGATCCCGGCCGGCAGGTCACCGGCCAGCAGCGAACCGGCGAAGAGCCCGACGCCGGCATAGGCGTCCACCAGTCGGGCGCCGGCGAGGTCGTCGGCCCAGGGCGCGGGCCACCGCGTCGACGAGGGCGGCGGCACCGTCGGCTCGGGTCTGGAAGAACGACCGGGCCGAGATCCGCCAACGCCGGCCGGCGACCTCGTCGTGGATCCAGGCGCGCCGGCCCTCCTTGAGCGCCTTGGTCCCCACCACCAGCACGTCGCGGGGCAGGACCACGCCGTCGGCGCCCGGGTCGACCACGGCCAGGCGCTCTCCCGTCGTGGGTGCCACCCGCAAGGTGACCTCGGTGGCCTCGGCGAAGTCGCCGCCGACCAGCAGCTCCTCGAGCAACGGGTGGGCCACCAGGCAGGAGTCGGGGACGCACCACGTCGTGGCTGTGGTGGCGCCGGTAGCCCGCTCGCCCGTCGACCACCGCGGCCCGCACCGTGGTGCGAAAGCCCTCGGCCGCGGCCGGCGCGGCCCGAGCCGGACCGGCGGGTCCTCGAGCCCGCCGAGCCGGCGCAGCGCATCCACCACCACGGCCGCCTTCAGCGTCGGGCTGCGCCGAGGGCCGGGCGTGCTGCAGATCGCAGCCGCCGCACCCCTCGGCCGACCAGCGGGCAGGGTGGCTCGATGCGCTCGGGCGAGGCGACGCACGACCTCGACCAGCTCGGCCCGGGCGAAGCCCTTGCGCACCTCGGTGATGCGGGCCCGCACCGATTCGCCCGGGCAGCGCGCCCCGCACGAACACGACCCGGCCGTCCTCGGCCCGGGCCAGGGCCTCGCCCCCGGCCACCAGCAGCGGTGGGGGCCAGGTCGACGACTCGGTGCGCCCGGCGCCGGCGCGTCGGCGTCGGCGGCGGTCACGGCGGGCTCGGGGGTCGTCATCGGGCCCGAGCGTAGGCGGGTATCGTCGTCACGCCCCCCTGCCCACCCGATCGAGCTCCGGTCGAGCCTCCCCGAGGACGTCATGCCCACCACGGCCGCTCCGAGCCCGACCACTCGCCCCCTCCGACCGCCCCATCGAGATCGCGCCGTCGGTGCTGCCCTGCGACTTCTCCAGGCTCGGCGAGGAGTGCGTGGCGCTGGAGAAGGCCGGCGTCGACCGGATCCAGTTCGACGTCATGGACGGCCGCTTCGTGCCCAACCTGACGTTCGGTCCCGACGTCATCGCCTCGCTCCGCCCGCACGTGACCGTTCCCTTCGAGGCCCACCTGATGGTCGAGGAGCCCGACCGCCTCGCCCACCTCTACGTCGAGGCCGGCTGCGAGCGGCTCATCGTGCACGCCGAGGCCTGCCTCCACCTGCACCGCGTGCTCGGGCGGCATCGCCGAGCTGGGCGCCACCGCGGCGGTGGCGCTGAACCCGGCCACGCCGGCCGCCCACGTGGCCCATGTCCTCGACCTCGTCGACCTGGTGCTGGTCATGACGGTGAACCCGGGCTTCGGCGGGCAGTCCTACATCGCCACCATGGAGCCCAAGATGGCCGAGATCCGCCGCATGATCAGCCGAGCGCGGCCTCGACGTCGACCTCGAGGTCGACGGCGGGATCGGGCCCGAGACGGTGGCCGGTGCGGCCCGGGCCGGAGCCAACGTGCTGGTGGCCGGCTCCGCCCTGTTCCGGGACCCCGAGGGCCTCACCCACGCCGTGACCGACCTGCGCCAGCGGGCCGAGGCCGCCCGCTCGGCCTCGTGACCGATCCGGTCGACCCGGCGACACGTCAGGCCACGAACCGGGCGGCAGCCGAGCTCACCGTGGCGATGGTGGCCGAGCGGTGGGCCGAGCGGTGGGCCGAGCCGAGCCATCGCCAGCGGTTGGCCATCCGGGCCGGCGCCGCCGTCGTGGCGGTGGTCCTGGTGTCGTCGGCGGCCTGGATCCTGCTGTCGAGCCGCCACCCGAGCCGATCGGTCGAGGCCTACTGCCCCCAGATCGCAGAGCGCCGAGACCCTGCGGGGGGCGCTGGCCACCGGCGACGCCCAGGAGATCCGGGCGGCGGTCAGCCAGTTCCGGGGAGCCGCGGCAGGTGGCCCCACTCGACATCGAGGCGGCCGACCCAGGTGCTGGTGGACTACGCCGACGAGCTGTCGGCCACCCTCGATACGACGGGCGGCAGCGAGGCGGAGACCCGGGCCGCGCTGGCCGACGCGGTGCGCCGCCTCGATGCCCGCTCCGGCGACGTGGTCGCCGCCGGGCGCGCCGTCGACGCCTACGCCCGCGACACCTGCGGCTTCGAGCCCAGCGCCACCACTCCCACCACGGGCTGAACCGACGGAACGGTCAGACCGGCCTCGGGGATCGGCACCGGGCGTGGCTAGAGGATCTCGTCGCGGCGGGTGCGCACGTGGTCGATGATGCCGTACTCCTTGGCCTGCGCCGCGGTGAACCAGCGGTCGCGCTCGGAGTCGGCCTCGATCTGCTCGACCGGCTGGCCGGTGTGCTCGGCGATCTTCTCGGCCATGAGGCGCTTGGTGTAGATCATCTGCTCGGCCTGGATGGCGATGTCGGAGGCCTGGCCCTGGAGGCCGCCGGAGGGCTGGTGCATCATGATCCGGGCGTGGGGCAGCGAGTAGCGCTTGCCCGGGGCGCCGGCGCACAGCAGGAACTGGCCCATCGACGCGGCCAGGCCCATGCAGATGGTGGCCACGTCGGGCTCGATGAACTGCATGGTGTCGTAGATGGCCATGCCGGCGGTGACCGAGCCACCGGGCGAGTTGATGTAGAGCCAGATGTCCTTGTTCGGGGTCCTCGCCCTCGAGGTAGAGCATCTGCGCGGTCAGGTAGTTGGCCACCTGGTCGTTGACGTCGGAGCCCAGGAAGACGATGCGCTCCTTCAGCAGGAGCTGGAACATGTTCTGGGCGGGATCGAGCGCCGTGGTCTGGGCCGTGAACGGCGGCATCGAGGGGAGGTCCATTGCACTCCTAAGGGAAAGCTCGGCTTGGTGGATCGAGAGGCTAGCGGCCCGGGCCGGCGATCTGGCCCACGGCGAAATCCGGGGCGCCGCCCGGGCCGCCGCATGGGTAGCGTGCGGCCGTGTCCGGCTCCGAGGTTCTCGTCGACGCGCATTCGCTGGCCAAGCGCTTCGACGACTTCGTGGCCGTCGACGGCATCGACTTCCAGGTCCGCCAGGGCGAGGTCTTCGGCTTCCTCGGGCCCAACGGCGCCGGCAAGAGCTCCACCATGCGCATGATCGCCTGCGTCTCGCCCGTCTCCGGCGGCTCGCTCGGGTGCTGGGCGCCGATCCCGCCACCGACGGGCCGTCCGATCCGGGCCCGACTCGGCGTGGTCCCCCAGGAGGACACGCTCGACACCGAGCTGAGCGTGGAGGACAACCTCATCATCTACGGGCGCTACTTCGGCATCGCCAAGTCGGTGCTGCGGGCGCGCGCCGCCGAGCTGCTCGACTTCGTGCAGCTGGGCGACCGGGCCACCAGCAAGGTCGACCCGCTGTCGGGCGGCATGAAGCGTCGCCTCACGATCGCCCGGGCGCTGATCAACGAACCCGACCTGCTCCTGCTCGACGAGCCCACCACCGGACTCGACCCCCAGGCCCGCCACCTGGTGTGGGAGCGCCTCTACCAGCTCAAGCAGGAGGGCGTCACCCAGGTCCTCACCACCCACTACATGGACGAGGCCGAGCGCCTGTGCGACCGGCTGGTGATCATGGACGGCGGCCGCATCGTGGACGAGGGCTCGCCGGCCGAGCTCATCGCCCGCCACGTCACCCGCGAGGTCGTCGAGCTCCGCCTCGACCACGGCGATCGCGACGCCCCCGCCCTGGCCGCCATCCGCACCTCCGGCACGCGGACCGAGAACCTGGCCGACCGGGTCCTGCGTCTACACCGACGACGGCGACCCGCTGGTGGCCGGGCTGCTCGACGACGGGCTGCGCCCGCTGTCGGTGCTGGTGCGGCGCAGCACCCTCGAAGACGTGTTCCTGATGCTGACCGGGCGCACCCTGGTCGAGGACTGAGGCGGCCATGACCAGCCCGGTCCTGCACTACGTCGAGCGGGAGGCGCTCATCCTCCGGCGCCTCTGGCGGGGCATCGTCTTCAGCCAGTTCGTGCAGTCCGATGCTGTACCTGGTGGCGCATGGGCATCGGTCTCGGCAGCCTGGTCGACGCCGCCGGCACCCGCATCGACGGGCTCAGCTACCTCGAGTTCGTCGCCCCCGGGCTGATGGCGGCCACGGTGCTGCAGAGCAGCACCGGCGAAGCGCTGTGGCCGGTGCTGGCGCGGGTTCAAGTGGATGGGCTTCTACCACGGCATGGCCGCCTCGCCCATGCGTCCCCAGGACGTGTTCACCGGCACCGTGGCCTGGATCGGCATCCGCCTGACCCTCACCGCCACCATCTTCTTCGTGGTCGCCGCCGTCCTCGGCGCCGTCATCTCGCCGCTGGGCGTGCTGGCCATCCCGGCCGCCGTGCTGTGCGCCCTCGCCCTGGCGGCTCCGCTGGCCGCCTTCTCGGCCACCCAGGAGACCGACCACCGGTTCCCGCTGGTCCTGCGCTTCATCACCCTGCCCATGTTCCTGTTCTCGGCCACGTTCTTCCCCCTCAGCCAGCTCCCCGTCCTGCTGCGCCCGCTGGCCTGGGTCTCGCCGCTGTGGCACGGCGTCGAGCTGTGCCGTGACGCCACCACCGGCACCCTGGCCCCGGGGGGCTGGCCGATGGTGCTGGCCCACATCGCCGTGCTGTGCGCCTACCTCGCCCTCGGCTTCGTGTGGGGCCTGCGCACCTTCACCCGGAGGCTGTCGACATGAGCGCCACCGACGCCTCCCCCTTCGGGCTCGACGACCGGCCACCGCCCCGTCCGGCGTGGACCCGGCTGCTCCCCGGCGCCTCGATGTCGCCGTCCCTGCGCCTGGTGGAGCGCAACCTCATCGCCTGGCGGGGCCTCTGGCTGGTGTTCGTGTCGGTGCTGGTCGAGCCGATCTTCTTCCTGTTCTCCATCGGCATCGGCGTGGGGGCGCTGGTCGGGGACGTGACCATGGGCAACGGCCAGGTCGTGCCCTACCGCACGTTCGTGGCCGCCGGCCTGCTGGCCACCTCGGCCATGATGGGCCCGGTCTTCGACTCGACGTTCAACTTCTTCGTGAAGCTCAAGTACTTCCACATCTACGAGGCCACGCTGGCCACCCCGATGCGGCCCCGCGACGTCGTCGGCGGCGAGCTGATGTGGTCGTTGGTCCGGGCCGCCGCCTACGCCACCGCCTTCCTCGTCACCATGGCGCTCATGGGCCTGACCGACTCGTGGTGGGCGCTGCTGTGCGTCCCGGTGGCCGTGCTGATCGGCTTCGCCTTCGCCGGCGCCGGCCTCGGGGCCACCACCTACATGCGCTCGTTCATCGACTTCGACTACGTCAACGTCGCCATCATCCCCATGTTCTTGTTCTCGGCCACGTTCTTCCCGATCACGCAGTACCCGGAGGGCCTCCAGCTCCGGTGTCCGGGTCACGCCGCTCTACCAGGGCGTGGTGCTCGAGCGGGCGCTGGTGTTCGGCGACGTGGGCCCGACGCTGCTCGCTCAACGCCGCCTACCTGGCCGTCATGGGCGCGGTCGGGCTCCGGGTGGCCAGCCGCCGCCTGAACCTGCTGCTGCTCCCCTGAGCGCGGCCCCGCTCCCGGCCGGGGGTACCGGGGCGGGCCACGATGCCGGTGCGACCGGCCGCGGCCGTCAGGCGATGCGGGTCGACCATCCTGCGCTGCCCCGAGCCGGGCACGAAGAGGTCCCCCACGTCGCTGAGACGCTTGAGGTAGTCGGGATTGGCCTCGATGGCTTCGCCGGCGGCATCGCCCGTGGCCAGGTCCGGCGCCCCGCTGAGCCAGGTGACCTGGCCGAAGGTGCCGTAGCTGTCGACCAGGAACATCGTGCGGAGACCGGTCACCTGCTCGACCAGCTCAGCCATCTCGACGCCCCAGGCCCCGGCCTCGGCGTACTTGCCGTTGGCGACGACGGCCGTGGTCACGGTGGTTACCGACCCGACCGGCGGCGGGTCCCCGGTGGGCTCGCCGTGTGATGGCCTGGCGGAGCATGTCCTGAGGCGGCGCGGTGACGAACTCCTGACCCTTGTCGACCATGTCGAAGTAGCCGTCGTCGTCGGCCAGCCGGGCGAAGTTCCTGGCCAGGGCGTCCTGCGACTCCACCCAGGCACTCCAGGCCATCGTGCCCACCGGGGCGCCGAAGTCGGTCCGCCACAGCGTCACCGGCTGATCGCTGTGGTCGTTGACGTAGGCGGTCATCTCGACGGCCCAGCCCAGGGCTCGCCGCTCGCTGCCGCGCAGCGTCGCCAAACGTGTGAACAGGTACATGTGGGTCTCCCCCCTCAGTGAATGGGTTCGCCCCGGGCCCCCACCCTGCGGGGCACGTTCGATCGTCGCGCCGATGCCGGGGGGTGTCGAGGTCGCTTCTGCTACCCGCGGGGTGTTCCGCCACCCGGCACCGGGCCAGACTTGGAGGACAGACCCGGTCGAGAGGAGCAGCGGTGCCGAACATCACCCGAGGGTTCACGGGTCGAGGCCGGGCCGGGCGCGACCCACGCCTCCCACCCGGCCAGTACGACACCGGCTCGTCGTGGCCCGTGCTCAACGCCGAGGTCACCCCGTCGCTGGCCACCGAGACCTGGACCTTCACCGTCGAGGGGCTCGTGACCCGGCCGACGACCTGGACGTGGGACGAGATCCACGCGCTGCCGGGCTCCGTCTACGACGGTGCCATCCACTGCGTGACCACCTGGTCCAAGTTCGACATGCACTTCGCCGGGGTGTCGGTGGACACGCTCCTCGACGCCGCCGGCATCGGCCCGTCGGCCACCCACGCCCTCGCCTTCTCCCACACCGGCTACACCACCAACCTCCCGCTCACCGACCTCGTCGGGGGTCAGGCCTGGGTGGTGTGGGACGTCGACGGCCGACCGTTGCCGGTCGACCACGGCGGCCCGGCCCGCCTGCTCGTGCCCCACCTCTACTTCTGGAAGAGCGCCAAGTGGGTGGCCGGGCTGCGCCTGCTCGACCACGACGAGCCGGGATTCTGGGAGCAGAACGGCTACCACGACCGGGGCGACCCCTGGCTCGAGCAGCGCTACCAGGGGGACTGACCGGTGCCGATGGAGCCAGCCCGACCCAGCCCCTGGCGTCTGGCCACCGTCATCGCCGTCCACGCCGAGAACGCCCGGGTCAAGACGTTCCGCCTCGCGCTCGACCCGCCGCTGGGCCACCGCGCCGGCCAGCACGTCATCGTGCGCCTGACCGCACCCGACGGCTACCAGGCGTCCCGGTCGTACTCGGTGGCGTCGTCGCCGACCGACACCACCGGCTTCGAGCTGACCGTCGAGCGCCTGGACGACGGCGAGGTGTCGTCGTTCCTCCATGACGTGGTGGTCGTGGGCGACGAGCTGGAGGTCCGAGGCCCCATCGGCGGCTTCTTCGTGTGGGAGCCCCCGGCCCGCGCCCTGGGCATCGGCGGCGGGTCCGGCGTCGTCCCGCTGATGTCGATGCTGCGCCACGCCCGGGCCGCCGGGGTCGTCGACGCCTTCCACCTCCTGGCGTCCGTCCGCGCTCCGGCGGAGCTCTACTACCCCCTGGAGCTGTCCGGCCCCGACACCACGGTGGTGTTCACCCGGGAGGCCCCACCGGCGGCGCGCCGTCCCGTGGGACGGCTCCGGGCCGACGACCTGGCCCCGCTGCTCGACGACGGCCTCTCCGTCTACGTGTGCGGCTCAGCCGGCTTCGCCGAGGCCGCCAGTCAACGCTGCGTCGAGCTGGGGGTGCCCGTCGACCACATCCGCGTGGAGCGGTTCGGGCCCAGCGGCTGACGCCCCGACCGGGCGGGCTCAGGCGTTGAAGTGGGCCTCGAACCCGTCGAGCAGCCGGGCCAGGCTGCGATCGAAGCGCGACTGGTCGCGCATGGTGCCCTCGATCTGCACCCAGGCGTCGGCCAGGCCCACCTCGGTGGCGAGCCGGGACAGGAACGGGTACTCGCCCGTGTGCACCAGGCCCGTCACGTACTCGACCATCGTGTCGTCGTGGGCCTCCCCCGGGTCGACGCTGTTGCGCTGGTGCAGGCAGTAGCCGAACACGTACTCGTCGACCGCCGCGGTCAGCTCGAGCTTGGCGGCGAGGTCGACCGGCAGCGTCGACACCGCCTGCAAGCGTCTGGTCGAAGTGGCGTACGGCGTTGGGCCCGACGAGGGGTCGTCGGTGATGTCGAACATCCACGGGTGGCGCTGGAGCACCGCACGGGAGCGGTTGGCGATGACGGTGACGGCCTCTCGCCAGTTGTCGGGCAGCGCCTCGCCCGGAGGGAGGACGACCTCCCCCATCACCTCGTCGGTCACCAACGAGAGCAGCTCGTCCTTGGTCCGCACGTAGTGGTACAGGGTCATGGTGCCGGCGTCGAGCTCGGCGGCGATGCGCCGCATGGACAGGGCCTCGGAGCCCTCGGCGTCGGCGATGCGCACGGCCGCCGCCGCGATCTGCTCGCGGGTGAACCGGGGCCGGCGGGTGCCCGGCTCGATCCGGGTCCAGAGGTCGAGCACCTCGAGCTGCGACGAGAGCCGGTCGAGCTGATCCATGTGGCGGGCCGCCTTGGCCGCGATGCTTGCGCTCGAGCTTCCGCTCGATCTGGGCGGTCTTGTCGTTGAGGACCTCGGTGGCCTTCTCGACCACGAAGTCGCGCACCGCGTCGGCCGCCGCCTGCGAGGCCTCCGATCGCGGAGTCCGTTTCTTCGTTGCCATGTCGTACATCGTACTGCTAAAGTCCGTCGTACTATGTACGAAACCGCCGTACGGCATACCACAGCCCCAGGAATCCCCCCGGCCCAGGGCGTCAGCGCCCGGGGTCTGGGCAAGCGCTACGGCGAGCTCTGGGCCTTGCGCGACCTCGACCTGGAGGTGGCGCCGGGCACGGTGCTCGGCCTGCTGGGCCACAACGGAGCCGGCAAGACCACCGCCATCCGCATCCTGACCACGCTGTCCTCGCCCACCGAGGGGGTGGCCACCGTGGCCGGCATCGACGTCGCCCACGATCCCGCCGGGGTTCGCCGCCGCATCGGCGTGGCCGCCCAGCAGGCCACCGTCGACGGGCTCCTGAGCGCCCGGGCCAACCTCGAGATGGTGGGTCGCCTCCACCACCTGCCGCAAGGCCCGGGCCCGCCAGCGGGCCGACGAGCTGCTGGAGCGCCTCGACCTCGCCGACGCCGCCGACACCCTGGTCAAGACGTTCTCGGGCGGCATGCGCCGGCGCCTCGACCTGGCCGCCAGCCTGGTGGCGGTGCCCCAGGTGCTCTTCCTCGACGAGCCCACCACCGGCCTCGACCCCCGCAGCCGAGGCGACCTGTGGGACATCCTGCGCGACCTCGTGCGGGACGGCACCACCATCATCTTGACCACGCAGTACCTCGACGAAGCCGACAAGCTGGCCGACGACATCGTGGTGCTCGACCACGGGCGCACGGTGGCCCAGGGCAGCCCCGACGACCTCAAGGCCCGCATCGGCGACGACCGCATCGACGTGAAGGTCCCGTCCGTCGCCGAGCTGGACCATGCGGCCCGGGCCATGGAGCGCTTCGCCTCCACCGCCCCGACGTTCGACCGCGACGAGTTGATCGTCTCGGTCCCCCTCGTCGACGGGCGTCTCGCTGATGGAGGTCATGCGCGCCCTCGACGCCTCGGGCGTCGACGCCCTCGACCTCAACCGCCGTCAGGCCACGCTCGACGACGTCTTCCTGACCCTGACCGCCCCCGTCCGCCCGACCGGAGAAGATGCCCGATGACCGCCGTCACCGACGCCGTGAGCCCTGTCGTCCCCTCGCACGACTGGTCCGACGCCTACGAAGAACGCGGTGCGCTGGCCACGCTGTGGAGCGACGCCGTGGTGTACGCCGGGCGCAACATCGCCCACATCCGCCAGATCCCCGAGAAGCTGCTCGACGTCACGGTTCAGCCGCTGATGTTCGTGCTCCTGTTCGCCTACGTCTTCGGCGGGGCCATCGGGGTCAGCGGCGGGAGCTACCGCGAGTACGTGATCGCCGGCATCTTGCTGCAGTCGCTGGCGTTCGGCCTGACCGGCCCGGCCACGGCCATCTCCACCGATCTCACCGAGGGCGTCATCGACCGCTTCCGCTCCCTGCCGGCCAGCCGGGCCGCCTACCTGCTCGGCCACTACCTGGCCGAGCTGGCCGGCATGGCGCTGTCCATCGTGGTGCTGCTGTCCGCCGGGCTCGTCGTCGGCTGGCGCACCCACACCGGCGTCGGCCACGTCACCGGGGCGCTGCTGCTCCTGTTGCTGTTCGCCTCGGCCATGATCTGGATCGGCACCTGGATCGGGCTCACCGTGCGCTCGACCGATGCGGTGATGGGCGTCGGCTTCGTGGTGGTCTTCCCCCTGACCTTCCTGTCGAGCGCGTTCGTGCCCATCAACACGCTGTCACCGGTGCTGCAGCACATCGCGGCGTGGAACCCCGTCTCGGTCATGGTGGGGGCCGTGCGCGTCATGTTCGGCAACCCCACCGCTCCGGTGGACGTGCATTCGTGGCCGCTGGAGCATCCGGTGCCCGCGGCGTTCCTCTACTGCATCGTTCTGCTGGCGGTGGCGGTGCCCGCATCGCTGCGGCGCTTCCGGTCCCGTACCAGCGACTGAGCCGCGGAGCCGGACAACTCCGACGACCTCGGTCGCGCCCGGCGCGAGACTTGCGCGATGACGGACGACGAGGGCGTCGGCCCCGCGATGTACCCCGTGGGGAGCGGGCCGCCAGCGGGTGGGCCCCACCCGGCCGGGTGGCTCGAGCCCGATCCCGACCCGTCCAGCGCGGCCGGTGACTCCCCCTCCAGCGGGCCCCCACCGCCGGAGCCCAGCCGATGGTGGAACGGGGCGCTGGTCATCATCGCCGTGGCTCTCCTGGGCGTCGGCGTGGCGTTGTTCGTTGGAGCGCGTCAGGCCTCGTCCGACGCCTCCGACGCTCGTTCGCAGGCGGCGACGATGGAAGGGAGCCGCCTCGCCCTCGACGTGCAGCAGAACGGCCTCGACGACCACCGACGGGCGATCGAGTCGGCCCAATCGGACCTCGATCGCGCCATGGAGACCCTGACCACGGCCTTGAGGACGGCCGCGGCCGCCCAACGTCACCTCATCGACGTGGACGACCGCGCCGTGGTCCTGTCCAACCAAGGGAACCGCAGCGGCGCGACGGCCTTGGTCAAGAGTGACGGGGCGGCGGCCCTCGCCGACCTCGACCAGAAGACCGCCGCCGCCTCCAAGGCGGTGGTCGATGCCCAGGCGGCCGTCCAGCAGCTGCAGGCCAAGATCGATGGATGAGCCCGACGTGACCGCGCACCCGGCCCCGACCCCGGACGGCGATCCCACACCGGCGGTCCCGGGCCCGACGCCGGCGATCCGATCCCGCCGGTTCTCTCGCGTGCTGGTTGCCCTGGTGGTCGTGGCGATGGTGCTGGCCGCGGGGGCCGGTCTCCTGGCGCGATCCACCCGCACCGATCGCCGCCGCGCCATCGCTGATCGCTCGGCGACCTCGGACCGTCTCGACGCCCAGCAGTCGACCACCGACGCCGCACAAACCCAGCTCGACCAGACGCGGCACGACGCCGCCACGGCGAAGAGTGACGCCGTCACGCCGCTGACGACCGCCCAGCGCGCCGTCGACCTGGCCAACCAGGGGATGGTCGCCTACCGGGACATGCAGCGCTCCGCCGAGTCCGGGTCGGCCAGCGTGTACAACGCGGCCCTGCGCCGCGCCAACGACCTGGTCAAGCAGTACAACGAGGTCATCCAGCAGTTCGTCGATCAGACCGGGGGGGCCGGGAACCCGGCCACCCCGGCCTGAGCGCCGGCGGCCATCCCCCAGGGTTTGGTCGCTGCGGACATGAGACAACCCCACGTTGATCGACGCCGCGTGAGTGCGTCCCCACCCAGCGTGATTCCTTAACGATTCGACAGGAAGCCGCCCTTTCCTTCACCCCCGGCGCGCGTCATAGTCAGGCCTGAGGGAGGGGGGTGCGCCGATGCTGAGCGCATCGATGGGTGGTCCATTGGTCGGACAAGCGCAGGGTTCGCTGGTGTTGGCGGCCGTGCCGATCTGGCTGCCCATCGGCATCGTGGTCGTGTTCGTGGTCGCCGCCGTCACCTTTGAGATCGTGCTCGCCCGGCGGGTCCTGCGCGAGCCGGACACCGGCGCCGCCGAGGAGCCGTCCGAGTCCGACGGCGCGGTCGAACCAACCGCAGCCGAGACCGAGGCCGATACGGAGCCCGAGGGCGAGGGCGAGACCGAAGCCGAGGCCGGGGAGTCCGAAGTCGGGAGCGAGACCGAAGCCGAGACCGGCGTCACCGCCGAGGCCTCAGCGGCCGACGGCGCCGCCGACCAGCGCGAGGACGCCCTCGATGCCACCACCCGCCTGGCGGTGACGGAGACGGTGCACTCGGTGCTCACCCAGCTGGGCGACCGACGCCTCGACCACGACGAGGGCGAGCGGCTGACGGCGGCCGTGGCCGAGGAGGTCGCCCGTTCGGTGGGGGCCAACCTCGATCTCGACGCCGACGACCGGGGCCGGTTGGAAGAGACGCTGCGCCTCGAGGTGGGCCGGCAGCTCACCGGCGACACCGACCGCGACGAATCGCTGTCGGTCACGGCGGCCAACGCCGGACACTGACGCGAACCGGGCAGTCGGCGACACCGGCGCGCCCGTGGCACGATCTCGACGGTGACCACCCCGAAGAGCAAGACGGCACGGACGAGCACTCCGACCGCGGTGCGCCCAGCGGCCGACAGCCACGACCTGATCCGCGTGCACGGCGCGCGCGTGAACAACCTCAAGGACGTGAGCATCGAGATCCCGAAGCGCCGGCTGACGGTGTTCACCGGCGTCTCCGGCTCGGGCAAGAGCTCGCTCGTGTTCGGCACGATCGCCGCCGAGTCGCAGCGCCTGATCAACGAGACCTACAGCGCCTTCGTGCAGGGCTTCATGGCGACGATGGCGCGGCCCGACGTCGACGTGCTCGAAGGGCTGACGACGGCGATCATCGTCGACCAGGAGCGAATGGGTGTCGACGCCCGCTCCACGGTCGGCACCGCCACCGATGCCAACGCCATGTTGCGCATCCTCTTCAGCCGCCTGGGCCAGCCCCACATCGGCTCGCCTCAGGCGTTCTCGTTCAACGTCGCCTCGATCAGTGGCGCCGGTGCCGTCACCCTCGAGCGCGGCGGCCGCACGACGCGGGAGAAGCGGAGCTTCAGCATCCTCGGTGGCATGTGTCCCCGCTGCGAGGGCCGGGGCTCGGTGACCGACTTCGACCTGACCCAGTTGTACGACGACACCAAGTCGCTCAACGAGGGTGCGCTGACGATCCCGGGCTACAGCATGGACGGCTGGTACGGCCGCATCTTCAGCGGGTGCGGGTTCTTCGACCCGGACAAACCGATCCGCAAGTACAACAAGAAAGAGCTCAACGACCTGCTCTACCGGGAGCCGACCAAGATCAAGGTCGAAGGCATCAACCTGACCTATGAGGGCCTGATCCCGAAGATCCAGAAGTCGATGCTGTCCAAGGACACCGACGCCCTGCAGCCCCACATCCGTGCCTTCGTCGAGCGGGCGGTGACGTTCACCACCTGTCCCGACTGCGCCGGCACCAGGCTCAGCGAACCGGCCCGCTCGTCGAAGATCGAGGGGATCAACATCGCGGAGGCCTGTGCGCTGCAGATCACCGACCTGGCCGACTGGGTGCGCGGCCTGGACGAGCCCTCGGTGGCGCCGTTGCTGACGGCGTTGGGCGAGACCCTCGACTCGTTCGTCGAGATCGGCCTGGGCTACCTCTCGCTCGATCGGCCCTCGGGCACGCTGTCGGGCGGCGAGGCCCAGCGGACGAAGATGATCCGCCAACTCGGGTCGTCCCTGACCGACATCACCTACGTGTTCGACGAGCCGACCGTCGGACTGCACCCGCACGACATCCAGCGGATGAACGATCTGCTCCTGCGGCTGCGGGACAAGGGCAACACCGTGCTCGTCGTGGAGCACAAGCCGGAGGCGATCGCCATCGCCGACCACGCGGTCGACCTCGGCCCGGGCGCCGGCGCGGCCGGGGGTGAGGTGGTGTTCGAAGGCACCGTCGACGGGCTGCGGGGCAGCGGCACGGTGACCGGGCAGCACCTCGACGACCGGGCCTCGCTCAAGTCGTCGGTGCGGATCCCGTCGGGTGTGCTGGAGGTGCGGGGCGCCGGGACCCACAACCTGCGCGACGTCGACGTCGACATCCCGCTCGGCGTGCTGGTCGTCCTGACCGGCGTGGCGGGCTCGGGCAAGAGCTCGCTCATCGACGGCTCGGTGTCGGGGCGCGACGGGGTGGTGACCGTCGACCAGGCCGCCATCAAGGGGTCCCGTCGCTCCAACCCGGCGACGTACACCGGGCTGCTCGACCCGATCCGCAAGGCGTTCGCCAAGGCCAACGGCGTGAAGCCGGCGATGTTCAGCGCCAACTCCGAGGGGGCCTGCCCCGCCTGCAACGGCGCCGGCGTCATCTACACCGACCTGGCGATGATGGCGGGGGTGGCCACCGTCTGCGAGGAGTGCGGCGGGAAGCGCTTCCTGGCCGAGGTGTTGGACTACACCTTCGGTGGCCGCGACATCAGCCAGGTGCTGGCCATGTCGGTGACCGAGGCCGAGGAGTTCTTCGGCGGGGGCGAGGCCGCCACGCCGGCGGCGCACAAGATCCTGACCCGGCTCGCCGATGTCGGCTTGGGCTACCTCAGCCTCGGTCAGCCGCTCCCCACGCTGTCCGGCGGTGAACGGCAGCGGCTCAAGCTGGCCACGCACCTGGGCGAGAAGGGCGGCGTCTACGTCCTCGACGAGCCGACCAGCGGCCTGCACCTCGCCGACGTGGACCAGCTGCTGGGCCTGCTCGACGGGCTCGTCGACTCGGGCAAGTCGGTCATCGTCATCGAGCACCACCAGGCGGTCATGGCCCATGCCGACTGGATCATCGACCTCGGCCCCGGCGCCGGCCACGACGGCGGCCGGATCGTCTTCGAAGGCACCCCCGCCGACCTGGTGGCCGACCGCTCGACCCTCACCGGCGAGCACCTCGCGGCCTACGTCGGGACGTGACCGCCCCGGGTACGCCCGGGGGCCCACCCGCACGCCGAGAACGACACGGCTGGGGCTGACGCGCCAAGATCGTCGGGTGGCAGGCGTCGACCGACCGCACCTCGGTCTCGTGTTCAACGAGGTGCCGGACCTCTACGACCGGGTCCGACCGACGTACCCCGACGAGCTGTTCGTGGATCTCGCGGCCATCACGGGCCTGGACGAGCGGTCAGCCGTGCTCGAGGTGGGCTGTGGCACGGGGCAGGCCACGCGCTCGCTCGCCCGTCTCGGGTGCACTGTGACCGCGGTGGAACCCGGGGAGGGCATGGCGATGCTCGCCCGCCAGCGGCTGGCCGGCTCTCCCAACGTCGAGGTCGAGACGTCGTCGTTCGAGGAGTGGGTCGACGGCGGTCGGCGATTCGACGTGCTGGTGGCCGCCGCGTCGTGGCACTGGGTCGACCCGTCGGTCGGCTGGCAACGAGCCCACGACGTGCTCCGTCCCGGAGGGTGGATGGCTGTGCTCGGCAACATCGTCGTCCGGCGGCCGGGCGAGCCCGAGGTGTACGCCGAGACCGCCGACCTGCACGAGCACTTCTCGCCCGGCAACCCCGACTGGGGCCATCCGCCGCTCGAGCAGGAGGTACGGGCGACCGATGAGGGCTGGGGACCGCCGAACGATCCCCCGGCTGGCCTGTTCGGCCCGACCGATGGTGCGGTGGTACCCCACGGAGCAATGGTTCGACGGGGATGGCTTCGCCGCGCTCCTCCGCACGACGTCGCTGTATCGCAAGCTCGACCCTGACGTGCGTGAGCCGCTGCTCGACGCCATCGCCGAACGCATCCGCACGCGCATGGGCGATCGGGCATCGCGCCGCTACCTGACCGTCCTGCGGGTCGGCCCGCGTGTCGACGAAACCCAGGTTCATCGTCGTTAGGCCAGGGGTGCACCAGGTGGGATCGCCTTCAAACCCCGGGCGGGTGAGTTCAGTCCAGCCGCTGGGCGCCAGGCCCCCTCGCGGGAGAGTCCCGCTATCGCTCATCCGGACCGAGAAGTTCGTCGAAACGTCTTTGCACGTCGTCAGGGACGTGGAGGATCGTCGCGTCGTAGGCCAGCCGCAATGCCCGATCCGACATCAGGGCAGCGGCGAATGGGCATCGGGATCATCGGGGTCGATGTTCCTATATCGCACTATGAGACGATCTAGCCGGCCTTCATTTGCTTCCCCTGTCGCGGACGAAACCAACCCGCTTCTTTCGTAGGGCAACTGCACGCTAGGTAAAGAGGCTCACAATGAATCCTACGGCGCAGAAGAGAGCCAGGAGAGCTACGAATATCATGTTGGCGAGCAGCCGTGTGGACGATGTTGTCCGGTAAAGAGGAAGCCGTCGCTCCTTGAACATGAAGAGCAGACACCCCATGAGGAATAACCACGACGCAAGCAGAGTCGCCTGACCAACGATCCAGTTGACTCAAGCTTCAGGGAGGAGCAAGCCCGGATCCGCCGTGAGCTCATTTGTCGCCGAGTATCGCCTGGAGCGGCACGAGGCACTCCGAGGCGGTCAAGCGCAACCGACCCGGGTCAACCTGCCGGTGAACCCGTGGCGGAATGCCAGCGGGACATGACCGCGGCACCAGGTGGGACGGCTTTCAAACCGCGAGTCCTTCCAGCAAGCGGTGGGCCCTCGAGCGCACGCCGAGCTCCGCTGAGGTGTCAGCGGCTTCAGCCAGAAGCCCTTCGGCCGCAAGACGTGCCGGCGTATCGCCGAAACTGAGCAGCGTCTCTGCGTAGGCCGTCTTCGCTCGTGCGCCGAGTGTGCTCGCGCCGATCTCGCGGCAGCGGGAGATCGCCGCGTTGAAATGCTCCTCGCTGAGCTGCCGGTCCCCCATCAGCGCGCTCAACTGGCCAAGAGGGTGGTGAATGGGTGCGACCGCGGTGAGCCCAGGATGGATGACCGCCAGCCGGTCCGCGAACGGTGAAAGGGCGTCGTACAGCGTCGGGGCATGATCTGCTGCCCCCAGGTAGCTGGCCACATCGCTGAGGACGGTGAGGCAGTAGAGGCGGCTGGAACCGATGGTGTCCAGCGCAGAAGCCCGCCGAAGCCGTCGCGAGCGAGCACCTCGAACGTGCTGGCGGCGCGGTCGGCCTGGTCGAGCTCTCGATGGAGGAGCGGAACCAGGAACCCGTGCGCCGGGGACAGGGCGGCGATGTCCGGGACCGCGTCCTGGATCTCCTCGACGCGGCCCTGTTGCCAGCGCAAGGCCCACAGGGTGTTGAGCGTCGCCGCCAACGTGTAGGGCGAGTGGATCTGGTCGGCCAGCCCCAGGGCCTCCATGACGAGCGGCTCGGCCTTGTCGGGCGGTCCGGTGAGCAGCGCCAGTCCCGCCCGGCGAACGATGACCCCCCACCAGTGGAATGCATCGTGGAGTTGGGTCGCGAGTGCCTCGAGGGCGTCCAGCTCGCGGTGGCACGCCGAGAGATCGCCCGTCTCGAGCAGGTCGATCGCCCGCCAGCGGTGTCCCCACGCGGACACCTCGCGGTCGTCCAGCCGCTCGCCGAGATCGATCGAGCTCGCGGCTGAGGGCGAGCCGCTCAGCGAGCGCGGCCGGATCGAACCACGTGCGGTGGCGAGCCCGCAGCGCGTAGGCCAGCGATGCCCCGTCACCGACCGATCGACCGACCGTCACGGCCGCGTTGGCCATCTGATTGCCGCGATCGGATTCGCCGCGGTCGATCAACGCCACCGCGAGGCGCGCTCGCAGCATGGTCACGGCCGAGCGGTTCGCGGGCAGGGCACGTATCGCCTGCGTCATGAGCGACTCGTCGAGCGGTTCGCCGAGCATGGTGTCCTCGGGCGGTCCGGCCAGTCCCAGTGCGCCCGCCGCAAGTTGGTCGGCTGAACCGCTGGTGGCGGCGAGCCGGATCGCGGCCGCGAAGCTGCGTCGGGCTTCCTGCACCTTGCCGCTGCGGCGTTGGCCTTCGCCTCGCGCCAGAGGAGCTCGCAGGTCATCTTGTCGTCGAGCGCGGGCACGCCGAGTTGGTCGAACCATCGCTGCATCTCCGCGGCACGCGGGGGCTCGTGATCCTCCGACCGCAGTGCGACACGGACGTGGCTGCCGCTCGTGAGCGTCGGGGCGTGGTTGAGGATGTCGTGCTCGAGGGTGCGGAGCTGCGGTGTCGGATCGAGGCCCAGCTCGTCCCGCAGGCACGCCCGCAACCGCTCGTAGACCGCCAGTGCGTCGGCCTGCCGGCCCGATCGATACAACGCCACCATGTACAGGCGCGTGCAGGTCCTCATGGAGCGGATGGTCCCGAACCAGGAGCTCCAGCTCGCGGCACGCCTCTGCGTGCCTCCCGCCGTCGACCTCCAACGAGAGGAGCTCCACCAAGGCCGTGACGCGGAGGCCCTCGAGCCGCGTGATCTCGGTCTGGGCGAACGGCTCGTAGCGGAAATCGATCAGGGCCGGGCCTCGCCACAACGCCAGGGCGTCGGCGAGAAGCGCCTGCGCCCTGGGGCTCAGGTCCGCCCGCGACGCCCTGATACCTTCCGCGACCAGCTGCCCGAAGCGCCGAGCGTCGACGTCGGCGGCGTCGATCTGAAGGCGATAGCCACTGACATCACCCCGGAGCAGGTCAGGGCCGGCCCCCAAGGCGCTCCGCAATCGTGAGATGTGCGTCTGCAGTGTCCCCAGCGCCGTCGCGGGCGGCCGCTCACCCCACAAGACGTCGATGAGCTCGTCGGGGAGGACCGCCCGGTCGGCGACGAGGAGCGCGGCAAGAACCTTCCGCTGCAGCGGACTCCCCAACGACACCACGTCGTCGCCGCGCCGGATCACCAGCGAGCCCAGGATCTCGAAGGTGAGCGAAGGGACTGGCCCCACCAGGCAAGCGTACGCCGCCGGGCCTCAAGCGAGCCTCAAGCGCGGTGTCGTACTCATGGGCTACCGACTAACAGGAAGAAGGACGTCATGGACATCGTCATCGTCAACTTCGCACTCGAGGGAATCACCGAACAGGACTACGAGACGGTCTGCGAGCAGGTCGCGCCCGCCTTCGCCGACGTGGAGGGATTGCTGTCGAAGGTCTGGCTCGCGAATCCGGACACCAACTGCTACGGCGGCGTCTACACGTTCGCATCCGCCGCGGATGCGGACCGGTTCCTCGCGTCCCAGCTGTTCGCCGATGTCGGCGCCCATCCCAACCTCGTCAACCCGAAGGTGCTGCGGTTCGGCGTGTTGGACGAGCCCACTCGCATCACCCGCGGCCTGGTCACCGCCCGGGCCTGACCCCCCGAGGCCGGGGACGCCCGGCCTCGCGGGTCTGCGTGGAGCGATGTGAACCTAGTAGGACTGCTTTCAAACCCTTGCTGAAGAGTGGGCTGACCCGCAACCGCTGCCGTACCTTTGTCAGCGTGGCGCAGCTAGTGGCCGATGATCGGGTGCTCGAGGTGACGGGTGGCGCCATGCTGCTGGAAGTCCTGGGCCAGGCCGGGATATGGGTTCCCTCGCTGTGCGACGACCCGCGGCTCGCTCCGATCGGGGAGTGCCGGATGTGCCTGGTGGAGATCGAGGGCTGGACCCGGCCGGTCTCGGCGTGCACCACCCCGGTGACCGACGGAATGGTGATCCACACCGCCACGGCCGAGCTCGAGTCGGTGCGTCGGGGCCTGCTGGAGATGATGGCGCGCCACTACCCGCCAGAGGCGGTGGAGGCCTACCCGGACAAGCCGTTGCACCAGTTGCTGTCGCGCTACGACGTCACCGCCGGTGGCGAGGAGGGAGACCCCACCCGGAGTGACGACTCCCATCCGTGCATCGCGGTCGACATGAACCGCTGCATCGATTGTCTTCGCTGCGTCCGGATCTGTGACGAGGTCCAAGGCCAGTTCGTGTGGCACGCACAAGGCCGGGGCCTCGCCACGACGGTGGTCGCCGGTGCAGGTGTCCCGTTGGCCGACAGCGACTGTGTCGCCTGCGGTGCCTGTGTCGACACCTGCCCCACCGGCGCACTCGAGGATCGCTTCGTCGTGGCCGCGGCTTCGCCTCCCGATCGGTGGACCCGAACCGTGTGCCCCTACTGCGGGGTGGGCTGCGAGCTTCTGGTCGGCACCCACGACGAGCGGATCGTGACCGTGCGCCCCGGCCCCGGATGCCCCGGTGAATCGGGGTCATGCATGCGTGAAGGGCCGCTATGCCCACGGGTTCGTCTCATCGCCCGAGCGGGCGACCGAACCGATGGTCCGCCGGGACGACGACTGGCAGGTCGTGTCCTGGCCCGACGCCATCGCCGTGGCGGTGGGCGGCCTGCGCACGGTCGTCGACCAGTTCGGACCCGACGCCGTGGGAGTGCTCGGCTCGGCCCGAGCCACCAACGAGGACAACTACCTGCTGCAGAAGTTCGCCCGCACGGTGATCGGGACCAACAACGTCGATTGTTGCGCCAGGGTCTGTCATGCCCCCAGCGCGGTCGGACTCGCGTCGATGCTCGGCACGGGCGCGGCCACGAACTCCTTCGACGACATCGAGGCCGCCGGTTCGGTGCTGGTGTGCGGGTCCAACACGACCGAGAACCACCCGATCGTCGGCGAACGCATCAAGCAGGCCGCCCGCCGGGGAACCGGCCTGGTCGTGATCGACCCACGCCGGATCGAGCTGGCCGACTACGCCGATGTCTTCCTCCAGCTCGACCCCGGCACCAACGTCCTGGTCCTCAACGCCATGGCGGCAACCATCATCGAGGAGGAACTGGTCGATGCCGAGTTCGTCGACGCCCGGGTCGACGGGGTGGAGCGCTACCGGGAGTTCGTGACCCGGTTCCGGCCGGAACAGGTCGCCGCCCGATGCGGACTCGACCCGGCCGCCATCCGCGCCGCCGCCCGCCTGTACGCGGGCGGTCGGCCGTCGATGAGCGTGCACGGGCTGGGCGTGACCGAACACGTCCAGGGTACCGACACGGTCAGGTGCCTGGTCAACCTGGCGCTGCTCACCGGCAACCTGGGTGTTCCCGGCGGTGGGGTCAACCCGCTGCGAGGCCAGAACAACGTGCAGGGTGCCGCCCATATGGGATGCGAGCCCGCCCACCTGACCGGGTACGCCCCCCTGGCGGAGTCGGCCCGCTTCGAGGAGGTCTGGGGGGAAGCCGTCCCGACCACACCCGGCCTCGATGCCATGGCGATGCTCGACGCCGCCGCCGCCGGCGAGCTGCGAGCGCTCTGGGTCGTCGGCTGGGACCTGCTCGCAGACCCAACCGGACATGACCGCCACCGCCGAGGCGCTGGCCGGTCTCGATCTGCTGATCGTGCAGGACCCGTTCCTCAACGAGACCGCGGCCGCCCACGCCACCGTCTTCCTGCCGGCCTGCACCGCGTACGAGAAGGACGGCACCTTCATGAACGGCGAGCGGCGAGTCCAACGTGTCCGCCAGACCGTCAGGCCGCCAGGCGACACCCGGCCCGACTGGGAGATCACCTGCATGGCGGCGCAGGCATTGGTGGACACGATCTGTTCGGCTTCGCCAGCCCCGAGCAGGTCTGGGACGAGATCCGACAGGTGTGGCCGGCCGGCGCCGGGATGACCTACGACCGCCTGGACAGTCCCGGCGGTCTGCAGTGGCCGTGCCCCACCATCGACCATCCCGGGACCGCGATCCTTCACACCGACTCCTTCGGTGCCGCCCGACCAGACCGCGACGCTGGCCCCGGTGGACTACCGAGCCCAGCCCCGAGCAACCCGATCGCGAGCACCCCTTCCTGCTCATCACCGGCCGGGGCCTCGACCAGTTCAACGCCGGCACCATGACCCGCCGCTCGGTCACCCAACAGCTGCGGCCCACCGACACCCTCGAGATCTCCCCGCACGACGCCGACCAGGCCTCCATCGCCGACGGCGACCCGGTCTGGCTCACCAGTCGCTACGGCACGAGCGTGCTACCGGCCGAACGCTCCGACCGCGTCCGACCCGGTCAGTTGTTCGCCACGTTCAGCGACCCGGTCGCGGCTGTCAACCAGCTCACCGGCCCCCACCGTGACCGCGAGACCAACACCCCCGAATACAAGCTCACCGCCGTCGCCCTCACCACGCGATCACCCGACCCACCACCCGCCGCTCGGACGCTCCGCCTCGACGTCGCCCTCCCCATTCCAACCATGAGCAACAGTTCCAGGAGTGCTGTGCACCAGGTGGGACTGCTTTCAAACCCCCATCGGCCATCCAACGATCCCCCACCGAGCGCGGCATCGGCGCGCTCAGCCGTGCGCGACAAGGCTCGAGATGCGATCCACGATCAGTCGGATGACGGCAGAGGTGCTGGCGGTCCGCCCTTCGAGCTCGAGAGTGTCAGCGCGGTCTCCGAGGCGGGCCCGTAGGGCGTCGACGGTGTGCTCGATGTCGGCCGCAGCGCTGGGCTCGAACGGAAAGGCGTCGACCGCACCGGCGTACTCAAGAGCGCCGTGGATGAGCATCGCGAGGTCATCGGCGCCGATGTGGCAGCAGATGCCGAACACGTGGCGCAGCGACAGCCACTGGTTCGCCCAGTCGCCAGCCCGGTGCCACGCGGCGAGCACGTCGGCGTAGCCCGCCAACGCGAGAAGCGGTTCACCGTCGAGCGCCTGGAGCCACAGCGTCTCGGTGCGGGCGAAGAGCTCGAACCAGTGGTTGCCGACGTCGCGGGCAAGCGTCTCGCTCTGGTGGAGTTCGGCTCGGGCGCGTGTCGGGGCGGTGGCTGTCAGCCAGATGCCGGTCGCGTAGGCGGCCTGGGCTTGCGCGGTCGGATTCTGGCTTCGGGCGGCGGCCTCTGTCGCTCGCTGGGCATAGTGCAGCCCGGGGTTCGAGGCCGCGTTCCTCGTCTCGCTGAGGGAGCGCATGTAGTAGGCGTGGGCGATGCGGGCGTCGTCCCCCGATGCGAGGGCCCCGGTGACGAGGTCGTCGACCGCGGGGACCGTGCTGGCCAGGTCTCCCTGAAAGAAGCACGCGTTCCCGAGGGCGCGCTGGGCCATGTCCGAGCGTGTTCGTTCCTGTCCGTCGGGCCAGCTCGAGGGCCTGGTGGGCGAGGTCGATGGCGGCGTCGCTCTCGCCGCGGACGAAGCGGCCGTAGGCGACGATGCCGATGGTGGCCGCGGTCAACGGCTCGAGCTCTGCGTCGACGGCCAGAGTCGACTCAGCCCAGCTGATGAGCTCGTAGCGCAACCGGCGAAACGCATACTCCCGGGCCGCAACCACGATCCGCATCGCCGTCCGCACGTCGCGGCGATCGAGCGCGTTGTGCACCGCGAGGCGCAGATCGTCGAACAGACGGTCGAACGTGTCCAGCCATACGCGCTCGTCGGGGCCGTGCAGGCCAACCGCACCCCGCTCGCAGACGTCGACGAGCCACGCGCCGTGCCGGTGGACGAGCTCCGATGCCTCGTCCGAGCCGATCGCGGTGCCGTAGTCGCGGAGCGTCTCCAGCAGTCGATAGGTCGTCCGGGTCCCGGTCGCGGCCTGGACCATCGACTGGTCGACCAGTGACGCCAGCACCATGGCGACGGATTCGGGCTGGATGTCGCCATAGCCGCACACCTTCTCGGCGGCGTCGAGATCGAAGGACCCGGCGAACGTGCACAGCCGCAGGAACAGCTCCTGTTCGGACGAATCCAGCAGCTGATATGACCATTCGACGAGGTTGCGGAGCGAGCGATGGCGTTCGTCCCGCACCCGGCTCGTACCGGTGAGCAGCTCGAACCGGTCGTCGAGGCGCTCGTTGAGCTCGGTCGGGGAGAGGGCACGCGACCGTGCGGCGGCGAGCTCGATGGCGAGCGGTACCCCGTCCAATCGGCGAACCAGCTCGGCCACGACCTGCACCGTCGCATCGTCGGCTGACCTGGTCGGGGTTGGCGGCGGCCGCCCGGCGCAGGAACAGCGCGACGGCTGGCGCCGTGCGGCGGGCGTCGGGTTCCGCGTCGGTGTGAGGAACCAGCAATGCCGGCACCTTGTAGACGCTCTCCTGGGGGAGGCCGAGCGGCACCCGGCTCGTGGTGAGGACGGTCACCATCGGGCAGGCGGACAGGAGCCGTTCCACGAACGCCGCGGTCGCCTCGAGCACGTGCTCACAGTTGTCCAGCACGAGGAGCAGGCGATTCTGGGGCTCCGAGAGGAGATCGACGATCGACTCCAGGACCGACCGGCTGTGCTGGACCTGGAGTCCGAGCTGGGTCGCGATCGCGGCCACGACACTCGTCTCGTCCCGCACCGGTGCCAGCTCGACCTGGGTAACGACCCAGGTGTCGGAGAGCTCCGCCACCACCTGTCGGGCCAGCTGGGTCTTGCCGATGCCGCCCGGCCCAAGCAGGGTCACCAGTCGCTGGTCTGCACACAGTGCGCGGATCCGCGTCACGTCTCGGTCTCGGCCGATGAGCTCGACCCTGCGCGCGGCTTCGCCTCTGGCCTGGCGCGGCCCTGACGCGCCCGCCTCTGTTGCCGTCGGCTCGTCGGTGGCGACCTGGCGTTCCAGCGCGACGAACTCCTCGGAGGGGTCGAGGCCACGTTCTTCCCGAAGCCGGGACCGGTACACGCTCGCGGTCTGCAGCGCGTCGCCCTGTCGACCCACACGGTGCAGCGCCACGACCAGCGCGCGCCACGGCTGCTCGCGCCAGGGGTGTTCCGCGGTCAATGCCTCCCCCTCACCGATTGCGCGCTCGTCGAGGCCCATGCCCAGCAACGCGGTGAGGCGCTCCTCGCGGGCGTGCAGCTGCAGTTCGGTGAGTCGAGCCGCGTGGGGAAGTGCCCACGGCTCGCCGTCGAACTCGGCCAGGGCGGGACCGGCCCACTCGGCCAGGGCGTCGTCGAGCAGCCGGAGCGCCCGATCGGGGTGCGCCGACATCTTCGACAGACCGGCAGTGAGGCAGCGTCTCGAAGCGATCGACATCGCAGGCGTCGGCCTCGACTGCGAGGCGGTAGCCCGGAGCCTGGGTCTCCAGCCGCACGCTCGGCGGCAGATGGCGACGGAGACGAGACACGTAGGCGTGCAGGGTTCCGCTACCTGTCTCCGGGACCTCATCGCCCCACAACACGTCCATGAGCCGATCGGTGCTCACGACCGAGTTCCGATTGATCACGAGGGCGGCCAGCAGGCGGCGAGGCTTCGCGCCACCGATCGGCGCTGGTCGGCCGTCCACCCAGATCCCGACCGGACCCAGGACCCGCACGACGACCCGGTCATCAGCTTGGGCGTTCACCCGTCCTCCGCTCCGCGTGTACGGCCACCTCATCCTTGCACGCTGCCCTCGCTGGCCGCTTCGGTGTGCATGGTCCTTGCAACGAGGTTGCAAGGGCGGGCGTTCACACTGCTCCCATGCGAATCGACAAGAACGACATCCCCGTGGTGATGCAGGTACCCGGCGCAACCGCCCGGCAGGTGGCCGCCGGTGGCGATCTCGCCGCCGAGTACTTCAGCCTGGGCGCGGGCACCGACATCGCCCCGCTCCTCCAAGGCCTCGAGGGTGATGCCTGCCAGGCCCCGCACTGGGGCTACGTCATCACCGGGACACTCGTCGTGAGCTACACCGACGGGTCAACCGATCGATGTGAAGGCGGCGATTGCTTCTACTGGCCGTCTGGACACAGTGTCCGCGTCGAGGACGATGCCGAGGTCGTGCTGTTCAGCCCCCATGACGCCCACGCGGCCGTGATCGACCACATGAAGGCCAAGCTCGCCTCGATGGCCTGAATCGGTCAGTCGACGCCTCGGAGGAACGCTGTCGCCTCCCGCCGTCCCTCCCGGCATGCCGTCGAGGCGGAACTCTCTGACCTGGGGTCGGTTCAGCCTTGGCCGACCTGCCCCCGCAACGCTGCTATGTCAGCGATCTCCCAGGCTTCAGCGATCTTGCCATCGCGGAGATGAGTGACCACAGCCTGATCGATCCGAAAGGTCCGGCCGGTGCCCTCGACTCCAGCAAATCCTCCAGCCATGGTGCCGGTGACGATGACACGCGCCATCTCGACATTGCCCTCCACGACCACTTCCTGCACTTGGTGGCGGAGATCAGGGACGGCTGCCAACGCATCCCTCCATACATCCTTCTCGGCGTCGGCGCTGGTCGTGGAAAGTCCCGCTGGCGTGGATGATCGCGTCCGGCAGCAGCAGGTGGTCGAACGTGAATCTCCGGAATCGCCGGCTGCCAGCCATCGGAAAACGACTGTTTCGCGAGTTGAGCATCCGAACTCTCGCCGTTCCGATCGCAAGGCCCGGCCTGACCCTTCCGTCCCCCGCCCGATACGCGATCCCCCGCGATCGCCGAGCCACGAGGCACCTTCACCGTGCAAGTGCGCCCACATCTGCCCCTCCTCGCGTGGTCCTTGCCACCGAGCTGCTATCCGAGGGGTGCGACGAGTTGAGGAACCTGGTCCGATGTCAGCAGCTGACAACACCGCGGTGCACCAGGTGGGAATCGAACCCACACGGGCGTGAGCCCACAGGGACCTAAACCCTGCGCGTCTGCCTGATTCCGCCACTGGTGCGTGACGCCGAAACGGTAGCGGACCGGTCGCCTCCGACCTCTCCATGCCCCGGGGTCGCGTACGGTGATCCCGTGCTCGCCGCCGAACTGCCCACGCCCGCCCTCGTCGTCGATCTCGACGCCTTCGACCACAACGGGCCACCATGGCCGCAGGCGTGGCCCGGGCGCGCGCCTGCGCCCTCACGTCAAGGCGTTCAAGTCGACGGCCCTGGCCCGGCGCCTGGCCGACGCCGGCCACCGCGGCTTCTGCTGCGCCACCATCCGGGAGATGGAGGGCATGGCCGCGGCCGGGCTCGGCGACGACCTGCTGCTGGCCAACGAGGTGCTCGACACCCGCCGGCTCGGCGCGCTGGTCGACGGCGGGGCCCGCATCACCGTGGCGGTCGACTCCGACGAGACCATCGCCGCCGCGGTCGCCGGCGGCGTGCGCGAGGTGCTCATCGACGTGTGCGTCGGCCTCCCCCGCTGCGGCTGCCCGCCCGACGACGCCGGCCGCCTGGCCGACCAGGCCCGCGCGCGCCGGTCTCGAGGTCCGCGGGGTCATGGGCTACGAGGGCCACGTCGTCGGCCTCGAGGACCGGGCCGAGCGCGAGGCCAAGGTGGCCGAGTCAGCATGGAGATCCTGGTCGCGGCCCACGAGGTCGTCGGCGGCGACGTCGTCTCCGGCGGCGGCACCGGCACCTGGGACAGCAACCGCTGGGTCACCGAGCTGCAGGCCGGCTCGTACCTGCTCATGGACACCGCCTACGCCAAGCTCGGACATGCCCGTTCCGGCCGGCGCTGAGCGCTGCTCGGCACGGTGGTGTCGGTCAACCGGCCGGGCGGCTGGGCGGTCGCCGACGTCGGGCCTCAAGGCGCTCGGCATGGACCACGGCGGCCCGTCGCTGGCCGAGCCGGCCGGCGCCAAGGTCTGGTTCTGCTCCGACGAGCACCTCACCTTCTCCACCGCCCGCGACGGCGAACCGGCCCGGGTCGGCGACCGGGTCCGGGTCGTGCCGGCCCACGTCGACCCCACCGTCGCCTACCACGAGCGCATGCAGCGTGGTCCAGGACGACGAGGTCGTCGACACCTGGCCCGTCGACCTCCGCAACTGGTAGCCCCCGCCCGCCGCCGCCGACGCCCAGCCCGAAATCTGCAGCCGCAGCCACCCATGCGGTCGTTTCGCTCGCAGATCTCGCTGGGTCGGACCCGGCGGAAGGCCGCCGGACCGTTCCTGTCACACCCCGCTGGTGAACTCCGCGTCCATGGAACGACGAACCGACGCATCGAACCACCTGGCCGCCCGCCAGCACGCCCTGGTGACCACCGGCGCAGCTCGAAGCGACTCGGGCTGAGCCGACGAACGATCGATCGGCGGGTGCACCAGGGCCGACTCGAGCGAATGCACCGAGGCGTGCTCCGCATCGGCGGGTCCGCCCGAAACGCCTCGAGCAGCGAGCCCTGGCCGCCTGCCTGGCGGTCGGCGGGCTGGTCGGCCGCCTCTCATCGCTGCGCGGCAGGCGCTGTGGGATCTGGACCTCGCGGCTGAGCGACGTCCCGGTCGAGCTGACGGTGCCGGCCGATCGCGCCGACCTCGCCACGTGGCGTGGTCGGTCCACCGCTCGGTCGACCTCGCTACCGGTCGACGTCGTGCGCCGTCGCGGCGTGCCGGTGACCAACCCCATCCGGCTCCTGGTCGACCTCGGCGCCGTCGTGCCCCAAGCCGTGGTCGGCCAAGCGCCTCGATGACCTGGTGGGCGGCAAGGTCGTCACGATCGCCGGGGTGCGGGCGGTCCTCGACGGCTGGCGCGCCCGGGCGCGAGCGGCGTCGGCGTCCTCCGCGCCGATGCTCGAGCGACGAACCGGCCGACGAGCCGCATGAGCCGGAGCCGCCTCGAGGCCCTGCTCGTTCGCCCTCGGCCGCCGAGGCGGCCTCCCCGCGCCGGAGTTCCAGTACCCGATCGTCCTCGGCGGCCGTCGCCGTCGGATCGACTTCGCCTTCCCCGACTCTGCGCATCGCCATCGAGGTCGACGGCTACGAGTCCCACACCCGCTGCGACGTCTTCGAGGACGACCGCGTCCGGGGCAACGAGCTCGAGCTCGCCGGATGGACGGTCCTGCACTTCACCTGGCACCAGCTGACCCGGCGCCCGGACTACGTCGCTCGGCGTGCTGCGGCGGGCCCTCGCCTGCGCCGCCTGACCGCGACCAATCTGGCACGTCGCAGCCACCTCTGCAGGTGCGGTTCGCGTGCCAGATTTCGCGGAGGGCGCAGGGAGGGCCGGATCGGTCGGCGCGGGGGTCAGACGAGCATGGTGGCCAGGGAGCGGAAGGCCCGGCCGCGGTGGCTGATGGCGTGCTTCTCGTCGGGCGACATCTCGCCGAAGGTGCGGCCGCCCGGGTGTGCCGTCGGGGTCGTCGGGCACGAACACCGGGTCGTAGCCGAAGCCGCCCGCGCCGCGCGCGCTCGGCGGCGATCGTGCCGCTCGACCACGCCCTCGGCCACGACCTCGCTGCCGTCGGGGTAGCGCACCAGGGCCACCGTGCGGAACCGGGCCCGCCGCGCCCACGCCGCGCGGGCCCCGACCCGGTCGAGCTCGGCGCAGCAGCTTGGCCACGTTGTCGTCGTAGGTGGCGTGCTCGCCGGCGTAGCGGGCCGAGCGGACGCCGGGCGCGCCGCCGAGCGCCGGCACCTCGAGCCCGGTGTCGTCGGCCACCGCCGCCAGCCCGGTGGCCGTGGCAGATGGCCACCGCCTTGAGCCGGGCGTTGCCCTCGAGCGTGGCGGCGTCCTCGACCACGTCGGGCGACGCTCCGGCCGGGCGCGGCACGAGCTCGAAGGCCGTCGCCGAGGATCGCCGCGATCTCGGCCACCTTGTCGGGGTTGGCCGAGGCCACCACCAGGCGCACCCGCTCGCCGCTCACGTCGGCTCAGCCCGAGCGGGTCGGCGCCGCCGGCCGCGGTGCCGGCGCCTCGGCCACCAGCTCGGTCTGCAGCGCGACGATCTCGCCGATGCCCGAGCTCGGCCAGCGCCAGCAGCTCGTCGAGCTCGCCGCGGCTGAACGCCATGCCCTCGGCCGTGCCCTGCACCTCGATGAAGCGGCCCGACGTCGGTCATGACCACGTTCATGTCGACCTCGGCGGTGGAGTCCTCGACGTAGGGCAGGTCGAGCAGCGGCACGCCGCCGACGATGCCGACCGACACCGCGGCGCAGGCCTCGCGCAGCGGGTGCTCCGTTGAGCTCGCCCCGCTGCACGAGCCGGGTGAGCGCGTCGTGCAGGGCGAGGTAGGCGCCGTTGATCGACGCCGTGCGGGTGCCGCCGTCGGCCTGCAGCACGTCGCAGTCGACGAGGATCTGGCGCTCGCCGAGCAGCACCATGTCGCACACGGCCCGCAGCGAACGGCCGATGAGGCGCTGGATCTCGTGGGTGCGCCCGCCGGGGCTGCCCTTGGTGACCTCACGGCGGATGCGCTCGTTCGAGGCGCCCGGGCAGCATCGAGTACTCGGCGGTGACCCAGCCCTTGCCCGCTGCCCTTCATCCAGCGCGGCACGCCCTCGTCGACCGAGGCGGTGCACAGCACCATGGTGCCGCCGGCCGTGACGAGCATCGACCCGTCGGTCTGGGTGGTGAAGTCGCGCTCGAAGGTGATGGGCCGCAGCTCGTCGGGCTCGCGTCCGTCGGGTCTCACAGGTCGTACCTCTCGTTGGTGACGGCGATCTCGACGGGGGCGCCGAACGCCTCGCGCCCTCGGCCCGGAACGGCCTCCGGGTCGTCCTCGGGCCACAGGTGGGTGAGCACCAAGCGTGGCACGCCGGCGGCCCGGGCCATGACACCGGCCTGGCGGGCGCTCAGGTGCAGCGACGCCGCGGGCCTTCGTCGTCGGCCAGGTGGGTGGCCTCGCACAGGGCCAGGTCGATGCCCGGCCCGAGCGACGCGAACGACCAGCCCGGGCCGGTGTCGGCCGAGTAGGCCAGCGACCGGCCCGACTCGACGCTCGTCGACGCGCACGGCCAGCGTCTCGACGTAGTGGATCGGTGCGGGCGAAGCGCAGCTGGAGCCCGCCGACGTCGAGCCGTCGACGCCGTCGGCCACGTCGTGCCACACCACGGTCGGGGCCAGGCCCGCCGGTCAGCGCCTCGGCCAGCTCGCGGGTCTCCGCCGGTGCCGTACACGGCGCAGGCCCGCGCGCTCGAGCCCGTACTGCCAGCGCCACCTCGAGGCCGGTCAGGTCGGTCCAGTGGTCGGGGTGGCGGTGGGTGAGGACGACGGCGTCGACGTCGCCGAGGCCGATGTGGCGCTGGAGGTTGGCCAGCGAGCCGGGACCGAGGTCGATCACCACGTTCACCCCGCCGCCCTGCACGAGGTAGCCGCTGCAGGCCGCCCCCGGCCCGGGGTAGCTGCCCGAGCAGCCGAGCACCGTGAGGCTCAGACCCATGGCGCCATCACCGCCGAGCGTCGGTCACTCCCACGTGATCGCCTCGGTGTGATCGAGCTCGGGGCCGAGCAGCTGGCGGCCCAGCTGGCGGAACCAGGCGACGTCGCCCGACGACAGGAAGCGGTGCGCGGGCGCCGCGCCCGGCGCGCGGCGCGGGCCAGCCCGGTGGCGCCGCAGCTCGGCGGCCACCGCGAAGGCGGTCTCGTCGGCCGACGACACCAGCACCACGTCGCGACCCATCACGTCGGCGATGGTGCGGGCCAGGTACGGGTAGTGGGTGCAGCCGAGCAGCAGGGTGTCGATCGCCGGCGTCCTGCAGCGGCGCCAGCAGCCGCTCGGCCAGCACGTGCACCTCGTCGCCGCCGGTCTCGCCCCGCTCGACGAACTCGACGAAGCCGGGGCAGGCGGCGCAGGTCAGCTTCACCCCGGCGTGGGCGTCGGCCACCGCCTCCTGGTAGGCACCCGAGCCGATGGTGCCCGACCGTGCCGATCACGCCCGACCTGCCCGTTGCGGGTGGCCGACACCAGCGCCCGCACCCCGGGCTCGATCACGCCCACCACCGGCACCGGGAACTCGGCCTGCAGCTCGTCGAGCGCGGCCGCCGCCGCCGTGTTGCACGCCACCACCACCATCTTCACGTCGTGGTCGTCGACCAGGTAGCGGGTGATCTGCGCGGGCGAAGGCCGCGCACCTCGTCCAGCGGCCGCGGAGCCGTAGGGGTAGCGCCCGGTGTCGCCGACGTAGACGAGGTCCTCGGCGGGCAGCAGGTCGATCAGGGCCCGGGCCACGGTGAGGCCGCCGAAGCCGCTGTCGAACATCCCGATCGGTCGCTCGTCCACGGCTGTCAGGGTAGGGCGACCCCGCTCGCCCGGGCGTGCCACCGGCCGCTCGGCAGCCGCCATCAGAAGTAGATGATCTTCTCGGCCCGCTCGACGACGTCGTCGATGTCGTCGGTCCAGGCGCCGGTCGAGAGGTACTTCCAGCCGCCGTCGCACACGATGAACACGATGGTGCCCGCCTCGATCTGCTCGGCCACCCGGACCGCGCCGGCCAGGGCCGCGCCGGCCGAGATGCCGGCGAAGATGCCGACCTCGACGAGGCGGCGGGTCCACTCGATCGACTCGCGGGGCCGCACGATGCGCTTGCCGTCGAGCAGCTCGGGCCCGCCCCACTTCTCGTAGACCGGCGGGATGTAGCCCTCGTCGAGGTTGCGCAGGCCCTCGACCTTCTCGCCCAGCGGCGGCTCGACGGCGAGCACCTTGATGTCGGGGTTCTGCTCCTTGAGGAACGTGCCCGACGCCCATGAGCGTGCCGCTGGTGCCGAGACCGGCGACGAAGTGGGTGATCTCGGGGCAGTCGGCCCAGATCTCGGGACCGGTGGTCTCGTAGTGGGCCCGGGGGTTGGCCTCGTTGGCGTACTGGTAGAGGAACGCCCACTCGGGGTGCTCGTCGGCCAGGGCCTGGGCCCGGCGCACGGCGCCGTTGGACCCCTCCGCGCCGGGCGAGAGGATGATCTCGGCGCCCCACACCTCGAGCAGCTGGCGACGCTCGATCGACACGTTCTCGGGCAGCACGATCTTGATCGGGTAGCCCCGGAGCTTGGCGATCATGGCCATGGCGATGCCGGTGTTGCCCGACGACGGCTCGATGATGCGTCTGGCCCGGCTTCAGCGTGCCGTCGGCCTCGGCCTCGAGGATCATGTTGAGGGCGATGCGGTCCTTGACCGACCCGGCCGGGTTCTGGCCCTCCATCTTGGCCAGGATGCGCACGTCCGGGTTGGGGCTGAGCTGGCTCACGTCGACCATCGGCGTGTTGCCGATCATGTCGAGCACCGAGTTGTAAGACCGCCATCGGAAGCAGGCTCCCGAGACGTCAGACGAGGCGGCCAATTGTTGACCCCAACGGTAGGGAATCTACCGCGCGGTCCACAACCACGGGCTCCTCGGTGATCGTGCCCGTCGACGATGCGGTAGCTGCGCAGCACCGGCGCCTCCCGCTTGAGCGAGACGATCACGTAGTGCCAGCGTCGGGTCGGGGGCCTGGGCCACGTCGGTGGGCGACGGGTAGGCCTCGGTGTGGGTGTGGCTGTGCATCACCCCGATGATCTCGATGCCCCGGTCCTCGGCGTCGCGGTCGGCCCGCAGGTGGTCCTTGGGGTCGACCGTGTAGACGCGGCTCGACGCGGCCGCGTTGCGGGTCGGGTAGAAGCGGTCGACCCGGCCGATGGACGGGCTGACCGGCGATGAGCCCGCAGGCCTCGTCGGGCAGGCCGTCGTAGAGCGTGACCGATCATGGCGAGGTGGCTCTGGTGGCTGAGGCGCAGCATGGGCGGTGAGGCTACCGGGCCGGTCGCGGGGGCCCGGCGGCGGTGTGGGCGGTACCCGGCGGGTCGACCGCCCACGGCGGGGACCTCGCCCCAGCGGTCCTCGTAGACGAGCTCCGACATCGGTCGGCGCCGGACCGGGCCGTGGGCTCCCTCGGGCCGACCGAGGGTGATGGTCCCGGCGATCCACACCTCGTCGGGCAGGCCCAGCAGCGAGCGGAGCTCGGCCACCACCCCGCCGTGGAACCCGGTCAGCACCCCGCCGTAGCCGAGGGCCCGGGCCGCCAGCAGGAGGTTCTGACAGGCGGGGTAGATCGAGCCACCCTGGCCGGGGTCGTCAGCCCGGTGGCGCAGCAGGCAGGGCAGGATCACCACCGGGGCCTGCTTCGAAGCGATCGACGTAGCGCTGCATGGTGCGAGCCATGCGGGCCTTGGGCGCGGTGGGATCGACTCCCGAGCCCCGGTCGTAGCCGTCGTGGGCGACCTTGGCGGCCCAGAAGGCCCGGGCGCTCTCGCCCAGCAGGCGCCGCGCCTCGGCCGCGGCGGGCCCGTCACGGAGCACCACGAAGCGGAACGGCTGACGGTTCGATCCGCTGGGCGCCCGGGTGGCGGCGAACAGGATGTCCCGCAGCACCTCGTCGGGCACCGGCTCGTCCCGGTAGCGGCGGATCGAGCGGGTCGACGTCAGGCCCTCGAGCAACCCGACCGTGTCGACGGGAAGCGGGCGCCCGCCGGGATCGTCGGGTTCCGCCCCGGTCATGGTCGGGCGGCGAGCTCGCGCAGCAGTGCGCGGGTGCGGGCCCGGGAGGCGGCGCGATCGGGGCCGACCGGGAACATCGCCGCCCACACGTCGGTGGCCCCGGCATCGAACAGGGCCTGGATGGCGGCGGTGACGGCGGCCTCGTCACCCACGATGGCGGCGTCGCCGGGCCCGTCGGCCCGGCCGAGGTCGAGCAGGCGCCGGTAGTTCGGCAGGTCGCCGTAGCCGGCGAAGAGCTGGGCGGCGGCGGCCCGGGCCTCGTCGACATCGTCGTGCACCGCGACCGGGAGCCCGGCCACGATCCGCGGCTCGGGACGCCCGGCGGCCGTCCGCCGCCGCCCGGATCCGCGGGGCCACGTGGGTCTCGACGGCCGACGGCGGTGCCCATCCACAAGATGGTGCCGTCGGCCACCTCGCCGGCCACCCGCAGCAGCCGGGGGGCCAGCGCCGCCACCAGCACCGGCACCGGCGGCGGCGGCCCCGCCGCCCGGCGCGGTGGCGTGCACCCGGAACTCCTCGCCGTCGAGGTCGACCTGACCGCCCCGCAGCAGCGCGGTGAGGACCCGCACGTACTCCTCGGTGTGACGACCGGGGTGGGCGTAGGAGATGCCGTAGCCACCCTCGATGTTGGGACGGTGCGACGGGCCGACGCCGAGCGTGAAGCCGGGCCGCCCCATGGCCTCGGCCACCGAGGCCGCCCGGGCGGCCATGAGCACGGGGTGGGAGGTGTAGGTCTGCAGCACGGAGGTGCCCAGCTCGATGGCGGTGGTGGCCCGGCCGGCGAGGGCCATGGCCACCAGCGGGTCGCCCCCGATGGCGCTGGCGTACCAGAGGCTGGTGAACCCGTCGGCCTCGGCCCGCACCGCCTGGTCGATCATGGCGTCGGTCGTGGACGCCCCTCCGGTGATCCCGATGCGCATGGCGTCACGTTACCGGCCGGCCCCACCCCGGGACCGAGCCGGCCGCCCCGAGGCGCCACGCCCGTCTAGGGAGCGTGGGCCGAGGATCTGAGGAGTTCTCCCGATGCGGAGCCGGCGTCCTCAGGCGCACCGTGGGTCACAGGTCACCGAGCCGGTGGCCACCGAGCCGGGGAAGACCCGGCGCCGACCCGAAAGAGGACACATCATGAGCGCCACCACGGTTCCTGCTCCCACCACCACCGGCCTGAACTGGGCCCTCGCCGTCCGCATCGGGCTGATCGCCCTCGCGGTCATCGTGATCTTCGCCGCCTCGTTCGCTCTCGGGCGGGCGACGGTCAGCTCGTCCAAGGCCGCACCGGCCGTCGCTCCCGTGTCCAGCGTGCCGTTCAACGCCGGCGCCAGCACCGACGAGCCGTGCCGCATGGGCCGGGCCTGCTGATGGCGCACCCCGCATCGCTGGACCCTGACTTGGCCACCAGCCAAACTGGCGTCGTGGGCCATCGGGTGTCGAGCCCCGACTTCGTGGGCCGGGTCGAGGAGTTGGATGTCCTCGGCGCGGCCCTCGACTCGGCGATCGGCGGGCGGGCGGCGACCGTGCTCGTCGGGGGCGAGGCCGGCATCGGCAAGTCGCGCCTGGTCGAGGAGTTCTGCCAACGGGCACGCCACCACGGTGCGCTCGTCACCACAGGCGTCTGCGTCCCGATCGACGGCGGCGGGCTGCCCTACGGGCCGGTCGTCGGGATCCTGCACGACGTGACCCGCCAGCTGGGCGAAACCGAGACGGAGGCGGCCCTCGGCCCGCTGGCGGCCGGCCTGGGGCTCGGCGTGGGCCTCCCCCACCCCGAAGATCGGATGGAGGGCTACTCGGCGGTGCCCCGGATGACCGAGGAGCTGGCCAAGACCCGGCTGTTCGCCTCGGTGTTGTCCGGCATCGTGCGGCTGGCCGAGCGCTCGGCGGTCGTGCTGGTGTTCGAGGACCTGCAGTGGGCCGACTCGGGCAGCGCGGAGCTGCTCAGCTTCCTCACCCGCAACCTCACCGACACCCGGGTGCTGCTCGTCGGCACCTACCGCAACGACGAGATCGGCCGGGACCACCGGCTCCGCCCGTGGCTGCAGGAGATCCGCCGCCACGCCCGCGTCACCCACCTGCCCTTGGAGAGCCTCGACCGGGACGAGACGGCCGAGCTGATCGGCGGCATCCTCGGCCACCTGCCGGACTGGACCCTGGTCGAGGCGGTCTGGGCCCGGGCCCAGGGCAACGCGTTCTTCACCGAGGAGCTCACCGCGGCGCGCCACAACCCGTCGCTGTCGGCCGAGCTCCAGGGCGTGATCATGACCCGGGTCGAGGGACTGTCCAGCGACGCGCAGCGGCTGTTGCGACTGGCCGCGGTGGGCGGTCTCACCGTCGACCACCGGCTGCTGGTGGCGGTCGGCGTGCTCGACCGCCATGACCTCGAGGCGGCGCTGGCCGAGACGGTCGACCGCCAGATCCTCGTCGTCGACCCCTCCGGGGCGGGCTACCGGTTCCGCCACGCGTTGCTGCGCGAGGCCGTGGACGCGGCGTTGCTGCCCGGCGAGCGCGTCCGCCTCCACCGCCAGGTGGCCGAGGCCCTCGCCGCCGACGCGTCGTTGGGCGCATCCGACGCGGGCTTTCGCGTCGGCGGAGCTGGCCACGCACTGGTGGGCGGCCGGCGAATGGGCGGAGGCGCTGGCCGCGTCGGTGGCGGCGGCCGAGGCCGCCGAGCGGATGTGGGCCTTCCCCGAGGCCCTGGCCCACCTCGAGCGCGCCATGGCGGCAATGGACCACCTGCCCGCGGACGAGCACCCACCCGCCGAGCGCCTCGAGCTGCTGGAGAAGGCCTCGGACGTGGCCTATCTGGGCATCGCCAACCAGCGTTCGGTCGACCTGGCCCGAGCGGCCATCGATCTGGCCGAGGGCACGGCCGACGCGGCCACCGTGGCCCGTCTCTACGCCCTCCTCGGCCGCAATTCCTGGTCCATCGGGGACTCCGACGGCGCCTTCGAGGCCTATCGACAGGCGGCGGCACTCGTCCCGCCCGATCCACCCTCGGCGACGCTGGCGCGGGTGCTGGCCGAGGAGGCCCGGGGGCTCATGCTCATGGCCCGCTTCGGCGAGGCCGAGGCACGCGGCCGGCGGGCCCTGGCGGTGGCGACCGCGGCGGGCGCCCGGGCCGAGGAGGGCCACCTCCTCTACACGTTGGGGTGCAGCCGGGCGTCGCTCGGGTTCTACGACGACGGCATCGCCCTGGTGCGCCAGGCGCTGAGCCATCGCCGAGGAGCTGGCCGGCCCGGACGATCTGAACCGGGCCTACATGGGGCTGAGCAGCCTCCTGGTGGAGGTCGGGCGAGCTCGAGGCCGGTGCCTCGCTGGTGTTCGACAGCGCGGCGATGGGCGAGGAGCTCTGGGGGGTCAGGCTGAACGGCGCCGCCGGCAACAGCGTCGAGGCCCTCATCCGCCTCGGACGGTACGACGAGGCCGAGGCCCTGCTGTCACTCACCGGCAACGTGGGCGTCGGCAGCTGCGCATCCGGCCCCTCGATGTTGCGGGCCGAGGTGGCCCTGCGCCGTGGGCGCTTCGACGAGGCCGACCACTGGCAGGCCACGGCCGACGAGTTGACCGTCGGGCTGGGCGATGTCCAGCACAAGGCCGTGATCCACATGCAGGCGGCCGAGCTGGCCCTGTGGCGGGGACGGCCCGACGACGCCTACGAGGAGGTCGAACAGGCGATGGCGCTCGCCGCCGGCACCGACGACGAGACGTACCGGCCCGAGATGTGCGCGCTGGGCGTGCGGGCGCTGGCCGACCGCCTCGCCGAGGCGCAGGCCGGCCGAGGGAGGTTCGACGTCGACAAGGCCCGCCTGCTCGCCCGTGGCCTCGTCGAGGAGGCCGAGGAGCTGGTCGAGGCGCCCGCGGGCCCGGGGCGGCGTCGCGCGCCCGGCGGTCGGTGGCCCTGGCCGCGCAGTGCGGCGCGGAGGAGAGCCGCCTGCACCACTCGGACCCGGGTCGGTGGGCCGAGGCCGTCGCCCGCTGGGAGGACGCCGGCGAGCCCTACCCCGCGGCGTACTGCCGGTGGCGGGAGGCCGAGGCGCTGCTGGCCGGGGGGAACGGCCGAAGCCGAGCCGATGAGTGCCTGCAGGACGCGTGGCGGGTCAGTGCGGCGCTGGGCACCGTGCCCCTCACCGAACAGATCGAGCGCCTGGCCCAGCGCGCCCGGATCGCGTTGAGGGACCTCGAACCGGCGGCGGGGGACGCTCCGACGGTGGCGGCCGATCTCGGCCTGACCCCCCGCGAGGTCGAGGTCCTCGGCCAGCTGGCCGCCGGGCGCACCGACCGGGAGATCGCCGACGAGCTGTTCATCAGCAAGAAGACGGCGAGCGTCCACGTGTCGAACATCCTGCGCAAGCTCGCGGTCGCCAACCGGGTCGAGGCGGGCCGGATCGGCCAGGCCCAGGGCCTGGGATGATCGGGACCGGTCACGAGCCGACGCGGGGGTGGGCCGAGAGGAACGCCCAGATCTCGCGGCTGGCGTCGTAGTTCGGGTACGGGGAGCCGGCCACGTTCAGCCGGGTGGGCGTGCTCCCGGGCCAGGCGTGCGACGCCCCGGTGATGGCCACCAGCCTCACCGTGGTGGCGGCGTCGCACCCCGACCAGGTCGTGGTGGTGAGATCGCCGGTGGCGGTGACCGTCGGGTCGCCGGCGCAGCCGGCCCGCGAGGCCATGGTGGCGATGCCGGTGCGCACCGACGGGTAGGCCACCTGCGAGATGCTGCGGTCGCCCGCGCCCCCGTCGATGGGGACGTTGCGGTCGGCCGTGCCGTGGATCTCCAGGAAGGACACCGGCCGGCTCGGGGTACAGGGCTCGACGGCGAGGGTCCCGGCGACCACGGCGGCCGCCGCGATCTTGTCGCTCAGCTCGCAGGCCAGCCGGTAGGACAACATGGCGCCGTTGGAGTGACCGGTGACGAACACCCGGGCCGGGTCGACGTCGTGGGTCCGGCTGATCTCGTCGATGAGCCGGGAGACGAAGGCCACGTCGTCGACCCCCTGCTTCTGGGCCGGGCCGCAGCACAGGCCGGCGTTCCAGGTGCGCAGCCGGTCGTTGTTGCGCCCGATGCCGATGCCGTCGGGGTACACGACGAGGAACCCGTTGGCCTCGGCCAGGCGGTCGAAGCCGCTGTTGGCCTCGAACTGGGTGCCCCAGCCGACCCCACCGTGCAGCCCGATCAGCAGCGGCACCGGCCCGTCGGTGGGCAGCGTCGAGGGCACGTAGAGGCGGTAGGTCCGGGTGCGGCCGTCGACCGTGAGGGAAGCGTCGGTGACGGTGCCGACCGGGTCGACCCCCGCCTTGACCCCGCTGGCGATGGCGTCGGGGCTCAACGGGGCCGTCTCGCCGGGAGCGACGGTGGGCGTCCCGTCTCCCCGCCGTACGCAGGCGACCGTCGTCACCGCCACCAGGACGAGCACTGCGACCACCATCCACACGCCGACCACCTCCTTGCGAGCCACTGTCCACCGGTCCTTCGTCGAGACGAACCTGCTCTGTCGCTGAGAGCATCGGCGCCCCGGGTGATCCGGCGATGTCGGAGTTGTGAGGATTCCATCATGGGTGAGGGGCCCCCGGCGGTAGCCTCGGTACCCCTATGGCCCCCAAGTCCAAGCCCGCCGGCCCCCGAGCCGTCGCCACCAACCGCCAGGCGCGGCGCGACTACGAGATCCTCGACACCTTCGAGGCGGGCATCGTGTTGCAGGGCAGCGAGGTGAAGTCGCTGCGGGAGGCCAAGGTGCAGCTGGCCGAGAGCTTCGCCCGCATCGACGACGGCGAGATCTGGCTGGTGGGCCTGCACATCACGCCCTACAGCCACTCCGGGGCGGCCGACGGCCACCTGCTGGACCGCCAGCGCAAGCTGCTGTTGCACAAGGGCGAGATCCTCAAGATCAAGGCCCGGCTCGACCAGGAGCGGCTCACCCTGGTGCCGCTGTCGTTGTACTTCAAGGACGGCCGGGCCAAGCTCGAGCTCGGCATCGGGCGGGGCCGCCGGGAGTTCGACAAGCGCCAGGTCATCGCCAAACGCGACGCCGATCGGGACGCGGCCCGGGCCATGTCCAACGTGCGCACCGGCAAGGGCGAGTGAACGCGACCGCGCCCCGGGAGCACTAGCGCCATGGCTCCGTGGACACGAACGCTCACTCGTTCGCCCGACGCGAGCCCCGGGCGTGACGCCGCTCGGGCCCGGCGGCGGGACCAGGCCCGCGACCCCGACGCGTCCCCTGACTCGCTCCGCCGGCTGGCCCGTCACGCCCGGTTCGATCCCGTGCTGGGGCGGGCGCTCGCCGCCCACCCGCTGGCCCCACCCCGCCTGCTGGCCCGCCTCACCCGTTCCCCTCGGTGGGACGTTCGGGCCGGCGCCCTCGCCCACCCTTCGTGCCCGGCCCGCCGGCTGCGGAACCCCCACACCCTCGAGCCGTGGGCGTCGCGTGAGGCGGTGGCCCGCTCCGACCATGCTCCGGCCCGGGCCCAGGAGAAGCTCGCCACCGACCTCTCGCCCGTCCGTCTCGCCCTGGCCGCCAACCCCGCCACTGCGCCGGAGGTCGTCGCGCGCCTCCTGCGCGACCACGATCCCTACGTGCGGGGGGCGGCCGCCACCCATCGGGCCGCATCCCCCGACGCGCTGCTCCGGATGTCGGACAACCTCGCCGGACCGGGCTGGATGCTGCGCGGCATCGCCCGCAACCCCTCCTGCCCCCCCGAACGAGCCGAGGAGATCCTCACCTGGCTGGCCCTGGGAGGGGCGCCGTCGTCGGCGCTGCAGTTCGACCCCGTGGGCTGCAACGGCCACCCGGGCGATCCTCACGTGAGCGAGCTGACGTGGTACCGGCGCCAGGCCGAAGGCCTGAACAACGCCGAGTGGCACGCGCTGTGGCGGGTTCGGGCCCAGACGACCAGCGCGCGCTCCTGGATCCCGTTCGTCACCCTCAACCAGTTGGCTCGCGACCCCCGCGTCGAGGTCCGGGTGACGGCCGCTCGGTTCTCGGCCATGAGCGCCACCACGCTGCGGGAGCTGGCGTGGGACGCCTCGCCGGCCGTGGCCGCGACGGCGCAGAACTCGCTCCAGCGAAAGCGCGAAGCATTCCAGGCCCTTCCGATCCACAAGCGCTACGCACGGTGAGCCTCACCGGCGGTGGCGGCACCGACATGCGCCGGGGCATCGACCAGGCGCTCGCCGCCCGTCCCCGCCCTGACCTGGTGGTGGTCCTGACCGACGGGGAGACCCCGTGGCCGGCCCGGGACCCGGGCACGCCGATCGTGGTCGCCCTGCTCGAGGAGCCGCACGTACCGCCACCGTCGTGGGCCCGGGTCGTGCACGTCACCGACGACCGGCCGGGCAAGCCCGGTGGGTGCGGCCCGCCGTACCCGGTAGGCTTGAACTCCCTGCACTGAGCTCCATCCCGCAGGGACACAACTGAATCGCAGTGCACACGGGGCTGATCGGTTTCGACGTTGAGACCGGAAGCCACATCGTGCGACCGGAGTTGCTCAGACTCCTAAAACGGGGCACCAAAAGAACCGCCGATGGCGAGTTCGCTCTCGCCGCCTGATTCCAGGTGGTATGAGAGTCACAGCGACCAGTAATGGCACGCGGGGCCTGTTCACTGCAGCCCGGCAACAGAAGCAGTGGAGGACCGCAGGGAGAGACCGCTGACGGCGTGAAAGACCGCTGACACCGGAGAAAGATCCGGCGGTGGGCGCGAGCCCCTCCGACCCGGCGGTACGGCAGCCGTAGAGCCGTGATCCGGGAATGGTCGTATCACGGGTGGTGACCGCTTGGCGGACGAGGGTTCGATTCCCTCCAGCTCCACGAACACCACATCCCACACCCCGCAGCACCCCGCCACACGCGGGCCGCCATGCCTGAACCGGTCAGGCGGTGGTGACCGCCGGTGCCGGCTCGACGGTGTCGTGCCCCGCACCGCGCCGGCGGACGATCAGCTTGCCCAGCTCCCACAGGACGAACAGCGCGGCGGCGGGCGCCGAGCGCGAGGAACCACTGCTCGGGGGTGAGCCGCTCGGTACCCAGCAGGCTCGACAGTGCGCCACCACGAGTGGCCAGGATGGCGACGAGCAGCTCGCCCAGCACCACCAGGTTCAGGGTCTTGTTGTCGAAGGTGGCCTGCTGGAACGTGGTCTCGGTCTGGCTGCGGGACTCGAAGGCGGTGACGAACAGCGCCAGGGCGAAGGCGGTCAGGGCGATGGTCGAACCGATCGACACGGTGCCGTACTCGCGGTTGCCCCACCAGATCAGGGCGTTGAGGCAACCGGCGATGAACACGCCGGCGAGGCCGACGGTCGTCATCACCGCGGGGGTCATGATCACGGTGTCACGCGGCCGCGGCCGCCTGAGCATCAGGCCGGGGGCTTCCTCGTCCCGGCCGAGCGTCACGCCGATCGGTGCGGTCACCGCGAAGTTGATCCAGAGGATCTGGGTCGCCGAGAAGGGCTGTCCGGCCGCGATGTTGAGGATGGTGGCCACCAGGAACGTCACGACGTAGGCGACGAGGACGACGAGCATGAACCGGATGTACTTCATCAGATCGTCGTAGAGGGCCCGCCCCACCCGCACGGCGCGCACGATGGTGGCGAAGTTGTCGTCGGTGAGGATCATGCGACCGGCGTTCTTGGCCACCTCGGTGCCGCTGCCCATGGCGATGCCGATGTCGGCGGTCTTGATCGCCGGGGCGTCGTTGACGCCGTCCCCCGTCATGGCCACGACGTGGTCCTTCTTCCGCAGGGTCTCGACGATGAGCACCTTGTGCTCCGGAGCGACCCGACCGACGACGCCGATGGTGTCGATCCGGCGGAGCTGCTCGTCCTCGGACAGCGCCGCGAAGTCGGCCCCGAGGATCGCCTCGCCCGGGATCCCGAGCTGCTCGGCGATGGCGGCGCCGGTCACGACATCGTCACCGGTCACCATGCGGACCTGGATGTTGGCCGCCAGGGCGTCGGCCACCGCGGCCTTGGACTCCTCGCGTGGGGGGTCGATCATCCCGACGATGCTGGTCATCTGGAGATCCTGCAGGAGGCCGAGCAGGTCGCCGTCGGGATCGAACGTGGCGGGATCGAGGTCCTTGGTGGCCGCGGCCATGACCCGCAGCCCCGTCTCCCCCATCCGGGTGACGTTGGCTTCGGCGCGGTGGCGGAGATCGTCGTCCCACGGGATGCTCGTGCCGCCGGACAACGCGGTGGCGGCCCGGTCCATCACGGCCGGGGCGGCACCCTTGACGAAGCAACGGACCACCGCCTCGCCCGACGGCGTCGTCATCTGGTGGAACGTGGCCATCAACTTGTAGGTGGGGTCGAACGCCAACGTGGCCAGCCGCGGGTGGCGGGCCCGGGTCTCCTCGACGTCCACGTCGGCCTTGTGGCCGAGGATCAACAGCGCACCCTCGGTCGGGTCACCGACGACCTTGCCGTCCACCAGCTTGGCGTCGTTGACCATGAGGAACGGCACGATGGCGGCCTCGATCGAGTCGCCCGATCCCGCCGCGTGCTTCACCGAGCCGTCCAGCCCGTAGCCGATGCCCGAGATCGTGAAGCGGTCGGTGGGGTCGACGACCTCGACCACGGTCACCTGGTTCATCGTCAACGTGCCGGTCTTGTCGGAGTTGATGGCGGAGGTCGACCCCAGCGTCTCGACCGAGCCGAGATCCTTGACCACCGCGTTGTGCGCGGCGAGGTTCTGCGAGCCCGCCGAGAGGATCGTCTGCAAGATGGTGGGCATCGCCTCGGGGATCGCGGCGATGGCCAGCGCGATGGCGGTGGTGAACACGACGTCGAGGGACTGGTCTCGGGCCAGGCCGAGGCCGAACATGATCGCCATGGTGACTCCGGCGGCGCCGGCGATCCACAGCGTCAACGTGTCCAGCTGCCTCATCAGCGGGGTCTTCTCGAGCGGCTTGGCGGCCAGCATCCCGGCGATCTTGCCGACCTCGGTGTCGGCGCCGGTCCCGGTGACGAGCACGACTGCGCCGCCGTGGGTGACCGGCGTGCTGCTGAACGCCATGTTCGACTGGTCGCCGACGCCGACGTCCGCCTGGTCGAGGACGGTCGCGTCCTTGGCCGCCGGTGTGCTCTCCCCGGTCAGCGCCGACTCGTCGATCTGCAGGGACGTGGCCTCGATGATGCGGCCATCGGCCGGCACCTCGTCGCCGGCGGCCAGCAAGACGACGTCGCCGACCACCACGTTCTGAGCGGGGACGGCCGACTCGGTGCCGTCCCGCCGCACTCGGGCGGTCTCCTGCATCATCGACTTCAGCGCGTTCATGGCGCTCTCGGCCTTGCCCTGCTGTCGCAGGCCCACGACCGCGTTCAGCACCGTGATCAGGAACACCACCAGGGCGGTGGTGACCTCCCCGATCACCAGCGACAGCGCCGCCGCCGCCACCAGGATGACCTGCATGTAGTTGCGGTACTGGTCGAGGAACAGGCGCCAGCCCGGGGTCGGCTTCTCGGCCGGGAGCTCGTTGGGCCCGTTGCTGGAGAGTCGGCTGGCCGCCTCGGTCGTCGACAGCCCGGCCGCCGGATCGACGCCCAGCCGCTTCGCCACCTCTTCGCCGCTCAACGCGTACCAGCCGGGCGCCTCCGCGCCGGTGGGAGAAGCGGTCGTCGTCGTGTCGGTCATTCCAGATCCTCTCCCTGGCGGGTTCCACGGCGCACTCGCCCGCGGGCGGAGGGCCCCGATGCGGTGGGGCCTCAGAACGGTGTCGGGATGTACTTGAACGGGTAAGTCGGCTCCTGGTAGCCGTCGGGACCCTGCCGCTTCGGGAGCTCCACGTCCTCTATTTCGAGCGGTTCGTAGGGGATCTGGCTGAGCAGGTGGCTGATGATGTTGAGCCGGGCGCGCTTCTTGTCGTCGGTGTGCGCCAGGTACCACGGAGCCCAGCCGGTGTCGGTCGCCTCGATCATGGCGTCGCGGGCCCGCCCGTAGTCGTACCAGTGGGTGTAGGACTTGAGGTCCATGGGCGAGAGCTTCCAGACCTTGCGGCCGTCGTGGATGCGGCTCTCCAGGCGGCGGGTCTGCTCGTCGGCGCTGACCTCGAGCCAGTACTTGACCAGGTGGATCCCCGAGTCGACCATCGCCTTCTCCACCCCCGGGACCAACTCGAGGAACTTCTCGGTCTCCTGGGGGGTGCAGAATCCCATCACCCGCTCGACCCCGGCGCGGTTGTACCAGCTCCGGTCGAAGATCACGACCTCCCCCGCCGCCGGGAAGTGGCGCAGATAGCGCTGCACGTACATCTGGGACTTCTCCCGGTCCGTGGGGGCGGGCAGGGCGATGTGGCGGAAGACCCGGGGGCTCACCCGCTCGGTGATCGCGCTGGATGGTGCCGCCCTTGCCGGCGGTGTCGCGGCCCTCGAACACGATGCAGACCTTGGCCCCGGTGGCGACCACCCACTGCTGCATCGCCACCAGCTCGGCCTGCAGCTTGCGCATCTCCTGCTCGTACTCCTTGCGCTTCATCCGCCCGTCACCGCTCGCATCCACGTCAGCCGCCTGGGGGCTGGTGGGCGCCGACGTCGGGGGCTTGTCCTGCTTGGCCTGCTTGTCCTTCTGCTTGGCCTTCTGCTTGGCCTGCTTGTCCTTCTGCTTGTCCTTCTTGGCCACGGGTCGTCATCTCCTGTCGAAGGTCACGGAAAGGGCCGCCTCCGGTCCCGAAACTCGTATCAGATGTTCAGGCTCTCACGCTCGCTCGATGGATGCAGGGGTGACACGCCCTGATGTCCAGACCGTGGAGTCTCCCCTAGCATCGACGCGCCGCCGCGGACGAGGGTCCGTGCCCACCCCAGGAGCCGCCACCATGACCGCCACACTGGACTGGTACGGCTGCGCCACGTTCCGCCTGCGCACGGCGGGCCTCACCGTCTTCCTCGACGCCTACATCGACCGCGCCCCCAACGCCGCCGGGACGGGGCTGACGGCCGACGACATCGACGAATGTGACTGGATCGTCATCGGCCACTCCCACTTCGACCACCTGTGGGGCGCCGAGCGGATCATGGCCCGGACCGGCGCCACCCTCATCGGCAGCTACGAGACGGTTCGCCTCATGGAGCAGGCCGGCGTTCCCCTCGGCCGCATGATCTGCGTGGGGGGAGGCGAGCGGCTGGACCTGGGCCATGACGTCTTCGTGTCGGTGTACCCCAGCCTGCACTCGTGCATCTGGACCGGCACCCACGGCGCAGGGTCCGGTGAGGTGTGCCTCGGCGACCTGGGTGTCACCTGGCAGGAGCGGGCCGCCCGCATGAGCGAGCTCACCACCCGCCTGGCCACGAGCCTCGACCCGGCGGCCATCGAGCACTTGATCGACGCGGCCCCCGGCCACAGCGACCGCGGCGACGGCGGGGCGCTGATCTACGTGTTCGAGACCCCCGACGGGATCGGTGCTGTTCCAGGACACGTCCGGTCACTGGAGCCCGATCCTCAACCAGCTGCGTCCCGACCTGGCCATCCTCGCCGCCGCGGGACGAGCCAACGTCGACGGCGATCCCGTGCAGGGCTCGCTGGCCGGCTTCGTCGCCGACGAGGCGAGGGCGCTGGGAGCCCGCCGGGTGGTGCTCGGTCACCACGACGACTGGATGCCGGGGTTCTCCGGTGCCCCCGACCTCCAACCCATCCGCGACGCCTTCGCCTCGCGTGCTCCCGAGACCGAGCTCCTCGAGCCCGGGTACCTGGCCGGTACCGCCGTCTTCGAAGGGCTGGGCGGCTAGCTGGGCGTTGCGGACCAGGGTCGTGGTTGACCCCGAAAACGCCGGGTGCCACGCTCTCCCGATGCCGGACTACGACGCCATCGTGATCGGGGCCGGCCACAACGGGCTCACCGCCGCGGCGGTGATGGCCCGGGGCGGGATGCGGGTGCTGTGCCTGGAGAAGAACCAGTTCACCGGGGGCATGGCCTCGACCACCGAGCTGATCCGCGGCTACCGCTTCGAGCTGGCCGGGTCGGTCCAGTTCCCCGTTCCCAACGAGATCTACGCCGACCTGGGCTTCGCCGAGTGCCCCATCTTCGAACCCGACGTGCGCTCCGCCAGCATCGGCGAGGGCGACCAGGCCCCGATGATCTTCCACACCGACCCCGACCTGCTCGTCGGCCACCTCAGCGAGCATCTCGGCCTCGACGCGGTCCTGGGCCTGGCCGAGATCATGAACTGGGCCCAGGCCCCGGCCCGGGCCCTCGGCCGCTTCGAGGTCCGCAAGCCCCCCAAGAGCCTGGACGAGATGTTCGCCTGCGCGGCCAACGAAGCCGAGCGTGAGGCCATCCGGACCGCCATGTTCGGCACGGTCATGGACGTCATCGACGCGTACCTCCCCGACCCGGTGCGCCACGCCCAGATGCGGGGACTGCTGGCCTTCCTGTCGGTGAACTCGACGTTCCGGGGCCCCTACACGCCGGGCAGCGCCCTGTGCATGGCCTTCGCCCTGGCGTCACCGGGTGAGGACGCCGCCATGTCGAAGGTGCGCGGCGGCATCGGGGCCATGTCGGACCATGTCCGCGACCTGTTCGAGGCCAACGGCGGCGAGCTGCGCAAGCACACCCGGGTGACACGGATCCTGGTGGCCGACGGCCGGGTGGGCGGCGTGGAACTGGCCGACGGCGAGACGATCACCGCGCCCGTGGTGGTCTCGAACCTCGACGCCACCAACACCTTCACCGAGCTCATCGACCCCGCCCTGCTCCCCGAGTCGTTCGCCCGGCGAGTCGAGGCCATCGATCATCGGGCCGCCTACTTCCAGATGCACTTCGCGCTCAACGCGCTGCCCGAGCTCACCGGTCCCAACGCCGTCCTGAACGAGGGCCAGCTCCGCTCGACGCTGTGCCTGTTCGGCACGCCGGAGGAGATGCAGCGCTCCTACGAGGTCTGCCTCCGGGGAGAGGTGCCGGAGGCCCCACCGGTGTCGCTCGGCATCCCGTCGCTGCTCGACCCCTCATTGGCGCCCGAAGGCATGCACGCCGCCAGCGCCTTCGCCTTCTACGCCCCCATCGGCGTCGGGCACGACGACAAGGTGCGCCTGCGCGACGAGATGGCCGAGCGGATCGTGGCCCGCATCGCCGCGGTCGCCCCCAACTTCCCCGACTCGATCGAGCGCCAGATCAGCTACCCCGCCTACAGCTACGAGCTCATGTTCGGATGCACCGGCGGCGACTTCACCCACGCCCTGCTCCAGCCCGAGCTCATGGGCCCGTTCCGCCCCGGCCCGCGGGGCTGGCCCGACAACGCCGTGCCCTTCGACGGCCTCTACCTGTGCGGTGCCGGGTGCCACGGCGGGCCCGGGGTCACGTTCATCCCCGGCTACAACGCCGGCTATGCCGTGCTGGACGCGGCCGGGTCGGCCACGACCCTCGGCTGAGCGACCGGCGGGAAGGCCCGGTCGAAGCGCACCTGGCGCTCGACCACGGCCAGGTACGCCGCCATCGAGAAGCCGAGGCTGGTGAACAGGCTCATGACGAAGAACCCCCAGGGGACCCGGATGCCGCGCCGGCGGCCGTCGATGATCGTCCACAGCGGGAACAAGATGACGTTCACGATGATGTAGTCCTGCGCCGCCGAATCCGCGGCCCAGTTGGAGAACAGCGACTTGGTGAAGTGGATCCAGCTCGCCGTGCGCCCGAACTGCTGCACGTAGCGGATGTTGAAGTACCAGCCCAGCCCCACCGAGGCGATGGCGGTCACATACAGGAACGCCTCGACCGGCCGCACCCGCATGCCCGGCCAGTGCCCCGTGTAGAGGCGACGGTTGCTCCACACGACGAAGGTGGTGATGGCCACCCCCGCGATGGCGTGGACGATGAGTGACACCATCGGTCGGCTCCCCCGGGTCGCGATCAGCGCTCGGGGCCGCCGGTCAACGGCGCCCGAACCAGGTCAACCATGACACATCCCGGCCCGGGCAGGAGCCAGGTCGGCTCGGCCCCCCCGTCACGTGCAGGGGTAGTCCGTGCTCAGCACCGGGGCCATGTTCCCCTGGTCGAGATCCATGAGGTTGATCTGGATCGTTGCGACGGTGGGGTTGGCGGCGCAGAACTGCTCGACCCGGTTGACCAGGTCGGTCTCGGCCGTGGACTCCGGGAAGTACCACACCACCTTCTGGTCCCGTGCCACCGAGTTCGCCGGAACGGGCGCCGGGTTCGCCGTGGTGTGGCGCCGAGCGATCACGAAGCCGATCACGGCGACCGCCAGGAACACCGCGGCCAGGGCGAAGAGGACCCAACCCATCCGGCGACTGACCGGGTTGTCCACGACCGGGGCCGGCCCGTCGGCGACGTCGCCCGACGGCTCGCCGCCCGGTTGCCCCGCGGGTGGCTCAACCGGCTCGTGGACGGGCTCGTCGTCGAGGGTGAGATCCTCACCACAGGTGCCGCAGAAGTTCTGCCCGAGCGGATTCGGGTGCCCCTGCGAGCAGGTCAGCGTGGCCATCGGTCCTCAGCATGCCATCGACGACCGCCGAACTCGTGGCGCTCGGCCGGCAGGCACTCGCTACCGTGCCCCGATGGCCACGACCGATCCCGACGCCGCCGACGCCGCCCGATCCTGGAGGAGCGCCTCCGCCAGGACCTGACCCGGGCCATGAAGGCGCGCGATCAAGCGGTCGGTGAACGTGCTGCGCACCACGCTGGCCGCCATCGCCAACGCCGAAGCGCCTCCACCACCCGCCCCCGCCGACGCGCCGGGGCTCCCGATGGCTCCGGTGGTGGGCCAGCTCGTCGACCACCCGCGCCTGGTGCTGTCCGACGCCGATCTGGACGCCATCCTGCGCCTGGAGATCGCCGACCGCCAGGACACCATCGACCGCTACCGGGTCGCCGGACGCGACGCCGAAGCCGCTCCCCTGCTCGAGGAGCTGGCCATCCTCCGCCGATACCTCGACTGACGAGCGCGCCGGGCGCGGGCGGCGGGGTCGGGACGACGACCGCTCAGGCGCCGGGCTCCCAGTCCAGCTCGCCGACGTCGAGATGGGGCAGGACCAGCTCGGCGACGCGCTCGGCCTCCTCGTCGAGCGGGTAGCCCGACAAGATGAAGCCGTCGATGCCGAGGGCGGCGTAGGCCTGGATCTTGGCCACGACCTGGTCGGGACTGCCGACGATGGCGGCGCCGACGCCGCTGCGGGCCACCCCGATGCCGGTCCACAGCGCCTCCTCGACGAAGCCGTCGCCGCCGGCGGCCTCGCGCAACGAGTCCTGGCGGCGCACCCCCTCGGAGCGGTGATCGTGGCTCGATTCCTTCAACCGGCGTCCGACGTCGGGATCGAGCTCGCTGACCAGCTCGGCCGCGGCGGCGCGGGCCTCGGCCTCGGTCTCGCGCACCAGCACGTGCGTGCGCAGCCCGAAGCGAAGGCGGCGTCCGTGAGCGGCGGCCCGCTGCCTGACGTCGGCCACCAGGGCCCCGGTGGCCGCCACCGTCTCGACCCACATCAGGTAGCAGTCGGCGTAGGCCGCCGCCACGTCGAGCGCCTCGGGCGAGGTACCGCCGAAGTAGAGCGGGGGTGGCGTCCGGGTCCGGGTCGGCGCGGTGTCGAGGTCGTAGCGCCACCACTCGCCGTCGAAGGCCACGTGGTCGTCGCGCCAGAACGCCTTGAGCAGGGCCATGGCCTCGCCCGTTCGTCGATAGCGCTCCGACGCGGGCCGCGACTCGCCCACCCGGTCGCTGGAGATGATGTTGATGGTCAACCGGCCATCCATGGCCTGCTGCAGGCCCTTGGCCGCCCGCGCCAGCATGGGCGGATCGAACTCGCCGATGCGCACCGCCGGGAGCAGGCGCGAGGTGCTCAGGGTGGGCCCGATCGCCGAGGCGAGGGTCCAGGGATCCATCCCCGGCACGTAGCTCGACGGGATCAACACGTTGCGGAACCCGAGCCGGTCGGCCAACGAGATCACCCGGGCGTTGTAGGCGTACGTGGCCCGCCGCGCCGGGTCGTCAACCCCCAGGCGGGCGGTGTCGCCCCAACACGACGGCGCGAACCAGGCGACCTCGAGCGGCATGCCGCCATCTTGGCCCAGGGGACGCAGGGAGGGGGCAGCTCAGGCGGGGGCGTGCACCGCCACCACGTGGGTGACCGGTGTGGTCGTCGAGCGCGACACCCGAGCGGGCACGTCCATGTGGATCCACTTGCGAGATCCCGAGCGGCAGGGTGGAGATGATGATCTCGTCGAACGCGTCGCCGCCCTCGCGGATCATCACGTCCCCCACCGCCAGCACCGGGTTGGCATCCCCCACCTCACCGGTCACCGGGAACCCCTCGGCGGTGAAGCGCATCCGGGCCTCTTCGAGGTGCTCCCCGGCCTGGTGACGGGCCTCCCCCTCGGTCCACAGCGCGCCCACGCCCCCGTGGAGGAACGGGACCACGAGGTGGAACGAGCAGGGCCCCTGGGCCAGTCGGTCACGTAGGGCATCGTGCAACTCGGCGCTACCGAGCGTCTGATGGGCTACGACGAGGTATCGACGCATCGAACCCTCCTTCACTGCCTGGTGTAGGCCCAGCGTACGCTCCCCGACCCGGCGCCGACAGGGGGTGGGCATCGACCGTCGACGAATCGATCGGCCCCGGTTGAGTAGTCGTTGCTCATGGCAGGGGCGTCACGCCGGCCCCACACTGCGGGGGCGGGGAACGGCCCCGTCCGACGAGGAGGGCCCGTGGGGCTCATGAAGCAGCTGAAGCTCCCCCGGATCGCCGCCGGACCGCCCGAGCGCACGCCGGTCTACGCCGTGCCCACCGTGGCCGCCATCGGCCCCGACTTCGACCCCATCGCCGGGGTCACGCTCGACCTCTACGCCGAGATCTCCCGCGATCTGGCCGCCGTGGGCTACGACCAGACCCAGGCGCCGGCGCTGGCCGCGGCCAGAGGGGTGGGCGCCGCCGAGTGGGAGGCCGCCGTCACGGGCTGGAACGCCCGCATGCACGCCAACCCCGGCGTGAGCCAGCGGTTCAACTCGCTCTACACGCGCCGCTGACGGCCGACGCCGCGGCGGCGTCTACTTGGGGGGGTTGGCCGGGTCGACGACCCGGGACGCGGCGAAGGTGCCCGACGGCCAGTAGTAGATCGAGCTGAGCATCACGTTGCCCCCCTCGTGGGGGGCGTGGACCATGAGCCCGTTGCCGATGTAGAGCCCGACGTGGCCGGGGTCGCCGGTCTCGCCCGCGCCCCAGAAGAACACCAGGTCACCGGGGAGCAGGTCGGCCACCGCGATGTGGGTGGTCTCCGCGTACTGGAACCCCGTGTAGTGGTCGAGCTTGCACTCCGGCGAAGTTCCACGCCCACAGCACGAGCCCCGAGCAGTCGAACGTGTCGGGCCCGGCCGCCGCCCAGATGTAGGGCGCGCCCAGCTTCGACAAGGCGAACTTGACCACGTCGGCGGCATGAGGCGTGCTGCGGCGGCGCGGGCCCGGTCACGCCGGCGTCGTTGGCCACCGACTGGGACTGCCCGGCCTCGGCCGCCTGCTGGGCCAGGCGTTGCTGGTCGGTGGTGACCAGGTCGACGAGCTCACCGGTGACCTTGTCCTGCAGCTGCTTCTGCTCGGCCAGCGCGGCATCGGTGTCCCGGCCGGCCTGGTCGACCTGGTCGGAGAGGCTCTGGGCGTCGCGCTGGGCGAGGGCCAGGTGCTCCGCCTCGCTGTCGATGCGGTTGCGGGTGGCGGCCAGCTCGTCGATCAGCTGCTGGCGCTTCTCGCCCACCGTGTCGATGTAACCGGCCGCCACCTCGGCCGACTGCGACGGCGAGCTGAGCAGGCTGTCCATCCGCGTCGACCCACCACCGCTGATGTAGGCCTCGACCGAGAAGCTGGCCAAGGCCTTCTGATGGGCGCTGAGGTCGGCGTTGGCGGCGTCGAGTCGGGCCTGGGCCTCGGCGGCCGCCTTGGTGGCGTCGTCGAGCTGGTGGCGAGCGACCTCCTGCTGACCGGAGAGCTCGTAGAGCTTGAGGTTCAGGGCGTCGAGCTGGTCGGCGATCTCCTGGCTCTGCCGCACCTTGTCGATGACCTCGTCACCCTGCGCCGGCGAGGGCAGCGCCACCGCGGTCAGCCCGACGGTGAGCGCGACGGCGAGCAGCACCCGGGCGCGACGAAGCCTTCCGGTCCTGCAGGGAGCGCTAGGTTCGGAGGTCGAGGGCACCGATTCGCAACTCATTCGTCATATTCGTCGGCACTCTAGGGCCTGCCCTGAAGGATCTCGGTGCATCCCCGGCATCCGGGTTGGACGCCGCGGGACCCCCAGCGGGTTCCATGACCGGGGCGCGGTGAGCAAGACTTCGGCGTCATGTCACCGATCCAAGGGCCCGACGGCGCCGATCAGGCTCCTCCCGAGCCGGCCGCCGGCTCCCGGGGCGGAGGCGGCCGATGCCGGTCACCCCGGGCGGATCCAGCGAGTCACCGCCCGGGCCACCGAAGCCGAGAAGAGGCGGTGGCGAAGGCCGAGGAGCTCGAGGGGCGCGTCCCCCACCTCTCGCTCGGGCGCGAGCTCTACCAGCGCTACCGACGCCAGAACGCCACCGTGCTGGCCGGGCACATGGCCTTCCGCTCGTTCCTGTTCCTCCTGCCGGTGTTCGTGCTGCTCGTGGCCCTGCTCGGCTTCCTTCAGGCCCGGGGCGTCGCCGTCGGCACCACCTTCGGTTCCAAGCTCGGGCTCTCCACCTCCCTGACCCACACCGTGTCCGACGGGGCCGAGCAGGCCCGCCGGGGCTGGTTCCCGCTCGCCGCTCTCCGCGCTGGCCGCCCTGGCCATCACCGGCTCCGGACTGCTGTCGGCGTTCAACTACTGCTTCGCCCAGGCGTGGGGCCTCGACGCCACCCGCATCCCCCACCGCCTGTCGCTCACCCCGAAGTTCGTGGGCTCGCTCATCGCCATGGTCCTGCTCATCTTGAGCGTCGGGACCCTGCGACACATCGGCCTGGCGGCCAGCTTCGCCGGCACGCTGGGCGCCATGGTGATCGTGGGCGGGGCCTTCTTCGCGGCGGCCAACATCCTCCCCCACCGCTCCACCGCGCCCCAGTGGCTGCTGCCCGGCTCGTCGCCGCGCCGGTGGCCATCGCCGGGCTGCAGGTGTTCGCCAACTACTACCTGCCCGACAAGTTGGCGCGCTCGTCCAGCCTCTACGGCTCGCTGGGCGTCGCGGTGGCGGTGCTCTTCTACCTCTACCTGCTGGGCAACATCATCGTCGGCAGCGCGCTGGTGAACGCGGTCTGGTGGGACCACTTCCACGGGCCGGCGTCGAGCGATCGCGCCCTGGCCAGGCTGCCGGAGCCACCGTCGGGCCCGGCGACCGGCGTCCTGACTCAGCGGCCCCGCAGGAGGGCCAGCAGGCGCAGGAGGTTGAGGTACAGGAAGACGAGGCCGACCATCAGCCCGAAGGCGCCGTACCACTCCATGTACCGGGGTGCCTCGGCGGCCACCGCGGATTCGATGAAGTCGAAGTCGATCATCAACGAGAAGGCGGCCACCCCCACGATGAGCAGGGTGATGCCGATGCCCAGCGGGGTCGGCTGGTTCCAGAAGTCCAGGGTGACCCCGAACAGGCTGGCGATGAGCGAGCCGATGAAGAGCACCATGATGCCCATCAGCGCCCCGACGATGATGCGGGTGAAGCGCTGGGTGACCCGCACGATCCGGGTGGCGTAGAGGAACAGCATGGAGGCGAACACGGCGAAGGTGGCCATCACCGCCTGGATGACGATGCCGTTGTACTGGATGTCGAAGGCGTGGGAGATCGCCCCGAGGGCGACGCCTTCGGCCACGGCGTAGAGCAGCCCGGTGATCCGGGCCAGCTTGGGCTTGAAGATGGTGACCATGGCCAGCCCGAAGGCGACCAGCAGGGCGCCGAAGATCCAGCCCGGGAAGTGCGTGGTGACCTGGGTCATCGTCCCGCCGATGGTGGTGGGATCGGGGACCTCGACGCTGGTCTGGGTCACGGCGTTCCAGCCGAAGTAGGCCCCGGCCATCAAGAAGACGAACATCACCAGCGTGGCGGTGAAGGTCCCGAACAGCGTCATGGGCTTGCCCACGATCTGGCCGGGGGCGCGAAGCTCGGTGGGCTCGGCCCCGGGGGGCCCGGCGGGAGCGGGGACGGCGGCCGGGGCTGCCGTCGGGGCGGGCGCGACCGAGGTGGCCGTGGCGCCGCCGGGGGCGGCCCAGCCGGCCTGGGTGCCGTCGGTCTCGTCGATCTCCTTCTGGAAGATCGAGCTGTTCAATGCGGGGTTGCGCATGCGGGGCACGCCTCTCTGCGTAGGTCGGGGTGGGTGGCCAGGTCGTGCAGCGGCCCGGTCTCAGCCACGAACACCGTCCAGATTACCGGGCCGCTCAGGTGGATTCGCGACGCCCCGAGCGCAAACGGCTCATCCACCGCCGGCGGGGGACCCGATCGGTGGTCATGGGCGTCTCCACCACCTCGTGGCGACCGATGTAGGTCGAGCCCACGGCCTGGATCACCGCGGCCGCCGGCAGGGCCAGGATGGCGCCGATCGGCCCGAAGAGGCCGCCGCCGACCAGCACCGACCCGAAGGCGACGGCGGGGTGCAGTGACATCGTCCGGGCCGTGATGCGGGGCGCGAACAGGTAGTTCTCGATCTGTTGGTAGACGACGGCGAACCCGAGCACCCACAGGGCGTCGGCCGGGCTGACGGCCAGGGCCACCAGGGTGGGCAGCGCCCCGGCGATGTAGGTCCCGATGACGGGGACGAACTGCGACACCAGACCGACGAACAGGGCCAGGGCGATGGCGTAGGGCACGCCGATGAGGACGAACGCGAGGTAGTGGAAGAAGGCGGAGAGCAGGCCCAGCAACAGCCGGGAGTAGAGGTACCCACCGGTCTTCTGGATGGCGATCTCCCAGTTCGCCAGCACCTCGATCTGGCGGTCGGGACGCATGAAGCTGCAGACCGTCCGGCGGAAGCGCGGACCGTCGGCCACCAGGTAGAAGGTGAACAGGAGGATGGTGAAGAACTGGAACACCACACCCACGGCGCTCAGGCTGAAGCCCGACCGCGTTGCCGGCCAGGCGGGTGGCGAAGGTGCGGATGGGCCCGTCGGGCTTGGTGAACTCCTGGGAGATCTGATCGCTCGACAGGTGGGTGCCGAACGTCGAGTTGATCCAGTCCTCGATGCTCTGCAGCTTGTCCGGGGCCTGGTCGATGAACTGCGACACCTGGTCGACCACCAGCTTGCCCACCGCGCCCAGGAACAAGATGGTGAACACCGCCAGCACGGCCAGCACCAGTCCGGTGGCCGAGCCCCGGCGCCAGCCCCGCTGGGCCAGGTAGTCCACCGCCGGCTCCAGCGCGAAGGACAGGAACAGCGACACGACCAGGATCAACAGCAGCTCGCTGAGCTTGTCGAGCAGCCAGCCGGCGGCCGACAGCGCGGCGACGCCCAGGAAGAAGTACAGCAGCGCGCGCGGGATCCACGGGGGCATCTCGGCCGACATCCATCCGCCTCGCGGTGGATCGCTCCCCGGCTCCATGGACGCACCGTGGCACGCCCGGTCGGCCCATCGGTGGATGCCGGGAACCCCCGCCGGTCACGGGCCTGGTCGGCGGGTCCTCACTCGAAGGGACGTTCGTCCCACCACGGGTACCACTCGGGCATGTCCTCGGCTGGGACGCAGGGTCCACTCCGGCGGCCGCTTCTCGAGGAAGGACGATGACGCCCTCGCGGGCGTCGGCCCCCCGGCCCGTGTCGAACACGCCCCGCGAGTCGATCTTGTGGGCCTCCATCGGGATGGTCGGCGCCCAGCATCCGCCACAGCATCTGGCGGGTCAGGGCGGCCGACACCGGCGCGGCGCTGCTGCGACGATCTCCGGCGGCCAGCTCCCGGGCCACGGCCAGCACCTCGTCCGGCGGGATGGATGCTGCGCACCAGGCCGCCGGCCAGCGCCTCCTCGGCCCCGAACACCCGGGCGGTCAGGCACCACTCGAGGGCCTGGTTGATGCCCACCACCCGGGGCAGGAACCAGCTCGACGCACGCCTCGGGCACGATGCCCCGGCCGGCGAACACGAAGCCGACCTTGGCCTCGGTCGGACAGCACCCGGATGTCCATGGGCAGCGTCATGGTCACGCCGATGCCCACGGCCGAGCCGTTCATGGCCGCGATCACCGGCTTGGTGCACTCGAAGATGCGCAGGGTGACCAGTCCGCCTCCGTCGCGGGGCACCGACCGGACCTCCGTACCGGCGGCGGCGTCGGCATCGAACGTCTCCCCACCGGCACCGAGGTCGGCGCCGGCGCAGAAGCCCCGGCCCCGGCCGGTGACGATGACCACCCGCACGTCGTCGTCGGCGTCGACCCGGTCGAACGCGTCGATCATCTCGCGCATCATGACGTCGGGTGAAGGCGTTCAGCCGCTCGGGGCGGTCGAGCGTGATCATCGCCACGTGGTCGTCCACCTCGTAGGCGATCTCGGTGTAGTCCATCGGTGTCTCGCTCCCCGGCTCGGTTCCGGCCAGGAACCTACCCGCGCCGACGAGACGCCCCGAACGGAGGACGATCAGCCACCGAAACGGTGGTCAACAGTCCCGCCCACGGGGATCGGAGAACGGGGATGGAGAACCGGGCGTGGGCGGCCAGCACCGTGCGGGCGACCCCGTCGGGATCCGACGTCAGTTCTCCGTGGGTGAACCGCAGGGTGTGGTGACCGTGGAGGAGGGCCAGCCGGTCCCGGCGACGATCGCGCTCGAAGTCCGCCACCCGGGTGTGCCACCGCCGACCGTCGGCCTCGATGATGACGGGGGCGTCGGCGAGCAAGGCGTCCACCCGCTCGTCCGGCGACCACGGGGGCCGGCGCCTGGCGCTGGTACGGCGGCATGCCCGAGCGGTCGAGCACACGGTACAGGTCGCCCTTCGAGCACGCTGGCCGGCGGCACGAAGGCGTCGTCGCTTCGTCGGGCCACCAGCTCCACCAGGCGGCCGAAACCGGGGCGACGCTGACCGGCGAGCTCCACGGCACGGTCGGCCAGGCCGTCGATGGAGAGCCGACGTTCGGCCACCGCCTCGTCCAGCGCCCGCTCCAGGCGCCGGTGGTCGGTGCGGCCGGCGACGGCGAAGAAGGTGTCGCACACGGTGAGCACGGGGATCCCGTCCACGATGGTCGATCGATGGTCGGCCGACCGGCGGATGGTGGCCGAGCGAGCTGCGGCCGTTGGCACCCGCCGGGACGACGAGCTCGGGATGTCCGGGGCGGAAGCCGGCCAGCCCGTGCAGCGCCGCCGCCGCTCGTCCACCCACCACGGCAACGGGCTCCCCCAGCACCGCGGCCATCAACGCGCGCCGCCAGGTACCGGGGTGGCTCGGGAGGGCATAGACGGCCGGGCCGAGTCGCAGCCACGCCTTCGAGCCGAGGCGACGCTCGATGATCGCGGCGGCTGGCCCCGGCGGCGAGGGCCTGGTCGCGAGAGAAGACGCCGTGCTGGCGCCGGGCGAGCACCGCCACGGCCTGGTCGGCCTCGAAGGCGGTCATGGCGACCTCCGGTCTGCAGGGACCAGAGGGCGCCAACGGGTGCCGAGCGCCGGTCAGTGTGGCCGAATGACGCGCCGGGAGGGAAGGTCCCTCGCCACTGTTCGAGCCACGTCGCACGAAACGGTGGCGACGGTCACGCCACCGAGACGGTGCCGGCGGACGGTGCGCCGCGCGGTGGCGGGCGGGGGCGCCGGGACGGGGGGCCGGGGGGGCGGGTCAGACGTCGAGGAAGCGGGTGACGGCGATGCCGGCGCCGATGGCGCCGACGACGCAGCCGGTGATGCCGAGCAGGACGTAGATGCGCGACCAGCTCGCTGGCGGTGAGCACGAAGCCGCTGACCAGGGGGAAGTCCTGCGGAGCTGGGCAGCCACTTCTCGAAGAACGGCTTGAAGATGCACCAGCGCGCCGATGGCGACGACGGCGCCGATGACCCCCTGGACCAGCCCCTCGAGCATGAACGGCACGCGGATGAACCAGTTGGTGGCGCCGACCAGCTTCATCACCTCGATCTCCCGCCGCCGGGCGAACATGGCCATGCGGATGGTGTTGAGCACGAGCAGGACGGCGGCGCCGAGCAGGAAGGCGGCGATGACGAAGATGCCGACGGTGAAGCGCTCGGACGAGCTGCTGCACCGCCCGGATGGTCTCCGCGGCGAAGACCACGTCCCGCACGCCGGGCTTGCCGCTGTACTGCTCGCCCAGCGTCTCGACCGCCTCGGCGTTCTTGTCGACCGGCACCACCCGGAACGACGGCGGCAGGATCTCGGGCGGTGACGCTGTCGACCAGCTCCGGCTGGTCGGCGAACAGCTGCTTGAACTCCTCGTAGGACGCCTGCTGGTCGACGTAGGTCTTGCTCTGGACCTCGGGGTTGTCGTCGAGGTCGCTGGCCGACGGCGTCGATCTGCTCCTGGGTGGCGTCGGCGTTCATGAAGACGACGAACTCGATGCCGCCCTGCCAGCGCCGGGTGGCGTTCTGCACGCCCTGGCGCAGCATCAGCGACGCCCCCACCAGCGACAGCGACACGACCACGGTCATGATCGAGGCCAGCGTGATGGTGAAGTTGCGGGCGAGGTTGGAGGTCGTCTCGCGGACGACGTAGTCGATCTTGGGCACGGGGAGGTTCCTACTCGTAGACGCCGCGGGCCTGGTCGCGCACGATCGCGCCGCGGTCGAGCTCGATGACCCGGCGGCGCATCGTGTCGACGATGCCGCGGTCGTGGGTGGCCATGACCACCGTGGTGCCGGTCTTGTTGATGCGGTCGAGCAGCCGCATGATGCCGACCGACGTGGCCGGGTCGAGGTTGCCGGTGGGCTCGTCGGCCAGCAGGATCAGCGGCCGGTTGACGAAGGCCCGGGCGATCGACACCCGCTGCTGCTCACCGCCGGACAGCTCGGTGGGCAGGCTGTTGGCCTTGTGGGCCAGGCCGACCAGGTCGAGGATGGCCGGCACCTGCGTCTGGATCACGTGGCGGGGCCGACCGATCACCTCGAGGGCGAAGGCCACGTTCTCGGACACGGTCTTGTTGGAGCAGCAGCTTGAAGTCCTGGAAGACGCAGCCGATGTTGCGGCGCAGGAACGGCACCTTCCAGCTCGAGAGCTCGCCGATGTCCTTGCCGGCCACGAAGATGCGGCCCTGCTCGGGCGTCTCCTCCTTGTTCAGGAGGCGGATGAAGGTCGACTTGCCCGAGCCCGAGGGCCCGACGAGGAAGACGAACTCGCCCTTCTGGATGTCGACGTTGGCGTCTCGGAGGGCGACGTGCTCGCCCTTGTAGGTCTTGGTGACGTGTTCGAGGCGAATCATGTTGCGATCAGGTTACTAGCGGCCCCAGGCCCGTTGGGGTCACCCCCCGGAGCTTCGTCGTCGGTCACGTCGCGGTCACGCTCTCGCGGGGTCTCGCCTTCGGCCCGCTGCCAGCGCAGGTAGGCCTCCATGAACGGGTCGAGGTCGCCGTCGAGCACGCCGTCGACGTTGCCCGTCTCGTACTCGTCGCGCAGGTCCTTGACCATCTGGTAGGGCTGCAGGACGTAGGAGCGGATCTGGCTGCCGAAGCCCACCGAGTGCTGCACGCCCCGGATGGCGTCGAGCTCGGCCTCGCGCTCCTGGCGCTGCAGCTCGGCCAGCTTCACCTTGAGGATCTGCATGGCCCGGTCCTTGTTCTGGTGCTGGCTGCGCTCGTTCTGGCACGACACCACGACGCCCGGTCGGCAGGTGGGTGATGCGCACCGCCGAGTCGGTCACGTTGACGTGCTGGCCGCCGGCGCCCGACGAGCGGTAGGTGTCGATGCGCAGGTCCTTCTCGTCGATCTCGATGTCGGGCACGTCCTCGAGGAAGGGCGTGACCTTCAGCGCGGCGAAGGCGGTCTGGCGCTTGCCCTGGGCGTTGAACGGCGACATGCGCACCAGCCGGTGCACGCCGTGCTCGGAGCGCAGCCGGCCGTAGGCGTGGCGCCCGTTGACCAGGAAGGTGGCCGACGAGATGCCGGCCTCGTTGCCGGGCGACACCTCGTCGAGCTCGACGTCGAAGCCCCGGCGCTCGGCCCAGCGCAGGTACATGCGCAGCAGCATCTCGGCCCAGTCCTGGGCGTCGGCCCCGCCCTCGCCGGACTGGATCTCGCAGATGGCGTCGGCCTCGTCGTACTCGCCGGTGAACAGCGACCGCAGCTCGAGCTCGTCGAAGGTGGCGGCGCAGCGACGGCGATGGCCTCGGCGATCTCGGGCTCGAGCGACTCGTCGCCCTCCTCCCGGGCCAGCTCGAAGAGCGTCTCGGCGTCGTCGAGCGGGCGGCCGAGCGCGTCGAACAGCTCGAGGTCCTCGGTGACGCCGAGCCAGCTCGCCGTTGACCTTGCGGGCCTGGTCGGGGTCGTCCCACAGGTCGGGCCGCGACGCCTCGGTCTCGAGCTGGGGCCGGTTGCGCCGCAGCTCGTCGATGCGCAGGTAGACCGACGGCCTCGTCGAGCCGCTGGCGCAGCGCGGCGAGGTCGTCGGTGAAGTCACGCATGGGTCGGGTGGCCGTCGAGTCGCTCAGGCGCCGTGGCACAGCTTGAACTTCTTGCCCGACCCGCACGGGCAGGGGGCGTTGCGCGGCGTCTTGTCCCACTCGGACTTCACCACCGGGCGTGTTGACGACCGGCTCCTCGATCGACCTCGGGCGGCGCCTCGCCGCCCTCGAGCTGCGGCCTGGGCCCGGGCCGCGGCCGCCATGGTGCTGGGGGCCTCGGACGGATCGGTCGGGCGCGGTGTACTGCACGTTGCCGAGCTCGGCCTCCTCGGGCCGGCTGCTCGGCCACCGCGATCTGGGCGTGCATGACGTACTTCACGAAGTCCTGGGCGACGGCCTGCATCATCTGGCCGAACATCTCGAAGCCCTCGCGCTGCCACTCGACCAGCGGATCCTTCTGGCCCATGGCCCGCAGGTTGATGCCCTCCTGCAGGTAGTCCATCTCGTAGAGGTGCTCGCGCCAGCGCTGGTCGATGATCTGCAGCATCACCTGGCGCTCGATCTCGCGCATGGTCTCGGCGCCGAACTCGGCCTCGCGCGCCTCGTAGTAGGCCGAGGCCTCGCCCACGAGCGCTCGTAGAGCTCGTCGGTGCGTGGCGACGCCGGCCGAGGCTCTCGACGGTGGCCTCGGTCGGCCAGTAGCGACTGGATCTCGGGGAGCAGGCCCTCGAGGTCCCACTCCTCGGCGAAGTCGCTGACGCAGTAGGTGCGCGATGACGCCGTCGACGGCCTCGGCCAGGTACTCCATGGCCTCGTCCCGCAGGTCGGCGTCGTCGAGGATCTGGTCGCGGCGCTTGTAGATCACCTTGCGCTGCTCGTTCATGACCTCGTCGTACTGCAGCACGTTCTTGCGGATCTCGGCGTTGCGCTGCTCGACGGTGTTCTGGGCCCGCTCGATGGCCTTGGTGACCATCTTGGCCTCGATGGGCACGTCGTCGGGCAGGGCCTTGCCCATCACCCAGTTCATGGCGCCGGTGGCGAACAGGCGCATGAGCTCGTCCTCGAGCGAGAGGTAGAAGCGGCTCTCGCCCGGGTCGCCCTGGCGGCCCGAGCGGCCCCGGAGCTGGTTGTCGATGCGCCGGCTCTCGTGGCGCTCGGTGCCGAGCACGTAGAGGCCGCCCAGCTCGCGGACCTTCTCGCCCTCGGCGTCGGTCTCGTCCTCGTACTTCTTGGCCAGCTCGCTCGACGCGGGCCTGGCCCTCGTCGGTGTCGAGCTCGAGCCCCTCGGCCAGCACGTCCTCGCGCCGGCCAGGCCCTCGGGGTTGCCGCCGAGGATGATGTCGACGCCGCGACCGGCCATGTTGGTGGCCACGGTGATGGCGCCGAGCCGGCCGGCCTGGGCGACGATGTGGGCCTCCCGGGTGTGCTGCTTGGCGTTGAGCACCTCGTGGGGGATGCCCTGCTTCTCGAGCGTCGCGCGACAGCTTCTCGGACTTCTCGACCGAGATGGTGCCGACCAGCACCGGCTGGCCGACGCTCGTGGCGCTCCTTCGAGGTCCTCGACGACGGCGTCGAACTTGGCGTCCTCGGACTTGTAGATGAGGTCGGCCTGGTCGATGCGGATGAGCGGGCGGTGCGTCGGGATCGGCACGACCTGGAGGTCGTAGGTGCCGGCCAGCTCGGAGGCCTCGGTCTCGGCCGTGCCGGTCATGCCGGCGAGCTTGTCGTAGAGGCGGAAGTAGTTCTGCAGCGTGATCGTGGCGAGGGTCTGGTTCTCCTCGTTGATCTTCACGCCCTCCTTGGCCTCGACCGCCTGGTGCAGGCCCTCGGACCAGCGCCGGCCCTCGAGGATGCGCCCGGTGAACTCGTCGACGATCTTCACCTCGCCGTGCTGCACGACGTAGTCCTTGTCCCGCTTGAACAGCTCCTTGGCCTTGAGCGCGGCCTGGAACTGGTGCACGAGGTTGGTGGACACCTCGTCGTACATGTTCTCGATGCCGAGCGCCTTCTCGACCGCCTCGACGCCCTCGTCGGTGGGGGCGACCGTGCGCTTCTCCTCGTCGACGTCGTAGTGCACGTCGCGCTTGAGGCCCCGGACGATGCTGGCGAACTGGTAGTAGAGCTTGGCCGCGTCGGCCACCCGGCCGCTGATGATGAGCGGGGTGCGGGCCTCGTCGATGAGGATCGAGTCGACCTCGTCGACGATGCAGAAGCTGTGGCCCCGCTGCACCTGGCGGTCGCGGCTCATGGCCATGTTGTCGCGCAGGTAGTCGAAGCCGAACTCGTTGTTGGTGCCGTAGGTGATGTCGCAGGCGTACTGGGCCTTCTTGTGGTCCCAGTCGTAGTCGCCGGGGATGACCAGGCCGACGGTGAGGCCGAGCCAGCGGTGGAGCTGGCCCATCCACTCGGAGTGGAAGGTGGCCAGGTAGTCGTTGACCGTGACCAGGTGCACGCCCTTGCCCGCCAGCGCGTTGAGGTAGATGGGCAGGGTCGAGACCAGGGTCTTGCCCTCGCCGGTCTTCATCTCGGCCACCCAGCCGAAGTGCAGCGCCGCGCCCGCCCATGAGCTGGACGTCGTAGTGGCGCTGCCCGATGACCCGGCTGCGCGGCCTCGCGGGTGACGGCGAACGCCTCGATGAGCAGGTCGTCGAGGGTCTCGCCGTTGTCGAGCCGCTGGCGGAACTCGCCGGTCTTGGCCTGCAGGGCGTCGTCGGACAGCGCCTGCATCTCGGCGCTCGAGCGCGTTGATCTCGGGCACGAGGCCCTGCAGGGCGCGCAGCTTGCGGCCTTCACCGGCACGGAGGATCTTGTCGAAAACTCCCATGAGGCCGACCAGCCTACCGGTGGCCGGAAGGCGGCTCAGCCCGCGTCGAAGAGGCGCTCACCGACGGCGATAGACGACGGCCTCGGTGCGGCTGTAGCGATGGAGCCGGCCCACCACCTCGGCCACGGTCTGGTCGACCGTGGCCGGCGCCAGGCCGAGCGCCTGCAGCCACCTCGTCGGTGCTCGACCCGAGGGCCAGGCGGCTCGAGCACCTCCCGCTCGCGGTCACTGAGCGTGGGTGGCGCCAGCTGCTGCTGCAGCGAGCCGGCCTGCCGGCTCAGGCCGGCGTAGGTCTCCAGCAGGCGGGCGAGGTCCTCCGGATCGAACACGCAGCGGCCCCAGGCCAGGCGCTCGGTCACCGAGACCGCGACCGACGGCGCCGATGCCCGGCCCACGATCCCGGTCGCCCCGGCCCGGAGGGCCCGCATGCGCAGGTCGCCCTCCTCGGGGTTGGCCACGACGACCACCCGGGCCGACGGCACCAGCTCACGGATGGCCGCGGTCAGCCGAGGCCCGGCCGGGCCCGGCATCCGCAGGCCCAGCCACACGACGTCGGGCGCCGACTCCCGGACCTGGTCCAGCACGGCGTCGCCGTCGTCGACCTCGGCCATGACCTCGATGGTCGGGCGAGGCCTCGAGCGCCACGGTCAGGAGGCGCCGCCAGTGGGCGACGTCGTCGCAGACCAGGACGCTGATGGTGGCCTCGGACCACTTCTCGACCCCGACGAACTCGCTGATGGCGATCCTCCCCGGACGGTCAGCGCCCGCGGGCGCCGAGCTTGGTCTTCAGCTTGGTGAGCTGGTGCTCGAGCTTCTCGACGGCCAGGTCGAGCGCGGCGAAGCGATCCGGGGCCGACACCTTGCACTGGACCTGATGCCCGTGACCCTCCATCACCACCTCGCAGATCTCCTTGTCGGCGATGCGGGGGTTCTTCTCCTCGGCGAAGTGGACCCGGGCGAGCTCCATGCCGTCGACGAAACGCGGAAGGCGACCGATCTTCAGCCGGGTGGCGGCGACGAGGGCCTCGGAGGGGTCGACACCCCTGCTGCTGATCGTGATCTCCACGGCACCACTCCTCACCTCGAGCCGGACACCGGCATCGTAGGAGGTGAGAGGGTGGCCGTGCCGCAGCCGCCGGTCGATCAGCGCAGCCGGTCGCAGACGAGGCGCCCGACCATGCGCTGGGCCAGCGCCTCGGCCGAGGGTTGCTCGCCGGACTCGAGCCGGCGACGGGCCTCTTCGAGGCGGTCCGTACGGATGGCGGAGCTCCCGGTCAGCCGCTCGACCAGGCCGGCCGGCAACGACTCGACCGGTGCATCGGGGGCGGCGACGGTGGCCACCGCCGCCCCGCCGTCACCCTCATCGGCCTCGAGGGCCCTGAGCGAGCGCTGCACCTGTGTCTCCGTTACCTGCATACCGGCGAACTCCGTCCGCTGCGTGGGGGTCGTTGAGGTGATTTTCGGCGCGGGCGTGACCCACCTTGAGCGGCGGTGGCGGCCACCGTGACACCTTGCACACCCCGCGCTCCGCCGCCCCGGAGGGTGGCGGCCGCCGCGGCCAGGCTGGCGCCGGTGGTGACGACGTCGTCGACCACCAGGACGATGCCATCGGCCCGGCGGCGGGCGGTGAGGACGGGGCCGCGCTGGCGCTCAGCCAGGGAGCGGCCGGTCTGGGGCGGCCCGGGGGCCCGCCGCAGGAGGCTGCGACAGGGCCGGCCCAGGCCCCGGGCCACCTCGCGGGCCAGCAGTCGGGCCTGGTCGTAGCCCCGCTCGCGGCGGCGGCGCGGCGTGGTGGGCACCCACGTGACGACGTCGACGGGACCGGCGACGAGCAGGGCCAGCGCCCGCCCCAGCGGTCGCACCACGGCGCGCCGGTTGCCGTACTTGAGGGCGAGGACGAGCTCGCGACCGGGGCCGTCGTAGTCCAGCAACGAGGTGCAGGCGTCGAGGCCCGCCGGGCACACGACCGGGCCCGGCCGCCGGAGCTGCGCGGCACACGGCGGACACACGCAGCGACCGGGGGTACCGCACACGGCGCACACCGACGCGAAGAGCATGAGCCGAACCTAGCGAGGGGGTGTGACGGCCACCCGGCCGGACGCCGAGCGCCGAGGTGGCGGGATCTGGTTCGCGGGCGACGAGGTGCGCTCGCTAGCCTGCGCCGATGTTCTCGTTCCCCACGGCCGCGTCGGCGCGCCGCCGGTTCCCCCGCCTGCTGGTGGGGCTCGTCGTGTGCGGCGTGGGCATCGCCGGCATGGTGCGGGCGCGGTTGGGGCTCGGCCCGTGGGACGTCTTCCACCAGGGCTTGTCCGACCGCACGGGCGTACCCATCGGCACCGTGGGCATCCTCGTCGGGTTCGCCGTCCTGTTCTGCTGGATCCCGCTGCGCCAGCGCATCGGCCTCGGGACCGTGTGCAACATCATCATCATCGGCGTGGTCATCGACGCCCTCCTGGCCGCGACCTCGGACCCGTCGGCCTTCGCCGTCCGGGTGGCCCTGATGGTGGCCGGACCCGTCCTGGTCGGCGTGGGCTGCGGCCTCTACATCGGCGCCGGCCTCGGCCCGGGGCCCCGCGACGGGGTGATGACCGGGCTGGCCGACCGCGGCGTGCCCACCTGGATCGCCCGCACCGGCATCGAGCTCTCGGCCCTGGCCGCCGGCTGGCTGCTGGGCGGGACGGTCGGCGTGGGCACGGTGTGGTTCGCGGTGGCCATCGGTCCCGTGGCCCATGTGGCGCTCGAGCGATTCACCATGGATCCCGACGACCACGTCGAGGCCATCACCGTGATCAGCGGCGAGTGACCGACTGCCGCAGGCCCTGGCCGTCGAGCACGCCCACCTCGGTGACGTAGGCCGTCACCAGCGCCGCCGGCGTCACGTCGAACGCCCGGTTGTCGGCGCCCACGCCCTCGGGGGCGATCCGCGACCCGGCCATCTCCAGGACCTCGCCGGGGTCACGCCGCTCGATCACGATGGCGCCGCCGTCGACGGTGGCCGGATCGACGGTGGACATCGGCGCGGCCACGTAGAACGGCACGCCGTGGTGGTGGGCCAGCACGGCCAGGCCGTAGGTGCCGATCTTGTTGGCCACGTCCCCGTTGGCGGCGACCCGGTCGGCGCCGACCACCACCAGGTCGACCTCGCCCGCCGCCATCAGCGAAGCCGCCATCACGTCGGCCACCACCGTGCAGGCGATGCCGAGCCGGTCGAGCTCCCACGCGGTGAGCCGGGCCCCCTGCAGCACGGGCCGGGTCTCGTCGACCCACACCGACGGACGGCGCCCCTGCTCGTGGGCGGCCCGGATCACACCGACCGCGGTGCCGTAACCGACGCAGGCCAGCGCCCCGGCGTTGCAGTGGGTGAGGACCCGACCCCCGCGGGCACGAGGGCGGCGCCGAACGCCCCGAGCGCCCGGTTGGTGGCGACGTCCTCGGCGGCGACGCGCTGCGCCTCGGCCACGGGGTCGGCCGCCGCCAGGGCCCGGTCCGGCCCCCCAGGCCAGGTTCACCGCGGTGGGCCGGGTGGCCACGACCTGGTCGCGGGCCTCACCCGGCGGCTCGCCGGTCACCACGGCCAGGGCCACGCGCCATGGCTCCCGCCGCTCCGAGCGCGGGGGCGCCCCGCACGGCCAGGGCGCCGATGAGGTCGCACAGCTCGGCCACCGTGCGGGCCTCGACCAGGACCAGCTCGCCCGGCAGCCGGCGCTGGTCGATGAGCACGACGTGGTCGTCGACCCACTCGATGGTGGGCGGGAACGGCTCCTCGGCGGGGTGGGCGGTCACCGGCTCACGAGGGCGCCGAGGTCACTGCGGCATCATCAGCGGCGGGCCGCCGCCGTCCACGATGGCGTTCATGCGCGCGGCGACGGCCACGGCGGTCTCGTCGTGGGTGAGGATGTAGAACTCGTCGCCGACCACCGCCTCGGCCACCCGCTGGGCCACCTCGTCGGGCGAGATCCCGCTCTCGATGAACCCGGCGATCAGCCCGGCCAGGGTCGCCTCGCGCTCATCGCCGGCGGCCGACGCCTCGTTGCGCAGGGTCTCGGGGCGGTTGCGAGCCGATTCGTGGATGCGGGTGCGCACCCACGTCGGGCACAGCACGGAGATCCCCACGCCGGAGCCGGCGAGCGTGAGCTCGGCCCGGGCCGTCTCGGAGATCGCCACCACGGCGAACTTGCTGGCGTTGTAGGGGCCCATGAACGGGCCCGCCACGAGCCCGGCCATCGACGCCGTGTTCACGATGTGGCCTTCGTCCTGGGCCAGCAGCAGGGGCAGGAAGACCCGCATGCCGTGGATGACCCCCCACAGGTTCACGCCCAGCACCCACTCCCAGTCGGCGGTGGTGAGCTGGTCGATCGGCCCGCCGCCGCCGACGCCGGCGTTGTTGCACACCAGGTGGACCGCGCCGAGGGCGTCGACGGCGGTGGCGGCCAGCGCGTCGACCGCCTCGCCGTTCGAGACGTCGGTGACCTGCGTGGTCACCTCGGCCCCGGCGGCCCGCAGCTCGTCGCCCACCCGGCTCGAGCGTCGTCACCGTCGATGTCGGCCAGCACGAGGTTCATGCCCTCGGCCCCGAAGCGCCGCGCCATGGCCAGGCCGATGCCGCTCGCCGCGCCGGTGATGACGGCGGTCTTGCCCTGCAGGTCCTTCACGCTGCTCCCCCTGGTCGTGAACGCCTACGACAGTAGGCGTCCACGACCACCAGGGCGAGCGAACCGGCTCAGTAGCGGTAGTGGTCCGGCTTGTAGGGACCGTCGACCGGGATGCCGAGGTAGGCGGCCTGCTCGTCGGTGAGCGTCGGTGAGGCGGACGCCGAGGGCGTCGAGGTGGAGCCGGGCCACCTTCTCGTCGAGGTGCTTGGGCAGCGTGTACACCTTGTTCTCGTAGAAGTCCGGGTGGCCGAACAGCTCGATCTGGGCGATGGCCTGGTTCGAGAAGCTGCACGACATCACGAAGCTCGGGTGGCCGGTGGCGCAGCCCAGGTTCAGCAGCCGACCCTCGGCCAGCACGATGACCGAGTGGCCGTCGGGGAAGACGAACTCGTCGACCTGGGGCTTGATGTTGACCCGCTGCACGTCGCTCATGCGGGCCAGGCCGGCCATGTCGATCTCGTTGTCGAAGTGACCGATGTTGCCCACGATGGCCTGGTGCTTCATCCGGGCCATGTGCTCGGCGGTGATGATGTCCTTGTTGCCGGTGGTGGTGATGAAGATGTCGGCGGTGTCCATGACGTCTTCGAGCCGGGCCACCTGGTAGCCCTCCATGGCGGCCTGCAGGGCGTTGATGGGGTCGATCTCGGTGACGATGACCCGGGCGCCCTGGCCCCGCAGCGAGGCGGCGCAGCCCTTGCCCACGTCGCCGTAGCCGCACACGACGCGCGACCTTGCCGCCGATCATCACGTCGGTGGCCCGGTTGATGCCGTCGATGAGCGAGTGGCGGCAGCCGTAGAGGTTGTCGAACTTCGACTTGGTCACCGAGTCGTTGACGTTGATGGCCGGGAACAGCAGCGAGCCGGCTCTCCATCATCTGGTAGAGCCGGTGCACGCCGGTGGTGGTCTCCTCGGTGACGCCCTGGATGCCCTTGCCGATGCCGGTCCACAGGCCGGGCTCGTCGGCCACGGTGCGGCCAGCAGCTCGAGCACGACCTTCCACTCCTCGGAGTCGTCGTCGGTCGGCTCGGGCACGACGCCGGTGCGCTCGTACTCGGTGCCCTTGTGCACCAGCAGGGTGGCGTCGCCGCCGTCGTCGAGGATCATGTTGGGGCCCTCGCCGCCCGGCCAGCGCAGCACCTGCTCGGTGCACCACCAGTACTCCTCGAGGGTCTCGCCCTTCCAGGCGTACACGGGGACGCCCTTGGGGTTCTCGGGCGTGCCGTCGGGCCCGACGGCCACCGCGGCGGCGGCGTGGTCCTGGGTCGAGAAGATGTTGCACGAGCACCAGCGCACCTCGGCGCCGAGCTCGGTGAGGGTCTCGATGAGCACGGCGGTCTGGATGGTCATGTGGAGCGAGCCGGTGATGCGGGCGCCGGCGAGGGGCTTGGCTGTCGCCGTACTCGGCCCGCAGGGCCATGAGGCCGGGCATCTCGTGCTCGGCCAGCTCGATCTCCTTGCGGCCGAAGCCGGCCAGGGAGAGGTCGGCGACCTTGAAGTCGCCGTCAGTGTGACAGTTGGGTGATGGTCATGGGTGATCTCCAAGCGCGTCGAAGTGGGAATGAGGATGTCTTCGTTCGGGGCTGGGGTCCACTGACACCACTCACGTCAGCCCGGCCCGACGAGTGTAGGCGATGGCCGTCCGACCCGCTCCGCCCCCGTTCGCGCTCAGCGCGACGGCGCGAACGGGTGTCAGTCCGGGCGAGGGCGTGCCTTGAGCTCGTCGAGCACCGGGACCGGGCCCGGGTCGATGCCCTCCTGGGCGGCGCGGTGCAGCGTCACGAAGTCGCCGAACAGCACCAGGTCGAGCAGCTGGGCCAGCGGCGCCGTCGCCCTCGGCCACCACCTCGTCGATGCCGGCCACGACCTCGTCGACCACGCGCGTTGACCAGCTCGAAGCGCCGGGCGATCTGCGGGTGCTCGAACTCGTGGCGCAGGTTCACGACGCGGAAGACCTGGCGGGTCACGTCGCCGTTCTGACCCCAGCCGCAGATCTCGTTGTGGCACAGCTCGGGCAGCTGGTTGGCGAAGGCGGGCACCTTGGCGTTCTCGTTGAACTGGGTCTTCCAGCGCAGGGCGGCCACCGCCGCCGACGCCCCCCCCGCCGTAGATGATCGGCATCAGGCGCCCGATGCGGCGGGCCAGCCGCTCGGCCGGGTTGCCGTCGGCCACGAGCTGGTCGCGCCGGCGGCGGAGCTGGTCGACGGCGGCGTCGATCCACGCCGAGGCGCCCGGGGAACAGGCCGATGCTGCTCGAGGACGACGAGCGGCGGGATGGCCACCGCACCGATGCCGGCGCGGGGCATGGGGATGGCGTCGTCGATCGGGCACCCACGGGCACGCCCAGCTCGTCGGCCAGCGCGCCCGAGGCGCCCGCCGCGCGGTGACCACCACCAGCCGGGCGCCGGCCGCCGCCGCCTCGGTCGCCGCCTCGACCGTCTCCTCGGTGTCGCCCGAGAACGACACCGCGAACACCAGGGTGTGCTCGTCGATGAAGTTGGGGAGGCCGTAGCCCTTGTGCACCACGACCGGCACCGACATGAACGGCCCGGCGACGACGGGCAGGACGTCGCCGGCCATGCCGCTGCCGCCCATGCCCAGCACGACGACGTTCTCGATGTCGTCGTGGTCGGGCAGACCGCCGACGCTCGGCGGCCTGGCCGCGGCCGCGTCGCCACCTGCTCGGGCAGGGCGGCGGCGGCGTCGAACATGCCGAGGGAGTCGAGCCTCTCGGTCATGCGGTCGCTCACGTTCGTCCCCGGTTCGATCGGTTCAGGCCTCGAAGGTCGGCTCGATGCCCTCGGCCTCGGCCTTGGCCATGAGGCGCTCGTGCTCGGCGTCGTCGACGGTCTCGGCCTCGTCGATCAGCATGACCGGGATGTCGTCGCGGATGGCGTAGCGGCGCTTGCAGCCGAGGGTTGTAGAGCGAGTCTCTCGTCCTGCGAAGTAGAGCAGCGGGCCCTTGTCCTCGGGGCAGGCGAGGATCTCGAGCAGCTGGGGGTCGAGGGCCATGGCGGGTCTCCTCGGTGGTGGGCGGACGGGGTTCAGGGCGTGGTGGGGCGGCCGGCGGCGTCGGCCGCCGCGATCAGGGCCCGGACCTCGGCGACGTGGGCCGCGCACGCCTCGGCGGTGGGCGCCTCGAGGTTGAGGCGCAGCAGCGGCTCGGTGTTGGAGGGCCGCAGGTTGAACCACCAGTCGCCGAGGTCGACGGTGAGCCCGTCGAGGCGGTCCTGGTCGGCGCCGGCGAAGTGCGGCGGCCACGCCGCTCGATCACCGCCGTCGGCGACGGACACCTCGGTGTTGATCTCGCCCGAGTCGGCGTAGCGCTCGAACGGCTTGCGCAGCTCGCTCAGGGGCACGCCGGCGGTCGACAGCGCCTCGAGCACGACCAGGGCGGCGATGATGCCCGAGTCGGCCCGGTAGTTGTCCCGGAAGTAGTAGTGGCCCGAGTGCTCGCCGCCGAAGGCGGCACCGGTGTCGGCCATGACCGCCTTGATGAGCGAGTGGCCCGACCCGGGTGCGCACCGGCGTGCCGCCGCGCTCGCGGATCGACCTCGGGCACGGCCTTCGAGCAGATGAGGTTGTGGAGGATCGTCGCGCCCGGGGTTCTTCTCGAGCATGCTCGGCCGCCACGATGGCCGTGGTCAGCGAGCCCGACACCAGCTCGCCCTGGTCGTCGACCAGGAACACCCGGTCGGCGTCGCCGTCGAAGGCCAGGCCGACGTCGGCGCCCGATCTCGAGCACCCGGGCCTGGAGGTCGACCAGGTTCTCGGGCTGGATCGGGTTGGCCGCGTGGTTGGGGAACGTGCCGTCGAGCTCGCCGTACATGATCTCGACGTCGAAGGGCAGGCCGGCGAACACCGCCGGCGCGACCAGGCCGCCCATGCCGTTGGCGGTGTCGGCCACGATCTTCAGCGGCTTGAGGACGTCGACGTCGACGAAGCCGTGCACGTGGGCGGCGAAGTCGGCCAGCACGTCGCGCTGGGCTCACGGTGCCCGGCGCGGCCGCCGGCGGCGACCCCGGCCACGGTCAGGTCGCGGATCTCGACCAGGCCGGTGTCCTCGCCGATCGGGCGGGCGCCGGCCAGGCACAGCTTGATGCCGTTGTACTGGGCCGGGTTGTGCGACGCGGTGAGCATCGCCGCCGGGGGCGTCGAAGCGACCGGCGGCGAAGTAGACAGCAGGTCGGTGGAGGCCAGGCCGAGGTCGACGACGTCGAGGCCCTGGCTGGTCACGCCCGGGCGAAGGCGGCCGACAGCTCGACGCCCGACGGGCGCATGTCCCGGCCACCAGCACCGTGCCCTGCGGTCTCGGGATCGCTCGGCCACGAACGCGGCGAAGGCGGCGCCGATGCGCTCGACGAGGTCCGCGTCGAGCTGGTCGGGCACCGTGCCCCGCACGTCGTAGGCCTTGAAGATCGCTCGACAACGACGACAGATCAGGCTCGACCATGGGCGCCAGCCCTAGTTGCCCTGTTTGACTGTGCTGCCAACGACTCGACCGGAGACGTGACCCAGAGGTGCGACATGGCGCATGAGCTGGTGGTGCTGGGCGCGGCCTTCCTGCTCGGCGGCTGTCCTGGCCCGTCTCGGCGCCCGGGTCGGGCTGCCCACCATCCCGCTGTTCATGGCGGCCGGCATCGCCAGTGGGCCCGAACACGCCCGGGCCTCGTGCTGTTCGACCACCCCGAGGACCTCGAGCTGCTGGCCGCCTTCGGGCTGATCTTCCTGATGTTCTACCTGGGCGTCGAGTTCTCGGTCGACGACCTGGTGGGCGGGGGCCGCAAGCTCGTCGTACTCGGCGGCGGTCTACCTCGGCCTCAACTTCGGCGCTGGGCTGGCCTTCGGCTTCGCCCTCGGCTGGGGATCGTCGGAGGCGTTCGTGATCGCCGGGATCATCGGCATCTCGTCGTCGGCCATCGTGACCAAGGTCGCTCGTCGAGCTGCGCCGCCTCGACAACCCGGAGACCCCGCTCATCCTCGGCATCATCGTGATCGAGGACCTCTTCCTCGCCCTCTACCTGGCGGCCCTGGCCCCGGTGCTCGGGCAGGCCAAGGCCACCGGCGAGGCCCTGCGTGCTGTTCGGCACGGCTCGGCCGCGTTCCTGGTCGTGCTGGTCGCTGCATCGCCCGGTTCGGGACGGCCTGGGTGGAGCCATCTTCTGCACACCGACGACGACGAGCTGCTGGTCGTCAGCTTCGTCGGCATCGCCCTGCTGGTGGCCGGGATCGCCGCACGGGCTGGCCTGTCGGACGCCATCGGGGCGTTCCTGGCCGGCCTGGTGCATCGCCCCGACCACGGTGGCCGGCCGGGTCACGCAAGCTCGTGCTGCCGCTGCGCGACACGTTCGCCGCCATCTTCTTCTTCGCCTTCGGCCTGTCGGTCGATCCCGGCGACGCGCACCACCGTCGCCGTCCCGGCGCTGGCCTGCGCCGCCGCCTGTCGCTGGTGCTGACCATGGCCGGCCGGCATCGTTCGCGGCCCGCATCCACGGCTGGGACCGCACTGGCGGCGGCCAACATCGGCCTGACCACGCTGGCCCGCGGCGAGTTCGCGCTGATCCTCGGCGCAGCCTGGCGGTCGGCGCCGGCCTCGACGAGCGCCTGGCTCCGGCTTCGTGGCGCTCTACGTGCTGGTGCTGGCCGTGGCCAGTCCCGATCCTGGCCACCCGGTCGACCACGATCGCCCGGGTCGATCCCGCCGGCGCCTGCCTGGCCCGGCCCGCCGGCCCGCCACCCCGGGAAGCGGCTGATCGCCCGCCCTAGCCCTCGGGGGTGCGGGCCACGAGCGGGACCTCGTCGGGCGTCGAGGTCGTAGCGGCCCTGGCGCGACCAGCGAGCGCACCCGGAACAGGTCGCGGACGGTGCGCAGGGCGTCGCACACCACGTGCACGGTCGAGCGGCTGCGAGTTGACGACCCGCACCGGCACCTCGGCCAGCGACAGCTGGTAGGCCTCGACCAGGTGGAAGACCTCGACGTCGAAGGCGAACCCGTCGATGCGGGAGTGCCCGAAGATGACCTGGGCCACGTCGGAGCGGAACGCCTTGAGGCCGCACTGGGTGTCGCGGTAGTTGCCGAGCAGCACGATCCGGGTGAGCAGGTTGATGGCCCGGCCGCCGATCTCGCGCACCCGACGGGCCCGCACCAGCGTGGTGGTGTCGTCGTGGCGGCGGCTGCCCGACGACCACGTCCCAGCCCGGCCTCGACCTGCTCGAGCAGCTCGACGAGGTGGTCGGGCGAGTACGACAGGTCGGCATCGGTGAAGGCGACCGTGCGGCCCCGCGCCGCCAGCATGCCGGCCCGCACCGCCGCGCCCTTGCCCTGGTTGACCGGCAGCACGAGCACCTGGTCGGCGCCGGCGGCCCGGGCCTCCAGCGCGGTGCCGTCGGTCGAGCCGTCGTCGACCACCACGATCTCGAGGCCGCCGTCGCTCGTCGACTCGGCCTGCAGGTCCTTGCGCAGCCGACGCGACGGTCTCGCCGATGCGCTCCTCCTCGTCGAAGGCCGGCACCACCACCGAGAGCCGTAGGTCGCCGGGCGCCGGCGGCCGCTGCACCCGGTGCCCGAGGTCGAAGCGCACCCGCAGGTGGGCGACCCGCCGGTCGCGGAACAGGCTGACCAGCGACCGCGGCCAGCAGGGCGAGCCCGGCGACCCGCATGCAGCGCCGCCGCCGGCTGATCACGACGGCGCCGCCTCGGGCGGCTCCTCCGGCCCGGACTGCGGGCGGAGCCGACCGGCATCGAGCGTCGGCTGACCGGGCCCGGGGCCAGGCGGCGGTCGGTCGGCCATCGGCACGTCGGCCACCGGCCCGAGGATCACCGTGGCCGGATCGAACACGGGCGCGGCCGATACCGTGCGGCCACGGGCGGGTCGGCCGCGGCCGCCGTCGGATCGGTGGCCGCAGCGGGTCGTCCGGATCGACCCACCAGCCGGGATCACGGGGATCGTCGTCGGGATCGTCGTCGTCGCCCTCGTCGAGGGTCTCGCCAGCACGCGCGGCGCCTCGGGCATCGTCGACCGGTCGGGCCCGCCAGAACCAGACCAGCGCCGACCAGGCCGAGCAGGGTGAGGACCCAGGACAGCGAGGTCGACCGCCGGTGTAGCCGTAGTGCAGCGAGACGTGGGTGCTGGTCGGGATGACGACCATCAGGTTGGGGCTGACCCGGTAGGGACCCTCGGCGCCCGACGACCTTCCAGTTCGGGAAGTAGGAGGCCTTCACCACGCACCGGCACGCCGACCTGGCTGACGTCGAACGAGATGGTGTCGGTGCCGCTGGAGATGTTCGAGACCTCGGTGGTGCCGCGACCGGCCGGGTCTCGGGCGTCTCGCCCGGGCTCGATGCGCTGCCACTCGGCCGGGCCCGCTGGCGGCCAGCGGCACGTCGCAGCTGGCTGCGGGTCCATGTACCAGTCGACCGGTGTCGTCGAGCCAGGTCTTGCCGCCGGCCGACGCGCCGTCGACCACGGCCGGCTCGTTGGTGCAGCGGCGTGACCAGCTCGCTGTCGGCCACCTCGAACACCACCCACGGGCCGCTCGACGGCGACCTCGGTGAGGTCGGTGTTGCTGCGGCCCAGGTCGATCATGGGCGTCGAGATGGCCATGTAGTACTTCACGCCCAGCATCTGCAGGTGCTGCGACGCCGAGGTCGAACTCGTCGCGGTTGGGCGCGCCCGGGCCGTAGGGCAGGTCGCGCTGGGCGTTGGACGGCGCGGTCGACAGCTCGTCCTGGTTGAGGAAGTGGTACGGCGTGGTGGCCGACGCCTCGAAGTAGAGGCCCTCCATCGAGCCGATGCAGCCGTCGGTCCAGAACGGCAGCAGCATCAGCGCCATCGGGCGTGCCGTAGCGGTCGTGCTGCTCCTCGTGCTCCCACATGGCCCGGCCGCAGCCGTTGGTCTCGCCGAGCTGCGCCATGGTCTGGGTGATGGCGTAGTACTCGGGGTAGGCCGGCTTGCCCTCGTAGCCGGTGAAGTTCCAGCTTGGCCCAGCCGTTGATGAAGCTCGAGTCCTTGGTGTGCAGCGGCCCCCACGTCCACGTCGTCGCCGTCGCCGAGTCGTAGCCCTCGCCGGGCAGGGTGTGCAGCGGCAGGCCGAGCACGATCATCCAGGCGCCCGAGCACGGCCAGCGCGGTGCCCCACAGCACGGGGCGCGACCGGGCGGCGGATGTCGGACGCGAAGATGCGGGCGACGGTGCGGCCCAGCTCGGCGAGGCCGACGGCACCGAGCAGGTAGATGGCCAGGTAGTAGAAGGGCAGCAGCCGGGCGTTCCACAGCCGGCCCTGGGGCATGTAGAGGAAGGCGACGGCGGCGATGACGCGCCATGGCCAGCCAGAACAGCCCGCCCCGGCGCCGGTAGACGAGCGCCAGCAGCGCGCCCAGCAGCGGCCAGCACCAGCAGGTACTCGATGCCGGGCCGGTTGCTGAGCTGCGGGTCGAGGGTGCCGCGGCTGAACAGGTAGTTGGCGTAGTTGACCTTCTTCTCCCAGCCCATGTCGTTCATGTAGGCGTGGCGCAGGTAGAAGGGCACGATCCAGAACGACGGCTGAGCAGGCCGCCGACCGGCGAGCACCGGGCACGGTGTAGCGCCAGCGGCTGCGCGGGTGCTGCGACGAGGTCGATGACGCCGAGCACCACGCCGGTGACGCGCCACCAGGCCGACGAAGACCACGGCGGCCGGGCGCGTAGATCGGCCAGCTGCGCTGACCGCTCGGGCAGGAGGCGGTCGCCGAGCCACGGCGGCGCCGCCGAACGACGCGCGCCGCCAGGAGCGCCCACATCCAGAGCCGGACCTTGCCCCAGTCGAGCTGGAGGACGAACCACACGACGGTGCCGGCCAGGGCGAAGAAGAGCGGGATCAGGTGGCACAGCGCGGTGAGGGCCAGCAGCACCGCGGCCCAGGCCCGGTACTTGCCGGTCTCGAGCCCGCGGGCCAGCACGCCGAGGTAGAGCACGGCGAAGGTCAGCGAGATCGAGAAGGCGAACTCGCCGGCCAGGGTCGAGGCGATGTTGCCGCCGTAGATCGAGAACGACCGGTCGAACAGGAAGGCGGTGGCGCCCACGGCCAGCAGCGGCGGCGCCGGGAAGGGCAGGCGGGTGAGCCGGCCGAAGGCCCAGGCGGCGATCGGCAGCGGTGAGCACCCCGCTGATGGCGACCAGCTTGAAGGCGATGCCGTAGGGGATGACGTAGCTGAGCAGGGCGATCGCCAGCGACGGGATGATCATGTAGAAGGTGTAGGCGGGGAACCCGGCGTACCAGTCGGGCGTCCAGCCGCTCAGCCGGCCCGACGGCAGCAGGTGGTCGCGCAGGTAGGCCGGGCCCCACACGTGGGCCCCCATGTCGCCACCGGCCGGGGTGTTGTTGGCCAGGACGTTCGACGGGCCCGAGCTGGCACGAACACGAACCCGACGCAGAAGCCGACGACGAACAGGGTGATCCAGCCCTCGACCGGCATGTCGATGAAGCGGTCCCAGGCCGCGCCGGACCCGGCCCGGCTGGCCGACCGAGCCGTCGCCGTCCAGCGCCGTCGGCGTCGCCGTCGCCGGGCGCGCCGGGGTCGTCGGGACCCGGAGCCGGGGCGGTCGTCGATCAGGGTCTCGGACATGAGCCTGCTCATGGTGCCATCCCCGTCGTACGACGCCGTCACCCTGTCGGACTGCCGGTCCACGGCCACGGCCGACGAGGTACCCGCACGCCGCCAGGCCGGCCAGCCGCTCACCACGAGCGCCCACAGCGGCGCGGGATGTTCCACACCAGCGTGGCCGCGGCCACCAGGTTGAAGCCGAGGTGGGCCGCAGATCGACATGCCCAGGCGACCGGTGCGCTGGGCGACCATGGCCCGAGGATCAGGCCGAAGGCGAACAGCGCCGGGAACTGCAGGAGCTCGAAGTGGGTGAGGGCGAAGAAGGCGGCGGTGCCGACCACGGCGACCACCGGCCCGAACCGCCGGTCGCGCGGACCGCTGGGTCAGGCCCCGGAAGAAGATCTCCTCGGCGATGGGCGCGCCGATGCCGACGATGAGGAACAGCATGCACGATGCCGAACGGGTCGGTGGCCCGGTCGGTGAGCTGGCGGGCGGCGGCCGAGACGTCCTGGTGGCCGATGAGCTTGAAGATCGGCCAGTAGATGAGCGGCACCAGCACGAACTGGGCGGCCACGCCGATGGCCAGGCCGACCGGGACGTCGAACCGGCGGAACCGCAGGCCCGAGGTCGCGGACCGGGCCGTTGCCCTTGGTGACCTGGTGGCCCAGATCGGCACGCCGAGCAGGCCGGCCCACAGCGGGATCTGCAGCAACGCCGGTCAGCCACAGCGGCATCGGGCGCCTGGTAGGCGGGGGCGGCGCCGATGGCGAGGTGGCCCGCCGACCTGACCGAAGGCGTCGCCCGTGCCCGGTCGGCCGCCGGCACGAGCGTAGTTGGTGACCGACAGCACGACGAGGTAGGCCAGCTGCGGCCAGCAACTCGCCGGCGAAGAAGCCGATGGCGACGTCGCCGAGCCCCCACCGGGGAGGCCGCCCGGGCTGACCGTCCGTCCGGGGCCCGGTCGGCCGGTCCGGCTCCGGCGTCGGCCCGGTCGGCCGGCCGACGCCGGCCAGGCGGGCGCGGATCCGCGCGGGGACGGCTCGGTCACCGGCGCAGCCTAGGTCAGGCCGTCGCAGGGTCCGCCCCGCCCGGGACGCGCCTTCGCTAGCTTCGCCGTCACCTGGACCGGAGGAGCACCCATGACCCGCCAGTGCGCCCGCCCGGGCTGCAGCGAGCCGGCCACGGCCACGTTCGGCTACGACTACGCCGACCGCACCGTCTGGCTCGACGACGTCGCCGACGAGCCGCACCCGTCCACCTACGACCTGTGCCGCCGCCACGCCGCCGGCATGACGGTGCCCAACGGGTGGGCCCTGAGCGACCGACGGACCTCGGTCACCCCGCTGTTCCGGGCCATCCTGAGCCTGCCCCGCCCGGCTCCGTGACGCGTCCTGACGGGGATTCCGCCGATCTCTTCTACGCTGTCGCGCATGAGTTCTGAGATCCCCCCGCCGCCTCCGAGCCCGGAGAAGAACGGCACCGGGCCGCTTCGGCAGCGATCAGGGCTGGCCCAAGTGGATGATCTGGGTGCTGCTCGCCGTCATCCTCGGCATCGCCGTGCTGCTCCACGCTGTCGTCGCCACGCAGCTCCGGCACCGACGATCGCCTACGGCGACTTCAAGAACAAGCTGAGCGGCGAGCGAGGTCAAGACGGCCACCTACGACAACACCAACGGCAAGATCACCGGCGAGCTGAACGACGGCACGCAAGGTCACGACCACCGGGCCCGCCCCCCTGCCCGACAACGACGCCAACCTGTTCGCCGACAAGAGCGTCAAGTTCGAGACGCCCGAGTCGAGCATCTGGGCGACGCTGCTCCCGCTGCTGCTGCCGGTCGGCCCTGCTCATCGGCTTCTTCGTCTGGATGCAGCGCCGGGCCCAGGGCCAGATGGGCGGCATCATGTCCATCGGCCGCTCGAAGGCCAAGACCTACAGCACCGAGCGCCCCGGCACGACCTTCGCCGACGTCGCCGGCTACGAGGGCGTGAAGCAGGAGATCACGGAGGTCGTCGACTTCCTGAAGTACCCCGAGCGCTTCGCCGAGATCGGCGCCCGCATCCCCAAGGGCATCCTGCTGGTCGGCCCTCCCGGCACCGGCAAGACCCTCATCGCCCGGGCCGTCGCCGGCGAGGCCGGCGTGCCGTTCATGTCGGTCACCGGCTCGGACTTCATGGAGATGTTCGTCGGCGTCGGCGCCAGCCGGGTGCGCGACCTGTTCGCGTCGGCCCGCAAGATGGGCCGGGCCATCATCTTCGTCGACGAGATCGACTCCATCGGCCGCAAGCGCGGCGCCGGCCTCGGCGGCGGCCACGACGAGCGCGAGCAGACGCTCAACCAGATGCTGTCGGAGATGGACGGCTTCGAGGCCACCACCGGCATCGTGATGATGGCGGCCACCAACCGGCCCGACATCCTCGACCCCGCCCTGCTGCGCCCCGGCCGCTTCGACCGCCAGGTCGTGGTGCCGCTGCCCGAGTACCCCGAGCGCCTCGCCATCCTCGAGGTGCACTGCAAGGGCAAGCGCATCGCCCCCGACGTCGACCTGTCGATCATGGCCCGGGGCACGCCCGGCATGAGCGGCGCCGACCTGTCCAACCTGGTCAACGAGGCGGCCCTGTTCGCCGTGCGCCGCGGCGCCGAGCCGGTCTACATGGAGGACTTCGAGCAGGCCCGCGACCGCGTGCTCATGGGCCAGGAGCGCGAGTCGACCGTGCTGTCCGAGAAGGAGAAGGAGCTCACCGCCTACCACGAGGCCGGCCACGCCGTGTGCGCCGCCGTGCTCCCCAACACCGACCCGATCCACAAGGTCACGATCCTGCCCCGGGGCATGGCCCTCGGCGTCACCCAGCACCTGCCGGCCGAGGAGCGCCACAGCTACGACCAGGACTACCTCGAGGAGTCGATCGCGGTGGCCATGGGCGGCCGCATCGCCGAGGAGCTCGTGTTCGGCGTGGTGTCCACCGGCGCCAACAACGACCTCGTGGTCGCCACCGAGCGGGCCCGCAAGATGGTGCGCGAGTGGGGCATGAGCAAGCGCATCGGGCCCATGGCCTGGGGCTCGCAGGGCCAGGTGTTCCTCGGCGACGACCTCATGCACACCCGCGACTACAGCGACGACACCGCCCGCGTCATCGACGAGGAGGTCGAGCGCATCCTGCGCGAGCAGGAGGACCAGTGCCGCACGCGTGCTCACCGAGCACCGCAAGGGCCTCGACCTCGTGGCCCGGGCCCTGCTCGAGTACGAGACCATCGACGGCTCCGAGGTCACCCGGCTCATCGAGCTGGCCCAGAGCGGTGCTCCGGTCCCGTCGACCCCGCACGTCGACGGCAACGGCAACGGCACCGGTCGGCGCCGGCCGCCGCCGGCCGCGCGCCGGTCGACGCCCGCCCGCCCCGCCGACCCCTGAGCTTCCCGACTCGCCTGACTTCCAGGCTCCGATCGTCCCGGCCGCGGACCGGGCGAGGTCGGGCTCAGCCCGGTTGGCCGTGGTCGCAGGCCGGCGGGCGTCGAGCCCGGCTCGCGGAGCTCGGCCACGGTGGCCCACAGGTCGGTGGCGGTGACCGGGCCCACGAACGAGGCCTGCACCACGCCGTCGGCGTCGGCCACCACCAGCGTGGGCACGGCGTCGATGCCGTAGCGCTCGTGCAGGTCGCGCCGGGCGCACGAACTCGACGTCCTGCACGGCCACCGCCTCGCTCTCCAGCGGCCAGGGCCTTGTCCACCACGCTCGGCGCACGACGCGCAGGTCGCCGACGTGAACACCGCGACCAGCCACGGCGCGTCGGGCCGGACGAAGTCGTCGCGGTCGAGCTGGGCGGGCACCGTCCAGAGCGGCTGGGTCGGCGCGTCCGGCCGGCGGCGCTGCAGGACCAGCGCCACCGCCGACGGCCACGACGACGAAGGCCCCGGCGATGAGCAGGCGCTCCACGTCAGCCGCCCGGGCCGGCCCCGGCGGGGGGCGTGGTCGAGGCCGGTGCGGCCGTCGTCGTGGTGGTGGTCTCGTCGCTGGCCACGGTGTCCTGGCTCCCGTCACCACCGGCTCCGGACCCGGCGTCGGCGCCGGGAGCCACCACCTCGCCGGGGGGCACGGCCGGGATGCCGGTGGTGGCCACCCCGACCGTGGGCTCGACGGGGACGGCCAGCGGCTCGGCCAGCCCGCCGGCGGTGAAGGCGAGGCGCGCCTCGACCACGACCGGGGCGTCGGCCGTCGACCGTCGACCGCCGCCTCGGGTGCTGGTCGCCCGGTCGGCACCGGCGAAGCCACCCCGCCCGCCGGCGGTCGATCTGGACGTCGGACCCGTCGGCCAGCGGCTGGGTCGACGCCGCCGCCCACGGTCGACACCGTGACGGTGACCGGGTCGGTCGACGACGGGTTGGTGACCACCACGGTGGTGGACGACGAGGTACGGCGCCGCCGCCACGGGCACGAGCCAGTCGGTCGCCAGCGACCGGCGAGCCCATGGTGACGGTCATGCCCGCCGGTGAGGCCGGTGCCGCGGCGGTGACGATCCGGTCGGCCACGATGGGCACGCCGTTGGTGGACACGGCCACCGCGGTGTAGCCGACCCCCTGGGGCACCCGGCCGTCGGCGCTCACGTCCACCACGCTGGGACTCGTGGGGCGCGATGGTGACCTCGAACGGGCCGACCGACCCGTTGTCGGCGGCGTCGTCGAGTCGGATCTGGAGCTGGACGTCGGCCGGCGTCGTCCGACGGGTTCTGCACCGCGATGGTGGTGGACAGCCCCTCGCCGGCGGGCCCGTCGGCGAACCACCACGTGGGGCTGGCCTGCGGGGCACCGGGCGTCACCGCCAGGGCGGCGGTCGTGCCCTTGGTGCCGTCGGCGATCTGGATCTGGTCGACGACCACCCGCCCCGAACGCACCGTCACGGTGGTGGCGATCTGGGTGCGCAGGGTCACGACGGCGGAGACGTCGAGCATCGTCGACCTGTTGGCCGGGCACGACGACGGCCTCGAACTTCTGCGGGGTGCGGGCCCCGTCGTCGGTGTCGAAGGTGAGACTCACCACGGCCTCGCTCGGGAACGGGTTGAAGACGGCCAGCAGCTGGCGGGTCCCCGGCTTCGACGCGCCCGACGGGAAGTACCAGTTCGACGACGGCGACGACGAGCAGGCCGCCATCGACTTGCCCGTCGGGCCCTGCAACAGGTGGTACACCGCGACCTCGCCGCCGTCGACCTCGACCACGGCGGCGGCGTAGGGGGCCTTCACCACCGACGACACGGCCAGGTCGGCCCGGCCGTGGGCCGGCACCTCCACCGCCTTGACCGTCGGGGTGCCCTCGCTCGGGCACCACGGTCACCCGGGCGGTGACGGGCTGGTCGGAGACGTTGGCGATCTGCACCGTCTGCTCGGCCGCGCCCGTCCTTGGTCCCGCGTGGCGGTGCCCCCGGCGCAGTACCAGGTCGAGCCGGTGGCGTCGGGGGCCGAGGCCACCGGGCAGCAGGCCGGCGGTGGGCGCCGCCGCCTCGGCCGGCGGATGGTCGTCCCGGTGGCGCTGCACGGCCACGCCGGCCACCGCCGCCAGCAGGAGCAGCACCAGCATCGGCCAGCGCCACAGCCGCCGCCCACCGGCCGACGCCGCCGAGGGTCGACCGGCGGCCCGCCTCGTCTTGGTGGGCGCCGGGGTGGACGAGGCGGCCCGGGCCGAAGCGGCGCGACGCTCGGAGCGGCGGCTCACGCCATCGCCCCTTCGCTGGTCAGCTCGTCGAGGTCACGCGCCCCTGCGATCCGCACGCGGGTGCGGAACAGGTAGAAGAGCGCCAGCGCAGCCAGCAACGCCTGGCCGATGAGCGTGGGCCAGCGCCACCAGGCGGTCTCGTACACGAGCGTGGCGTCCTGGCCCGGCCGTCGGCGGTGAACGCGTTGGCCCAGCCGAGCACCTCCTGGCGCGCCGCCGGCCGGCCGTCCACCTGCAGCTGCCAGCGCGACGACGACGCCACGCCCAGGTAGACGGTGGCCGGGTCGTCGAGGGACCCGGCGAAGGACTGGTAGCCGCGCTGGTCGGGCAGGGCCAGTGGAGCGCCCGGTGAGCCCCGGCACCACCCGCTCGGCGGCGCCGGGCCCGCCGCTGGGGAACTCGGTGCCCGCCGCCAGCTCGGCCCGCTCGGGACCGAAGGCGGCGTTGCGGTAGACGACGACCCCTCGGGCCACGTCGACGTTGGACAGGTCGAGCTGGGCGTCGAGCACGGTGAGCAGCGCGGTCGGGCTCGACCTCGGACCCGGTCTCGAACGGGCCGGGGGCGTTGCCCGACGGCACCACGATGTAGCGGATGCCCATCGGGGCGAGCAGGGCGCCGAGCCGGCAGGTGCCGCCGGCGGCGGCGACGCGGATGGCGTCGGCCAGCTGCTCGGTCGCCCCCGCGTCGGTGCCCGCCGGCATGACGGCTCACGTCGCCCATGCCGTCCTCCGAGGTGGCGTAGGCCAGCACCGCGCCCGCCCCGAGGTCGCTCACCGGCGGGTCGTCGAGCGCCCAGCCGGCCACCGGCACCAGGTTGGCGTCACCCAGCCACAGCACCCGGAAGGTCTGCCCGTCGCCATGCTTGGCGTCGAGGTTGCGAAGCGGGCGGGCGAAGTCGCTCTCGGGCAGGCCCCACCGGCCCGACGAGGCGGCGGCCAGCGCCGGGAGGACGCCGAGCAGCAGGGTCAGGGCGGCCAGCACCGACGCCATCTGCCGCCAGCCGAAGTGGTAGTCGGGCAGGTCGACCTCGAAGGCGGCCATGCCCAGACCGGCGGCCAGGGCCAGGCCCACCGCGGCCGGCGCCAGCAGCACCTCGGGCGCCGGGAACGAGTCCGGGGCAGCCAGCCCTGGCCAGCGACGAAGACGAGGCCGGCGAACCCGGCCAGGACCAGAGCCCAGCTGCGGACCGCCCAGCTGAGGCGCCAGCGGCGCCCGATGAGCAGCGCCAGCAGGCCGACGGGCAGGAACAGCCAGCCCGAGCGGCGGCGCCCCGAACGGGCCGGTCTCGAAGCGGATGATGGCGCCGAGGGTGAGTGGCACGGCCGCCCGTCGGAGGTACGCGCCGACGAACGCCTGCCAGCCCCCGGTCACGCAGCGAGACGCTCCACGGCAGCTGGAGCACCATGGCCACGGCCGACCCGCCGAAGCCGATGCCCAGGAGGCGTCCGGCGCCCCGGACCTCGCCCGACCACCAGCCCGCCGAGCACCAGGACCACGGCCATGGCCGGCACCATCACGACCGCGACCGGCGTGACCAGCATGGCCAGCGCGGTGACGATCCCCAGCAGCAGCACCCGCTGCATCACCGGCCGGTCCGACGACGCCGGGCCCCGCCGGGTCGCCGCCGACGGTGCCGAAGGGGGCCAGCCGCGAGCCCTTGGCCAGCTGGTTGATCATCCACGGGGCGAAGCCGTACATCACCAGGCCGGTCCAGCGTCCCTGGGCGATGGCGTTGAAGCCCACCGGGATGCAGGCGTAGACGACGAGCGCCACGATCCGGGCCCGACGCGAGCCGAGGGGTCGGGCCAGGCGCCACATCCCGAGCGCTCCGAGCGGCAGCGCGCCGAGGATGAGCACGGTGCGCAGCAGGCCCATGGCGCCGAGGAACAGGTAGCCGAGGGCGCCCAGGACGCCCAGCAACGTCGGGATGGGCGTCTCCGAGCCGAGGCCGACGTCGCGGTAGCCGCTGAGCCACTCGTGCAGCAGGGTCGAGGGATGGTCGGGGAAGGCGGCGAACTGGCCCACGGCCGGGATGCCGTCGGTGATGAGCTGGCGACTGCCGAGCGCCAGCACCACCAGCACGACCAGCCACGCCACGACGCGACGACCGGGCGCTCGTCGACCGGAGGTTGGTGACCAGGTCCCGGCCGGCGCCGGCCACCGAGCCGAGGCGGTCCTCCCCCGAGCCCAGCTGGCCCCGGAGGAAGCCCGACATGCGGGCGCTACCCGCGGACCTGCAGTCGGCCGGATGTCCTTGTCGGGCACCGCCCGTTTGGCCTTCAGCTCCTTGCGCCGGGCCCGGATCTCACCGCGGCGACGGGCGTTCCACCACCAGGCGTTCGCACACGTCGGAGGCCTGGCGGAACCGGCCCACCAGGACGCTGTGGATCAGCTCGATCAGGGCCACGATGAAGGCCTGGGGCATGACCCGCAGCCGCGAGCCGAACGAGTAGCAGATCTCGGCTGGTGCGCAGCCGGTGGCGCATCTGCAGGCGGCGCCGGTCGTCGACCGGCCGGCGATCGCCGAGCGCCTCGAGGTGGGCGATGCGGGCCCCGGGCGCCACGAGGACCCGGGCCCCGACCACGTGGGCCCGCCACGACAGGTCGAGGTCCTCGCCCAGCAGCTCGATGCCGGGGTCGAAGCCGCCGAGGGCCTCGAACAGGTCGGCCCGCACCAGCGTGGCCGCGCCGGGCACGTAGAAGACGTCGCGGACGGCGTCGTGCTGCTCCTGGTCGAGCTCGCCCCGCTCGACGTAGGGGCGGGAGCGCCCGGTCTTGTCGGCGCCCATGCCGACCTGGAGGATGTGGTCGGGGTCGTCCCACTCGACGAGCTTGCCGCCGACGACGCCGGCGTTGGAGCGGTAGGCCTCCTCGACCATCACCTGCACGACGTCGGGGTCGAGGCGCACGTCGTCGTGGCAGAACAGGTAGAACGCGGCCCCTTCGACCGCCCGCAGGACGTCGTTGGCGGCGGGGCCGAACCCCACGTTGGCCGGCAACCGGCGCAGGTGGGCGTCCGGCGCGGCCCCGGCGATGCGCGCCTCGAGGTCGCTCGTCGCTGCCGGCGTCGATCACCAGCAGGGAGGCGTTCGGGTAGCCCTGGGCCGCCACGCTGGCGAGCGCCTCCTCGAACCACGGGCCCGGGTCGTGGGCCACCATGACCACCACGACCGGCGGGATGACCGCCTCGACCTCGATCGACTCAGCGGGGTGGGGTTGATCCGGCGATTCCACGACCGCCGCACGGTAGTCGCCTGGTCCGGGGCCGCGGCTCACCCCGGAAGGGCTCCGGGGCGCCTCCGGCGGGCCCTGGAGAGCGCCCGTCTTGCCGCCTGTCGACGGCTCTGTCACGATCCGTCCATGAGCAGCGAAGCCGTCCGGGTGCTGCGCAACACGCTTCTACGCCAGCGTCGGCTTCGGGGTCCTGGCCTTCCAGAAGGCCCAGGTCCGGCGGCGCGAGCTCGAGGCGAGCCTGCAAGCCCCAGGTCGACGCCGTGGGCCGGCACCTCCGCGTGGTCACCGGTCACACCGAGCCCTCGGACCGGTCCTCCACCCGCTGATCACTACGCTCCTGCGGGATGCGACTCGCCTTCGACGCCACCGCCCTGCTCGGGCCCCGGACCGGCGTCGGGGTGTTCACCGCCGAGGTCCTGGCCCGCCTCGCCCGGCCGACCCGGACCTCGACGTCGTCGCCTACGGGGTGACCTGGCGGGGTCGGCGACCAGCTCGCCGCCGAACTGCCGGCCGGGGTCGACCGCTGGCCCGCCGGCCCGATGGCCGCCCGCCCGCTCCGCAGCGCCTGGGCCCACGGCGACCACCCGCCGATCGAGTGGTGGACCGGCCCGGTCGACGTCGTCCACGGGCCCAACTTCGTCGTGCCCCCCAGCCGGGACGGCCGCCGACGCTGGTCACCATCCACGACCTCACCTGCGTGCGCTTCCCCGAGCTGTGCACCCCCGACACGCTCGAGTACCCCGGCCTCATCCGCCGGGCCCTCGGCCGCGGCGCCACGGTCCACGCGGTGTCGCAGTTCGTGGCCGACGAGGTGCTGCGCCGCCTTCGCCGTCGACCCCGAGCGGGTCGTGGTGATCCCCAACGGGGTGACGGCCCGGTCGAGGCCCCGGCACCGAGGCGGCTGCCGGCACCGGCCTGGCCGGCGGCGGCCGCTACGTCCTCGCCGTCGGCACCGTCGAGCCCCGCAAGGACCTGCCCTCGCTGGTGCGGGCCTTCGACCTGCTGGCCGACCACGACCCCGAGCTCCGCCTCGTGATCGCCGGCCCGGACGGCTGGGGCGCCGACGAGCTGGTCGACGCCGTGACCGCCAGCCCCCACCGGGCCCGCATCGTGCGGACCGGGTGGGTGGACGACGACCGCGGGCGGCGCTGATGCGCGGCCGCGGCGGTGTACGCCTACCCGTCGCGCTACGAGGGCTTCGGGCTGCCGCCGCTCGAGGCCATGGCCACCGGCACGCCGGTGGTGGCCACCACCGCCGGCGCCCTCCCCGAGGTGCTCGGCGACGCCGCCGTGCTGGTCCCGCCGGGCGACGCCGACGCCCTGGCCGAGGGCCTGCGGCGAGGTGCTCGACGACGACGCCCGCGCCGCCGAGCTGGTGCGGCCGGGGCCGGCGCCGCGATCGCCCGCTACTCGTGGGACGACGACCGCCGACCGGCTCGTCGCCCTCTACCGGCGAGCTGGCCGCCGCCTACCACTGAGCGCCCCCACCCAGGCGCCTACACTCGCCCATCCCGGCGAGATCGACCGGGCCGGCGACACAGGAGTGCGGATCGGCTGATGAGAGCACTGGTGACCGGGGCGGCAGGCTTCGTGGGCGGCCACCTCGTCGCGCACCTCGAGGCCTGCGGCGACGAGGTCATCGGCGTCGATCGCCACGACGGGCCCGACCTGCTCGACGCCCGGCGCCCTCGACCGGCTTCGTCGCCGATCTCGCCCCCGACGCCGTCTACCACCTCGCCGGCTGGAGCGACGTCGGGGCGTCGTGGGACGAGCCGCTGGCCACCTTCGAGGCCAACGCGACGGCACCCTGAACCTGCTCCAGGCCTGCCTGGCCACCGGCGGCAGGCGCCGGCCGCGGGTGCTGTCGGTCAGCAGCGCCGACGTCTACGGCGGGTGGGCCTGAGCGAGCTGCCCCTCACCGAGGACACCCCCCTGCGCCCGGTCACGCCCTACGCGGCCAGCAAGGTGGCCGCCGACTTCCTCGGGCCTCCAGGCCTGCCTCGGCTACGGGCTCGACGTGTTGCGGGTCCGGGCCTTCAACCACCTCGGGCCCGGGCAGACGAACCGCTTCGTGGCCCCGGCCATCGCCGAGCGCATCGCCCTCAACGAGCTCGACGGCACCGAGGTCGTCCCGGTCGGCAACCTGTCACCCCGGCGCGACTTCACCGACGTGCGCGACGTGGTGCGGGCCTACCGGCTGCTCATCGAGCACGGCGAGCCGGGCGAGGCCTACAACGTCTGCTCCGGGCGTCGACCTGGCCATCAGCGATCTGGCCGACCGGCTGCTGGCCGTGGCGCACGCCACCCCATGCGCCTCGAGGAGGACCCCGACCGCCAGCGCAGCGTGGACGTGCCGGTGCTGCGGGGCGACGCCACCAAGCTGCACAAGGCCACCGGGTGGGAGCCCGAGATCCCCCTCGAGCAGACGCTGGCCGACCTGCTGCACGAATGGCGCGACCGCGTCGGCACCGCCTGACGGCGACCCCCCCGACGGTTCGGCGCGGTTCGGTGGACGGCGGGGCGTCCGGTCAGCCGCGCTGGTCGCGCAGCCAGGTACCGATCTGGCGCCGGGCCTCGTCCACCAGCTCGCGCTCCCGAGGGTCGCGGCTCTCGTCGGCCAGCAGCCCGAGGCGCACCCGCCACTGCTCCAGCACCCGCTCGGCCTCGACCGGGGGCACCTGATCGAGCCAGGCCCGGTCCCGGTCGAGCAGCTCGAGCTGGAGCTCGACCTCGGTGTAGCGGGCGGCCACGACGGGGAGTCGCTCGGCCTTGGCGGTAGGGTACGCCGTCCCGGCCACCAGCTCGTGGGGCTCGATCTTGAAGAGGCCGGCCAGCAGCGTGACGGTGCGCTCGCCGGGGTCGCTCAGGCCCGACTCCACGTGGGAGACGGCCACCCGCGACACCGCCAGCCGGTCGGCCAGCTCCTGCTGGGTGAGCCCCAGCTTGGCCCGATGGGCCGCGATGCGCCGTCCGAGGTTTTCGGGCACGTGCCAACCCACTTAGCAGACGATCGAACCACCAGAGGGTAGACCGGCAGCCATGACCAGACGAGCGCTCATCACCGGCATCACCGGCCAGGACGGCTCCTACCTGGCCGAGCTGCTGCTGGACAAGGGCTACGAAGTGATCGGCATGGTCCGGCGCAGCAGCACGGTGACCTTCGAGCGCATCGCCCACCTCCAGGACGACCTCGAGCTGGTGCCCGGGCGACCTGCTCGACGAGGCCTCGCTGATCGAGGTGCTGCGCCTGCACCGCCCCGACGAGGTCTACAACCTGGCCGCCCAGAGCTTCGTGCAGACGTCGTTCGGCCAGCCGGTGCTCACCGGCGAGATCACCGCCCTCGGGCGTGACCCGGCTGCTCGACGCCATCCGCATCGTCGATCCCGACATCCGCTTCTACCAGGCCTCCAGCAGCGAGATGTTCGGCAAGGTGGTCGAGGTCCCCCAGCGGGAGTCCACGCCGTTCTACCCCCGCAGCCCCTACGGCGTGGCCAAGGTCTACGGCCACTGGATCACGGTCAACTACCGCGAGAGCTACGACCTGCACGCCTCCTCGGGCATCCTGTTCAACCACGAGTCGCCGCGCCGCGGCCTGGAGTTCGTGACCCGCAAGATCACCCACGGCGTGGCCCGCATCAAGCTCGGGCTCGACACCGAGCTGCGCCTGGGCAACCTCGAGGCCCAGCGCGACTGGGGCTTCGCCGGCGACTACGTCGAGGCCATGTGGCTGATGCTGCAGCAGGACGAGCCCGGCGACTACGTGGTCTCCACCGGCGAGACCCACTCCGTGCGGGAGTTCTGCGAGCTCGCCTTCGGCCACGTCGGCCTCGACTGGCAGGACCACGTCGTGCAGGACGAGCGTTCTTCCGCCCGGCCGAGGTCGACCTGCTGGTCGGCGACGCCACCAAGGCCCACACCGAGCTGGGCTGGAAGCCGAAGACCTCGTTCGCCGAGCTGGTGCACATGATGGTCGACGCCGACCTCGACGAGGTGTCCCGGAGCCGGGCCTTCCGCCCGTGACCGACGGCTCCGCCGCCGAGACCGTCGTCCTGGCCGGCGGCGTCGGCGCCGCCCGGCTGCTGGCCGGCCTGGTGCAGGTCGTCGAGCCCGCCCGACCTCACCGCCGTCGTCAACACCGGCGACGACCTCGTGCTGCACGGCCTCGAGATCAGCCCCGACCTCGACACGGTGACCTACACCCTGGCCGGCGCCATCGACCCCGAGCGGGGCTGGGGCCTGGCCGGCGAGACCTGGCAGGCCATGGAGAGCCTGCGCCGCTACGGCGGCGAGGCCTGGTTCAACCTCGGCGACCGCGACCTCGGCACCCACCTCTACCGCACGGCCCGCCGCCAGCGAGGGCGCCACGCCTGAGCGAGGTCACCGCCGAGATCGCCGCCGCCTGGGGGCTCGGCCTGCGGCTGCTGCCCGTGACCGACGACCCGCTGCGCACCCGGGTCACCGTCGAGGGCGACGGCGAGATCGGCTTCCAGGAGTACTTCGTGCAGCGCCAGCACTCGGTGGCGGTGACGGCCGTGCGCTTCGACGGCGCCGAGGCGACGCCACGCCGGCGCCCGGCGTGCTCGACGCCATCGCCGGCGCCGACCACCGTCGTGATCGCCCCGTCGAACCCGATCGTGTCGATCGGGCCGGTGCTGGCCGTGCCCGGCGTGCGCGACGCGGTGGTCGCCCGCCGCGACGACGTCGTCGCGGTCTCGCCCATCGTCGCCGGCGCCGCCCTCAAGGGCCCGGCCGACCGGCTGCTGACCGAGCTGGGCCACGAGAGCTCGGTGGTCGGCGTGGCCCGCCTCTACGCCGAGCTGGCCGCCACCCTGGTCATCGACGAGGCCGACGCCGACCTGGCCGGCGCGGTCGAGGCCGAGGGCCTGCGCTGCGTGGTGACCGCCACCATCATGTCCAGCCCGGAGCGGTCGGCCGCCCTGGCCCGGGTCGTGGTCCACGGGAGGAGCGCTCATGAGCCGGCTCGAGGTGTTCGGCATCGACGGCATCGGCGAGATCCGCCCGGGCGACGACCTGGCCGCGCATCATCGCCGCCGCCGCCGGCGCCGGCGACGGCACGGCGCTGGCCGACGGCGACGTCGTCGTCGTCACCCAGAAGATCGTGTCCAAGGCCGAGAACCAGCTCGTCGCCATCGACCCCGACGACCCGCTGAGCCACAAGCCGCTGGTCGAGGCCGAGTCGGTGCGCATCCTGCGCCGCCGCGGCGACCTCATCATCAGCGAGACCAAGCACGGCTTCGTGTGCGCCAACGCCGGCATCGACCTGTCCAACGTCGAGCAGGGCTGGGCCGCGCTGCTGCCCGAGGACAGCGACCGCTCGGCCCGGCGCATCCGCGACGGCCTGCGGGGCAAGGCCGGCGTCGAGGTGGCCGTCATCGTCAGCGACACGTTCGGGCGCACCTGGCGCCGCGGGGTCACCGACGTGGCCATCGGCTCGGCCGGCATCGCCGCCGTGCTCGACCTGCGGGGCACCCCCGACGCCCTCGGCCGCGAGATGCAGGTCACCGAGGTCGCCGTCGTCGACGAGATCGCCTGCGCCGCCGAGCTGGTCATGGGCAAGGCCAGCGGCATCCCGGTCGCCGTCGTGCGGGGCGTCGACGCCGACTGGTTCCGCGACGGCAGCGTCCACGACGAGATCGTCCGCCACCCCAACGACGACCTCTTCCGCTGATCCACGCGGACTCTGCGTTGCCCAGCCGCCCGATCGGCGTTGTGACACGCAAAGTGCTGGGGGGCCGGGCGGCGCCCTCGGGTCGGCAGGTCCGCTCAGCTGCGCTGCCGGCGGAACCAGTCGAGGACGGCGCGCGGCGCCGGCGTCGAGGTCGGTCCACGGCTTCCAGCCGAGGTAGAGCCCGGCCCGGCCGGGGTCGAGCGACGACCGGGCCAGCTCGCCGGGCCGGGCCGGCGCGTGCACCGGCGGCGCGCGTCGACCCCGGCGGCCCGGGCCATCGAGGCGTAGAGGTCGTTCACCGAGGTCTCGACGCCGGTGCCGATGTTGGCCAGCAGGCCCGCTGCCCTTGTCGGCGGCCCGCACGAAGGCGTCGACCACGTCGTCGACGAAGACGAAGTCGCGGGTCTGGGTGCCGTCGCCGAAGATGGTGCACGGCTCGCCGGCCAGCAGGCGCCCGGCGAAGATGGCCACCACCCCGGCCTCGCCGTGCGGGTCCTGGCGGGGCCCGTAGACGTTGGCCAGGGCCAGCGCGGCGAACTCGAGGGCGTGCAGCTCGCGGTAGGCGTAGAGGTAGTCGCCGACCGACCTTCTTGGCCACGCCGTAGGGCGAGATCGGGTGCTGCGGCGTGGGTCTCGTCGACCGGCAGGTCGTCGGGGTCGGGGTCGCCGTAGATCGTGCCGCCGCTCGAGGCGAACACGACCTTGCGGCTCCCGGCCTGGCGGGCGCCCTCGAGCACGTTGAGGCTGCCGATCATGTTGACCTCGGCGTCGAACACCGGGCGGGTCGACCGACACCCGCACGTCGGCCTGGGCCGCCAGGTGGAACACCACCTCGGGCTTGCGCCGGACGATGAGGTCGACCACCGACGGCTCGCGGATGTCGATCTGGTGGAAGCTGAACTGCGTGGGACCGGTCGGCCCGGGCGTCGCCCAGGTTGGCCAGCGAGCCCGGTGGCCAGGTTGTCGATCACGTCGACGGCGTGGCCCTCGGCCAGCAGCCGGTCGACCAGGGTCGAGCCGATGAAGCCGGCCCCGCCGGTGACCAGCGCCTTCACGACGGGTCGTCCTCCGGGAGCTCGGCCGCCGATCGAGCTCGGCGCCGGCCTCGACCGTCGGCGTCGTCGCCGACGACCGTCAGGTCGGCGCAGCCGGCGCCCGGCCCCGATCACGGCGCCGGGCCCCGACGATCGAGCCGTCGACCACGGCGCCGCGCGCCGATGCGGGCCCCGGGCAGCACGACCGAGTCGCGCACGACGGCGCCGGCCGTCGACCTCGGCGCCGGCCATGACCACGCTGTGGTCGACGTCGGCCGTCGGCCGCCGACCACGGCGGTCGGGTGCGACGGCCGCGCTCGGCCGGGCCCCGCACGCCGTCGATGAGGTCGAGCTGGACCTGCAGGTAGGTGGCCGGCGTGCCGGCGTCGACCCAGTAGGCGTCGGAGTGCAGGGCGAAGAGCGACCGGTCGGCGACCATCTCGGGGAAGGTCTCCCGCTCGATCGAGACCCGCCGGCCGGCCGGGATGCGGTCGAGCACCGACGGCTCGAGCACGTAGGTGCCGGCGTTGATCCAGTTGGTCGGCGCCTCGCCGGGCGGGCGGCTTCTCGACGAACGCCTCGACCCGACCGTCGTCGTCGATCGGCACCACGCCGTAGCGCGACGGGTCGTCGACCGGGGTGAGGGCGATGGTGCCCTCGGCCCCGCGTGCGCTGGTGGAAGTCCCACAGCGCGCCGACGTCGAGGTCGGTGAGCACGTCGCCGTTGACCACGAGGAAGGTGTGCTCGATGCCGCCGTCGAGGGCGGCGAAGCGCACGGCGCCGGCGGTGTCGAGCGGCTCGGGCTCGACGGCGTAGTGCAGCGCGACGCCGGCGCAGGTGTCGTCGGGGTAGGCCTCGAGGAAGGCGTCGGGCCGGTAGCCGAGCGACAGCACGGCGTCGGTGACGCCGCCGGCGGCCAGCTTGGCGACGACCCGCTCGATCATCGGCCGGTCGACGATCGGGCAGCATCTGCTTGGGGCGTGTGCGCAGGTGAGCGGCCGCAGGCGGGTGCCGAAGCCGCCGACGAGGACGACCGCCCTCACGGCGTGGCGGTCGTCGACGTGGCGCGGTCGATGGCGGCCGGGCGCCGTGGTGGCCGTGGCCGCCGCCGGTCGCCGTGGTCGGCGTGGTGGCGGTCGGGTCCTCGGCTGCCGCCGTTCGGCGACGTCCTTCAGGCGGGTCAGCGTCCGGCTCGGGCGGGATCGGCGCCCGTCGGGGACGACGGCGATCGTGAAGGCGTGCGAGTCGTCGGTGAAGCGGATGCCGGCCGAAGTTGGACGTGATCTGCGTCGGGGCCGGTGTTGGCGCCCAGGGCGTCGGTCCACTTCGCACACGCGTGACCTCGGCCGGCTGGCCGTTGCAGTCGTAGCCGTCCTCGTACTCGGTGCCGTCGGGCATGGTGATGCCGTGGTCGCTCCAGCTTGAGGCCGACCGTGTCGGCGAAGACCTTCAGCTTGGCGTTCTTGCCGGCCGACGCCGCCCTGGAACGGGTGGATGTGGATGATGCCGTCACCGTGGGTGTGGATGCCCAGCTGGTCGTCGGCCGGGCGTCGGCGATCGGCGGCGAGGAACTTGTCGCAGACGTAGATGCCGTAGGCGTCGTGCCAGTGGTCGCCGACGGCGGGCGCGGCGGCCGACGGCGTCTGGTTGGCGACTCGGGCCACCAGCACGACGAGACGCGCCGACCACGACGATGGCGACGATGCCGAGCGGGGAACAGCCAGTTGCGCTTGCGGCCGCTCGGTGGAGCCACCGGCGCGGGCGGCGCGGGCGACCTTCTTGGAGGACGATGCCTTACCCATAGGTTCGACAACCTAGCTCGCGCCGCCGTGCGCCGCCGATCGCGGAGCTCGGCGAACAGCGCCTCGTAGGCCGAGCGCCGACCGCGGCCGGCGAGGCCCACGACTCGACGAAGCGCCGGCCCGACCGCTCCCATGGCCGCGGCGCCGTCGGGGTCGTCGAGCAGGCGGCGGATCGCCTTGGTGAACGCCTCGGGGTCGTCGGGCGGCACGGCCAGGCCGGCGCCGGCCCGCTCGACGGTGCGCGCCACCTCGGTGCCCGGGTCGACGCTGGCCACGAGGGGCCGCCCGGCGGCCAGGATCGAGTAGAGCTTCGACGGCACGCTCGACCAGGCCAGGCCCCGCTTGAGCGGCACCACGTGGACGTCGGCGGCCGCCAGCACCTCGGGCAGGCGGGCCTTGGGCTGCATGTCGACGAAGCGGAGGTTGTCGAGCCCCCGGGCCCGCCGCTCGAGCTCGGGCCGGGCCGCTCCCCCGCCGTTGATCACGAAGGCCACGTCGGGCTCGTGGCGCAGGGCGGCGGCGGCGTCGAGCACCAGGTCGAGCGACTGCGACAGGCCGACGTTGCCGGCGTACATCACCACCCGCTTGCCGGTGCAGGCCGTACTCGGCCCGGTAGGCGTTCTCGGCCGGGCCCGGGCGTGATCCAGTCGGTGTCGATGAAGTTGGGGATGACCCGCACCTTGGCCGCCTGGCGCCGGCGGCCGCCGCCGGCCAGGCCCCGGGTGATCTTGGCCCGGACGTTGTCGGCCAGGTCGTCGGACAGCACGGTGACGGCGTCGGCCCGGCGGTAGCTCGACCCGCTCGAGCCAGCGGGCGGCGGCGATGACCCGCCGGCCGGTGAGCAGGCCCAGCTCGACGGCCACGTCGGGGAACACGTCCTGGATGTTGAACACGAACGGCACCCGGCGGGCCCGGGCCACCGCCCAGCCGGCCAGGCCGAGGGTCAGCGGCGGCGACATGGCCAGCACGACGTCGGGCGCCGAGCGCGACGACGATCCCCTCGAACGGCGGCCAGCAGCGGTGAAGCCACCGAAGGCCACGGCCCGGGCCGGGAGGTTGCGCTTGTCGGTCGGGAACGGGTGCACCCGGGTGATGCGGCCCCACGGCGTGGTCTCGTGGCGCACGAGCTGGCCGTCCCAGCCCGGCTCGAGGGCGTGGCGCTGGTACCAGGGCAGCGAGGTGACGATGTGCAGCCGGTGGCCCCGAGCTCGACCAGGGCCGTCGGCGATGCTGGTCATGACCTCGCCGGTGGGGGCCACGTCGGGCGCGAAGTGCGGGCACAGCACGACGATGTTCATCGCCGACGCCCCCGCGTCGGGCCCCGAGCGCGTCCGGGCCGGCCTCGACGCGCCGGTGGGCCACCCGGTAGACCGACGGCCAGCGCCTGCGGCCGACGCCTCCCAGGTGAACCCGGCGGCCCGTGCCTCGGCCCGCTGGGCCAGCTCGGCGCGGCGGGCGGGGTCGTCGACGATGCGGGCCATGGCCGTCGGCCCACGCCGTCGACGTCGTCGGGATCGAGCAGCACGCCGCCGTCGCCCACGACCTCGGGCAGCGCCGTCGTCGACGACGCGAGGACCGGCAGGCCGCGGCTCATGGCCTCGAGGACGGGGATGCCGAATCCTTCGTAGTGCGACGGGAACGTTAGTGCCGAGGCCGCGTCGAACAGCGCGTCGAGATCGCGCCGCGGGATGCGCCCGGCCCGCACCACCCGGTCCCCGAGGCCGAGGCGCTCGATCTCGGCCGCGCGACCTCGGCTCGGCCTCGGCCGCGCCCCCGGTGAGCACCAGCATCGGCTCGGGATCGGCGGCGGCCAGCCGGGCGAAGGCCCGCACCAGGGTGACGTGGTTCTTGTGGGGGTAGGTGATGGCCGGGTACAGGAAGAACGGCCGCTCGCCCAGGCCGTAGCGACCCGGCGCACCCGCGCCATCTCGGCCTCGTCGCGGGCGCCGCGCCGGTCGATGCCCGGGCGGCACCAGCACGATGCGGTCGGGGTCGATGCCCATGCGCTCGACGACGTCGTGGCGGGTGAACTCGCTGAGGGCGACGACCACGGCACGGCCCGGCGCACCGAGCGGGGCACGGTGAGCCGCAGGTAGGCCCGCTTGACCCGGCGGAAGTACTCGGGGTGGGCGAAGGGCTGCAGGTCGTGGATGGTGACCACGCCGGGCGACCGAGCGGCGCAGCGGCATGGTGCCGCCGAGGTGGTGGACGAAGTCGAGGCGCTCGGCGCGGGCCTGGCGGGCCAGCCAGGTCGACTCGGCCACCACCCGGGCCGGGCGCGACGGCCCCGTCGACCGGCGCGACCACGGTGGGATAGCGCTCGCACAGCGCCGGGATGGGCGTCGGGGAAGGCCCGGTTGACGAACAGGGTGAGCTGCGAGGTCGTCCTGCGCCGATGCGGGCGAAGGACTCGAGCAGGCGCACGGTGTACTCCTCGCTGCCGCCGACCACGCCGGGCACCAGCCACAGCAGGTTGGCCCCGACCCGCACCGGGGTCACGGCGCCACCTCGGCGAACGCGGCGGCCAGCAGCTCGGCCGTGCGCGACCACGGCATCTCCGCCGGCCCGCCGCCGCGACGCGGCGGCCAGCCGGCGCGGCCAGCTCCGGGTCGTCGAGCACCGCGGCCAGGGCCTCGGCCAGCGCCGCCGACGTCGCGCGGGTCGACCAGCAGCGGCGGCGTCGCCGGCCACCTCGGCGGTGGCGCCCCGAGCCGAGGTGACGACCGGCGTGCCCTGGGCCATGGCCTCGAGCACGGGCAGGCCGAACCCCTCGCGCAGGCTGGGCAGGCAGAACACCGCGGCCCCGGCGTAGAGGGCCCGCAGCTCGTCGCCGGGCACGAAGCCCGAGCACCCGCACCCGCCCGATGGCGGCCCCGAGGTGGCGGTCGAGGTCCTCGTTCCAGCCCTGGGCCCCGACCAGCACGAGGTCGACGCCGTGGCGGTCGAGCGCGCCGGAACGCCTCGAGCAGGGTCGGGCAGGTTCTTGCGGGGCTCGATGGTGCCGGTCCACAGGACGTAGGGCCGGTCGAGCCGGTAGCGGGCGCGCACCGCGCTCGACCTCCGCCGCGGTCGGTCCCGCTCGGCGTCGACCCCCCACGGCACCAGCCGCAGGCGGCTCGGGTCGAAGCCGTGGGCGACGCAGTCGTCCAGCGTGTCCTGCGACGGGCAGCACACCAGTCGGGCGTCGCGACGGGCCAGCTCGATGGCCCGGTGGAAGAACTTGACGCCGTGGCGGGTGCCCCGGCGACGGGTCGTCCAGGAAGGCCAGGTCGTGCACGGTGACCACCAGCGGCGCCGACGGCGGGGGCATGGCCATGCCGGTGACGTAGATGACGTCGACCGGGCCGGTGGCCCGCTCCACGGCGGGGCGCCGCAGGCGGTGCCAGCTCTCGTAGAGCGCCAGGCGGGGCAGGGGCAGCGCGCGCACGGGGATCGGCGGCACCCACGGCGGCCGGCGGCGGGTGGCGATGGCGGGCGCTGACCCCGACCAGGTCGAGCTCGCCGTCGCTCCGCCAGGGCCCGGGTGGCCTCGAGGGCGGAGGAGGCCGTGCCCCCGGGGACCCGGTGCCAGCACTGCTCGAGGGTCACCGCGACCCGCCGGCGGGCCTCGCGACCAGGGAGGGCGTCAGGGTGGGGCTCGGCCATGGCGGTGCGAGTCTCCCACGGGGGAGCCGAGCCGGTAGGCTGACCGCCCATGTCGACGTTCTGGTCCACCCGACGGGTCCTCGTCACCGGCGGCAACGGCTTCCTCGGCTCGGCGGTGGTGCGCCCGCCTCGAGGCGCTGGGCGCCGGCTCGGTCGTCACCCCCACCAGCGCCGACTACGACCTGCGCGACCGCCAGGCCGTCGCCGCGCTGTTCGCCGACACCGAGCCCGACCTGGTGATCCACCTGGCCGCCCGGGTCGGCGGCATCGGCGCCAACCAGGCCCGACCCGCCGACCTCTACCTCGACAACCTGCTGATGGGCACCTACGTGCTCGACGAGGCCCGCCTCCGCGAGACGGCCAAGACGGTGATGGTCGGGACGATCTGCTCGTACCCCAAGTTCACGCCGGTGCCGTTCCAGGAGGAGTCGCTCTGGCAGGGCTATCCGGAGGAGACCAACGCCCCCTACGGCATCGCCAAGCTGGCCCAGCTCGTGCAGCTGCAGGCCAACCGCGAGCAGTACGGCCAGGACGCCATCTACCTGATGCCCACCAACCTCTACGGGCCCGGCGACAAGTTCCACCCGGCGGTGTCGCACGTGATCCCGGCGCTGATGAAGCGCCTGGTCGACGCCAAGGAGGCCGGCGACGACCACATCGAGGTGTGGGGCACCGGCTCGGCCAGCCGGGAGTTCCTCTACGTCGACGACGCCGCCGAGGGCATCGTGCTGGCCGCCGAGCACTACGACGGCGGCGAGCCGGTCAACCTCGGCGCCGACCACGAGCTGCCCATCCGCGACCTGGTCGACATCATGGTCGAGCTCGATCGGCTACGAGGGCGAGGTCCGCTGGGACACCTCCAAGCCCGACGGCCAGCCCCGCCGCGGCGTCGACGGCTCAGCCGGGCCGAGAAGGAGTTCGGCTTCATGGCCCACACCACCTTCGAGGACGGCCTGCGCCTGCACCCTCGACTGGTACCTCGCCCACCGCGCCGAGGCCGAGGCCCGGGCGGTCTGACCCGGCGTCGCCGGGACGTCGCTCAGAGCCCGAGCGCAGCGCTGAAGTAGGCGGCGGTGCTGACCAGGCCCTCGCGCAGCTCGACCTCGGGCTCCCAGCCCAGCTCCCGGCTGGCCAGGGTGAGGTCGGGCTGGCGCTGGCGGGGATCGTCGACCGGGCAGCGGCTCGAACACGATCTCCGAGCGTCGAGCCGGTGACCTCGAGCACCAGGTCGGCCAGCTCGAGCATGGTGAACTCGCCCGGGTTGCCGATGTTGACCGGGCCGGTGTCGTCGGCGTCGAGCAGGGCGAGGAAGCCCGCGGACCTCGTCGTCGACGTAGCAGAAGCTGCGGCTCTGGGAGCCGTCGCCGTAGATGGTGAGGGGCTCGCCCTGCAGCGCCTGCACGAGGAAGTTCGACACCACCCGACCGTCGCCGGGGCGCATGCGCGGGCCGTAGACGTTGAAGATGCGCACGATGCGCACGTCGAGGTCGTGCACCCGGTGGTAGGCCATCGTCATGGCCTCGGCGAAGCGCTTGGCCTCGTCGTAGACGCCGCGGGGCCCGATCGGGTTCACGTGGCCCCAGTAGCTCTCGGGCTGCGGGTGGACCTCGGGGTCGCCGTAGACCTCGCTGGTCGACGCCAGGAAGAACGTGGCGCTCCTTGGCCTTGGCCAGCCCGAGCGTGTTGTGGGTGCCGAGGCTGCCGACCTTCAGCGTCTGGATCGGCAGCTCGAGGTAGTCGACCGGCGAGGCCGGGCTGGCGAAGTGCATCACCAGGTCGACCTGGCCCGGCACCCAGATGTAGTTGCTGACGTCGTGCTCGACGAAGGCGAAGCCCGGGTCGCCTCGAACAGGTGCTCGATGTTGGCCACGGCGCCCGGTGACCAGGTTGTCGAGCACGACGACCTCGTCGCCCCGGCCCAGGAACCGCTCGCAGCAGGTGCGAGCCGAGGAAGCCGGCGCCGCCGGTGATGACGACGCGGGCCATCAGGCCCGGCCGATGCCCTGGTAGGCGAAGCCGCGGCGGGTGAGGGCCGCGCGGTCGAGCAGGTTGCGGGCGTCGACGATGCCGGCGGCGGACCATCAGGTCGGCCACCTTGTCGAGGTCGACCCACTTGAACTCGTCCCACTCGGTGAGCACGGCGAGCACCTCGGCCCCCTCGCAGGCGGCGTAGGCGTCGGCCACGACCTCGAGCCCGGGCGCCTCGGCGAGCGGGCCCGTCACCGACGGGTCGTAGGCCTTGACGACCGCGCCCTTGGGCCAGCAGCCGGTCGATGATCTGCAGCGCCGGGCGACTCGCGCAGGTCGTCGGTGTTGGCCTTGAAGGTGAGGCCCCACACGCCGATCGACCTTGCCCGTCGACCGACCCGCCGGCCATGGCGACGATCTTGTCGGCCATGCGGTCGAACTGCTCGTCGTTGACGCTCACCACGCCGTCGAGCAGGTCGAAGTGGTAGCCGGCCTCCCGGGCGATGTAGAGCAGTGCCTGCACGTCCTTGGGGAAGCAGCAGCCACCCCACCCGGGCCCGGGGCGCAGGAACTCGTGGCCGATGCGCTTGTCGTAGCCCATGCCGAGCACGACGTCGTTGACGTCGGCGCCCGACCGCCTCGCACACGGCGGCGACCGCGTTGACGAACGAGAGCTTGGTGGCCAGGAAGGCGTTGCTGGCGTACTTGATGGTCTCGGCCGAGGCCGGGTCGGTGACCATGAGCGGCGCCGGCACCCCGATGTAGAGCGACGGCCACCCGGATGGCGGCGGCCTGGTCGTCGCTGCCGATGACGACCCGGTCGGGGTGCAGGAAGTCGCTGACCGCCGAGCCCTCGCGCAGGAACTCGGGGTTGGACACGACGAAGACGTCGCTGCGACCGAGCGCCTGCTCGACCCGCCGGGTCGAGCCCACCGGCACGGTCGACTTGTTGACCACGATCGACTCCGGGGCCAGCAGCGGCGAGATCTCGCGCGCCGCGGCCTCGATGTAGCTCAGGTCGGCCGAGCCGTCGCTCGCCCTGGGGCGTCGGCACGCACAGGTAGTGGAACTCGCTGTCGGCCACGGCGTTGGCCGCGCCGAGCACGAAGCTGCAGCCGCCCGGACTGCAGGCCCTCGCGCACCAGCTCCTCGAGGCCGGCCTCGAGGATCGGGATCTCGCCCCGCTGCAGCCGCTCGACCTTCTCCGGGCACGACGTCGGCGCAGATCACGTTGTGGCCGAGGTGGGCGAAGCACGCACCGGTCGTGAGACCCACGTAGCCGGTCCCGATGATGGCGATGTCGGCCATGTCGTGCTGCTCCCTCCGGGTAGCCCACCCGGCGTCGACGACAAGTCATCCCATGCAGTGAATCGGACTCGGGATGGGTCGCCCGGCCGACCTCAGCCGCAGACCTCGCCGTCGGGCGGTCTCGGGCACCATGCCCGCCGTGCGGTGGTGGGACGGCGGTCACCGGCGTCGCCGCCCGGTCGCCGTGGTGGTGGTCGTGGTGCTGGCCAGGAACGCCGAGAAGTCGGACGCCGGGCCGGGCGTCGGTGCGCAGCGGCGGTGAAGTCCGCCGGTGACCAGCAGCGACGTTGTTGCCCGCCAGCGTCTTGTCGACGGTGAACTGCGGGGCTGCCGTCGAGGTAGCGGGCCAGCTCGACGGCCGACGGCCTCGGCGCCGGGGGCGTAGCGGATCTCGGTGCGCTGGTTGCGGAAGCTCGACGGCGTCGCTCGAGCCGACGGTGCGCGAAGCCGAGCGTCGTCGAGCGCCTTGAGCACGTCCTGGGCCTGCGACCGGCCTTGCCCGACCCGTTGCGCACCTCGACCTGGATCGGCCCGCAGCGGGTTGTCGGGGTCGGCCTTGCCCCGGAACAGGTCGAAGATCGGCTGGGCCCCGGCGTTGTCGAGCAGCAGCACGTCGGCCCCACCGATGTCGGCCGCCGGTGGCGGGGGGCGTGTACACCTGCAGCGAGTCGGGGTCGAAGTTCTTGAACTGGCTGCCCAGGTCGAGCAGGTCCTGGGTGGTGATCTGGTCGTCGAGCGTGACGTTGCCACTGGGCCACGCCCGACGAGCTGGTTGAGCACGAACGGGTTGCGGACGCCCTTGGCGATGGCCCGCTTGAGGGCCAGCTTGATGAACTGCTGCTGGCGGCTGATGCGGCCGAAGTCGCTGCTCGGGTCGGCGACCCAGCTTGCCGTTGCCCTGTCTTGGTCTCGAAGTGGCGGGACCGGGCGTAGGCCAGGGCCTGCGGCGCCGTCGAGGGTGACGCAGCCCGGGCTCGTCGACCCCGAAGCCGGTGTTGGTCGTCGCGGGCCGGCCACGGGAAGTAGATCGGCACGCCGTCGACGGCGTCGACCAGCGAGCTGGAAGCCGTGCGAAGTTCACCTGCACGTAGTGGTTGATCGGGATGCCGAAGTTCTGCTGGATCGTCTTGATCAGCCGCTCGGGGCCGCCGCCGGGCAGCGCGGTGTTGATGCGCTGCTTGCCGCCGGTGTCGGCGATGGGCACCCAGAGGTCGCGGGGCAGCGACAGGATCGACGGCCTGCTGGGTCTGCGGGTCGACCCGCAGGATCATGATCGTGTCCGACAGCAGCGACGCCTGCGGCTGCGCCCGATGAGCACCGGGTCCTTCTTGTCGAGGCCCTCGGAGTTGTCGACGCCGACCAGCAGGAAGTTCTCGGGCTCGCCCTTGGCCGGCTGTCTGGTCGAGCGTGCTGCTCAGCCCGCCGAAGCGCTGCACGTCGCTGGCCTGGCGGAACGCGTAGGCCAGGCCGGCGGCCGACGTGAAGCAGATCAGCGACGACGACGATGTTGAGGGAGATGAGCAGCCGCTGGGGCCAGGTCCGGCGCCGCCGCGACCGCCGGGGGCCACCTGACATAAGCCAGGACGGTAGCAGCGGGTCGGTCCATCTTGGTCGCGCCCCGGGGCGCGTTCCTCAGACCGGCAGGCCGAGCTCCCGGCTGATCACCAGGCGCTGGATCTCGCTCGTGCCCTCGCCGATCTCGAGGATCTTGGCGTCGCGGTAGAAGCGCGACACCGGGGTCTCGTCGATGAAGCCGTAGCCGCCGAAGATCTGGGTCGCCTCGCGGGTGGCGGTCACCGCCGCCTCGGTGGCGTAGAGCTTGGCCATGGCCGCCTCCCGCTTGAACGGGCGCCCGGCGTCGCGCCGGGCCGCCGCCCCGTAGGTCAGCGCCCGGGCCGCGTCGGCCATCACCGCCAGGTCGGCGCACTTGAACGCGATGGCCTGGTTCGAGCCGATGGGCCGGCCGAAGGTCGTGGCGCTCGTTGGCGTAGCGCACGCACTCCTCCAGGCAGCCCTCGATGACCCCGACCGCCAGCGCGGCGATGGCCACCCGGCCGTCGTCGAGGATGGCCAGGAAGTTGGCGAAGCCCCGGCCCCGCTCCCCCAGCAGGTTGGCGGCCGGCACCCGGCAGTCGGTGAAGGTGAGCCCGTGGGTGTCCGAGGCGTGCCAGCCCATCTTGCGGTAGGGCGGCTGCACGGTGAAGCCCGGGGTGCCGGCCGGGACGACGATGGTGCTGATCTCGGGGCGGCCCCCGACCGGTCCCGGTCACCGCGGTGACCGTGACCAGCGACGTGATCGGCGGTGCCCGAGTTGGTGATGAACGCCTTCTCGCCGTTGATCACCCACTCGTCGGTGCGCCTCGTCGAGCACGGCCCGGGTGCGGGTGCCGCCGGCGTCGCTGCCGGCGTCGGGCTCGGTCAGGCCGAAGCCGCCGAGGGCCCGCCCGGCCACGAGGTCGGGCAGCCAGCGCTGGCGCTGCTCCTCGGTGCCGAACTGGAAGATCGGGTTGGCCCCGAGGCCGACCGCGGCCTCCGAGGGTGATGGCCATCGACTGGTCGACCCGGCCCAGCTCCTCGATGGCGACGCAGAGGGTGGTGAGGTCGGCCCCGCCGCCGCCGTACTCCTCGGGGAACGGGATGCCGAACAGCCCGAGCTCGCCCATGGCCGCACGACGTCGACCGGGAAGGTGTGGTCGCGGTCCCAGGCCTCGGCGTGGGGAGCGATCTCGGTCGTCGGCGAAGTCGCGCACGACCTGGCGCAGCGACTTCCTGCTCGGCGGTCAGCTCACGCTGATGGCGAGGGCTCATGGGCGAGGATGGTAGGCGTGTCGCCCGAACCTGGTCCCGCTCGCGCCGCTGGCCGTGGTCGGCGGCCGCCTGGCCACCGGGCTGCGTCGACGTCACCACCGACCTCGCCGCCCTCGACTCCGAGGGCTTCTGGGCCGTCGTGCTGCCCTTCTCGGGCGCGCCCGTCTGCGCCCGCTTCGCCGACGTCCGCCCGGCCCGGCCCTGGCCCGGCCCGCCGTGGCAGGGCCCGGGCCCCGAGACCTGGACGCACGCAGCCTCGACCGGGCCGCGCTTCGAGGCCGGGGTCGAGCGATCCGCGCCGCCATCGCCGCCGGCGACGTCTACCAGGTCAACCTCACCCGCCGGCTGACCGCGCCCGCTGCGGCCGTCGGGCCGACGTCGCCGCCCTCGGCGCCGCGCTGGCCGCCGGCAACCCCGCCCCGTTCAGCGCCGTCGTGCGGCTGCCCGACGCACGGCGTCGAGGTCGCCTCGGCCTCGCCCGAGCGGTTCCTGGCCCGCGACGGGCGACCGGGTCTGGTCGTCGCCGATCAAGGGCACGGCGGCCACGGTCGACGACTTCCTGCCCAAGGACCGGGCCGAGAACGTGATGATCGTCGACCTCGTGCGCAACGACCTGGCCGGGTGTGCGAGTGGGGCATCGGTGCACGTGCCCGCGCTGCTCGCCGTCGAGCCCCATCCCGGGCTGGTCCACCTGGTGAGCACGGTCGAGGGCCGGCTGCGTCCCGGGCTCGGCTGGGCCGACGCCATCGACGCCACCTTCCCGCCCGGGTCGGTGACCGGCGCCCCCAAGCTGGCCGCCCTCGACCACATCGCCCGGCTCGAGCCCGTCGACCGCGGCGTCTACTGCGGCGCGGTCGGCTGGGTCGACGCCGACCGGCGCCAGGGCGAGCTCAACGTGGCCATCCGCACGTTCTGGATCGAGGACGGCGCGCTGCACTTCGGCACCGGCGGCGGCATCACCTGGGACTCGTCGCCCGCCGGGCGAGTGGGCCGAGACCGAGCTGAAGGCCCGCCGGCTGCTGCATGTCGCGTCGAGCCAGCCGGTCGGCGTGGGAGCATCGAGCGGATGGCTGATCGGCCGACGATGGTCTGGGTCGACGGCGGCCTGGTGGCGCTCGACCAGGCCGCGGTGTCGCCCTCTCGACCACGGCGTCACCGTCGGCGACGGCATCTTCGAGACGCATCCAGATCGTGCGGGGCGTGCCGTTCGCCGCCCGGCGCCACCTGGCCCGGCTGCGCCGCTCGGCCGCCGGCCTCGCGCCTCGACCGTCCCGCTCGACGACGACGCAGCTGCGCCGGGCCATGACGGCCGTGATCGAGGCCAACGGCGTCGAGCGCGGGCGCCTGCGCCTCACCGTCACCGGCGGGGTCGTCCCCGCTGGGCTCGGACCGGGGCGACGGCCCGACCGTCGGTGCTGATCGCCACCGCCGGCGCTGCCGGCGTGGGAGGCGACGCACCGCGCGTGGTCACGGTGCCCTGGCGGCGCAACGAGCACAGCGCGGTGGCCGGGCTCAAGACGACGTCGTACGCCGAGAACGTGGTGGCGCTCGGCCTACGCCCACGAGCGGGGCGGCTCCGAGGCCATCTTCGCCAACACCGCCGGCGACGCTGTGCGAGGGCACCGGGAGCAACGTCTTCGTCGGCATCGACGGGCGGCTGTGCACGCCTCCGCTGTCGTCGGGATGCCTGGCCGGCATCACCCGCGAGCTGCTGTGCGAGCTGGTCGACGGTCGACGAGGTCGACGCTCCCGCTCGCCGCCCTGGCCGACGGCCGACGAGGCCTTCCTGACGTCGTCGACCCGCGACGTGCAGCCCATCGCGCATGGTCGACGGGCGCGGCCGCTGCCCGGCTGCCCCGGCCCGCTGACCACGGCGGCCGCCGCCGCCTTCGCCGCCCTGCTGGCCCGCGACCTCGACCCCTGACCTCCACACGCCCGGACGTCGTGCCGTCGGGCACGTCGTGCCACCGCGGCTCATCGGCGGCTGTGGCATCAGTCGGCGGGGCGGAGGTGGACGACGTCGCCGGCCACGACCACCCGCGATCGGCGCACCCCGTCGGCTTCGACCTCGACCACCAGCGCGCCGTCGTCGGTGAGGTCGACGGCCTCGCCCTCCACCACGCTCGGCCGCCGAGCTCGACCCGGACCCGCCGGCCCAGGGTGGCCGACCGCGCCCGGGCCTGGTCCATCAGCCGGGCCCGACCCGGCCCGGTCGGGTCGGCGAGCTCGTCGCACCACTGGTCGAGCTCGACCAGCAGGGCGATCAGCAGGTCCTCGCGGTCGACGTCGTGGCCGGCCAGGTGGTTGAGCGCGGTGGCGATCCCGGCCAGGTCGGCCGGCAGGTCCGGGGGCCAGTTCACGTTGAGGCCGAGGCCGACCACCACCGCTCCGAGCCGGGGGCCCTCGACGGTCGACTCGGCCAGGATGCCGCCCAGCTTGCGCGACCGCGCCGTCCGGCGCCGCCCACCACCAGATCGTTGGGCCACTTCAGCTGAGGCTCCACGCCGCTGACCGGCGGCGCACGCCGTCGGCCGCGCTCACGCCGACCGCGGTGGTCAGCAGGTGGGCGTCGGCGACCGCCAGCGACGGGCCGGAACAGGATCGACACCAGCAGCGAGCCGCCCGGCGGCGCGTGCCACGAGCGGTCGAGCCGACCCCGGCCCGCCCTCTGGTGATCGGCCACCAGGACGACGCCCTCCGGGGCACCGCCGAGCCGCCAGCTCGAGCAGGTCGCGGTTGGTCGAACCGGTCTCGTCGACCCAGCGCACGTCGGCGAAACGGGTGCCGGCGAGCGCTGATCTGGCACGGTCCCCCCTCATCCCTGTAACCATATGGCGTGCTCACAAAGGTTCTCATCGCCAATCGAGGCGAAATCGCTGTCCGTGTCATCCGCGCCTGCCAGGAGATGGGCATCGCCACCGTCGCCGTGTACAGCGACCTCGACCGCGACGCGCTGCACGTCCGCATCGCCGACGAGGCCTACGCACTCGGGGGTGAGACGGCGGCCGACAGCTACCTGCAGACCGACAAGATCCTCGACGCCATCGAGCGCAGCGGGGCCGACGGGGTGCACCCGGGCTACGGCTTCTTCTCGGAGAACACCGACTTCGCCCGGGCCATCACCGAGCGGGGGGTGGCCTTCATCGGCCCGCCGCCCGAGGCCATCGAGGTCATGGGCGACAAGGTGTCGAGCCGCATCGCGGCCCAGAAGGCCGGGGTCGCCGGGGTGCCCGGCACGACCGAGTTCCTGACCGACGGGAACGGCGTCATCGCCTTCGGCGAGGAGTTCGGCTGGCCGGTCGCCATCAAGGCGGCCTACGGCGGCGGGGGCCGGGGCATGCGGGTCGTCGAGTCGGCCGACGAGGCCGTCGAGGCCTTCGAGTCGGCGAGCAGCGAGGCGCTCAAGGGCTTCGGCCGGGGCGAGTGCTACGTCGAGCGCTACCTGACGTGGCCGCGCCACGTCGAGATGCAGATCATCGGCGACCAGCACGGCAACTGCGTCTGGGTGGCCGAGCGCGACTGCTCGGCGCAGCGCCGCCACCAGAAGCTCGATCGAGGAGAGCCCGGCGCCGGCCTTCCCGCGCCGAGATCCGCCAGCAGATGGGCGAGGCGGCGGTGAAGGTGGCCAAGGCGACCGGCTACTACAACGCCGGCACCGTCGAGTTCCTCTTCCAGGACGGCGAGTTCTACTTCCTGGAGATGAACACCCGGCTCCAGGTCGAGCACCCGGTCACCGAGATGGTGTCGGGCATCGACCTGGTCGCCGAGCAGATCCGGGTGGCGTCGGGGCTCCCGCTGTCGTTCACCCAGGACGAGGTGTCGCTGCGGGGCCACGCCATCGAGGTGCGGGTCAACGCCGAGAACCCGGCGGGCGGCAAGTTCCTCCCGTCGCCCGGGGACATCTCGCTGCTGGTCCCGCCGGACGGCTTCGGCACCCGGTGGGACGGCGGCTACGAGTCCGGTGACACGGTCAGCCAGTTCTACGACAACCTCATCGGCAAGCTCATCGTGTGGGGCCACGACCGTGAGACGGCCATCGCCCGCATGCTGCGGGCGCTGCGGGAGTTCCGCATCGAGGGCATCGCCACCACGATCCCGGCCGACCTGGCCATCCTCGAGCACCCCGACTTCGTGGCGGCCAAGCACTCGACCAAGTGGGTGGAGGACGTCCTCGACCTGACCGGTGTCGACTCCGCCCCGCGTGGCGGCCGGCGACCGGCCCCGAGGCCAAGGTCAAGCGCGACGTCGATGTCGAGGTCAACGGCCGGCGGTACGCCGTGAGCCTGTGGGTGCCCGAATCGGCGAGCGGTCCGGCACCGGCCGCGGGCGGGGGGGCCGCCGCGGCCCGACCCCGACGGGCGGCCGCCGGTGGCGGAGGGGCCGCGGTGGGCGGATCGGGTGCGGTCACCGTCCCCATGCAGGGCACCATCGTCAAGGTCCTGGTCGAGGTGGGCCAGGCGGTCGAGGCCGGCCAGACCGTGTGCGTGCTCGAGGCCATGAAGATGGAGAACAACATCACCGCGGAGAAGGCCGGCACCGTGAAGGAGATCAAGGTCTCCACCGGCGACTCGGTCGGCAGCGGCGATGTCGTGGCCATCATCGACTGACCCGCGCTTCCGACCGCCTCCCCAGTCGGCTTTCCGTCCCTTGAGCGACCTCAGAGAGGTCGCTCAAGGGACAAGAAGCACGAAAGGAAGCGGAGGGGGTCAGCGGGCGCGGACGACGACGGTGCCGGCGGCGGAGTCGTGGGCGCCCCGCCGCATCGGGGTGACCACCCCCCACAGGTACACGAACAGGTACAGACCGGCACCCACCAGCGGAACGGCCAGCAGGGCGCACGGCAGCAGGACCCGCATGGCGGCCCAACTGGCCTCGGGCTTGGAGCCGTCGAGCAGCCGGGCCACCCGCACCCCGAGCAGGAACTTGCCCAGGCTCTGGCCCCGCCAACTGACCAGCACGGTCTCGTACACCACCGCGCCGACGATGAACACGAACAGCGACCAGTGGGGGAACTGGTCGACCCGAGGGTCCGAGCGCAGCACCCACACGATGAAGATGACGAGCACCGGCACCAGTTCGATCAGCAGGTCGATGATCCGGGCCGCGCCCCGCTCGGAGATCGAGGCCAGGGAGTTCGGCCCCCGGGAGGGGAAGTCCTCCGCCGCCTGCGGTCGAGGAGGGTCCTCGGGCAGCATCGTCATTCAGCGGCGTCGGCGAGCGCCTCGGCCAACGCGGGGTGCACGAGCAGGCTCTCGACGATGTCGGTCACGCGCAGCCCGGCGGTCACGGCCAGGGCGATCACCGAGATCAGCTCGGCGGCGTTGCGCCCGACGATCGAGCCGCCCAGCACCACCCCGGTGGCCGGGTCGGAGATGATCTTCACGAAGCCACGCGGATCGTTCTCGATGAGGGCCTTGGCATTGGCGGAGAACGGCACCTTGGTCACCCGGATCTTGCGGCCGGAGGCGAACGCATCGGCCTCGGCCAGGCCCACGTCGGCGATCTCGGGGACGGTGAAGATGGCCGAGGCCGCCTTCTCGTAGTCGAGGTGGCGGTGCGGGCCGGCGTGCAGCCCCATGGCGTGCTCGGCGATCTTGCGACCCTGCATGGCCGCCACCGACGAGAGCGGGAGCTTGCCGGACAGATCGCCGGCGGCATAGATGCCGGGCACCGACGACAGGCAGTTGTGGTCGACGACGACATAGCCGCCGTCGGTCTTCACCCCGACGGCGTCGAGGCCGAGCCCCTCGGAGTTGGGCAGCGAGCCGATCGCCAGCAGGGCGTGGCTCCCCATGGCCGTTCGGCCGTCGTCACAGCGCACGGTGACCTCGTCCCCGTCGACCTCGATGCCGGTGGCCCGCGCCCCCATGTAGAGGCGCACGCCGCGGCGCAGGAAGTCCTCCTCCAGGGCGGCCGCCACCTCCGGGTCCTTCTGAGGGAGCACCTGCTGACGGCTCACGATGAGCGTGACCTGGCACCCGAACGACGAGAACATGTGCACGAACTCGACGCCCGTCACGCCCGAGCCCACCACGACCAGGTGCTCGGGCAGCTGCGAGGGCGGGTAGGCGTCGCGGGTGGTGAGCACGCGGTGCCCGTCGATGGGAGCCCAGTCGGGGATGCGAGGCCGGCTCCCGGTGCTCAGCAGGATGACGTCGGCCTCGAGCTCCTCGGCGCCCGACTCGGTGTCGGCCACCACCTGATGAGGGCCGGCCAGGCGCCCGCTGCCCTGGCACGATGCGCACCCCCTGGCTCTCGAGCAGGCTCGACACCGACGAGCGGAGCTTCTCCTCGATGGCGCCGATGCGGGCCCGCAGCACGTCGAAGTCGAGGCTGGCCGACACGTCGGTGATGCCCATGCCGGGGGCCCCGTTGATCTGGGACAGCGCCCCGCCGGTGGCGATCATGGCTTTGGAGGGGATGCAGTCCCACAGGTGCGCGGCCCCGCCGACGATGTCACGCTCGATGAGCGTCACGTCCGCACCCAGGCGCGCCGCGTAGGTGGCGGCCTGGTTCCCCGCCGGTCCCCCACCGATGATCACGAAGCGCTTTGGCATCCCCCGAGGCTACCGGCCGGCCACAAGCCCGTCGGCGAAGCGTGACGCGACGAGCCCGTGAGGGCGAGGCGCCCCCACCGATGACACCCGGATGGCGAAGCGCACGCCGGGAGGCCGGCCGACCGGAGGGCCAAGGGCGTCGACCACGATCAACCACTCACGCGCACGAGCCGGACGAGACGGCTGTCGTCGGTGAAGAGCCGGCGGGTCAGCCCCACGGCCACGACGGTGACGCTGGTGGCCACACTCCCGAGGATGAGGTACATGATGGCGAGCTGGACCTGCACGGCGTCCACCGGGCTCACCCCGGCCAGGATGAGACCGGTCATGGCCCCGGGCAGGAACACCAGGCCCACGGCCTTGGTCGACTCGATCTGGGGGATCATGGCGGTGCGCATGGCCTCGCGCAGGTAGGGGCGCGAGGCGTCCTTCCACGACAGGCCGAGGGCCAGCCGGGCCTCGACCTCCATCCGCTTGTCGGACAGCTCACCGGTGACGCGCCGAGCGGCCACCACCACCGAGGTCATCGAGTTGCCGATCATCATCCCGGCCAGGGGGATGAGCGTGCGCGCCGTCACCGGGAAGATGCCGAACCCGAAGATCACCCCGAGGCTCACGGCGCCCACCGCACCGGTGGCCAGCAACGCCAGCGGGAGGATCGAGGGCACGTCGCCCGCCCGGTTGCGCACGGTGAAGCCGGCCACGACGACCATGGCCACCACCCACGCCCAGGCCCAGGCGATGGAGGCGTCCGGTCGCAGCACCAGCGTCAGGGCCCACCCGGTGAGCAGCAGCTGCACCGCGGCACGGGTGCACGACCACAGCATCGACCGCTCGAGGCCCAGCCGCATGCGCCACGACACCACCAGGGCCACCGCCACCAACGACAGCGACGCCACCAGCCCACCCCAGCCGATGCTCGATGCGGATTCCACGGGACCTCCAGAGGTCAGTCGATGTCGCGGTCAGCCAGGAAGGCGGCCGACTCGTCGGGGGTGGCGACCCGGCCGTCGAGCACCACCAGCACCCGGTCGCGCTGCTCGCCGACGAGGCGCCGGACCTGCTCGAGGTCGTGGGTCACCCACACCACCGTGAGCCGCCCGTCGACGAGGTCGAGGGCGAGGCGCTCGATGGCCCGGCGGGCGTCGGGATCGAGCGCCGAGGTGGCCTCGTCCATGAGCAGCACCTCGGGCTCGGTCAGCAGGGCGCGGGCGATGCAGGCCCGTTGCGCCTCGCCGCCGGAGAGGTCGTCGGCGGTGCGATCGAGGAACGAGGCGTCGAGCACGACCCGTTCCAGCACCGCGGCGAACTGCTCGTCGGTGCCGTGCGGGTCGGCCACCCGGAGGTTGTCGCGCACCGTCCCGGCGAACAAGGTGGGGCGCTGGAACACCATGCCCACCCGACGCCGGTGGGCCAGCGGGTCGAGGGTGGCCACGTCGGCACCCCGGAACAGGACCCGTCCCCCGGTCGGGGCCTCGAGCCGGTTGCACAGGCGCAGGAGCGTCGATTTGCCCGACCCCGACGGGCCCCACCAGCACGGTGATGCCGCCGGTGGCGATGGTGGCGTCGACCCCGGACAGGATGGTCTCTCCGCCCGGCGCCGACAGGGACACGTCCTCGAACTCGAAGCACGGGACCGCAGCAAGGTCGTCGTCCCCATCGGTCACCGGCGCAGCATGCCACCGCAGGGGTCGCACGACCGCACCGCGCCGCCGCCGTGCTTTTCTTCTCGACGCCGACCACCTCGTAGGCTGGCCGGGTGAGCGAGCAGCGTGAATCCCCACCCGGCGCCGCCCCGGGGACCGATGCATGGAAGGCCCTGGTCTCCAAGGAGCTGAAGGGGGCCGACGCCGACGACCTCACCTGGGAGACCCCCGAGGGCATCGACGTGAAGGCGCTGTACACCGCCGACGACCTCGACGCCGTGCCCGTCGAGCAACGCCAGAACCTGCCCGGGTTCCCGCCGTTCGTCCGGGGCGTCCGGGCCTCGATGTACGCCAACCGGCCGTGGACCATCCGCCAGTACGCCGGCTTCTCCACCGCCGAGGAGTCCAACGCCTTCTACCGTCGCAACCTGGCCGCCGGCCAGATGGGCCTGTCGGTGGCCTTCGACCTGGCCACCCACCGGGGCTACGACAGCGACCATCCCCGGGTGGTGGGCGACGTGGGCAAGGCCGGCGTGGCCATCGACTCGGTCGAGGACATGAAGATCCTCTTCGACGGCATCCCCCTCGACAAGATGTCGGTGTCGATGACCATGAACGGGGCGGTGATCCCGGTGCTGGCCATGTTCGTGGTGGCCGGCGAGGAGCAGGGCGTCGGCCAGGACCAGCTCAGCGGCACCATCCAGAACGACATCCTCAAAGAGTTCATGGTGCGCAACACCTACATCTACCCGCCGGCCCCGAGCATGCGGGCGGTGGCCGACATCATCACCTACACGGCCCGCAACATGCCCCGGTACAACTCGATCTCGATCTCCGGCTACCACATGCAGGAGGCGGGGGCCACGGCCGAGCAGGAGCTGGCCTTCACCATCGCCGACGGCCTCGAGTACGTGCGCGCCGCGCTGGCCCAGGGCCTCGACGTCGACGAGTTCGCCGGCCGGCTCAGCTTCTTCTTCGCCATCGGCATGAACTTCTTCATGGAGATCGCCAAGCTCCGCGCCGCCCGCCTGCTGTGGCACCGGGTCATGGCCCAGTTCGAGCCGCGCAAGCCCCAGTCGCTCATGCTGCGCACCCACTGCCAGACCTCGGGCGTGTCGCTCACCGAGCAGGACCCGTACAACAACGTGGTGCGCACCGCGGTCGAGGCCATGGCCGCCGTGCTCGGCGGCACCCAGAGCCTGCACACCAACGCCTTCGACGAGGCGCTCGGGCCTGCCCACCGAGTTCAGCGCCCGCATCGCCCGCAACACCCAGCTCATCCTGGCCGAGGAGACCGGCATCACCCACGTCGTCGACCCGCTCGGCGGCAGCTACTACATCGAGGCGCTGACCGACGAGCTGGCCACCAAGGCGTGGGCCCTCATCGAGGAGGTCGAGGCGCTGGGCGGCATGACCAAGGCCGTCGAGTCGGGCATGCCCAAGCTGCGCATCGAGGAGTCGGCCGCCCGCCGCCAGGCCCGGGTCGACCGCGGCGACGACGTGGTGGTGGGCGTGAACAAGTACGTGCCCGACGACGTCGAGCTGGTCGACGTGCTCAGCATCGACAACACCAAGGTCCGCGAGGGTCAGATCGCCAAGCTGGAACGGGTGCGGGCCACCCGGGACGAGGCCGCCTGCCAGGCGGCGCTGGCCGCCCTCACCGAGGGCGCCCGGGGCGACGCCAACCTGCTCGCCCTGGCCATCGAGGCGGCCCGGGCCCGGGCCACCGTGGGCGAGATCTCCGACGCCATGGAGGCGGTATTCGGCCGTCACCGGGCCGAGGTCCGTAGCATCTCAGGGGTGTACGGCGCGGCGTATCAGGGCGACGAGGGCTTCGCGGCCATCCAGAGCGACATCGAGGCCTTCGCCGCCGCCGAGGGCCGCCGGCCCCGCATGCTCGTGGTCAAGATGGGCCAGGACGGCCACGACCGGGGCGCCAAGGTCATCGCCACCGCCTTCGCCGACCTCGGCTTCGACGTCGACGTCGGTCCGCTGTTCCAGACCCCGGCCGAGGCCGCCCGCGACGCCGTCGAGAACGACGTGCACGTCGTCGGGGTCTCGAGCCAGGCCGCCGGCCACCTCACCCTGGTGCCCCAGCTGATCGACGCCCTGGCCGAGGCCGGGGCCGGCAACGTGGTGGTCGTGGTGGGCGGGGTCATCCCGCCGCAGGACTACGACGCGCTCTACGCCGCCGGTGTGGCCGCCGTGTTCGGGCCCGGGACCAACATCCCCGAGGCCGCCCGCCAGGTGCTCGACCCTGGTGCGCGAGCGGCGCGGCTGACGCCGCATGGGCGAGACGGCCGAGGACCTGATCGCCGGGGTCCGCGCCGGCGATCGGCGGGCGCTGGCGCGGGCCATCACGCTGGTCGAGTCGACCCGGGCCGACCATCGGGCGGACGCCATCACCGTGCTCGAGGCGCTGCTGCCCGCCACCGGCGACTCCGTCCGCATCGGCATCAGCGGCTCCCCCGGCGTGGGCAAGTCCACCTTCATCGAGGCCTTCGGGCTGCGTGGTGGCCGAGCTCGGCCACCGGGTGGCGGTGCTGACGGTCGACCCGTCGAGCTCCCGCACCGGCGGCTCGATCCTCGGCGACAAGACCCGCATGGCCGAGCTGGCCGCGCCACCCCGACGCCTTCATCCGCCCCTCACCGGGCGGGACCCAGCTCGGGGGCGTGGCCCGGCGCACCCGCGAGGCCATGTTGGTGTGCGAGGCGGCCGGCTTCGACGTGGTGATCGTGGAGACCATCGGCGTCGGCCAGTCCGAGGTGGCGGTGGCCGACATGGTCGACCTGTTCGTGCTGCTGGTGGCCCCGGGCGGCGGGGACGAGCTGCAGGGCATCAAGCGCGGCATCATGGAGCTGGCCGACCTGGTGGTGGTGAACAAGGCCGACGGCGACCTGGCCGCGGCCGCCGGGCGCACCGCCGCCGACTACGCCAACGCCCTGCACCTGCTGCGGCCCCAAGTGGACGGCGTGGACCGCCCGCGCCCAGTCGTGCTCGGCCCTGGAGGGGACTGGCATCACCGAGGTGTGGCAGGCCGTCGAGGCGTTCCGGGCGGCCACCCTCGGCTCGGGTGAGGCCGACCAGCAGCGCCGGGCCCAGGCCGTGGCCTGGATGTGGTCGGAGGTGCAGGACACCCTGCTCGACCAGCTCCGCACCGACCCGGCCGTGGCCGCCCTGGTGGCCCCGCTCGAGGCCGAGGTCGCCGCCGGCCAGGTCTCCCCCACCGCGGCGGCCACCCGCCTGCTCGACGCGTTCCTCGCCTGATCGCCCGCGAACGGCGTCCGTCGTTCCTGCAGCGCCCCACCGTGGGGCGCTGCAGGGACGAAGCGACGGCGAGCTCAGCGCCGGAGGAGGCGCAGGGCGCGGTCACGCACCTTGCGCACCAGCAGCACCACGCCGCCCTCCTGCAGGTAGCGCACCACCAGGCGCGACGTCCTCGACCAGCCCCTTGGGAGCCGGGCGTGAGCTCGGTGGGGTGCAGGTCGCGGTCGTCGCCGACCATGTTCTGCATGAGGTCAGGGGCCCGCCGGGGGGCCCGGCAGAACTCGACGAGGGGCCGCAGCGTCTCGGCCCACACCAGCTCGGGGACGATCTCGTCGATGCGCTTGCGGCAGTCGGCGGCCAGCTCGGGGTCGTCGAGCAGGGTGGCCAGGGCGACGGCCAGGGCGTCGACGTCCTCGGGCGGCACGGTGAGGCCGAGGCCCCGGTGCTCGATGAGCTCGCCCAGCGCGTCGCCGTTGGTGGTGACCGTGGGCAGCCCCGCCCAGAAGTAGTCGAGCACGCGGGTGCGGAACGAGAACTCGGTCTCGACGTGGTGGAAGTGGGTGGTCACCGCCACGTCGGCGTCGAGCAGGTAGTTCTGGCGCTCGTCGTAGGGCACCCATCCCTCGTTGAAGAACACGTGGCGACCGGTGAGCCCCAGCTCGTCGGCCAGGCGCCCGGGCCTCGCCGGCCATGCGCATCTCGGGGATGTCGGCGTTGGGGTGGCGCATCCCGAGGAACACCAGGCGCACGTCGGGCCGCTCGGCGCGCAGGCGGTCGACCGCCCGGATCAGGGTCAGCGGGATCGAACCAGTTGTAGACGCCGCCGCCCCACAGGATGACGGTGTCGTCGGCGCCGATGCCCGGGATCACCCCCTTGATGCGCGGGCCCGGTGCGCACCGGCGGGTCGTCGGACACGCCGAACGGGCACCACGGTGATGAGGCCGCTCGAGGCTCGGGTCGGCGTCGTAGGTGGCCGGGTTGACCCGGCCCAGCGACGTCAGGTGCCCGAGCCAGAGGTCGCGCTGCTTGGTGCTGGCGCACAGGAAGAAGTCGCCCCGCAGCAGCTGCTCGTTGAGCACGGCGGTGGCGTCGCGCACGGCGCGGCGCCGCTCCTTCTCGCCGCCGTCGCGAGCCTGCTCGAGCTGCTCGAGGTGCATGGGGTCGTAGATGTCGGCCACGAACACCTTGTCCGAGCGGTGGAAGGCCTTGCGCCCGGCCATGACCCACCCCTGGAACACGCACACGTCGCACCAGTCGATGAGGTCGTCGATCTCCGCGGAGCGCACCGCCTCGACCGAGAACGAGGGGTCGCTCAGCTCGGCCACGGTGATGCTGACCAGGCGCACCTCGTGGTCGAGGGCCAGCTCGGAGGCCACCCGCCAGGCCCGGATGGCCGGCCCGGCCATGCGGGCGGTGATGGCATCGGCGGTGGCCACCACCACCCGCCGCCGTCCGGTGAAGCGGGCCAGGTCGGTCGCCGCCGCCACCGTGGCCGCATGGGCGGCGCAGGAAGCGCCTCGTCGTCGTCAGTCGGGATCGAGGGCGGGCCCGAGCAGGGCGAGGATCTCGGCGTCGGGCCGGCGGCGCTCGGCCTGGACGTCGCTCCCGCTCGACCTCCAGGGCCGCCAGGCGAGCGGCGAAGTCGGCGGCGGCGGTGCCGCTCGTCCGCGGGCCCGGCCACGCCCCGGGCCGCCAGGCGGGCGCGGCTCAGCTCGAGGGCGGCGGGCAGGGCGGCGGCCAGGCTGGCGTCGTCGTAGTTGCGGTAGATCATGGTGAGGGCGGAGATCTCGGCCCGCCGCGCCGCCTCGCCCACCGGCGCGGTCACGCCGGCGGCGGCCGCCGACGCCGCCACGGTCGAGCGTCGGGTCGATCAGCACCTCGCGGCCGGCCAGCCACAGCCGCCAGGCCAGGTCGATGCCGGCGAAGGGCTGGTCGAGCTCGTCGTCGAACGAGCCGACCGCCTCGAGCTCGGCCCGCCGGCCCACCCAGGCCGGGCCGGGCACCATCGTGCGGACGCAACCGCCGGTCCGTCATCGGCGCGGGCCACGGCGGGCAGCGGGTGCCCGGTGAAGGACAGACCGGCCGGCCGGGCCAACGGCTCGCCGCTGGCCTCGTCGACGGGGGTGGCCGCCACCACGGCCGCCCCGTGGTGGCGATCCAGGGAGTCGAGCGCCCGGTCCAGCCACGAGCGGGTCGGGCCGCGCCCCGACCCGCACGTAGGCCACCCGCTCGGCGCGGGTGGCGGCCAGCCCCCGGGCCAGGGCCGACCCGGCGGCGATGCCGTGGTCGCTCACGGCCACCACCGGCCGGGTGGTGGTCACCGCCATCGGGGCCGGCCCGACGAGCACGAGGTCGGCGGGCTCACCGGCGACGGTCAGCGGCCTCGACGGCCCGCACGGTGGCGGCCAGCTCGCCCGGGTCGAGCTCGGTGCCCACCGGCGTGGTGGCGTCGACCAGCACGGCGACGCTCGGGCGCCGGGCCCGGCTCACGAGTCGGCTCCCGGCGGTGGTCGACCACCGCCCGTTCAGCGACATCACACCACCGAACGTCTCGTGGGGGGTGCCGGGGTCGACGTCGAAGCGCACGACCCGCTGACGGAAGTCGAACGGGTGCACGATGGCGTAGTCGTACAGCGACGCGGTGATGTCGTAGGTGCCCGGCAGCAACATGAGGTCGTCGACGGTCAGGTCGACGACGCCCTCGCCCTCGATGTAGTCGGGCACCATGTCGGCCTCACGGGTGTTGGGCCCGCTCACCAGCATGCCCTCGAGGTTGTAGAAGGCCAGGCCGAACACCGGCCGCTCGACCCGCTGGGGCGCCCGGTAGTGCAGCCGGAAGGTGACGGCGTCGCCGGTGTGCAGCCGGGTGGTGGCCCGACCGTCGGGGCCGAGCACCTCGATGTGCTCGATGAGGGCCTCGCCCGAGCCCCATCGGGCCGAGTCGTCGCCCTCACCGTCGTGGCGGTCGGTCTGCACCTCGGCCACGTAGCGGTCGACCACGTCGCCGGCGGGGCCCGACCATGCGCAGCTGGCCGTGCTCGAACCAGGCCAGCTCGTCGCAGATCGTGCGCATGAGCGCCGAGGGCGTGCGACACCACCACGATGGTCTTGTTCTGGGCCCGCAGCTCGGCGAACTTCTCGTTGCACCGCCGCTGGAACTGCCTCGTCGCCCACCGCCAGCACCTCGTCGACCAGCAGCACGTCGGGCTCGACGTTGATGGCCACCGAGAAGCCGAGGCGCACGTACATGCCCGACGAGTAGTTCTTCACCGGGGTGTCGATGAATCGCTCGAGCCCGGCGAACTCGACGATCTCGTCGTACTTGCGGTCGATGTCCTTGGACCCGAGGCCGAGGATGGCGCCGTTCAGGTAGATGTTCTCCTTGCCCGACAGCTCGGGATGGAAGCCGGCCCCGAGCTCGAGCAGGGCCGAGATCTTGCCGTTCACGTTGATGGACCCGGCGTCGGGTCGCAGGATCTTGGCCATGCACTTGAGCAGCGTGCTCTTGCCCGAGCCGTTCTCGCCGATGAGCCCGAAGGTGGTGCCGGCCGGGACCTCGAGCGACACGTCGTCGAGGGCCTGGAACTCCTCGTAGCGGGCGCGGCGGCCGCGCATCAGCGTGGCCTTCAGCGTCTGGTTGCGGTCGTGGTAGAGCCGGAAGGTCTTGGAGACCCCCTCGACCGACGACGGCGACGTCGCCCATCAGAGCTCCTCGGCCAGGCGGGGCTCGAACTTGCGGAACACGGCCATCCCCACCACGAAGCTGGCCGACCGACCACGCCGTGACGTAGGCCACCGTGCCGAGACTGGGGAAGCGCAGGTCGTAGAGCAGCGCCCGGAAGATCTCGACGAACCCGACCATCGGGTTGAGCGAGTACCACGGCCGCAGCCTCGCCGGCACCAGGGAGATCGGGTAGATGATCGGCGTCGCGTAGAACCACAGCTGGAGGCCGATGCCCACCAGGTACTGCAGGTCGCGGAAGTACACGTTGAGCATCGACAGGATCAGGCCGATGCCCGTGACGAACACGGTGAGCACGACCATGGCCAGGATCACGCCGAGCAGCCAGGGCAGGACCATGTTGCCGAGCACCAGCAGGAACACCACGAGCAGGCCCATCTCGATGACGAAGCTCCAGTCCAGCGCCAGGATCGTGGCGAAGACCAGGACCTGGCGGGGGAAGTAGACCTTCTTGATGAGCCCGGCGTTGCCCAGCAGGGCCACCATCGAGTTGTTCATGCCGTTGGACAGGAAGTTCCAGGCCAGCAGGCCGCACAGCAGGAAGGCCGGGTAGTTGACCAGGCCCGAGGGGTCGCCGACGGCCGGCTTGATCTTCAGGAGCTTGCCGAAGACCAGCGAGAAGATGATCATCGTGGCCAGCGGGTTGAGCAGCGACCACGTCCACCCGAGCACCGAACGCTTGTACTTGCCCCGCAGCTCGCGCAGCGTCAGGTTGACCAGCAGGTCCCGCGACTGGGACAGGTCAGCCAGGGCGTTCATCGAGGAAAGGGCCTCCAGAGGGGCGGGCAGGGACGGCCCCGGCGAGCCGCGCCGGTAGCCCCGGTAGTAGAGCACAGGGCGCGGCCCGCTCCGCAACACAGGGGCTGCGGATAGCCTACTCCGGCCCATGCGCATCCTGACCGTCTCGGCCCACTACCCCCCAACTTCGTGAGTGGCGGCACCCTGCAGCCCCAGCGTCTGGCCCGGGGCCTGGCCGACCGGGGCCACGACGTCAGCGTCTACGCCGGCTGGATCGGCGACCGGCCACCGCTCGAGACCTGGCACGACACCGACGAGACCGGCCTCCCGGTGCGCTGGGTGGTGACGTCGCCCTGGATCGGGTGGGCCGACGAGCGCAACTGGCGCAATCCGGCGGTCACGGAGGACTTCCGGGCCCTCTGGCCGACTGGGCGCCCGATGTCGTGCACCTCCACGCCCTGCAGTCGCTCGGCGCCGGCCTGCTGCCGGCGGCGAAGGCCGCCGGGGCCCGGGTGGTCGTCACCATGCACGACTTCTGGTGGCTGTGCTCCCGCCAGTTCCTGGTCGACCGCGACCAGCGACCGTGCTGCCTGGTGGTCGGCCGCCGGCGTCTGCCCCTGCGAGGTGACGGCCGATGGCGGACCGACGGGCGGCGGCCCTGGCCACGTTGCTCGAGGCGGCCGACGTGGTGCTGGCCCCGTCGGCCGCATGGCCGGCGTGCTGGCCGCCAACGGCGTCGCCCCGGGCCGGCTGGCGGTGGACGAGAACGGCCTCCCCCCCGAGGTCCTGACGCTGTTCACCGGGGACGGCACGCGCCGAGCGGGCGCTCCGGAGGCCGACGGCGACGACCGGCCGCTCCGGCTGCTCTACACCGGCGGCCCGAACCCGATGAAGGGCGTCGACGTCCTGCTCGACGCCGTCGAGCGCCTCGCCGCCGACGCTCGGCCGACCTGGCGGCTCAGCGCCTACGGCATCGACGAGTACCTCGAGAAGTCGGGCCGGTCCGTCGACGGCCTGCCGGTCGACGTGTTGGACCCGTTCGACCCGGCCGCGCTGCCCGACGTGCTGGCCGCCCACGACGTGCTCGTGCTGCCGTCGGTCATCCGCGAGAGCTACTCCCTGCTCACCCGCGAGGCGCTGGCCGCCGGGCTGCCGGTGGTGTGCACCGACACCCTGGGCCCCGAGGAGGTGGTCGTGCACGGCGCCAACGGCCTGGTGGTGGCCGCCGGCGACGCCGGCGCCCTGGCCGCCGCCCTGGCCCGCCTGGTCGAGGAACCGGCGCTGGTGGATCGGCTGACGGACGGGGCCCGAGCGCCGGTCACGGTTCGCTCCCTGGACGACCAGGTCGCCGGGCTCGAGCGCCGATTCCGTTCGATCGTCGACGTCGGCGACCCCGCCGGCGGGGAGCAGCCGGTGCGGTCGGTGCTCTTCGTGTGCGGGATCGAGGGCGCGCCGCTGCGCTACCGGGCCCGGCTCCCGGCCGAGGCCCTGGCCGGTGTCGGGGTGCGCAGCGAGGTCCGCCACTATCGCGATCCCGAGCTGCGAGGCGTTGGGTCGCGACGCCGACGTGGTCGTCTTCTACCGGGTCCCGGCCACGTCCAGGTGCTGGAGCTGGCCCGGGTCTGGCACGGCGCCGGGGTCCCGCTGCGCGTTCGACGTGGACGACCTGATCTTCGACCCCGGCGGTGCGTCGACGAGATCCCCGCCCTGCGGCTGCTGGCCCCCGACGAGGCCGCGCTCTGGCTGCAGGGCGTCAACCGCTACCGCACCACCCTCGAGGCCTGCGACGCCTACATCGGCAGCACGGCCATGCTGGTCGACCACGCCGCGGCGGTGACCGGCCTGCCCACCTACCGCTTCGACAACGGCGTCGGGCTCGTCCTGGCCCGCCGGGCCGATCGGGAGCTGCGCCGACCGCGACGGCCCGGCCCGCTGCGCGTGGGCTACCTCAGCGGCACCACCACCCATGACGACGACTGGTTCTTCGTCGAGCCGGCGGTCATCGAGGTGCTCGATCGCCACCCGACGGTCGAGCTGTGGCTGGGTGGGCACCTGCCCGACAGCCCGGCGCTGGCCCGCTTCGGCGCCCGGGTGGTGCGCCTGCCGTTCATGGCCTGGCTGGAGCTCGCCGGCGGTGCTCCGCGACCTCGACGTGAACCTCTCCCCCTGGCTCCCGGGAGCCGGTTCAACGAGGCCAAGAGCGCCATCAAGTGGCTCGAGGCGGCGCTGTGCGCCACGCCCACGGTGGCCAGCCCGACCGAGCCCGTTCCGGGAGGCCGTGGTCGACGGTGACAGCGGGCTGCTGGCCGAAACCCCCGCCGACTGGGTGGCCGCCATCGACCAGCTCATGAGCGACGAAGCCGAGCGGGCCCGCATCGGCGATCTGGCCCGACGCCGGGCCCTGCTCGAATGGTCCCCGGCGCGCCAGGGCGAGCGCTACCTGGCCATCCTCGAACAGATCGTCGCCGTCGGCGTCACCGATCGCTCCGCCTCGGGCTGGACGCCGGTCGTGGTGGACGAACCCCCGATGCCGGTGACGCTCGAGGCCTACTCGGGGTCGGCCGGCGACGAGGGCCTCGGCCCCCCCGACACCGCGAGCGAGGTCGGGACCACGACGCCGGCCCGCACCGGCGGTTCCCGCATCGCGGATCTGGCCGCTCGTGGCGTGGCCGGCGTCCGCCGCGACGGGCTGGTCGCCACCGTCCGCCGGGCCGCCGGCAAGATGCGGCGGAGGCTGACGACCCGGACACCGGGAGGCTGACCGTAGCGGCGCCGCCCCCGGGTGATCGGACCCGGCTTCAAGCGTCGGCTGGGGGCTTCCTGCGGAACGGCCGAACGACCCGCATGAGCCGGGCCTTCACCGCCATGGTCTGGTCGGTCACGCTCACGGCCAACTCGGTGAGGGCGTCGATCTTGGCCTCCATCGCCTGCTGATCGAGGCGGAGCTGGCCCATCTGGATCTGCAGCTGATCGAGCCTCGGGACGGTGTCCTGACGAACGGCCTCGGACCCGTCGGCGGCGAGGAGCGCGGCCAGGATGGCGGGCACGGCACCGTCGTCCTCGCGGGCCGAGACGTCTGGCCGCTGGCCCGCATCAGGCACGCCACCGGTCCGGGCGATGGCCAGGTGCCGGTAGAACGGCCCCCGGTCGTTGCGATCGGCGAAGGCGTGGTTGTAGAGCAGGTCGTAGCCGTCGCTCAGCGGCTGGAGCGCGGGCCTCGCCTCGAGCTGGAAGCGCAACAGCATCATGGTCAGCCAGTCCGAGAGGTTCCCGGCCCCGATCGTGATGACCTCGGCGGCGCCCCCACCCAGGATGGCCGCCGTTTCGGACAGGTTGGGCAGCCCGTTGGCCCGATGCTCCTCGAGCTGAGGCTGCTCGTGACCGAGGACCATCAGCGCGTAGCGGCGAACGAGCTCCTCGACACCAACCACGCCGGGCGTGTCGAACGGGGCGGCAACCACGACGAGATCGCCGCTCACCCGCCCCAGCTCGGACAGGAACGCCGGGCGTCGGGCCGGGGGCACGTGCTCGAGCACGTCGCTCGAGACCACGGCATCGAAGGACCCGTCGCGAAACGGCAGGCGGGAGCCGTCGGCCAGGGCGATCGGCGTCCCCGGCAAGCGCTTCGGTTCGATCTGGACGTCGATCCCCACCACGTCCAGGCCCGCGTCGAAGGTGTGGAGGTGGCCGGCCGTGTCCCCCACATCGAGCACCCGGAGCCGGCCCGATCCGAGCGACGCCCGCACCGCCCGGACGATGGCGGCGTAGCGGGCGTAGCGGTCGAACGACGTCCACGCCATCTGCGGATGGGCGATGCCGGTGTGCTCGATGGGCCTGATGTCGCTCACGGGTCAATCGCTCCAGGGGACGAGTCCGCCCGCAGCGTAGCGGCGGGCGTCACAGGTAGAAGCGTTCGACGATCAGGCCGATGGCCAGCACGTTCAGCACGCCCATGGCCGTCGCCACCGTCCCCAACGGGATGAGCGAGCTCAGCCGCGGGACCAGTCGTCGCAGCGCCAGGACCGGCAGGACCAGCACCACCGCGACGATCATCAGGGCGTAGCGGCCCTGGATGAAGGCCAGGTCGCCAGCCCGCACGTACCACTCGTACATGACGATGTGCAGCTCGGCCGCCGTCGCCCCGAGGATGAGCACGCACACCGCCGTGCGCCGCGGCGAGATCGGCCGCCACCGGGTCGAGCAACGGGCCCCGCCCTCGCCAGGCCAGCACCAGGTCGCGCACGAACACGACCACCCAGGCCGCCACGAGCACCACCCCGACCAGGACGGCCCCGACGATGACGCCGTGGACCGCCGCCGGATAGGGCGTGTTGACCCACCCGAAGTCACCCCAGAACTGGTCGATCCACTTCAGGCGCAGCAGGGCGAAGTTGTCGAACTTCACGAGATGGATGAAGTCCCGCAGCGTGCGCCCCCCCGACCCCGGCTCGTCCTGGATGCCTACCCCGGCGTAGCCGAACGCGGCGGAGAACATGACCCACAGCCCGTAGGTGGCCACCACTGCGCCCGTGGCGGTGACGACCTCCACCACCAGGGGGCGGGCCGGCAGCCCCGTCGACGACCGATGATCCAGGCCACCAGGATGGCCGGGGCGAACGCCACGCCGAGCGGCTTGGCCAGCAGGCCCACGCCGAAGGCCAGCCCGGCCAGCGCCGGCACCCACCGAGAGCGGTCGCGGCCGACCAGCGCCACCGCGTAGTAGGCGCAGGCCGCTCCGGCCGCGATGGTGAGGGCGTCGTTGTTGACCACCGCGGTCTGCTGGCTGAGCATCGGATGCAGTGCCACCCCGGCGCCGAGCAGCAACGCGGCGGACTCCTTCCCGGGGAAGAGCAGCCGCCCGAGGTACACGGCGAACAGGACGGTGATGGCGCCGAGGGCGACGCTCCACAACCGCATGGCCCCGACCTGCACGTCCAGGCCGCCGGGCGTCACCGCGTAGATCAGCGTCGGCACCAGGTAGAACGCCGGCGAGTACCCGGCCGCGGGCCCGGAGCCGTTCGACTCGTCGCGTGCCCCCCGCGTCGTCCAGCGGGGCCTGGGCGTCGCCCACCGAGGCGGCGTCGTAGTCGGCCCGGTCGCTGCGGGGCAGGTCGGTGCTGTGGAAGATCTCGTCGGCGGCGCGGAGCTGCTCGCTGTAGGTATCGGCGCGGCCCCGGGGCGCGTCGCGCTTGGGGATGGCGTGGTCGACCGCCAGGAACTGGGCGTAGGCGACGTGGGCCCCCTCGTCGGGCCCGAGCAGGGGCGGGATGATGACCGACCAGAGCACACCCTTGACCACCACGAACGCCAGCAGCAGGACCAGGCCCCGACGGCGGGGCACGAGGGCCACCCCGACGAGCAGGGCGATGGCGCCGAGGGCGAGCAGGACCACGACGCACCCCGTCGCCAGAACGGGCCGTAGTCGCCGATCCGCCGCAGGGCGGTCCCGATCTGGTCGAAGGCGAAGCGGTCACGGCCGTAGTCGGTGTGCACCTCGACGGCGAGGTCGGCGGGCTGGTCGTCGGTCCGTCGCGCCGCCGGCTGGGTGTCGGTCGGTGCCGACCGAACAGGGTGATCGGGCCGGAGGCGTCGGCCGAGCAGCGACGCGCAGCCGGTAGGTGCGACCGGCCGAGCCCGGCCTGCGGCGCCATCTTGGCCACCGACATGATCACCGCGTCACGAAGCCGCTGGCGCGGGATCGTGGCCGCCGCCACCGGCTCTCCGTCCGCGGTCGAGGAGCCGCACCACGACGGTGCCGGTACCGGAGCGGGCGTACGTCCCGAAGCGCACGGAGACCTGCGAGAGCCCGTCAGCGTCGGCCACGAACGACTGCTCGAGCCCCGAGCCCGGCTCGAAGGCCGGCAGGGGAACCAGCGTCCCCAGGGGCCGACGTGCTCGGTGCTGGTCGGCCTGGACCGACCCTCCGGGGCGCAGAAGGGCGGCGATCATCACCGGCAGGGTGCCGACCAGGATGAGCACGGCCCAGCCGGTACCGGCTGGAGCCGGGGTGGCGATGGCGCGTCGGGCGCCGAGCGGGGCTGTCACCTAGCGGGACGCGTCGGGTCGGCCGGAAGCTCGTCCGGTGCGTCGTCCGGTGCGGTCGGGGGCTGAGCCCGGCGGGCGGCCGGACGGGCTGCGGACCGGTCCACGCAGCAACGCCACCTCTTCGGCCAGCGCTCTCGACCCGGCTCTCCAGATCGGAGACGTGGATGGAGAGGTTGATGCACACCGCCAGCAGGAACAGCAGCGCCACGCCGAACACCAGGCTGGTGCCGTAGGCGATGCCCAGAGCGCTCGACACCCGGTCGACGAGCGGGCGAGCCAGCCCCAGGACCAGCGCTCCCAGCCCGACGCCCAGCCACAGGAGGGCGTAGCTCTCCGACAACCGGCGCCGGCGCAGCACCTCCAGGGTGAACACCATGAGCACCACGGCGGCGAAGAGGACCACGACCGCCAGGCGGTTCACGCCAGCCCCTCGACGTGCTGGTAGAGGGGGCGCCGGAACCGGTGCAGGGCGATGACGAGCATGAGCCGGACCAGGTGGTAGAGGCTCCGGCCGAAGCGGGCCGACGGTTGACCGCCCTTGCGGGCATGCATCTGCACCGGGACCTCGACCACCGTCAGGCCCCAGTCGGCGGCCATGAGCAGCGCCTCGACCGTGTCGGACAGGTACGCGCTCGGGTAGCTGCGGGAGAAGCGCGCGACCGCCGCGGGCGAGAAGGCCCGGAAGCCGCTGGTGGTGTCGTGGACGGGCGTGCCCAGGTAGCGACTCACCCGCCGCGACAGCATCTTCATGGACGGCCCGCCGCATTCGTGAGACCTCGTAGTCCGAACCGAAGCGGGACCCGACGACCAGGTCGGCCTCGCCGTTGGCGACCACCTCGACCAGTCGCTTGGCGTCGGTCACCTCGTGCTGCCCGTCGGCGTCGACCTGGACCACGGTGGAGTATCCCTCGTCGACGGCGTAGCGGAAGCCGGTGCGGATGGCCGCGCCCACCCCGAGGTTGAACGGGTGGCGCACGACGATGGCGCCGGCGGCGGTCGCGTTCGTCGCCGTGTCCGTCGACGGAGCCGTCGTCGATGACGAGGACGTCGCCCGCCGAGGTGGTCAAGGACGCCCCGCACCACGGCGGCCGACGGTCTCCTCCTCGTTGAGGGCAGGGATGATCACGAGCAGGGAGGGCAGGGCCGTTCCTTTCTCGGGTGGGCTGCCGGGCAAACCCTACCAATCCGCATCCGGGCCCCAAGAGCCATCGCCGGAGCGGGCCGGCCGGCGACCCGACCCCCGCGGCGGGTGCCTAGACTCGCCCGCGGTGACGTCAGACGGCTCCCCGTCCCGTGGCCCCCCGACGCCTTGGCCGCTGCTGCGAGCCTCGGCCGACGCCGACGAGCAGGGCTACGTGCACCTCCAGACCATCCCGTACCGGGGCCACCACCTGCTGGCCCAGGCCGTGCTCGACGCCACCGGGCCCGGGCGACCGGGTGTTCGAGGGCGGCGTGTCGTCGGGCTACTTCGCCTCGGTGCTGGTGCGGGCCGGGCTGCGGGTCGACGGCCACGAGCTCGATCCGGCGGTGGCCGAGCGGGCCCGGCAGGTGTGCGAGAACGTCTACGTGGGCGACCTGTCGACCTTCGACCCCGACGAGCTCGACGGCACCTACGAGGTGCTGCTGTTCGGCGACACCCTCGAGCACCTGCCCGACCCGCCGGCCGTGCTGCGCCGGCTGCGCACCAGGCTCTCGCCCGGCGGCGCGCTCATCATCAGCGTGCCCAACGTCGCCAACTGGCTCGTGCGCCTGCAGCTGCTGGTCGGGCGCTTCAACTACACCGACCGCGGCATCATGGACCGCACCCACCTGCGCTTCTACACGGTGCGCACCGTGACCGAGATGCTGGTCGACGCCGGCTTCCGGGTGGAGTCGCTGGTGGGCTCGATCCCGGTGCCGGGCGTGACCGACGAGCGGCTCGGGCCGCCTGACCCATCGCCTCGGCAACCTGCGACCGTCGCTGGCGGCCTACGGCCTCATCGTCACCGCCCGCCCCGTCTGAGAGGCTCGCCGGGCCCTGCGCCAGCAGGTGCCACCAGGCGAACAGGCCGGCGACGACGACGGCGTAGAGCACCACCACCACCGTCGGATTGCCGGCGCCGGTCGCCACTGGGGACGGGAGAAGAGCCACCAGCCGTGCGTCGCGGAGAACGCTACGGGCGCCCTAGCGAGGTGCCGACCATGCCCTGGGGCACGGTGCGGCGTCGGTTCAGTCGGCGGCGGGCCCGCAGCGCCCCGGGGAGCAGCCGGAGGAAGCCCGCGTAGGCCCGCACCCGCACCGCGACCAGGCCCAGGTCCGGCCGGCGCCGTTGAGCCACGGCGGTCCGCAAGGCGGTGCGCAGGTAGGACAGGGTGGACAGCGGATGGCGCAGCGCGGCCCGGCGGGCCAGGGCCGCCGGGGCGTTCTTGACGAGCACCACCAGCCGGTTGCGCTCGTTGTAGTAGCGGAACACGGGGCTGGCCACACCCGTGCTCGACGCGTGGAGGTGACGCACCACCGACCGGGGCTCGTAGCGGTACCGCCACCCTCGGGCCCTCCCCCGCCACGACAGGTCGGTGTCCTCGTAGTAGAGGAACAGGCGCTCGTCGAACAGCCCGACGTCGCGGAGGTAGCTGGGCCGCAACAGCACCGCCCCGCCGCACCAGGCGAAGATCTCGGCCGGTTCGTCGTACTGGCCCCGGTCGGGCTCGCCCCAGCCCCGGTCGGCCCCGCTCCCGTCGGCCAGCACGACCCCGCCCACGTTGTTGATGACATCGAGCCCGTCGGCATCGCGCTGGTCGAAGACGATCTTGGACTGCACCGCCCCGAGACCCGGATCGGCTTCGAGCGCGTCGACCAGAGGGTCCAGCCAGCCGGGATCCACGAAGGCGTCGTTGTTCACGAGGGCGGCGTAGTCCACCCCCCCGAGGTCGGCCAGGGCCAGGTTGTTGGCCACGAAACCGAGGTTCGATCCGCTGGGCCACAGCGCCACCCCGGGCCGCTGTCGCAGGGCCTCGGGGCTCCCGTCGGACGAGGCGTTGTCGACCACCACGATCTCGACGTCGTGGCGGGTGTCGAGCGCGGTCAGGGCGTCCACGCACCGGGCCACGGCGTCGCCGCCGTTGAAGTTGACCACCACCACCCGCACCCGCCGGGACGGGACCGCCGGCTCACGGACGGAAGGGTCGACGGCCATGGCGCGAGACTGTACCGGCGGCGGTCCCGGCATCTGGCCGAGGCCTCCGCGGCTGGGGTCGTGTGAGCCGACGGGCCCCGAGACCCCCGATGACCCCGCCAGAAGGCGCCTGCCAGCCGGTGCCACCAGCCGAACAGGCCGGCCACGACGGGCTCACGCAGTTTCGGCGTCGATCTCTTGGAGCATGGCGGCGGGAGCATGTCTCCGCCTGCTCAGCTCCTCAATGCGGGGTGACCTCGTCGATAACCGACCTCTCGGCAACGATCGCCATCGCAGGGCGACTGGCCACAGCGAGCGCAGTCAGAGCGAAGAGCTTCGGAGTCGCTGAGACCCGCACCAACGAGGACGCCACCCACCATGCGACATCACGCACGCCAATGGCGTAGATGACCGCGATGCCGATGGCGGTCAGCACGGCGGCCAGGACGAGAACGGCAACAAGAAGAAGTTCCTTGTGGATCAGCTGGGCTTTGGTCGGCTCCAACCGGGCGAGGAACGCCAGGAGCGCCAGCGCGGCCGCGGCGGGCCCGAGATACAGATACGTCTCATGGCCCACAGCCCGAAGTGCCTCCCAGAACCGAGTCCGGAATTCAAGACTTCCGGCGTGCAGGATGCCACCGGGCGAGACGTCTCCCTCGATGTGGGCTCCAGTCGACTTCACCACCAGCTGCCAGGCAAGCGCTGGGGTCAACGCCACCAGCCCCGCGCCGGCCGTTGACAGGCGCTTGTGCGCACCGAACCCAACCGCGACCACAAGGGCGACGATGCCGAACACCAGGCCCTCGTTCTTGGTCACCGCAGCGGCAGCCAATGACATGCCGCCCACCAGCAGCGCCTGTCGCTGATCACTCAGGGACGTGAAGGCCACCAGCGAGGCGACAAGGAGAGCGGCGCACAGCACATCCACGTATCCGTGGGCGGCGGCTCCCGCGGCGAGTCCAACCGCCGCGAACGACAGTGCGGACACGGCCACGAGCTTCACCGGATCCCTTCGCCCGGCGAGGAGAACCGTCGCCAGACCCGCAATCGCGAGGGCGGTCAGGACGGCTGTGAAGCTCTGGGCGAGCCAAAGATCCCTACCTCGTTGGGTCAAGTGCCAGAGCGTCGCGGTGGCAGCCGGTACCCCGGGTGGGTAGTCGGGGTGGCTGTACGACAGCAGGGGCTCGAGGATGCCTCGGCGGACAGTGGCGCCTCCCGCGTAGAACCAGCTCGAATGGAACCACCAGATACTCCTGGCATCCCATTCCGTTGGCGCGGCCGGGAAGGCAGCCAACACGAAGACCGTTGGAAGCGCATACCAGGTGAAGACGCCGAGTCCGTCGGCAGACCGGGAAACACGGGACTTCTCCCCCCGTCGCCATCTCAGAGCCGCAGGTACGACCGCGGTGATGTTCGCGACGAGCGCCAACACGAGAACGCACCAGGTTGTGGACAGGCTGAGCGCGGTGGCGACGATTCCGCCCACGGCGGCCGTCACAAGGGTCACCGCGGGTGCGATGGCAAGGCCGATGTGCAGAGATCTCGTGAGCACGATCCCCGGCACGGCAGCGATGATTGCGACGAAGAGAAGACACCAGAAGGCGTTCACGGTTGCAGCCAGATCTCAACGCTGTCGCAGCGTTGCGCCCCAGTTGGCTCGACGACGGTCTGGACATGAAGCGTGGGGACGTCGCCGTCGGCGACCACGTTCAGCCGCGGGAACGCCACCTCCAACGTCCGCTGCCAGAGGTAGGGATCACCTCCCACCTCCACTTTCACCGTCGCGCCATCGTCAGTGACGCTTCTGATCGCCGCCTCGATGCAATTCAGATTCTCGAGTTGAGGTGTACCGGCCGGAACCTTGGCCGGTACGCGCGAGAAGAAGTCACCCAGACCGAATGCGGCTGAGAACAGAAGGCTCCACGTGATGATTCCTCCGACGAGAAGGCCCAACGCCATCTGCAGGATTCCTCCGCTGCTCTGCGCCGGGCTGGTCGGGTCAGATTCAGGCCGAGCCTGCACAGCGCCTTCTGGGAAGCGAGACGCTCGCACCAGGCTCGCACTCGAGGGCGGGTATTTCGTGATGCAGACAATCGCTCGAACACCATCGAGCTCGCGGAGACACCCGGCCGTCGCGGACGGGCCGAGCTGGTTGTTCACGGCCCCGACAGTCATCAGGCCTCACCATAGTGCGAGGCGTGATCAGTCTCGACTTCACGTCCGCAGCATGGTTGAAGCTGCTGTGGTTGCCCGACCGGCGGCGGTCCCGGCATCTGGCCAAGGCCTCCGCGGCTAGGGTCCCGTGAGCCGACAGGCCCCGAGACCCCCGATGACCCCGCCAGAAGCCGCATGATCGCCCCGCTCCCGAGGCCGGCATGACCGGGTCGCCCGACGTCAGCGTGGTCGTCGTCGCCTACGGCGCCGACCCCTGGCTGCCCCGCTGCGTCGAGAGCGTCCTGGCCTCCCGAGACGTGGTGACCGAGGTCGTGCTGGTCGACAACGGCGGCACCGAGGGTCTGGTCGACGAGCTCGAATCGCGGCCCGGCGTCACGGTGGTGCGCCCCGGCCGCAACACCGGCTTCGCCGAGGGGTGCAACCTCGGTGCGGCCGCCGGCACGGGCCGGTTCGTCGCGCTCGTCAACCACGACGCGGTGGTCGACCCCGACGTGCTGGCCCGCCTCGTCGAAGTCGCCGGGCAGAGCGACGTGGGGATCGCCACGGCCAGCGTCCGGCTGGCCGACGATCCCGACGGGCTCAACTCGGCTGGCAACGACATCCACTTCCTGGGCCTGAGCTGGTCGGGCTGCTTCGGCGAGCGCGCCGAGGCTCACCCGTCGCAACGACCGGTCACCGGGGCCAGCGGGGCCGCCGCCGCCATGGCCCGCTCGACGTGGGACGCGCTGGGCGGCTTCGACGCCGAGTTCTTCGCCTACCACGAGGACGCCGATCTGAGCCTGCGCAGCTGGGAGCGGGGCTGGCCCGTCATCTACGTCCCCGCCGCCGTGGTCGTGCATCGCTACGAGTTCTCCCGCAACGCCCGCAAGTTCGAGCTGATCGAGCGCAACCGGCTCATCATGGCCCTGACCTGCTTCGGCCCCCGGCACCTGCTGCTGTGCGCACCCGCCTTCGTCGCCCTGGAGCTGGCCATGTTGGCCATGGCCGCCGGTCAAGGCTGGTTCGGCGCCAAGCTCAAGGGGTACGCCTGGCTCCTGCGCCACCTCCGATGGCTGCGCCGGCGCCGCCGCGCCGTCCAGAGCCGACGGGTGATCACCGAGGCCGACCTGGCTGAGCGCTTCGTCGAACGCATCCAGGCCGGCAACTTCCCGATGCCCGACTACCTGGCCCCGTTCGATGCGGTGCTGGCCGCGTACTGGAACGGGGTCAAGCGCCTGCTCTGAGCCCTCCTCGGCCGCTCAGGGCTCGAGCGGCAGGTCGTGCAGGGCCTCGATGGCGTCGCCGGTGTGCATGACGTCGCCGCGTCGCACCGCCCGCCACAGCTCCCAGCCCATGAACAGCACCGCCGTGGCCGTCCCGGCCAGGAAGGCCAGCTCCACCCGCAGGAGGAGGTCCTGGAAGAACGGGACGGTGATCGCCAGCGCGACGACACCCAGCGTCCAGCCGACGGCGACCCGCCGGGCACCCCCCAGGGCGATCAGCGCCTGGGCCAGGGAGATGGCCAGGACGTACAGCCCGCTGGCCAGCGTCAGCAACCCGATGGTCGTGCGGGTCACCAAGAAGCCGGGCCCGAAGATGAGGCGCACCAGGAACGGCCCGGCGGCGAAGGCCACGCCCACGCCCACGGCGACGAGGACGGCGATGAGCCCCAGCAGCATCCGCATGCCCCGCCGGAAGTCGTCGAAGCGACCCGAGGCGGCCAGCCCCGAGAGCTTGGGCAGCAGCGTGGCCTGGACGGCCTGGAAGAGGAAGAGCGGCACCCGGGCCATCACCAGCGCCGCGGTGAACACGCCGGCGGCCCGCTTCTCGTCCGGCGTGGCCAGGAGCTGCACCAGCAACGGCCCGGCGTTGATGAGCACCTGGGCCATGACCGAGCCCGCCAGCAGGGCTCCCAGGGCCAGGGTGAGGTCGTGCCACGAGACCTCAGGGCCGGGCTCGACCAGCCCCCGTTCTCGCCACAGTGCCGGGACGAGGGCCAGGAACGGCGCCACCCCCAGCGCCAGCCCGTAGGGACCGGCGGTCTTGACGCCGATCACCACGCACAGGACGCAGATGCCGAGCCGGAACGTGGCCTCGCTGCCGAGGTAGAGCCCGTAGCGGGCGAAGCGCCCGTTGCCCGACAGGGTGCCTTCGACCAGGTTCGCCACGCAGTAGGCGGGGATGCCGATCAGCAGCCCGACGAAGAGCACGACGTCGCCCCGGAACAGCCGGTCGGTCAGCTGGGGGGCCACGATCAGACAGCCGATCACCAGCAACAGAACGAGGCCCCCGCCCAGCACGCCGGCGCGGCGCACGATGGGGCCGCTGCCCAACCCGACGGCCAGCCGGCTGGCCAGGGTGCGGCTCGTCTCCTGTTCGAAGGGCAGGAACACCCCCGCGATCAGGTACACCGCGGCCCACAGCACCGAGAGACCGCCGTAGACCTCCGGCCCGAGGGCGCGGGCCGAGATCACCAGGAACGCGTACGAGGCGGCCCCCGTCACCGCCAGCCCGATCCCGACCTTCACGGTCCCGTCGGGCAGAGGCCCACGCTGCCGCGAGTTACGGGCTCCGATGGTCACCGTTCCATCATCACCCGTGCCGGAGGCCATCGTGGTCATGGATCGCCGCGACCGACCGGGAGCGGCTCAGGGCCCGACCACCTCTGTCCCTCAACCGTCAGCCGGCCTGCAAGCGGGCGACCAGGCGGCCGAGCGGCTCGTGGAAGTCGGCCGCCAGGGCCAGGCCCGACAGGCGCAGAGCGGCGTTGTCGAGCACCGAGTTGGCCGGCCGGGGCGCCGGCCGGGCCGGGATCGAGGTCGGCGGTGGCCACCGGCGAGACCCGGTCCGGGTCGAGCCCGGCGGCGGCCAGCACGGCCTGGGCGAACTCGAACCAGCTCACCGCACCCTGGTTGGTGACGTGGAACAGGCCGGGCCGACGATCGACCACCAGGCGGTGGACCTGACCGCGGCCAGGTCGTCGGCGAAGGTCGGGATGGCCGCGCTGGTCGTCGACGAAGCTGAGCGTGTCGTGCTCGGCGGCCAGGCGCAGGATGGTCTTGACCATGTTGGCGCCGTGGTAGCCGCACACCCACGAGGTGCGCACGATCGTGTCGTCGGGGCTCGAGCTCGAGCTCGCCGCCCAGCTTCGAGCGGCCGTACATCGACGGCGGGTGCGGGCGGGTCCCACTCGACGTAGGGGTCGGGCTTGGTGCCGTCGAAGACGTAGTCGGTGGAGACGTGGCACACCCGGGCCCCGACCCGGCGGGCGCCGTCGGCCAGGTGGCGCACGGCCAGGGCGTTGACGGCCCAGGCCGTGTCGGCGTCGCTCTCGCAGGCGTCGACGGCGGTGTAGGCCGCGCCGTTGACGATGACGTCGGGGCGCAGCGGTGGTGATGGCGCCGAGCACGGCGTCGCGATCGGCGACGTCGAGGCGTGCGGTGGTCGACGGCCGACCACGTCGTGGTCGGCGAAGACGTCGACCAGCTCGCGGCCGAGCTGGCCGCCGGCCCCGGTGATGAGGATGCGCACCGCTTCCCTCCGGCCTCAGGAGCCCTTGAGGGGTTCCCACCACCAGCGGTTGTCGCGGTACCAGGCCACCGTCTCCTCGAGCGCCTCGTCGAGCGAGCGCTGCTTGGCCCAGCCCAGGGCGGTGATCTTGGCGATGTCGACCGAGTAGCGCCGGTCGTGGCCCAGCCGGTCGGCCACGTAGTCGATGCTCTCCTCGCCCGCCCCGAGCAGGGCCAGCAGCTTGTCGACCAGGACCCGGTTGGGCGTCTCGTTGCCGGCGCCGATGTTGTAGATCTCGCCCGGCGTCGCCGTCGGTGCAGCACGAGGTGCACGGCCCGGCAGTGGTCGTCGACGTAGAGCCAGTCGCGCTCGTTGAGGCCGTCGCCGTAGAGCGGGATCGTCGGCCCGTCGAGCAGGTTGGTGGTGAACAGCGGGATGACCTTCTCGGGGTACTGGTACGGGCCCGAAGTTGTTGGTGCAGCGGGTCACGGTGACCGGCAGCGCCGTAGGTCGAGAGGTACGACAGGGCGATCAGGTCGGAGCCGGCCTTCGACGCCGAGTAGGGCGACCGGGGCTCGAGCGGGTCGGTCTCCTTCGACGAGCCGACCTCGACCGAGCCGTACACCTCGTCGGTGCCGATGTGGATGACCCGGCCGATCTCGAGCCGGCGGGCGGTGTCCATCACCACGTTGGTGCCGAAGCAGTTGGTGTGGACGAAGTCGTCGGGGCCGATGATCGAGCGGTCGACGTGGCTCTCGGCCGCGAAGTGCACGACCGCGTCGTGGCCGGCCATGGCCTCCTCGAGCGTGGCCCGGTCGCCGATGTTGCCCTTGACGAACTGGAACCGGGGGTTGTCGTCGACGTCGCGCAGGGTCGACAGGTTGCCGGCGTAGGTCAGCGCGTCGTAGACGGTGACCTCGTCGTCGGTGTCGCGCAGCACGTGGCGGACGTAGTTCGACCCGATGAAACCGGCACCGCCGGTGACGAAGAGTTTCATGGCCGGAATCCTCGCAGACCCCGCGGAGCCAGGGCGAACGGTCAGGGGCGCAGGCCGTAGTGGGGCTGGAACTCGGGTCCAGGTCGGCGCGCCGGGGTTCTGCTGGTCACGGGCGGACAGGATCGGGTCGGTGAGGCCCCAGTCGGCCTCGACCGCCGGGTCGTCCCAGGCCACCCCGCACTCGTCGGCCGGGTTGTAGTACCCGTCGACCAGGTAGGTGATCGTCATGTCGGTGAGGGCGGCGAAGCCGTGGGCCACCCCGGGCGGGATGAAGACGCCCCGGTGGCTGTGGGTGCCGTCGGGCTGGCGGCCCAGGTCGATGGCTCAGGGTGGCGGCGTCGGTGGGCGAGCCCTTGCGCAGGTCGTGCAGCACGACCCGGGCGGTGCCGTAGGGCACGTACCAGTAGTCGGCCTGGTGCAGGTGGTAGTGCAGCCCCACGATGGCGCCGGCCTGGCGGTCGCCCCGGTTGCCCTGGATCATCTCCCGGCCCTGGGGGAACCACTCGCGGCGGTAGGTCTCGACGAAGTAGCCCCGCTCGTCGCCGTGGATGGTGGGGTCGACGATGTAGACGCCGGCGATGACGTCGGATTCGGTGACGGTGGCCATGGTCCGGCGAGGCTAGCCGAGCCCCCAACTGACGTTTCTGTCCCACCACCGACCTGACAGGAGTCGCTGAAGGGACAGGGGCGAGCGCGTGGGGGGAGAGGATCGAGGGTGCTACTCGAGATCGACGCTGCAGTGGTCGCCCAGCATGAGGCGGGTGGCGCGGGGCCGCGTCGCTCGACCGGCGGACCTCGACGTACTTGCCCATCAGGGAGTCGGACAGCCGGGGGACGCCGAGGATGCGGCTGTGCTCGAGCACCACCGAGTGCTCCACCTCCGAATCGACGATCTCGCAGTCGTTGGCCACGGCGGTGAACGGCCCGATGTAGCTGTTCACCAGGCGGGTGCCGGGGCCGATGATGGCCGGGCCCCGGACGGTGGAGTTGATGAGCTGGGCGCCCGCCTCGATGACGACCCGGCCGTCGACCGAGGAGTCCTCGTCGAGCTCACCGTCGATGCGGGGCTCGATGGTCTCGAGCACCCGGCGGTTGCGACTCGAGCAGGGGATCCTTCTTGCCGGTGTCGAGCCACCAGCCGTCCACCACCTCGTGGCGCACCCGGTAGCCCTGGTCGATGAGCCACTGGATGGCGTCGGTGATCTCCAGCTCCCCCGCGGGGAGGGCTCGATGGCGGCCACGGCCTCGTGGATGACCGAGGTGAACAGGTACACCCCCACCAGGGCGAGGTTCGACGGGGGGTGCTCGGGCTTCTCCACCAGGCGGACCACGTGGCCGGCGTCGTCGACCTCGGCCACCCCGAAGCGCTGAGGGTCGGGCACGGGGCACAGCAGGATCTGGGCGGCGGGCTCATGGTGCTCGCCGTCGAGGGTGGGCTCGAGGCCGGCTCGCCGGTCCTGCTCGAAGCGCCCGATGAACTCGACCAGGCCCTGCTGCAGCATGTTGTCGCCCAGGTACATCACGAAGTCGTCGTCGCCGAGGAAGTCCCGGGCGATGCGCACGCAGTGGGCCAGCCCCAGCGGGGCGTCCTGGCCGATGTAGGTGACCTTCACCCCCCAGTCGGACCCGTCGCCCACCGCCGCCATGATCTCGTCGCGGGTGTCGCCCACGATGATGCCGATCTCGGTGATCCCGGCCTCGGCCATGTCCTCGATCCCGTAGAACAGGATCGGCTTGTTGGCCACTGGTACGAGCTGCTTGGCGCTGGTGTGGGTGATGGGGCGAAGCCTCGTTCCGGCGCCGCCTGACAGAATGAGACCCTTCATGGTGGGTGTCTAGCACTGACACCGCCCCTCTCACCCGCCGCCGCGGGCGAACCCTTCCCCCGAGGAGCACCCGCATGACCCGTCACCGATGGAGCACGGTCCTCACCGTGACCGTTGCCGCCCTCACTATCGTGGCCGCCTCCCCGGCGGGCGCGGCGACCACCACCACGACACCGGCCACCACGACGCCGACGCCCACGACACCGACGCCCACGACACCGGCCACCACGACACCGGTCACGACGACACCGACCACCGCCCCGGCCCAGGGCGCCCGGCCGACGGCGAGCCCGAGCGAGGCCGCCCGCACCGCGGCCATCCTGGCCACGCCGGGCGCCGGCCTGTTCATCGGACCGGATGTGTCGAGTTGGCAGCACACGGGAGGCACCATCGACTGGAACGCGGTGGCCGCCGCCGGCACCACCTTCGCCTTCGTCAAGGCCACGGAGGGCAGCGACAGCGGCAGTCCGCCCTACACCAACCCCTTCTTCGCCGGCGACTTCGCCGGGGCCGGCACGGCCGGGCTGTACCGGGGCGCCTACCACATGGCCCGCCCCGCCCTCCCGCTCACCACCGCCGAGGACCAGGCCCGCCAGTTCGTGGCCGTGGCCGGGACGATGCACGGCGCCCTCGATCTGCCGCCGGTGCTCGACCTCGAACACGACGGGGGCCTCAGTCCCGCCGACCTGACCAGCTGGGCGTCCACCTACCTGTCGACCGTTCGCCAACTCACCGGCCGGCTGCCCATGATCTACACCAGCCCCAACTTCTGGGCGAACGCGCTGGGCGACACCACCAGCCTGAATGCCTACTACCTGTGGATCGCCCGCTGGACCACGGCTCCGGACCCCTTGCCCCTGCCCGGCGGGTGGACGTCGTGGATGTTCTGGCAGTACACGAGCACCGGCGCCGTCCCCGGCATCGTGGGCAACGTCGACATCAGCCGGTTCTGCTGCAGCCTGGCCAACCTGGCTCAGATCAGCGGCAGCCCGTCGGGACGCCCCCAGCTCTTCCTGCGCAACTCGCTCACCTCGGGGGTCGCCGACACGTCCTACACGTATGCGGCGCCGGCCGGCGGCACCGTGTTGATGTGTGACTGGAACGGCGACGGCGTCGACACCCCGGGGGTGTTCCTCAACGGGATCTGGTACATCACCAACAGCCAGGCCGGCGGTCTCTCCCAACGGGAGTTCGGCTATGGCAACCCCGGTGACGTGCCCGTGTGCGGGGACTGGGACGGCAACGGCACCGACACCCCCGGCGTCTTCCGCCACGGTTCCTGGTACCTGACCAACACCACCGGCAGCCCGGTCGCCGATGTGGCGTTCGGCTTCGGCAATCCCACCGACACGCCGCTGGTGGGCGACTGGAACGGTGACCGGCGCGACACGCCGGCCGTCAAGCGCGGGGCGACGTGGTACCTCGTCGACTCCCTCGGTCGGGCCACGGCCGATCGCGCCTTCGGGTACGGCAACCCGGGCGACACCGGCGTGGTCGGCGAATGGAACCGCTCGGGCCGGGACGGCATCGGCGTCCGGCGCGACGGCACCTGGTACCTGTCCAACACCCCGGGCCAGCCGCGGGCCGACATCGTCATCGGTTACGGCGACCCCGGCGACACGCCCGTCACCGGGCGCTGGACGGCCGGCGCCGGTGTCACCATCGGCATCGTCCGGCCCACCTTCTAGCCCCACTGGTGCCCGGTCGCCGGGTTGGCGGGTTGGCGGCGCGACCCCGGATTCGCGGGCGGGCCCGTCCGGCGTCCTACCCTGTAGCGCCTCGGAGCCACCTCCCTCAAAGGACCCCGCATGGACTCCCCTCCTCTCCCCGCCCCCGATCAGGCCGGTCGTCACCCCCTGCGCCACCGGCGCCTGGCCGGCCTGGCCACCGCCACGGTGTTGCTGGCCGGCGCGGCGCTCGTGAGCCTGCCCGCGCCCGTCTACGCCGCCCAGGTGACGGCGCACATCGATCGGGAACATCCGGCGCTGGCCCCGGACGCCCTCCCGAGCGCGACTGACCCCTCGACCACCTCCACCACCTCGACCGGCTCGACCGGCTCGGCCCCGTTGACGCCCGATCAGGCCCAGCAGCTGAACACGGCGGGGCAGCCCGGGCGCCTGCACGCCACGTCGGAGGGGATCAAGCCGTTCACCCTGCTGGGCGTGTCGGCCCGGACGCCGGGGAGCGAAGCGGTGCTGGTGCGCGTGCACCAGCGCGGCGCCTGGGGACCGTGGACCGCGCTGGCCTTTGACGGCGGCGACGCCCCGGACCCGTCGTCGGCCGAAGCCCGGGCCGCCGCCCGCGCCACCGGGGGCGTGCCCACCACCGAGGGGCTCTGGTTCGGGCCCTCGGACGGCTATGAGCTCAGCCTCCCGCCCGGGTCCTCGGGGCTCACGGTGCAGCTGGCCCGCGAGTCCACCGTGCGGGTGGCGAGCACGGCGCAGCCCGCGGCGGCCACTGCGGCCCTCGACGGCAATCGACCGACCATCAACCCCCGCTCGTCGTGGGGAGCCCGCCCGCCCAAGGAGGCCTACGACTACGCCCCGTCGGTGGAGCACGCCATCGTTCATCACTCGGTGACCCAGAACGTGTACACACCCGCCGACGTGCCCGGCATCCTCCGTTCGATCCAGGCGTTCCACATGGATGGCCGGGGCTGGAACGACATCGCCTACAACTTCGCCGTCGACAAGTTCGGCGGGGTCTGGGAGGCACGGGGCGGAGGCACCGCGTCCACCGTGATCGGCGGTCACGCCCTGGGGGCCAACACCTCGACCACCGGCATCGTGACCCTGGGGGACTTCAGCACGGCGTCGCCGACCCAACCCATGATCGACGCGCTGGGCGACCTCATCGGCTGGAAGCTCTACGTCCACGGCGTGAACCCCAACAGCTCCAGCGACTACCGGATCCGAGCCACCGACAAGTATCCCGAGGGCACGCACGTCGTCCTGCCCGCCATCATCGGCCACCGAGACGTCGGCTTGACCGGATGCCCCGGCGACTACCTCTACCCCCGCCTGGCCGAGATCCAGGCCCGGGCCGCGTCGAAGTGGACACAGCTGAAAGCCAAGCTGGTCGTGTCCAACCCGGTGAGCATGACCTTCCTCGAGGTCAACACCGCCGGGCAGGGGACGGCGGATGCCACCCCGCAGTACTCGATGCCCGACGGGGTGCGGCTGGCCTGCCACTTGAACGGCGACGGCGTCGAGACGCCGGTCACCGTCCGGGCCGGTTGGTGGTACCTGAGCGACGACCCCAGCGGCGGCGCCCCCACCAAGGCCTTCGGGTACGGCGACCCCGGCGACATCCCCTTGTGCGGGGACTGGAACGGCGACGGCATCGACACGCCCGGGGTCGTTCCGCCACGGCACCTGGTACCTGCTCCAACACCATGGGCAGCCCCGTCGCCGACACGGTGTTCGGGTACGGCAACGTCGACGACGTCCCGATCGTGGGTGACTGGAACGGCGACGGCGTCGACAGCCCCGGGGTGTTCCGGAAGGGCAACTGGTACCTGTCCAACACAGCCGGCCGTCCGATCGCCGACATGGCCTTCGGGTACGGCAACGTCGACGACGTCCCCCTGGTGGGTGACTGGAACGGCGACGGCATCGACACCCCGGGCGTCTCCCGGCGCGGCGACTGGTACTTCACCAACATCCTGGGCAGCCCGACTCGCCGACATGGACTTCGGGTACGGCAACGCCGACGACATCGCCATCGTGGGCGACTGGGACGGCGACCACACCACCACGCCGGCCGTGATCCGCTTCCCCTGACCCGACCGCCGTCGACCGCGCTCGTTGCCAACGCCCGCACCCCGTGCAAGGGTGTGGGTCGACAACCACCCACCGGGAGATAGGAGCCAACGATGGCGGACTTCCCCGCGATCGGTCACGTGGCCTTGACCGTCAGCGACCTCTCTGTCAGCGTCCCGTGGTACCAGCGGCTCATCGGATCCGAGCCGGTCCTCGACGAGGACACCGGGCCGTTCCACCACACCGTCTTCCTGGTCGGAGGCACCCTGGTCGGCCTCCATCAGTTCCCCGACCAGCCCGTCGATGCGTCGTTCAGCGAGTACCGCGCCGGCCTCGACCACCTGGCCTTCGGGTGCGCCAACCGGGCCGAGCTGGAGGCGTGGGCCGCTCGCCTCGACGAGTTGGGGATCGCCCACGGTGGTGTGGTGGACGCCGGCTACGGCTCGGGCCTGTCGTTCCGCGATCCCGACAACATCGCGCTGGAGTTCTTCGCTCCTCCCGGCTGAGGCCGCTAGCGAACGATGCCGACGGTGGCCGGCGCTCCGGCCCTCCACCGCCCGGTGACGGGGGTGTCACCGACGTCGCCGTAGCCGAACACGACGTCGGCGGTCGGCTTGCCGTTCGTGTTGACCAGGTACCAGGTGTAGCCCCGCTTGAGCCCCGGCGTGTCGACGCCGTCGTTGTTCCAGTCGCCCACCACGGGCACGTCACCGGCGTTGCCGTAGCCGAAGACGGTGTCGGCCGTGCCCTTGCCGACGGTGTTGACCAGGTACCAGACGCCGTTGCGCACGATGCCCGGCGTGTCGGTGCCGTTGCCGTCCCAGTCCCCCACCACCGGCACGTCGGTGGGGTTGCCGTAGCGGACGACGACGTCGGCGGTGGCCTTGCCCAGGGTGTTGGTGAGGTACCACACGCCGTTGCGGACGACGCCGGGAGTGTCGATGCCGTCACCGTTCCAGTCACCGCACACCGGGATGTCGGTGACGTTGCCGAAGCCGAACGTGCGAGCCAGGCAGCCCGCCGCTGGTGCCGTCGGTGACGTACCACATCCCGTTCACGACCTTGGTCGGGCGTCTCGGTGCCGTCGCCGTCGGTGTCGCACATGAGGAGCCGACCGCCGTTGGGCGTGAAGTAGGGATAGGTGGCGTCGGCCACGCCCGTCGTCGTCGAGTTGCGCAGGTACAGCATCGACCAGGTGCCGCACAGGCCCCGGTTGGCGGTCAGGTCGCACAGGGCGTCGCCCAGGACCCAGGTCAGCGACGTGCGGGCGTTGGCGGTCACCGCCTTGTTGGCGTTGACGGTGACGCCGTAGCCGGTGTCGTCGCGGAGCCACACGCGGTACTCCTTGCCGTTGGCCCGGAAGTCGTAGAACGGCGCCGACACCGGTGACGGCCCCCAGGCCGGGACGTTCCAGGCGCTGTAGCCCTGGGCCTGGGCCGGGTTCACGTAGGTGCAGGCCACCTGGCCGAGGGTGGGGACGAAGCAGGTGCGGGCCTCGGTGCCGCCGCCGCGGGTGACGGTCGGGTCGAGCGTGACCTTCAGGGTCACCGGGTCGTAGACGGTGTTGTAGATGTTCTCGCACACGCCGCCGTTGCAGCCGTAGCCACGAGCCCCACACCGAGGCCCGACGGGCCGCATCGGTCCCCGACGACGAGCACCAGCGCTGGGCCATGGTCTGCGCCGCCTGCTGGGCGGCCGAGCTCGTGTTCATGGCCTCGGCCGCGGTCAGGTTCCAGCCGCCGGCCGAGTCGAAGGCCCACGCCCCCACGCCGGGATGCCAGAAGGCCCGCTGGTACGGCGTGGTCTTGTCGTTGAAGGCGTACAGCGCCACCTGGGTGTCCCACCGCGACAACGTCATCGGCGACGGCGCCGCCGGGCCCGAGGCCCCCGTCTCGGGGTAGGTGGGGGCGATCATGATGGCCGCCAGCTGGTTGGTGCGTCAGCCCGCACGCCGACGGCTGGTACTGGCCGGCCCAGTACAGGACGTCGGCCATGGGCTCGCTGCCGAAGGTGTAGGTCGACGCGGCGCCGGTCTGGGCCGGTGGCGGGGTGGCCGTCGCCGCCCCGAGCCCGGTGTCGGTCCCGCCGTCGGCGGCCGCGGCCGGACGCTGGCGATCGAAGCGGTCAGGGTGAGCAGGGCCGCCAGGGCGACGGCACGGCAGGGGAGCATCCGGCGCAGTCGCACCTCCGATTGTCCCGTCACGAACGGGCGGTCACAGGTCCACCGGCATCTCGGCGAAGGACTCGCCCCAGCCCGATGGGGTCGGCCCGGGCATGGTGGCGCAGCCGCTCCCACAGGCACACGATCATCCATCCGAAGGCCCACAGCGAGGCGGCCAGCAGGCCCATCTCGACCCGGAGGAACAGGTCCTCACCCAGCGCCGTGACCCCGGCGAACACGGCCAGGGAGAGCGCCCACCCGAGCGCCATCCGGCTGTGGGCGTGCAGGGCGATGAGCGCCTGATCGAGGCAGATGGTGGCCATGATGATGATGAAGGCCGCCGACAGCAGGGCCAGGTCTCGCCGGGTCAGGGTCGAGCCGGCGCCGAACACGATCCGAATGGCCAGGGGGCCGAGCAGGGCCGCTCCCACCACGGCCACCACCCCGAAGCCCAGGATGAGGGTGACGAGCCGTCGCAACCCGGCCACGAACTCGCGGTGCTGGCCCATCCCGGCCTGGCGGGACAGCTTGGGCAGCAGCGACGCCAGGATGGCCTGGAAGAGGAACAGCGGGATGCGCGCGGTCTGCAGCCCGTTGAGGAAGTCACCGGTGGCCCCCTGAGCGGCCTGCTCCGGGGTGGCCAGCATGTTCACCGCGATGGTGCCGCCCTGCACCACGAGGGCGATCGAGACGGTGCCCATGAGCAACCATCCGAGGTTGCGGGTGAGCTCGCTCCACGGTGCGACGGGGCCCGGCTCGGTCAGCCCCTTCTGGCGGAACAGCCCGGCGATCACCCCGAGGAACGGCGTGATGGCCATGACCATCCCGAAGGGCCCGGCCGTGGCCACGCCGATGACGGCCAGCAGCGCCGCCAACGCCACCCGGCTGATGCCGTCGACTTTGAAGAAGCGGGCGTAGCCGGAGAAGCGTCGGTGCGACGACAGCGTCCCCCGGGTGAGGTGGCCGGCGCAGAAGCCCACCATCCCGATGACGAACGCGACCAGCAGGAGGTTGTCGCCGTGGAAGGAGTGGTCGAAGAGCCGGTGCAGCGCCAGCACCACCACCGCCACGAGGGCGGAGAACGCCGGCCCCGATGAGCACGGCGCGACGGATGACGGGGCCGTCGCCGATGCCCTGGGCCCGGCGGTTCGACACGGCTCGGGCCACTTCCTGCTCGAGCGGCTGCATGATGCCGTTGCCGGTGGCGAACATGAGGGCCCAGAAGACGCTCAGGGCGCCGTAGGCCGACTCGTCGAGCGTGCGGTTGGCGATGCCCAGGAAGACGTAGGTGGCGGCGCCGTTCACCACCAGCCCGATGGCCACCGGCGTGGCGCCCTCGGGCAGGGGGTTCTGCTCTCGGAGTCGCTGGAACAGCTGACGGATGACGTGCTCCCGGTGACGCAGGGCGAGGGGGGTGAACCCCCTGAATCTAGGCGGGAGCCTGCAGTGGGTACGGCATGCACAGCCCGTCGAGCTCGGCCACGACGATCCGGTCCCGGTTGGCGTAGGTGATCTCGTTGGCCGGGTCGACCTGCAGCTTGTAGGTGCGGAAGTCCTGCTCCAAGGAGTCGTAGGTGAGCAGGCGGCCGACCAGGGGCTCGCCCAGGCCGAGGATCAACTTGATGGCCTCGAGGGCCTGGATCGAGCCGATGATGCCGGGCAGCACGCCCAGCACCCCGGCCTCGGCGCACGACGGGGCCATCTCGGCCGGCGGCGGCTCGGGCACCATGTCGCGGTAGGTGGGCCCGTTGCGGGGGTCGAACACGGTGACCATGCCCTCGAAGCGGAAGATCGAGCCGTGCACCACCGGGATGCCCAGCTTCACCGAGGCGTCGTTGACGAGGTAGCGGGTGGGGAAGTTGTCGGTGCCGTCCACCACGATGTCGTACCCGCTGAGGATGTCCATGACGTTGTCGGCGCCGAGGCGCACGTCGTGGGTCACCACGTTCACGTCGGGGTTCAACAAGGTGAGGGTCTTCTTGGCCGAGTCGACCTTGCGGTCGCCGATGCGGTCGACGTTGTGCAGGATCTGGCGCTGGAGGTTGGAGTCGTCGACGACGTCCATGTCGATGATCCCGATGGTGCCCACGCCGGCGGCGGCCAGGTAGAGGGCGGCGGGTGAGCCCAGCCCTCCGGCGCCCAGCAGCAGCACTTTGGCGTCGAGCAGCTCGAGCTGGCCCTCGGTCCCCACCTCGGGCAGCAGCAGGTGACGCTGGTAGCGGTTGCGCTGCTCGGGGCTGAGCGAGCGCGGGGTGCGCCAGTCGCGGTCTTCGTCCTTCCAGCGGTTGAAGCCGCCCTTCATCGAGACCACGTCGGTGTAGCCCATCTCGGCCAGGGTCTTGGCCGCGAAGGCCGAGCGGTTCCCGGCGGCGCAGATCACCACCAGCGGGGTGTCGTGGTCGGGCACGCGAGCCTCGATGTTGGATTCGAGGTTGCCCCGGGCGATGTGGACCGAGCCGGGGATGGCACCCTGGTCGTACTCGTCGGGCTCACGCACGTCGAGCACCACGGTGCCGGGCCGTGCGGCCATCTCCTCCGCGGTGGCGGTGTCGACCTCGCGGATCTCCGCCTTGGTCGCTTTGAGCAGGTCTCGGAACGTGGCCATGGGTACCTCTCGGGGGATGCCTCTCAGGTGGGCGTCAAAAGATTACCGAACAGGTCAACAATCTTGCCAGCGCGCTATTCCATCGCGGATCACGGCGCCGGCAGCCACCGCTTCATGAACTCGTCGAACAGGGGCACCGTGAACTCGATCTCGCCCCGGCGCGGGGAGTAGCACAGCGACCGCTTGATGAGATGGTCGCGGGTGGGCCCCAGGGCGTTGGTGGTCCGCCCCAGCAGGGCGGCCACCTCGGCCGAGCGCACCGGCCCGGAGCCGAGCTCCGCCATGGCCCGCAGGTAGGCCCGCTCCAGGTCGTTGGTCCGCCCGGCCCGGACCCGGAAGAAGCCCTCGTCGAGCTCGGCCATGGCCACCGGCAGGCTGCGGCGCACCTCGTCGGCGGTGATGAGCGTCGGGCCGTCGGCCACGTCCCAGGCCGCTTTGCCGAACTCCTGCAGGAAGTAGGGGTAACCACGCGTCCGGTCGAGCACCACGGCCAGACCGGCGTCCTCCCAGGCCACACCCTCGTCGCGGGCCGGGGTCTCCAGCGCCTCGAGCGCGTCGTCATCGGACAGCGAACCGATCTCGGGGAACGTGAACATGCGCTCGGCATACGACTTGGCTTCGCCGGTGAGTGTGGCCAGCGACGGCAGACCGGCCCCGGCGATGGTGATGGGCAGGCGGAGCTGGGCGGCCCGGTGCAGCCCCACCACCAGCGCCGACAGGGTGGCGAAGTCGACGTAGTGGAGCTCGTCGACGGTGAGGAGCACCCCGGTCTCGTGGTCGCGGGCCACCTCCCCCAGCTCGACGAACAGCCCGGCCAGGTCGGCGGCCAGGTCGCCGGAGTCGGCGGGCCCGTAGACGGCATCGACTTCGACGTGGAGCTCGGGTCCGTCGGGCAGGCGCAGGCTGAACGCCTTCAGCACCCCCAGCGCCCGGCGGGCCCGATCGCCGACGCGACGCTTGGCGTCCATGAGCAGGAGGATCTTGCGGAAGGCGGGAACCAGGCGGGGGGCGAGCGAGCCGTCCTCGGTGACCTCGATGTGCTCGTGGAAGTACCCCCGCGCCCCGGCCAGCTGCTCGAACTCGTTGAGCAGGACGGTCTTGCCCACGCCCCGCAGGCCGGTGAGCAGCTGGCTCCGCCCGTCGCGGCCCAGGAGAAGTCGCTGGAGCGTGGTGTCCATCGCCTCGATCTCGTGGTCGCGCCCGACCAGCGCCGGCGGCCGGGTGCCGGCTCCCGGGCTGTAGGGGTTGCGGACCGGATCCATACCGCTGAGGGTAGCAATGACTACTTCTCTCTAGTCGTTTTGCTATTCAGACCGGTACGGCCATGTACCCCGGCGCGGGGCCTGCACCGCAAGGATCGAGGGGGTTGACGGACGGCCGCCCCAGGCAGAATACTTAGGCATATGCCTAAGTATTCGCCCTCGCTGGACCAGATGTTCCACGCGCTCGCCGACCGCAGCCGACGGGCCATGGTGGAGCGCCTGGCCCGCGGGCCCGCATCGGTGAGCGAGCTCGCCCAGCCCTTCGACCTCGCCCTGCCGACCGTCGTGCAGCACCTCGGGGTGCTCGAGCGGGCCGGCATCGTGGCCTCCGTGAAGGTCGGCCGCGTCCGCACCTACCAACTGGCCACCGAGGCCCTGACACCGGCCGGCGAATGGATCAGCCGTCAGCGGCTCCCGGCCGAACGCCGGCTCGACCGCCTCGGAACCTTCCTGGAGAGCCCAGGCATCGACCGAGCAGACACCCATCCAGCAGACACCCACCCAGCAGACACCCACCCAGCAGACACCCATCCAGCAGGCACCCACCCAGACACCAAGGAGCACGAACATGACTGACACCGTCGAACGCAGCGAGACCCACGCCACCTTCGTCATCGAACGCAGCTATCCAGCGACCATGACCGCGGTGTGGCACGCGCTCTCCGACAACCACGCCCGAGATCAATGGTTCGGCGGCGGCCCCGCGTTCGAGGTCCACGAGAAGGCGCACGACTTCCGCGTCGGCGGCCACGGCATCGAGGACGGCCAGTGGCAGGGCGGTCCGACCTCGCGGTTCGTGTCCACCTACACCGACATCGTCGATCAGCAACGGATGGTGTTCACCTACGACATGTGGGTCGATGACCGCCACCTCTCGACCTCCCTCACCACCATCTCGATCGAGCCGGAGGGCACCGGCACCCGCCTCACCTACACCGAACAGGCCGTCCACTTCGACGGCCTCGACAGCGTGGAGGGACGAGAGGAGGGCACCCAGGGCCTCCTGGACAACCTGGGGACGTTCCTGTCGGGCCGATGAGGTTCTTCACTAGCGTTCAGGCCGATGGCGACGTTCGACGATGCCGCAGGGATGGCCCTGGCGCTGCCGGAGGTGACCGAGGGTGAGCGCCACGGTCACCGCACCTGGTTCGTGCGGGGGAAGGCCTTCGCCTGGGAGCGGCCCTTCAGCAAGGCCGATCTCAAGCGGTTCGGGGCGGAGACGCCGCCGGCCGGACCGATCCTGGCCGTGTCCGTCGAGGACCTGGGCGAGAAGGAGGCGGTGCTGGCCGCCAACCCGCGCGCCTTCTTCACCATCCCCCACTTCGATGGTTACGCCGCCGTGCTCGTCCAGCTCACCAAGGTGGGCCAGCGGGCCCTGCGTGAGGCGATCCTCGACGGCTGGCTGGCGGCGGCCCCCACCGATCTCGCCGACGCCTACATGAACCGCTGACCCGGCGGTCAGCTCGGGCGGGTCGGGATGGCGGCCACCCCGTCGATCTCCACGAGCTGGTCCTGGTAGCCGAGCACGGTCACCCCCACCAGGGTGCTCGGCGGGCGACGCGGGCGCGAGGCGCTCGGCCACCACCGCCCACACGCGGGCCAGGTCGTCGCGCCCACCGACCACGTAGATGGTCGTTCGGACCAGGTGCCCGGAGCCGAGCCCGTGGCGCTCCAGCACGACCAGCAGGTTGTCGACCGCCTGGTGGGCCTGGGCGGCGTGGTCGCCCGGCGCCACCACCACCCGAGCGGCGTCGAGGGGGCAGGCGCCGGCGGTGAACACCAGGGAGCCCGCCGGCACCACCGCGGCGTAGTCGTAGGGCACGGCGGCGAGCTCGTCATCGGTCATCGCCCAAGTCTGTCGCTCCGCCACCCCGCCCGGGGCTGATGTCACAACCGGCCGGGCCCGATCGTCAACCGGGTGGAGGTACTCACCATGAACGACACGACCGACCCCGCCCGCCCCACGCCCACCGACACCGACACCGACATCGCCGTGGTCGGCGCCGGCCTGGCCGGGCTCATCGCCGCCACCGACGCCGCCCGAGCGGGCCGGCGCGTCACGCTGTTCGAGACGCGCCGGCCCGGTGGCCGCGCCGCCGGCACGGACGTGCGCGGGTTCCGCTTCAACCAGGGCGCCCACGCCCTCTACGACACCGGCCCGGCCCGGGCCATCCTCACCAGCCTGGGCGTGTCGCTGAGCGGGGGCCCACCGGCTCTCGACCGGGGGCGCCTGGTCAAGGACGGCCGGATCCACCGCCTGCCCGCCGGAGCGTCGTCGCTGCTGCGCACCACCGCCCTCAGCATCCGGGGCAAGGCGGCCGCCGGTGTGGCCCTCAGCCGGCTGGGCTCGTTCGATGCCTCCGCCCACCACGACCAGAGCGTGAACGAGTGGATCGACGCCCAGGGCCTCCCCGACGACGCCGCCGACCTGGTCCGGATGCTGGTGCGCATCAGCACCTACACCGACGCGCCCGACCTGCTCAGCGCCGATGCCGGCATCACCCAGGCCGCCATGGGGATGGCCGGCGTCACCTACCTCGACGGCGGCTGGCAACACCTCGTCGACTCGTTGGCCGCGGCGGCCACCGGAGCCGGCGTGGCCGTCCGCGACCACACCCCGGTGGCCGCCGTCAACGCCGCCGGCCGTCGCTGGGAAGTGGGCACGAGCGACGGGACCGTGGTCGCCGACGCGGTGATCCTGGCCGGGCTCGCCCCCGCCGAGGCGGCCCGCCTCGTCGGCCTCCCCGTCGACGAGGCGGGCTGGGGCGACCTCGGGCCCGCCGTGCACGCCTCCTGCCTCGACCTCGGCGTGCGCCGACCGGCGCCCATCCCCGCGCTGTTCTCGGTGGACGAGCCGCTCTACCTGTCCACCCACGCCCCGCCGGCCCGGCTGGCCCCCGAGGGCCACGGCATCGTGCAGCTGCTGCGCTACCTGGCCCCCGGGGAGGACACCCGACGCCGACGCCACCCGGGCCCAGCTCGAGCACGCACGCCGCCCGCGCCGGGCTCACCCCCGACGACATCGTCGAGCAGCGCTACCTGCACCGCATGACGGTGGCCCACGCCATGCCCCTCGCCTCAGCCGGGGGCCTGCCCGGCCGGCCGCCGGTGACCGTCGGCGCCCGGCCCGGCCTGTTCGTGGCCGGCGACTGGGTGGGCGCCGTGGGCGTGCTGGCCGACGCCGCCGCCGCCAGCGGCCGAGGCCGCCGCCGGCGCCGCCGTGCGCGTGGCGCCGGCCCGACGCGTGGCACCATGAGCGCCATGGCCCGCCATGTCGGCCGCCGACGCCGAGCGGTTCGAGCGGGAGCGGCCGCGCCTCACCGGGCTCGCCTATCGGCTGCTCGGCTCGGTCAGCGACGCCGAGGACGTCGTGCAGGACGCCTGGCTGCGCTGGCAGCGCACCGACCGGTCCGTCATCGAGCGGCCCGACGGCGTGGCTCACCACCGTCGTGTCGCGCCTCGGCCTCGATCGACTCCGGGCCCGCCGGCGCGAGCAGGACCGCTACGTCGGGCCGTGGCTGCCCGAGCCGCTGGTCCGGGCCGCGCCCGACGCCGAGCCGGTCGACCGCCGCGAGCCGACGTCGGACCGCGGCCGGAGGAGACCCGGCCGGCCACGCCGAGCTGGCCGACTCGCTGACGACGGCGTTCCTGCTGCTGCTCGAGGAGCTCTCGCCCACCGAGCGGCTGACGGTGCTGTTGGCCGACGTGTTCGACGAGCCGTTCTCGTCGGTGGCCGACGATCCTCGGCAAGAGCGAGTCGGCCGTGCGCCAGCAGGCGGTCCGGGCCCGGCGCAAGCTGCGCGACGCCGCCCCGGCGGCCCGCCCGGTCAGCGACCCCGACCAGCTCCGGGTGGCCGAGGCCTTCCTGGCCGCCACCGCGCTGGGCGACGTCGACACGGTGGTGTCGCTGCTCGCTCCCGACGTCGTGCTGCTGAGCGACGGCGGCCCCGACCACCACGCCGCCCGCCGACCCGTGGTCGGGCCCGCACCGGGTGAGCCGGCTCATGGTCAACCTGGCCGGCCGCATGCCCGCCGACGCCACCATCGACCTGCGCTCGGTGAACGGCTCCCCGGGCATCGTCGTGCGCATCGGCGGGGCGCCCGTCGTTCGTGGTGGCGGTCGAGGTCGTCGAGCGGGCTCGTCCACGGCGTGAAGGTCGTGGTGAACCCGGACAAGCTCACCGCCGTCGACCGCGACCATCGCGCTGCGCTGAGCGATCTCAGGGCGACTCGGCCCCGCCGGCCACCAGCGCCGGGAGGATCTCGCTGATCGAGCCCCGGAGCACCACGTCGGCCAGGTCGTCCATCTCGGTGCGCTCGGCGTTCACGATGACGACGCGCGGCACCGGCGCGCTTGGCCAGGTCGGGACCATGGCCGCCACCGGGTAGACGCTGAGCGTCGAGCCGACGGCCAGCAGCAGGTCGCAGCTCTGCGGCCGCGTCGATGGCCCGGTCGAGGTCGGCCCGCACCAGGTTCTGGCCGAAGGAGATGGTGGCCGACTTCAACATGCCCCCGCACACGCAGGCAGGCCGGATCGTCCTCGCCGGCCCGCACCCGCTCGAGGGTCGTCGTCCATCGGCGTGCGCCGTCTCGCACGACAGGCACACCACCTCGTGGACGGTGCCGTGGATCTCGACCACCCGGGCCGGGTCGCTGCCGGCGGCCTGGTGCAGCCCGTCGATGTTCTGGGTCACCAGGGCGCCGCAGCGGCCCGCGCCGGTCGAGCGGCACCAGCGCCCGGTGCCCGTCGTTGGGCGATGCGGGGCTGCGCCATCCAGTTGATGCGCCCCTGCCACGCCAGGCGCCGGACCTCGGGGTCGCGACACGTAGTACTCGATGTTCGAGGTGCGCTCGGCCTTGGGGTTCTTGGTCCACACGCCCGTTCGGCCCGCGGAAGTCGGGGATGCCCTAGTCGGTCGAGATGCCGGCCCCGGTCAGCACCGTCACCCGACTGGCCGTGATCACGAGGCGGCGGGCCAGCGCGAGCTCGTCGGGAAGCATGGCCCGATCGTGCCAGAGCCGTCCCCGGTCCGCTTGCTCCGCGCCGATTGACAGCGGGAATGTGTCATGGGATCGTGGAACTGGTTGAAAGCTATTGAAATACTTCAACCTTCCCTGTTCGGCGGAACCCTGGAGTCGTCCATGCCTGATCCTGGCGAGATCACCTTTCCCGTGGCCACCATCGACATCGAGCCCTGGCCCGACCCGGTGATCGATCAACTGGGCCACGATCCCCGCAGCGCCTATGTCGAGCGCTTCTGGCTCGGCTTCCTCGGCCCCTCCACCGTGTTGTTGCTGCGACGGCTGGCCGACGAGCTCGACGTCCGGCCGGCCGGGTTCACCCTCGACCTGGTCGACGCCGCCCTCTCCCTCGGGGTCGGCACCCGGGGTGGGCGCCACTCGCCGTTCATGCGCACCATCGGGCGCGTGTGCCGCTTCGGGGCCGGCCAGTGGCGCACCCCCGACACGCTGGCCGTGCGCCGCCACCTGGCGCCGCTCACCCGGGGCCAGGTCGCCCGCCTCTCCCCCACCCTGCAGGTCGCAGCACCTGCAGTGGGTCGACCAGCCCGACCCCCGCCAGGAGGTGCAGCACATGAAGGAGCGGGCCCGCGGCCTGGCGCTGTCGCTGCTCGACCTGGGCGAAGATCTGGCCAGCGTCGAACGGCAGCTCCACCGGTGGCGGTTCCACCCCGCCGTGGCGCACGAGGCGGTGCGGTGGGCGTGCGAGCGCAAGGCCGAGGCCGGCCCGGCACCCACCTCCGGGTCGTCCACCGGGACCGATCTCGGGGCGCAGGCGGCGCGGATGGCCGCCAGCTGGCCGGCGCCGTCGTAGCGCCGCCGCGTCGGGACCGGGGCAGGCCTTTCGGCTGTCGGGAGGTCCAGCCGTCACGAGCGCGCCGCCGGGGTCGGCGGGTGCCTGATCGCCCCGGGGGTGTCCGGGTGGGTCACGTGCTGACGAGTCCGGTCCAGCCGAGGACGGTCTGGATGACGACGATCGTGGCGAGGATGGCGATGGCGGCGACGCACATGGTGGCGACACCGCGGAACTTGGGGCTGTTCACCGCGTCGCCGAGCACGGAGCGGCGGTTGGCGAGGATCAGGAGGAAGGTGAGGACGATGGGAGTGATGATCCCGTTGAGGATCTGCATGTTGATGAGGAGTTGGATGAGGTTGCCGGGCAGGAGGGCGACGCCGGCTCCCACGATGACGAGGCCGGTGAAGACGCCGAGGAAGAGCTTGGCGTCACGGAAGCGGCGTGAGACGGAGCGTTCGACGCCGACGGCTTCGGCGATGGCGTAGGAGGTCGAGAGGGGGACGACGGCGGCGGCGAGCGCGGAGGCGCCGAGCAGCCCGATGCCGAACAGGACGGTGGAGGCGCTGCCGGCCACTGGTTCGAGGGCTTGGGCGGCGTCCTTGGCCGAGGTGAGCGGTCCGGTGCCGCCGATGGCGGCGGCGGTGGCGATGATGATGGCGATGGACACGATGTTGGCGATGACCGAGCCGGAGATGGCGTCGAAGCGTTGGGCGGGGTAGTCGTCGGTGCTGACGCCACGGTCGGCCACGGCGGCGGCCTGGTAGAGCTGCATGTACGGCGTGATGGTGGTCCCGATGAGGGCGACGCTGAGCAGCAGGAACTCACGGGACCACACGACATGGGGGACGACGAGGTGGCCGACCACTGAGACCCAGTTCGGGTGGCCGAGCACGGCGGCGATCGGGTAGGCGATGAATGCGAGGCTCAGCAGCAGGAAGATGCGCTGGGCGTAGCGGTAGGACCCGAAGACGACGACGCCGATGAGGACGACGGCGGCGAGGGGCACCGACAGGTACCGGGACACGCCGAACAGCTCGAAGGCGGCGCCGATGCCGGCGAACTCGGACACGACGAGCCCGATGTTGGCGACGACGAGGCAGCCGACGGCGAAGGTGGCGAGCCGCAACGGGAACTGCTCTCGGATCAGCGACATGAGGCCTTCGCCGGTGAAGGCGCCGAGGCGGGCCGACATCTCCTGCACGACCACGAGGCCGACGGTGACGAGCACCATCACGAACAGCATGTCGTAGCCGAACTCGGACCCGGCCGAGGCGTAGGTGGCGATGCCACCGGCGTCGTTGCCGGCATTGGCGGCGATCAGGCCCGGCCCGATGAGGGCCAGGTACAGGATCCACTTTGGGCGCTTCCGCCGGGCGGGGGCATCGTCGGGGCGCGCCGCCCCCTCGTTCGAGGGCGCGGTCGCGGTCATGACAGCAGCCGCGGGAAGTGGAGTCGGCCCTTGTCGGGGACGAGGGCGTCGACGACGTCGTCGGCCAGGATGCGACCCACCGGGTGTCCCTCAGGGTCGGTGACCAGGAGGGACGGACTGCGGTTGGCGACCAGAGCGGCGGTGACGTCTTCGATCGACGCGTCCGGGGCGACCGTGGTCGGCGGCTCGAGGCTGGCGAGGTCACCGACGAGGGCGTCGGGTTCGGCGACGAAGAGTCGGATCAGGTGGAGGTCATCGACCAGTGCGCCGTGCTCGTCGATGATGGCGACGCCGTCGATGTCGCCGGGGTCGTGGTCAGCACGGAGCCGTCGGCGGATCTCGGCCACGGTGGTGGTCGCCGCCACGCACACGATGTTGGTGGTCATGAGCCCGCCGGCCGTGCGGTCCGAGTACTGCAGCAGCCCGCGCAACTCCGACGCCGTGTCTGGGTCCATGTCGGCGAGCAGACGCGTCCCTCGTGGTCTGGTCGAGGTCACGGAGGGCTTCGGCGGCCTCGTCGGGCTCCATGTCGGCCACCAGGCTGGCGGTCTGCTGCGGCGAGAGCTCCCGCAGCAGGTTGCGCAGGTCATCGCTCTCCATCTCCTCGAGCGCATCCGCCGCCTGGTCACGGTCGAGTGCCCCGAGGAGCTCCTCGCGCTCGCGGCGCCCGAGGTCTTCGAGCAGGTCGGCGAGCTCGCCCGGCCGGAGCCGGGCGAGGTCCTGGTTCGGTTGGACGAGCCGCACCGGTCCACCGGCCTCACCGAAAGGCTGGATCGTCGCCCAGTCGATCACCCGGTCGGGCGTGGGGGTGGACCGCCAACGGGCCGGCCCGAGGCGCCGCACCAGGGTGCCGAGCCCGATGTCGGCGCCCACCAGCAGGTAGCCGGTGCCGACCTTGCCCAGGTACAGGTCGGCGGCGCGGAACACCCGGACGTCATCGACATCGACCATCTGATGATCGATGACGTCACGGTTGAGGGTGATCTCGCCCGGTCGGGGCTCGAAGTCCCGCAGGTCGAGCTTCGCCGAGCGCAACGTCACCAGGTGGCCGGTGATCTCGGCGACGTCGGTGGCATGGACCCAGCTCTGGCGCCGACCGACCCGCACCACGATGCCGGTGACGGGTGGGTACCGCTCGCCGCGCCAGCGCACGACGACATCGACGACCTTGCCGATCTCGGCGGCCGCCTGGTTGCGGACCGGACGACCGAGTAGCCCGGCAACGGAGATCAGGTCGGTGGGGGGCGTGCCGGCGAGCCAGCCGGGACGGGGAATCCGGCGCGTGACGGCACCGGGCGCGAGCTTGGGCATGACGACTCCTGGATCGGGGGAGGACACGAACCTGTGCCGCCCCCGCCGCCACGCCGCAGCTTCAGCCGGGCTCCACGGTGGGTGCGACACACGGAGGTGTGGGCCTACTCGGGGGTTCGGACGGGCTCATTCGCACTCACCTCCTCGGTCAGGACGGGAGTCATCCCTCGTGCGGATCGCCCCGACCCTAGACCCCCTCGACGAGTGAGGGGCTTCGGTCATGGCGCCTGGTGTCGAGGAGTGCTCTCATCCGGTGGCCAGCGCCGTCGTATCGCCGCCGCGTCGGGACCGGACCGGGCCGGCGGCGGTAGGGTCGCCGCATGGAAGGTCCGCCGCTCGACGCCGATGGCTGGTCGGACGAGCAATGGCAGGAGTGGCTGAGCGATCCCGACAACGCGGTCGACGACGAGCCGAGGGCTCCCGCCACCCGCCGGCCCCGCTCGACGGGATCGGCCGTCCTGGCCGCGGGCATGCTCGGCCTGGAGCGTGCCATGTTCGGCAAGGCGCCCAAGCCCGAGATCGTCATCGAGGCCGAAGCCGACGGCCAGGATGACGGACTGGTCGTGCTCGACTTCGACGACCCGTCGGCCTCCACCATCTCGATCCGCCGGCCTCCCCGACCCACCCCGCCCCGCTGACCTCAGTGGACCTCACTGACCTCGACTGACGCGGGCACCCCCTGCCTCCGAGCTCGACTTCGCGCTCCGCTCAACGGGAGAGGTTGCTCACATCCTCGGGGGCGTTGAGGGGGAAGCGCAGCCGGAACGAGGCGCCGCCGCCGGGCGGCGTTGGTGGCGGACACGTCCCCGCCGTGCTCGGCGGCGATGCCGGCCACGATGGCCAGGCCGAGGCCGACGCCCGGAGCCGACCCGGGCGTCGTCGGCCTGCCAGAACCGGTCGAAGACGTGGGCCAGCGCGTCGGCGTCGAGCCCGGGCCCGTGGTCGCGCACCGTCACGACGGCGTAGCCGTCGGCCATCGCCGGCGCCGACCTCGATGGGCGTGCCCGTCGGCGTGTGGTGCACCGCGTTGGTGACCAGGTTGGCGATGGCCTGGCGCAGGTGGTCCTGATCGCCCTGGACGACGAGCGGGTCGGGGGCGTCGAGCGTGATCGGCCGCGATCGGGTCGAGCGCCACCGCGTCGCTGCAGGCGTCGGCGGCCAGCACGGCCAGGTCGACCGGCGCCCGGTCGGCCGGACGGGTCTCGTCGAGGCGGGCCAGCAGCAGCAGGTCCTCGACCAGCACCTTCATGCGGGCCGACTCCTCCTCGATGCGGCGCAGGATGATCTCGAGGTTCGACGTGGTCGCTGCTCGCCCTCGAGCCGGAACAGCTCGGCGAACCCCTGGATCGAGGTGAGCGGCGTGCGCAGCTCGTGGGAGGCGTCGGCCAGGAACTGGCGCAGCCGCTGCTCGGTCGCCTCGCGCTCGCGGAACGCCACCTCGATCTCGTCCAGCATGGTGTTGAGGGCCAGGCCGAGCTGGCCGACCTCGGTGCGGCCGTCGGCCGGCGACACCCGTTGCGGACAGGTCGCCGGCGGTGATCGATCGCGCGCCGAGGTGGCCATCTGCTCGAGCGGCCGCAGCCCGCGGCGCAGGATGAGCCACGAGCCGATGCCCAGCAGGGTGAGCAGCCCGATGGCGGCCGACGGTCTCGATGAGCACCAGGCGGTCGAGCGAGTCGGTCACCTCGGTCAGGGGCACCGCCACCAGCACGCGGTCGCTGGGGCGTGCGCTCGGCGGGACGCAGGTAGACCCGCCAGTCGCCCGAGCCGTTGACCGAGCCCACCGTGAAGAACGTCCCGTCCGGACCGACGTCGGGCATCGTCGCCGGCAGCGCCGGCTGGGACGACGAGCTCGACAGGGCGATGTCGGTGACGACCGCGCCCGAGCTGTCGATCAGCTCGCCGTAGGTCTCGGGGGCGATGATCGTGGGCGGGCCGCCGCGGTTGAACCCCCGGTTGGGGTTCGCCGTGCCGCCCGGCGTGCTCTCCAGACCCGGATTGCTCTCGCAGGCGCCGCCTCCATGGGACGGGCGGCGGCCTGCAGCTGGTCGTCGAGGCGGGCGTAGAGCGAGCGCGAGTAGAAGCCGTAGGTCACGAAGCCGAACACGACCAGGCCCACGGCGGCGAGCAGGAGCAGGGCGATGACGAGGCGGAGGCGAAGGGTCATGGTGGGGTTCCGCCCGCGCCGCGGGCGTCGAGGCGGGCCCCATGATCGCCCACGACGGTCCCGAGGCGTCGGATCACGCCGTCTCGAGGACCGCGGCGCGGTTCCGCCCGAACAGCACCCGGTCGAGGATCACGAACTGGGCCACCCACAGCGAGCCGAAGGCGGCGATGCTGGCCGCCTCGACGGCGACGGTACGGGCCGGCGCGTCCAGTCCGGCGGAGGTGGCCCAGCCCGCCGCCAGGGCGGATGTGGCCACCAGGGCGCCGAGCACGGTGAGGCTCACCGTGGTCGAGATGACCGAGACGGCGCCGTAGCGCACCACCTGGCGGACGCGGTCGACCGGCACCAGGCGCCGGATCTGCTCGACGCGGGCCGGTCGGGGCGGGCCGTCCCCGGCGTCGCGGTCGGAGTCGCCGGGGCGGAACACCCAGCTGCGCAGGAGGACGAAGCGAGCGATCGAAGCGACGAGGTTGGCGGCGGTGAGGGCCACCACCTGAGCAGCGACCGACGTGACGCCCGAGCGCGGCCAGGCCGACCAGGGTGACCAGGATCAGGGCCAGCGGGAGCGCGGCCAGGGCCAGGCCGGCGGCGTAGTGACGGGCCCGACCGGCGCGACCCCGCAGGTGCGAAGGTGAGCCGCCGGTTGGCGGCGGTGTTGGCCACGGTGCACACGCCGAGCGCGGTGACGGCGGCGAGGACCGAGCCGACCGGGCCGACCAGCAGCCAGAACAGGAGGGCGAACACGACGGTGCTGACCACGCCGATCGACGCGAAGCGCACGAGCTGGCCGGCCAGGTCTGTCGCCGCGCCTCGGGCGAGGCCCGTCAGCCACGCAGGCCCGGCGCCACCGCCGCCCGACCGGTGGCGATGCTGCCCACCATGCGCCAGATGCCGTGCAGGTCGGCCTTGGCCGTGCCGACCACGTTCACCCGCGAGTCGGGGTCGTCGACCCAGTCGACCGGCACCTCGTGGATGCGCAGGCCGTTGTGCTCGGCCAGCACCAGCAGCTCGGTGTCGAAGAACCAGCCCTCGTCCTCGACCAGCGGCAGCAGCGCCCGGGCCACGTCGGTGCGGATCGCCTTGAACCCGCACTGGGCGTCGGAGAACCCGCTGCGCAGCGTCGCCTTCAGCATGAGGTTGTAGCTGCGGGAGATCGCCTCGCGCTTGGGTCCCCGCACCACCCGGGCGCTCGGCGGCCAGGCGGGTGCCGATGGCCACGTCGCTGTGGCCCGACAGCAGCGGGGCCACCAGGGGCAGCAGGGCGTCGAGGTCGGTGGACAGGTCGACGTCCATGTAGGCCACGACCGGCGACGTCGCTGGCCGACCAGGCGGCCCGCAGGGCCCGGCCCCGGCCCTTCTGGTCGAGGTGCACGGCCTCGCACGCCGTCGAGCTCGTTGGCCAGCCGGCAGGCGATGCCCCAGGTGCGGTCGGTGCTGGCGTTGTCGGCGATGGTGATGCGCCACGTCAGCGGGAAGCGGCCGTCGAGGTAGTCGTGCAGGCGGCGGATCGGACGCCTCGAGGCCGGCCTCCTCGTTGTAGACGGGGATGACGATGTCGACCTCGGCCGTCGCGGCGGCGCGATCGGTGCGGTCGCGAGACGGCTGAGGAGCGTCGCTGGTCGGTGCTCATGGAGCCGAGCGTGGCGCCGACGGCTCGGGCGCACACTCCGTTGTTCCTGGGAGTTCGCTCAGAACCGGCCGATCTCGCCGAGCTCGGCGTCTAGCGTGCCCGTCGACGTCCGGCCGAGACCGGCGCGACCGCCGACGAGGAGCATCGAGCGTGTCAGACCCCGAGCGCCAGGAGCCCTACGTGCTCGTCGTCGACGACGAGGAGCACATCACCGAGCTGGTCGCCATGGCCCTCGGCTTCAACGGCTTCGAGGTCGAGCGGGCCGCCACCGGCCGCGCGGCGCTCGCCGCCGTCGAGCGCCGCCGCCCCGACCTGATCGTGCTCGACGTGATGCTGCCCGACCTCGACGGCTTCGAGGTGGCCCGCCGCCTGCGCCAGGCCGAGGGCGCCGGCACCCGGGTGCCCGATCATCTTCCTCACCGCCCGCGACACCACCCAGGACAAGGTCGAGGGGCTGCGGCTCGGCAGCGACGACTACGTCACCAAGCCGTTCAGCATCGAGGAGCTCATCGAGCGGGTGAAGGCGGTGCTGCGGCGCTCGTCGGGGGCCGGGCCCGGGCGAGCACCGGCTCAGCTACGCCGACCTCGAGCTCGACGAGGACACCCGCGACGTGTGGCGCAGCGGCCGGCTCATCAGCTGACCGCCACCGAGTACAAGCTGCTGCACTACCTGCTGGCCAACGCCCGCCGGGTGCTGACCCGCGACCAGATCCTCGAGCAGGTGTGGGACTACACCTTCGCCGGCAACGCCAGCGTGCTCGAGACCTACATCAGCTACCTGCGCCACAAGATCGACGACGTCGACCCGCCGCTGATCCACACCGTGCGCGGCGTCGGCTACACGCCTGCGCCTGCCGCCGGAGTAGCGGCCGGCCCGGCCACCGTCGGTCGGCGGGTCGCGCCGGAAGTCCCCGACCAAACTCAGCGCGCCCTCAGCCTGTTCTGAGCATCCGTCCGGATCATGGCGTCCATGGAAACGACGCTCATCGCCCCGGACCCGCGGTCGCCGGCCCCGCGGCCGACGCCACCGCCGGGTCCGCCGCCGCTCGCCCGGCCCGACGCCGGCCGGCCGGACAGTGGCCCGCCGTCACCCGTTCCGGGTGGATCACCGCCGCCATCGCCGTGTTCGCCACCGTCGTCTACACCTGGAACCTGTCGGTCAACGGCTACGCCAACGAGTACTACACGGCCGCGGTCCGCAGCGCCTCGGTGAGCTGGAAGGCCTTCTTCTTCGGCTCGATCGACCCCGGCAACTTCATCACGGTGGACAAGCCGCCGGCCGCGCTGTGGCTCCAGGCCCTGTCGGTGCGCGTCTTCGGGTTCAGCTCCTGGGCCATGTTGGTGCCCGAGGCGCTGTGCGGCGTGGCCTCGGTGCTGATCCTGCACCGGCTGGTGCGCCGCTGGGCCGGCGACACCGCCGCCCACCTGGCCGCGCTGGCCCTGGCCCTCACCCCGGTGGCGGTGCTCATGTTCCGCTTCAACAACCCCGACGCCCTGCTCACGTTGTTGTGCCTGGCCGCCGCCTGGGCCCTGTGGTCGGCGCTGGAGACCGGGCGCACCCGCTGGCTGGTGATCTCCGGCCTGCTCGTCGGGCTCGCCTTCGACACCAAGATGCTCCAGGCCTTCGTCGTGCTGCCCGCCTTCGTCGTCGTCTACCTCGTGGCCGGCAAGCCGAAGCTGCTGGCCGCGCCTGGCCCAGCTCACCGCCGCCCTCGGCGCGGTGGTCGTGTCGTCGGGGTGGTGGATCGCCGTCGTCGCCCTGTGGCCCGCGGCCGATCGCGCCCTACATCGGCAGCACCACGGACAACTCCATCGTCAGCCTGCTGTTCGGTTACAACGGCCTGTCCCGCCTCTTCGGCAGTTCCGGCGGGGCGCCGGCGGCGGGGCCGGCGGGGGCGGCGGGGGCGGCGCCATGAACACCGGCTTCGGCGGGGCCGTGGGCTGGCTGCGCATGTTCAACACCGCCAACGGCGGCCAGATCGCCTGGCTCATCCCCCTGGCGCGTGGCCGGTCTGGTCGCCGGGCTGTGGCTCACCCGCCGGGCCCCCCGCACCGACCTGAAGCGGGCCGGCTGGATCCTGTGGGGGTTGTGGGCGCTCAGCTGCTTCGTCACGTTCAGCCGGGCCCAGGGCATCTTCCACCCGTACTACACGGTCCAGCTCGCCCCGCCGCTGGCCGCCCTCGCCGGCGCCGGCGGGCTCGCCCTGTGGCGCCTGGGCCGCACCAACCGCTGGCTGCGCTGGGCCCTGCCCGCGGCCATCGCTCGTCAGCGCGGCGTTGGCCGTGGCCCTGCTCTCGCAGACGCCGACCTACCTCCCGTGGCTGCGCCCCCTCATCATCGCCGGTGCGGTGGTGGCCGTCGTCGGGCTGTGGCTGGGCTCCCACCTGCGCCGCAAGACGGTCGTCATGGCGGCCGCCGCCGTGGCCACCGCCACCCTGCTGGCCGGGCCCGCCGCCTTCGCCTACACCACCGTGCACACCCCGGCCACCGGCTCCATCGTGTTCGCCGGGCCGATGGGGTCGACCTCGGGCGGGCCGGGCGGGGCTCCAGGCGGCGCCGGCACCACCGCCGATGCCGCCCTCGTCACCTACCTCGAGGCCAACCAGGGCGGCGCCACGCTACCTGGTGGCGGCCTTCGGCTCGCAGAGCTCGGCCCCGATCATCATCGCCAGCGGCGAGCCCGTGATCACCATCGGCGGCTTCAACGGCGGCGACCCCGCTCCCACCCTCGACCAGTTCAAGGCCATGGTCGCCGCCGGCGAGGTGCGCTTCATCCTCATCAGCGGCAACGGCGGCGGCTTCGGCGGCGGCCTCGGCGGCGGTAGTGGATCGGGCAGCGCCATCAGCTCCTGGGTCACCGCCAACGCCACCGCCGTTCCCGCCGCCAGCTACGGCGGGTCGACCGCCGGAACCCTCTACGACCTCTCGACCATCTCCTGACCGACTTCCCCTCCCCCCGAAAGGAACGATCCCCATGGATCCCATGGACTTCCCCGACACCCCACCCGACGACTCCACCGACGACTCCTCAGGCCGGGCCACCGACCGCCCGACCGACGTCACAACCGACCCCACCAGCGGCCGGCGACGACGACGGCTGGTGGTTCGACGAGCCCTCGTCGGCCGGGGGTGCGGCGTCGGCGACCCCGACCGGTGAGCACGCCTCCAAGAAGATCTCGATGAAGACCTGGGTCGTCGCCGGAGTCGGGGCCGCGGCCATCGCCCTGGCGTCGGTGGTCGGCATCAGCTACGCCAGCTCCCACATCTCGTCGTCCGCCACCGCGGCCACGGCCCAGGGCGGCCAGGGCCCCGGCGGCCCCGGCTTCGGCGGCGGCCGGCCGGGAGGGATGGGGACCTCGGGCACCATCGCCACCATCGACGGCTCCACCCTCACGGTGACCACCCAGTCGGGCACCACCACGGTGACGACCTCCTCGTCGACGACCGTGTCGGAGATGGTGAGCGGCTCACTGACCGACCTGGCGGTGGGTGACACGGTCATGGTCCGCGGCACCAGCTCGGGGACCGACGCCCTGACCGCCACCGAGATCACCGACCAGGGCACCGCCACCGCCGACGCGGGCGGGGCTCCGGGGGGCACACCCCCCGCCAACCAGGCCCCCCAGGCCGGTGGTCAGGCCGGCGGCCAGGCCGGTGGACCGCCGGCCGGGCTCACGGGCGGGGGCGGGACCCGGGGGACGATCACGGCCATCGACGGGTCCACCATCACCGTCGCCTCCCTCGACGGCACCACCGTCACCGTGTCGGTCACCGACGCCACCACGGTGACCATCGCCAGGGCCAGCTCGGTCTCGGCGCTGACCACCGGTGAGCAGGTGCGGGTGATGGGCCCGACCGGCTCCGACGGCACGGTGGCCGCCACCCGCATCATCGAGGGCGACACCGCCTTCGGCGGCCAGGCCGGCCCCGGTGGCCAGGGTGCGCCGCCGGTCATGCCGGGCGCGTCGGGCAGCGACGGGTCGGCGACGACCCCCACCACGACCTGATCGGCTCAGCGACGCGACGGCTTGCGGAACGTGCGGGCCAGCTCGAGCGAGCAGGCGCACGCCGCGCCGGTGCCGCCCTTGGTGATCTCCATGTCGTCGGCGTCGCTCCACGCGGTGCCGGCGATGTCGAGGTGGGCCCAGGGGATCGCCCTCGCCCACGAACTCGCGCAGGAACAGCCCGGCCAGGATGGTGCCCGCCTCGCCGGCCTTGCCGATGTTCTTCAGGTCGGCGACCTCCGAGTCGAGCTGCGGGCGGTACTCCTCGATCAGGGGGAGCTCCCACACCCGCTCGCCGCGTCCGGTCGGCGGCGTCGCGGATCTGGTCGACCCAGCCCCGGGTGTCGAGCCCATCAGCCCGGCGACCTTCGAGCCCGAGGGCCACCATGACCGCGCCGGTGAGGGTGGCCAGGTCGACGATGGCGTCGGGCTCGGCCTCGCTGGCCATCGCCAGGCCGTCGGCCAGGATCAGGCGGCCCTCGGCATCGGTGTTGAGCACCTCGACCGTCTTGCCGTTGCGGATGCGCAGCACGTCACCGACCCGGGTGGCGTCGCCGCCGGTCATGTTGTCGGTGGTGGGGATGTAGCCGGTGACCTCGGCACTTGGGGGCGACGGCGGCGATGGCCGACATGGCGCCCGAGGATGGCGGCGGCCCCGCCCATGTCGTCCTTCATGGTGGTCATGCCCGCCGCCGTCTTGAGCGACAGGCCGCCCGGAGTCGAAGGTGATGCCCTTGCCCACCAGCGCCAGCGACGCCTTGGCGCCCGGGCGGGGACCAGGCAGATCTCGATGAAGCGGGCCGGCTGCTCCGAGCCCGCGGTTCACGCCGAGCAGGCCGCCGAGGCCGGCGGCCACGATGGCGTCCTGGTCGAGCACGGTGACCTGCGAGGCCCTCGCGCTCGGCGATCTCGACCGCGGCCTCGGCCAGCGCCGTCGGGGTCAGGTCGCCGCCCGGCGTGTTGACCAGGTCGCGGGCGCAGCGCCACGCCGTCGGCGATGCGGGCGCCCGAGCTCGAGCGCGGCCACCAGGCGCGGCCCCGCCGCCGCCGACCACGGCACGACCCGCTCGAGGGCTGGCGGCTCGGGCTCGGACTTGTAGGTCGTGAAGCGGTAGGACCCGAGCACCAGACCCTCGGCCAGGGCCTGGGCGGCGGCCGGGTCGCCGGGCCGGGACCTCCTCGGCGTCGAGCAGCCGGACGGCGACGGCCGGGTAGCGGCTGGCGGCCCGGGCCAGCGCGCCGCCGGCCCGGCGGAACACGGTCGGGGCTCGAGCTCGCCGGACGGGCCCAGGCCGACCACGAGCAGCGTGACCGGCGTCGCCGCCGGGCAGCGCCGACGGTCTGGCCCAGCTTGGCGGTGAAGCCCCGTCCGGCCAGGAAGGCACCGTCGAGGCCGTGAGCCTCGACGGCCGCCTCCAGCCGGTCGCTGCACACGCCGACGGCGAGGGCGCCGGCGTCGGCGGGGACGGCCTTGTCGAGCGCTGAAGCTGATGGGCATGGAGGTTCCTCTCGAGACGATCGGCGAGGTGGCGGGTCGACGTCCGCGGGTGGCCAGCGACGTGCCCTCCTGCCAGCGGGCCAGCGTCCACAGCAGGTCGCTCAGGCGGTTGAGGTAGGGCAGGACCTGCGAGCCGGCGACGGCCGCGGCGAGGGCGTCGCGCTCGGCCCGGCGCACGACGGTGCGGGCCACGTCGAGCAGCGCCGCCACCCGGGTCTCGCCCGGCACCACGAACTCGGTCGGCGGCTCGAAGCTGGCGCTCACCTCGTCGATGAGCACCTCGAGGTCGGCCACCATCTCGGCGGTGACCAGGCTCTGGCCGGCGGTGAGCTTGTCGCAGGTTCGCCGGGTCGGTGGCCAGCTCGGCCATGAGCACCCAGAGGTCGCGCTCGATGCCGAGCAGGATCTCGGCCAGCTCGCCGGGGCTGTCGCCGGGTCGGCCCGCACCTCGGCGCGGGCCACCCCGATGGCGGCCTGGGCCTCGTCGACCGATCCGTAGGCGGTGGGGGCGGGTGCGTCCTTGGGCACCCGGCCGCCGTAGAGCAGGCCGGTGGTGCCGTCGTCACCCTTGCGCGTGTAGATCTTCATCGGCGCGCAGCCTATCGGTGCCCGCCGACCCGGCCGGATGGGCGAAGCCGCCCGCAGGAGGCTCCGCCCGACCGGAGGGCCGAGTCAGCTGGTGAGGGTTCCGAACAACCCGTGGGCCTCGTCGTCGGGCCCGGCGGTGAACAGCAACGTGTTGGTGTCACCGGTGACGCCGTTGCCGAAGCGGAGGCCCCACAGCCCGTCGATGGTGATCGGCCGGTGATGGTCGCCGTGCAGCGTGCCCAGGAAGTGCCCGTTGTGCGCGTCGTAGGCATGGATGCGCCCGTCGCCGAAGTTGCCGACCAGCAGCGCGCCGCTGAAGCGACCGAAATCAGCCGGTGCCAGCGCCAGGCCCCAGGGCGAGTTGAGCTGGCCCCGCCGGATGAGGCGACGCACCAGCTTCGCCCTCCGGGGTGAACACGTCGACGAACCCGTGGCCCTGGCCCTTGACGTCGTCGTGGCCCGTCGGCGTCCTGCTTGGCGTAGGTGACGTACAGCGAGCCGCCGATCTCCTGCACGTTGAACGGCGCGTACCCCGTGGGGATCTTGTGATCGACGAAGGCGCCCGGTCGATGGACCGGGGCGAAGGTCGAGTCGAAGACGTCCACCGTGCCGGCGTGGAAGTTGGCGGCGTACAGGAACGACCCGTGCGCGGTGGTGGCCAGCGCCAGGCCCTTGTAGTTGGCATCCGGGGTGGTGACGCCCGGTTCGGCCATGGTGGCGGGCGGCACCGTCGGGTTCCACCCGGTGATCCGACCGGCCTCGGAGGCGAACAGGAACACGGCCGGGGCGCTCTGGGTGCCGTTGGTGATCGAGAACCCGCCGGTCGGGTTGAACACCTGGCCGGTCGGTGCCCCACCGGGGATCGACACGACGAGCGGCTGGATGGCGAGCGGCGAGCCGCCCACGTCACCCTTGTAGATGCTGGCGCTGTCGTTGCCGTTGTCCGACACCCACACCGGGGTGGAGGGGCCGGCGGCCATCCCCCAGGCGTTGACCAGGTTGGGGTCGGTCTGCTGCGCGGCTCCCGGGACGTCGGACACCAGGTCCGTGCGCCGGTAGTCGTTCTCGGCCTGCCGGTGCGAACCGTCGGCTCCCGCCGGCGCGGCGGCCACCAGGACGAGCGACGATGCCGCCACTGCGGCGCACGCCACGCGTCGCCGCCATCGGGCTCCCGTCCGTGGTCGCTGGTGTGCCGGACTGCTCACGAGGCGCGTGTGATCCATGGCGTTCCTCCCCACAACGAACGGCCGCCGACCGTTTCGACGGCCATCGCGTCCTACGCACCGCCCTGCCTGACCGGTTCAGGCGAACTCGACCGCGACCTCGGTGGCGAAGCGCTCCAGGGCGTCGAGGTCGAACGGGGCCCGCAGGGCCAGGATGACCCAGTCGGCGCCGGCGTCGACGTAGCGGCCCGAGCCGGTCGGTGATGGCGCGGCAGGTCGCCGACCAGGGCCCCGGGCGGCCATGGCTCGGCCCATGGGCCCGAAGCGCTCAGCCAGGGCGGCGTCGACCTCGTCGGCCTCGCACGGCACGTACAGCAGGTTCACCCCGGTGACGAAGCGGTCGGGGTCGGGTGCGTGGTCGAGCACGATCGGGCGCTTGCGGGTGAAGTCCTCGGGGCTCACGAACGGGACGTTCCAGGCGTCGCCGTGGCGGCCGGCCAGCTTGAGCCCGATCTGCTCGCCCGAGGCGCCCGACCCAGATGCGGGCGGGCCTGCACCGGCTTGGGGTTGCAGAAGGCATCGGTGAGGGTGAAGAACTCGCCGTCGAAGTTGGCCACGTCCTCGGTGAGCAGCAGGCGCACGCACTCGATCGACTCGGCCATCCGCCGCAGCCGCACGGCCGGCGCCTCGAACGGGATGCCGTAGGCGTCGTACTCCCACTTGTGCCACCCGGCGCCCAGGCCCAGCTCGAGTCGCCCGTTGCTGAGGTGGTCGATGGTGGCCGCCGCGTTGGCCAGCACGGCCGGATGGCGGTAGCCGGTCGAGTAGACGAGCGAGCCGACCCGGGGTCGGGTGGTGAGCGCGGCCAGCGCGGCCTGGCAGGCGATGCCCTCGAAGCAGTCGCCGTCGAGCGGCGACGGCGCCGGGTAGAAGTGGTCCCACACGCTGATCCAGTCGAAGCCCAGCCGCTCGGCGGTGGCCCACACCTGCTTGAGCTCGTCCATGGTGCACATCTGCGGGCCGACGTGGACCCCGAAGCGGACGCGTGGTGTCTCCGACATGGCGCCGAGCCTAGGCCCGTCCCTCTCGCCGGAGGACGGTGAGCCACCGTTTCGGTGGCTGACCGTCCCCGCTGCCCGGGGCTCGGCGGCGCGGACGGCGCGATACCGATGTCGGTGCGCCAGGCCCCACCACTAACCTTGTCCGCCATGAGTTCCTTCCTCGAAGCCGTCCGCCAGCGCGTCGTCATCTACGACGGCGCCATGGGCACCGGCATCCAGGAGCGGGGCCTCACGGCCGACGATTTCGGCGGCCCCGAGCTCGAGGGCTGCAACGAGCTGCTCGTCGTGACCCGGCCCGACATCATCAAGGAGCTGCACGCCGAGTACCTCGCGGTCGGGCGTCGACGTCATCGAGACCGACACCTTCGGCGGGCTGCCGGTGACCCTGGGCGAGTACGGCCAGGCCGACCGGGCCCACGAGATCAACCTGGCCGCCGCCCGCGTGGCCCGCGAGGTCGCCGCCGACTTCTCCACCCCCGACCATCCCCGCTTCGTGGCCGGCTCGATCGGCCCGGGCACCAAGTTCCCGTCGCTCGGCCAGATCCGCTTCGCCGACCTGCGCGACAGCTACCAGGTCCAGGCCGCAGGGCCTCATCGAGGGCGGCGTCGACGTCCTCATCATCGAGACCATGTTCGACCTGCTGTCGATCAAGGCGGCCATGATCGCCTGCCGCCGGGCCATGGCCGCCGTCGGCCGCGAGGTGCCGCTGCAGGTGCAGGTGACCATGGAGCTCACCGGGCGCATGCTGCCCGGCACCGAGATCAGCGCCGCGCTGTGCGCCCTCGACGCCATGCAGCCCGACGTCATCGGCATCAACTGCGCCACCGGGCCGGTCGAGATGAGCGAGCACCTGCGCCACCTCGCCCAGCACGCCCGCATGCCCATCTCGTGCATCCCCAACGCCGGCCTGCCCTCGGTGGTCGACGGCCACATGCACTACGACCTGACCCCCGACGCGCTGGCCGAGCACCACCGCTCGCTTCATCACCGACCTCGGCGTCGAGATCGTCGGCGGCTGCTGCGGCACCACGCCGGCGCACCTCAAGGCCGTCGTCGACGTCTGCCACGGCCTCGAGCGCGCCGCCCCGCCACGCCCGAGCACGAGGCCGGGGCCACCTCGATCTACTCGATGGTGCCGTTCCACCAGGACACGTCGTTCCTGATCATCGGCGAGCGCACCAACGCCAACGGCTCCAAGAAGTTCCGCGAGGCCCTGCTCGAGGCCGACTGGGACACGACGGTGGCCATGGCCAAGGACCAGGTCAAGGAGGGCTCCCACGTCCTCGACGTGTGCGTCGACTACGTCGGGCGCGACGGCACCGCTCGACATGGACGAGGTCGCGTCGCGCTTCGCCACCCAGTCCAGCGTGCCGCTGGTGCTCGACTCGACCGAGCCCCAGGTCATGGAGGCCGGCCTGCAGTGGCTCGGCGGCCGGGCCATCCTCAACTCGGCCAACCTCGAGGACGGCGAGGCCGACGGCTCCCGCCTCGACCGGGTCTTGAAGCTGGCCCGCGAGTACGGCGCCGCCGTGATCTGCCTGCTCATCGACGAGGAGGGCCAGGCCCGCGACGTCGAGTGGAAGCTGCGGGTCGCCCATCGCATCCACGACCTGGCCGTCGACCGCTACGGCCTCGAGCCCGGCGACATCATCTTCGACGCCCTGACCTTCCCGCTCTCCACCGGCGACGACGACCTGCGCGGCGACGCCATGGCCACCCTCGAGGCCATCACCCGCATCAAGGCCGAGCTGCCCGGCGTGCACACCACGCTCGGGCCTGTCCAACGTCTCGTTCGGCCTCAAGCCGGCCGCCCGCCACGTGCTCAACTCGGTGTTCCTGCACGAGGCGGTGGCCGCCGGGCTCGACTCGGCCATCGTGCACGCGGCCCGCATCATGCCGCTCAACAAGATCCCCGAGGAGCAGCGCGAGGTCGCCCTCGACCTCATCTACGACCGCCGCCGCCCGGCCGCGGGCGACGAGCCGGCCTACGACCCGCTGCAGACCCTGCTGGCGGTGTTCGAGGACGTCAACGCGGCCGAGGTGGTCGTCGAGGACCGCTCCGACTGGACCCTCGAGCAGCGGCTCTCGCAGCGCATCATCGACGGCGACCGCGACGGCCTCGAGGCCGACCTCGACGAGGCCATGGCCGCGGGCATCGCGCCCCTGGCCATCATCAACGACATCCTGCTGGCCGGCATGAAGGTGGTGGGCGAGCTGTTCGCCACCGGCGAGATGCAGCTGCCGTTCGTGCTGCAGTCGGCCGAGACGATGAAGACGGCGGTGGCCTACCTCGAGCCCCACATGGAGAAGGACGACTCCGGCGGCAAGGGCCGCATCGTGCTGGCCACGGTCAAGGGCGACGTCCACGACATCGGCAAGAACCTGGTCGACATCATCCTCACCAACAACGGCTACGAGGTGCACAACCTCGGCATCAAGATCTCCATCCTCGAGATGATCGAGAAGGCCGCAGGAGGTCAAGGCCGACGCCATCGGCATGAGCGGGCTGCTGGTCAAGAGCACGCTCATCATGCGCGACAACCTCGAGGAGCTGAACAGCCGCGGCCTGGCCGAGATCCCCGTCCTGCTGGGCGGCGCCGCCCTCACCCGCACCTACGTCGAGCGCGACCTGCGCGAGATCTACGAGGGCCGGCTGTTCTACGGCAAGGACGCGTTCGAGGGCCTGCGGGTCATGGACCGCCTCGGCGAGATCAAGCGCACCGGCGACGCCGACGACGCCGACGACGGCACCGTGCCCGAGCGAGTCGAAGGTGGCCTCGCTGCGCTCGACGCGGCCGGCCGACGAACGGCGACGCCGCCGACCGCCCGACCCGCTCACCCGAGGTCGAGCTCGACAACCCGGTGTTCGAGCCGCCGTTCCTCGGCTCGAAGGTGGTCAAGGGCATCCCCCTCGACGACATCGCCGGCTACATCAACGAGACCGCCCTGTTCCGCAACCAGTGGCAGTTCCGGCCCGAGAAGGCGCGCCGACGGCAGCGTCGAGACCGACGAGGAGTTCAAGAACCGCATCCGACCGATCCTGCGCCAGCAGCTGGCCGAGGCCAAGGCCGCCGACATGCTCGTGCCCCAGGTGGTCTACGGCTACTTCGCCGCCAACAGCGAGGGCGACGACCTCGTCATCTGGAAGGACGACACCCGCAGCTCGGAGTGGATGCGCTTCGGCTACCCCCGCCAGAACAAGGCGCCGTGGCTGTCCATCCCCGACTTCGTGCGCCCGCGTCGGCTCGGCCGACCCCGACTACGTGGCCTTCCACATCGTGACCATGGGCCAGCGGGTCAGCGACGTCACCGCCCGGCTGTTCGAGCGAGAACAAGTACCAGGAGTACCTGCTGGTGCACGGCCTGGGCGTCGAGATGGCCGAGGCGCTGGCCGAGTACTGGCACCGCCGCATCCGCGAGGAGTGGGGCTTCGCCGACGAGGACGGCCCCAGCCTCGCCGGCCTGTTCCGCCAGCAGTACCGCGGCGGGCGCTACTCGTGGGGCTACCCGGCCTGCCCCGACCTCGAGGACAACGAGAAGGTGGCCGAGCTGCTCGACGCCGGCCGCATCGGCATCACCGTCAGCGAGGAGACCGGCTTCCAGTACCAGCCCGAGCAGACCACCTCGGCCATCATCCTGCACCACCCCAAGGCCAAGTACTTCGTGGCCCGCTAGGGCCGGATCCGGGCCCGCGTCGGGGTCAGTGGTCAGTGGTCAGTGGTCAGTGATCGGGGATCGTGGCCAGCTGGCTGATCACGCCGGCCGGTAGCCCGACGATGCCGTCGCCGGCCAGCTTCGGCTCGGACCCGGGGATGATGTACAGCTCCGCGTAGCGGTTGAAGATCTCGTTGATCTGGTCGCGGGGGACGTCGGGGAACATCGCCGCGAACGTGTCGACCTGCGGGGTCGGCAGCACGTGCACCACCGACCGGTAGCCCTGCCCGTTGAGGATCGCCCCCGGGAAGTTCACCGCGATCGCCCCGTCGGGTCGCTTCGACGCCGTCTCGTCCAGCGATCGGCTCACCTGCGTGTCGAGCGGGGCGAAGATCGCCCGGGAGTCCTGGACCGGGTTGTAGAGCGCCCACATCGCCGCCGCCGGGAGCACCGCGGCCAGGGCGAACGCGCCGGCCACGGCGCGGGGGTCGCGTCGGCGCCGGAGGACGATGACCACCACCACGGCCAGGACGAGGGTCCCCACGATGGCGATCACGTTGTCGCGCACCAGCTGCCCGACGGTCCAGCGACTCGTTCGTGTTGACCCACAGCGCGGTGGCGGTGGCGGCCACCATGAGGCCGAAGAAGGCGGCCACCCGGGCGGGCACCACCCGGAGCGGGAACCGGGAGAGGACCCAGCCGGCGGCGATGATGAGCAGGATGCCGCTGGCCATCAGCGACCGCTGCTCGCTGCTGCGGTTCCAGGCGAACAGCGCCCCCACCAGATGGGCGCGGTCCAGGATCTGCCAGGCGCTGAGCAGGGCGAAACCACCGATCAGCACCGCGAACGGGCGGAGCACCTCGCGCGCCAGGTCGCGGCGCAGGCGCCGGTAGTCGACCAGCGCGATCGCCAGCAACGGCAACCACGAGCCCATGGCGACCGACTCCGGGAGGTTCGACGAGATGGTGGAGGTGTACCCCCGGGTGACGCCGAACGGGGTGAACTGGGCCAGCCACTGCGGCACCGGCAGCGTGCCGCCGGGGATGACGCGGTGGCCGGGGTACACCGTGTCGGCCAGCAGCCGCAGGACCGGCAGCAGGTAGAGGCCGCCGGCCATGGCCCCCACGATCACCGCCCCGCCCAGCACGGCCAGGCGACCGAGGCGGTCGCGGCGCACGAAGAAGGCCACGAGCACGACCACGGCCACGAAACCGAGGAGCACGAGGCCGGGCAGGTAGGCCGACGACACGATCCAGCAGCCCGTGAGCCAGGCCACGAGGGGCACGGCGTAGCGGAGGCGAAGGCGCGAGACCACCACGAGGAGGATCCACGGGAAGAACGCCAGGAGGGGAGCGATCCCCGTCCACCAGGCCTGGGTGAACGGGGCGAGGAAGATGGCGATCGTGGCCGCCATGGCCGCCAGCAGGCCCAGCCCGAGGCGTCGGAGCAGAAGCGAGAACCCGACCAGGGTGAGCCACGCCGACAGGGCCCACGTCAGCGAGAAGGCCCAGGGGGCCGGCAGGAACAGATAACCCCAGTGGAGCGGACGGAAGATGAAGCCCCAGTCCATGACCGGCAGGGCGATGAGGTTGCGGAACGACTCGCCGTAGAACGACGTGGCGTTGTGCGTGCCGAAGTCGTTGCGGACCACGGCCTGCACGAACGGGGTCTGGACCGCCCACTCGTCCCATCGCTCGAGGCGGGGGGTCCCGAGGTAGGTGCCGGGGTCGGCCACCCCGAACCAGTTCTTGAGGGCGTAACCGTAGGAAGAGGGCGAGAGGGCGAAGGCGAAGTACCCGGCGCTCAGCGCGGTCACGACCGCCTCGAACGGGTTGGCCCGCACCACGCTGACCGGCCAGGAGACGAACCGGGACCTCATGAGAGCAGCGCCCGGGCCACCAGGTCCATGCCGAACGCGGTCAGGATGGCCAGGTAGAGCAGGCCGGTGGCGGCCATGACGGCGGAGTAGTAGCGCTCCTTGAGCGCCAGGCGGGTGACCACCACCAGCCCGACGGTGGTGACCACGCAGGCGATCCAGAACCATCCCAGCAGGCCGTTGTAGCCGTCGTCGATGGTGCCGTTGATCACCGACCACATGCCCACCGGGATCAGCAGCAGCACCAGCTCGGGCACCCACAGCCACCCCGTCCACTTGACCAGCTCGAGCAGCGGGCCCCGGGCCAGGCCGGGCTGCACCAGGTACCAGTGCCCGAGCAGCATGGCGTCGGTGACCGCGCCCAGGAAGGCCGCCCCGACCAGGAAGCGGGCCACGGCCAGCCAGGTCGGCCCGCCGGCGTGCACCGCGGCGGCGATGATGCCGATGGCCCCGATGGGCGGGGCGATGAGGTCGAGCCAGGGCGGGAACTCCGGCCCGGGAGGGGTCGCGTTCGGCCGGGCGCCCGGTCGATGCCGGTCATGGCCGCCACCCGCTCGCTGCGCTGCTCGGCCAGCGCCACCTGCCCCGACACGCCGGCCTTGCGCCGCATGATCGACACCGCCAGGGCCACCCCGGTGGCCACCACGACGCCGGCCGACGCCAGGTCGCGCACCAGCAGGGGCTGGATGACCTGGGTGCCCACGTAGAAGGCGCCCGCCGCCATGAGCAGGTAGGTGCCCCGCATCGTCCAGCCGTAGCCGAGCCCGACCTCGCGGCGGCGGGTGGTCACCCACAGGAACAGCAGCCCGCCGGTGGCCCACTGCAGCAGCAGCGAGGCGGCGTCGAAGTCGATCACCGGTCACGCGTCGACGGCGACCAGGCGGTGGTCGGCGCGGTTGAGCGCCCGCGGGCCCGTCGTCGGTGGCGACCACGATGTCCTCGAGGCGGGCGCCCCAGCGGCCGGGCACGTAGATCCCGGGCTCGATCGAGAAGGCGTTGCCGGCCACCAGGGGCTCACGGTTGCCGGCCACGATGTAGGGATCCTCGTGCTCCTCGACCCCGATGCCGTGCCCGGTGCGGTGGATGAACCACTCGCCGTAGCCGGCGTCGTCGATCACCGAGCGGGCGGCGGCGTCGACCTCCTCGGCCGGCCGGCCGACCGTGCCCGCCGCCACGCCGGCGGCCTGGGCCTCGCTGCAGCACGGCGTAGAGCTCGACCAGCTCGGCCGGGGGCTCGCCCACGTGGACGCACCGGGTGATGTCGGAGCAGTAGCCCGGCGCCGCCGTCGGTCAGCATCGTGCCGCCGAAGTCGCACAGCACGATCTCGCCCGGCTCGATCACGCGGTCCCCGGCCTCGTGGTGGGGGCTGGCGGCGTTGGCTCGCCGGCGGCCACGATGGCGAAGTTCACCCGATGGTGGCCCTCGGCCAGGATCCGCCGGCTCAGCTCGGCCGACACCTCGGCCTCGGTGCGCCCGACCAGCGCGATGGCGCCCGCCTGGAGCTCGGCGGCGATGCGGTCGACGGCGGCCGAGGCCCGGGCCAGCGCCTCGATCTCGGCCTCGTCCTTCACCGCCCGCAGCGGCCCGGTGACCTCGCTCCCCCGCCGGAACCTGGTGGAGGCCATGCGGGCGATCAGCCCGACCAGGAACTGGGCCCACGTGCGATCGCCGATGGCCGCCACCGGCGCCGGCCCGACCAGCGAGGCCACCAGGTCGAGCGGGTCGTCGGTCTCGTCCCAGGGGCACAGCGAGAACAGCTCGGGTCGCTCGACCACCCGGGGCGCCTCCAGCCGGGGCACGACCAGGGTGGCGTCGCCGTCGCGGGGCACCACCAGCATGGTGAGACGCTCGAGCGGCATGGCCTCGTAGCCGATCAGCCACGGCAGATCGGCCCCCACCGACAGCAGCAGCACGTCGACGCCCTGGGCCTCCATGGCGGCGTCGCACTCGGGCCAGGCGGGCGGCGTGCATGGCCGCGAGGGTAGTCGGGCCAGAAGCCGAGTGACCTCTGACCCTGGCCGCTCGGCCGGGCGGCGGCGGCTACAACACTGGCCATGGCGATCCCCCTGCAGCACCTGCACGCTCCACGGCCACGAGGTCGGCTACCGCGCTGGCCGGGCGACGGGCGACCGAGACGATCCTGCTCATCCACGGCATGGCCGGCAGCTCCCGGACCTGGCGCGACGTGCATGCCGGCGCTGGCCGAGCACTACCGGGTGATCGCCCCGGACCTGCTGGGCCACGGCGAGTCGGCCAAGCCGATGGGCGACTACTCGCTCGGGCGCCCACGCCAGCGGCCTGCGCGACCTGCTGACCCGCCTCGGCATCGAGCGGGCCACCATCGTCGGCCAGTCGCTCGGCGGCGGCGTCGCCCTGCAGCTCGCCTACCAGCACCCCGAGCTGTGCGAGCGCCTGGTGCTGGTGTCGAGCGGCGGGCTGGGCCGCGAGGTGAGCTGGCTGCTGCGGGTGCTGTCGCTGCCGGGCAGCGAGCTGGTGCTGCCCGCTCGCGGTGCCCACCTTCGTCCGCGACCAGGGCAACTCGATCAACCGCTGGCTGGGCGAGCACGGCATCCGCCACTCGCGCATCGCCGAGATGTGGCGGGCCTACGCCTCGCTGGCCGAGGCCGAGAACCGCCAGGCCTTCATCAGGACGCTGCGGGCGGTCGTCGACCTGGGCGGCCAGACCGTCAGCGCCAACGACCGCCTCTACCTGGCCGAGGCCGTGCCCACCCTGATGGTGTGGGGCGACCACGACGCCATCATCCCGGTCGAGCACGCCTACACCGCCCACGAGGCCATGCCCGGCAGCCGGCTCGAGATCTTCCCCGGCGTCGGCCACTTCCCCCAGTCCGAGGCGCCCGAGCGCTTCGTCGAGGTGCTCGAGGACTTCATCGCCACCACCGAGCCGGCCCACGCCGGCAACGAGCAGCTGCACCAGCTCCTGGCCGAGGGCGCCTGCTGACCCGCTGACCGGTCGACGGTCAGGCCAGGCCGGGAGCCCGTCGATGCTGACCGGCGGTTCTTCTCGGCGTGGTACTCCTCGATGCCCGTCGGGGCCCTTGCGCTCGGCCCACTCGACGCAGGGTCTCGCGCTCGCCGAGTCCATGAACGGCACCGAGTAGCCGCACGACTCTGGATCCGGTCGAGCGTGGCAGCGGATGACCGACCGCACCCCGGCCAGGTCGGGGAACCGGCCCAGAGCTCGTCGAAGTCGTCGTCGCCGGGCCGCACGACCTCGCCCCGGCCGAACAGGCGCACGATGCGGGGCGGGCCCTCGAAGCCGCAGAACATGAACGTGAGCCGGCCGTTGTCGTTCAGGTGGGCGATGGTCTCGACGCCGCTGCCGGTGAGGTCGAGGTAGGCCACGGTGCGGTCGTCGAGCACCCGGAAGCGTCGTAGCCCTTGGGCGAGAGGTTCACGTGCCCGTCGGTGTCGGTCGGGGCGGAGGCGACGAAGAACACGTGCTGGCGGCGATCCACTCGGCAGGGTGTCGTCGAGGCGGTCGTGGGTGCGGGCCATCGACCGAGTGTGCCAGGCCGCTCAGCCGAGGCGCGATCAGCCGGCGTCGCCTCGCCGGGCGAGCCGGCGGCGCGCGCGCCTGCTTGGCGTGGTAGCTCGACCGGGTGAGCGGGGAGGCCTCGACGTGGCCGATGCCCAGCGCCTCGCCGACCGCCTTGAGCTGGTCGAACTCCTCGGGCGTCCACCAGCGGGCCACCGGCAGGTGGTTCGACGTCGGCCGCAGGTACTGGCCGATGGTCACGATGTCGACGCCGACGCCGGCCAGGTCGGCCAGGGTGGCCTCGACCTCGGCCTCGCGTCTCGCCCAGCCCGACGATGAGGCCCGACTTGGTGGTGAGCCCGGCCGCCTTGGCCCGGGCCAGCACCGCCAGGCTGCGGGCGTAGGCCGGCCGACGGGCGCACCGCCCGCTGCAGCCGGGCCACCGTCTCGATGTTGTGGTTCAGCACGTCGGGGCGGGCGTCGAAGATCGATCGTCGCAGCGACGCCGGGATCGCCCTTGCAGTCGGAGATCAGCACCTCGACCGACGTGCCCGGGCGAGCGGCGGCGGATGGCCCGGATGGTGGCGGCGAAGCCCTGCGGCCCCGCCGTCGGGCAGGTCGTCACGGGCCACCGCGGTGAGCACGGCGAAGTCGAGGCCCATGCGGGCCACGGCCTCGGCCACCCGCTCGGGCTCGTCGGGTCGAGCGGCTCGGGGTGGCGGGTGTCGACCAGGCAGAAGCCGCAGGCCCGGGTGCAGCGCTCGCCGTTGAGCATGAACGTGGCCGTGCCGTCGGCCCAGCAGTCGAAGATGTTGGGGCAGCCGGCCTCCTCGCACACGGTGACCAGGTCGAGGTCGCGCATCGTGCGCTTGAGCTCGCAGGTAGTCCGCGCCCATGCGGGCCGGCGCCCGCAGCCAGCTCGGCTTGCGCTCGTTGATGGCCAGGCCCTGGCTCACCCCGGCCTCGGTCCAGCCGCGCGCCGGCGCCGGGGCGTGGTGTCGATCGACACCGGCACCGGCGCCGCCGGCCGACCGCGGCCGGCCCCGGCGCCCGGGCCCGCCCCGGGCTGAACGGCGACAGGTCGTCGGGCCGGTGGCGCCACACGACGTCCTGGCGCTCCCAGCCGACCGCGCGCGCCCACGCCGCCACCGCCCGGGCGGCCACGGCGTCGACCACCTCGCGCATGGTGACGTCGACGCCCTCGGCGGCCAGCGAGGTGACCCCCTTGTCGGCGATGCCGCACGGGACGATGTGGTCGAAGTAGCGTCAGGTCGGGGTCGACGTTGAGGGCGAAGCCGTGCATCGACCGGCCCCGGCTGAGGCGCACGCCGACCGCGGCGATCTTGCGGGGCGCGGCGCCGTCGGGGTCGACCCACACCCCGGGCTAGCCGGTCGAGGCGGCCGGCGCCGGGCAGCCCGAGGTCGGCCAGGGCGTCGATGACCACCTGCTCGACGCCGTGGACGTAGGCGACGGTGTCGGCCATGCCCCCGCCCCGCTTGCCCGGCACCGACAGGATCGGGTAGCCGACGAGCTGGCCCGGGCCCGTGGATAGGTGACGTCGCCGCCCCGGTCGGCCCGCACCAGCTCGGCCCCGACGCTCGGCCGGCGGCACCAGCACGTTGGCCAGGTCGGCCCGCACCCCGAGCGTGTAGACGTGCGGGTGCTCGAGCAGCAGCAGCCAGTCGTCGTCGGCCCGCGACAGCAGCCCGTGCTGCAGCGCGTGCGCGTCGCGCGTAGGGCACCGTGCCCAGCCAGCGCACGCGCAGCGGTCATGCCAGCTCGGCCGCCCAGTCCCGCGTCTCGAGGATCTCCTTGACCTCGCGCAGGAAGGCGGCGGCGTAGGCGCCGTCGAAGGCCCGGTGGTCCCAGCTCATGGCCAGCATGCCGACCGAGTGGATGGCGATGGCCTCGTTGCCGTCGGCGTCGGTGACCACCACCGGCTTGCGGGTGACGCCGTCGGTCGAGAGGATCGCCACCTGCGGCTGGTTGATGACCGGGATCACCATGAACGTGCCGAACGGTCCCGAGTTGGAGATGGTGAACGTGCCGCCGGTGATGTCGTCGGCCGACAGCTTCTTGGTGCGGGCCCGGGTGGCCAGGTCGGAGATGTCGCGGGCGATGGCCCGCAGCCGCTTGTCGTCGGCCTCGTGGATGACCGGGGCCAGCAGGCCCTCGAAGTCGAGGTCGACGGCGATGGCCAGGTTCACGTAGTTGTGCACGATCAGCTCGCCGTCGCCCACGGTGGCGTTGAGGTGGGGGAAGTCGCGCAGCGCGTCGATGACGGCCCGGGAGATGAACGGCAGGTAGGTGAGGCTGAAGCCCTCGGTGGCCTTGAACTCGTCGCGGTGGGCCCGGCGGACCCGCTCGACGTTCTCGTAGTCGACCTCGACCGCGGTCATGGCGTGGGGCGAGGTGGCCTTCGACATCACCATGTGCTCGCCGGTGATGCGGCGGATGTTGTTGAGCTTCTCGACCGTGTCGCCGGTGCCCGACCGGGGCGCCGGGGCCACCCGGCCGCGAGCCGGCGCCGGCCGCGGGCGGCGGCGGCGGCCGCCGGCGGCGCGCCGGCGGCGCCGCGCGGCCCGGGCGCCGGTGCCGTCCAGCATGGCCTGCTGACGTCGCCGCGGGTGATGCGGCCGCCGATGCCGGTGCCGGTGATCGACGCCGGCGTCGAGCCCGTTGTCGGCGATGAGCTTGCGCACCAGCGGCGACAGCACCACTGCCACCGGGCGGTGGCGGCGCTGACCGGCGGCCGGCGGCCGGGCGGCGGCGGGGGCGGGCCGGGGCCGGCGGCGGAGGCGGAGGCGGCAGCCGGCGGCGGCCGGGCGGCGGGGGCGGCGGCGGCCGGTGGCGGCGGCGGGCGGCGGCGGTGGCGGCGGCCGCGGCGCGCGGCCTCCGGCGCCGGCCGGCTCGGCCGGCGGCCGCCGGCGCGGCGCCGCCGGCCGGCGGGGCGTCGGCCACGACGGCCAGCACGGTGCCGACGTCGACCGTGTCGCCCTCGGGCACCCGGATCTCGGCCAGGAAGCCGGCCACCGGGCTGGGCACCTCGGAGTCGACCTTGTCGGTCGAGACCTCGAACAGCACCTCGTCCTCGGCGATGGGGTCACCGACGTTCTTGAACCACTTGGTGATGGTTCCCTCGGTCACCGTCTCGCCGAGCTGGGGCATCTCGATGTCGGCCATGGGGGGTGTCTCCTGTCTCGGTCGTGCTCAGCCGTGCAGCGAGCGGCCGGTGAGGGCGAGCACGCTCTCGCCGAAGAGCTCGCTGAGCGTCGGGTGGGGTTGGATGAACTGGGCGACCTCGTCGACGGTGGCCTCCCAGTTGACGGCCAGGTAGCCCTGGCCGAGCTGCTCGGTGACCCAGGGGCCGACCATGTGGACGCCGAGGATCTGACCGGCGCGGCCGTCGGCGTCTCTTCGGCGATGATCTTCACCATGCCGTCGGGCTCGCCGAGGATGAGGGCCCGGCCGTTGCCGATGTAGCGGTGGGCCGAGACGACGCACGTCGATGCCGGCCTCCTTGGCCGCCTGCTCGCTGTGGCCGGCGAAGGCGACCTCGGGGTAGCAGTAGATGCACCACGGCACGTTGGCGTAGTCGACGCCGACCGGGTCCTCGCCGAGGATGTCCTTGACCACGGTGATGCCCTCGATGAAGCCGACGTGGGCCAGCGCCGGGGTGGCGATGACGTCGCCCACGGCGTAGACGCCCGGCTCGGCGGTGCGGCAGAGCTCGTCGACCTCGACGAAGCCGCGGTCGTTGACCACCACCGCGGTGCCGTCGGCCAGCAGCCCCTCGGTGTAGGGCCGGCGGCCGACCGACACGACGACCAGGTCGACGTCGAGCGTCTCGCCCTCGCCGAAGGTGACGGTGGTGCCGCCGCTCGGCGCGGGGCTCGTGGCCGGTGACGGCCACGCCGGTGCGCACGTCGATGCCGCGCTTCTTGAACTGGCGCAGCACGAGCTTGGTGATGTCGTCGTCGCAGCCGGGGAGGATCTTGGGCAGCGCCTCGAGGATGGTCACCTTGGTGCCGAGGTCGGCCATCATCGAGGCGAACTCGCAGCCGATGGCGCCGCCGCCGATGACCGCGGCGGTCGGCGGCAGCGGCTGCAGCGAGAGCATCTCGTCGGAGGTGACGACGATCGTGCCGTCGACCTCGAAGCCGGGGATGGTGCGGGGCACCGAGCCGGTGGCGAGCACGACGGCCTCGCCGACCAGCTCGACGTCGCCCGACTCGCCGCCGCTGACCGTGACCACGTGGCCGGGGCCGAGCGTGCCGCACGCCGTCGTAGATCGTGACCTTGCGCCGCTTCAGCAGCGTGGCCAGGCCGCCGACGAGCTGGTCGACCACCTTCTGCTTGCGGATCTGCACGACGCCGAAGTCGACCGCTCGGCGACGAGCGTGTCGATGCCGAACTCGGCCGGCCTCGCTCACCGTGCGGAAGACGGCGGCCGTCTCGAGCAGCTCCTTGGCCGGGATGCAGCCCACGTTGAGGCAGGTGCCGCCGAGCTTGCCCTTCTCGATGAGGGCGATGTTGAGGCCGGCCGCCGCGCCGTAGAGCGCCGTGGCGTAGCCGCCGGGACCGCCGCCGATGACGACGACGTCGAAGGTCTCAGCCGTGGGGACCACCTCCAGGAGCGGAGTGCGAGCCGAGCCCGATCACCCGACCGGGCCGACCGCCGAGCCTACCGGCCGGCCGATCGGGCCGCCCCGGACCGGCCGACGCTGCTGCTGCTGCTGGTGCTGCTGCCGCTCGCGGGCCTCGGCCTCACGGGCCTTCTGCTCGCGGCTGCTCGTTCATGCTGGCGGGTCGCGCACGTGGCGCTCGAACGTGGGCGAGGCTCGACCGGTGCGCACCCGCCGGATCTCGACGCGGGGCTCGACCGGCGGGGCTGGCCGAGCCGCGAGAACACGCCGCGCAGCGGCTGCACGTCGTCGTAGTCGCGGCCGTGGCCGATCTTGACGTGGCGGACGCCGACCTCCTGCTGGTTGGTCGGGTCGAGGGCCAGCCAGCCGAAGCCGGGGACGGCCGCCTCGAACCAGGCGTGGGTCTGCACGTCGACGACGTCGCCGTCCTCGACGTCGGCCCCGGCGCTGTCGTCGCGGGTGAACAGGTAGCCCGACACGTAGCGGGCGGGGATGCCCTGGCTGCGGCACAGGGCCACGGCCAGGTGGGCGTAGTCCTGGCAGACGCCCTTGCCCTGGGCCAGCACCTCCTCGACCTCGATGCCGACGTCGGTGGCGCCCCGGGCGTAGGTGAGGCGGGCCCCGGTGACCCGGTGCAGGGCCAGCACCAGGCTGACCACGTCGTCGCCCACGCAGCTCGCGCTGGCGCCGGCCTCGGTCTCGACGCCCCGGCCCCAGTCGGCGTGGGGCGAGGGCTGCAGGTACTCGTGGTGGCGCGTCGACGAAGCTCGGGTCCCGCAGCGTGCTCGAGGTGGGGGGCGACGGTGAGCAGCGGGCGCTGGAACGTCTCGACCGACGCCTCGGCCACGACCTCGAGCGACACGTGGGGCAGGCGCATGCCGAAGCTGTCGACCCGGGTGCCCCAGTAGTCGGTGAAGGCGAACACCTTGGACGCCGGCGACGTTGCGAGCCGGTAGGAGATGAGCTCCTGGTTGCTCGTCGCTGCGCGGGCAGGCCCGCAGCTCGTTCTGCGACTCGCGGACCAGGTTCTCGTAGGTGAACGAGGTGCGGTAGCGGATGTCGAGCCTCATCGCCCAGCCCCCGGTCCGGCGCCTTCGCCCGGGCAGCAGAGCTGCAGGCTGTGCAGGTCGAACTCGCGGGAGTTGGAGAAGTACTGGGTGGCCACCGAGGCCGCCACCTGGCGGATGCCCTCCTCGACCAGGCGCAGCTCGTCGCCGAGGTCGCCCTGCATGAGCTCGCGCACGTCGGCGAACTCGAGGCCGGAGCGCACCCGACCGAGCTGGCGCAGCGGCCGGGTCAGCTCGCCGTCGGGGGCCAGGCGGCCAGCGCGTTCTCGGCCGTGCGCAGGCAGAACAGCACGCTGCGGGGGAACGTGCGCGACAGCAGCAGGAACTCGACCACGTCGACCGGGTCCATCGAGGCCCGGTAGGTGCGGCGGTAGGCCTCGAGCCCCGACGCCGAGCGCAGCGTGCCCATCCACTGGTGGAAGGCCGACGGCGACAGCTGGCGGTAGCGCACCGACAGCAGCCGGCACGACATCTCGGCCCGCTCGAGGTTCCAGCCGAGCACGAAGAACCGCCAGCCCTCGTCGCGGGCCATGGTCTCGGCGGCCACGCCGGCCACGGTCTGGCACTGGCGCCGCACCAGGCCGTAGAGCTCGTGGGGCTGGAACTCGAGGTCGGCGCGCAGGTTGCGGGCCCGCAGCTCGAGGCAGAACGAGTTGAGCGACTCCCACAGCTCGGTCGACAGCTGCTCGCGGACGGTGCGGGCGTTCTCGCGGGCCTGCTCGACCGCCGAGAGGATCGAGCCGGGGTTCTTGGGGTCGAGCACGAGGTACTCCGACACGCGTGGTCGCCGTGACGGGCCGCTTGCCGTCGGCGAAGACCTGGCTCGAGGCGCACGGCGGCGAGCACGTCGCTGCCAGGCCAGGGCCTCCTCGGCCGGCGTCGTCTCGAGCATGCCGTGGTAGGTGACGTCGAGCAGGCGGGCGGTGTCCTCGGCCCGCTCGAGGTAGCGGCCGGTCCAGAACAGGCTCTCGGCGTCGCGGGCCAGCATCAGGCGTCCGCGCCTCGATCGGTCGTGGCTCGGCCGGTGGCCTCGTCGACCGGGCTCGTCCACCGTCAGCTCGGCGCCCTTCGGCCAGCACCCAGGTGTCCTTCGAGCCGCCGCCCTGCGACGAGTTCACCACCAGCGAGCCCTCGCCGCATGGCCACCCGGGTGAGCCCGCCGGGGATGACCTCGATGTCGCTCGCCCGACAGCACGAACGGGCGCAGGTCGATGTGGCGGCCCTCGAGGTGGTCGTCGACCAGCGACGGGTGCCGCGACAGCGACACGACCTCCTGGGCGATGTAGTTGCGGGGGTCGGCCTCGATGCTGGCGCCGGCACGCCTCGAGCTCCTCGTCGCGCGCGGCCGGGCCGATGACGATGCCGTAGCCGCCGGCCTCGGCCACCGGCTTGATCACCAGCTGGTCGAGCCGGTCGAGCACCTCGGCGCGCTGGTCCTCGTCCCACAGCAGGTAGGTCTCGACGTTGGGGAGGATCGGCTCCTCGCCCAGGTAGTAGCGGATGAGGTCGGGCACGTAGGCGTAGACCGCCTTGTCGTCGGCCACCCCGTTGCCGACCGCGTTGGCGATGGTGACGTTGCCGGCCCGGGCCGCGGCCATGAGCCCGGGCACGCCCGAGGGTCGAGTCGGAGCGGAACGACGACCGGGTCGAGGAAGTCGTCGTCGATGCGGCGGTAGATGACGTCGACGCGCTGCAGGCCCTGGGTGGTGCGCATCGACACGACGTGGTCGTCGACGACGAGGTCGCGGCCCTCGACCAGCTCGACGCCCATCTGCGAGGCCAGGAACACGTGCTCGAAGTAGGCGGAGTTGAACACGCCCGGGGTGAGCACCACGACGGTGGGCCGGTCGCCCGACGGCCGGCGGGCGCCACCCGGTGGAGGGCGTTGAGCAGCGAGCGGCCGTAGTGGTCGACCGAGCGGATCTGCTGGTCGGCGAACACGGTGGGCAGCACCCGGGTCATGGCCACCCGGTTCTCGATCACGTAGCTGATGCCGCTCGGGTTGCGCAGGTTGTCCTCGAGCACGCGGTAGGTGCCCTCGCCGTCGCGGACCAGGTCGACGCCGGCCACCAGGCAGCGGGCGCCGAGCGGCACCGGGATGCCGAACGCCTCGCGGCAGAAGCCGTCGGACGACTCGACCAGCCAGGTGGGGATGATGCCGTCGTGGATGGCGGCGCCGCTCCCCCACGTAGAGGTCGTCGAGGAAGGAGTTGAGGGCCGTGACCCGCTGCACCAGGCCGTCCTCGATGTGCTGCCACTCGTCGGCCGGGACGATGCGGGGCAGCAGGTCCATCGGGAAGGTGCGCTCGATGCCCTCGCCCTCGTCGTAGACGGTGAAGGTGATGCCCTGGCTGCGGAAGGCGGCGTCGCGGAGGCGGGCCCGCCGCACGAGGTCGTCGGGGCGTGAAGCCGGTCGAGGCCGGCCAGCAGGGGCGCGTAGTGCGGCCGCACCCGGTGCGTCGGCGTCGAACACCTCGTCGAAGAAGCCGTCGAGGTCGTAGTCGGCGAACAACCCGGAGGGGTCGGCGTCGGTGGCGGAGGGCCCATCAGGTGGCACCAGGCCAACCTACTCACCGCTCTCCGTGCTGTCAGTGAGCCGGCAGCGCGTTCACAAAGCGTTCACAGCTGCCGGTCGACCGGGCCGACCGGGCTCAGTTCGACTTGATCGAGCACCAGCTGGGCCCCGAAGGCGACGATCAGGGCCAGCCCGCACAGCAGGGCGAGGAAGATCAGCTTGCGGGTGCTCATGGCGGGGCCAGCGTAGCGGCGGGCCCCGCTCGCCTACGATCTCGGCCCGTGACCGACCGCCCCACCCCCGACCCGGCAGCCGACGGAGCGGCGAGACGCTCGTGGTGGTGGGCCAGGGCTACGTGGGCCTGCCCGCTGGCCGTGCGGGCCGTCGAGCAGGGCTACCGGCGTGGTCGGCTTCGACGTCGACGCCGGCCAAGATCAAGCGGCTGGCCGCCGGCCGACTCCCCCGTCGAGGACATCACCGACGAGCGGCTGGCGGCGGCCCTGGCCACCGGCCGCTACCGCCCCACCAGCGACCCGGCCGACACTCGCCGGCTTCGACGCCGCCGTGATCTCGGTGCCCACGCCGCTGCAGCGACGGCGCCCCCGACCTCACGCTTCATCGAGGACGCGGCCCGGACCCTGGCGCCGGGCATGACGCCGGGCTGCTGCGTCGTGCTCGAGTCGACGACCTACCCCGGCACCACCGAGGAGCTGCGTGCAGCCGCTCCTCGAGCAGGGCTCGGGCCTGCCGGCCGGCCCCGACTTCCACCTCGGCTACAGCCCCGAGCGGATCGACCCCGGCAACCCGACCTGGACGTTCGAGAACACGCCCAAGGTCGTCTCGGGCATCGACGCCGCCTCGCTGGCCGCGGTCACGGCGCTCTACGACCGGCTCGTCGAGCGCACGGTGCCCGGTCAGCTCGCCCCGCGAGGCCGAGCTCACCAAGCTGCTGGAGAACACGTTCCGCCACGTCAACATCGCCCTGGTCAACGAGCTGGCCATGTTCGCCAGCGACCTGGGCATCGACGTGTGGGAGGCCATCGACGCGGCGTCGACCAAGCCGTTCGGCTACCTGCGCTTCACCCCGGGCCCGGGCGTCGGCGGCCACTGCCTGCCGATCGACCCGTCCTACCTGTCGTGGCGGGTGCGCCAGTCGCTGGGGGCCGACGTTCCGCTTCGTCGAGCTGGCCAACGACGTCAACGACCACATGCCCGACTACGTGGTGCGCCGCCTCATCGCCGGCTCTCAACCGGCGCCGCCTGCCGGTGAACGGGCAGCGCATCCTGCTGCTCGGCCTGGCCTACAAGCGCAACACCGGTGACGCCCGGGAGACGCCGTCGCGGCCCATCGCCGAGCAGCTGCTCGAGCTGGGGGCCGAGGTCCTGGCCGCCGACCCCCACGTCCGCGACGATCTCGTGCCCGACGGGGTGCACGCGGGTCGAGCTCACCGCCGAGGTGGTCGCCTCGTGCGCGGCGGTCGTCGTGCTGGTCGACCACGACGCCTTCGACCTCGACGCTCGTGACCGACGAACGCCGGCTACGTCCTCGACACCCGCCACTGCGTGGCGGGCGACAACGTCGAGTACCTGTAGACGCCGCGCTCTCAGTCCTTGCGGCGCACCTTGCCCCGGCTACCCAGCATGTAGCCGACGCCCACCGACAGGGCGATCGTGACGGCCAGCACCAGCCACAGGGGGAAGGTCACGTCGAACACCAGCAGCGTGATCGACGTCGAGTCCGTGTTCTGCAGCACGAAGATCACGAGCAGCAGCGCGACGCACGCCGGTCACGATCTGCTTGCCGCTCGGCCGGAACCCTCCCGACTCGACCTCGGAGTTCCCTGCGTTCCAACGGCGGTCATCGGCCATGGCGGCTCGTTCTCCTCGGCTCGCTCGGCTTGGGTCCACGGAGAACGGTAGTGGGAAGCTGAGGCCTCGAGGCACACGGGCCGCCGGCCCGAAGCACGACACTCGAGGAGCTCACCATGGACGTCGCCGTCACCGGGTCCACCGGCCTGATCGGCACCGCGCTGTGCCGCGAGCTCGAGGCGCGACGGCCACACGGTGCGTGCGGGTGGTCCGCCGCCCGGTCGCGCGCCGGGGAGGCCGCGATCGCGCTGGGATCCCGAGGCCGGGACCATCGACGCCGGCGCGCTCGAGGGCGTGGACGCCGTCGTGCACCTGGCCGGTGCGGGCATCGGCGACAAGCGCTGGACGCCGGAGCGCAAGCAGGTGATCCTCGAGAGCCGCACGAAGGGCACGGCCCTGTTGGCCGACGACCCTGGCCGGGCTCGACGCGCCCGCCGGCCGTGCTGGTGAGCGGCTCGGCCATCGGCTACTACGGCGATCGGGGCGACGAGGTGCTGACCGAGCAGAGCGCCCCCGGCGACGACTTCCTGGCGCGGATCTGCATGGCGTGGGAGGCCGCCGCGCAGCCGGCGGCCGACGCCGGGCATCCGCGTCGCCACGATCCGCACCGGCATCGTGCTGAGCGCCGAGGGCGGCGCCCTGGCCAAGCTGCTGCCGCTGTTCAAGGTGGGGCTGGGCGGCCGGTTCGGTTCAGGACGTCAGTGGTGGAGCTGGATCGCCATCGACGACGAGGTGGCCGCCATCGCGCCACCTGCTCGACCACCCCGTGCGCGGACCGGTCAACCTCACCGGCCCCGCAACCCGACACCAACGCCGGGCTCGACCAGGGTGCTGGGCCACGTGCTCGGGCGCCCGACGCTCGCTGCCCGTGCCCGCCTTCGGGCCCAAGCTCCTGGTGGGCGGCGAGCTGGCCGAGGCCCTGCTGTTCACCAGCGCCCGGGTGCTGCCGACGGTGCTCGAGTCGAGCGGGTTCACGTTCGGCTACCCCGATGCCGAAGCCGCGCTGCGCCACGTGCTGGATCGCCGTCACCCCTGAGCCGTCACCCGTGAGCGGTCACCCGTGAGAAGAGCGAATCCGGTCCGGGCGCTCGCGGAGGAGCACCCGGGCCGGATCCCCGATTCCCCGACGGTGGCTGGGTGAGTCAGCGCTATCCGGGGAACGGCCTCGGAGTTGGATCGATCAGACCGGAGCGGTCCGACGCTTGCGCACGGCCAGGACCAGCACGGCGCCGACCAGGATCAAGGCGCCGGCGATGCGCACCTCGTTCCACACGTTCGATCCGGTCCTGGGCAGATTGCCCGTCGTCTCGCCCAGGACCGTCACCGTCTGGCTCAACACGATCGGCTCGCACGAGGCCGAGACCGTGATGGTGCCCGCCGAAGCGTCCCCCGGGACGGTGAAGGAGAAGGTGAACGAGCCCTGGTCATCGGCAGTGGCGGTGCCGACCACGGTGCCGCCCACCGACACCTTGACCTCGGCGCCGGGCGGGAAGCCCTTGCCGACGATGGTGACGGTGTCGCCCGGCTTGGCCTGGGTCTTGTCCACGGTGACGGTGGCGTTGCCCTCGTAGTTGGGTACCAGCGCCTGGCAGCTGCCTTGCGTCTGCGCCCCCGCCGTCGCGCCGCTCACCGTGGCCACGCCGATGGACGTCGCCAGGACCAGCACGACCATTGACGCCGACACCGCTGCGCGTCGGATACCACTCATCAGCCACCTCCGTTGTCGTGGTTCAAGTTTGGGGCTCCGACCGGCCGCGGTCCATGGTTGTTTGCTGAAGATGTGTTCAGCCTGGTGCCTCAACGCGAGCCGGCGGCGTAGGTGAGCACACGGTCCTCGGTGAGGGTGAACGCGTCCACCTGCGCGGGCCTCGCGTCCTGAGCGCTGCGCAGGGTCACGTTCACGTCGTCATCGTTGGCCGTGGCCTGGTGCACGAGCGTGAGTTGGTAGTCGCCGGCGGCATCGAGCCGACCGTGCAGCCGGAAGCGGAGCTCGACGGTGCCCCCGGCCGGCACCGTCACGACCGTGGTGTAGACGTGCAGGCCGTGATCGGTCTGCGACGTGGTGGGAAGGTCGACCCCGTCGAGCTCACCCCCGTCGAGCAGGAGCGGCGACGTGAGCGACAGGGAGGTCGAGTTGGACCCGAACGGTCGCGCCCCCGCCACCCCGTTGGCCAGGTCCCGGTTGCTCAGGACGTATGACGGGAGGTTCAGCGGGGCGTCGTTGGTCAGTCGCACGGTGGCCACGGCGTCGACCTCCCCGGAGCGGGGGTCGACGGTCGCGTCGTAGTCGACACTGCGGTGCATGAACGCGTCGGTCTTGTTGGGCGAGGCGTTCGACGAACGCACGCTGAGCAGATCGCCCCCGTGGGCATCGGGGAACGAGCCGGTCGCGTCGGCCTGAGCCAGCAACTCGTTCTCCGCCGCGTCGAACGACACGAACCGCAGGTGGCCGGACTCGACGGCAGGAGCCAGCGCGCCGAACGCCCGGCGCGGTTCGGGCAGCTTGGCGCTCGTCAACGCCTTGAAGGTGGCGGCGGAGGTCTCGGTCAGGAAGTCGAACCGGTCAGCCCGATCGCCGAACAGGGCGTACTGGTCGCGCAGCAGGAAGTCGGCCACGTTGTGCTCGGTCAAAGGTTGGTCGAGCCCGTCGACGGCGATCGGGCCCGTGAGCTTGAGCAGCGCCGCCAGGCCGTCCGGATCGGCGTAGACCACGCCGTCGAAGGCGGTGGCGAGGGCCGAGCCGTAGAGCCGCGACGCTTCGGCGGCCACCTCCCCGAAGTCGGCGGACGCGCTCACGTTGCCGAGATGGCTCGCCGGTTGCAGGGCGCTGTAGCGGTCCTCGAAGCCCGTCGTGGGCGGCGACAGGGCCCCGGGCGCCAGATGGAGGTCCGCCGACCGGCCCGACGCGGTCAGCTCGAGCTTGCCGTCGGCGGCGGTGAGCACCCCGTAGGCCCCGACATAGCCCCCCAGCGGGCGGGCCTCGGCCGGGTTGGCGAACAGGATCAGGTAGTGCCGGGTGCCGTCTCCCCCCACCAGCGCCGGGGCCAGGCGGACCGCTTCGGCCGCCCGTCGGGCCTCGGGCACGGTCTTGCGCAGGTCGTCGCGCAGTGAGTCCAACCGGGCGGTGAGCGGCGGCACCAGCCAGGTGGTGTCGAGCGCCTCCATCCGGGCGGCGGCCCGCTCGAGCTCGGAGGCCGCCGCGTCCACCGGAGGACCGACCGAACGCAGCAGGGCCACGTCGACATGACCGTCGCGCGGCGACAGCTCGTCATAGGGCACCTGGCGCGCCGCCCGCGCCCCGGCCACCGCCACGTCGTAGCCGGTGTCGGCGGCCATGGCCGCGCCGGTTGCGTAGTGGCCGAGGACGGGCACCAGGCGGGCGGGCCAGGTCCACGGCGCCGAGAAGCGGCTCCGGGCCTGGTCGAACCCGGCCGCCGACTGGTCGAGCTCGTCGGCAGCCTGGTCCTGGTCACCGAACTCCGCCGCGCTGAGACCGCGCTCGGCGTGGATGCGACCCTGCTCGATCCCCGAGCGCCCGGTCACGGCGGCCACGGCCAGGCCGACGCCGGCCACCAGGCAGAAGGCTGCCGCCCCGACCACCACCCGCACGGCCCGACGGCGGGTCTGGGGCCCGGACCGCCCCCACGCCGACCAGCAGGCCGGGGCCATGGCCAGGCCCGCCACCAGGGCGCTGGCCAACGGGACGGCGTGACCGGCCACCGATGCCCCCGGCAGGCGCAACAGGACCTGCACGGCGAGCGCGCCCGCCAGTGCTCCCTGCCAGGGCCGGGCCGGCGGTCGCCAGCGCGGCCAGCGCCGCCACGGCGAGCGCGGCCAGGCTGACCAGCGCCAGCCATCCCCCGGCCATGACCAGGCCGGGCGCGGCCAGCACCACCCAGGTCCACACCCGGGCCCGGCTGGCGATCAAGGTCAACCCGGCGGCGAGGGCCATGGTGACCACGACGTCGGCCGGGGTCCACCCGTTCGGATGGGTGCCGGCGAACGCGGCCCCCACCGCGGCCACCACCGAGAACGCCAGGACCAGCCAGCCCGAGCGCCGGTCGTCGGCCGCGACGGTCGGCGGCTGGGAACGCGGTGGGGCGGGGCGAGCCACGGTCTCCGTCATCAGGGATTGCCTCCATAGGGTGTCGTCGGCGTGAGCCGCCGACACCGTGCGGCCACCATCATGGTCAGCCCCCGAGCGGCGTCAAGGGCACCCGCCGCATCTCCAGCCCGGCTTCAGGGCCACGACAGCCGCAGTTCAGGCCGGACCCTTCACGGCGTCATCCGCCGATCTCCACCAGCCCCCCTGAGGCGTCGGGAACGAACCTCCGGCCGCACGAGCACGTGAGCGACTCGTCCAACGACCGGGCGCAGACGCACACCCAGCCGACCTGCCGGGCCGGCACCCCGGCCATCATGGCGTGGGCGACCACGTCCCCGGCCACCACCGCCCCCGCGGCGACGAAGGCGTAGCTCCCGATGGTGGTGCCGCACACCACGGTGACGCTCGCCCCCAGGGACGCGCCCCGGCACACCCGGGTCGGGACGTACTGGCCCGGCGGCACGGGGAAGCCGATCCGCGGTCGCATGTCGTTGGTGAACGTGCACCGCGGGCCGACGAACACGTCGTCTTCGATGGTGACGCCATCCCAGATCAGGCCGCCGTTCTTCACGGTGACCCGGTCGCCCAGGCGGGCGCCGCCCTCCACGAAGGCGTGATCGCCGATGTTGCAGCCGGCCCCGATCTCCGACCCGGCCAGCACGTGGGCGAAGGCCCAGATCCGCGTCCCGGCCCCGATGGCGTCACTTTCGCACAAGGCGGTCGGGTGCACCTGGACGGAGGGATCGAGGCCCATGGGCGGCGACGGTAGCAGGGGCGGGGCGATGGCTCAGCCCCGCGGATCGTGGTTGTGCCGCCGCGTTGCGGGAACTACTATGTCGACTCCGCAGTGCAACGACAGTAGGTGGAAATCGCACCCCTGCGTTCCTACTTGGGGAGGGAGACCCCTCGTGGACCGGACTAGGGAATTGCGGGCGACGAACTCGCCTGCCTCTCAGCTTCATCCAGGTGTCGTCCGCTGCAACGGCGACCTCGTCATCACCGACGCCAGCCTCGCGCTCTGCCGCTTCCTCGCTCGACGTCGCCAGGAGCTGATCGGCGAGTCGCTCCTGGCCTTCGTCGACGGCGCCGACCTGGCCCCGCTCACCGGCGAGGTGTGCCAGCGGTTGATGGGTGAACGCCTCGATTCCACGACGCTCGAGCTCAACTTCCTCGACCGTCGCGGCGTGCCCCGCCCCGGTCGCCTCACGCTCACCTGGCTCCCGGAGCCGGAGAGCTCGTTCGTCGGCAGCGTGTGGTCGCTGGGCACCAACTCCGGACCGGGCGAGGACCCGACGGCGGCCGCCGCCGTGGCGGAGCGCGCCCCCGACCTGATCTGGCGGCTCCGGCTGTGGCCCGAACCGAGCTTCGAATACGTGAGCCCGTCGTCGACCGACCTGCTCGGCTACCCCCCGAGCGCGTTCTACGGCGAGCCCCAGCTCCTGGCCAACCTGGCCGCCGATCAGGACGAAGAAGCCAAGATCCGGGCGCTGTACGACGGTCAGTGGAACCCGCACGAGCCGATGGAGCTGCATCTGGTCCACCGCGACGGGGGCGTACGGACGTTGGAGCAGCGCACGACCGGCATCATGGACGGCGAGCGGCGCGTCCTGGCCATCGAGGCCATCAGCCGCGATGTCACCGGACGGCGGGGCGTGGAGGCCGAGCTCGTAGCCGAAGTCACCGTGAAACGGGTCCTCGACCAGATCGACGGGGCCGAGGCGGGGACCCTGGACCCGGCCGCAGTGCTGCGCCAGGCGGTCGACGCCATCCGCACCGAGGCGGGCTGGCCCCTCGGTCATGTCCTGCTCATGGACGACGCCCACGACTCCGAGGCCATCGCCTCCAGCTTCGTGTCCCACGGGGCAGACGACGGTGACCGGTTCGAGCCGTTCACGCTCGCCACCGATGGTCAGCGCTGGCCGACCGAGGGAGACCAGTCCGAGGCCGCCGTCTTCACCGGCGACACCGTCATCACCCTGACCAGCGACGCCCCGCTCGACAGCCGGGCGCGGGTGGCGGAGGCGTGCGGTATGACGAGCGTCGTCTCCGTCCCGGTACCGGTGATCGACGGCATCGGCGCCGTGCTCGAGTTCTACACCGAGGCCGAAGGACCCCAGCCGGCTCACCTGTCCCTGCTCCACAACATCGTCCCCCAGGTAGGCATGATCCTGGACCGCAGCCGCGAGGTGCAGGACCTTCGACGCATGGACGAGGCGCGGACCGAGTTCGTGACCCGGGCCGCCCACGAGCTACGGGGCCCCGTCGGTTCGATCTCGGTCATGGCCACCGCGCTGGCCCTCGAGGCTCGCCGATCCGGGGCGCTGGACCTGTCGGGCTCGCTCGAGCGCCTGGCGGCCCAGGCCGAGCGCATCCAGCTCCTGGCCACCAGGCTGCTCGAGCTCTCCCAGCTCGAGCAGGGCCGCCTCGAGGTCACGCTTGATGCCGTCGTGCTGCGCGACGCCGTCGACCAGGCGGTGGAGAACCTCCTTCGGTCCAACCCTCCACCTGTGGTCGAGGTCGACCCCGACGTGAAGGTCCTCGCCGACCCCATCATCCTCGACGAGCTCCTGGCCAACCTCGTGGCCAACGCCGAGCGCCACGGGGGCCCCCACATCCAGGTCACGGCGACGACGACGAAGCGGGCGGGCAAGCCCTACGTCGCGGTCACGGTCTCCGACGACGGGCCCGGGGTCGAAGACCGACTCGTCCCGCTGCTGTTCGAGCCCCTCCGCCACAGCCTCACCAGCCCGACCCATTCGGGCCTGGGCCTGGCCCTCGTCCGCCAGATGGCCCTCACCCTGGGTGGTGATGTGATCTACGAACCGGGCGACCCGCAGGGAGCCCGATTCACCTTCTTCTTGGCCCCGGCCTGAGCTTTCAGCAATACCTCAGGGCCGGTTCAGCCCGCCTTCAGCCACGGACAGCACCATGCAGTGCGTGGCCAGATCGGCCACTCGTGGGCCGATCCGGCCCGAACCCGGGCGAGGGCGAACTATGGCCGTGCAGCACCACAAGCATCGGACTCTGGCGTGGCTGGCGTTGGTCACGTTGATCCTGGCTCTGAGCGGGGTGGCGGCCGCCCCGACGGCGACCGCGGCGACGGACCTCTGCGCGCCCGTCGTCAACCCGGTCGCCTGCGAGAACACCAAGCCCGGCGCCCCCCCGAGCGAGTGGGACGCGGCCAACCCGGACACCAGCATCGAGGGCTTCGCCACCGACATCAGCGTGAACATCGGGCAGACCGTCCACTTCAAGATCAAGACGCCGGCCACCGCCTTCCACGTCGACATCTACCGGATCGGCTACTACCAGGGCAACGGCGCCCGCCTGATCGGGTCGGCCACCGTGAACTCCGGCGTCTCGCAGCATCAGCCCAGCTGCCTGGCCGACCCCACCACCCAGCTCCTCGACTGCGGCAACTGGTCAGAGTCGGCGTCGTTCGCCGTCCCGTCCACCGCCGTGTCCGGCGTGTACATGGCCCACCTGGTGCGCAACGACACCGGTGGTGACAACCAGATCCCCTTCGTCGTGCGCGACGACGCCCGTCACTCGCAGATGATCTACCAGACGTCGGACACCACCTGGCAGGCGTACAACGACTGGGGCGGTGCCAGCGTGTACACCTCGTCGGCCGGAGGTCGGGCCTACAAGGTCAGCTACAACCGGCCGATCGCCACCCGGGCCGACACCCCTGACGGCAGGGACTTCTTCTTCGGCTCGGAGTACCCCGCCGTGCGGTTCCTCGAGGCCAACGGCTACGACGTCGCCTACCAGTCGGGCATCGACACCGACCGCAGCGGTTCGATGCTGCTCAACCACTCGACCTTCCTGTCGGTGGGCCACGACGAGTACTGGTCCGGCGCCCAGCGGACCAACGTGGAAGCCGCCCGCGACGCCGGGGTGAACCTGGCCTTCCTCAGCGGCAACGAGATCTACTGGAAGACCCGCTACGAGCCCTCGATCGACGGCACCAACACGCCCTACCGGACACTGGTCGTCTACAAGGAGACGCTCGACAACGCCAAGATCGATCCGAGCCCGCAGTGGACCGGCACCTGGCGCGATCCTCGGTTCAGCCCGCCGTCTGACGGGGGGCGCCCCGAGAACGCCTTGTCCGGGACGTCGTTCATCGCCCAGGACACGAACAACAGCATCACCGTGCCCGCAGCCGACGGCAAGATGCGGCTGTGGCGCAACACGTCCGTGGCCACCCAGTCGGCGGGGGCGACCGCCACCCTGCCTCTGGGCACCCTGGGCTACGAGTGGGACACCGACCCGGACAACGGCTTCCGCCCCGCCGGTCTCTTCTCGTCCTCGTCGACCACCGTCACCTCGGGGGGACAGCTGCTCGACTACGGCAGCACCGTGGGCACGGCCACCAACACCCATCACGTCACGACCTACCGCGCCGCCAGCGGGGCGCTCGTCTTCAGCGCCGGGACGATCCAGTGGAGCTGGGGCCTCGACGGGAACCATGACGGCTCGGGCCAGGCGCCTGACGCCCGCATGCAACAGGCGACGGTCAACATCTTCGCCGACATGGGCCAGCAGCCGGCCACCCTGCTGAGCGGCCTGGTCGCCGCCACCAAGTCGGTGGACACCACGGCCCCGGTCGCCACCATCACGTCGCCGGCCGCGGGAGCCACCCTGACCAACGGCACCACCGTGACCGTCTCCGGCACCGCCTCCGACGTCGGCGGCCAGGTCGCCGCCGTCGAGGTCTCGACCGATGGCGGCTCCACCTGGCATCCGGCCACCGGACGGGCCTCGTGGACGTACACGACTTCGGTGTCCGGCCTCGGGGCCATCACCATCAAGGCCCGGGCCGTCGACGACAGCGGCAACCTGCAGTCGAGCCCGGCGTCGATCGGCGCCACCGTGACCTGCCCGTGCACCATCTTCGGTCAGACCTCGACCCCGGCCACGCCGGCCAGCACCGACGCCAACGCCGTCGAGGTGGGCGTCAAGTTCCAGTCCGACGTCGACGGCTGGATCACCGGCGTGCGCTTCTACAAGGGCACCGGCAACACCGGGACCCACACCGGCAGCGTGTGGAGCAGCACCGGCCAGGAGCTGGCCACCGCCACCTTCACCAACGAGACGGCGACGGGCTGGCAACAGGCCACGTTCGGCACTCCGGTCCCGGTCTCGGCCGGAACGACCTTCGTCGTGTCCTACTTCGCGCCCAACGGCCACTACGCCGCTGACGCCGGCTACTTCGCCACCGCCGGCACCCCGACGGGCCCGATGCGCGCCCTGGCCAACGGCGTCAGCGGGCCCAACGGCGTGTACCTCTACAGCGCCCACGGCTTCCCCGTCGACTCCTACGGTGCCGCCAACTACTGGGTCGACGCGGTGCTCAGCACCGTCTCGCCCCCTGACAACGTGCCTCCCACCGTGACCGGGCGGACCCCGCTCGCCGGCTCGTCCAGCGTGCCCGCCTCGGTCCAGCCGACGGCCACGTTCTCCGAGCCGGTCAAGGCGGCCACCATCAGCTTCCAGGTGACCGACGCCACGAACGCCGCGGTCGCCGGGACGGTGGCCTACGACGGGACGACGCACACGGCCATGTTCTCGCCGTCCTCACCGCTGCCCCTCGGCACCACCTTCACGGCGACGGTCAGCGGCGCGCAGGATCTCGCCGGCAACCCCATGACCGCGCCCTCGTCGTGGAGCTTCACCACGGCGACGTCCACCCCGCCGCCCGGGCAGTGCCCGTGCAGCCTGTGGAACGACTCGACCGTGCCCTCGGTCGTCACCGTGAACGACGCCAACGCGGTCGAGCTGGGCGTTCGCTTCACGTCTGACCAGGACGGCACCATCACCGGCATCCGCTTCTACAAGGGCCCCAGCAACACCGGCGTGCACACCGGCACGTTGTGGTCCGCGTCCGGCGTCGCCCTGGCCAGCGCCACCTTCGCGTTCGAGTCCAGCTCCGGGTGGCAGACGGTGACGTTCGCCAGCCCGGTGTCCATCACCGCGGGCACGGCGTACGTGGCCTCGTACCACACCAACGCCGGCTTCTACTCGGCCACCAGCGGTGGGCTGACCGCCAACTACGACAACGCGCCCCTGCACGCTCCCGGCAACGCCGCGGGCGCCCCGAACGGCGCCTACCTGTACGGCACCGGCGGCTTCCCGAACAACGGCAACGGAGCCAACTACGGCGTGGACGTGGTGTTCGCCCCGGTGGCTGACACCGGCACCGCCGACCGTGGTCGGTCGCTCGCCCGAGCTCGGCGCCACCAGTGTTCCCGTGACCACCACGGTCAAGGCGACGATGAGCGAGCAGATCCAGCCCGCCACCGCAGCCCTGACGGTGACGGGGCCCGGCGCGACCGCCGTGGCCGGCACCACCACCTACAACTCCACCACCGCTCAGGTCGTGTTCACGCCGTCGGCCGCGCTTGCCGCCGGCACCGTCTACACCGCGACCCTGAGCGGGGCCAAGGACCTGTCCGGCAACCAGATCACCTCCCCGGTGACCTGGTCGTTCACCACCGCGGGCAGCACCGCCTGCCCGTGCTCGCTGTGGAGCACCGACACGGTTCCCGCGGTGACCGCCTGGAACGACCCGGGCGAAATCGAGCTGGGCGTCCGCTTCAGTGCCGACACCAGCGGCTGGGTGTCCGGCGTCCGCTTCTACAAGGGACCGGGGAACACGGGCGTGCACACCGGCAGCCTGTGGGCCGCCGACGGCACCCTGCTGGCCACCGCCACGTTCACCGGCGAGTCGGCCACCGGCTGGCAGCAGGTGACCTTCCCGGCGCCGATCGCCATCACGGCCGGGCAGACGTACGTGGCGTCGTACCACGCCCCGTCGGGTCACTACGCCGCCAACCTGACCTACTTCCAGACCCCGGTCGACAACTCGCCCCTGCACTCGCCCGCCACCGGGGTGGGCACGCTCAACGGGTTGTACAACTACGGGCCGTCCGCCTTCCCGACGGCCAGCTCGAGCGGGGCCAACTACTGGGTGGACGTGTCCTTCACCGCCGGCCCGCCGCCTGACGTGATCTCACCGTCGGTCACCTCGGTCGACCCCGTCGCCGGCGCCACCAGCGTGCCCCAGTCCGCTTCGCTGAAGGCCTCCTTCTCCGAAGCGGTTCAGCCGGCCACCATCGTGTTCACGGTCACCGGACCGTCCGGCGCCATCAGCGGCACCACCACGTACGACCCGGTGGCCCATCAGGCCATCTTCACGCCCACCGTCTCGCTGACCGACCTCACCAGCTACACGGCGACGGTGAGCGCGGCCCAGGACCTGGCCGGCAACCCCCTGGCCTCCCCGGCGACCTGGAGCTTCACCTCGGCCCAGCCCACCGGCGTGCCCGGGGTCTGCCCCTGCCTGGTGTGGCCCGACAACGTGGGTCCGGCCCAGCCCTACACGGCCGACTCGCAGGCCATCGAGGTCGGCACGAAGTTCCGGGCTGACACCAACGGCTACATCACCGGGGTCCGCTTCTACAAAGGCGCGGCCAACGTCGGGACCCACACCGTCACCCTGTGGAACTCGGCCGGCACCGCGCTGGCCACCGGAACCGTGACCAACGAGTCCGCCGCCGGCTGGCAGCAGGCGACCTTCACGACATCGGTGCCCATCACCGCCGGCACCACCTACATCGCGTCCTACTACGCCCCGTCCGGCCACTACAGCGCCACCGTGGGCGCCTTCGGCCCCGCCGGGGTCGACGCCGCTCCCCTGCACGCGCTGCAGTCGGGGGTCGACGGTCCCAACGGGGTCTACGTCTACGGCGCGGGAGGCATCGCGCCGACGAGCGGCGGCGACACCAACTACTGGGTCCAGCCCGTGTACGACACCGTTCCGGTCACGCCGCCCCCGCCGCCCCCGGTTCCCCCGGTGATCTCGACCATCGTGGCCACCGGCTCGGGCTCGACCGCCACCATCACCTGGACCACCGACACGTCGTCGAGCTCCTCGGTCGCCTACGGGCTCACCGCCGGTGCGCTCACGTCGACGGCCACGGGCGCGGGGGCCACCACCAGCCACTCGGTCACGCTCACCGGCCTCACACCCAACAGCGCGTACTACTTCCGGGTCACGTCGGTGGATCAGAACAACCTCGGCACGACCGCGCCGGCCCCGCCGGCGGCACCGCTGATCTACTCACCGACGACGGTGCCGTTCACCAACACCACGACGGCCGACTTCACCGGCGGCACCCTGGCCACCGCGTCGATCCTGGCCGCCAATGACGGCGAGGTGAGCCTCACTCCCACCGTCGCATCGGACCTGACCGGGACGACGCTGCCCACCGGCTGGACCTCGACGAACTGGGCCACCGGCGGCAAGACCACCGTGGCCGGCGGAGTGGCCGCCGTCGACGGCGCCCGCCTCGGGACGAGCGCGACCTACGCCCAGGGCCGCTCGCTCGACTTCCAGGCCACGTTCGCCGGCACCAGCAACGAGATGGCCGGCTTCGGCCTGGCGTTCAGCGCCACGGACTCCCGAGCGGTGTTCACCAACGACATCGGGGGCGGTGCCCTGTACGCCCTGACCCGTACCTCGGCCACCGCCTTCACCCGGACCACGCTCGCCGGCGTCAACCCGACCGCCGCCCACCGGTTCCGGATCGACTGGACGGCCGCCAGCGTCGTGTACACCGTCGACGGCGTGGTGGTGGCCACCCACACGACCTCGCCCACGGTCGCCATGCGGCCCCTGTTCAGCGACGTCACGGTGGGTCTGCCCAGCGTGGTCGAACCTGGACTGGATGCGCATGAGCCCGTTCGGAGCGAGCGGGACGTACACCTCGAAGGTGCTCGACGCCGGCGTGGCCGTCAACCTCGGAGCCATCACCTGGGACGCCGAGGTGCCCACCGGGACGACCATGGTCGTCGCCGTGCGCACCGGCAACGTGGCCACTCCGGATGCCACCTGGTCGGCGTTCACCACGGTGGCGGCCTCCGGTGGCGTGCCGGCCCTCAGCGGGCGCTACCTGCAGTACCGCGTGCAGTTCACCAGCACCGGGAGCCGCGTATCCACCGCGCGGCTGAATGCGATCAACCTCGCCTATTCGGCGAAGGCACTCTGAGAAGGAGCGGGACATGACGATGGGAGTCGCCGTCATCGGCGCGGGCTACTGGGGACCGAATCTGATTCGGAACCTCCAGGCGCACCCCGAATGGGACCTGCGATGGGTCTGTGATCTCGACGCCGAACGCGCCCAGCGGGTCGTCGGCCACGCCCCGGGTGTTCGGGTGACCACGTCGCTCGACGACGTGCTCGATGATCCCGAGGTGATCGCGGTGGCCGTCGCCACCCCGGCCGCCACCCACACCGCCGTGGTGCTGGGTTGCCTCGAAGCGGGACGCCACGTGCTGGTCGAGAAGCCGCTGGCTCCCTCGCTGGCCGAGGGCCGCAAGCTGGTCGAGGTGGCCGAAGACCGCGGCCTCGTCCTCATGTGCGACCACACCTACTGCTACACGCCGGCAGTGCTCAAGATCCGCGAGCTCGTGCAGAGCGGTGAGCTGGGCGACATCCAGTACTTCGACTCGGTGCGGGTCAACCTCGGCCTCGTCCAGAGCGACATCGACGTGCTCTGGGACCTCGGGCCGCACGACCTGTCGATCCTCGACTTCATCCTGCCCGAGGCCATGCGCCCCCAGAAGGTGGCGGCCATGGGCGCCGACCCGGTCGGGGCCGGCCATCTGTGCGTCGGCTACCTGACCATGCCGCTCGGCGAGGACGCCATGGCCCACGTCCACCTCAACTGGCTCAGCCCCAAGAAGGTCCGCACCACGCTGATCGGGGGCTCCCGGCGCATGGTGGTCTGGGACGACCTCGACCCGTCCCAGCGCGTCAGCATCTACGACCGGGGCGTCGAGATGACCGAGTGCGGGGGCGACGCCCGTCGCCAGGCCCAGGTCGCCTACCGACTGGGAGACATGGTGGCGCCGTCGCTACCCGAGGCCGAAGCGTTGCAGGGCGTCGTGGGCGAGCTCGCCGCCGCCATCCGCGAGGAGCGAGCCCCCAAGACCGACGGGCGCTCGGGCCTCCGGGTGCTCGAGCTGCTCGAAGCGGCCGGACGGAGCCTCGAGCTCGGCGGCGGCTTCGTCGACATCGGAGAGGATCGATAGTGGATCTCGAACTCGGAGCACGAACCTTCGCCGATCGGCGGATCCTGGTCACCGGAGGTGCCGGCCTCATCGGGTCGACGATCATCGACCAGATCCTTCCGTTCGAACCCCGCGAGGTCGTCGTGTTCGACGACTTCAGCCGCGGCACGCTGGCCAACCTCGAGTCGGCCCTCCAGAGCGGCCGGGTCACCGTGGTCGAGGGCGACATCCGCGATCGGGTCGCCGTGGCCGAGGCCACGACCGGCATCGATCTCGTCTACCACCTGGCCGCCATCCGCATCACCCGGTGCGCCGAGGAGCCCCGGGTGGCGCTCGAGGTCCTGGCCGACGGCACCTTCAACGTCCTGGAGGCGGCCGTCGAGGCCGGCGTCGACCGGGTCGTGGCCTCGTCGTCGGCTTCGGTCTACGGCCAGGCCGACGTGCTGCCCACCGACGAGAACCACCATCCCTGGAACAACGACACGATCTACGGGGCGGCCAAGGCGTTCAACGAGGGTCTCCTGCACTCGTTCCGCAAGATGTACGACCTGGACTACGTGGCCCTGCGCTACTTCAACGTGTACGGGCCCCGGATGGACATCTACGGCGTCTACACCGAGGTGCTGGTGCGCTGGATGGAACGCATCGAGGCCGGTGAGCCCCCGCTGATCCTGGGCGACGGCTCCCAGACCATGGATCTCGTGCACGTGAGCGACGTGGCCAAGGCCAACGTGCTGGCCGCCGCCACTCCCCACGTGGGCGAGACCTACAACGTCGCCACCGGCACCTCCACCAGCCTGGCCGAACTGGCCGCCGCGCTGTCACGGGTCATGGGTGCCCCCGAGCTCGTGCCCGTGCACGGCCCGGAGCGAGCCACCAACGGCGTGCGCTCCCGGCTGGCCGACACCACCAAGGCCCGGGACCTGCTCGGCTTCACCGCGTCGTTCCCCCTCGAAGCCGGCCTCGCCGACCTCGTGACCTGGTGGCGCAGCCGCCGGGACGCTCTCGAGGACGTCCGGTCTTGACCACGCCCGCCCTCCCCGGCTCCTGGGACGGCCTCGTGGTGATCTGTGCCACGACACCGTGGTCCGGCCATCACCTCCTGGACCAGGCCGTGGCCCGTGAGCTGTCGCGCCACACGCCGGTGCTCTACGTCGACCCGCCCGTGTCGGTCGTCCACCGGCCCCGCGCCTCGGCGGGCAAGGACCTGGAGCTCATCGAGCCGGGCCTGGCCCGACTCGCTCCCACCGCTCCCCCGCTCCACCAACGGCCGGGGGTGAAGCAGCTCAGCCTGGCCGTGACCCGCAGGGCGCTGCGCCGGGCGGTGGACGCGCTGGGCGCGCCGAGCGTCTCGGCCGTCATCGTCCCCTCGCTCAACCCGCTGTTCGGAGCCTGCGGCGAGCGGACCCGGGTGTTCTACGCCAAGGATGACTACGTCGCCGGCGCCTCGTTGATGCGGATCGCACCGGCCCGACTGCGGCGCCGCGACCGGCGCCAGCCCGCCGACGCCGACCTCACGGTGGCCGTGTCTGAGCTGCTCGCCGACCGGTACCGGGCCATGGGCCACGAACCGCTGGTGATCCCCAACGGCTGCGACGTGGCCCATTACGCCTCCGCCCCGCGGGCGCCCCGACCCCCGGGCGACCTGCCCCGCTCACCGGTGGCCGGGCTCATCGGCACGCTCAGCGGTCGCATCGACGTCGGCCTGCTCGAGGCCCTGCCCGGCGCGGGCCTGTCGGTGCTGCTGGTCGGAGGACGACCGGCCGGAGCCGACGGCGCCCTCGACCGCCTGCTGGCCCGGGATCAGGTGACGTGGGTCGGCGCCCAACCGTTCGATCAGCTGCCTGGTTACCTGCGGGTGATGGACGTCGGGCTCGTCCCGTACTCCTCGAACGACCCGTTCAACCGGGCCAGCTCCCCGCTCAAGGTGCTGGAGTACCTGGCGGCCGGCCGCCCGGTGGTGAGCACCGACCTGCCCGCCGTCCGGGCCCTCGACACCGATCTGGTGACCATCGCCGAAGGGCCGGAGCGCTTCGCCGCCGCGGTGGCCGAAGCGGCGGCCACGGCCGACGACCCCGAGCTCATCGCTCGGCGACAGGCATTTGCGGGACGACACAGCTGGACGGCGCGGCTGGAACCTCTGGTCCGCGCCCTCGACCTGGGGGGGATGGACGAGGGCGCGGACCAACCCATCGACGGACCGGACCGGGCGGTGCCGGTCCCATGACGATCCCCGTGATGCGTCCGTGGCTGGGCTCCGAGGAGCACGACGCCGTCTCGGCCGTGCTCGAGTCGGGCTGGGTGGCCCAGGGCCCCAAGGTGGCTGCCTTCGAACAGGCGGTGGCCGAGGCCGTGCAGGCGGGCCACGGGGTGGCCGTGTCGAGCTGCACGGCCGGGCTGCACCTGGCGCTGCACCTCCTCGGCGTCGGCCCCGGCGACGAAGTCGTCGTCCCGTCGCTCTCGTTCATCGCCACCGCCAGCTCGGTGCGCCAGACGGGGGCGGCGCCCGTGTTCGCCGACGTCGACGAGACCACCCAGAACCTGACGGCGAAGACGATCGAGCCCTGCCTCTCGCCGCGGACCAAGGCCGTCATGGTGGTGCACCAGGCCGGTGTCCCAGCCGACCTCGAAGCCATCCACGCCCTGCTCGATCCGCTCGGCATCCAGGTCGTCGAGGACGCGGCGTGCGCCCTGGGCAGCACCTACCACGGCGACCCGATCGGTTCGCACGGCGATCTGGCCGTCTTCTCGTTCCATCCCCGCAAGATCATCACCACCGGCGAGGGTGGGATGGTCATGGCTCACGATGCCGGCGTCGGCCACCCGGCTGCGGCAACTGCGCGAGCACGGCATGAACCACAGCGCTTTCGATCGCCACGCCTCGGCGGGCCCTGTCCTCGAGGCCTATCTCGAGCCGGGGTTCAACTACCGCATGACCGACCTGCAGGCGGCCCTCGGTCTGGCGCAGCTCGACCGACTGGCCACCATCGTGGCCGAGCGGCGGGCCCGGGCCCAGCGCTACCAGGACCTGCTGCTCGACGTCCCCGGTCTCCAGGTGGTCTGCGATCCCCCCGCCGGGACCACGAACTACCAGTCGTTCTGGATCGTGCTCCCCGACGACTTCGGGGTGAGCCGCGACGAGCTGCTGGCTCGACTGGACCGGGCGGGGATCTCGGCGCGGCGCGGCATCATGGCCGCCCACCTCGAACCCGCCTACGCCGGGGTGGTCACCGAGCCCCTGGTGGTGACCGAGCGGCTGACCAGCCGATCGTTGATCCTGCCGCTGTTCCACGGCATCACCGACGACGATCAGGATCGGGTGGTGGCGGTCGTGAAGGAGGCCGCCGGTCTGCCCGTCGAGCCCGGGTCGAGGCCATGAGCACGGGCGGCGGGCTGGTGCTGATCGGAGCCGGGGGTCTGGCCCGCGAGACCGCTGAGCTGGTGCGGGCCATCAATGCTCAGGGCCCCGGCTGGGAGCTCGCGGGGTACGTCGACGACGACCCGGCCCTGGCCGGCATCGAGGTCGCCGGTCTGCCCGTCCTCGGCCCCATCGCCTCGGTCGCCACCATGGACGTCGACCTGGCGGTGTGCACCGCTCGCCCGGTGGTGGGTTCCTCCCGCCGCCGCATCGTCACCCGGCTGGACCTGCCGGCAGACCGCTACGCGACGCTGATCCACCCCGACGCGTCGCTGGCCCCGTCGACGGCCATCGGGCCCGGCGCCATCATCTTCGCCGGCGTGGTCACCACCGCCTCGGTGACGATCGGCGCGCACGTGGTGCTGATGCCCCAGGTGATCCTCACCCATGACGACGTGGTCGACGACTTCGCCACGCTGGCGTCGGGGGTTCGCCTGGGCGGTGGTGTCCACGTGCAGGCGGAGGCCTACCTCGGCGCCGGCGCCCTGGTCCGCGAACAGCTCACGATCGGTCCCGCCGCGCTGGTGGGGATGGGCGCGGTGGTGCTGGATGACGTCCCGGGAGCCGAGGTGTGGGTCGGTGCGCCGGCCCGTCGACTGAACCCCCCCATGGCCGAGGCGGTGGGCGCATGAAGGTCCTCGTCTACGCCCACCATCTCGAGCTCGGCGGCACGCAGACCAACGCCATCGAGCTGGCGGCGGCCGTCCGCAACCGCCACGGCCACCGCGTCACGCTCTTCGCCACGCCGGGCCCGGCCGAGGCCCTCATGGCCCCCCATCACCTGCGCTACATCGCCGCTCCCGTCGCCGACCGCCATCCCTCGACGACCATGATCCGGGCCCTGCGCCACGTGGTTCGCCAGGAGCGCCCCGACCTCATCCACGTCTGGGACTGGCCCCAGTGCCTCGATGCCTACTACGGCCTCCACCTGCCCAACGGCATCCCCATGTTGAGCACCTGCATGTCGATGGCCATCCCCCGATTCTTCCCATCGACCGCCCTCACCACGTTCGGCACCCCCGAACTGGTGGAGCTGGGCCATCGGCGCACCGGTTCACCGGCCTTGCTGCTCGAGCCGCCCGTGGACACCACGACCAACTCGATGGACGCCGTGGACCCGGCCGGGTTCCGCGAGGAGTACGGGCTCACCGACGGCCCCCTCGACATCGTCGTCGTCTCCCGGCTCGTCAGCCACCTCAAGCTGGAGGGCCTGCTACGGGCGGTCGACGCGGTGGAGCAGGTGGCCCAGGATCATGCGGTTCGGCTCACCATCGTGGGCGAGGGCACCTCGGCCGACGTCCTGGCCGAGCGGGCGGCGCAGGTCAACGCCCGCCTGGGTCGCCCGGTGATCCTGCTCACCGGCGGCCTCGTGGACCCGCGGCCGGCGTATGCCGCCGCCGATGTCATGTTGGGCATGGGCAGCTCGGCGCTGCGGGCCATGGCCTTCGGCAAGCCGCTGATCATCCTGGGCGAGCGCGGCTTCTCCGAGATCTTCGACTCGTCCACGGCGCCGACGTTCCTCTACCAGGGGATGTACGGCCTCGGTGACGGCGACCTCGACCCCGCCCCGCTCGTCGATCAGATCCGACAGCTGGTCACCGACCCGGTGCGGCGGGCCGAGATGGGGGCCTTCGGCCTCGATCTCGTGCGCTCGCGCTACAGCCTCGACGCCACCGCCGACCGGCTCGAGGGCTACTACCGACTGGCCGTGGAGCGTCGTGTCCCGGGCTGGAAGACCGCCCTGGGCGCCACCCGGACCACCGGCCTGCGGGCCGGCGACCTCTTGTTGTCCGACCCCATGAAGAAGCGCATCCGACACCTGGCAGGGAGACCATGACCACCGCGACCACCTCCATCCCCCTCGTCGACCTGGCGGCTCAGCACCACGAGGTGGCCGAGGAGGTTGCCGCCGGCTGGGCCGAGATCCTGGAGACGACCGGCTTCATCGGTGGTGACGTGGTCACCGCCTTCGAGGAGGAGCTCGCCGCCTGGTGGGGCCGCCGCGAGGCGATCGGGGTGGCCAACGGCACCGACGCCCTCGAACTGATGCTGCGGGCCGCCGGGATCGGTCCGGGCGACGAGGTCATCGTGCCGGCCAACTCGTTCATCGCCACGGCCTCGTCGGTGGTGCGGGCCGGTGCCCGCCCGGTCTTCGTGGACGTCGATCCCCGTTACCTGCTGATCGACCCCGCCCAGGTCGCCGACCGTCTCACGTCGACGGACGCGAGGAGTCGTTGCCGTGCACCTCTACGGCCAGATGGCACCGATGGAGGCACTGCGCGACGTGGTGGACGGGACCTCGGCCCTGCTGTTCGAGGACGCCGCTCAGGCCCACGGGGCCCGGCGCCACGGTCTCACCCCCGGTTCGTTGGGCCTGGCCGCGGCCACCAGCTTCTACCCGGGCAAGAACCTGGGTGCCTACGGCGACGGCGGGGCCGTCCTGACCGACCGCGATGAGCTCGGTCGGCGGGTTCGCCTGCTCGGCAGCCACGGGGCCACCAGCAAGTACGACCACGCCGTCCTCGGGTTCAACTCACGCCTCGACGCCCTCCAGGCGGTGGTCCTGCGAGCCAAGCTGGCCCGACTCGATCGCTGGAACGAGGCTCGACGGGTGGCCGCGGAGCGCTACCACCAGCTCCTCACCGGCCTGCCCACGGTGTGGCTGCCGGAGGTGATGGCGGGCAACGAGCACGTCTGGCACCTCTACACGCTGAGGCTGGATGGCCGCGATCGGCTGTTGAAACGCCTGCACGGCCACGGTGTCGGAGCCGGCGTCCACTACCCCGTCCCCATCCACCTGCAGGGCGCCTTCGCCGAGCTCGGGCACCGCCGGGGCGACTTCCCCTCCACCGAGCAGGCCGCCGACCGCCTCCTCTCCCTGCCCCTGCACCCGCACCTGACCGAGGACGACCAGCAGCGGGTCGCCGAGCTCGTCGCCGAGGAGCTCACCTGATGATGAACGGGAGCGATGTGACATCGACCAACGAAGCCGCCCAGGCCATCCGCCGCATGGTGGCCGACGAGCCCAACTTCCACTCGGGAGGCACCCGGGCGTGGCTGGCCCTGCCGGCCACCCTGGAACTCCTGGCTGACCTGATCCCGCCGGGCTCGCGCACGGTCGAGACCGGCGCGGGCGCGTCGACCGTCGTGTTCGCGTCGGTGGGCGCCGAGCACCTGGCCATCAGCCCTGCCGCCGACGAGCACGAGCGAATCCGGTCCTACTGCACCGAGATCGGCGTCGACCCCGGCCGCGTCACCTTCACCGCGCGAGCGCTCCGACGACGCGCTGGGTGAGCTCGACGCATCGGTGCGCTTCGACGCCGCATTCATCGACGGGCGCCATTCCTTTCCTCAGCCCGTCGTGGACTTCCACCTCATCGAGCAGCGCCTCGAGGTGGGCGGCCTCATGGTCCTCGACGACGTGCCCATCCCCGCGGTGGCCGTGGTGCATCGCTTCATGATGTCCTCACCGGACTGGGAGTTCGTGCGCTACGCCGACGACCGCGCCTCCGCCTTCCGCAAGCTGGCTGACGCCGACGACGACGACAACTGGAAGCGCCAGCCGTTCAACCGGACGTGGCCCGACTTCTCGTTCCTCCCCCTTCCCCAGCGGCTGGTGGCCTCCACCGTCGAACGAGTGCCCCAGAGGTTCCGCAACCGATGACCGAGGACGTGGCGCTTGGGCACCAAGTGCGGCGAGGGCTGGGCTGGAGCCTGGCCAACAACGTCATCAGCAAGCTGGGCACGATCGTCATGGGGATCATCCTGGCGCGGCTGCTCGACCCGGCCGACTACGGGAAGTTCACCGTTGCCATCGTGGCGTTGATGATCATCGCCAACCTCAACGACCTCGGTCTCGAACCGACGGTGGTGCGCTGGCCCGGATCGATCGACAAGATCATCCCGACCGCGTTCACCACCATCTTCGCCTCGAGCTGCCTGCTCTTCGCCTTCGTCTGCGTCGCCGCCGGCCCCTTCGCCGCGGCCATGAACGCCCCCGACGCGGCCAACATCGTCCGGCTCCTCGGTCTCGGCGTCGTGATCAACGGCCTGTTCGCCGTGCCCTCCGCCGTGCTCACCCGCACGTTCCGCCAGGATCTGCGGACGGCGGCCGACGCCTGCGGGTTCGCGGCCTCCCTGGTCATCACCATCAGCCTGGCCGCCACCGGACACGGGCCCTGGAGCCTGGCCTGGGGCCGGCTGGCCGGCAACGCCGTCACCAGCGTGATGCACGGGATCTTCGCCCACACCCGGGTACGACCAGGGTGGTCGACGTCGATCGCCAAGGCGCTCCTCTCCCAGGGCCTGCCCATCGCCGGCACCCTCCTGCTGGCCACGGTCATGATCAACCTCGACTACATGGTGGTGGGCCGGGTGCTGGGGCCGGTGGCCGTGGGCTTCTACCTCATGGCCTTCAACCTCTCCACCTCACCGGTGACGCTCTTCTCGACCGCGGTGGCCAACGTGGCCCTGCCTGGCTTCGCCCATCTGCAGGACCGGCTGAGCGAGCTGAGGGACGCCTTCGTGCGGTCACTCAGCTACCTGATGTGGGTCACCATCCCGGTGGCGGTGGGCCTGTGCATCGGAGCGGTGCCCCTGATCACCATCGTGTACGGACCCCGGTGGACGCCCGCCGCCCAGGCGCTCCGCTTCCTCGCCATCGTCGGCCTCATCCGGGTGGCCCTCCAGCTGGCCGCGGATCTGCTCGTGGCCGTCGGCCGCAGCCGCACCACGATGTGGCTCCAGGGGCTCTGGTTGGCGGCCCTGATGCCCGCGCTGGTGATCGGCGTGCACCTCCGGGGGATCCAGGGCGTGGGCATCGCCCACCTCGTGGTGGCGGGCGGGATCATGGTGCCGGCCTACCTGGTCGCCGTCCGGGCGGTGGGCCTCCACACCCGGGACGTCGGCGGGCCGCTGGTGGCACCGCTGCTGGGCGGGGCGGTCGCCATCGCCGTCGGTCTGGCCGTCGTCCCCCAGATCGACAGTCCGGAGGCCGCCATCGTGGTGACGGGCATGCTGGCGTTGGCCGGGCCGCTCATCCCGGTCGCCCCCCACCTCCGGCAACTGGCCATCGACGCCACCGCCGGCCTGTCGGCGCGGCGCCGGCTCCGCTCCGCCCAGGCGAGCGGAGAAGAGCCGGAAGAGCCGGAGGTCACGGCGGTCGACGCCGTGCTGTCGGGCGAGCTCGTGCCCAAGGCGTGAGCCCGGGGGTGGGCTAGGAGCTGACGACGGCGCCGTTGTCCATGTAGGTGTTGTTGGTCCAGGTCACCGGGACGTTGGTGTCGGCTGATCCGTAGCGGTAGTCGCGCAGGAACCGGTTGTTGGTGACGGTGATGTTCTGGACGAAGTACTGGCCGTTGTTGCCGTCCACGACGTAGATGGTGTAGTTGCCGCCGCCGAGGATGTTGTCCCTGACGGTGACGGGCCCGTTGGTGGAGGGCCCGAGGTCGGGGGCGAGGAACAGCGACGAGTTGCCGGCGATGTCCATGGCGTTGTGGATGACGTTGGCGTTGGTGACGCCGTTCTGCATCTGGGCGCCGTCGGCGTGGGCCCCGGACTCAGGGGTGAAGTCGTGCAGCCACGAGTCCTGCAGCAACGTGTTGCTGCCCAGCTTGAAGCCGTCGTCGGGCAGGTTGTGGACGTTGCAGCGGAGGCAGGTCCAGTTGTCGAAGCCGATGCCGGCGGTGTGGTAGCTGCCGGAGATCTCCGAGTCCTGCACGGTGACGCTGCCGGACTGGACGTAGATGGCCCAGTCGCCGCCGTTGCCGGTGAAGCGGCTGCGCTTGATGGTGACGTTGGGAGCGGCGATGGTGACCGTGCCGGTGATGTCCTTGGCGTCGATCACCGCGCCGGCGGTGGACACGGTGAACCCGCCCGACGCCGTCAGCGCCGTCCCGGCCGGCACCCCGGTGTTGGACGCCCCCGGCGTCCCCCCGCTCGGGACGACGGTGCCGGGTGGGGCCGTGGTGGTCGGGGCCTTCGTGGTGGTCGGGGCCTTCGTGGTGGTCGGCGCCGCCGTGGTGCGGCGCCGCCGTGGTCGGCGCCGCCGTGGTGGGCGCGTCGGTGGGCGGTGGGTTGTCGGTCGGCGGCAGGGCGGTGTTCGACGAGGACTTCTGGAAGATGGCGTCGACCCAGTAGTTGGCCGACATCCAGTCGGTGGTGGGGAACGTGCCCGAGCCGCCGTAGGCGTACACGCCGTTGGCCCCGTCCACACCGGCGGCCAGCGCCTTGATGTCGCCCTGGCCGGCGCCGGTGGAACCGAAGTAGTGGGTGTCGGCGTAGTAGTGGCCCGTGTCGGTGTGGTACGACGCGACGTAGGTCACGCCGGCCTTCACCGACACCGGCTGGGAGAACGTGGCCGACTGCCAGCCCGAGGCGGTCTCGTTGGTGAACGTGAGCGTGGCCAGCTTCTGGCCGTCACGGTTCCACAAGGTGCCGGTGTGCGTCCCGGTGTTGGTGGTGGCCTTGTAGAAGCGCAGCCCACGGATCACGCCGTCCTTGGCGGTGCGGAACTTCACCCCCACCTCGACGGCCTTGGTGTCGGAGTCGGGCACCGAGTTGGGTCGGCTTCGACCCGAGGATCGTCTGGGTGCTGCGGTACGCATCAGCACCAGCGATGTGCAACGCATAGCCCCCCAGGGTCAGACACAGGGCTGCGACCGCCAACAGCGCCATGATGCGGCGAGGTTGCCACCGCTTCATCCGCCTCAGCCCACCCAGGGGGGGCGTGGTGGGTCGAACGGCGGAAGTGGAGAAAGTCATGACGTTACGAAAGCATGACGAGACGGCCCATGGGTGGATTTAGGCCGAGATTTTCGAAATATTTGTCACACGATCGCAATGATTCCCACGGAGCGTGGGAGCGACGAACCGGACTCGTGACATTCGCGGAGAACGTGAGCCTCGCTACGGCCGAAACCAGACCGTTCGGCGAATCCCGCCGGCCCGCGTCAGCTCGCCGACCGACATCGGCTCGAGGCCCCGATGACGGAGACCGTCGATGGTCAACGCCGCCACGTCAACCGGATCGAAGGTCGCCATCGCCGGCGAGTCCACCACGCCGTTGCCCGTTCCCGGCTCAGGTCGGCACCGCTCGTGGAGCAGCAGGATGCCCCCCGGGTTGGAGCGAGCCACGGCGCGCTCGGCGATGGACTCGGCCGGTCGGTCGATCCAGTCCTCGCCCTCGGCGGACCACACGACAACCTCCATCCCCGCCCGGCGAGCCGCCACATAGCTCCGGAGGTGCTGGGCCCCGAACGGAGGACGGAACCACCGGGGGGCGTTACCGGAGACCATGGTGAGCCGGTCGCGGCCGGCGCGGATGTGCTCGCTGACCTCATGGGCCGGCAACGACGTCAGCCGTCGATGGTCGAGCCCGTGGAGACCTACCTCGTGGCCTTGGGCCAGGACTCGCCGCACCAGGTCGGGTGACGACTCCACCGAATCCAGGAGGAAGAAGAAGGTGGCGTGCACCTTCTCGTCGGCCAGGACGTCGACCAACCGGTCGGTGACCTCGGGGTCGGGGCCGTCATCGAACGTCAGGCCCACGGCCGGCGTCGGCCGGCGGGAGCCCGCGACCGATCCCACCGCCGGGCCCAGGACCGCATCCACGCCCACACGCACCCGGGCCCGGGCCCGAGGGGACAGCCGCTGACGGACCCTCCAATACCCTGGAGTTCCCACGATCCCAACCCTTCAACTGTGCGGCGAACACGGGGGCAAGAGGCAGCTCGTAGACCATATGGCCTACAAGTTGCTCAAGTCGCCGGGGCTTGGCGACCGATGACTAGCGCAGACAGTACCCGCGGGACTCCGTCATCGGATCCGCCCGTCATCGCCCCAGATCCCCTCGAGGTAAACCATGGTCTCAGAACCTCTTCTTCTCCGCGCCCATGCGCTGGTCAGCAGCCCCCGCCGGATGATGGCGATGCTGGTGACGGCGGCTGTGCTCCTGACCTTCGGGGGCTATGCGCTGCACATCGCTGATGCTGATGCGTACCGCAGCACCCAGACGATCCTGGGGTCGAACCGACCCAACTCGGTGCCCGACTCCGACACCAAGGCCGTCGAGTTGGGGGTGAAGTTCCGCACCGCCAAGGACGGCGTGATCCGCGGGCTGCGCTTCTACAAGGCCACCACCAACACCGGGACGCACACCGGCACCTTGTGGAACCGTGACGGCCAGAAGCTGGCCACGCTCACGTTCACCAACGAGACCGCCTCGGGCTGGCAGTCGGCCACGTTCTCCCAGCCGGTGTCGGTCACGGCCGGCGTGACCTACGTCGCGTCGTACCACACCGACACGGGCCACTACTACGCCGACACCCACTACTTCGGCTCCACCGGCGCCGGCCAGGGCGACATCAAGGCGCTGGCCGCCGGCGTGGACGGGGCCAACGGCGTGTACTCCTACGGCGGCTCGGGCACGTTCCCCACCACCGACTGGATGTCGGCCAACTACTGGGTCGACGCCATCTTCCAGAAGTCCTCGACCTACTCGTACACCAGCAACCCGCCGCCCACTGACTCGTCCACCACCACCACCGCGGCGCCCACCACCACCGCGGCGCCGACCACCACGGCGGCGCCGACCACCACCGCGGCGCCCACCACCACCGCGGCGCCCGACCACCACCACCACCAAGGCGCCGACCACCACCACCACCGCGGCGACCAGCACGGGCACGCCGGGGGCGTCCAACACCGGGGTGCCGGCCGGGACGGTGCTGACGGCCGTCGGGCGGGTTCACCGTGTCCACCGCCGGCACGGTGATCGACGCCAAGGACATCACCGGCACGGTCACCATCGCCGCTCCCAACGTCACCATCAAGCGCAGCCGCTTCACCGGCAACGGCGGCGACTACGCCATCTACGTCCAGTCCGGCAGCGTCACCGTGCAGGACTCGGAGATCTCCGGCAGCTACCACACCGCCGGCATCGCCTTCGACAACTGGACCTGCCTCCGCTGCAACGTCCACAACCTGCCCGACGACGGCTTCAAGCTGGGCAGCAACACGTTGCTGCAGGACTCGTGGCTGCACGACTTCACCCCTGAGTCCGGGGCCCACGCCGACGGCGCCCAGATGCAGAACGGCGTCACCAACGCCAACGTCATCCACAACGCCATGGACATCGCCGGCAACTCGTCGCTGTTCCTCGCCCCCGACCTCGGTCCCTCCACCAACGGGCCCGTCACCGTCAGGGACAACATCCTCGGCGGCGGCAACTACACCATCTACGTCGTGGACGGCAACAACGGCCAGTACTACGTCCAGAACATCACCGTCACCAACAACCGGTTCCTGCGCGACTACCGCTACGGATCAGCTGACACCAACGTCCCGGTGACCTGGACCAACAACACCTACATGGACAACGGCGCCGTCGTCAGCTCCTAGGCGCCACGTCCCCCTGGCGGATGGTGTCGACGGCGTCGATCACGTCGTCGGCCATCCGCCCCCAGGTGAAGTGCTCGGCCACCGCCATCCGGCGGGCCCAGCATCCTCGGTAGAGGTCGTCGTCGGCCAGCGTGTCGGCGACGACCTCTGCCAGTTCCACCGGGTCCAGCGAGTCCACCACGGCGCCGCCGAGGCCGGGCTGGATGAGCTCGGGCATGGCGAAGGCGTTGCGCCCCACGCAGGGCAGGCCCCGGGAGAGCGCCTCGGCGAAGACGATCCCGAAGCCCTCCAGCCGTGACGGCATCACGAACAGATCATGGGTGTCGTAGAGGCGCACGACCTGCTCGGGAGGAACCCGGCCCAGGAAGGCCACCCCCTTGGGGGGCATCCCCGGCAGCGGCCAGGTCGGTGGGCCGGCCACGGTCAAGGTGATGTCGGGATCCACGTCGCGGCGCAGGATGGACAACGCCTCCAGCACGACATCGCCTGCCTTGGTGTGGAAGTCCCGGCCCACCAGCAGGAGCCGGGTCCGCTCGCCCGCCGATCGCTGCGGCGTCGGGGCCGGGGGCGCGTCCAGCGTGGTGATGGCCCCGGGGTTGGCGACGAAGATCCGATTCGCCGGAAGGCCCTCGGCGATCAGCTGATCGGCCAGCCACCGGCTCATGACGACGACCCCGGCGGCCTGCTCGTAGACCCGCTCCTGCCAGGCCAGCCGGCGGCGGAGCATCTGCTCGCTCATGCCCGGGAAGTGGGGAACCCCCGATGCCTCGTCGAAATGGTCGAGCAGGACGCGGACGCTCAGGTCCTGCACCAGCAGGTAGGGGTCGTCCACCACTCCCAGGTCGCCGATCTGGACCACGGCGTCGCAGGTGTGGGCGCGCAACTGCTTGCGAAGGGCCCGCTCCTGGGCCCGCAGGCCCGCGCTCGAGTGCTTCCAGGGGCTGACCCATCGGCCCTCACCACGGCGGACGGCGGCCCCCTTCAGGGCGACGGTGGCCGCCGCGCCGGGCGTCACATCCAGATCCAGCACCTCGACGCGCTCCTCGAGCGCCTGGCGGAGCCGCCAGGGTGTGCCTGACCAGGTCGCCTGGGGGTCGGGCCCCCAGTGGCAGGCGAAGCCGAGTCGCGGGGCACCCATCAGGTTCACGGCGTTCCCACCCGGACCCGGATCTCACTCACCCGGGGGCCGACCAGCGGGCGCTGATGGGTGACGCGCCACAGGGCCCCGATGCACCCCACCATCAGGAAGATGACCCCGTCCACCATGGCGAAGCCGAGCCCGTCGAACGTGGCGAAGCTGACCCCCACCACCAGGGCCGACGCCGCCAACGACTGGGCCAGATCGCGATCGCCCAGGGTCACGAGGTGGCGCCGGGCGCCCCGGGCGGCGAAGTAGGGCACCAGGAAGAAGGTCAGCAGGGCGGCCAGGCCCACGTAACCGGTCTCGATGATGCTCCCCAGATACTGGTTGTCCAGGAAGAAGAAGTCCTTGGGCACGAAGGTGCCGAGCCCGCGCCCCAGCCACGGCGATCGCTGGATGAACTGGCCGACCACGGCGTAGTCATCGGTGCGCCCCTTGATGCTGTCGTCGTTGCCCAGGTTGGTGAACATGCTGGAGATGGTCCCCACCAGGCCGGGGATGGCCAGGCGCATGAGCACGACGAACACGGGGGTGATGAGCAGGGCGAAGGCACGCCGCGTGCCCGGCCAGGTGAAGAACAGGAACAGGAAGCCGACGATCGTGCCCAGGATGGCCGAGCGGGACAGCGTCATGGGGATGGCGATGCCGATGACCACGGTGCAGAGCTGCCACCGGCGCCGGTGCACCTTGGTGTACGCCGCGTAGTGCAGCGCCAACGGGAGGATGGCGGCCAGCACGACGCCCATCTCGATGGGATGGCTGGCCGTCCCGGCCACGCGCCGGAAGTTCGACCGCTCCCCGATCAGGTGGAGCGTGTGGTTGGCCTGCAGCCCCGGGATCTTGATCAGCGCGGCGATGTCGAAACCGGTCACGAACTGCAGCACCCCGAGCCCGGCCAGGATGGCGGCGGCGATGACCAGGCGTCGCAAGAGGGTCTCGATCGTCTCCAACCGGGCCAGCATGTCGTTGGCCACCAGGGCGACGCCGGAGAACGAGAGGATGGCCAGCAGCCCCAGGTCGGCGCCGCTCCGCTGGTCCCCCGGCAGCGGGTGCAGGGCCGAGAAGGCGTAGCTCGCCAGGGTCGACACCACCAGGAAGCCGATGGCCACCCGGACCGGCGAGAAACCGCGGGCCACCCCCAGGGAGGGGACGAACCGGGCGGCCAGCCACCAGAACAGGAAGCCCAGACCCATGATGGTGGCCGGTGAGCCCGACGCCCCCAAGGGGCCGAACACGAGCTGGGCCGGGATGCCGAACAGCACCACGAGGTAGACGGTGAGGGCGCCGAGGGCGTCCTTCGAGCGCCGGGCCTCCACGGTGGAGGGCCCGTTCACTCGCGCTCGAGCAGTGACTTCAGGCGCTCGAGGGCCTCGTCCTGCTCGGCCTTGGAGTCCGGCGGATCACCCCTCCGGCCGGCCAGCGGACGCACTTCGCCCTCGCGCTCGACCGGCCGGGGCACCCGACCCCGGGCCCGGTGCTGGGCGATGGACTCGAACACGAAGGCGGCCATGATGGTGGCGCCGAAGCCGAGCACCAACACCCCGATCAGGCCACGGATCCGGCTGGTCTGCTGCTTGGAGGCGTGCACCGGCACACGGTTCTCGATCGTCTGGATGAGATCGTCCTTGGCCTTGGCCGCCTCCTGCTTGGACTTCAGGTCGTCCTGCAGGACCTGGGTGGCCATCCGCTGGGTGGTGAGCGCCTCCTCGGGCGTCTTGCCCGTGGCCGAGATGGTCAGCACCGGGGCGTCGCCGGGGGCCAGATCGACGACGTAGGTACCGGTCCCGCCGAGCGCCACCACCTTGTCCTGATCCTGCTCGCCGTTCATGGCCGAGGCCATGAGCTCGGCGGTGGCGTTCAGCGAGCCGCCGAACGCCAGGTACGGGTTCTTGACCTGCGCGACCTCACCGGGGTTGGTCGGCGCCGACGTGTTGGCGGCGACGGAGAGGAAGCTCGTTCCGTTCGCCTTGTAGGTGGCCGGGATGGCCGTCACGGCCAGGAAGGCCAGGGCGAAGGTGGCGCCGAGTCCGACGACCAGCACCTTCCAGCGCCGGCCCAGCACGGCCAGCGACGCGAAGAAGTCCGCCGGGGCCTGACCCGCGGGAGCCGGCCCGCCGGCGACGCTGGTGGGGGTGTCCGATGAGACCGTGGAGGCGGCCGGGCGGTGGCCGTCGCTCCCGTTGCGATAGAGCCCTCTCACAGCACAGCCTCCCGATCGTCGTGCCCAGCCAACTGCAGTGTCGCGCCGCCCTGCGCGAGTGGTGGGGCCGTGTGCCCCCTGCCCCCGGTCACGCCGGCGAGGTGGATCGCGGGCGCTCGGGCGCCGCCGCCACACGGGCGGGCGTCGCCTCGGGCCGCCGCGACCGGTACCGGCGCGGCGTGACCAGGTGGCGGGGCATCACCCGTGGCCCCGATTCGGGCGCCGCCACGCGCGTCCCCAGGAGTCGTTGGTACACCGATCGGTAGGCGGCGGCCTGGTGCGGCCAGCCCAGGGCCGACTCGATGGCCCGGCGCCCCTCGGCGCCCAGCCGGGCGCGGCGCTCGGGGTCGTCGAGCAGCGCGACGATGGCCGCCGCGTAGGACTCGGGTTCCTCCCCGTCGGCGTAGACGGCGGCACCGCCGGCCGAGACGCGGGTCTCGGTGAGGTCGAAGGCCACGACGGGCAGGCCGAAGGCCATGTACTCCAGCGTCTTGTTCATGGTCGACGCGTCGTTGAAGCAGTTGACCGGGTCGGGCGAGAGACCGATCGAGGCGGTGGACAGGTACTCGGCTGATGACCGACAGGTCGGCCCGGCCGGTGAAGGTGACCACGTCGTCCAGGCCGAGCTCCGTGCACAGGGCCCGCAGGTCGTCGTAGGTGTCCCCGAAGCCCATGAGGGCGAAGGACACATCGGTGCGGCCCCACTGGTTGACGAGCACGTCGGCGGCCCGCAGCACCATGTCGACGCCGTCCTGGTGACCCATGATGCCGAGATAGCAGCACAGGTGCTCGCGGCCCATCTTCAGCGACGGGTCGGGCGCACCCGGCTTCATGACGTCGGGGTCGGGTCCGCTGCGGACCACCGTGGTGTCGGCCCGGCGCTTGCGGCCCCGGTTCAGCGCCACCGACCGATAGGACTCGTTGGTGCTGATCACGTGGTCGGCCGTGGCGAACGTGGCCCGCTCGAGCGCCAGCAGCAGACCCAGGGCCAGGCCGCGGTCGCGACCGAAGCGGGACCGGAAGATCTCAGGGCACAGGTCGTGGTGATCGAAGACGAAGCGCACGCCACGGGACCGGAACAGCCGACCGATGAGGAAGAACGTGTCGGGCGGGTTGCAGGCCTGGATGACCTCGAAGGGATCCTCACGCCACAGGCGCCGGGCGAGGCGGTACGTCTGCAGCCAGGACAGAACGCACTCGACCACGAAGCCGACCATGCCCCGCGCCACCGGCGGCGGGTTGTACTTCAAGATGCGGACGCCCTCGAGCTCCTGGCGGGCAGGGTCACCCGGGCCCTTCGGGCAGATCACCGAGACCCGGAAGCCGGCCGCCACCAGGGCCTGGCACTCGAGCCACACCCGGCGATCGAGGGGGACCGGGCAGGTTCTGGACCAGGATCAGGATGTGGCCGTCACCGGCTCGTGGCGCGCTCGGAGACTTCATCAACCGGCGCCGAGCTCATCGATGGCCGGCGTGATCTGCCCCACGGGGCTGCGGCGGGCTTTCCGGCGGCTCAACCGGCTGCGGATCGCCCCACTCATGGCTCGGACGCTGTCACCGATGACGGTGTGGATGGTGGCGGCCAGGACGGCGATGTCGAGGCTCAGACGCCAGTTCTCGACGTAGAAGAGATCCAGGTGCCGATAGGCGAAGAAGGACGGGTTGTGTCGGGCCTCGACCTGCCACAGCCCGCTCACCCCGGGCCGCATGCGCAGCCGCCCGAGGAGCTCCTCGTCGAACTGGGCGACCTCGGACGGCAGCGCCGGTCGGGGACCCACCATGGAGAGGGTCCCTTCGAGCACGTTCAGCAGCTGGGGCAGCTCGTCGATGCTGGTGACCCGGATCCACTTGCCCACGCGGGTGACGCGGGGGTCGTCGGTCAGCTTGAACAACGGGCCATTGCGCTCGTTGTCGGCCTCGAGCTGGCTCAGGTCGCTCTCGGCGGTCACGGTCATGGAGCGGAACTTGCGCACCACCACCGGCTCGCCGTCCTTGCCCACCCGGTGCTGGTAGAAGAACACGGGGCCGCGATCGGACAGCTTCACCATGGCCGCGGTGATCAACATGATCGGGCTGGCCAGCACGAGGACGAACAGCGCGCCGGCGATGTCCATGCCGCGCTTCACCCCGAGCGCCCAGCGCCCGGGCGTGGCCGCCTCGAGGTAGAAGAACGGCTCGTGGGCCATGGGCAGCTGGCGCACCCGCCGGTGGCCGATGCGCTCCAGTCCGCTCGACAGGTGGACGTGGATGCCCTCGGTGTGGAGCTGGCGCACCAACGCGTTGAGCTGCGTCGACGGCAGTCCGCTGGCGGCGATGATGGCGCCGGTGGCACCGGTCTGGCGCACCGCCTCGGCCGCCGAGCACAGCGGGCCCAGCCAGGGGAGATCCTGCGGATCGCCTTCAGCGCCGGCGGGCAGGTCCGAGCTGGGGGCCACGAAGCCCATGGGTCGATAGCCGATCTCGGGATGGCTGGCCAGGAGGTGGACGAGGGCGGAGACCTCTTCGACCTCACCGACGAGCACCACCGGTCGACCGATGGCGCCGGTGCGACGCAGCACGGTCAGCCAGGAGTCGAATCCCGAACGACCCACCGCCAACCCGACGAACAGGGCGAAGCCGCCGATGATCACCGGCGTGGTCGATGCCGTGGGGGCGAACAGGTGCAACAAGGCGATGGCTTCGAGCGTCGAGGTGGCCGCCAGCAGCGCCTGGCGCTCGACGGTGACGGAGCGCAGCGCGCTGACCCGGGAGCGGTAGAGCTGGAGCACCGCAGCCATGACCAGACCGCTGACGGTGAGCGCCAGGACCGAGGCCACCAGGCCGATCACGGTGGCGGTCGTCGACTCGGGCCACACCGGCTCGAGCGCCGCCACCAAGGCGATGGTCCACACCACGCTCAAGGTCACGGTCTCCAGGATGAGCAGGCGACGAAGGATGCCGCTGGGGGCCTTGGGCCCAGGAACGGCGTAGACCGGCGCGGGGCGCGACGTCTCCCGCCGCCGACCCTCCCTGCCCTCGCCGAGTACTTGACTCGGTGCGGTCATCGCCATTCCACCTCCATCTCTCCTCTGGGGGTACCACTCAGTGTGGCGGAGGGTCCTGAAGCGGCCCTGAAGCAGCCCTGAGGTGTTCCTGAACGCTCGACCAGGGAGCGTCCGTCACCCTCGGGGGCGCCGGCTTCGTCGGTCAGATCGATGTCGAACCCAGGGAAAGAGGGGGTGGACACGGCATCGCTGCTGCCCGGGCCGGTACCGATGATGACCTCGACCTGCTCGCCCCCGTTGGAGCGGGCCAGGGCCGCCGCGCTCTCCGCCTTGGCCAGCAGTCGCTCGGCGGTCTCGCCGGGCAGGTGAGGAAAGGCCACGCCCACGCTGGCGCTGCTCCAGTCCGTGCGGTCGGGATCGTGGAGCACATCGTTGGTGGCCGTCAGGAGGCGCTCCGCCATCCCGATCACCTCGTTGAACGAGGTGATCTCGGCACTCAGCACGGCGAACTGGTCACGCGCCGAGCGGGCCAGCACGTCTCCCGGCCGGATGGACCCGTCGAGCCGCACGGCCAGGGCCCTCAACAGCACGTCAGGGGCGTAGGGCGAGCCGCCCGGTTCGCTCGAGTAGTCGAGGTCGATCACGACCACGGCGAACGTGGTGGGCCGATCCTGCCAAGTCCCCAAGGTCCCCCGGATGGCGTCGATGAACTGCTGGCGATCGGGCAAGCGGGTCGTGGCGTCGAAGCCCTCGGCTCCCTCAGGCAGGTGGGCACCGCTCTCGGGGGCGGACTGAGCGTCGAACGACAGCAGGTGGCCCAGGACCACGCCGTCGAAATCGGTGACGGGGCGGGCCGTCAGATGCACTGCGGGCCGAAAGCCCCGACGGCCGGGCGAGCGCAGTTGGAGCCGCACGTTGAGCTCGGGCCGCGACGAGGTCAGCTGCTGGTGGAGCCGGTCGCGGTCACGGTCGTTGAGGGCGGCGGTCCACCCCAGCCCCCGGGACCGGACCGGACTGAGCCCGGTCAGCGCCGACCAGGCCGCGTTGGAGAACACGCAGCGCCCGCTCGCCTCGGTCATCACCAGGGGCTCGCTCAAGGCGGTGGCGACGGTGCCGAGCACCAGCAGGGCGGTGTGCAGGTCGCGCCACTGCACGGCCGGGGCGGAGCCGGAGCCGCTCGGGTTCACCACGGCGACGGCCCGGTCGTCCACCCCCGGGGGTTCGGCGTGCTCCGCGCAGCGGCCGAGGAGGGTCAGGTCGCCCCGGGCCTCATCCGCGGACGGCGAGGTGGTCAGGCGGACCCGTTCCGGGACGCGGCCGCACCAGCACCGGGCGTCGCTCCATCCAACTTCCGTAAGCGTGGCTGGCGCCATGACGCACCGTCCTCATCCCCAACCGGACAGCGCCAAGATGGACCTGAAGGCTGAAGGCAGACCACGCCGGTTCCTGAAGTTCTGCTGAAAGTGAGTGCAGTTCTCTTTCAGTTTCGGCCCTGCTTGCGCGAGACTGCCCATCGAGGCACCTCGGGAAGGAGAGACCCGGGGGCCGGGTGAGCTGTGGAGGGCGGAGGAGTGAGCACATCGCCGTCGCGGGTCCTCGTCATCGACGACGACCCGTTCATGTGTGAAGCATTGGCAATGGCCCTGGGGGCTGACGGACACGAGGTCCGGACCGAGTCCAGCGGGGCGAGCATCGACCAGAGCCTGTCGGAGTTCCGACCCTCGGTCGCCCTCGTCGACCTGCATCTGCCCGATGGGCCCGACGGGGTGAGCATCGCCCGGCGCATCCGGGCGCTGAGCGACATGCCCGTCATGTTCGTGAGCGCTTCGGAGCGGGTGGAGGATCGCCTGGCCGGCTTTCAGGTCGGGGCTGACGACTTCTTGACCAAGCCGTTCTCGATGGCCGAGCTGCTGGTCCGGGTGCAGGCGCTGCTGCGACGGGCCAACCGACTGCCGTCGGCCCTGCTCGAGGTGGGCGACATCCGAGTGGATGACCGGGCGCACATCGCCACCCGGGACGGCCACGTTCTGCCCCTGCGCCACCTCGAGTACAAGCTCCTCACGACGTTCTGCCGCAACCCGGGCCAGGTGCTGTCGAAAGCGCAGCTGCTCGACACGGTGTGGGGCTTCGCCCTGTCGGACGTGAACCTGGTCGAGGTGCACGTGAGCCACCTGCGGGCCAAGCTCGAAGCCCACGGGCCGCGCGTGATCCACACCATCCGCAGCGTCGGCTACGTGCTGCGGCCCGAGCCCGCCTGAGCGCCGGAGCTCGCCCGCGGGCCTAGCATCGCGGGATCGACGCCACCCGAATCGACCGCTGGCTGTGGGCGGTGCGCCTGTGCCCCACCCGCTCAGCCGCCACCGCGGCCTGCCGCGGCGGTCACGTGCGGGTCAACGCCGTCCCGGCCAAGCCCGCCACGGTGGTGCGGCCCGGAGACCACGTCGAGGCCCGCATCAGCGGCCGCGACCGGGTGGTCGACGTGGTCCGCATCATCGACAAGCGGGTGGGGGCCGCCCTGGCGGCGGAGTGCCTCATCGACTCGAGCCCTCCCCCGCCGGCCAAGGACGAGATCGCTCCCGTGTTCGACCGGGCCCGAGGGTCGGGGCGACCGACCAAGCGCGACCGCCGCGACCTCGACCGGCTCCGCCGCCGCTGACGGGCTACGACGCCAGGGCCGAGAGGCGCGATCGGCAGGCGGCGATGACGTCCGGGCCCGGATCGACCACGGCGCGGGCTGGCTCCCAGGCGGCGTCGAGGGCCTCGACCAGACGGTCCACGGTGGCCGAGGCCACGGACGGGGGCATCCCCCATCGACCGGCCTCGGCCAGCAGCTGGGGTCGGCCGACCCGGTCGAGGTCGTCGACGCCCCCGACGGACAGGCCCAGCTGGCGGGGTCGTTCGGGGTAGTCGGCGGTGCCGGCCATCGAGGCCACCGGGGCCAGGCGGCACGCCGTCGGTCGACGTAGACGCAGGGCGAGGTCGCGGGCGGTGCCGTCGACCTTGCCGAACACCAGGCCGGCCGCCACCCACTCCAGCAGGTGGACGAGGTCGGCCTCGGGATCCGACGCCAGGTCGGCCACCAGCTCGGCCACCTCGGCCAGGCGTGGGCCCACCCTGACGCTCGGTCCGCTCGGCGCGGGGCGCACCCAGCGCCTGGCAGCAGTCCTCCTGGTGGAGGCGCTCGACGCGCACCGTCGGGGCCGACGGCGCCGGTCGAAGCGCTCGACCACCAGCACCGTGCGGCCGCCCGAACGTGGCGGGGCCTCGGCCTCGACCACCCGCACGCCGGCGTAGCGCAGGACCGGCCAGGGCGAACGCCTCGGTGGCCACCAGCCCGACCGGTCGGGCGGCTCCGGGCGGAGCAGGTGGGTCGACCATGCGCCCGGCGCGGGCGCCGCCCAGGCCCGTCGGCGGCTGCGCGTCAGCGGCAGCTTCCAGGGCGTGCCGGCCAGCGTGAGCCGGGTGTGCGTCGTCGACCCCGAACGGGTCCTCCTCCAGGTCCGCCAGCCGCGCCGGCGACCGCCGTCCTCGTCCAGCGCCGGTGCCGGCTCGTCGACCGGCGGCGGCCACGGCGTCGCCCGGCGGCACCAGCGAGACGGCACCGGCGCACTCCCGGCCGACGGCGGCCAGCAGCGAGAAGCTGTCGACGCGGTGCACGTCGAAGCGCCGTTCCAGCCCGGCCCGGGCCCAGCCGTCGGGCAGCAGTCCCTCGAGGAACGGGCGCCACCTCGCTCGGCGAGTAGCGCTCGGGCCGCACCGGCAGCGACGGCCGACAGCACCATGGCACCGACGCCGACGCGCTCGACGACCTCGGGCCGGTAGGTCAGGGTCATCTTGCCCGTCCGGGGCGTCGTGACCTCGGCGACGAGCTCGTCGCCGAGGTACACGTCGAGCGACCGGACCCGGGTCAGCGGCACCGCGGCGCGATCACTTCGGGGGCATCCGGATGCCGCCGTCGACGCGGATCGTCTCGGCGTTCATGTAGCTGTTGGCCAGGAGCTCGACGACCATGCTGGCCAGCTCCTCGGGCGACCCGAGGCGCTTGGGGAACAGCACGCCCTTCTCGAGGTTGGCCTTGAACGCCTCGGAGCCCTCGCCCTCGCCGTAGATCGGGGTGTCGATGAGGCCCGGGGCGACGGTGTTGACCCGGATGCCGACGGCCGAGAGGTCACGGGCGACGGGCAGGGTCATGCCGACGACGCCGCCCTTCGAGGCCGAGTAGGAGGCCTGGCCGATCTGGCCGTCGAAGGCGGCGACCGAGGCCATGTTGACGATGGCGCCCCGCTCGCCGCTCTCCAGCGGCTCGGTGGTGCTCATGGCCGTGGCGGCCAGGCGGATGCAGTTGAAGGTGCCGATCAGGTTGATCTCGATGACCTTCTTGAACACGTCCAGGTCGTGGGCCGAGTCGTAGCGAGCCGTCCTTGCCGATGGTGCGGGTGGCCCAGCCGACGCCGGCCGAGTTCACCAGGGCCCGCAGCGGGCCCATCTCCTTGGCCAGCTCGATGGCGGCGATCACGTCGTCGGGGTTGGTGACGTCGACATGGGCGAAGGCACCCCCGATCTCGGTGGCGAGGGCGTTGCCCTTGTCGTCCTGCAGGTCGGCGATGACGACCTTGGCGCCGCGGGCGGCGAGCATGCGGGCGCAGCGCCTCACCGATCCCGGAGGCGCCACCGGTCACGATGGCGGAGATCCCGTTGAGTTCCATGGGCGCACCCTAGGCAAGAACCGGCTTCCCGGGTCGAACTCCGACCCAACGGTCAAGTTTTGGGTTCGGGGGAGCGCATGACCATGGTGACGCTGAGGGCCGCCACCCACACCATCCACACGAGCGGACCGAGGCCGGCGGCGTAGCCCCCCGCGTTCCATCCCCGGCGTGTGCCGATGCCGGCCAGCTCGATCACGTTCACCGCCAGCTCGATGACGCCGAGCACGATCAGCCAACGGGGCAGCACGCGGGTTCGGGCGATGACCAGGGTGGGGGCGGCCACACTGAGGAACGCCACCGTGGCGGTGATGGCGTACAGCGACAGGTTCTGCACGTCGAACGCCATGCGCACCAGGTTCGGGTCGAACTCCCCCACGCCCCGCCAGGCCACCACGGTGATCCCGGCTCCGCCGGCGGCGGCCACGGCGAACAGCAGGACCCACGACACCGCGGTGACCGTGGCCAGCGGGCCGCCTCCGCCCTCGGCCTCGGCCAGCAGGGCCCGCAGGTAGCCGAGGAACCACAGCAGCAGGGCCAGGCCCACGAGGGTGAGGGCGTAGCCGATGAGCACGCTGCGCCGGTGGTCGGCCAGGTGGTTGATGATGCTGTCGGTGGCCGCATCGGGTTTGAGCGGGTTGCCGGGCAGGAACGCCCCCACGAGATAGCAGACGACCCCCAGCACGCCGGCGCCCGCGCCGGCTCGGGTCCACGAGTCCATGGTCTCCCCTCCCACCGGTCGCACCCCCCTGGTCGGCCGGTGCCCCAACGGTGACCCCCTCGGCATGGTTCGTCAAGCATCCCCCGGCGTCTCGGCCCGGCCCCAGCCGCCGCCGCCGGGGGTGAGGATCCGGATCGACGTCGCCGGCGTCGAGCTGCGATCGTGCACTTGTCGGGCAGGCGCTCGGCGCGGGCCTCGTCGCCGCCCGGCAGCAGCCAGTTCTCGCCGACCGCCCCGGGGCCGCCGCCCTCGGCCCCCCACGGCGCCGACCGGCGCCGCTCGGTGATCAGCGACAGGGTCGACCGGCTCGAGCACCTCGAGGTCGCGCTCGATGCCCTCGCCGCCGGCGTGCTGGCCCGCACCCCCGCTCCCCCGGCGCAGGCGCAGGCGCCGCACCCGCAGCGGGAACGCCCGCTCCAGCGCCTCGATCGGGCGTGTTGCGGGTGTTGGTCATGTGGGTGTGCACCCCGCTCATGCCCGCGCCGGCCGACCGTCCGCCCTGCCCGCCGGCCAGGGTCTCGTAGTAGACCCAGCGGTCGTTGCCGATCAGCAGGTTGTTCATCGTCCCCTGCGAGGCGGCGCCCAGCCGGCCGGGCCGAGCCTGCGCCAGGGCGCCGAAGCACACGTCGGCCACCCGCTGGCTCACCTCGACGTTGCCGGCGCCCACCGCCGCCGGCGGCCGGGCGTTGACGATGGTGCCGGGCGGTGCGATCACCGTGAGCGGGCGGAGCGTGCCGCCGTTGGCCGGAAGGGTCGGGTCGGTGCGCCGCCCGCAGGGCGAAGGCCACCGCGCTGACGGTGACCGCCTCGACCGCGTTGACGTTGCCGGCCCGCTGGGGCCCGGTGCCGGTGAAGTCGAACGTGATGGCGTCGCCGTCGATGGTCACCGCCACCGCGATGACCGTCTCGACCTGCTGGTCGGGCGCGGGACCGAAGCTGTCGATCACGTCGGAGAACGTCCACCGGCCGTCGGGCAGGTCCCGCAGCACCGCCCGCATGCGCCGCTCGCCGTAGTCGAGCACCTCGGCCAGCGGCTCGTCGGCGAACGCCGGCCAGCCGCTCGACGCCGACGACGTTGGCCCCGACCTGGGCGTCGAGGTCGCCCGCCCGCTCGTCGGGGGTGCGGGAGTTGGCCAGCAGCAGGGCCCGCACCTCGGGGGTGAGGCGCACCGGGGGGATCCGCAGGCCCTCGGCGAAGATCTCGACCGCGTCGGCCGGGAGCGAGCCCGGGGCGGCGCCCCCGACGTCGGCGTGGTGGGCCCGGGTGGCCACCCAACCCAGCAGCCGGGGCCTCCCGTCGGCCTCCACGAAGCACGGGCGCCACCACGGTGATGTCGTTGAGGTGGGTGCCCCCGGCGAAGGGGTCGTTGAGGATGATCTGCTCGCCGGGACCGATGCGTCGTCGCCGTCCGGGGCCGAAGCGGGCGATGGCGGCCTCGCACCGACGCCGGCATCGAGCCGAGGTGCACCGGGATGTTCTCGGCCTGGGCCAGCAGCTCGCCGTCGGCCGTGAACAGCGCCGCCGAGCAGTCGGCCCGCTCCTTGATGTTGGGGCTGAACGCGGCCCGGCGCAGCACCGCGCGACATCTCCTCGGCCACGCCGGCCAGGCGCGACAGCAGGATCTGCAGCGACGCCGGGTCGAGGCTCACGCCGGCCGACCCGGGTGCAGCACGCAGGGCGCCGGCGTCGCCCGGGTCGGCCCGCCAGCCGTCGGCGGCACCCAGATGGTGCAGTCGGGCTCGGCGATGACCGACGGGCCCGACGGCCGGCGCCCGCTCGGAGACCGGGCAGGTCGGCGAGGCCCACCGGCGACGGCCGCCGGGCCACGGCCCGCACGGCGATGACCTCGACCGGCGGAGTCGGCGCGGGCGTAGCCGTTGCGGCGCTGGTGCTCGGCGGCGGAAGGCGTCGACGCTCGGGCACGGTCAGCTCGTGGCTCTGGCCGGCGTAGCGGCAGTCGACGACGGTCGTCGACCTCGACGCTCGGCCGCCGTCGACGCCGGCCCGAGCGGCCGCCGGCCTCGGCCGCCAGCGCCCGGCGGCGCGGACTCGAGGCCGGTCGTGGTCCGCCGGGGTCGGGCCACGCCGCGACCAGGTGGCGCTGCTCGCGGCGCGTCGAGGATGCCCGACGGCCGACAGCACGCCGGCGCGGGCCGGGACGATCACCGCCGGCATGCCCAGGGCGTCGGCCAGGGTGCAGGCGTGCAGCGGGCCCGGCTCCGCCGAAGGCCACCAGGGCGAGCCCCCGCGGGTCGACCCCCCGCTCGACCGACACCGCCCGCAGCGCCTGCACCATCGGCGGCGTCGACCACGGCCAGCACCCCGTCGGCGGTCACGCCCGGCCCCGTCCAGGGCGGCGGCGGCGGCGGCCACGTCGAGCACGTCCGAGGCCGGGGAAGCTCGGCGTCGGCCGGGATGCGCCCGGCCACCAGGTCGGCGTCGGTGACGGTCGGCTCGGTGCCGCCCCGGCCGTAGCAGGCCGGGCCCGGGCACGGCCCCGGCGCTGCGCGGGCCCGACCACCAGGGCGCCGCCGGCGTCGATCGCGGGCGATCGACCCACCGCCGGCGCCGATGGTGTGCACGTCGAGCGACGGCACCCGCACGGGGAACCCGCCGACCATCCGCTCGGCCGCCGGCGCCGGCCGCCCGTCGAGGACGAGGCACACGTCGGTGCTGGTGCCGCCCATGTCGAAGGTGATGGCGTCGGGCCAGCCGTTGGCCGCGGCCGCCGCCGCCCCGGCCAGCACCCCGCCGGCCGGCCCGCTCAGCAGCAGGTCCACCGGGCGCTCGGCCGCCTCGGCGACCGGGACGAGCCCCCCGGCCGAGGTCATCACCAGCACCTCGTCGGCCAGGTCGGTCGAGCTCGTGCAGGTAGGTCCGGCACACGGGCCGCAGGTAGGCGTTGATCACCGTCGTGACGGTGCGCTCGTACTCGCGGAACTCGGGCGACACCTCGTGCGAGGCGGTCACGTCGTAGCCCGCGCTGCGCCAGCGCCGCCGCCACCGCCTGCTCGTGAGCCGGCTCGAGGTCGGCGTGCAGCAGGGCCACCGCCACCGCCTCGACCTCCGGCGCCGAGCGTCCGGCGATCGTCGCCGGGTCGCACGGCTCGAGCTCGGCCCCGTCGGCGTCCAGGCGACCGGCCACCTCGTAGCGGTGGTCGCGGGCCACCAGCGGCTCGGGCCGGTCGGCCTCCTGGTCGTAGAGCGACGGCCGGTCCTGGCGGGCGATCTCGATGAGGTCGGCGAAGCCCTCGTTGGTGACCAGCGCCACGGTCGCCCCCCGCCGCTCGAGCAGCGCGTTGGTGCCGACCGTCGTGCCGTGGGCCAGCACCGTCGGGGCGGACGGCCCCGCGCCAGCCGGCGCGAGCCCGTCGACCACGGCCCGGCCGGGGTCGTCGGGCGTCGACGGCACCTTGGCGATGCGGCCGTCGGCCGCCGACCAGGTCGGTGAAGGTGCCCCCCGTGTCGCTGCCCACCCGCATCGTCACACGCCCGCGATCTCGGCGGGATCGACCACCCAGACGTCGTCGCCCAGGCGGTCCTCGAGCGAGCGGACGAGCTTGCCCAGCGCCTGGTCCTCGACCGTCCCACACCAGGATGGCCTCGTCGGCGTTGCGGACCAGCCAGGCGTCACGACGGGCCAGCGCCGCCCCGGCCTGCTGCTTCGACGCGGGGATCCTTCTTCTGCAGCATCGATGACCTCGCCGGGCCCGGTCGACCAGCGTCGCGGAAGCGTCGCTGGCTCGCCGCCGGCCACACCGACTCGGGATCGGGATAGGGCAGCACCACCACCAGCGGCACGCCGACGGCTCGAGCGCCGCCTCGGCCCCCAGCATCTCGGCCCCGAGCCGCAGCCCGCTGACCACGACCAGGTCGTCGGTGCATCGTCGGCCTTGGCCGCCACGATCTCGGCCAGCCGGTCGCGCGACGGCCTCGGCCGAGCGGGTTGTCCGTCGTAGCCGCCGAGCTCGGTCGGCCGGTGGCCGAACACGACCAGCGGATGGCCGGCGATGGCCGGCTCCTCCGTCGGGCGGCCAGCGCCGCCCGGGCCGCCGCCGTCGTCGGGCGCGGCCCACGGTCCGACGTCGTCGGCCGGGCCGAGGTCGCCGGGCTCGCCGTCGCCGGTGCGGCCGCCTGGTCGTGCCGCCTCGACCGCCAGGCGGTCGACCAGGTCGTTCATGGGGTCGCCGCTGTGGCCCTTGACCCACCGGAAGGTCGACGTCGCGCCGCTCGCGCACCAGCTCGATGAACGGCTCCCACAGGTCGCGGTTGGCCACCGGCTTGCTCTGGCTGTTGAGCCAGCCCCGCTTGATCCAGCCCTCCCACCAGCGGTCGCGGAAGCAGTTCACGACGTAGGTCGAGTCGCTGACCACCTCGAGCGGCCCGTCCAGGGCGCGCACCGCCTCGAAGGCGGCGGCGATCTCCATGCGCTGGTTGGTCGTGTGCGCCTCGGCGCCGCTGGCGTAGCGGCCGCCGCCGACGGCCCACGCCCAGCCGCCCGGGCCCGGGGTTCCCGCTGCACGCCCCATCGGTGTAGACGACCGTGGCCATGGCCGCATCCTCGCACGGCCGGCGCCTGTCACCGGCCGTTCACGGAGCTACCGGCCGGTAACCGACCGCCCAGCCGGCATCATGAGGGAGACTTTCCTCCACCCCCGGGGAGCATCGCCCGATGACCATCGACGGCTACGTCCACCAGCTGCACGACACCGATCCGACCGAGACCGGCGAGTGGCTCGACTCGCTCGACGCGGTGATCGACGCCAAGGGCAAGGTCCGCGCCCGCTTCCTGATGTCGAAGCTCACCGAGCGGGCCCGCGAGCGCCAGGTCGGCACGCCGGCCGAGGTCTCGACGCCCTACGTCAACACCATCCCCACCGACGAGCAGGCGTGGTTCCCCGGCGACGTCGACATCGAGCGCCGCATCCGGGCCTTCATCCGCTGGAACGCCGCGGTCATGGTCGTCAACGCCAACAAGCGGGCCGACGGCATCGGCGGCCACCTCTCCACCTTCGCCTCGTCGGCCGCGCTCTACGAGGTCGGCTTCAACCACTTCTTCCGGGGCAAGGACGACGGCCTGCCCGGCGACCACGTCTACATCCAGGGCCACGCCGCGCCCGGGCATCTACGCCCGGGCCTTCCTCGAGGGCCGCCTCGACGAGAGCCACCTCGACAACTTCCGCCGCGAGATCGGCGGCGACGGCCTGTCGCAGCTACCCCCACCCGTGGCTCATGCCCGACTTCTGGGAGTACCCCACGGTGTCGATGGGCCTCGGCCCGATCAACTCGATCTACCAGGCCCGGTTCAACCAGTACCTCCAGCACCGCCACCTCGACGACACCAGCGGGTCCCGGGTGTGGTGCTTCCTGGGCGACGGCGAGACCGACGAGCCCGAGACGCTCGGGTCCATCTCGCTGGCCGCCCGCGAGGGCCTCGACAACCTCACCTGGGTCATCAACTGCAACCTCCAGCGCCTCGACGGCCCGGTGCGGGGCAACGGCAAGATCATCCAGGAGCTCGAGGCCATCTTCCGCGGCGCCGGCTGGAACGTCATCAAGGTGATCTGGGGCTCGGGCTGGGACGAGCTGCTCGCCCGCGACGTCGACGGCGTGCTGCTGCACAAGATGAACACCACGGTCGACGGCGAGTTCCAGCGCTACACCGTCGAGTCCGGCGCCTACATCCGCGAGCACTTCTTCGGCCCCGACCCCCGCCTGCGCAAGCTGGTCGAGCACCTCAGCGACGACGACCTGCGCAACCTGCCCCGCGGCGGCCACGACTACGAGAAGCTCTACGCCGCCTACAAGGCCGCCACCGAGCAGCGGGGCGCCCCGACGGTGATCCTGGCCAAGACGGTCAAGGGCTGGACGCTCGGCACCGACGTCGAGGCCCGCAACGCCACCCACCAGATCAAGAAGATGACGCACGACCAGCTGCAGGCGCTGCGCGCTGCGGCTGCGGCTCGACGACGTCATCCCCGAGGACGCGCTCGACGGCGACGACCCGCCCTACTACCGGCCGCCGATCGACTCGCCCGAGTACCGCTACCTGATGGAGCGGCGCCGGGCCCTCGACGGGCCGCTGCCGTCCCGCAGCGACCGCCATCCGCCGCGCCCTCGCCATGCCGCCCGACGAGCCGTTCGACCGAGCTCGACGCCGGCTCGGGCGGCCAGTCGGTGTCGACGACCATGGCCTTCACCCGCCTGCTGCGCAACCTGGCCCGCACCGAGGGCTTCGGCCCCCGCATGGTGCCGATCATCCCCGACGAGGCCCGCACGTTCGGCATGGACGCCCTGTTCCGCGAGTTCGGCATCTACGCCGCGCACGGCCAGCACTACGAGTCGGTCGACGCCCAGCTGCTGCTGTCCTACACCGAGAGCCAGGACGGCCAGCTGCTCGAGGAGGGCATCACCGAGGCCGGCGTCGATGGCCAGCTTCACCGCCGCCGGCACGTCCTACGCCACCCGGGGCGTGCCCATGGTGCCGTTCTTCATCTTCTATTCGATGTTCGGCTTCCAGCGGGTCGGCGACCTCATCTGGGCCGCGGCCGACGCCCAGGCCAAGGGCTTCCTGCTCGGCGCCACCGCCGGGCGCACCACGCTGCATGGGCGAGGGCCTGCAGCACCAGGACGGCCACAGCCTCGTGCTGGCCTCGACCGTGCCCGACCTGCCAGGCCTACGACCCGGCCTTCGCCTACGAGATGGCCGCCATCATCCGCGCACGGCCTCCACCGCATGTACGGCCGCACCGACGAGGCCGGGCAGCACCGGCGCCGGCGACTCGGTCTTCTACTACCTGACCCTCTACAACGAGAACTACCCGATGCCGGCCCGGCCCGACGCGCGTGACCGACGACGACATCGTCGACGGCCTCTACCGCTGGGCCGCCGGCCCCCGACGGCCTCGAGGCCACGGCCACCATCGTGTTCTCGGGCTCGGCCCACCTCGCCGCCCGCGCCGCCCAGGCCGCGCTGGCCGAGCACCACGGCATCGGCGCCGAGCTGTGGTCGGCCACGTCGCTACAAGCGCCTGCGCGAGGACGCCCTCGTCGACCGAGCGCTGGAACCGCCTGCACCCCGACGACGAGCCCGCCGGCCGGCCCCGGTCACCGACAAGCTGGCGACCGGCCGCGGGCCCGATCGTCGCCGTCACCGACTTCATGAAGGCCGTGCCCGACCAGATCGCCCGCTTCGTGCCCGCCGGCCGCCCGTTCGTCGCCGCTCGGCACCGACGGCTTCGGCCGCAGCGACACCCGCGAGGCGCTCCGCCGGTTCTTCGAGACCGACGCCGCCCACGTCGAGGTCGCCACCCTGGCCGCGCTGGCCGACGCCGGCACCATCGAGCGCTCGGCTGGTGGCCGAGGCCATCAAGCGCCACGACATCGACCCCGACCCCGCCGACCCCCGCACCCGCTGACGCCGATCCTGGCGCGCCTGTCAGCCGCGATCGCTCGAACGGTCCAGCGCGCTGCCGCATCGCGGCCCGCTGACCGTCAGGGCACGTTCGGGCGGCAGCGGTAGCGTGTCGGGATGGCGACCGCGACCAAGAAGCCGACCGATGCCACGGCGCCCGCTGTTCATCACCGGCGACCCGGCGGCGACCAGCTGCTGATGACCGACCCGCTGGCCCTGCTGCATCGGCATGCTGCTCGACCAGCAGGTGCCGATGGAGTGGGCCTTCCGGGGCCCGGCCACGCTCAAGAGCCGCCTCGGCGACGCGCTCGACGCCGCCGCCATCGCCGCCATGGACCCCGAGGACGCTCGTCGCCGTGTTCTGCGAGAAGCCGGCCATGCACCGCTACCCGGCGGCCATGGCCCGCCGGGCCCACGAGCTGTGCGTGATCCTCGTCGACCACTACGACGGCGACGCCGGCGCCGATCTGGCGCAACGTGCGCAGTCGGCGACGAGCTCTACCGGCGGCTGCGCGAGCTGCCCGGCTACGGCGAGGAGAAGACCAAGATCTTCATGGCCATCCTGGCCAAGCGGCTCGGGCAAGCGCCCGACCGGCTGGGAGGAGGCCGCCGCCCCGTTCTGCGACAACGACGCCCCGCTCGGTGGCCGACATCGACTCGCCGCCGAGACGCTGGCCAAGGTCCGCGAGTTCAAGAAGGCCAAGAAGGCCGCCGGCAAGGGCAAGGCCGACTGACCGGCCGCTCGAGCGAACGGTCGAGTCGGCTCGGGGATGCGGATCGCGTCGGCGCTGGCGGCCTGGTTGCGCTGGCGGTCGAGCCAGCCCGAGCAGCACCGCCACCGCCCGGGGGTCGTGGCGCAGCTGGTGGCCGGCGCCGTCGATGACGCGCAGGTCGGCGTCGCCGTGGGCATCGGCCAGCACCCGGGCGTCGAACACCGGCACCGACTCGTCGTCGGATCCGTGCAGCACGAGCAGCGGCCGCGGGCCGCAGCCGGGGCGCGGCGGCCACGGCCCGGATCTCCCGCAGCTCGCGCGACCACGCGTCGAACGACTGCGGGAACGACGGCGAGCGGATGATGCCGACGTCGCGGGCGTGCAGCAGCAGCCGGCGGGGATGGCTCGGCCCAGTCGTCGAAGTCGGCCGGCGAGCCCATGGCGGCCACGCCCCGCACCCGCTGGTCGTCGGCCGCCGCGCAGACGGCCAGCGCGCCGCCGGTGCCGAAGCCGGCCATCCACACCGCGTCGACGTCCTCGAGGTCGTGCAGGTAGTCGGACGCGGCCGCGGCAGGTCGGCCAGCCAGCCGCCCATCGAGAAGTCGCCCTCGGACTCGCCGCAGCCCCGGAAGCAGATGACCAGCACCACCCACCCCAGCTCGGTGGCGATGCGGTCGGCCAGCTCGGGGAACGACCGGGCCGACAGCCGGCCGCCGTCCCGCCCGGGCGGGAAGCCGTGGCAGATGACCACGCCCGGCGTCCACGTGCCCGGGCGCGCTGCGGGGCCGGGCCAGGTGGCCCCAGATCCCGACGTCCCCCGAGGAGGTGAACAGCCGCTCCACCGGTGAGCCGGGACCTAGTCGTTCTCGCGGGGGCCGGTGCCCGAGCCGTCGCCCTTGTAGGGCTTGTAGCCGCGGTTGCGGGCCTCGGCCAGGGTGTCGGGGCCGAAGCAGAGGAAGGTCTCGGCCGCCATGAGCTCGTCGATGATGGTCGGGCTCGTCGAGGTTGTCGACGTCGTAGACCACCTGGGTGCGCTTGTCGCCGAGCCACCGGTTGTGCTCGAACTTGACGGGGCGTTCCATGCCGGCACTCTGGCACGCGAAAGAGGCGCCGCCCGAAGGCGACGCCCCTCCCATTGCGTTTGCCGGAAGTTCCGGATCTACGTTGACTGCGTCAGGCGGGACCAGCTCCTGACCGTGAGATCCGGTGGTGCCTGGCGGGGATTCGCCCGGCCGGTCCAGCTTGCCGACTAGCGGCCAGCCACCTCCGAAGTCCCATGAGAACAATGACTGCTCAGTTGGACCACCTCCTTTCCTCGGTCCGACCAGCGTAGACCGATCCGGGCCGCCGACGCGCGGCATTTCCGGCCGGTTCACCGACCGTTCACAGTCGGCCGGTCGCGGCGTCGGCCTCGGTCGGGTCGGCCACCCGGGGACCGATGGCCCCGATGGCCTCGAGGTAGTCCCGCTCGGCCTCGAGCACGGCCACGACCTGCACGTCGTCGACGTCGAGCCCGGCCTCGGCGGCCTGGCCGATCACGTAGGCCAGGCCGTCGTCCTCGGCCACCACCACCGCGTCGGGCGTCGTCCTCGAACGCCGTCTCGGTGGCCACGCCCTCGGCCTCGAGGTACTCGAGGTGCCACAGCACGAGGGCCCGCACGTCGTCGTGGCTGAGCTGGGCCGCCACCTCGAACGGGCAGCCGGTCGGCGATCCACTCGACCGCCTCGTCCTCGTCGAACACCGACACCGGCGCCTCGACCGCCAGCCGGCCCACCACCGCCCCGACCGCCACCACGGCGATGACCAGCACCACCACGACGCCGACGACGATCAGGACCCAGGCCATAGGCGGAGCCTAAGCCCTTCCCAACGCTGCGCAGGCGCCAGCCGGAGCAGCTCGCGAGTCGACACCGGGATCGGCGGAGCCGGCCGCGACGCCGGAGCTGCGCAGCAGGCCGCCCGGTCTGATCAGATCCCGATGCGCTGGGCGAGCAGCTCGCGGTGGTAGGTCGGGTCACCGAACAGCAGCTCGGAGGACTTGGCCCGCTTGAAGTACAGGTGGGCCGGGTGCTCCCAGGTGAAGCCGATGCCACCGTGGATCTGGATGTTCTCGGCCGCGGCGTGGAAGTAGGCGTCCGAGCAGTAGGCCTTGGCCAGGCTGGCCACCGACGGCAGCTCGTCGTTCATCTCCGAGGCGCACCAGCCGGCGTAGTAGGCGGCCGACTTGGCCGACTCGACCTCGAGCAGCATGTCGGCGCACTTGTGCTTGATGGCCTGGAACGAGCCGATCGGGCCGACCGAACTGCACGCGCACCTTGGCGTACTCGACGGCCATGTCGAGGCACTTCTGGGCGCCACCGACCTGCTCGGCGGCCAGGGCCACCGCGGCGAGGTCGAGCACGGTGCTGACAGCACGTCCCAGCCGCCGCCGTCGGTGCCGATGAGCTGCGCCGGCGACGCCGTCGAAGTCGAGCTTGGCCTGCTTGCGGGTCTGGTCCATGGTCGACAGCGCCGTGCGGGTGAGGCCGGCGGCGTCGCCCTGCGACGGCGAACAGGCTGACGCCGGCGCCGGTGCGGGCGGCCACGAGGACGAGGTCGGCCATGTGGCCGTCGAGCACGAACGACTTGGTGCCCGAGATCTTCCAGGCGTCGCCGTCGGCGGTGGCGGTGGCCTCGATGCCCGACTCGTCCCAGCGGCCGTTCGGCTCGGTGAAGGCGAGGGTGGCGATGGTCTCGCCCGAGGCGATGCCCGGCAGGTAGGTGGCCTTGGCCGCGTCGTCACCGGAGTGGATCAGGGTGTTGGCCCCGAGCACGACGGTGGAGAAGTAGGGGGCGCACAGCAGCGCCCGGCCCATCTCCTCGAGCACGACGATGAGCTCGACGTAGCTGTAGCCCGAGCCACCGAACTCCTCGGGGACGATGAGGCTCTGGAGGCCCATCTGCTCGCTCATCTGGCGTCCAGACGGCGTCGTCGTAGCCCTTCTCGGTCTCCATCTGCTCGCGCACCGCCGCCTCCGGCGACTTGGCGTCGAGGAACTGACGGACGATGTTGCGGAGCTCTTCCTGCTCCTCGGAGAACGCGAAGTTCACGGTTCCAGGCCCCCTGTGGGTGGGTCGATCGGCGAGATTCGGGCATCTGTTCTACTAGACCGCGCGGTCAAGAGCCACTTCGAGCCCGGCAGGTCGCAGTCGGGCAGACGGGCGTCACCGGCGGCTCAGCCGGCAGCGCGAGGCTCCGATCGCCGTAGGCTTGGGCCATGGCGACCTGCACTACGAGGACACGCAGGCCGAGATCCACAAGGTGGTGGTCGGGCCGTGGGAGAACAACGTGTTCGTCCTGCGCTGCAAGGAGACCGGCGACGCCGTGCTCATCGACGCCGCCAACGAGCACGAGAAGCTGCTCGAGCTGTGCCGCGACCTCGGCGTGCGCACCGTGCTCGAGACCCACGGCCACTCGGACCACATCCAGGCCGTGCCCGCCGTCCGCGACGCCGGCTACGAGGTGGCGTCACCGCCGCGGACGCGGCCATGCTCGACTCCTACGACTACCTCCTCGAGGACGACTCGGTGATCGAGGTCGGGCGGCTGCGGCTCCACACCATCGTCACCCCCGGCCACACCCCGGGCTCGATGTGCTTCCGCCTCGAGGGCTCACCCGTGCTGTTCAGCGGCGACACGCTCTTCCCCGGCGGTCCCGGCAACACCAAGCCGGCCGACGCCGACTTCGACACCATCATCGAGTCGATCGACCGGCGCCTGTTCGCCCCGCTCGACGCCGACACGCTCGTGCTGCCCGGCCACGGCGACGACACCACCATCGGCGACCGAGCAGCCCCACCTCCAGGAGTGGGTCGACCGGGGCTGGTAGCGCTCAGGCCCAGCTGTCGGGGTCGTCGACCAGCGCCTGCACGTGGGGCGGGAGCTCGCCGGCCACCAGTCGGCCAGGGTCACCTGCTCGAGCACCGACCGGAGGCTGGCCCGCACCGCCACCCACATGTCCTGCAGCGACCGCGGTGTCGTCGCCGTAGTCGAGCTGCTCGGCCCGCTCGCCCCGCACCGTGGCCAGCGGACCCTCGACCGCCCGGATGATGTCGGCGATGGTGATGTCGGTCGGCGGCCTGGCCAGCCAGTAGCCGCCCTCGGCCCCACGCTGGCTGCGCACCAGCCCGCCCTGGCGCAGCTCGCTGAGGATGTTCTCCAGGTACTTGACCGGGATGTCCTGGTCCTGGCCGATGCGCTCGCCCTTGACCGGGCCACCCTCGGCCAGGCCGACCCGGGCCAGCACCATGGCCGCCCGCACCGCGTAGTCCACCTTGGCCGTCACTCGCACGGCCGCACGGTACCGTGCCCGACGTGCCCGGTCCCGCGCTCCCCGCCGACGACCGCCCCGTCGATCCGACCCCGGTGCACACCGCCGACCTGCCCGCCACGCCCGATCCGCGACCGCAACATCCCGGCCGAGGCCTGGATCGAGGCCCCGACCGAGCTGCTGCACCTCGGCGACGACCTCGGGCCACCCGCTGATCGCCTACAAGCGCCGCCTCGGCCGGTGGCTGCTGTGGCGGGCCGGGCCGGCCAGCCAGGCCGACGCCCGCTACCTGGCCGTCGACGCCGAGGACCTGACCCGCCAGTACACCTTCCGCCTGCTTCCCCGACGGCCACGGCGAGGGCGTCGGGCCCAGCGGCGAGACCCACACGACGGTTCCGGGCCTGGAAGGAGGATCTCCACGCCCACGGGTGATCCGATCCGGCCAAAATGTCGTCGGCGACATTTCCACTACGGCCGTAGTGCTAATACACTGGAGCCCATGTCCGCCCCGCTGTTCGAGATCGAGAACCTCCACGTCCGGCCGGTCGAGGACGGGCGCAACCAGGCCCCCGGGCGAGATCCTGCGGGGCGTCGACCTGACCATCCGGGCCGGCGAGGTGCACGCCCTGATGGGCCCCAACGGGTCGGGCAAGTCCACCCTGGCCAGCTCCCTGCTGGGCAGCCCCGAGTACGAGGTCACCGGCGGGCCGGATCCTGGTTCCAGGGCGACGACGTCACCGAGCTGGGGCGCCGACGTGCGGGGCAAGGCCGGCATGTTCCTGGCCTTCCAGTACCCCCAGGAGATCCAGGGCGTCTCGGTCCTCAACTTCCTGCGCCAGGCCCTGTCGGCCCGCAAGGGCATCGACCTGTCGATGCTCGAGCTGCGCCTGTCGATCATGGAGTGGATGGCCCGCCTCGACATGGACCCGTCCTTCGCCGACCGCTACCTCAACGAGGGCTTCTCCGGCGGCGAGAAGAAGCGCAACGAGATCCTGCAGATGGCCATCCTCGAGCCGGAGATCGCCATCCTCGACGAGACCGACTCGGGCCTCGACATCGACGCCCTGCGCGTCGTGGCCAAGGGCGTGCAGGAGGTGCGGGCCGCCCGGCCCGAGCTCGGCGTGCTGGCCATCACCCACTACCAGCGACTGCTCGACGAGCTGCACCCCGACCGGGTCCACATCATGATCGACGGGCGCATCGTCGAGAGCGGCGGCCCGGAGCTCGCCGCCCGACTCGAAGCCGAAGGGTACGACGCATGGCGCTGACCGAACCGACCCTCCCCGCCGCCGACACGCTCGACGTGGCCCGCATCAAGGCCGACTTCCCGCTGCTCACCGACACGGTGGTCAACGGCTACCCGATCGTCTACCTCGACTCGGCCTCGTCGTCGCAGAAGCCCCGCTCGGTGCTCGACGCCATGGACGACGTCTACGACCACGCCTACGCCAACGTGCACCGTGGCGTCTACGGCATCGCCGCCGAGGCCACCGAGCGCTACGAGGCGGCCCGGGCCAAGGTCGCCCGCTTCATCGGCGCCCCCTCGACCGCCGGGGTCGTGTTCACCAAGAACGTCACCGAGGCCTTCAACCTGGTGGCCTACACGTGGGGCCGGGCCAACCTGGCCGCCGGCGACGTGGTCGTGCTCACCGAGATCGAGCACCACGCCAACCTCGTGCCGTGGCTCATGCTGCGCCAGGAGCGAGACATCGAGCTGCGCTTCATCCCGATGGCCGCCGACTACACGCTCGACCTCACCGACCTCGATCAGCTGCTCGACGGGGCCAAGCTGCTCAGCGTCACCGCCATGTCGAACGTGCTCGGCACCCTCACGCCGGTGCGCCAGCTGGCCGACGCCGCCCACGCCGCCGGGGCGCTGTGCATGGTCGACGGCGCCCAGTACGTGCCCCACCTGCCCACCGACGTGCAGGCGCTGGGCTGCGACCTGTTCGGCTTCACCGGCCACAAGCTGCTCGGCCCCACCGGCATCGGGGTGCTGTGGGGCCGCGAGGAGCTGCTCGACGCCATGCCGGCGTTCCTGGGTGGCGGCGAGATGATCCGCGACGTGCGCCTCGACGGCTGGACCCCCAACGACATCCCCTGGAAGTTCGAGGCCGGCACCCCGCCCGATCGTCGAGGCCATCGGCCTGGGCGCCGCCATCGACTACCTCGAGGCCCTCGGCATGGACGCCGTCCGCCGGCCACGAGATCGCCCTCACCACCTACGCCCTCGACACCCTGGCCGAGCGCTTCGGCGACGAGCTGGTGATCCAGGGCCCGACCGATCCCGGCCGGGCGCGGCGGCGTGCTCTCGTTCTCCTACCGCGACGTCCACCCCCACGACATCTCGCAGGTGCTCGACGAGCGCGGCGTCTGCGTCCGAGCCGGTCACCACTGCGCCAAGCCGCTCATGCGGGTGCTCGGCGTCGGGGCCACCGCCCGGGCCTCGCTCTACGTGTATAACGACGAGGCCGACATCGACGCCTTCGCCGACGCCCTCGACGCCGCCGGCGAGTTCTTCGCCCTCTGATCGACCCGACCTGCCTGACCGACCTGCCTGCTCGACCACCTGCCTGATCATCCCGACCGAAGGACCGCCTGAGATGCCCGGCCTCGAAGACCTGTACCGAGAGATCATCCTCGACCACTACCGCAACCCCCGGAACCGGGGCGAGCTGGAGGCGCCCCCGGCCCATCGGGTCGAGGGCTTCAACCCGCTGTGCGGCGACGAGATCGTGGTCTACCTCGACGTCGAACGACGACGGCGTCGTCGACGACATCCGCATCGGCGGCCAGGGCTGCTCGATCAGCCAGTCGTCGGCGTCGATGATGTCGGCCGCGGTCAAGGGCAAGACGGTCGACGAGGTCCACGACCTGACCAGGGCGTTCAAGGCCATGATGTCGATCCACGAGAGCAGCCTCGAGGGCGAGGAGGCCGAGCCCGAGGAGCTCCCCGACGTGAAGCTGGGCGACCTCGAGGCGCTGCGCGGCGTGGTCAAGTTCCCGGTGCGCATCAAGTGCGCCACCCTGTCGTGGAACACCCTGGCCCAGGGCCTCGACGAGGCGCTGGGCAACGCCCCGGCCTGAGCCCGCCCTGGGCTTCAGCCGGCTACGCCAGAGCCGACGCTCGAGAACTTGCTCGAGACCGACTGACCCAGGAAGGTCACGGCCACGACGCACACGAGAGCGATCAGCCCGACCAGCAGCGCGTATTCCACCAGCGAGGCTCCTCGATCGGAACGGCGACGTGCCGCCATGTGAGCGGCGACGAACTCCAGAGCAAGCATCGGACATCTCCTCTCCGGCGGGGTTCACGGCTGCTTCGTCCTGACGCGCCGGCGCCGCCCTACCTCTGTCATCGGCACCGGGCGACGATCGCTGAAGTGCGGCCCGGTGGCCCGAGCTGGCGGGCGCACCCCACCGGCCCCGGCGACGGCACCCCGGTACATTCGGGGCCATGACCGGACTCGACGAGCAGGGTCGCCCGGAGCCGCCGCTGGCGGGCGACGAAGCCGCCACCCTGCTGGGCTTCCTCGACTTCCAGCGCGCCACTCTGGCGTGGAAGTGCTCGGGCCTCGACGCGGCCGGCCTGGCCGCAACGGTCGGCGTCTCGTCGATGACCCTCGGCGGGATCCTCAAGCACCTGGCCTACGTCGAGAGCTCGTGGTGCTCCCAGTGGCTGCACGGGCACGACCCCGTGCCCCCGTGGGACACGGTGGACTGGGACGCCGACCGCGACTGGGAGTGGCACTCCGCCGCCGACGACACCCCCGCCCAGCTCCTGGCGGGGTGGCAGGCCAGCGTGGAGCGCTCCCGTGCCCTCGTCGCCCAGGCGCTGGCCGCCGGTGACCTCGGCCAGCTCAGCGTGCGCCGCTGGCCCGACGGCCGCTCCCCCAGCCTGCGCTGGATCCTCACCCACCTGATCGAGGAGTACGCCCGACACAACGGTCATGCCGACCTGCTCCGGGAGTCGGTGGACGGGCTCACCGGCGAATAGGCCCGCTCACACGCAGTCGAGCACGCGATCGAGCGGTCGGGGCACCTGCTCGGCCCCCAGGGCCTCGACGAGCAGGCGGGCGTAGCGGATCTTGCGGCCGCCCCGGCTGCCCATGAACCGCCGCAGCTGCGCCTCGGTGCTCCGCCCCTGCTGGGCGCTCTGCTTCTGGAGGGTGCGGAAGGCCCGGAGCTCACCCTCGTGCTCGATGACCCGTTCCACCGAGGCGACCCCCAGGGCACGGATCAGCTCGTCTTCGAGATCGGCCACGCACACCGCGAAGCCCAGGGCTTCCATCTCGGCCCGGCCGGGAACCGCCCCGAAGCCGGCACGCTCCAGCGCGCGGCGAAAGTGCGCTTCCTCGCCGACGTCGCACAGACCCGCCAGCGTCACCCCCGACCCTCGGGGCCCGAATCGCTCCAGGTAGGCGCCGATGTTGGTGGCGCCGCCCATGGGCACGATCGACACACCCTCGGCGACGAGGTCCCGGCCGCGGCGTTCGGCCAGCGCCTCCAGCGCGGCGTGATCGCTCGTCCCCTCGACCAGCACGACCGACTGCGACCCAGCCATGGGCGCCATCCTCGCCGATCGGCTACTCCCCCACCAGGCGATTCACCCGGGTGGCGAAGTCGACGCAGCGCTCGGTGATGCCGCCCTCGTCGTGGCTGGCGATGTCGATGGACACCCGGTTCCAGCTGTTCGACCAGTCCGGATGGTGGTTCAGCTTCTCGGCGATCAGCGCCACGCGCGTCATGAAGCCGAACGCCTCGCTGAAGTCGGCGAACGGGAAGCTCGCGGTGCAGGGCCTCGGCGCTCAGCTCCCACCCGGGCACCTGGGGATCATCCACCAACATGGTCACCTCCCGAGCTGGTCGGCCAGGCGCAGCGCCTCGTCGCACCAGTTCACCATGCGGACCATGCCCTTGCCCCGCGCCGCGTACTTGAGGGTGGGCTCGACCTCTCGCCAGTAGGCCTCGGCCACCGGGTCGCTGGCCTCGGCCAGCATCTGGGGCAGCAGCCAGGCGTACTTGACGCACGCCGCCGTCATGCCCAGGCGGACCTCGCGATGGTCGCCGTCCCAGCCCGCCGAGGCGGAGCCCGTCGAGGTAGGCGGCGAAGACGGCCTCGTCGAGCTCGCCGATCCGCTCGGCCGACCAGAACAGGTCGAACACGCCGTCGGGCACCTGGTTGCCGACGTCCTCGCCGTAGGTGCCGTCGCCGGTGAACGACCAGTCGAACAGCGCAACCGTGCCGTCGAGCGCGACGGGCGGTGTTGGACGCCCACACGTCGAGGTGGCAACGCGTGCGGGGCAGCGACTCCATGATCGCCAGCAGGCGCTCGCGGTTGGCCACCAGTCGCTTCCAGCCGTCGCGCACCATGCCCGGGAAGCAGTCGCGGACGATGGGCAGCGCCCAGACGTCGTCGTCGTCGAGCAGCTCGTAGGGAGCCGGCTTCGAGCCCGAGTAGGCCCGCAGGAACCCCCGCGAGCACCACGGCTCGTCGAGCGGGCCCTGCGCCTGCCAGCGACCCAGCCCCCGGGCCAGGGCCTGGTGGTCGCCGAGGTCGAAGTCGGTGCCGGCCACGCCGGGCACGAAGTCGATCCACAAGGTGATGCCGTCGTCGTCCTCGTCGACCACGGCGGCCGGCATCTCCAGGCCGGTTCCCTCCAGCGAGGCGCCGGAGCGACTCGCTGGTGTAGGCGTCGGCCTCGCGGCGCCAGGAGTTCCAGTGGTGCGGATCGTCCGAGGCCTGCCAGTGGTCGGGGCTCCCCGGCTTGACCCGACCGAGTCGCTTGCGCACCAGGGTGCGTCCGTCGGCCGTCTCGACCTTGTCGATCGACGTCGTCACCGCGTTGTACTGGTTGTGCCGCAGCGGCTCCGACCGACGATGTCCACGACCGCAGGCTAACGAGCGTCAGGCGAAGGGGTCGGCGAAGGGGTCGAGGGGCGGCGGCCGGTCGGCTCGGCTCGTCGTCGGCCCACTCGCCGTAGCCGGTCTCCTCCAGCGAGGCGGCCAGCTCGGGGCCACCCGTCGTCTGGATGCGGCCGCGGGCCAGCACGTGCACCACGTCGGGCTTCAGCTCGTGCAGCAGCCGGCTGTAGTGGGTGATGGCCAGCACGCCGAGACCGTCCTCGTGGGTGGCCTCCTCGATGCGGCGGCTGCAGGCCCGCAGCGCGTCGACGTCGAGGCCCGAGTCGAGCTCGTCGAGGATGGCGAACTTGGGCTGGAGCACGCCGAGCTGCAGCGTCTCGTTGCGCTTCTTCTCGCCGCCCGACAGGTCGACGTTGAGCGGGCGCTCGAGGAAGCGCTCGTCGAAGCCGATGCGGGCGGCCTCGACCCGCATCCGCGCGCGGATCTCGTCGACGTCGCGGCCGGCGGCGATGGCCGCCTCGGTGAGCATCTCCTCGAGGTTCACGCCCGGCACCTCGGTCGGGTACTGCATGGCCAGGAACAGGCCCGGCCTGGGCCCGCTCCCACGGCTCGAGGGCGAGCACGTCGACGCCGTCGAGCGTGACCGAGCCACCGGTCACGGTGTAGCCGGGGCGGCCCATGACGACGTGCGACAGCGTGGACTTGCCCGAGCCGTTGGGGCCCATCACGGCGTGGACCTCACCGCTGCGCACGACCAGGTCGATGCCCTGGAGGATCTCCCGGCCGGCCACCGCGGCCCGCAGGCCCTCGATCTTCAGCTCGCTCACGGCAGCACCACCATCACGTCGTCGTCGTCGATCCGGATGCTCGTAGACCGGCACCGGCCTTCGTGGCCGGCAGCGAGTTGGGCTCGCCGGTCTCGAGCGAGAAGCAGCTGCCGTGCTTCCAGCACTCGATCTCGCGGGTCGTCGGGGTGGACCTCGCCCTCGGACAGCGAGATCTTCTGGTGGGTGCAGATGTCGCCGATGGCGTACCAGTCGTCGTCGATGCGCACGACGGCGATGGCGAGGTTGCCCAGCACGAACGCGGCGGGCCTCGCCCGGCGGCGACGTCGGCCACCGAGCAGAGGCGTTCTTCCATCATGCGCGGGCCTCGGATCGGTCGCGCCGCTCGAGCCGCTCGACGATGCGGGCCCGCAGCGGCGCCACCACCGACGGGCACCGGCAGCTGGGCCAGCACCTCGTCGAAGAAGCCGGCGACCACCAGCTGCTCGGCGACCTGCGGGCGGCACGCCCCGGCTCTCGAGGTAGAAGCGCTGGTCCTCGTCGATCGGGCCGACGGTGGAGGCGTGGCTGCAGTGCACGTCGTTGTTCTCGATCTCGAGGTTGGGGACCGACTCGGCCCAGGCGTGCTCGCTCAGCTTGATGTTGCGGTTCGTCTGGAAGGCGTTGGTGCCCCGGGCGTCGGGCCGCACCCGGATGAGGCCGGTGTAGACCGAGCGGCGAGTGGCCGCCGACCGCCCCCTTGAACAGCAGGTTCGAGGTGGTGTCGGGGGCGACGTGGTCCTGGAAGGTGCGGAAGTCGAGGGTCTGGTCGCCCTCGCCGAAGTAGATGGCGAGCAGGTCGCCGCTGGCGCCCCGACCGACGAGGCGGCAGTCGGCCCGGGTGCGGGCGTAGTCGCCGCCGAGGGCGGCCTGGGCGGCCACCAGGGTGGCGTCCTGGCTCGACCCGCGACACCTGGGCGGCGATCTGCCAGGTGCGGGGCCCGCGCTCCTGCACGTTGAGGTAGCGCAGCCGGGCGGCCTGGGCCGACGTCGAGCTCGGTGACCGGCACGACGAGGGCCCGGACGTCGTCGCCGCCCTGGTGCTCGAGCACCGTGGCCTCGGCGTTCTCGCCGACCTGCACGACCAGGCGGGGGAAGGTGGCGACGCCGTCGGCGTCGATCCAGTCGACGACCACGATCGGGGCGTCGACGGTGACGCCGCGGGGCACGACCAGCGACGACGGGAGTCGACGCGAGTGCGCGTCGTTGAGCAACGCCGAACAGGTCGCTCGGGTCGTCGACCGAGCGGCGCCCAGGCGCCCGTCGTCCTCGTCGGCGGCCGGGCCCAGGCGCACGCCCCGGGCCGCCCAGGCCGGGTCCACCTCGGCGTGCACCACGCGCCCGTTGCGCACCACGACCGCCCCGGCGCGCGAGCCCACGGCGTCGAGCACGGCCCGAGCGCCGGCAGGCACGGTCTCGACGCCGGCAGGCACGGTGCCGGCGCCGGCGGGCACGGTGTCGACCGGGGCGAAGTCGTCGAGGTCGAGCTCGTCGACGCGGCAGTAGCGCCACACCTCCTCGTCGGTGGTCGGCAGGTCGGCGCCCTCCGCCGCGGCCGCCGCCCGGGCGCGCCGCTCGCGCAGCCAGTCGGGGCCGTCGAGCGCGGCCGCGTGCGTCAGCGTTGAGCGTCGGTGGTCATGGTGCGGGGGCCAGGCACGCGGCGTCAGCCGACCGAGCCCTCCATCTGCAGCTCGATGAGGCGGCTCCACTCGACGGCGTACTCCATCGGGCAGCGTGCGGGTGACCGGCTCGATGAAGCCGTTGACCACCATGCCCATGGCCTGCTCCTCGGAGAGGCCCCGGCTCATCAGGTAGAAGAGCTGCTCGTCGGCCACCTTCGACACGGTGGCCTCGTGGCCGACGATGGCGTCGCGGGCGCCGACCTCCATGTAGGGGAAGGTGTCCGACACGCTCTCGTCGTCGAGGATGAGCGCGTCGCACTGCACGTGGCTCTTGCAGCCGTAGGCGTCGTCCTCGACCCGGACCAGGCCGCGGTAGCTGGTGCGGCCGCCGTCCTTGGAGATCGACTTGGACACGATCTTGGAGGTGGTCTCCGGCGCGGCGTGCACCATCTTGGCGCCGGCGTCCTGGTGCTGGCCGGGGCCGGCGTAGGCCACCGAGAGCACCTCGCCCGATGCCTTGGGGCCGACCATGTAGACGGCCGGGTACTTCATGGTGAGGCGGCTGCCGATGTTGCCGTCGATCCACTCCATGTGGCCCTCGGCCTCGACCCGGGCCCGCTTGGTGACCAGGTTGAAGACGTTGTTCGACCAGTTCTGGATGGTCGTGTAGGTGACCCGGGCGCTGGGCTTGACGATGATCTCGACCACGGCCGAGTGCAGCGAGTCGGTGGTGTACACCGGCGCCGAGCAGCCCTCGATGTAGTGCACCTGGCTGCCCTCGTCGGCGATGATCAGCGTGCGCTCGAACTGGCCCATGTTCTCGGCGTTGATGCGGAAGTAGGCCTGCAGCGGCATCTCGACGTTGACGCCCGGCGGCACGTAGATGAACGACCCACCGGACCACACGGCCGAGTTGAGGGCGGCGAACTTGTTGTCGTTCTTGGGGATCACCGTGCCGAAGTAGGCCCGCACGATCTCGGGGTGCTCGCGGAGCGCGGTGTCCATGTCGGTGAAGATGACGCCCTGGGCCTCGAGGTCCTCACGGTTCTTGTGGTAGACGACCTCGGACTCGTACTGGGCGGTGACGCCGGCCAGGTACTTGCGCTCGGCCTCGGGGATGCCGAGCTTCTCGTAGGTCTCCTTGACCGAGTCGGGCAGCTCGTCCCAGGCGTCGACCTGATGGTCGGTGGGCTTGATGTAGTAGAAGATGTCGTCGAAGAAGATCTCCGACATGTCGCCGCCCCAGTTGGGCATCGGGCGCTTGAGGAAGTGCTCGTAGGACTTGAGCCGGTAGTTCCGCATCCAGTTGGGCTCGCCCTTCATCCAGGACATCTCCTGGATGACGTCCTCCCGCAGCCCGCGGTTGGGCTTGAAGACGTAGTCCTCTTCGTCGCTCCAGCCCAGCTTGTACTTGCCGAGGTCGAGGTCGAGGCCGGTTCGAGGTCGGTGGAGGCCATGCGTCTGCTCCCGAAGGTGAGGCGAATTTCTCCTACGTGGATAGTAACAAACCCCCTCCGCTCTGACCACCCAGACCGCGGTCGACGATCGGCCGCGACGGCCGCTCTGACAGGCCGTTGGCACCGCTCGGGCCGTGCGTCCGTCCGGCCCTAGCATCGGGCCGCTGCTCCTTACACTCCCGTCACGCTCGTGCCGATGGGAAGCACGCCATGAGGGAACCGGATGCCGCGCCCGCCCGTGACGACGGAACCCGCCGCGGCCGGCGACCCGTTCCGCCAGATGGCCGAGGCGGCCCCGCTCGGCATCGTGCAGACCGACGCCGACAGGCCGGCTCGTGTTCGTCAACCAGCGCTGGCGGGAGATCACCGGCGTCACCGACCCCACCCCGATCCCGTGCGACGTGCTCCTCGAGGTCGTCCACCCCGACGACCGCGACCGGGTGGTCGGGCTCTACCTGGACGCCGACCGCAACGCTGCGAGCCGTTCGAGACCGAGGCCGCGCATCGTGCGCCCCGACGGCGACCGTGCGCCACGTCCGCATCCAGGCGCACCCGTGATCGCCGACGACGGCACGCTCGTCGGCTTCACGTCGGCACCCGCTCGACATCACCGACCACGTCGAGGCCGACCGACGGCCCGCGACCGCAGCGAGCAGCGCTACCGCAACCTCATGGCCAAGGCCCCGGTCGGCCAGGTCGTCTACACGCTCGACGGCACCCTGGTCGAGATCAACCAGGCCGGGGCCGCCCTGCTCGGCTACGAGCCCCGACGAGCTGCTCGGCGCCCGGGCCGACGACCTTCCTCTTCCCCGACGACCGGCCCCTGATGGCCGAGCCCTGAGACGATCTGGTCGAGGGCGAGCTCTCGTCGTTCGAGTTCGAGCACGGCTCGCTGCACCGCGACGGCCACCCGGTCTGGGTCGACCAACAACATCACGCTCGAGCGCTCCGCCGACGGCGAGCCGCTCCACTTCCACGCGCTCACCATCGACATCACCGAGCGCAAGCGAGGCCGAGGACGCGCTGCGCCGCAGCGAGGCCCGCTACCGCAAGCTCATCGACGAGGCCCCGGTCGGCCAGCTCATCAGCCGGCTCGACGGCGAGCTGGTCGAGGTCAACCAGGCCTTCCTCGACATGATGGGCGAGCACCCGCGAGGAGCTGTTCGCCCGCGACCCGCTGGCACCTGCTGCACCCCGACGACGCCGCCGCCTTCCACGACGAGGTCCCGCGGCTGCTCGCCGGCGAGATCGACACCATCGAGCGCGAGCGGCGCCTCATCCGACGCCGACGGCCGCATCGTGTGGGTGAGCGGCGGCACCTCGCTCATCCGCGAGGGCGACGAGCTCTTGCTGCACTCGGTGATGGACGACATCACCGAGCGCAAGGCGGCCGAGGCCGGCTCCGCGTCGAGAGCGAGGAGCGGGCCACCGCCGTCATCGGGTCGCTCCACGAGGGGCTGATCATCTCACGACCACCGAGGTGCTGCTGGCCAACGAGAGCGCCTGTCGCATCCTCGACATCCCGCGCCGACGAGCTGGTCGGCCCGCTCGAGCGCCTGGCCGCGGTCCCGGTGCTCGACGCCGACGGGCAACGAGGTCGAGCTCGAGGAGCACCCGGCGTACGTGACCCTGATCGACGGGCGAGCCCCAGCACGAGGATCGTCCGGGGCTTCCGGGATCCGGCCGCGGCGAGGTGCACTGGTGCCTGCTCAACACCGTGCCGCTGATACCACGAGGGCGAGCGACCTGCCCTACGCCGTCGTGCTGTCGTTCACCGACATCACCGAGCGCAAGGAGGCGACCGACGCCCTGCGCGACGAGCGAGGACCGCTTCCGCACGCTGACCGAGTCGATCCCGGTCGGCGTGTACCAGGCCGACACCGAGGGCCGCGGTGGTCTACGTGAACCCGCAGATGGGCCGTCAGGTCGCCGGCATCCGACGACGAGCCCGCCACCTACGAGCGAGGCCATGGCTCCCGTGCACCCCGACGACGTCCGCGCGGGTCGTGTCGGGGCCTGCGCCGCGTGCTGCACGACGGCGCGCCGCTACCACGACCAGTACCGGATCGTCGGCGACGACGGCTCGGTGCGCTGGGTGAGCAACCGGGGCACCGCCACGCGTCGACGAGAACGGCGCGCATCACCGGCATCATCGGCTCGATCGAGGACGTCACCGCCCTGGTCGCCGCCCAGGAGCAGAACGCCCGCCTGGCCGGGATCATCGAGTCGACCAGCGACATGGTCGGCATCACCGACGCCAAGAGCCACCAGCTCATCTACCTCAACCGCTCGGCCCGCGAGGTGTTCGGGCTCGTCGACGTCGACATCGGCACCGATCGAACGGCTTCGACCTCTACCGCCCGAGCACGGCGCGAGCTCTACCGCGAGCACGATCCTGCCCGTCGCTGCTGCGGGGCGAGACCTGGAGCGGCGAGCTCACCATGCGTCACCGGCGACGGCGCGGAGATCGAGGTGTGGCAGACCATCACGCCGACGCTGCTGCGCCGACGGCACCGCTCGCACCAGATCTCGATCGTCGGGCGCGACGTCACCGAGCGCCGCCGCTTCGAGGCGGACCTGGCCTACCAGGCCACCCACGACTCGCTCACCGGCCTGCCCAACCGGGCGCTGCTGCTCGACCACCTCGAGCTGGCCCTGGCCCGGGCCGAGCGCGACAACCGGCTGATCGCCCTGCTGTTCCTCGACCTCGACCGCTTCAAGCAGGTCAACGACACCCACGGCCACGACGCCGGCGACGAGCTGCTGGCCCAGACCGCCCGGCTGCATCTCCGAGGTCGTGCGCCCGTCGGACACGGTGGCCCGACTCGGCGGCGACGAGTTCGTGATCCTGTGCGACGACGTCGACGACGAGGACCACGCCGTCGCCGTCGCCCACCGGGTGGCCGCCGCCATCGAGTCGCGCCCGTTCTGCGTCGGCGACACGAGACCTGGCCGATCAGCGCCAGCATCGGCATCGCCCTGTCGGCGGGCGGCGCCGGCCACCCCGAGGCCCTGCTGCGCGACGCCGACGCCGCCATGTACCGGGCCAAGGACCTCGGCCGGGCCCGCCTCGAGATCTACGACGAGACGATGCGCCGCCGCACGGCCCACCGCCTCGAGCTGTCCGAGCAGCTGGCCGACGGGCATCGAGGCCGGCGACATCGTCGTGCGCTTCCAGCCCGGCGTCGACCTCGCGACCGGCCGGGTCACCTGCGTCGAGGCCCTCGCCCGCTGGGACCACCCCGACCGCGGCGGGCTGCTGGCCCCGAGCGAGTTCATCGGCCTGGCCGAGGAGACCGGCCTCATCGTCGGGCTCGGCCTGCGGGTGCTCAGCACCGCGTGCGAGCACGGCCGGCGGTGGGAGGAGCGCTTCGGCGCCGACGCCCCACGGGTGCACGTCAACCTGTCGGCCCGCCAGCTCACCACGTCGAACCTGCCCGGTGCTCGTGCAGGGCGTGCTCGAGGGCTCCGGGCCTCACGCCGAGCCAGCTGTGCCTCGAGATCACCGAGAGCGTGCTCATGGAGGACGCCTCCGCCGTGATCGACACCCTGTGGGAGCTCAAGGCGATCGGCGTGATGCTGGCCATCGACGACTTCGGCACGGGCTACTCGTCGCTGAGCTACCTGCGCCGCTTCCCCGTCGACGTGTTGAAGGTCGACCAGTCGTTCGTCGCCGGGCTCGGCCCCGACCCCGAGGACTCGACCATCGTGGCCGCCATCGTCAACCTGGCCGACACGCTCGAGCTCGAGGCCATCGCCGAGGGCGTCGAGACGCGCCGAGCAGGTCGAGCGGCTGCAGGCCCTCGGCTGCCGCCTGGCCCAGGGCTACTACTTCGCCGAGCCGGCCGAGCCCGACGCGATCGCCGCCATGATCGAGCGCGGCTTCCCGCTCTGAGCCGCCGGCCCGGTCGAGCGTCGGGCCGTCGAGTCCGAGGCCGCCGGCCCAGGTGGCGAACAGCGTGGCGTAGTGGCCCTCGTCGGCCACCAGGTCGGCGTGGGTGCCGAGCTCGATCAGGCGACCGCCGGACACGACGCCCGACCCGGTCGGCCCGCTCGGCGGTCGAGAGCCGGTGGGCGATCACGACGACGGTGCGGCCCTCCATGAGCCGGTCCATGGCCCGCTCGACGAGCAGCTCGGTGCCCGGGTCGAGGCTCGAGGTGGCCTCGTCGAGCACGAGCAGCGCCGGGTCGACCAGCGCGGCCCGGGCCAGCGACACGAGCTGCTTCTCGCCGGCCGACAGCCGTGAGCCCCGCTCGCGCACCTCGGTGTCGAGCCCCTGGGGCAGCGATCGAGAAGCGCTCGAGCACGCCGACGGCGGCGCAGCGCCTCGTCGATCTCGTCGTCGGTGGCGTCACCCCGGGCGATGCGGATGTTGTCGCGGATCGTGCCGTTGAACAGGAAGCCCTCCTGGGGCACGACCACGATGCGCTCGCGCAGCGAGCGCTGGGTGGCGTCGCGCAGGTCGATGCCGGCGAAGCGCACCGCGCCCTCGGTCGGGTCGTAGAGCCGGGCGACGAGCTTGGCCAGCGTCGACTTGCCGGCACCGGTCGGCCCGACCAGGGCCAGCCGCTCGCCCGGGCGCGATGGTGAGGTCGACGTCGCGCAGCACCGGCTCGGAGCCGGCGTAGGCGAACGAGACGTGGTCGACGACGATCTCGCCCGTCGCCGGGCAGGTCGACGGCGCCGGGGCGCTCGGGCACGTCGACCGGGGTGTCGAGCAGCTCGAACAGCTTCTTGAGGCCGGCCCCGGCGCGTCTGCACCGTGTTGAACAGCTGGCTGAGCTGCTGCACCGGGTCGAACAGGTTGCCCAGGGTGAGCACGAAGAAGGCGATGGTGCCGATGGTGACGACGTCCGTCGATGGCCATCCAGCCGCCGATGCCGACGACCAGCGCGGTGGTGCCCAGGCCGGCGAACTCGATGACCGGCAGGTACCAGGCCTGGGCCCGCACCGAGCGCATGTGGGCGTCGTAGAGGTCGCGGCTGTCGACGTTGAAGCGCTCGATCTCGGTCGACTCGCGGCCGTAGGCCTGGATGACCCGCACCCCGCTGATGCCCTCCTGCAGCCGCGAGAGGGTGTGGCCGATCCGGTCGCGGATGGTGAGGTAGGCCCGGTTCGACTCGCGCTGGAAGCGGATGCTGGCCAGCACCACGAACGGCAGGGCGATCAGGCAGACCAGCGCCAGCTGCCACGACACGATGACCAGCACGATCAGCGAGAACACGAGCAGCAGCGTGTTCATGGCGAACATGACCAGGCCCATCTGCACGAGCTCGGCCAGCGAGTCGACGTCGGAGGTCATGCGCGACACCAGCACGCCGGCCTTCTCGCGGTCGTAGAACGGCATCGACAGCCGCTGCAGGTGGTCGAACACCCGGGTGCGCAGGTCGCGGAGGAAGCCCTCGCCGGCCTTGCTGACCACGACGATCAGCCGGCGGTAGACGAAGTAGGTGGCGATGGCCGTGACGCACGTAGGCGATGACCGCCTCGTTCAGCCCGCGGCGTGCTGCCGGCGCTGATGCCGTGGTCGATGCCGTAGCGGACGAACAGCGGGCCGGCGATGGTCGACGCGGTCCACAGCACCATCAGCACCGAGCTGACGATGACCTCGCGGCGGTAGGGCCGCAGCATCGCCGCGGCGCGGCGCATGACCCACTTGGCCTGCTCGCGGTCGAGGGCGTCCTCCTCGGCGACGCCGGCCTCACCCCACATCGGCCCGCCTCCTCCGCTGTCGAGCGACTCGGCCTCGTGGGCCTCGGCGGCGGCCAGCACCTGGCGGTAGGCCTCGCTGGTGGCCAGCAGCTCGGTGTGGGTGCCCTCGGCCACGATGCGACCGGCGTCGAGCAGCACCACCCGGTCGGCCAGGGCGATGGTGGCCGGCCGGTGGGCGATCACGATGGTCGTGCGACCCCGCATCACCTCGGTGAGCGCGTCGCGGATCTCGTGCTCCTTGGTGGGATCGACCGACGAGGTGGCGTCGTCGAGGATCAGCACCCGGGGGTCGGCCAGGATGGCCCGGGCGATGGCGATGCGCTGGCGCTGGCCGCCCGACAGCGAGAAGCCCCGCTCGCCGATCTCGGTGCGGTAGCCGTCGGGCAGGGCCCGGATGAACTCGTCGGCGCCGGCCAGGCGGGCGGCCCGCTCGATGACGCTCGTCGTCGGCGTCGAGGTCGGCGAAGGCGATGTTGTTGGCGATGGTGTCGCTGAACAGGAACGTCTCCTCGAACACGAGGCCGATGGCCTGGCGCAGGTCGTGCAGCGCGAGGTCGCGGCACGTCGACCCCGTCGAGCAGGATGCGGCCGCCGTCGACGTCGTAGAAGCGGGGCAGCAGCCGGGCCACGGTCGACTTGCCGCTGCCGGTGGCGCCGACCAGGGCCACCGACTCGCCCGCCGCGATGATGAGGTCGAGGTCGATCGAGCACGGGCACGTCACGCCCGGCCTCGTAGCCGAACGACACCGCCTCGAACCGGACCTCACCGTGCGAGGTCGTCGGGCAGCGGCACCGGGTCGGGGCCGGTCGACGATGACCGGGGTCGGTGGCCAGCACGGCCTGCACCCGCTGCGACGAGGCCGACGGCCCGCTGGGCGCTGGCGATGATCTGGCCGAGCGAGCGCAGCGGCCAGATGAGCAGGCCGATGTAGATGTTGAACTCGACCAGGTGCGCCGAGCGAGAGCGTGCCGTCGAGCACCTGGTGGCCGCCGACGAACAGCACGAGGATGAGCCCGATGTTGGGCAGCAGGTCGAGCGCCGGCAGGTAGCGGCCCCGCACCCGGGCCGCGGCCATCGACGCGTCGTAGACGTCGTCGGCCTCGGCGCGCAGCCGCGGCGCCTGCACCCGCTGGGAGCCGAAGCCCTTGACCACCCGCACGCCGCTGACCGTCTCCTCGACCACCGAGGCCAGCTCGGCCGACTCCCGCTGGATGGCCATGACCTCGGGGTGCAGGCGGGTGCTGAAGCGCTTGGCCAGGTAGTTGACGAGCGGGCAGCGAGCCGAGGGCGAGCAGGGCCAGCCACGGATCGATGCGAACGAGGATCACGGTGACGGCCACCACGGTGACGAAGTTGGAGATGGTGAGCGGGATCATCACCACGAAGAACTGGATCTGCTGGAGATCGGTGTTGGCCCGGCTCATGAGGTCGCCGGTCTGCACCCGGTCGTGGAAGGCGAAGTGCAGGCGCTGGAGGTGGGCGAAGAGCCGGTCGCGCAGCGTCGGTCTCGGTGCTGGCGCGACACCTTGAAGGCCCAGTAGCGGCGCAGCCCGGTGAACACGGCGGCGCGCCGCGGCGGCGAAGGCGATGGCCAGCGTCCAGCGCGACCAGGGCGGCGGTGTCCCCCGGCGTCGATGGCCTCGTTGATGGCGCCGCCCACCAGCGGCGGGACGCTGACCTTGGCCACGGTCCACAGCAGCCCGACGATCGACCCCGAAGGCCACGCCCGTCCACTGGTGGCGCAGGGTGCCGCCGATCAGCCTCCAGCCCTCGCGGGTGCTCGCGAGACGCGCGGTCGGTCTCGTCGATGGCCGTGCTCCTTCCCCCGGGCGCCGCCCGGTCGAGGCCCCGGGTCACCCTACCGGCCGGCCCCGGCGAACCGAAACCGGTTCGGCGGCTCAGCGCCGAGTCAGCGCGCGGGGGCGAGCTCGCGCCACGCGTCGACCGGCACCGCGGCGTCGTCGGCCGGCGAGCACCTGCACGCAGACGTGATCGGCGCCCGCGTCGTGGTGGGCCTGCGACCCGCGCGGCGGCGGCGTCGACGTCGCCCCAGGCCACGATGGCGTCGACCAGGGCGTCGCTGCCCCCGTCGGCGAGGTCGTCGTCGGTCCAGCCGAGCCGCTTGAGGTTGTTCGTGTAGTTGGGCAGGCGTCAGGTAGATCGACATGTGGCGCCGGGCGATGCTCGCGGGCGACGGTCGGGTCGGTCTCGAGCACGACGGCCTGCTCGACGCACAGCAGCGGGCCCTCGCCCAGCGCCTCGCGGGCCACCGCCGTGTGCTCGACGGGCACGAAGTAGGGGTGGGCGCCGGCGGCGCGGGCGGCGGCCAGCTCGAGCATCTTGGGGCCGAGGGCGGCCAGCACCCGCTGGGGCGGCTCGGTGTCGGCTCGGCCGCCATGAACAGCGACGAGTCCATGGCGTCGAGGTAGGCGCGCATGCGGGTCAGCGGCTTGCTCGTAGGAGTGGCCCCGCAGGAAGTCGACGGCCGGCTGGTGGCTCACGCCCATGCCCGAGCAGGAACCGACCGGGGAAGGCCTCGGTCAGGGTCTTGTGGGCCGCCGGCCATGGCCATGGGTCGCGGGCCCAGATGCTGGCGATGCCGGTGGCCGACGCACGATGTCGCGACGAGCCGGCCAGCAGCAGCGCCGACGCGGTGAGCGGCCTCGCGGCCGACCGCCTCGGGGATCCACACCGCGCCGTAGCCCGAGCTCCTCGAGCTCGGCGACGTGCTCCTGGCGCCCGCGGCCTGCGGGCACGAGGTCGAGCTCGCCGGGTCCAGATGCCGACGGCGTCCGAGGTCCATGGCGCAGCACCCTACCGGCGGTCGTCCCGGCGGTACAGTCGGCGCCATGACGCGACGTGCCGACCACCCAGCTGCCCGCCGCCGCCGGCTGCGCACCGCGCCGTCGGCTCGCCGCCGTGGGTCGAGCCGGCCGGGCCTGCTTGGTGGCCGGGCTCGGGGCCTGCGCCTACATCGCCACGGTCGACCCCAACCACTCCTCGGCCTACCCGCAGTGCCCGACCAAGCTGCTGACCGGCCTCGACTGCCCGCTGTGCGGCGCCACCCGGGCCGTGCACTCGCTGCTGCAGGGCGACCTGGTCGGCGCCATGGACCACAACCTGCTGTTCGTGCTGCTGCTGCCGGTCGCTCGCCTACGCGTTCGTGGCCTGGACCGTCGACCCGCATGGGCCGGCCCATGAAGCCGATCCCGATGTCGTCGCCGTGGGTGACCGTCCCCTGGCCGTGGTGCTGCTCGCGTTCACCGTCGTGCGCAACCTGCCCGGCCCGCTGCACTGGCTCAACTCCGCCACCGCCTGACCGTCGGCCGCGTCGCCGACGTCAGTCGATGCGGCGCAGCTCGTCGCGGTAGCGGGGGCCGCGGGCGACGTAGGACTCCGTCGCCGCCGGCGATCAGCACGGCCTGGTGGGCCGACGCCGTCGCGGAGCTTGGCCGGGACGCCGAGCGCCATCGTCCCGCCCGGCACCTCCATGCCGTTGGGGACCACCGCGTTGGAGCCGACCAGCCCGCCGCTGCGCACGACGGCGCCGTGCAGCACGACCGAGCCGTTGCCGACGAGCGACACCGTCCTCGATGGTGCAGCCCTCGAGGTGCACCATGTGGCCGATCACGCAGCCGTCGCCCACCATGGTGGGGCAGCTCGGGCGTGCAGTGCAGCACGCGAGCCGTCCTGGATGCGAGGTGCGGGCGCCGATGAGGATCTCGCCGTCGTCGCCCCGCAGCACCGCGCCCGGCCAGATCGTCGACTCGGCGCCGATGGTGACCGCGCCGATGATCACCGCAGTCGGGATGGATGTAGGCGGTCGGGTCGATGTCGGGCACCCGGTCGCCCAGGGCGTAGACGGCCATCGGGCGCTAGAGCTGGAAGCGGCCGTAGCCGCCGCGGAAGAACAGCAGCGGGCCGCCCTCGTGCAGCACGTCGAGGTCGGTCACCGCGCCGATGACGATGTCGTGGTCGCCCGAGGGCACGACGTCGTCGATCGTGCAGTCGATGTAGCCGAGCACGCCGTCGAGCAGCGGCGAGCCGTTGCCCGAGCGCTTCCAGCCGATCTCGGCGAACTTGTCCTCGGCCTTGCTGGCGAAGACCCGGCACACGTCCTCCTGGTCCTCGGCCAGGATGTTCACGCAGAACGAGCCGGCCGCGCGGACCTTGGGCCAGCTCGACGAGCTGCTGCCCGGCGCAGAACAGCACCTGGGGCGGGTCGAGCGACAGCGAGGCGAACGAGCCGATGGCCATGCCCGACCGGCGCGCCGTCGTCGATGGCGGTGATCACCGTGACGCCGGTCGGGAAGTGGCCGAGCACCTGGCGGTACTTGGCCGCGTCGAAGGCGGAGGTGTGGCGGGTGCTTGGTCGGTCACGGGCCGGCAGGTTAGCCAGCGACCGCGCTCAGCGGGACGACGACGCCGACGGCGCCCAGCGACAGCGTGACGCCCTCGGCGGCGGCGACGACCTCGAGCGGCGCACGGCGCGGGCAGCTTCTCGCGGGCCTCGAGCAGGATGGAGTCGACCATCAGGTCGTCGTGGCCCGGGTCGTGGTGGAACAGCGCCAGGCGGCGGGCCCCGGACTGCGGCGGCCACCGCCAGCGCGAAGTCGACGGTGCAGTGGCCCCAGTCGGCCTTCTCGGCGAACTCGCCGGCCGTGTACTGCGCGTCGTGGATCAGCAGGTCGGCGCCGTCGGCACAGCTCGAGCACGCGCGTCGGGCACGGTGAGGCTGCCGTCGAGCGGCTGCTGGTGGTCGGAGATGTAGACGACGACCACGCCGTCGCGCTCGATGCGGTAGCCGTTGGTGGGCCCGATGTGGGGCACCGAGCGCACGGTCACGCCCGACGTCGCCGATGGCGAACTCGGTGTCGGCCACCTCGTGGAAGCGCAGCTCGCCGGGGAGGTCGGCCACGCGCGACCGGGAAGTAGGGCGGGCCCATGAACTCGTCGAAGGCCCCGGCCAGCGTCCCCGACTCGCGGCGGGCGGCGTAGATGTCGAAGCGTCGAGCCCGGGCCGCAGGATCGGGGCTGAAGAACGGGCAGGCCCTGCACGTGGTCCCAGTGCAGGTGGGTGACCAGGGCGTGGCCGTGGAACGGCACGGTCGGCCGGGCAGGTCGGCGCCCCAGAAGCGCAGGCCGGTGCCGAGGTCGAGCACGATCGGGTCGGCACCCGGGAAGCTCGAGCGCCACGCACGCGGTGTTGCCGCCGTAGCGCTGGTTCGGCTGCGCACGAGCAGGGAGTCGATCCCCGTACCCCGTAGAACGTCACGTTCAACGAACGTTCACCCCCCGGTGATCTAACCCACCTAGAACGTTTGGCAGAGTACCCAGCGTCAGCCTCCCGTGTCCCGCGATGTGACAACTGTCTCCGCCACGCTCCGGCCGTCAGCCGCGGCTAGGGTCGCCGCCCATGACCATCCGCCTCCTGCCTCCGACCGCCATCACCGAAGGCCGCATCGAGGCCAACGGCCTCGACTTCGCCTACCTCGAAGCGGGCTCGGGCCCGCTGGCCCTGTGCCTGCACGGCTTCCCCGACACCGCCTGGAGCTGGCGCCACCTGCTGCCCGCCCTGGCCGACGCCGGCTTCCACGCGGTGGCGCCGTTCATGCGCGGCTACGCCCCCACCGCCGTGCCCGCCGACGGCCACTACCAGATCGGCGCGCTGGTCGACGACGCCAACGCCCTGCACGAGGTGCTGGGCGGCGACGGCGACGCGGTGATCATCGGCCACGACTGGGGGGCGATGGCCACCTACGGCGCCGCCGCCTTCGAACCCGACCGCTGGCGGCGGGTGGTCACCGCCGCCGTGCCGCCGTTGGGCGCGGTGGCGCGGGGCCATGCTGACCTACGCCCAGCTCCGCCGCTCCTGGTACATGTTCTTCTTCCAGAACCCGCTGGCCGACCTGGTGGTGGGCATGAACGACCTCGAGTTCATCGCCCGGCTCTGGCAGGACTGGTCCCCGGGCCACGACGGCGCCGAGGACGTGGCCCACGTCCGCGACGCGCTGGGCGACCCGCCAACCTGACCGCCGCCCTCGGCTACTACCGGGCCATGTTCCAGCCCGAGCTCCAGGTGCCCGAGCTGCAGGCCGCAGCAGGACGCGTGCGCCCGCCGACGCCCCAGCCGACGCTCTACCTCCACGGGCGCAACGACGGCTGCATGGGGGTCGACTGGGCCGAGGGCGCGCTGACCTTCCTGCCCGCCGAGGGCTCCCGCGTGGAGATCGTCGAGGACGCCGGCCACTTCCTCCAGGTCGAGCAGCCCGAGCTCGTCAACCGGCTCATCGTCGAGCACGTGACGGGCTGAGCCGTGCCCGCGCGGCCCCGCCATCGCCCCACCGGAGCTCGCCCGACGGGCTGGTCGCCGTGGTCAAGCACGACTGCCCGACGTGCACGCTGGTGGCGCCGGTGCTGGCCGAGCTGGCCGACCGGCTGGCCGGGTCGGGGCGGGCGCTGACCGTGTACACCCAGGACGACCCGGCGTTCCCGGCCGAGGTCGCGCCGGTCGACGACACCGATCTGGACGTGTCCTACCGCCTCGCCATCGAGACCGTCCCCACGCTGCTGCGGTCGAGGCCGGGGCCGAGTCCGGGCCGCATCGTGGGCTGGTCGCGCGACGAATGGCGGGCCTTCACCGGCTGCGACGACCTCGGCGTCGGCGCTGCCCGAGTACCGGCCGGGCTGCGGCTCGCTGACCCTCGACCCCGGTCGGGCCGACGAGCTGGCGGTGCGCTTCCAGGGCTCGCGGTCTGCGCAGCCGCCGGGTGACCCATCGCCTCGCTCGAGGACGAGATGGAGGCCATGTTCGACCGGGGCTGGACCGACGGGCTGCCGGTCGTGCCCCCGACGCCGGCCCGGGTGCTGCGCATGCTCGACGGCACCACCCGCGCCCCCGACGAGGTGGTGGCCGTGGTGCCGCCCGACCTGGTCGAGTGCACGGTCGAGAAGGTGGCCGTCAACGCCGTGCTGGCCGGCTGCCGGCCCGAGTACCTGCCGGTGGTGCTGGCCGCGGTCGAGGCCGCCTGCACGGACGAGTTCAACATGCACGGCCTGCTGGCCACCACCTACTTCAGCGGGCCGGTGGTCATGGTCAACGGCCCGATCGCCCGGGCCATCGGCATGAACTCGGGCATCAACGCGCTCGGCCAGGGCAACCGGGCCAACGCCACCATCGGCCGGGCGCTGCAGCTGACGGTGCGCAACGTCGGCGGCGGCGTGCCCGGCGGCATCGACCGGGCCACGTTGGGCAACCCGGGCAAGTACACGTTCTGCTTCGCCGAGGACGAGGCCGGCTCGCCGTGGGAGTCGATGGCCGTCGAGCGGGGCTTCGCCCCGGACGCGTCGACGGTCACCCTGTTCGCCGGCGAGGGGCCCCGCGGCATCGTCGACCAGCTCTCCCGCGAGCCGGAGTCGCTGGCCCGCTCGCTGGCCGCCGGGCTGCGCCAGCGTGGCCCACCCCAAGCTGGCCCTGGTCTTCGACGCGGTGCTGGTCGTCTCCCCCGAGCACGCTCGGGTCTTCCGCGAGGCCGGCTGGGACAAGGCCCGGCTGCGCCAGGAGCTCGACGAGCTGCTGGCCCTCGACGGCGACCGAGATCGCCCGAGGCGCCGGCGGCATCACCGAGGGCATGCCCGACTTCCTGGTCGGCACCACGGTGCCCAAGTTCCGTGACGGCGGTCTGCTCATCGTGCACGCTGGTGGTGGAGCCGGGCTGTTCAGCTCCGTCATCGGGGGCTGGATGTCGGGCTCCGGCGGCAGCCAACCCGTCACCTGGGAGGTACGACCATGACGACGGTCCGACGACCGGTGGTGCTCGACCCGACCGGGGAGCGTCACCCGGCCCAGCGCCAGCTGCTCGAACGGCCGGCGTCGCTGGAGGGCGCCACCATCGGCCTGCTCGACATCTCCAAGCCCCGCGGCGACGTCTTCCTCGACCGCCTCGAGGAGCACCTCGTGGCCCGCGGCCTGCGGGTCGAGCGCTTCCGCAAGCCCACGTTCACCAAGCCCGCGCCCATCGATCTGCGCCACGAGATCTCCACCAAGTGCGACCTGGTGATCGAGGCCCTCGCCGACTGAGGGAGCTGCACGTCGTGCAGTGTGCACGACATCGCCGATCTCGAGGCTCGAGGGGTGCCCGGGCGTGTTCCTGGCCTCCACCGAGTTCGTCGACGCCGCCCAGGCCCAGGCCGACGCCATCGGCTTCCCGCCGGCGCGGATCTTCGTCCCCCACCCCATCCAGGACCGCACCGACGACGAGATGCGGCCGCTGGCCGACGACGCCGTCGAGGCGGTGCTGGCCGCCCTCACCGCTCCGTGATCGGTCAGCTGCGCCGGAGGGGGGATCAAGGAAGGCTGAGTGAGCCGTCCTCGTGCTCGACGGCCAGCCCGTCGCGCACCAGCGAGGCCACCACCGCGGCGGTACGAGCGGCGTCGTCGGGCCACCCGGCCGCCTCGGCCATGACCGCGGGATCGAGCCGGCCGTCGCGGCGAAGGCGGTCGACCAACCGGCCCCGACCCTGGCGATCCGACCCCTCGAAGCGCGACTGACCGGTGCTGGTGCCGGCCGAGCCCCGCGCCGGGTCCGGCTCCCCGCCGCCGGCTCGCCGCCAGGCGCACCCGGCGGCCACGGGGCACACGGTGCAGTCCGGGGACCGGGTCCGGCACACGGTGGCCCCGAGATCGAGCATCGCCTGGTTCCAGGCCCAGCCTCGCCCCGCGGGCACGGCTCGGTCGGCCAGGGCCTGGACCTCGGACGGCCGCAGCGAACGGCCGTGGGTGCGGGCCAGGACCCGGGCCGCGTTGGTGTCGACCACGCCGACGTCGCGCTCCCAGGCGAAGGCCAGCAGGGCCCGGGCGGTGTAGGGCCCGATCCCCGGCAGGGCCAGCAGCGCGGCGAGGTCGTCCGGGCAGCTCACCGCCGTGGTCGGCCGACCACCGAGCACGCGCGTGCGGTGCAGGTTGACGGCCCGCCGGTTGTAGCCGAGGCCCGCCCAAGCGGTGACCACGTCGCCGACCCGGGCCGCCGCGCAGGTCGCCGCCGTCGGGAAGCGGCGCAGGAACGCCCCGTAGCGCGGCACCACCCGGTTGACCTGCGTCTGCTGCAGCATCAGCTCGCTGACCAGCACCGCCCACGGGTCGCGGGTGTCGCGCCAGGGCAGGTCACGCCGGGTGGCCTCGCTCCAGGTCGAGCAGCTCGGCCTGGAACGGCGTCAGGTCCGCTCGCACCAGAACACGTCGGTGAAGTAGGGGAAGGTGAACGGGTCGCCGCCCGGCCAGGTCGGGGTGGGTGCGGGCCAGGTCGGCCACCGGCGTCCAGGCAGGCATGACGGGCGCCGTCGTCGAGGGCGGACACGTAGCTCGTCGAGGCGGCCCGCTCGCACCAGCAGGTCGGCGGTGATCTCCTGGCCGTAGGGGAAGCGTGAGTGGTGCAGCGGCCCGAACCCGCCGGCGCCGGCCACCACCGCGGCCCAGTCGATGCTCGCCTCGTAGGGCTTGCTGCCCGGCGGCGGCCACCATGACGTCCCCGAAGCCGGCGCACCCAGTCGACCCACGCGTCGCGCACGTTCCAGACCAGGGCGAGCCGACCCCGGGCGCGCAGCACCCGGTGGATCTCGGCCAGCGCCGCGGGGGCGTCGAACCAGTGGAAGGCCTGGGCCGCCACCACCCCGTCGACGCTGGCGTCGGCCAGGGGGATGGCCTCGGCGGTGCCGTCGAGCACGGTCGACCTCCGGCCGCCGACTCCTGCAGCTGCGCGCGCATGGCCGCCACCGGCTCGACGGCCACCACGCTCGGCGCCCGAGGGCACGAGCAGGCGGGTGAACTTGCCGGTGCCGGCGGCCAGGTCGAGCACCGGGCGGCCCGGGCGCCGCGCCGAGGACCTCGACCACGAGGTCGACGGCGGCGGCGGGATAGGACGGCCGGGACCGCTCGTAGCGCCGGCCCCCGCTCGAACCCGACGGCGGCGGCCCGGTCGACGCGCGACCGGGCTCGGCGCGAACCGCCCGGGTCGACGGCACCGTCACGGCACCGGTCAGCCCTCGGGCCGGCCCAGATCGTCTCGTCGTAGGGCCGGCCCGCGGCGGGGCGAACTCGCGCCTTCCACACCATGACCTTGCGCCGGAAGTAGCAGACCTCTTCGCCCCGCTGGTTGATGCCCTTGGTCTCGACCGTCACGATGCCCCGGTCGGGCTTGGACGAGGACTCCTTCTTGGCCAGCACCCGGGTCTCGGCGTAGATGGTGTCGCCGTGGAAGGTCGGGCCGCTTGTGCGAGAGCGTCTCGACCTCGAGGTTGGCGATGGCCGAGCCGCTCACGTCGGGGACGCTCATGCCCAGCACCAGCGAGTACACGAGGTTGCCCACCACCAGCGGCTTGCCCATGGGTGACTCGTGCTCGGCGAACCAGTTGTTGGTGTGGGTGGGGTGGTGGTTCATGGTGATCATGCAGAACAGGTGGTCGTCGGCCTCGGTGATGGTCTTGCCCGGCCAGTGCTTGTAGATGTCGTCGACCTCGAAGTCCTCGAAGTAGCGGCCGAACGGGCGGTCAAAGACAGTCACGGAACACCTCAGGGCTGGACTCGACGGGAGGAGGGCAGCCTAGAAGGGTCAGGCGCTGATCGAGTACTCCGCCGTCCACGCCGCGGTCGGCTGGGTGCCGGCGGCGAGGAGTGCGCAGCGCAAGCAGTAGGGGGACTTCGCCCGCCCGTAGGCGTAGACGAGGCATGGCTCGCAGAAGTCGCACCGACAGGTCCGGCAGGTGCCGTTGGCCTGGACATGTTCGTGGGTGCGACAACGATCCATGGTGCAGTACCTCCCCTTGCTGACCCCCACGGTGACAGACACCGCGCACCGCGCGTCATGGGGCAAACGGCCCTTTCCGTTCCGGCGTCCCTGAGCATCGTCATAGCCATCACCAGGGACGCCGGTTCGGTCTGGGGCCGGTCCTTGGTCAGTTAGCCGCCGTCCGGCGCCCGTCGGTAACCTCGCGCCATGACTGCTGACCTCACCTCGGCCAAGGCCGTGATCGACCTCGCCCACGAGGTCGTCGACACCGCAACCGGTGTGCTCGCCGGCGGCTCCATCGACGCCAGCCAGGTCATGGCCTACGACCTGGCCCACGCCGCCGCCGCGGTGGAGACCGGCCGGGCCATGCTGCACTACGGCGACCAGGGCGACACCGAGGCGGCCATGGCCTGCGCCTTCGTGGCCGATGCCGTGGCCGACCTGGCCGCCAAGCTCTACGGCCGCGAGGCCGAGTGGGGCGTCGGGCCCGGGGCGCTGGACGAGGCCCGGGCGTTCGTGGCCACCTACCGGGACCCGGCCTTCCTGGCCACGTTGGCCTTCACCGAGGGGCCCCGCCACCTCGATGACGACTTCGAGCTCGTGCAGGACACGTTCCGGCGCTTCGCCGAGGAGAAGATCCGCCCCGCGGCCGAGCACATCCACCGCAACAACGAGGACATCCCCGAGGAGATCATCGGCGGACTGGCCGAGATGGGCGGCTTCGGCCTGTCCGTCCCGGCCGAGTACGGCGGCTACAGCGAGGGGGGCGAGAGCGAGTACATCGGCATGGTGGTGGCCACCGAGGAGCTGTCGCGGGGCTCGCTCGGCGTGGGCGGCTCGCTCATCACCCGACCGGAGATCCTCACCCGGGCCCTGCTGGCCGGGGGAACCGAGGACCAGAAGCAGTCCTGGCTGCCCCGCCTGGCCAGCGCCGAGGTGATGGCCGCGGTGGCGGTGACCGAACCGGACTTCGGCTCCGACGTCGCCGGCATCAAGGTCACGGCGGTGCCGACCGACGGCGGCTGGTTGATCAACGGCGTGAAGACCTGGTGCACGTTCGGGGCCCGGGCCAACGTCCTTGATGCTGCTCGCCCGCACCGACCCCGACCGGACCAAGACCCACCGCGGCCTGTCGATGTTCGTGGTCCCCAAGCCGATCGGCGAGGGCCACGGCTTCGAGTTCGTCCAGGAGGCGGTCGACGGTGCGCCCCGGGCGGCGGGCAAGATGGAAGGGCGGCCCATCGACACGATCGGCTACCGGGGCATGCACTCCTACGAGATCGCCTTCGACAACTGGTTCGTGGCCGCCGAGAACCAGGTCGGCCTCGACGACGGGCTCGGCCGCGGCTTCTACTACCAGATGGCCGGCTTCGAGAACGGCCGCCTGCAGACCGCGGCCCGGGCCGTCGGGGTCATGCAGGCCGCCTACGAGGAGGCCCGCCAGTACGCCCAGGACCGGGTCGTGTTCGGCCAGCCCATCTCGCGACTACCAGCTCACCCAGGCCAAGCTGGGACGCATGGCCGTGGTGATCCAGGCCGCCCGCCAGTTCGCCTACGAGGTGGCCCGCATGATGGGCCGGGGCGAGGGCCTGCTCGAGGCCTCGATGGTGAAGGCGTACGTCTGCAAGGCGGCGGAGTGGGTGACCCGCGAGGCGATGCAGATCCATGGCGGGTTCGGTTACGCCGAGGAGTACCCGGTGAGCCGCTACTTCGTCGACGCCCGCGTCCTGTCGATCTTCGAAGGGGCCGACGAGACCCTCTGCCTGAAGGTCATCGCCCGCCGGCTGGTGGACAACGCCAAGGCCTAGCCGACGGAGTGTGGAACGCTGTTCGAGTGACCCCGGACGCTCCCGGCCCCGCACTCGACGGCCCGGCACTCGACGGCCTCGCTCCTGCGCCGCTGCTGGTGCTCGCCTGGGGTGACGACGGCCAGCCCGTGGTCCGGTCGGCCAACTCGCTGGCGGCCGAGCTGTTGGGCCGGGCGCGGGCCGGAACTCGAGGGGCTGAGCCTCATCGGGCTGCTGCCGTTCGAGGATCTGGAGACGTTGGCCGACGCCATCGAGGACGCCGGGCCGTCGCCGTCGGCCCCGTTGCTGCTGCGCTGGGGGAGCCGGCCCCCGCTCACCTTCGTCTCGGCCCGCGTGCAGCGGTTGAACGACGCCGATGTGCTGGCGGCGCTCACCGACCTCACCGACCAGTACCGCCTCGACACCATGTTGTGCGGGGCGGGGTCCGGGGTGTTCATCACCGACACGGAGCGCCGAGTCCGGTGGATGTCGGCCATGACCGAGGCGGTGCTCGGCATCCCGTCCGAGACGTTCGTCGATCTCGACATCATCGGCCTGGTCCATCCCGACGACCAGCCCGAGCTGTTGCGGGCCACCGCCGAGCTGCTCTCCCATCCGGGCGCCGAGGTCGTTCGCTCCTACCGGCTGCGCCATCCGCTCATCGCCGACACCTGGTGGCGGCTGCGCAGCAGCTCGACCTTCCTGCCCGACGACCCGGCCATCGCCGGGCTGGCCACCCGCATCGAGCTCACCATCGGCGCGGGAGCCGGGGCCGAGGCCGACGCCAGCGGCACGCAGATGACGCTGGGCGAGATGAGCCCGTCGGCCGTGCTCATGGCCGCCGCCGGGCGCATGACCTTCCGCAACAACCTGGCCCGCCAGACGCTCGGCCCGTACGCCGAGCTGGACGAGCCCGAAGGTTGGGTGGGGGCGCTCCGGGTGGCCCACCGCGACGGCGTGCGTGACGGCGCTGCGGCGAGCCAGCCAGGAGGGCCGGCGCAGCTCCGCCACGGCCGCCCTCGACCGCCCCGGCGGCGCCACCACCTGGCTGCGGGTCGAGGCCGCCCCGGCCACCGACGAGGAGGGCCGCACCGTGGGCTACGTGGCCACGCTGCTGGACGTGACCACCGAGACGGAGACCCGCGAGGAGCTGCAGGAGGCCCAGGAGCGGCTCTGGCAACTGGCCAACCACGACCAGCTCACCGGCCTGGCCAACCGGATGCAGTTCTCCGAACGGCTCGAGCGGGCGCTGGGGCGGCTCCGCCGCGAGCACCGCCCGGTGGCCATCCTCTATTGCGACCTCGACCAGTTCAAGCCGGTCAACGACGAGCAGGGCCACCATTCCGGCGACCTCGTGCTCAAGGAGGTGGCCCGGCGGCTGAGCGCCGTCGTCCGGCGCACCGACACCGTGTGCCGCTTCGGCGGTGACGAGTTCGTCGTCATCTGCGAGGCCTTCGCCGACAGCAACGGCATCCGGGACCTGGGCCGAGCGCCTCATCGAGGCCGTGCATCCCCCGATCGAGGTCGAGGGAGGCCACGAGGTACGGGTGAGCCTCAGCGTCGGCATGGCGGTGGCCGATCAGCTCTCGACGGTGGATGGGCTGCTGGCCAAGGCCGACCAGGCCCTCTACCGGGCCAAGGAGGCCGGGCGCGACCGTCTCGCCGAAGCGGACTGACCGAGCGTCAGGCGGCCGGGGCGAGATCAGCGGGCAGGAGCTGCTCGTTGAGCAGGCGGGCGAAGCGAGCCGGATCACCGGCGGCGAACGAGCGGCACAGCGGGAGGCCCTCGAGGTAGCAGGTGATGTAGGCCCGCCACGTCTCGTCGGTCAGGAACTCCAGCATCTTCTCGGCCCGGTTCCGGTTCACCAGGCCCCAGCGCTCGGCGTAGGCGATGGCCTCGTCGGCGCTGGCCCCCTCCTCGTGCAGCAGGAAGGCCACGTTGCCCCGCACGTGGTTGAGCGCCTCGCCGGCGTCGGCCACCGTGGCCACCACCTCGGGGTCGTAGCGGCACCCCGAGCGGGCGGAGGTGCTCGGCCACCACGGGCTCGGGGCGGGCACCGAGCAGGATCTCGAGGCCGAGGTCGGCCAGCCCCTCGGCCAGCAGGCACTGCGGCGTGCCCACCAGGAAGATCGTCTCCTCCTGATGACCCCGGTCGCGCACCAGCCCCACCTCCTTGCGGGTGTGCTCGGTGTGGTGGCCGGGGTAGGCCTCGTGGGCGACCAGGTGGGCGATGGTCGGGCTGAGCACCGGGAGGTCGGTGTTGATGGCCACCCGGCTGGGCAGGCCGCCCTGGTAGTAGTTGAACCCCGACCACGGCTCGTTGGTCACCAGCTCCCAGTCGACGTGCTCGCCCTCGGGCAGACCGAACAGCTGCGCTCGGTCCGCTCGCGGAAGTCCTCGGCCAGCGAGTCGATGACCGCCCGCAGCTTCTCGGGCGGGATGGCCTGGCGCCTCGCGCCAGGTCGATGTAGCGCTCGGCCAGCGGACCCGACCCGGGCAGCACCTCGTCGAGGCGCCGGTGAGCCGCCTCGAACTCGCTCTCGTCGCGACGGTGGGGCCGGACGCCGTAGCACTGCTCGACCTCGTCGGCGTAGGAGATGTGCGTCGCCGGCCAGCTTGCGGGCCGACGTGTGCAGTCCCACCACCTGGCCGCGCAGCCAGCGCCGGCGGTCGGCCCCGAGCTCGGGCTCGCCGGCCCCGCCGTCGAGGTCGGCGATCGAGCCGCCCGGCGTCGGCCACCAGCGCGGCCGGCGCGACCGATCGGCTCGGCCGCTCGACCCGGGCGGCGACCGCCGGCGGGCCGTAGTAGGCGTCGACGAAGCCGTCGACGTGGCGACCGAGCCGCAGCCCCAGCTCGAGGTAGCGGTCGACCGGCGTCGGCGCGCCACGGCCGCTCAGCCAGGTGCGCCCGCAGGAAGGCGACGCGTCTCGTCCCACGCCGACGGCCGAGGTCTCGGCGTCGTACACCTCGGGTCGGGTGTCGTTGAAGAAGGCGTGGTCGACGCCGGGGTGCACGATGAAGGTCGGCGTCCTTGCCCAGGCCGCGCAGCTCGGCCTCGAGCGCCGGCCGCCAGCTCGGGGGTGAAGAAGCCGTCGTTCTCGGCGAAGTGGCCGAGGACCGGCGCGTCGAGCTGCGACCAGTCGGGCTGGGCGTGCTCCCACGGGATGAGCCCGTAGAACGGCACGCAGGCCCCGACGGCGTCGGGTCGCTGGGCCGCCAGCATCAGGGCGAGGCCCGCCGCCCATGCAGAACCCGATCACGCCCGACCTTGTCGCCGCGTCACCGAGTCGAGGCCGAGGAGGTAGTCGACGGCGCCGCTCATGTCCTTGGCCGCCGCTCGATGTTGAGCGCCATCATGAGCTTGCCGGCCTCGTCGGGCTCGCGTGGTGGTGACGCCGTGGTAGAGGTCGGGCGCCAGGGCGGTGAAGCCGGCGGCGGCGAAGCGGTCGCACACGTCCTTGATGTGGTCGACCAGGCCCCACCACTCCTGGATCACGATCGACGCCGGGGCCGGAGCCGCCTCGCCGCCGGGGCCAGGTAGCCGCTGGCGCCGTGACCGTTGCTCGGGAAGTCGACGAGTTCACCCATGGCCGAACCCTACCCATTCAGGCGGGTTCACGGCGGTCCAGGCGACCGACGGGAGGTCAGTAGGCCCCGCCGAGCTTGCGGTGGTCCCACGACACGACCTTCTCGGGCACGACCTCGATGGCCACCCGCTTGTTCGCCATGGCCTGGGCCACGGCTGGGATGTCGGCCGGGTCGTCGACCGGGATGTAGCGCTCGACCACGTTCTCGGCCACCTCCATCAGCGGGCCCTGCTCGTCGTGCACCACCGCCCGCCCCACGATCTCGACCCCCCGCAGCTCCTCGTAGACGTCACCGTCCTCGACCAGCACGGTGATGCGCGGGATCGCGTCGGAGGTTCTTCACCTTCTGGCTCTTGGCGAAGGTCTCGAACGCCGGGTTGCCGTTGAGGAACCCGTACCACATGGCCACCAGGTGGATGTTGCCGTCGGGGCCCATGGTGGCGATGTTCATGACGTGGCGGCCGTCGAGGAAGTCCTTCACCTCGTCGTCGGTCATGCGGATGAGGTCTCGTCGTGACATGCGGGCACGCTAACCGCTCAGAAGACGTCGCCCCGGAACAGCTCGGGGGCGACGGGGCAGTCGATGCGGGCGCAGGGCCTCGGCCACCGGCTCGGGCCCCGCGGGCCCGACGACGCGGTCGACCAGGTCGAGCGGGCACGAACTCGTCGTCGGCGTCCCACGGATCGTCGCCGCGCTCGACCCGAGTCGCGCAGGCCGTCGAACATGCGCGGTGGGCAGCAGCCGCCCGACCCCGCCGACCAGCCAGACGGGGACGCCGGCGTGGCGGGCCACGGCGGCGGCCGCCCGCGACCCGCTCACGGCCAGGAACGTCGGTCGGGACCGATGGCCGACGACTCGAGCAGCACCAGGTCGCTGGCGGCCACCGCCGCACCCAGGCCCTGCTGGGCCACGTCGGTGGCCTCGAGGTCGGCCTGCCACAGCCGGCTCACGAACCCCGAGGCCTCGCCCCGGGTGTCGACGGCCAGCACCTCGACGTCGCCGCGGCGGGGCAGGGCGTCGCCGATCTCGTCGGGCCAGCCCAGCACGGTGACGGTGGCGTCGTCGGGCAGGGCGTGGGCCAGCTGGCCGCGGTGCGGTCGGCCTGGATCTCACCGGCCGCCACCCAGATCTCGTTGGCCGGGTCACCGGCGGTGAGCACCCGGGCGGCCGAACCACAGCAGCGGGCCCGAGGTCGGCTGGCGCGACACGATGCGTCGACAGGCCGTGACCAGCCCCTGCGGGATCGGAGCCGAAGCTGGCCAGCGCGGCCGCCGTCTCCTGCACCAGGGCGCTCTGGGGCGCGCCCGAGGCGCGGGCCACGTAGCGGAGACGCTCGATGGGGTGCATCGCTCCGACGTTACCGCCGGAGCCGCGCCGGGCGACCTAGCCGGTGAAGGCGGGGTGGCGGTGGCCGCCACCGCCGGTGCCGCCGCCGGAGCGGTGGTCGTCGTGGTCGGCGCCGCGGTGGTCGTGGTCACGGCCGCGGTGATGTCGAAGGTGGTGTTGGTGTAGACGAAATCGGTGGCCGAGGTCTGCGCGGGCACCTGCTGGACGTCCTGGCAGAAGCCGGTCGACCTTGTAGGTGCCGACCTGGTCGGTGGTCGTGTAGCTGCGGCGTCCAGTTGCCGCTGCTGTCGGCGGGCACGGTGACGTTCGAGACCGTGGTCGCGTCGGGCTTGGTGACCGTCAGCGACCACCTCGGCGGGGCCGTCGCCCTGCTGCCCACCGCACGGGCTGTTGGCGGCGTTCGAGATGACCACGACCTGTCCGACCGGGCCGGTGCTCGGCGTGGCCAACATGTCACGAGGGGCCTGGGTGCCGGCACCGGCGAGGCCGGCCGACGCCGATCAGGAGCACGATGGCCGCGCCCAGCGCGACGGTGAGACGACGACCATTCATCGGTGCAGCCCCCAGCTTTCGGCGCGCCCCAGCAGCGCGCCGTCGCGGAGATGCTACTGGCTGTCGGGACACGGGTGGTGGTTCTCCACCGGGGTCGTCGCCGGTCAGGCCCCGGGCTTGAACACCATCAGGTAGACGAGCACCAGCAGCAGCAGGTGCACGATCCCGGTGAACATGGGGAGCCGCTTGGCCGCCTCGGCGTCACCGCCGGCCACCTTCTCTCGGCGGGCAGGAGGCCGAAGAAGTAGCACGGCGATCTCGACCAGCCACAGCAGCAGGGCGATGCTGACCCAGCGTCTGGCTGAACTTGTAGACCTCGACGTCGCCGTCCTTGCTCATGCCGATCAGGCCCATGCCGAGGATGCCGGCGATGATCACCGACGGGATGGCGATGCGCTTCAGGTAGCCCACCATGCCGGTGGCGGCCGATTGCGAGGCCCCCTCCACCCGGGCCAGGATCGGCGCCGCGAACATCCCGCCGAAGGCGACGACCACGAACAGGATGTGCAGGATCAGGACGATCTTGTAGCCGGTCGAGTCCGTGCTGGCCAGGATCATGCGAGCCTCCGCGGGTCGGGGAACAGTCGGGGGTGAGTGTGCTCCTGTGAAGCTAGTCGCGCTACCTTCTCCGCCGTGACAACCGACGTGCCCGCCGACCTCGTCCTGTCCCCCCTCGGCCGTGAGCCTCGGACGGTGGCCGAGTGGACGACGATGTTCCACCTCGCCCTGGTCGTGCTGGACCCGTACACCTACGAGAGCTCGTGGATCCTCGACACGGCCACCCGCATCCTGCGCGACTACGCCGCCGCCGACTGCCGGGTGGCGTTCCTGGTGACCGCCGACGAGGCCGACACCCGCCAGTTCCTGGGCCCGCTGGCCCAGGAGTTCCTGGCCTTCACCGACGGCGACCGCACCGCGGTCAAGAGCGCTCGGGCTCGAGACGCTCCCGGCCTTCGTGCACATCAACCAGCACCACGCCGTCGAGGCCGACGCCCAGGGCTGGGACCCGAACGAGTGGCGGGCCGTGGCCGAGAACCTCTCGCTGCGCATGAGCTGGGCCCGGCCGGTCATCCCCGCCGCCGGCGACCCGCTGCCCTTCGCCGGCTCACCCGCCCTCGGCTGACCGCCGCTAGGTGAGGCCGCCGCGGGTCATCGCCGACGACGTCGAGCACCCGGTCGAGCTCCTCGTCGGTCATGAGGCCCTCGGCGAGCACGAGGTCGCGGATGCTGCGGCCCGACCGGGTCGACTCCTTGATGATCTCGGCCGCCTTCTCGTAGCCGATGACCGGGTTCAAGGCGGTGCCGATCGACGGCGACGACTCGGCGTAGGACTTGAGCCGCTCGACGTTGGCCCCGATGCCGTCGATGCAGCGGTCGGCGAACAGCACGCTCACGTTGGCCAGCAGTCGGATCGACTCGAGCAGGTTGCGGGCCATCATCGGCATGAACACGTTGAGCTCGAACGCCCCCTGCGTGCCGCCGAAGGCCACGGCCACGTCGTTGCCCAGCACCTGGGCCCCGACCTGGGTCACGGCCTCGGGGATCACCGGGTTGACCTTGCCGGGCATGATCGAGCTGCCCGGCTGCAGGTCGGGGAGGCGGATCTCGCCCAGGCCGGTGCGAGGGCCGCTGCCCATCCAGCGCAGGTCGTTGGCGATCTTGATGAGGGCCACCGCCACCCCCCGCACCACGCCCGAGGCCTCGACCAGCCCGTCGCGGGCCCCCTGGGCGGCGAAGTGGTCCGGCGCCTCGTGCAGGGGCAGGCCGGTGCGCTCGACCAGGGCCGGCGATGACCGCGGCCGGCGAAGGCGGCCGGGGCGTTGATGCCGGTGCCCACCGCGGTGCCTCCGAGCGGGAGCTCCCCGATGCGATCGAGGGCGTCTCGCAGCCGCTCGATGGCCTGGGCCACCTGGGCGGCGTAGCCGCCGAACTCCTGGCCCAGCGTGACGGGGGTGGCGTCCATGAGGTGGGTGCGCCCGGACTTCACCACGCTCGGCGAACTCGACCTGCTTGGCCCGCAGGCTCGCCTCGAGCCGCTCGAGGGCGGGGACGAGATCGCACGACGATGGCCTCGGTGGCCGCCAGGTGGACGGCCGAGGGGAACACGTCGTTGGACGACTGCGAGGCGTTGACCTGGTCGTTGGCGTGCACCGAGCCGGCTGCGCCCAGGCGTTCGGAGGCCAGCGTGGCGATGACCTCGTTGGCGTTCATGTTCGACGACGTGCCCGACCCGGTCTGGAACACGTCGACGGGGAAGTGGTCGTCCCACCGCCCGGCGGCCACCTCCTCGGCGGCGGCGGCGATGGCCTCGCCGATGGCCCGGTCGACCTGCGGGACCTCGGCCAGCTCGGCGTTCACCCGGGCCGCCTCGGCCTTGATGAGAGCCGAGCGCCCGGATGAGACGGGGCTCGATGGTCAGACCCGAGATGGGGAAGTTCTCGACCGCCCGCTGCGTCTGGGCGCCGAACGCGCGCCGCGGCCGGCACCCGCACCTCGCCCATCGAGTCGTGCTCGATGCGGTACGCCGGGCCCGGCTCGTCATCGGCCATGGCACGACGGTACCGGGTCAGGCCATGGCCACCAGGTCGAGCAGCTCCTCGTCCCAGTAGTCGAGCTCACCTTCGGGCATGGTCAGGACGCGGTCGGGGCGCAGGGCCTCCACGAACTCGCGGTCGTGGCTGACGATGACCATCGTCCCCGGCCACGCCGCCAGGGCGCTCGGCCGTGGCCACGCGTGAGCCCGGGTCCAGGTTGTTGGTGGGCTCGTCGAGGAACAGCAGGTTGTGGCGACCGGCCACCAGTTGGGACAGCACCAGCTTGGTCTTCTCGCCGCCCGAGAGGGTGCCCGCCGGGCGGAACACGATGTCCCCGGTGAGCCCGAACATGCCCATGAGGCCGCGCAGCTCGGTGTCGGGGATGGTGGCGTGCTCGCGCATCTGCTCGATGAGCGAGCGCGACGGGTCGAGCAGGTCGTGCTCCTGGGCGTAGTAGCCCGGGTCGACCTGGTGGCCGTAGTGGACGGTGCCCAGGTCGGGCGGGGCCACCCCGGCCAGGATGCGCAGCAGCGAGGTCTTGCCCGCCCCGTTCAGGCCCATGACCAGCAGCCGCTCCCCCCGCTCCACCGTGAACGAGACCGAGTCGAACACGTCCACGGGACCGTACGAGCGGGCCAGGTCGTCGACCTCCAGCACGGTGCGCCCGGCCACCGGCGGCTCGGGGAAGCGGACGTGGAGCTCGCGCCGCTTGGCCGGGCCCTCCACCGCCGCCTTCTCCAACTTGGCCACCCGGGTGTCGAGGGACTTGGCCGTGCGGGCCCGCTTCGCCGTCTGGCCCCGCATCGAGTCGGCCAGGGTCGAGAGGCGGTGGATCTCCGCCTGTTCACGATCGGCCTGGCGGGCGAGCTGCTGCTCGTCACGCTCGCGCCCGGCCAGGTACTGGCTGTAGGTGCCCTTGTACTCGGTGAGCGTGCCGGTGTCCTCGTTGCCGTGGCGCTCGAGGTGGATCACCCGGGTGATGGCGTCGTCGAGCAGGTCGAGGTCGTGGCTGATGACCAGCAGGGCCCCGCGGTAGCGGCGGATGTAGTCGAGCAGCCAGCCCTTGGCGTCGGAATCGAGGTGGTTGGTGGGCTCGTCGAGCAGCAGCACGTCGCTGCCGGCGAACAGGATGCGGGCCAGCTCCACGCGCCGGCGCTGCCCGCCGCTCAGCGAGCCGAGCGCCTTGTCGAGGTTGCCCGGGGCCAGGCCCAGCCCGTCGGCCAGGCGATGGGCCTCGCTCTCGGCCGCGTAGCCGCCGTCCATGCGGAAGCGCTCCTCGGCCCGGGTGTAGCGCTCGATCCGCTCGTCGCTGGCCCGCTCCTCGACGGCGAGGCGGAGCTTCTCGAGCCGGGCCGCGGCCTGGTCGAACCCCCGCCCGGAGATGACATGGGTCAGCGCCGAGGCCCGTTCGTCGACGTGGTCCATGCGGGGGTCCTGCGAGAGGTAGCCGAGACCCCCGGTCAGCTGCACCACGCCCCGGTAGGGGGCCTCGTCGCCGGCCAGGACCCGCAGCAGCGAGGTCTTGCCGGCGCCGTTGCGGCCGGTGAGGCCGACCTTGTCGCCGGCGCGCACGGTGAAGCTGGCGTGGTCGAGCGTGACCACTCCTCCGACTTCGACGGCGAGCTCGCGTACCTGCAACACGGCCGACCAGTGTGGCGGCCCGGAGCCCGATCTCCTATTCCAAATCCCGCTCCAGACCCGTCCAGACCCGTTCCAAACCCCGTTTCTGTCCCTCCAGCGACCTCTCTCGATCCCCTGAGGGGACAGAAAGCGCCGGGCGGGGAGTGGGAGCGGCGGGGCGCTCAGTTCACCTGCTTCTCGCTGACCCTCCCAGTAGGGGGCCCGGAGCTTGTACTTCTGGAGCTTGCCGGTGGCGGTGCGGGCCAGCTCGTCGCGGAACTCGATGCGGGTCGGGCACTTGTAGTGCGGCCAGCTGCCCCCGGGTGTGCTCGATGAGCTCGGCCTCGCTCGCCTGCTGCCCGTCGGCCAGCACCACCAGGGCGATGACCGTCTCGCCCCACTTCTCGTCGGGCACGCCGATGACCGCCACCTCGGCCACGGCCGGATGGGAGAACAGCCGGTCCTCCACCTCGATGGACGAGACGTTCTCCCCGCCCGAGATGATCACGTCCTTCTTGCGGTCGGCGATGGTCAGGTAGCCCCCGTCGTCGATGAATCCGCCGTCGCCGGTGTGGAACCACCCGCCGGCGAGGGCCTCGGCGGTGGCGTCGGGCTGATCCCAGTAGCCCTCGAGCACGACGTTCGACCGGGCCATCACCTCACCGGCGTCGTCGGTCACCAGCGTGACCCCGAGGGCCGGCACCCCGGCCCGCCCCAGCCGCGCGGCCCGCTCGGAGGCCGGGCAGGTCGTCCCACTCCTCGCGGGAGCGGTTGATGGTGAGGAGCGGGGCGGTCTCGGTCAGCCCGTAGATCTGGATGAACTCCCAGCCCAGCTCGCTCTCCACCCGCTCGATGGTGCGGGTGGGCGGCGGTGCCCCGGCCACCACCATGCGGGTCCGGCCCGCCCCGGGGACGGGTCCGTCCCAGGTGGCGGCGGCGTCGAGGATCATGGCCACCACGGCCGGCGCGCCGCACAGCAAGGTGACGCCCTCGGCCTCCACCCGACGGAGGATCTCGGCCCCGTCGACCTTGCGCAGCACGACGTGGCGCACGCCCATGGCCGGTCACCGCGTAGGGCATGCCCCACCCGTTGCAGTGGAACATCGGCAGCGTGTGGAGGTAGACGTCGCGGTCGCTCACCCCGGCGTGCCAGCCGAAGGTGGCGGCGTTGACCCACAGGTTGCGGTGCGTCATCTGCACGCCCTTGGGCCGGGCGGTGGTGCCCGAGGTGTAGTTGATGGTGGCGGTGGCGTCCTCGTCGGGTTCCCACGGCTCGGGCTCGACGCCCTCGAGGTACAGCTCGGTGTCGTCGCGGCCGAGCACGATCTTGTGCGCGCACTCGATCGGCGCCAGCGTCTCCTCCAGCTCCGGGTCGAGGAGCAGGACGGTGGCGCCGCAGTGGCCCACGATGTAGGCGATCTCGTCGGTCGACAGTCGGAAGTTGATGGGCACGTAGACCCGGCCCCAGGCGCTCACGCCGTAGAAGCCGACCAGGAGACGGGCCGCGTTCTGGGACACGATGGCGACGCGCTCGCCCCGGCCGATGCCCATCTGGTCGAGCCGGGCCGCCTGGGCGGCGGCCAGCTCGTAGAGCCGTCCGTAGGTGATGCGCCCCAGCGACGGGGCCGGCTGGTCGGGCTCGTCCACCGCGGCGATGCGCTCGCCGTAGACGAGGGCCGCCCGCTCCAGGTGATCACGGATCGTCAACGGGACCTTCACGGGCACTCCCCCTGCTGTGGCCGCGGACGCGGCACTGCTCGACGCTCCGGAGGTTACGCGGTTGGCGACCCGGTGAGCTGCGCTGCGCTGGACAGGTAGCCCCCGGCCGCCCGGATGGCGTCGCCCCACGGCGCCAGGATGGCGATCAGCTCGTCGAAGTCGTCGCCCAGGGCCTCGATGGCCGGGCGCAGCTGGGCGTCGGTGGCCCGCTCCACCGCTTCCCGGTCGGCCCGGCCGGCGGCGGTGAAGGCCCCGTCGGCCACCAGGCCCCGCTCGGTCAGGCGATCGAGGGCCGCGTCGAGCTCGTCCGCGCTCCACGCCCGGGTGCGCACGTAGGTCCGCAGCGGGAGGCCCATGAAGAGCTCCGACAGCAGGCCGATCTCGGTGGCGTCGAAGCCGGCGGTGATCCACGCCGCGGTGTGGCAGTCGCCCCGGTACTCGCGCAGCAGGTCGCCGGCGTGGAACAGGTCGGCCATGGGCTCGCCCGGCCAACCCAGCCCCAGCGTCCCGGCGTAGAGCGGCCGGCCCTCCACCCGTAGGGGCGTCAGCGGCGCGTCGCATGCAGCTCGGTGGCCCGGTCCAGGCCGTCGGGGCGATCGCCGAGGATGCGGGTCAGCTGGGCGGCGGCACCCCGGGCCCGGGCCGCGGCGATGGTGGGAGCGTCGGTGAGCGACCAGCCGAAATCGACGCAGGGCACGACGACGGCGGGGTTGAACACGGCGAAGGCCGAGGCCACGAGCTCGCCGCTCACCTGGCCCAGCGCCGAGCCCCGGCTGGTGAAGTAGGCCGGTCCGTCGGGGAGGGCCACCCCACCTCTGGTCGCCGGGCTGGGGGCGAAGCCGAGCGCCTCGTACTCGCGGTGGCACTCGGGGCTGAAGTAGACCTGCCCGATCACCGGCTCGACGGTGGCGGCCAGGCGGCGCGCCCGGCGGCTCAGCTCTGCGTCATCGATCATGGCGGGAGGCTAATGGCGTCGCGGTGTCGGTCGTCGCTCCGGTCAGCGGGCCGTCCACCCGCCGTCGACCGCCAGGATCTGGCCGGTCACGTAGCTGCTGGCGTCGCCGGCCAGGAAGAGCAGCGCCCCGTCCAGCTCGTGGATCTCACCGACGCGGCCCATGGGTGCGTTGCGCCTCACGAAGTTCATCGAGCCCTCGTCGGCCCACATCTCCTCCGTCATCTCGCTCGGGAACCAGCCCGGCGCGATGGCGTTGACCCGCACCCCCTTGCGGGCCCACTCGCCGGCCAGCTCGCGGGTGAGGTTGACCACCGCCCCCTTCGACGCGGTGTAGCTGGCCTGCTTGATGGGGGCCGAGGCGACGAGCCCGAGGATCGAGGCGATGTTGATGATCGAGCCCTGGCCCTGCTCGATCATCTGGCGGCCGACGAGTTGGCTGAGCAGGAACAGCGCGTTCACGTTGACGTCGACCACCCGGCGGAACTCCGCGATGGGCTCGTCCTCCGCCGGGTAGTTGGCGCTGATGCCGGCGTTGTTGACCAGGATGTCGATCCGGCCGTGGCGCTCCAGCGTGGCCGTGGTCAGCCGCTCGAGGTCGGCGTCGACGGCGACGTCGCCGGGCACCACCAGCGAGTCGGGCAGCTCGGCGGCCAGCGCCTCGAGCCGCTCCACCCGCCGGGCGGCGAGGACCACGTGGGCCCCGGCCGCGTGCAGGACCCGGGCGAAGCGGGCGCCCAAGCCGCTCGAGGCCCCGGTCACGATGGCCACGCGCTCGTCGAGGCGGAACTGGTCGAGGGGATGGGCGGCAAGGTCGGACATGGCCGCCGAATCTAGGCCCCGGACGGGTCCTGGACGATGAGATCGATGAATCTGACGGAATGGTTGAGAAATGGGCTGGGTCAAATTAAGGTCAATCTCCCTGGGCGGCGGAGCCCAGTTGCGTCGGCCGGCCGGAGCGTCGGTTCACTACGCCAGCCGGGCCCTCGCTGTCCGGTCGGCCTTCGCAAGCCCCACGAAGCACGAGGCGGCCCATGGCAGCGGCGGACCCCATGCTCCAGACTTCGACGCGTCGGGTACCTCCTGGGCCTGACCCTGATGGCGGTCGCCGTGACGTCCTGCGCCGGCAGCGGCCGGCCGACCGCGACCAGCGAGCCGGCCACCGAGACCACGGCGGCCGACACCACCCCCGCCACCGACGACGTCGAACAGCAGGTGCTCGACGCGTACCAGGAGTTCTGGCGGGTCTGGCTGCGGGCCAACAACCCGCCCAACCCCGACGACCCCGACCTGGCCCGCGTCGCCACCGGCGCCGAACTGACCACGATCAGGCAGGCAATTCGGCGAAGTGCCGAGCAAGGGACGTTCACACGGCTGCCTCCCGGGTCGCACTACCGCCATACGCCAACGGTCACGTCCATGGATGGCCCGGTCGCAATCGTCTCCGACTGCTCGTTCGATGACGCCGAAATCGTGGACACATCCACCGGTCGGGTCCTCAACGGCGCCATCGCCATACACAGGATTGACGCCCGTCTGCGGTTAGTAGGCAGCGCATGGAGGGTTGAGCAGGTCGCCATCACGAATCGATCGGATGCGGGGGTCGAGCCATGCGCCGCTTAGTCGCAATAGCGACTGTTCTCTTGGGTGCCGTGTTGGTTCCAACGATGAGCAGCGGGCGAGCCTTCGCCGCTGGTGACGATCCGACGCAGACCGTCCCGACGCCGCGTGGTGAGATCGTGAACAACACACCGGAGGCGATCGTGGTGTCGTCACCGGGAGGACCGACCCAGGAGATCCATCACCGGGGCCCGAACCGGCACGGGCGCTGGGAGTGCCACTACTACCTGGTCGGCGGTGACGACCGCGGGTTCGAGCCGACCCCCCTGATCAGCCAGGGACCCATCGACCCGGTGCCGCACACGCCGGTCGCCCTGCGGTGCCTCGACGAGAACGGGGCCACGGCCTACCTGCAGATCTTCGTGTTCGACCCGGCCGAGCCGCTGGGTCTGCTCGACGTGGCCGGTCGGGCCGCCGACGAGGCGCTGAAGGACCTGCTGATCGCCGCTCCCGCCCTGCGCCTGTCGCCTCCGGTCGGGGCGACCCAGCTCGTCGGCGTGCCCACCTGGCTGTGGGTCGACGACCCGTGGACCCCGCGCCAGGCGTCGGCCACGCTCGACGGCGTCACCGCCACCGTCACGGCCACGCCCACGTCGGTGATCTGGGACCTCGGTGAGGGCGACACCGTCACCTGCCCCGGCCCCGGCACCGCCGTACGACCCGGCGCGCTCCCCCGCCGACCAGCACACGAACTGCTCGTTCACCTTCCAACGAGGCGGCCCGCGCTCGGTGACGGCCACCGTCACGTACGCCACCGGCTGGACGGCGACCACCGGTGACGGCGAACCGCTCGACGAGCTCACCCGGGCCACCACGGTGGCCGTGACGGTGGTCGAGGCCCAGGCGTTGATCCGCTAGCGCTGAGGGAATCTGGACGAAAGTGCACCTCCCGGGTGCAGAACCGTCCAGATTCGGGGGAGGGTCCCGGTACCGTCTGAGCTCATGAAGATCCGCATCGGCTACGGCCTCGGGACCCGCACGGTGACCCACGACGGTGACGCCTTCGGTTCGTTCGTCGACGACCTCGAACGCCTGGGCTTCGACTCGCTCTGGCTGAGCGAACGGATCAGCGGAGAAGCGCCCGACCCGCTCATCGCCCTCAGCTTCGCCGCCGCCCGCACCACCCGGTTGAAGCTGGGCATGTCGGTGCTGGTGCTCCCGGGCCGCAACCCGGTGCTGGTGGCCAAGGAGCTGGCCACGTTGGACCGTCTCTCCAACGGACGCCTCCTGCCCGCGTTCGGGCTCGGGGTGGCCGACCCCCACGAGCAGCAGGCCTTCGGCGTGGAGCGGGGCGACCGGGCCAAGATCTTCAACGAGGCGCTGCCCCTGCTCCGGCGGTTCTGGACCGAGGACGCCGTCGACCACGACGGCACCTGGTTCCACTACGACGCCGTCACCGTGCGCCCCAAGCCCGTCCAGCAACCCATCGACGTGTGGCTCGGGGGCATCGCCCCCAGCGAGCTGCGCCGCGTCGGTCGCCTGGGCGACGGCTGGCTCCCGTCGTTCTGCACGGCCGACGACATCGCCGCCGCCATCCCCGTCATCAACCAGACGGCGGCCGACCACGACCGCGAGGTCGACCCCGAGCACTTCGGCGCGCTGATCGCCTACAGCGAAGGCGAGGTGCCCGACCTCGTCGTGCAGCTCCTGGCCAAGCGCCGGCCCGACCTGACCGACCCGAGCGAGATCGTCCCCACCAGCCTGCCGGCGGTGCGGGCCACGATCGAGAAGATGGTGGCCGCCGGCGCCTCCAAGTTCGTGCTGCTCCCCCTGGCCGAGCCCTCCGCCGACGGCTGGACCGCCGAGCTCGAGCGCATCGCCGCCGAGCTCAAGCCGCTCGAGAACTGACCGGGCACGAACCGCGAGCCGCTCAACGCGGCGACAGGGTGCTGCCGGCCGGGGCCCAGGCCAGGAACATGGCGACCAGGCCGTCGGTGGCGTGCTCGATGAACTCGGCGTCGCGTTCGGGCTGGCCGACCTCGAGCCAGGCCAGCACGCTGTCCACCAGGTAGCCGACGATCGTGCGGGTCGCCCACGCCCGCAGCTCGGGATCGGGGATCGATCCGCCGATCAGCTGGTCGGCCAGCTCCACCTGGGTGGCCCGCATCTCCTGGGCGAACGTCGGCGAACTGGGGCTCGCGGGCCGCGTGCTCGAACAGCAGGCGGAAGCCGTCGGGCTGCTCGCGGGCCACGGTCAGCAGCGTCCCGAACACGAACCCGCGGCGATCGGCGGCGGCCAGCCCGGCCTGCCACTCGCTCGGCCAGCCGGTCGGTGACCTTGGTCAGCACCGCCCGGTAGAGCTCCTCCTTGGAGTCGAAGTGCCGGTACACGATGAGCCGGGTGATGCCGGCCTCGGCCGCCACGTCGTCCATCGAGGTGGCCGCGAACCCGCCTCGGGCGAAGGCGGCGGCCGCCGCCTGCAGGATCTGGGCCTGGCGCTCGTCGCGCTGCATCAGCCGCCGGGTCGTGCTCTGGGTCACATCGTCATCCTCGCCCTTGTCAGGTGTATACGCAAGTGTTTACACTTGGGCTCAGCGCCCGAGTGGGCGCGCGTACAAGGGGGACCGCCCGGTGACCACGGACACGACCGAACAGGTGGAGTTCACCGAAGTCGAGCTGCTGGCCGACCACGACTACGTCGAGCCGCTGATCGCCAACGGCATCCGCTGCCACGGTGGCTTCACCGAGGACGGCGCCTACGTCTCGCCCCGCACCCGCAACCGCTGGCCGGCCATCAACGCCTGGGAGGCGCAGCGGGCCGAGCAGTTCGGCACGCCCATCCTCGACATCCCGCTCGAGACCTGGCCCGAGAACTTCCCCAACGTGGCCCAGTCCAAGCTGCTGCTGCGCAACGGCGTGCGCCGAGCCCACCATCTCGGCCCTCACCCGCATCGGCACGGTCGAGGGCTTCGGCGGGATGCTGCGCCTGCTGCCCACCCCCGACTTCCAGCGCAGCTTCGCCGAGGACATCACGGGCACGGCCATCGCCCACATCGACCACGGCCTGTTCGAGGCCCACGCCCGCGACGAGGCCGGCTTCGGCGACGAGGCCGGCCACAACCTGATGTGGTTCGCGGCCCGTGACATCGCCTTCGAGAACCCGGTCACCGAGGACGAGACGAGCCGGCATGCTGGCCCGCATGGGCATCGACAACAGCCCGAAGACGCGCCGACGACATCGTCCGCCTCCGCGACGCGGCCATGGCGGCCCGGGTCCTGCCCGACGACATCGACTTCACCCTCGAGCTCGTCGTCGGTCGGATGATCGGGCTGCTGCTCATCGAGATCTCGGCCTTCCACGGCTTCCGCTGGGCCGAGGCGGTGCTGGCCGACACCGACCTGTGCGCCGGCGACGGCGAGGCCGCCCGCCTGATCAGCTACATCAGCGCCGACGAGACCCCGCACGTGGCCTGGCTGCAGACCGCCCTGTCCGAGATGCGCGACCGCACCTGGGTGGGCGACAACGGCGCCACCTACGACGGCACCGAGATGATCGAGCCTGATGTGGGACAAGGCCCTGCGTGACTCGCTGCTGCTGCGCCGCGCCGAGAACCTGCGCCTTCACCATGGCCGAGATCGAGCACGCCACCGCCGGGCGCGCCGACGCCGACGACCTCATCGACGAGATGCTGGCCATGGGCACGGTCGTCCGCGACAGCGACGGCACCCTCGTCGACACCACCGGCGACCACCTGCTCGGCTGACCCACCGACCACCAGGGGGACGTCATGAAGTTCGGGATCTTCTACGAGCACCAGCTGCCCCGCCCCTGGAGCCGAGGACAGCGAGCAGCAGCTCATCAACGACGCGCTCGACCAGATCGAGTCGCCGACGAGCTGGGCATCCAGTACGTGTGGGAGGTCGAGCACCACTTCCTCGAGGAGTACTCGCACTCCTCGGCGCCCGAGGTCTTCCTGGCCGCGGCCAGCCAGCGCACCAAGAACATGCGCATCGGCCACGGCATCATCCAGACGGCGCCGGGCTACAACCACCCGGCCCGCACCGCCGAGCGGGTGGCCATGCTCGACCTGGTGTCCAACGGCCGGGTCGAGTTCGGCTCGGGCGAGTCGGCGTCGGAGGCCGAGCTGGGCGGGTTCGGCATCGACCCGGCGGTCAAGCGCGAGGCGTGGCTCGAGGGCCTCGAGGTGGCGCTGCGGTGCATGACCGAGACCCCGTTCACCGGCGTCGACGGCACAGTTCGTGCAGATGCCGCCCCGCAACGTGGTGCCCAAGCCGGCCCAGAAGCCGCACCCCCCGCTGTGGGTGGCGTGCAGCCGCCGCGACACCATCCTGCTGGCCGCCGAGAAGGGCATCGGCGCCCTCAGCTTCGCCTTCATCGAGCCCGACGACGCCCGCCAGTGGGTGGCCGACTACGAGGAGACCCTGCGCACCAAGTGCGTCCCGGTCGGCCAGGCGGTCAACCCGCAGGTGGCGTGCGTGACCCCGATGATGTGCGCCCGCGACGAGACCGACGCCATCGCCCGCGGCCTCGAGGGCGGCAACTTCTTCGGCTACTCGCTCGCCCACTTCTACGTGTTCGGCGAGCACCGCCCGGCGGTGACCAACGTGTGGGAGGAGTTCGAGGAGCGCCGCGGGAAGATGGGCTACTCGCCCGAGGCCGCCATCGCCGCCCGCAGCGCAGACGCTCGGGGCCAAGGCCGCGTCCGGCGACGTGACCGGGCTGCGCGGCGCCATCGGCACGCCCGACCAGCTGCGCGAGTTCCTGCGGCGCTACGAGGACGCCGGCGTCGACCAGCTCATCTTCGTCATGCAGGCGGGCAAGAACCGCCACGAGCACATCATGGAGTCGCTCGAGCTGTTCGGCACCGAGGTGCTGCCCGAGTTCATCGAGCGCGACGTCGAGGCCAGCGCCCGCAAGGCCGAGAAGTGGGCCCCGATCATCGAGGCGGCGATGGCCCGCAAGGTCGACACCGCTCCCCCGATGCCCGCCGACTACATCATGAAGGCGCTGCCCAAGCAGATGGTCGACGCCCTCGAGATGGAGCAGGCCAAGGAGTGGATGGAGAAGCTGGCCGACAAGCAGGCCTCGGGCGAGCGCGACGAGGAGTTCGAGCGCCTCGTCGAGGGCTGATCGCCGATAGGGTCCCCGGCGGGTCATCGATCAGGGGGAACCATGGACTTCGGCATCGTCTTCGCCAACACCGGACCGCACGCCACGCCGACCGGCGCCCGTGCCATCGCCCAGGGGGCCGAGGCCGCCGGCTTCGAGAGCCTCTGGACCGTCGAGCACGTCATCATCCCCGACGGCTACGAGTCGGAGTACCCCTACGACCCCAGCGGCAAGATCCAGGGCGGCGACTCCACCGACATCCCCGACCCGCTGATCTGGCTGTCGTTCGTCGCCGGGCAGACGACGTCGCTCAAGCTGGGCACCGGCATCTTGATCCTGCCCCAGCGCAACCCGGTGGTCCTGGCCAAGGAGTGCGCCACCCTCGACAAGCTCTCCGACGGCCGGCTGCTGCTCGGCATCGGCGTGGGCTGGCTCGAGGAGGAGTTCGACGCCCTGGGCGTGCCCTTCGCCGACCGCGGACGCCGCACCGACGACTACGTCCACGCCATGCGCGCCCTGTGGGACGAGCCGCTGGCGTCGTACCACGGCGAGTTCGTCGACTTCGACCGGGCCATCAGCCAGCCCAAGCCGGTGGCCGGCCGGGTGCCGGTCATCATCGGCGGCCACACCAAGATCGCCGCCCGACGCGCCGGCCGCCTGGGCGACGGCTTCTTCCCCGGCAAGGGCGACAACGACACGCTGCGCGAGCTCATCGTCGGTCATGCGGGCCACCGCCGAGGAGCACGGCCGCGACCCCGACGCCATCGAGATCACCGGCCCGGGGCACCGCCGCGTTCGCCCCCGATCCGGTCGAGGCGCTCGGTGAGCTGGCCGAGATGGGCGTGAGCCGGGTGGTCATCCCGCCGCTCTCGTTCAACCCGACCAAGATCGCCGACAAGCTGGCCGAGTTCGGCGAGAACGTCATCGCCCGGGTCAACGCCGGCTAGGGGTCGCGCCGACGGGCCAGCGTCTCGGCCAGCTCGGCCCGGCTGGACACGCCCAGCTTGGTGTAGACGCGCTGCAGGTGGTTGTTGACGGTCCGCACCGACAGGAACAGGCGCTCGGCGATCTCCTTGGACGCCACCCCGTCGGCGGCCAGCGCGTGCCACCTCGCGCTCGCGCGGGGCGAGCGGGACCACGGACTCTCCGGCCACCAGACCCGGGGTGCGGCTGCCCTCGCACTGGCCCAGGAACACGGCGGCCCGGCCGGCCATGGCGTTGGCCCGGCGCTGCTCGCGGCGGCCCTTCCAGGCCTCGGCGGCCGCGGTGGCCGCCTCGGCGGCCAGCACCATGGCGCCCATCGCCTCGAACTCGCCGGCCACCGCGCTCAGCTCCTCGGCGTCGTTGTCGGCCAGCGCGGCGGCGTGGCGGGCTCCGGCGGCGATCAGCACCGAGTCGATCGCGGCCGGCCAGCTCGTCGAGACGCTCGACGACGAGACCGGCGTCGCCCAGCCGGGCCAGGTCGTGGAGCAGCTTGGCCTCCGACAGCGCCGAACCGTTCACGGCGGCGGCATCGGCCGCCGCCAGCATCGTGGCCCGGGCGGCCGCCAGCTCGCCGGCGACGGCCTGCACCCAGGCCCGGGCCAGCTCCTGTTCGGCGTGGAGGAAGTCGAACGGCGCCAGGGCGTCCATCTCGGCGAGGTCGGCGCGGGCCGCGACCAGCTCGCCCTGCAGGGCCCGGGCCATGGCCAGGCCGGCCAGGGCCAGGCGCAACGGCCCCCGGAAGTTCGTCGGCCCGGGCCAGCCCCATGCCCTCGAGGTACCAGCGCGTGGCGGTGGCCGAGCGACCCTGCAGCGTCGCGATGCGCCCGAGGTTGAGGGTGAACCAGATCTGGCCGATGAGCGAGCGGTCGGCGACGGTGATGTCGTAGCCGGCCCGGGCCAGCTGCTCGGCCTCGGCCAGCCGCCCGGCGTCGGTGAGGGCGAAGACCTGGGCCACGATGTGCGAGCCGGGATGGGCGATGGCCAGCTGGTCGCCCAGCTCCAGGTGCTCGGCGAAGCCCCGCTCGGCGACGGACACGGCCTCGCCGCAACGGCCCGACCGCGGTCAGCGCCGGGGCCAGGATCAGCGCCCGCACCACCCGCGTGCGCACGTCGTCCTCGCCCTCGGATCTCGTTGAGGCGGGCCAGCGCCTGCACCGGCCGGTCGCTGAACGTGTCGACCGAGGCCTCCTCGGCCACCAGCTCGTCGGTCGCCGCCACGGTGGACAGCCGCGAGCGGGCATCGTCCAGCACCGCCAGGGCCCGCTTCGGCTGCGAGCAGACCCCAGAAGAGGTTCTTGTTGCGGGTCGTGGCCATCAGCAGCTCGGTGGGCGGATCCATCGGGGTGCACCTGGCCGGCGGCCAGCACCTCCTCGGACTCGTCGAACTGGCCCAGCTCGTAGAGGGCCTCGCCCAGCAGCAGCGGCCGCCGCGGCCGACGGCTCGTCCTCCCAGGCCCGACGGGCCAGCCGCTCGACGGCGGCGAAGTCCTGGGCGTAGCGGGCGATCCGGGCGGCGTCGACCAGCAGGGCCGGCGTCGGCGTGGCCGAGGGCGTCGAGGCGCCAGGTCGCCACGCAGCAGCGGATCCTCCCGGCGCCGGGCTCCCCGCTGCTCGATCAGCTCGGCCTGTTCGAGCATGAGCCGGCGGGCCCGGGTGCGGGGCAGTGCCCGGCGCAGCACCTCGGCGTGGAGCGGGTGGGCCAGCGTCACGAGCTGGCGGCGGCGCTCGGCGTGACGGTGATGAGGCCGGAGCGCTCCAGGTCCTCGAGCCGCTCGGCCCCGCAGCGCGCCTCGGCATCGACCAGCCGAGACGGGCTGGCACAGCGACAGCAGGTCGAGCAGCTCACGGGCCGGGCCCTCGACGTCGGCCAGCGCGGCGCTCGACGATCTCGATCAGCCGGTCCACTCCCGGGTCGAGCCGCTCGCAGGCGCCACACGCCGTCGACCTCGACGAGGGTGCCGGCGTCGAGGGCGCCCATGACCAGCTCGTGAAGGAAGAGGGCGTTGCCCTCGCTCACCGCCCACAGCTCGGCCGCCGCCGTCGCCTCGATCGGTCCGCCCAGCACCAGGCGCAGCAGGGTGTCGACCTCCGGCTGCATCAGCGGCTCCAGGTCCACCCGCAGCACCCGGTGGTCGCGCCACAGGGCGGTGACCACGTCGGGAACGGGTTCGCCGCCGAGCGCACCGTGCACAGGAGGAACACCAGGCCGGCCGCCAGGAGCTGCGCCACCAGCGTGATCGAGGTCGGGTCGAGCAGGTGGATGTCGTCGATGAAGCAGCACGTAGCGCTGCTCGCCCACCCGCTCGGTCAGCGCCTGGCGAGCCCGGTCGAAGCGCACGACGGGATCGCTGCCCTGCACCGGGCGGCGCCACCGGGGCAGCAGGTGGGCGATGGCCCCGAAGGGCAGGGCCGCAGCCGTGCGGGTGGCGATGACCCGCCCCACCGGATGGCCCGCCGTCTCGGCCCGGGCCAGGCACTCGTCGGCCAGACGCGTCTTGCCCAGGCCGGCCTCGCCGTGGATCAGGAACCCGGCGGCGTCAGGGTCGGCCAGGGCCTGGTCGAAACGTTCGATCTGGAGCCGGCGACCGACGAGGGGCCAACGGTCCGAGATGGCGGCGCTCACCTCGTCCCCGGCCCGTGCATGGCCGGAACCTACCCGCGCTTCGCTACTGGCGCCCCAGGACCGCGATGAAGTCCCGCGGCGTCGGGGCTCAGGTAGCGGTTGGCGCTCTTGTGCTGCTCGGGCAGGAGCTTGGACCCCGCCACCGACGCCGGGTCCCCGGCGTGGGCGGCACCGTAGAAGTTGAACGTCGTCCACGACGGGTTGATGTCGAGCTCCATGGCCCGCACGCACCCGGCCCGGATCATGAGCTGGGCCAGCGAGAGCGCACCGAGGCCGTTGCCGTAGCCGTAGACGAGGCCGCCGTTGGCGTCGACGCACACCGCCGAGCGCCACACGAGCACCTTGTTGCCGAGCGTCTGGCCCCAGCGCCCGTCGCCGTCGTCGCCCAGCCCGGCGGCGGCCTGCCCGGCCGGGACCGAGCCGGTGGAGGCCCCGCCGTCGGTCGGGCCGCCCCCGTTGTCCACGATCAGGTCGAGGTTCTGGCGCACCGCCACGACGTCGGCGCTCATGGTCACGTCACGCCCCCACGCTCCCACCGTGGCCGTGCCGTCCTTGAAGATCACCAGCGAGGCGGCCCCGTCGCGCAGCGTCTTGCGAGTCTGACCCTCGAGGTAGAACCCGCCGTTGGCGTCCTGCATCCGGAACCCGCCGTTGAACGCGGCCACCAGGGCCAGGCGCTCGTTCATGGGGACCTGGGCCGGGGTGGCCCACTTCCCTCCCGGCTCCTGAAGGCCGGGATGCAGGGCGAATCGCAGCAGCTTGGGGTCCATCCACACCAGGCCGTCCAGCAGGCTGGTGTGGATCGAGTCGGGCCGGACCTGGGTGGCGTACATGGCCGTCGAGCCACCGACGGTCGGGCCCACCGGCTGCCAGACCCCCTCGTTGGCCAGGGGGGACACCCCGTCGGGCACGGGCACGTTGGCCGGCTTGGGCGTGACGGCGTGCGAACCGGTGCTCCCCGCGCCGCTCCCGGCGCTGACGGCCCCGGTCGGGGGGTCGCCGATCACGATGGACCGGTCGGGGGTGCCGCCCGCCTTGGGCTGGTGGTTGGTGAACCACCAGTGCTCGACCTGGTTGACCGCCCCACCGAAGCCGTGGTCGCGCAACCACTCCACGCCCTTCTCGCTCGGGCTGAGGTTGCCGGGCGCGGTCATGGCCTGGGCCAGGGAGACGGCCGGGACGACCAGCGCCAACGCCAGCACCACGACAACGGCCAGTGCCCGACGCAGGCGGCGGCGACGGCGGCGGGAACGGTGGGGACGCCCCGGCGCGGGGGACAGCGGTGCCGCCGGGGTCTCGACTTCGAGGGTGGGAGTGATGGATCCGCTCCTGGATGGGGGGAGTCGGTCTGGATCCGGGCGCCCCCGCCCGATGCATGACCAGCGGTCAGCATACCGATCGCCGATGAGAGGATGATGAGAGTCAGCCCCGGCTGGCCAGGTCGGCCTGCCCGGCCGTCCGATCAGGGCCGGCCTCAGGCTCGGCGATCAGGCCAGGGCGCGGGCCAGGTCCTCGATCAGGTCGTCGATCGTCTCGAGCCCGACCGAGAGCCGCACCAACGCGGCGTCCACCTCCAGCGGGGAGCCCACCACCGACTGGTGCGTCATGGCGGCGGGCACCTCGATGAGGCTCTCGACCGCCCCCAGGGACTCGGCCAGGGTGAACACGGTGGTCCGTCCGGCGATGGCCCGGGCGGCGTCCGCCCCCCCGGCGGCCACGAACGAGACCATGCCGCCGCCGTTGCGCATCTGACGGGCGGCCACGGCATGGCCCGGGTGGTCGGGCGAGCCGGGATAGGCCACCGAGCGCACCGCGGCGTGGCCGGTCAGGAAGTCGGCCACGGCGGCCGCATTGGCGGCGTGACGGTCCATCCGCACGGGCAGGGTCTTGATGCCCCGCAGCACCAGGTAGCAGTCGAACGGGCTCGGCACCGCCCCGGCGGCGTTCTGCAGGAACTGCACCACCTCGGCCAGGTAGGGGTCGTCGACGGCCACGAAGCCGCCGACCACGTCGCTGTGCCCCCCCAGGTACTTCGTGCTGGAGTGGATCACCACGTCGGCGCCCGAGCCCAAGCGGCGTCTGCAGGTAGGGCGTGGCGAACGTGTTGTCGACCACGCAGATGCCGCCGTGGTGGTGGGCGGCCTCGGCCACCGCGGCGATGTCGACGACGTCGAGGAGCGGATTGGTGGGGGTCTCGGCCCACACCAGGCGGGTGCTCGGCGTCCAGGCCCGGGCCACCGCCTCGGGGTCGGTGAGGTCCACCGCGCTCCAGGTGACCCCCGTGGGGGCCAGCACCCGGCTGATCAGCCGGAAGGTCCCGCCGTAGGCGTCGTTGCCCAACAGGAGGTGGTCCCCGGGGCGCAGCTGGCTGCGCAGCACGGCATCCTCGGCCGCCAGCCCGCTGGCGAAGGCGAAGCCGTGGGCGGCGCCTTCGAGCGAGGCGACGCACGCCTCGAGGGCGGCCCGGGTCGGGTTGTCAGAGCGGGCGTACTCGTACGGTGCGTCGGCGCCCACCGCCTGCTGGGCGAAGGTGGTGGCCAGGGTGATGGGCACCACCACCGCGCCCGTGGCCGGGTCCGCCGGCTGGCCGGCGTGGATGGCCCGGGTCTCGAAGCCGAGGTCCTGCTCGTCGCTGGCCATGGGTGCCCGAGGCTAGCCGGGTGGGTCGTTCAGCCGATCAGCCGACCGGCGGTCAGCCGACCATGGTCCCCTTGGCGAAGCGGCGCCGCTCGCGCGCCGCCAGCTCCTCGGGAGTGGCCTTGATGAGGACGTCCATGCCCTCGTCGTAGGTCATCCACCGACCCTCGGTGAAGTCGTAGAGCTTGCAGGCGCGGGTGTTGCGGGTGAAGTCGCGGAAGCGCAGCTTCTCGTCGTGGACCACGTCGGGGAACTCGGCCTTGATGGCGGCGGCCGCCGGTTCGAGCCCGTAGAACGGGATGCGCATGTCCACGTGATGAGGGATGTGGACCATGATCGAGTGGAAGAACAGGTCGATGACCCACGGCGCCCGCAGGATGGTGGTGCCCTCCATCTGGCCCCGGAACTTGGTCCAGTCCCGGCGGGACCACCAACGGATGTCGGGCTGCACGTGGTGCACGTGGACGACCGAGCCGATGACGAAGTTGAAGCCCAGGAACGGGATGACGACCACCTTGGTGATCATCCACACCACGCCGAGGGCCGAGCCGTAGCTGAGCCACCCGATCCAGCCGAACAGCGCCATGCCGAGGCCGACCCCGGCGAACATGAAGATGATGTCGCGGCGGATCGCCTTGGCCCACTTGGCGGGCGGGTTGAACGTGATCATCTTGTTGAACCAGATCTCGCGCAGGTAGTACAGCCCGGCGCCCCACCACGACCACTCGACCCGGTGGCGCAGGCGCTGGTAGCTGCTCATCTCGCCGAACTGCTCGGGGGTGACGGGATGCCAGACGAAGTCCATGCCCTCTCGCACGGTGTGACCGTGGTGGATGCGGTTGTGGCCCAGCACCCAGGCCTCGTAGACGTGCCACGACGGCAACATGGCGACGTGGCCGACGATGGAGTTGAGCCGACGGCTCTTGAACAGGGCTTCGTGGGCGGCGTCGTGGCCGATGATGAACAGGCCGGAGACGACCAGCGCGGCCACGGCCCACAGCGGCACCAGGAGCAGCGGGTTGTCGGTGGAGGTGATGCCCCACACGACCAGGCCGTAGAACACGAGGTCGCGGGCGAAGTAGGCCAGGCCCTTCCACGTGGGGTTCTCGTAGGCGGACTTGGGGATCACCCGGATCACCGGGAGGAGGGAGCCGGCCTTGTCGTCACCGGCGGTCGTCGGAGCCCGGCGACGGGGCCGGCTCTCCACGATCGATCATCGTCATGAACGTCAGCCTACCGACCAGTCGGTAGGGAAGCGAGTCATACCCGAGATTCAGGCCCCCGGGTCCCGACGAGCTCGAGGCCGAAGGGGCGGGGTGCCGCCGCCGCGGGCCTCGGCGTGACTGCGGTGCGACCGCCGCACCAGCGTCTTGCCGTACACGAAGCGGCTCGTCAGCATGGCCAGGCCACCGACGACGACGGCGACGGCCAGGGCCCACAGGAGGGGCCAGAGCGGGGTCGAATCCATCTCGCCCCCGGCGGTCACGGCGATCACCAGCACCACCAGGGCGACGAGCGAGGCGATACTCGGAATGGCGGTGATGAGGCGCTCGTGGCGCTCGTCGGTGGGCGCGACCGGTCGGGTCCGAGCGGGAGCCCGATCGCCCTCCCCCGGCGGGGCGGGTGGCGGGTCGAAGTGCAGTTCGAGGACCTCGACGAGGCGGTCGAGGCCATCGGGCAGATCTCGCAGCGTCGACGGGGACGAGGCCCGGATGTCGGCGATCTGCGCGGTGCCCAGGGCCTTCATGCCTTCGGCCTTGCGGTTCATGAACGGAACTCCGCCCACCCCGAGGAACGTCAGCCCGATCGGCGAGGGGCCCCGACTGGCGTGGGCCTGGTGGCGGAACGCCACCACCTCGCCCGTCTGGGCGATCCAGCTCACGGAGAAGGCGGCACCGGGGTCACGGACACTGGTCCAGCCCCCGCCCAGCTCGATGTCGGAGTTCGGTTCGAGCGACCGCGTCGCATAGAAGTCGCGAGGCGACGACCAGCTGTCGTCGACGTCCCAGGGGATGATGTTGTGAGCGGTGTGCTCGCCGATCCACCACGCCCCCGCCAGTGCGAGGCCGAGACCGCCCAGTAGCGGGATCGGCGAATCGTCCCAGCCGCTCACCGTCAGCCGGCGAGGGGGGCCACGGCCTCGGCGATGGGCTCCAGGACGGCGGGCGAGAGCGGCTGGGGGATGTAGACGATGCCCAGGTCCATGCCCGCCTCGGCGAAGGCCGCCGCCTGCTCGGCCAGCTTGGCGGTGCCGCCGTCGTCGGGGGCGAAGCGCAGGTGGGTGGAGGTCGTGATCTCCGACGGGTCGCGGCCGATGTCGGCGCAGCACGCCTCCAGCACCGCCCGCTTGGCCAGCCAGTCCTCCACCGAGGCGCCGGGGTGGTTCCAGTGCTGGGCCCAGCGGGCCACCGCCGGCAGCGTGCGCTTCTCCCCCGTCCCCCCGATGCAGATGGGCGGGTGCGGGCGCTGCACCGGCTTGGGCTCGCAGTAGGCGTCGCGCAGGTGGAAGTAGCGGCCGTCGAAGGTCGTGGTGCGCTGGCTGAGCAGGCCGGTGATGACCTCGCAGGCCTCGTCGAAGCGGTCGAAGCGCTCGGTCAGCGTGCCCAGGTCGATGCCGTAGGCCCCGGCCTCCTCCTCGTTCCAGCCCGCCCCGATGCCCAGCTCGAGGCGGCCGCCCGAGATGATGTCGAGCGTGGCCGCCATGTTGGCCAGCACCGCCGGGTGGCGGTACGGCATGCCGGTCACCAGCACGCCCATCCGCAGGCGCGTGGTGGCCTGGGCCAGCGCGGTGAGGGTGAGCCACCCTTCGAGGCACGGCCCGGTGGGGTCGCTGAAGATCGGGTAGAAGTGGTCGAACGTCCACCCCGACTCGAACACCTCGATGTCGTCGGCCGCCCTCCACACGGTGAGCATGTCTTCCCAGGTCGTGTTCTGCGGTGAGGTCTTGAAGGCGAAGCGCATGGTTCGACGCTAACGGCCGGAACGAGCCCCCGCGGGTAGAAACAGGTCGGCAACGTCCGCCGAAGGAGTGACGACCATGCAGCAGTCCCTGGGCACCGAGGTGCCGAACCACCCGACCGGCCAGGGTCTCCTGGCGCACGATCTCACCCGCCTGATGAACGGGGGACGGCAACGATGACCGATGAGGATCTGCAGGGCCTCGTGTCGGAGAGCTACAACGCGCTCGCCGACCTGTTGGAGGAGCTGCCCGCCGAGGGCTGGGATTCCCCGTCGCTGTGCGAAGGGTGGCGAGTTCGTGAGGTCGTGGCCCACGTGACCATGCCGGCGCGCTACGGCGAAGAGGAGTTCATGGCTGAACTGAGCGAGGACGGCTTCGACTTCACGAAGCTGTCCAACCGCATCGCGAGCCGCGACGCCGATCTCCCGATCGCCGAACTGGTCGGAGACCTGCGGGACGACGGGCTCCACCACTGGACGCCGCCCGGTGGCGGGATCCACGGTGCGCTCAATCACATCGTGATCCACGGCCTCGACATCACCCAGCCGCTCGGCGAGCCACGACGCGCCTCCGACACGGCCATCCGCACCGTCCTCGACGACCTCGGCGAGGGCGGGGGACACGCCAACTTCGGCGTCGAGATCGAAGGGCGGGCGCTACGGGCGACCGACATCGACTGGACGTTCGGCTCCGGTTCGCCGCTGACGGGCACGGCGGCGGCGCTCGCCCTCAAGCTGTGCGGCCGCGCCCTCCCGGAGGGCCAGCTCCAAGGAGAGCCGCTCGCCCCCCAGGGCGACGGCTGACCGGGCCGAGGCGAGTGAGAGGAGGTCGGCCGTGCACGTCGTCGAGTTGTGGCGCCATCCGGTGAAGTCGCTGCAGGGCGAGCCGCTCGACGAGGCGGTCGTCGAGGACTCAGGGCTGTCGGGTGATCGGCGGTGGGGCATCGTCGACCGTGAGACGGGCATGGTGTTGACGGCGCGGCGCGTTCCGTCGCTGTTGCTGGCGAGCTCCCGGCTCACCGAGACGGGGGTCGAGCTGCTGCTCCCGGACGGCCGCGTGGTCGTTGCCCCGAGCCCGCACGCCGACGAGGTCCTTTCGAGCTGGATCGGCCGCCCGGTCGCGCTCGTGCCCGCCGAGTCGTTCGGCGCGGGCGTCGGCGAGTTCTTCGCCGACGCGACCGATGACAACAGCGCCGTCCTGTCGTGGACGATGCCACCGGGCCGATTCGTCGACGCGCTCCCCCTGCTCGTCATCACGACGGCGAGCTTGCGCCAGGGCCGCGCCCTGTACCCCGAGGGCGCGTGGGAGACCCGCCGCTTCCGGCCCAACATCGTGGTCGACGTCGAGGACGACGGCTGGGTCGAGGATGCGTGGTGCGGCCGCACGATCCGCGTGGGCACGGCAACGGTGCTCCCCGCGGCTCGGTGCGAGCGTTGCACGATGGTCACCCGGCCGCAGCCGGGCCTGGATCGCGACCTCGACGTCTTCAAGGCACTCGCCCGGCACCACGGCGCCACCTTCGGGGTCTGGACCACGGTCGTCGAGCCCGGTGTGGTGCGAGTCGGGGACGAGGTGACCCTCACCGAGTGACCTCGACGCTTCCCGGTGAGGTCTCGGAGTGGGCCGGCCTGAGCTCGTCACCGCCGGCGCCGGTCGGCCGAGGCGATTCGCACCAGCACCACCGAGCCGAGCGCGGCGGCCACCACTGAGGCCATCAGGATGGCGAGCCTGGCCGTGTCGCCGGTTGGGCCCGGGCCGAAGCTCAGGTCCGTCACGAACAGCGACACGGTGAAGCCGATGCCGGCCACCATCGCCCCGCCCACCACGTGGCGCAGGGCCAGACCGGTGGGCAGCCGGCCCAGCCGCAGCCGGCGGCCGATCACGGTGGCCAAGGTGATGCCCACGGGCTTGCCCACCACCAGGCCGACCACGACCCCCCACGCCAGCGTGCTGCCGAGAGCCTCGGACACCGTGTGGCGGCTCAACACGATGCCCGTGTTGGCCACGGCGAAGATGGGCACCACGACGAAGGCCGACACCGGGTGGATCCGACGCTCGAGCACCTCGAGCACCGAGCGGCCCCCGACCGGGCGGGCGGGCGTGAGCAGACCCAGGACCACCCCGGCGATGGTGGCGTGCACCCCTGATTCGAGCACGCAGAACCACAGGGCCAGCCCGACCACCACGTACGGCCAGATCGACGTCACGCCGAGGCGCCGCAACCCCACGACGGCGACCACCAGGACCACGGCGCCGGCCAGCCAGCCGGCAGCCAGCTCGTCGGTGTAGAAGGCGGCGATGACCACGATGGCGCCGATGTCGTCGACGATGGCCAACGTGAGCAGGAACAGCCGCAGCGGCGGGGGCACCCTCCGACCGAGCAGGGCGATCACCCCCATGACGAAGGCGATGTCGGTGGCCATGGGGATGGCCCAGCCCCGGCGGAGCGCGGCATCGCCGCCGGTCACGGCCAGGAACAGCAGGGCGGGCACCACCATGCCCCCGACGGCGGCGATGAACGGCAGGGCCGCCGCCCGGCGGTCGCGCAGCTCACCGACGACGAGCTCGCGCTTGATCTCCAGGCCCACCACGAAGAAGAAGATGGCCATGAGCCCGTCGTTGACCACCTCGGCGTAGGTCTCGCCGACGTGCACGCCGATCAGGTCGACCTGCACCTCCCGCCCCCAGAACCCGTGGTAGCCGGCCGTGGCCAGGTTGGCCCAGGCCAGCCCGAGGCCGGTGGCCACCACCAGCACGACGGCGCCGGCCGCCTCGTCGTGGGCGAACTCGGCGAGCATGCCGCGGACCCGGCCCCGCGGCTCCCTCCGCCCGTCCGTCATCGGAGGATGGTAGGCCGCGGGGTGCGGGCCCTCTACCATCGCCGGGTGGCCGAGCCCTCCCCGCGCCTGCGCCACCTGCCCGCGCTCGATGCGCTGCGGGGCCTGGCGGTGGTGGGGGTGCTGTTGTTCCACGCCGACCTCCTGCGGGGCGGCTACCTGGGCGTCGACCTCTTCTTCGTGCTGTCCGGCTTCCTCATCACCGTCGCTCCTGCTCGACGAGTGGCGCGGCGATGGCCGCATCGCCCTGCGCGGCTTCTGGACCCGGCGCGGCCGCCGCCTCTTCCCCGCGCTCGTCGCCGTCGTCCTGTTCGTGGCCGCCTATGCGCTGGTGCTGGCCGCGCCGGCGGAGCTGGCCCGCCTGCGGGCCGACGGCATCGCCGCCGTGTTCTACGTGGCCAACTGGCACTCGATCGTGGCGGGGACGGGCTACTGGGACCTGTTCCGGGCCCCGTCGCCGTTCGAGCACCTGTGGAGCCTGGCCATCGAGGAGCAGTTCTACCTGCTGTGGCCGCTGCTGGTGCTGGTCGTGCTGCGCCTCGGGCGGGGCTCGGCCCGGGTGCTCCTGGCCGTCGCCCTCGGGTTGGCGGCGCTGTCGGCCGCCGCCATGTGGCGCCTGTACGACCCCGCCGACCCCTCCCGGGCCTACCTCGGAACCGACAGCCGCGGGGCCGCCATCCTGTTCGGTGCCGCCCTGGCCTGCGCCGTGGCGCACTGGGGCCTGATCCGCGACCAGCGGTGGCTGCGGGCCCTCGACCTCACCGGCCTCGTCGCCCTCGTCGGGCTGGGGGTGGCGTGGATCGCCCTCGACGGCCAGAGCCGGTTCCTCTACCACGGCGGCTTCTGGCTCACCGAGGTGGCGGTGGTCGTCGTCATCGCCTGCGCCGCCCACGGTGAGCGCAGTGTGGTGGCGCGAGGCCTGAGCCGGCGACCGCTCCTGTGGTGCGGCCTCATCAGCTACGGCCTCTACCTGTGGCACTGGCCCATCTACGTCGTGCTGTCACCCGGTCGGGTGCACCTGGACGGGGCCGCGCTCACCGTGGTGCGCCTCACGGTCACGCTGGCCGTGGCCGTCGCCTCCTACCGCTGGATCGAACAGCCGATCCGGCGTAACGGGCTGCCGGGCGGGCTGCGACCGGCGGTGGTCATCCCGGCGGTGGCGGCGATGACGGTCGCCGCCGTCGTCCTGAGCACCTCGGGGGCGCTCCCGACGAGCTCCGTCGACCAGGCGGGGGCGACGCGCGACCTCACCGTGTGGCCGGCCGCCGACCAGGCCCCGGCGGGAGCGGCCCGGATGCTGGTGGTGGGTGACTCGGTGGCCACGAGCCTCGGCCCCCTGCTCGACGCCCAGGCCGGCCGCGCCTTCGTCATCGCCGACCGGGGCGTTCCGGACTGCTCCATCCTCGACGCCGAGGTCCCCACCCGCTCCCCGCGGGGCCAGGTCAACAGCGGTGGGGACTGCGACAAGGGCTGGGCTGACGACCTGGCCGAGCTGCACCCCGAGGTCACCCTGGTCGTCCTGGGGGGTGGCTACCTCGCCCTGTCCGAGATCGACGGGCAGTGGCAACGGCCGTGCCAGGACGGGTGGCACGACACCTACACCACCGAGCTGCGGCGCCGGCTCGAGGCGATCCGGGCCGCAGGCTCGCGCGTCGACCTGGCCCTGGTCCCGGACCCCCTCGGCCCGGTGGCGGCGCAGACCACCCCTGACCGGGTGGCCTGCTTCAACGAGGCCCTCCGGCGAGGTGGCCGCGGCCGTCCCCGGGGCCCGACTGGTGGATCTGCGGGCCCCGATCTGCCCCGAGGCGGGCTGCGTCGAGCAGATCGACGGGCGAGGTGCTGCGCCCCGACGGGCTCCACTTCGCCGGGGCCGGCGGCCGACGGATCGCCGATTGGATCCTGGCCCACGCGTGAGTCTGGGAGGATGAGGGCATGGACGTGGCCTCACTCATCGAGCAGAACCAGCAGCGCTTCACGCCCGCTGAGCGACGGGTGGCCGCGGTCGTGCTCGACCAGCCCCAACTGGTGGCGTTCGGGACGGTGGCCGAGCTGGCCAAGACGGCCTCGACCAGCGGCGCGTCGGTGATCCGCCTGTCGACCAAGCTCGGCTTCGACGGCTTCTCGTCGCTTCAGGACAGCGTCCAGCGCGACCTCGGCCGCCAGCTGCGCCCCGCCACGGCCCGCATCCGCCAGCCCGAATCCGGCGACCCGTTGGGCCGGGCCCTGCAGGTCGAGCTGGACAACACCCAGACCACCCTCGACGGCGTGCGTCCGGGACCGGTTCGACCTGGCCGTGCAGTCCCTGGCCAACCCCACCACGCCGGGTGTACCTGCTCAGCGGTGACGCGTCGCGCGGCATCGCCACCCAGACCGTCTCGGACCTGTCCATGCTCCGGCTCGGGCGTGACCCAGGTGACCGGCACCGAGGTGCAGATCTACCGGACGCTGGCCGAGATGCGCCCCGGCGACACCGTGGTGGCGCTCGACCTGGCCCGCTACGACGCCTGGCTCATCGGCGCGGCCGAGGCCGCCTCGAAGCGTCGGGCCACGGTGATCGCGCTCACCGACAGCGCGCTGTCGCCCCTGGCCCGGGTGGCCGACCTCCACTTCGCGGTGCGGGCCAAGGGGGCCGGGCCGTTCGACAGCTACGTCGGAGCGCTGGCCCTGCTCAACGCCCTCGTGGCCGGGGTGGCCGACCGGCTCCGGGCGTCGGCCACCGAGTCGCTCGACCGCATCGAGGCGGCGTGGTCAGAGGCGGGCGTGCTGGTCGACGAGTGAGGCGACGCCGTCGGCGAAGGTGTCGATGTCGGCCTCGGTGGTGTCGAAGCTCGTCATCCACCGCACCTCGGTGGTGGCCTCGTCCCACACCCAGAAGAACGACCACGCCTGCAGGGCCTCCAGCGCGGCGCGGGGAACGGTGACGAACACGGCGTTGACCTCGGGGCGCCGCTGCAGGACCACCCCGTCGATGCCCTCCAGCCGGTCGGCCAGACGGGCGGCCATGGCGTTGGCGTGGCCGGCGTTGCGCAGCCACAGGTCGTCGGCTCAGCAGCGCCTCGAACTGGGCGGAGACGAAGCGCATCTTCGACGGGAGCTGAGCGGCCTGCTTGCGCACGAACCGGGCGGCCCGACCCAGCTCCGGGGTGAGGAACACGACGGCCTCGCCGTACATGAGCCCGTTCTTGGTGCCCCCGAAGGTGAGCACGTCCACGCCGGCGTCGACGGTGAACGAGCGCACGTCGCCGCCCGAGTGCGGCCGCGGCGTTGGCGATGCGGGCACCGTCGAGGTGCACGAGCAGGCCGTGGCGGTGAGCGGTGTCGACCAGGGCGGCGATCTCGTCGGGCTGGTAGAGCGTGCCCATCTCGGTGGACTGGGTGATGGACACCACCCGGGGCTGCACGTGGTGCTCGTCACCCAGGACGTGGAGCTGCTCGACGATCTGCTCGGGCCGGAGCTTGCCGTCCGGCGTGGGCAGCCCGATCAGCTTCGAGCCGGTGAAGCGCTCGGGGGCGCCGCACTCGTCGACGTTGATGTGGGCCGAGGCCGGGCAGATGACGGCCTCGTAGGGCTGCGAGCAGGCACTGCAGCCCGACGACGTTGGCCCCGGTGCCGCCCCAGGTGAAGTAGACCTCGGCCGGCACCCCGAACAGCTCCCGCAGGGCGCGCCGGGCCCGGCCGGTCCACGGGTCGGCGCCGTAGGCCAGGGCCCCTCCCACGTTGGCCGCGGCCAGGGCCGCCAGGACGTCGGGGTGGACGCCCGAGGCGTTGTCGCTGGCGAACGAGCTGACGGGCGGATCGGGTGGCATGGCCAAACCCTATCGACCATTGCCGCCACCCTCACTGAAACATTCATTTCAGAGACGGGTGTGTGTAGAATGTGTGTTCCATGACGGTGCTCGACCACGTCCCCGCCCCGACTTCGCCCGACTCCGTGCTCGGGCGGTCATCGCTGTCGGGCTTGCGCGCCCTGCTGGCCGCCTGCGGCTCAGGACGTCATCGTCGCCGACCACCTCGACGGGGTCACCGACACCGCGGCCACCGTCGTGTTGGTGCTCGAGGGCCCGGCCGGCGCGGCCACGGTGGCCCACCTCGCTGATCACCTGGCCGGCGGCGGTCGCGCCGTGGTGGCCGTCGGCCCCGCCGCGGCCCCGTCCCTCGCCGCCGTGGCGGTGCTGGACGCGGCGCAGAGCGTCGTCGTCCGCCCCTCCTCCGACGACCCGCTGGTGATGGACCCCCACGTGGTGGCCGCCGGCACCGGGGCGCTGTCGGGCCTCCGCCTCGAAGCCGACGACCTGGTGCCCTTCCTGACCGGCCGACGCGGCGCCCGCCGACCTCGTCCCGGTGGCACTGGCCGGCGACGCACCGGTGGCGTTGGTCGCCTCACGTCGGACCGGGCACGCTCATCGTGCTCGGCTCGCTCGGCGCGCTCACCAATCGCTGGATCGCCGCCGCCGACAACGCCACCGTCGTCGGCTGGGCCCTGTCGGGACACGTGGACCGGTCGCTGACGAGCGTGGTGCGCGAGCACGTGCCCCGCGCCGCTCGACGGCACCCACGCCACCGTCGAAGCCATCGACAACGACGGCGACGCCGCGCTGGCCACGCTCCTGCCCGGGGCCCGACGTGGCCATCGGCTCCCCCGCGTTCCTCCAGGCCGCCGGCCGCGCCGCCCGGCTCCTGGCACCCGAGGTGCACGACGCCCTGTGCGACTTCGCCGACGTGGGCGCCCCGGCCGGCGGCCTGCTGATCAAGGGCCTGCCGGTGGGCGACGTTCCCCGCCACCCCCGACAACCCCCTGGCCGCCACCGGCAAGGATCACCTCAGCGAGTTCGTCCTGCTCACCGTGGCCCGCCGCCTGGGCCAGCCCATCGGCTACGAGCCCGAGCACGGCGGCGACATCGTGCAGAACCTGCTGCCCACCCGGGGCGACGTGGCCCGGCAGACCTCGACCTCGTCGGGGGTCGAGCTCGAGTTCCACACCGAGACCGCGTTCCACCCGCACAAGCCCCGCTTCCTGTTGCTGCTGTGCCTGCGCGGCGACCCACAGGCCGAGACCCTGCTCTGCTCGATCAGCCAGGTCCTGGGGGCGCTGCCGCTCGGGGTCCAGCAGGTCCTGCGCGAGCCCCGCTTCCGCACCGGGATCGACGAATCGTTCACCGGCACGCCGCTCGGACCGGCTGGGCAACGCCATGGCCGTGCTGGACGGCACCGAGGAGGCACCCACCTTCACGTTCGACGCCGACCTGATGACCGGCCTCGACCCCGAGGCCGCCGACGCGCTCGAGGCCCTGCGCCGCGTCATCCGCGCCGAGCACATCAGCGTCGCCCTGGAGACCGGCGACCTGCTGGTGGTGGACAACAGCATCAGCGTGCACGGTCGCTCGCCGTTCACCGCCCGCTTCGACGGCACCGACCGCTGGCTGCAGCGCACGTTCGTGGTCACCGACCTGGCGGCCAGCGCCACCCATCGCCGCGGCCGCGTCATCACCACCCGCTTCGCCTGAGAAGAGCCAGCTAGACTTCTCCGCTGTGACACTTCTCCGGGGATCATCGCCGCGCGCCCACACCACCATCGCCGTGGCGCTGGTGTCGATCCTGGTGGCGCTGAGCGCGGCCTGCTCGTCGGGCGGGTCGAGCGAGCAGGGCTCGGGCGCCGGGACGAGCGGTACCACCGAGCCCGCTCCGGCGGCGCCCGCTGCCCGCCCTCATGGCCATCCGCGGCACCGACGCCCGGGTGGTCGACGACAAGGGCCGCCAGGTGCTGCTGCGGGGCGTGAACCTCAACGTCCTGGGTGACTACTTCCAGGCCAACGCCGACCTGCCCGACCGTGATCCCGGCCACCGACGCCGACTGGGCCGAGATGGCCGCCGACGGCTTCAACGTCGTGCGCCTGCTGGTGAGCTGGTCGGCCCTGGAGCCGACGAAGGGGGCGTTCGACTCGGCCTACGTCGCCCGCATCCACGACGCGGTCGACGCGGCCAAGGCCCACGGCATCTACGTGGTGCTCGACATGCACCAGGACGCCTGGGGCAAGTTCGTGGCCAGCCCGGCCGGCGTCACCTGCCCGGCGTCGTCCAAGCCCGGCATCGGCTGGGACGGGGCGCCCGACTGGGCCACCATCACCGACGACGCCGACACCTGCGCGGCGGCCGGCGTGCGGGAGCTGGCCCCCGCCGTCATGCACGCGTTCGACAACTTCTACGCCGACACCGACGGCATCCAGACCGAGCTGACCAAGACCTGGGCTTCGCTGGCCGGCGAGTTCGCCGCCGACCCGACCATCGCCGGCTACGACCTGTTCAACGAGCCCAACTGGGGCACCGACGCCGACAGCTCCGGCGCCAAGCTCGGGGCCTTCACCCAGAAGACCATCGCCGCCATCCGCGCCGCGGAGAAGACGGCGGGCGGGCTGTCGCACATCGCCTTCTTCGAGCCCGTCGTGCTGTGGCCCAAGTCGGGCACGCTTCCCCCGCCGGCCACCATCACCGACGACAACGTGGTGTTCGCCCCGCACAACTACAACGACTCGATCCAGGGCGGGACCATCGAGCAGGGCTTCGCCGACGCCGCCGCCTCGGCGGCCACGTACGGCACCACGTTCTGGATCGGCGAGTACGGCTGGTTCGGCGACCCGGCCACCGACGCGGCCAAGGTGGCCGAGTACGCCAAGGCCGAGGACAGCTACCGGGTGGGCGGCACCTGGTGGCAGTGGAAGCAGGCGTGCGGTGACCCCCACTCGGTCGGGGCCCGCGACGCCGAGCCGCCGGCCACGCTCGTGCACCTCCACCAGCACCAGCTGCCCCGGCGATGTCAACCAGGGCCCGGTCACCGAGTTCGTCAAGATCCTCAGCCGGGCCTACCCCCGCTTCGCCCCCGGCCAGCTCGTCAACCTGGTGAGCGACCCGGCCACCGGCGCCTTCACCATCTCGGGGACGGCCACCAGCGCCGACGGCGGCAGCGACTTCGACGTGTGGATCCCCGACACCGGCACGGGCACCCCCAAGGTCGACAGCTGCGGCCTGGGCCCGGTCACCATCACCGCCGTCGAGGGCGGCTACCGCGCCACGGGCGCGGTCCAGGGCCCGAACTACCTCATGAGCTCGGCCGGCTCCGCGCGCCGGCGGCGGCCCTGCCGTCAGCTGCGCCACGACCACGACCACGACGGGCTGACCGATCTAGAGTCCTGGCTCCGCGACACAGCCCGAGCCCGGGTGGCGTAACTGGCAGACGTAGGGGGCTTAAACCCCCCGGCCGCTTCGGCGGCGTGCGGGTTCGATCCCCGCCCCGGGCACGCCAGGACCCCCGTCCTCCCCTCCCCCTCGCGTTCTTGTCCCTTCAGCGACCTCAGAGAGGTCGCTGAAGGGACAGTGACGCACGGCCTGACCGCTGACGCCGCACCATTTCTTATCCCTTGCGTAGTGACCGGTGCGGAAGTTGCCATTTGTTCTATGACCTCGGCCACCGATCTAGTACGCTCTGCGTATGGATTCTCCGAGCAGCCGGAGCCTGGCCCAGGCCGACGCCGTGGCCCAGAGCGCCGCCGCCGTCCGCCAGGCGGTGTCCCGCCTGGGTCGTCGCCTGCGGGCCGACCGTGACCCCGACGGCATCGGGGTGACGGCCTTGAGCGTGCTCAGCGTGCTCTACCGCATCGGCACCAGCACCGCCTCGGAGCTGGCCAGCGCCGAAGGGCTGCAGCCTCAGTCGCTCACCCGGGCGTTGGCCGAGCTCACCGAGCGGTCCCTGATCAGTCGCCGACCCGATCCCGCCGACCGACGCCAGACCCTCATCGACATCACCGAGCGAGGGGTCGACGTCCTTTCCCGCGAGGCCCGGGCCCGCGAGTCGTGGCTGGCCGAGGCCATGGCGGCCCGGCTGACGGAGACCGAGATCGACCTGCTGCTCCTGGCCGGGCGCCTCATGGACCGGCTGGCCGATGCCTGAGCTCGGGGTCTCGACCGAGGCGGAGCGCGACCGGGTGGCCGACTTCTACCGCTGGTACGCCGACCCACGGCTCGCGCCACTCCGCGGTGAACGCCGGCTTCGCCGCCGCCATGGCCGAGGACGAGCCCACCCTCGACCTGGCCACCACCCTGCCCTCAGCCCAAGCGCCACCCGCTCCTGCTCATCGCCGCCGTCCGCTACCGCTTCGGCGATGCCGCCCGACGGCCCTGCACTGGTGGCGATCATCCACGAGCACCTCGACGAGCTCGCCGAGGTGGTCCACCGGCGGACCATCCAGTTGAACGAGCCGGCCCGGTGCGCGCCCCTGCTGCCGCTGCTGGCCCGCCTCCCCCAGCCGCTGGCCCTCATCGAGGTGGGGGCCAGCGCCGGGCTGTGCCTCCTCCCCGATCGCTACGCCTACGACTACCCGCGCCGGCGCCGAGTCGAGGCCGCCGTCGACCTCGGCCTGGCCGATCCCCACCCTGACCTGCCGGGCCCGCGGGCCGGTCCCCCTGCCCCACCGACCGGTCGCCGTGGGATGGCGCCGGGGGCTCGACCTCGACCCCATCGATGTGCGACGACCCCGACCAGGTGCGCTGGCTGGAGTGCCTCATCCCCCCCGACAACCCCACTCGGCTGGGCCGCCTGCGGGCCGCCCTGGCCGTGGCCGCCGCCGACCCCCCGCTGGTGGTGGCGGGCGACCTGCGCACCGATCTGGCCGGCCTCATGGCCCAGGCCCCGCCTGATCACCACCTCGTGGTGTTCCACAGCGGGGTGCTCAGCTACCTCGACCCCTACGACCGCGAGGCCTTCCGCCAGCAGATGGGGGCGGCCGAGGCCACGTGGATCAGCGCCGAGACCCAGTCCACGTTCCCGTCGTTCATCCGCACCCACGACCTGGCGGAGATGACCACCGGCCGCTTCGTGCTGGCCATCGACGAGGTGGCGGTGGCCACCACGAACCTCCTGGGGACCGAGCTGCAGTGGGATCGAGCCGAGTGGGCGTAGCCGGGCTCAGCTACGGGCCCCGGGGAGTGCCTGCACCAGGCTGGCGGCCTCGGCGAAGAGGTCGCCGTCGGCCTCGACCCGGGCCAGCACCTCGGGGGCGGTGAACGACAGCGGCGCCCCTCCGGCTGCCGCCTCGACCTCGTCCCAGGTCACCGGGGTGGACACCGTCGGGGTCGGGCGGGCCCGCAACGAGTAGGCGCACACCGTCGTCTTGTGCCGCGAGTTCTGGCTCCAGTCGATCAGCACCTTGCCCTTGCGCAGCTCCTTCTTCATGTTCGACACCACCAGCTGGCGGTGGTGCTTCTCCATGAGCTGGGCCAGGGCCAGCGCGAACTCCGAGGCGTGCTCGTGCGTGGTGGGCGTGTTGAGGGGCAGGTAGAGCTGCAGGCCCTTGGACCCCGACGTCTTGGCCAGCACCTCCAGGTCGAGGCCGGCCAGCGTGTCGTGGATGCCCATGGCCACCTCGGCGCACTCGGTCATGGCCGCCGGCGCCCCCGGGTCCAGGTCGAACACCACCATGGTGGGTGACTCGATGTCGACCGCCCGGGCCATCGGCGTGTGCAGTTCGAGCGCGGCCAGGTTGGCCGCCCACACCAGCGCCGGGACGTCGTCGAGCACGCAGTAGTCGATGGCGCCGCCGGAGTCGCCCGGGCCCAGGGCCACGTCGACCCATTCGGGCCGATGCTTGGGGCAGCGCTTCTCGAAGAACGACGTGCCGTCCACCCCGTTGGGGAAGCGCCGGAACGTCACGCACCGCCCGGCCAGGTGGGTGAGCATCGCCGGGGCCACGTTGCGGTAGTAGTCGATGACCTCGCCCTTGGTGAACCCCGTCTCGGGGTAGAGCACCTTGTCGAGGTTGGAGACGGAGAGCTGGCGGCCGTCGACCTCGACGGTCGAGCGCGCCGACGCGGCGGCCATGGTTCGGCGGCCCTCAGGCCGACTTCCTCACCCGCTCCGAGCGCGACGGCGCCTTCTTGGCCGTCGCCTTCTTGGCCGGGCCTTTGGCCGCGCTCGCCTTCTTGGCGGGCGCCTTCTTGGCCGGGCTCTTGCGGGCCGCCGCCTTCTTGGGCTCGGCCGGTGGCTCGGGTGCCGTTCGCACCTCGTCCTCGGCGGTCTCGTCGCGACCGGTGGGGTGGCGCTTGCGAGCCTCCTTGGCCGCGCTCACGGACGCCTCCAGCGCGGCCATGAGGTCGACCACCACGGCCTGCTCCTCCTCCACCCGGGGGGCGATGATCTCGTCGCCGGCCGCCTTGGCCTCGATCAGGCCCACGACCGCCTCGCGGTAGGTGTCGTGGAACTTGGCCGGGTCGAAGTCCGCGCTGAGCGAGTCGACGAGCTGACGGGCCATCACCAGCTCCTTGTCCGACACCTCCACGGCGATGGCGTCATCGATGTCGGCGATCTGGGTGGGGTCGTTGACCTCGTCGGCGTAGACCATGGTGGACAGCACCATGACCCCGTCGTGGGCCCGGATGGCGGCCAGGTACTGCTTGGTGCGCATCACGAAATGGGCGATGCCCACCTTGCCCGACTCCTCCATGGCCTGCACCAGCAGCGCGTAGGGCTTGGGCGCCTTGTCGGGCGCGAGGTAGTAGGCCTTGTCGAAGAAGATGGGGTCGATGTCGACGAGGTCCACGAACTCGTCCAGGTCGATGGTCCGCGCCGCCTTGGGGTCCAGCGCGGACAGCTCCTCCTCGGTGATCTCCACGTACTCGCCCGACGACAGCTCGTAGCCCTTGACGATCTGGGTGTAGGGGACCTCCTCACCCGTCTCGGCCGACACCCGGAGCTGCTTGATCCGGCTCTTGGACTTGGAGTCGAGCTGGTGGAACGCGACCGTCTTCGAGCTCACCGCGGGATACAACTTCACCGGGATCTGCACGAGACCGAAGCTGATCGCTCCGCTCCAGACGGGTCGGGCCATTGGTCGCCTCCTCGGCGTCGGGGCAGCAGGAAGCCACTCCCCCACCCGTTCCTATCGGAAAGTCTGCCAAAACCCTGACCCCGAGCGCCAGGATCGAGACTCGGATCAGGCACGGTGCGCGAAGCTCCCGTGATGACCGTGCCGCCGAGAATCCGCCCGGCTGCCCTTTCGGAAGTGGTCTCGACCGCCATCGGCGAGGTATGGGATCGCACCCTCGCCCGCCTCGACGGACTCGGCCAGGAGGAGTTCGAGTGGGGGCCGCCGGGCACCACGTGGGCGGTGCGGAGGCTCGATGACGGGACGGTCCGTGTCGACTGGGCCGACCCCGACCCCGTGCCGGCGCCGGTGACGACCATCGGCTGGCGAATCTGGCACATCGCCGTGGACTGCCTCGACAGCTACTCCGCCCGGCTCTTCGGCGTCACCGGGTCAGGCTTGAGCGGCACCGCCTTCGTAGCCGACGTCGACGAGGCCCGGGCGTTGCTGGGGAGGTCCATGGCCGTCTTCCGAACGGGTGTCGCCGAGCTGGGCGACGGCGGACTGTGGGACGACCTCGGGCCCGCTTGGGGCCCGTACGCCACGTCGTCGAAGCTGGCCCTCGCCCTCCACGCGCTCGACGAGGTCGCCCATCACGGGGGTGAGCTGGGGCTGTTGCGCGACCTCTATGCCGCCCAACCGACCGACTGATCAGGCCCGTCGATCAGCTCAGAGATCAGCTCGTCGGTTCGTTGACCTGGGCGATGCCGAAGGCGGCACCGTGGGGATCGGCCACCACGCCGCCCCGCCCGAAGCTCATGTCGCTGGGCGGCACCAGCACCGAGCCCCCGAGCTCGACCGCTTTGGCCGCGGCCGCGTCGGCGTCGTCCACGGTGAACCAGACCGACCAGGCCGGGAACTCGCCCTCACCGGCGGTGTGGGCCCCGCACACCATGTTGCCGTCGACGGCGTAGAGGTCGGCCCCCTCGCTGCTCATGTCCATCCGTTCCCACCCGAAGGCGGCGGCGTAGAAGGCGCGTGACGCCTCGAGGTCGGGGGTGGCCAGCTCGTTCCAGCCGAAGGAGCCCGGTTCGTTGACCAGTTCGGCACCGATGTGCTGATCGGGCTGCCAGATGGAGATGAAGCTCCCCAGCGGGTCCTGCACGACGGCCATGCGCCCGGCGTCGAACACGTCCATGGGGCCGGCGATGACCGTGGCCCCCGCCGCGGTCATGGCGGCCAGGGTCTCATCCGCATCGGCCACCGTCACATACACCGTCCAGTACGGCGGCATGTCGGGGTTCTGTTGCGGGCCGAGGCCGGCCACCCGCTTGCCCCGCAGGGTGAACATGCCGTAGCCCCCGGCCTCGGGGCGCGGGTCGATCTCGGCGCTCCAGCCCAGCAGGCCGCCGTAGAAGTCGGCGGCGGCCGCCGTGTCGGGGCTGCCCAGGTCCACCCATGACGGCGTTCCCGGGACGTAAGCAGTGCGCTCGGCCATGATCTGGACCTCCGAGTGATCGTCGCTCCCGGACCGCGACCGCGGCCCGGCCCGAACCTAGCCGCCTGGCCCTGCGGATCCTCCGGTGTCACCACCCGGGTCGGCCCGGGGATCAGGCCGGGGATCAGGCGGTCGGGGATCGGGCTCGAACGGTGGGTCGGGTGCGTCGATGTCGTCGGACACGTAGAGCGTCGACGTCTCGGGGATGCGCCCGGCCTTGCGCAGCAGCCTGAAGCCCAGCAGCGGGTAGATCAGCACCGACAGCATGCCCGCGCCCACCAGCGCCGCCGCGTTGCCCGACATCATGCGACCCTCCCGCACCCCGAGGGTGGTGATGACCACCACCAGCGGGAGCGCGGTGGCGGAGAAGAGGGCGAGGGGCATGAGCTCGGAACGGTCCACGTCCTTTCGGTAGAGCAGGAACGCCGGCACGCCCCGCACCACCAGGAAGAGGCCGAGGAACACGGGGAGCCGCGCCAGGGTGGCGGGCTGGTGGATGAGGGCGTCGAGGTCGAAGCTCATGCCGCTGACGATGAAGAACACCGGCACCAGGAAGCCGAAGCCGATGGCCTCGAGCTTCACCCGGACGACCTCGCCGTCCTCGCCGGCGCTGAACAGGCGCACCACGATGCCCGCGGCGAACGCCCCCAGGAGCACGTCGAGGTGCAGGGCCGAGGCCAGCCACACCAGCAACACGATGAGCAGGACGGAGATCCGCACCGGGAGCTGGGCGCTCGAGTGCAGGTTCCGGCGCAGGACGTCGACCACCCTGAGCGGCTGACGGCGGGTGGCCAGCAGGGCGGCCGCCACCGCCACCGCCACGAACGCCACCAGCAGCAGGGTCGTGGTGAAGGGGTTGTCGCTCGTCAACAGCAGGGCGATGGCCACGACGGGGCCGAACTCGCCGACCGTGCCGGCGGCCAGCACGTACGACCCGAACCGGGTCTCGGCCACGCCCGCGTCGCGCAGCATGGGCAGCAACGTGCCCAGCGCCGTGGTGGTCAGCGTGAGCCCGATGTACAGCGTGGAGAGGGCGAAGCCGGTGGTCACCTCGACATAGGCGAAGGCGAAGGCCAGCCCCAGCGAGATCGCCCAGCCGGCGCTGGCCCGCGCCAGGGGCCGGCCCCTGATCTCCTGCAGGTCGATCTCGTAGCCGGCCAGGAACATGAGGAAGGCCAGCCCGAGGTCGGACAGGCCGGCGACGAAGGGGCCGACCTCGGCCAGCTTCAGGACCTGCTGGCCGATGATGATGCCGAGGGCGATCTCGACGACCACCCCGGGGATCCGGAATCGGCGAAGGGCCTCCACCACGATGGGAGCCAGCACGGCCGCCAGGGCGATCCAGGCCAGGCTGGAGATGGTGGAGTCGTCCATCCCTAGCGAAGGCTCACGGGCGCCGGCATCCGACCACGCTAGGGGTTGGGGGCGCGCCCGATGAGCACTAGGCGGCCCGCAGTTCCTCGGACTCGATCTGGGCCCACAGGGCCGTGCGGCATCGGGTGGCCGCGGCACCCTGGAGGTCGTTGACCACCACCACGCCCTCGATCATGTCGGCCAGCACCGCCACCCAGGGCCGCCCCCGCAGCAGGACCGACACCGTCGCCCCGCCGTCGGGCCGGCGCCGCACCGATCGCTCGACCCCGTGGAGGCGAGGCGGGCTGCGGAACCCCGGCACCACCAGCCCGCGCTCGTGCGCCACCCGACCGAGGGCCCGGGCGGCGGCCGCGAAGTGAAGGGACGTGGCTTCCATCGCTGCCCATCATGGTCGGGGGGTGTGACAGGAACGCGGGGCCGGGCGCCACCGGACGTTCCCAAGTCGGCGACCGGGCGCGTCGTAGGGTGACGAGATGATCGGCGAGCCGGAGCTGAACCCGGCCCAACGAGAGGTGGTGGACCTCCTCGGCGCGCCCGAGGCCGAGCGGCCCCGCTTCGATGCCGGCCTGCGCCACGAGCTGCGGGCCGAGCTCGAACACGAGCTGGCCCCGCTCGTCGACCAGCTGGGCGCCGACGACCAGCTCTTCGTGTCCAAGCACAAGCTGTCGCAGGTCCACGGCTGCGAGGCCCGCTACCTGGCCGACGAGACCGAGCCCTTTGCCTGGTCGGTCCCCATCGCCCGGGGCACCGTGGCCCACAAGGCCATCGAGCTGGGCATCTCGTGGCGGGGCGAGCCGGTGCCGACGGAGCTGGTGGACGAGAGCCTGGCCCGCCTCAGCCAGGGCAGCGACAGCCTCGGCGACTTCCTGCGCACCTGTGGCGAGGCCGACCGGGCCGAGCTGCGGGGCCAGGCCACCGACCGCGTCACCACCTTCTTCGACTGCTTCCCGCCGCTGAAGCCGGTGTGGCGCCCGGTGCCCGAGAGCAAGGTCCGGGTCGAGCTGCTCGACGCCCGCGTCGTGCTGTCGGGCAAGATCGACCTGTCCATGGGCCGGGCCAACGGCACCACCGCGGGCAAGGTGCTGATCGACCTCAAGACCGGCGGTTTCGCCCCGTCCCACCTCGACGACCTCCGCTTCTACGCGCTGTTGGAGTCGATCAGGATCGGCACGCCGCCCCGGCTGCTGGCCAGCTACTACCTCGAGGAGGGCCGGCCTCACGCCGAGGCGGTCAGCGAGGGCCTGCTCCACGCCGCCCTGGCCCGCACCGTCGACGGGGTGGCCCGCATGATCGAGCTGCGCGCCGGCGGCCGCCCGCCCACCAAGCGCACCGGGCCGCCGTGCCGCTGGTGCCCCGTCCTGGCCTCGTGCCCCGAAGGCACGGCCTGGTGCGTCGGCGATGACCCCGAGCGCTTCGACGACGACGTGGACGACGCATGAGCGAACGCCCCGGCTGGCGGGCCGAGCTGGCCGTGTTCGTGCTGAGCATGGTCATCGTGGTGCTGCCCACCGTGCAGCTCCTGGTCCGCGACGGCGGCGACGTGAGTGCTCTGCTCAACGTGGGCGACCAGGCGGCGTCGCGGCCGTTCGTCGAACGGACCATCCCCGACCCGGTGCTGGTCAAGGGCTACGGCCACGACGGCCAGCAGTTCTACGTCGTGGCCCGCTCGATCACGTCGCCCGACGGCCTCCAGACCCTGGACGGCAACGTCGACCGGCCCCGTTACCGCGCCCGGCGCATCCTCTTCCCCCTGCTCGCCGCTCCCTTCCCGGCCGGCACGGCCACGGTGTGGGCCATGCTGGCCATCGGCCTGGTCTCGGTCGGCGCCGCCGGGGTGGCCGCCGGCCGCCTGGCCCGCCGCGTGGGCGGCCCGGTGTGGCTCGGGCTGGCCGTGGCCCTCACCCCGGCGCTGCTCATCAGCGTGCGGGCCAGCCTGGGCGACGCCCTCGCCTTCGCCCTGGCCCTGTGGGGTGTGGTGCTGTGGCGCAACCGCCTGCTGGGGGCCGTGGTGCTGTTCAGCCTCGCCGCGCTGACCCGCGAGACCACGCTGGTGGTGCCGGCCGCCTGCTTCATCGTGGGCGCCCGCCGCCAGCGCCTGTGGCTGGTCGTCCCCTTCGCCGTGTACGGCGTGTGGGACCTGGTGGTGAGCGCGCTCGTGCATCCCCACGTGAGCCAGGAGTCGACCAGCCCGGTGGCCGACGCCCTGCGCCAGTTCGCCCTCCCGTTCGAGTCGTGGCGGGACCTGGGCCTGGGCAGCCGCACCGTGCTGCTCGCCCTCCTGCTCACCCTCATCAGCCTGGTCTCGGCCTGGATCCTGCGTCGGCGCCTGCCCGAGCTCGCCCTGTGGCTGGTGGCCGATGTGATCCTCGTCGTCATCGCCGGCACCGGCGTGGCCGAGGACGTCCTCAACTACGCCCGGCTGGCCCCACTGGCCGGCGTCGGCCTCGCCCTGGCCGCCTGGGTGTCCCACACCGAATCCCGTCCGGCCACGGAGGCGCCCGCCCATGCGTCGTGAGGTGACGCGCGGCCTGAAGCGCGGCCTGAAGGGCGGTCTGCTGGTGGCCGTGGCGGCCATGGCCATCGCCGCGGCCATCGTGTTGCCCCAGTTGGTCCGCGCCGACGGCAACGTCACCACCTTCCTGCGGGTCGGCACCTACTCGGCGTCGCGGCCCTACGTCGAGCGCTCGTTCCCCAACCCCGTGCTCACCGGCGACTACGGCCACGACGGCCAGCAGTTCTACGTCGTGGCCAGCACCTTCCCGCACCCCCACGACGCCATCGGCTACGTCGACCGCATCCGGTACCGCTTCCGGCGGGTGCTGTTCCCCGCCATCGTCTCGCCCGCCCCCGACGGCGCCCCGCTGGTGTGGGCCATGTTCGCGGTGAACCTCCTGGCCATCGGCGCCGCCGCCGCCGCCCTGGGCCGGCTGTCGACCCGCCTGGGCGGTTCGATGTGGGTCGGCCTCGTGGCCGGACTGTCACCCGCCCTCGTCGAGAGCCTGCAGGGCAGCCTGGCCGACGCGCTGGCGTTCGCTCTGGCCCTGTGGGCGGTGGTGCTGTGGCGGCGTCACCTCGGCTGGGCCGTCGTGCTGTTCACCCTGGCCGCGTTCACCCGGGAGACGACGCTGGTGGCCGCCGCCGCCTGCTTCGTGGTGGGTGACCGCCGTCAGCGCCTCTGGCTGCTGATCCCCCCGGCGCTGTTCGCCGGGTGGGTCGCCATCGTGGCCGCGTGGCTGCCGCTGGAGCCGGCGCACCAGGGCCAGAAGAACATCCTGGCCGACGCCGCCGGTGAGCTGACCGTGCCCTTCCGGGCCTGGTTCCACCTGGGCCTGGGCTCGCCCGCCATCGCCTTGGGCTTCGCCCTGCTGATCGGCTCGCTGGTGGCCGCCTGGGTGCTGCGGACGCGACTGGCCGAGGTCGCCTGGTGGGTGATCCTGGAGGCCGTCCTGCTGGTCATGTCCGACGAAGGGGTGGCGGAGCGGCCCCTCAACCTGGCCCGCGTGGCCGCCATGGCCGTCCCCGCTGTCGCTCTGGCCGTGGTGGCCATCCGCCATCCGGCCTCTCCGGAGAGGGACCCGCAGTCCGTCGCTAGCATGGGGTGATGCCCACCCGACCGACCACCGACTCGGGAGCGACCCGCCGCCGCGACAGCACCGCTCCCGACAATGTGTCGTTGCTGCCGGTCCGGCGGGAGTCGCCCCGGGTGCTCGACGATCCCCGCATGAGCGACGTGGACGAGTGGGGCCGCTCGGAGCACCTGCGCTCGCTGGCGCGCGCCGCCTACGCCCCCATCTACGACAAGTGGTTCCGGGTCGAGTGGGAGGGGCTGGAGAAGATCCCGACCGAGGGTGGCGCCCTGCTGGTGGCCAACCACGCCGGCGCCATCCCCAGCGACGCTCCCGTCATCATGCACGGGGTCGAGACCGAGCTCGAGCGCCCGTGCTACGGGCTGGCCGACCACGTGTTCAAGTCCATGCCGGTGGTGGGTACCTACTGGGCCCGTCTCGGCGGCGTCGTGGCCCACCCCGACAACGCCTATCGGCTCCTGCGCGAGCAACAGCAGCTCGTGCTCGTCTTCCCCGAGGGCGGCAAGGGCCCCGGCAAGACGATTTCGGAGCGCTATCAGCTCCGCCGCTTCGGCCGCGGGGGCTTCGTGGAGATCGCCATGCGGGCCGGCGTGCCGATCGTGCCCATCGCGGTGATGGGGGCCGAGGAGTCGATGCCCATCCTGTGGAAGTCGGCCACCCTGGCCAAGCTCCTCAACATCCCGTACTTCCCGGTGACGGCGAACCAGCTGCTCTTCGGCCCGGCCCTCGGGACCGTCGCCTACTTCCCGGCCAAGTTCAAGCTGCGGGTGCTCGACCCCGTCCATTTCGACGTCCCTCCCGACCAGGAGCGCTACTCCAAGAGCCGGATCATGGACGAGTCCGAGCACATCCGCGATCTCATCCAGGCCGAGCTGTTCGACATGGTGCGCACCCGCCGTTCCGTCTGGTTCGGCTGAGGTCGCCATGGGACGGCGCGTGCTCATCACCGGGTTGGCCTCGTTCTGGGGCGGGCTGGTGGCCAAGGCCCTCGAGGAGGACGACTCGGTCGAGGTCATCGTCGGCCTCGACACCCGTGAGCCGACCGTCGAGCTCGAGCGAACCGAGTACGTGCGCAGCGACGAGAACTACTCGATCCTGAGCCGCATCGTGCAGGCCACCAAGGTCGACACCATCGTCCACACGTTCCTCATCATCGACTCCACCATGACCCGGGCCCGGACGATGCACGAGATCAACGTCATCGGCACCATGAACCTGTTCGCCGCCGCCTCGGCACCGGGCAGCACCGTGCGCGACGTGGTGGTGAAGTCCTCCAGCTACGTCTACGGCACCGCCATGGAGGACCCGGTCTGGTTCGACGAGTCGATGCCGCGCACCCACCCCGCCCGCAACCGGGTGGAACGCAGCCTGGAGAGCGTCGAGGGCTACGTGCGGGACTTCGCCGAGGACAACCCCCACGTCAACGTGAGCCTGCTGCGGTTCTCCAACGTGCTCGGCCCCGACATCGTGACGCCGCTCAGCCGCGCCCTGGAGCTGCCGCTGGTGCCGTCGATCTTCGGGTTCGACCCCCGCTTCCAGTTCGTCCACGAAGAAGACGTGGTGCGCTCCATCCTCTTCGTGCTCGACCGGCACCTGCCCGGCATCTTCAACGTCGCCGGCGACGGGCTCCTGCCGTGGAGCGAGGTGGCCCACCTGTGCGGCAAGCGCACCGCGCCCCTGCCCCCCGTGGCCACCGGCCTGGCCGCCTGGCCCCTGCGCCAGATCGGCGTGCCGCTGCCGGGCGAGCTGCTCGACCTGCTGCGCTACGGCCGGGGCATGGACAACCGCCGCCTCAAGCAGGCCGGCTTCGAGTACGCCTACACCTCGGCCGGGGCGGTCAAGGCCTTCATCGAGGCGGTGCGCCTGCGCGACACCATCGGCTCGACCCAGCCGGCCTACCGCTACGAGCGCGACGTGGAGCAGTTCTTCCGCCACTCCCCCGCCGTCGTGCGCGACCTGTCCGACCGCCCGTCGCCCTGAGATGGCTTTCGTCCACACCGAGATCGATGACGGCGTCGCCGTGGTCAGCCTGGACGACCCCGATCGGCGCAACGCCCTCAACGCGGGCATGGTGGACGAGATCATCGCCGCCTTCGACGACCTGGAGGCGAGCGGCGAGGCCAGTGCCGTGATCGTGACCGGGCGGGGCCAGGCCTTCTGCGCCGGGGCCGATCTGTCCCACCTCGGCTCGTCGCGCCGCGACGGCCTGCGCCACATCTACGAGGGGTTCCTGCGGGTGGGTCGCTCACCGCTGCCCACCATCGCCGCCGTGAACGGCCCCGCCGTGGGGGCCGGCATGAACCTGGCCCTCGTCTGCGACGTGCGCCTGGCCGGTACCTCGGCCCGCTTCGACACGCGCTTCCTGCAACTCGGCATCCATCCCGGCGGGGGGCACACCTGGATGCTGCAACGGGCGGTGGGGCCGTCGGCTGCCGCGGCCATGGTCCTGTTCGGCGAGGTGCTGAGCGGGGCGGAGGCCGAGCGGGCCGGTCTCGTGTGGCGTTGCGTCGACGACGCCGTGCTGCTCGACGAGGCCGGCGAGCTGGCGGCGCGGGCCGCGGCCGCCCCCCGCGAGCTGCTGTGGCGCACGAAGGCGACGATGGCCGACGTGGCCCGCATGACCGACCACGAGGCGGCGGTGGACCGCGAGCTGGAGACCCAACTGTGGTCGATGGACCAGCCTGACTTCGCCGAGCGCCTGGCCGCCCTTCAGCGCCGCATCACGAGCGGCTGACTCCGAGCGCTCAGGAGCTGACGGGCTCGAAGGGCAGGACCCGGTAGTCGACCCGCGTCGGCTGGATCACGATCGTGACGCGAGGCGGATTGCGGAAGGGGAACGGGCGCCCGGTGTAGACGATCGAGATCGGGTCCATGTCGGCCAGGTCGTTGTCGTTGCGCACCTCGACGACGGTCCCGCGGATCATGGCCTCCTCGTAGGGGTTGACGTGATCCACGACCGAGAGCGTCACCCGGGGGTCGTGCTCGACGTTGCGGACCTTGGCGACGTCCCGACCGGTGCAGATGAGGATGTGCTCGGAGTCGAAGCCGATCCACACCGGGTGCGAGGCGGCCGAGCCGTCGGGTCGCACCGAAGCCAGATGAGCGACGTTGGGGCCCTCGAGGAGGGCCCGGACCTCAGGAGTGATCTCGACGGCCACGGGCAGCATCCTACGGCGCCGGCCCGGCCGCGTCCCTGGTCGGTCGGGGCGATCGCTCCTACAGTGGGCGGCGACCGGACCGACGCCGGGGGGTTTCGACATGACCACGCGACCGCAGCTGCCGCAGTTGTCCGGAGAGGTGTTCCTCACCGACGCCGGGTTGGAGACGGACCTGATCTTCAATCACGGCTTCGAGCTCCCCGAGTTCGCCAGCTTCGTGCTCTACGACGACGAGCAGGGCACCCAGGCGCTGCGGGACTACTTCGGTGAGTACCTGCGGATCGGGTCGACCTTCGACCACGGCCTGGTGCTCGAGACGGCCACCTGGCGGGCGAGCTCGGACTGGGGCGAGCTGCTCGGTTACGACGAGGCCGGGCTGCGCGACGTCAACCGACGGGCGGTGGAGCTCCTCGCCGACCTCCGGGCCGACGAGGCGGGTTCGCCCGTCGTGATCAGCGGGTGCATCGGCCCTCGAGGCGATGCGTACTCCGACCTCGGGTCGATGGCGGCCGACGAGGCCGAGCGCTACCACCGCCCCCAGGTCGAGGTGCTGGCGGCCGCGGGGGCCGACCTCGTCAGTGCCTTCACGCTGACGAACGTGCCCGAGGCGGTCGGCATCGTCCGCGCCGCCGAGGCCTGCGACGTGCCCGTGGTGATCTCGTTCACCGTCGAGACCGACGGTGCCCTGCCCACCGGCCTGGCCCTGGCCGACGCCATCGCCGCGGTGGACGACGCCACCGATCAGGCCGCGGCCTACTTCATGGTGAACTGCGCCCACCCCGATCACTTCGCCGGCGCGCTGGCCGGCGACGAGCCCGCGCTCGAACGGGTCCGCGGGGTACGCGCCAACGCCTCACGCCTCAGCCATGCCGAGCTCGACGAGAGCGAGACGCTCGACGACGGCGACCCGGTCGAGTTCGGCACGCTGCTGGCCGCGCTGAACGACGGCGCCCCGCGGATCGACGTGCTGGGCGGCTGCTGCGGATCCGATCACCGCCACATCGAGCAGATCGCCCGCGCCCTGTCGGGCTGACCTGGATCGCCGCCCGCCGCGCCGGTCGGGGTCTCGGCTCGCCCTTTCTCGTTCTTGTCTTCTTGTTCTTGTCCCTCCAGCGACTTCTCTCAGGTCGCTCACGGGACAGGAATCGGGGGGTTCGACGGCACATGCCCGATAATGAGGAGGTGTTCGAACGATTCACCGATCGGGCCCGCCGCGCCGTCGTCCTGGCGCAGGAAGAAGCACGGCTGCTCAATCACAACTACATCGGCACCGAGCACCTCCTGCTCGGGCTGATCCACGAGGGCGATGGGGTCGGGGCCAAGGCCTTGGAATCCCTCGGCATCTCGCTGGAGGCCGTCCGCAGCCAGGTCGAGGAGATCATCGGCCAGGGCGGCTCGTCGCCGTCGGGCCACATCCCCTTCACCCCGCGGGCCAAGAAGGTCCTCGAGCTGTCACTGCGCGAGGCGCTGCAGCTCGGCCACAACTACATCGGCACCGAGCACATCCTGCTCGGGCTCATCCGCGAAGGTGAAGGAGTCGCCGCCCAGGTGCTGGTCAAGCTGGGCGCCGACCTGAGCCGCGTCCGCCAGCAGGTCATCCAGCTGCTGTCGGGCTGACTCCGACCCCCGCGGCCCGGAGGTCAACGACCCGCTCACGGCGACGCGCTGGTTGTCGTCTGGGCTTGCTGGCTTTGCCAGGGAGAGTCGATTGCATGCGGACCTGCTGCTGTTCGGCGAGAGGATGCGTTCGGTGACCCTTGAGGCACTGATCGCCTGCTGGGCGGGCGACCTCGACACCATGCGCGAACGGGTGGGTGAGCTGGCCCGTCTCGCGGCTCTGTCGAGCGACCAGGACCAACTCGACCTGCTTGCCACCATTGCCGACATCGACGACGCCGAGACCGGGGAGATCCGGCTGAAGCCCCGACCAACCGAGTAGGCGCCACGATCAGCCCGGGTTACCCGGCTCTGACTCGTGCCGTCCTTGAGATACTGAAATCTCATGGAAATGAACTCTTGACACGCCAGCTAGCGCTGTCTAGTCTCGTACACATGTTCTCTATGGCGGAGAAGCGGAACCTGCTGGAGCTGTCGGCGGCGGTCGGCCGGTTCGTGGAAGACCTCGAGCCGGGCGTGCTGTCGATGAGCGACGCGTCCGCCTGGCTGGCCGATGTCGTGCGCATGCGGGCTCAGCTGGCCTCGGCCGAGTTGGCGCTCACCGCCCGGGTGGCCGAGGGCCGCGAGTGGGCGCGTGACGGGGACAAGTCCCCCGCGCACTACGTGGCCCGCACGGCCGGCGTGTCGCTGGGTGAGGCGTCGTCCAAGCTCGAGGCCGCCCAGCGCCTGGGCGACCTCCCGGTGGCCTCCGAGGCGCTGGCCCGGGGCCAGGTGTCCGAGACGCAGTTCCGTCACATCGCCGACGCCGCCGCGGTGGCGCCCGACACCGAGCGCGCCCTGGTCGAGCTCGCCCAACGGGACACGGTCACGGGCCTGCGGCGCGAGTGCGCCCGAGCCAAGTCGGCCGGCCTCAACGCCCAGCAGCTCCACGATCGGGCCCATGCCGGGCGCCGGCTGCGGCACCGACGCGATGACGACGGGGCGTTCGTGATGGAGCTGCGCACCACGGCCACGGCTGGGGCCGAGGTCGTCGCCGCCCTCCAGCACTTCCAGGCGGAGGTGTTCCGCACCGCCCGGGCTGAGAATCGACGCGAGGCGTTCGAGGCCTACGCCGCCGACGCGCTGGTGGCCATGGCCCGGGCCGCCATGTCCGGGGGGCCCACCCGCAAGCGCCCCCGGGGCGGCTCCGACGCCAAGGTCATCGTCCGGGTCGATCACACCGCCCTCGTCCGGGGCCACGCCGAGCCCGGCGAGGTGTGCGAGATCTCGGGGATGGGCCCGGTCCCGGTGACGGCGGTAGGTCAGCTGCTGGACGAAGGCGCGTTCCTCGCCGCCGTCGTGACCAAGGGCGTCGACGTCGCCGGCGTGGCCCACCTCGGTCGCCAGTTCACCGCCCACCAGCGCACCGCGCTGGAGTTCCGCGATCCCGAGTGCACCGTCCTCGGCTGCAGCAGCACCGTCGGTCTCGAGATCGATCACCGCACCGGATGGGCCATCACCCACGAGACGGCGCTCGACGATGCCGACCGGCTGTGCCCCTCGCACCACGACCTGAAGACGTTCAACGGTTGGCGGCTCGAACCGGGCACCGGCAAACGCCGGATGATCTCGCCGCTGCCGGGCATCGCGCCGGTGCCGCCCTACGACGAGCCCGCGCTCTTCGACACCGGCTGACGACAGCCGCTCTCCGCTCGGCCACACTGAGGGCGGCCACGCCAGCCCTCAGCTGCCCGTCGCCCACCCGTCATCGCCATCGCCATCGACCCCCGAGAAGCCGAGGAACCATGTCCGACGCCAATGCCGACCAGGCCAGCTACTGGGAAAATCGGGCTCCGTCGTGGCTGGAGGGCGAGAAGCACAGCGAGAAGGTGGCCGGTCGCTTCGGTGAGCGGGCCGCGGCGCGCCTCGGCCTGCAGCCGGGCCAGCGGGTGCTCGACATCGGATGCGGGTCGGGTCCCACCACCATCGGGCTGGCTCGCCCTGGTCGGCCCGGAGGGTGAGGCCGTCGGCGTCGACATCGCCCCCAGTCTGGTGGCCGCCGCCCAGCGCCGGGCGGCCGACGCCGGCGTCACGAACGTCCGGTTCGTCAACGCCGACGTCCAGGCCGGCCAGCTCGATGAGGGCCCGTTCGACGCCGCCTTCTCCCGCTTCGGCATCATGTTCTTCAGCGACCCCGAGGCCGCCTTCCGCCGCATCCGCGGGCTGCTCGTCCCCGGGGGAACGCTGGCCTTCGCCTGCTGGCAGGACCTCTTCACCAACGAGTGGATGTTCATCCCCGGCTCGGCCGTCATCACCGTGACCGGGCAGATGCCACCCATGCCCGGGCCCGGCGAGCCGGGGCCCTTCTCCCTGTCGGCTCCCGGGCGGGTCGACGAGCTGCTCACCGCGGCCGGGTTCTCCGACATCGACGTGGAGGACATGACCGAGTCGATCGTGCTGCCGGCATCGGACGTGAGCTCGTTGGCCGAGCTGACCAGGCACGTGGGCCCGGTCCGCGAGGCCCTGGACACCGCCGACGAGCCCACCCGCGCTCAGATCCTGGCGGCGGTGGACGAAGCCCTGCAGTCGAAGGTCAGCGACGGCGAGCTCCGACTCGGCGCCGCCGCGTTCATCGCCCGCGCCCGGGCCTGAATGATCTGCCCCGAAGCACGGGCCTGATCAGCCCACCCACTCCGACAGCAGGTCCTCGCGCCGCTCGTTCCACTCCTCGGCCGTGATGGCGTAGCGGACGTGGTCCTCCCACTCGCCGTTGATCTCCAGGTACCGCACCGCCACCCCCTCGTCGCGCAGCTTGAGCTTCTCCACCACGCGCCGGCTGGCGGTGTTGCGGGGGATGATGGCGACCTGGATCCGGTGCAGGTGCAGCTCCTCGAACACGAACCGGCTCAGCACCACCAGAGCCTCGGGCACGTAGCCGTTGCCGGCCAGGTGCTCGTCGACCCAGTAGCCCACGTACGCGCTCTGGAACGGCCCTCGCTGGACCGACGACAGGTTGATCTCGCCCCCGAAGTTGCCGTCCACGAAGATCCCGAACCCGTACCCGGTGCCCAGCTGTCGCTCCCGCTGGCGGGCGCTGCAGCGCACGGCGAAGGCATCCCGGTCCTCGATGACGTCGGGCTGGCCCGGCACCCTCGACGGCTCCCACTTCGTGAGCCACTGCTCGTTGCGGCGCCGCACGTCCTGCCAGGCGGCGAAGTCGGACACGACGAGTGGCCGCAGCACGACCCGTCGCCCGAACTGGGCGCTCACCGTGCCCACCCCTCTCTGCTCAGCATCGCCACTCACCTCAGCACCTCGTCCAGAGCACCCAACAGGAGGGTGACGTTGGCCATCCTGGCCGTGTGACCCATGCAACCCACCCGCCACACCTTGCCCGCGAACGCCCCGAGACCGCCGCCGATCTCGATGCCGTAGCGCTCCAGCAACAGCCGGCGCACCCCCGCCTCGTCCACTCCGGAAGGCAGCCGGGCCTCCGGCACCCAGGCCGTGGTCAGCTCCGGCAGCCGGTGACCTTCCTGGGCGAACAGCTCGAAGCCGCGAGCCACCAACCCGGCCTGGAGCGCCTCGCCGCACGCCTGGTGCCGGGCCCACGACGCCTCCAACCCCTCGTCCAGGAGCGCCCCGAGGCCGCCGTGCAGCGCGTAGATCATGGAGATGGGCGCCGTGTGGTGGTAGGCCCGGGCCCCCTCCCCCATGACGTAACGGGCCAGCATGTTGAGGTCCAGGTACCACGAGCGGGGTCGCTCCACCAGCCGCTCCAGCGCCCGCGGGCCGGCGGTGAACGGCGCCAGGCCGGGAGGCACCCCCAGGCACTTCTGGGTGCCGCTGTAGGCGATGTCGACCCCCCAGCCGTCGATCTCCACCCCGATGCCGCCCAGGGACGTCACGCAGTCGAGCAGCACCAGGGCCTCGGCGTCCTGGTGCCGGAGCGCCTGACCCAGGCAGGCGACGTCGTTGCGCACCCCGGTCGAGGTCTCGGCATGGACGGCGGCGATCACCGCGGGGGCGGGGTGGGCGTCGAGGAGCGCCTGCGGATCGAGGGCCCGGCCCCACTCGGCGTCCACCCGCACCACCTCGGCCCCGCACCGGCCGGCCACGTCGCACATGCGCTCGCCGAACACCCCGTTCACCCCGACCACGACCACGGCGCCGGGCTCGACGACGTTCACGAACGCCGCCTCCATGCCCGCCGAGCCGGTGCCACTGACGGGGAACGTCAACGGGTTGGCGGTGCGGAACACCTGGCGCAGCCGATCGTTGGTCTCGTCCAGCAGGGCCAGGAACTCCGGGTCGAGGTGCCCGAGCAGCGGACGCGTGAACGCCTCGGTCACCTCGGGGTACGGGTTGCAGGGGCCCGGTCCCATGAGGACCCGGTCGGACAGGGGCACGGCTCAGCATCGTAACCACGCCGCCCGGGCCGGCTGGGCTCGGGCCGGCTGGCGGCTAGCCGGCTGGGCTGGGCTGGCTAGCCGGCTGGGTGGCTAGCCGAGAAGTGAGCGAGCCAGACCGTCGAGGATGTCGGCCTCGCTCACCAGGCACTCCTCCAGACCCAGCCGGCGCATGATCGTGACCAGCACGCACATCCCCCCGACGATGACGTCGGCCCGCGCCTCCTCCAGGCCCGGGTTGTGGAGGCGATCGGCCCGGGCCTCCGTGGCCAGGGTGCGGAAGACGTCCTCGACCGCCGCCTTGGTCAGCACGAAGTGATGGATGCGGTCGCGGTCGTAGGCGGTCAGCCCGATCTCCACCGCCGCCGCCGTCGTCACCGTGCCGGCCAGTCCCACGAAGGTTCGGGCCTCGCCCACCTGCGGGATGGCCTGGGGCACGTCGTCCACGTACGCCTCGGCCACCGACAGCGCGGCCACCAGCTCCTCGGGGCGGGGTGGGTCGTGCTCCAGGTACTTCTCGGTGAAGCGGACGCAGCCCATGTCCAGCGACAGGGTCGCCTCGCAGCGCTCCGTCCCGTAGGAGAACTCGGTCGAGCCTCCCCCGATGTCGACGACGAGGAAGGGGCCCTGCGACGGGTCCAGACTCGGCGGTGGCGCCGGCGAACGACAGGAGGCCCTCCTCCTCGCCCGACAGCAGCTCGGGGCGGACGCCGATGGCGGCCTCGGCCGCGGCGAAGAACTCCTCCCGGTTGGCCGCGTCACGGGCGGCCGAGGTGGCGGTCATCCGCACCGCGGCCCACCCCGTGGGCGTCCATCACGGCCCGGAACCGGCCCAGCACCTCCACCGTGCGCTCGATGGCGGCCGGGTCGAGGCGGCCGGTGCGGTCCACGCCCTGGCCCAACCGGGTGATCTCCATGAGCCGCTCGATGGTGACCAGCGCCGGCCCCGCTGTCGTGTCCGGCCCCGCTGACCCGTCCGGGCCCGCGGACGGCTCCGGGCCGGCCTGAGCCACGAGCAGGCGCACGGAGTTCGTGCCGACGTCGATGGCGGCCACCCTCATCGCGGGCCCCTCACCGGAGATAGCCCGCCAGCCGCTCGTCGACCCAGCGCCCCACGGGGTCGTCGCCCCCGGCCAGGAACCAGGCGTAGTGGGCATGGAGGCACTTCACCCCCTGGCGGGTGCCGCCCACGCCCGCCGACGGCCGGGGGCCGGCATGGTCCGGCGGCAACGCCGAGTCCCGCTCGGCGCCATAGCGGGCGTGAGCCTCGGCCAGGGCGACGGGATCGACCTCGTCCTCGGCCCGGCGCACGCCGCCGTCGGCCTCGAGGCGCCCGACGGCGGCGCGCCGCGCCGGATCGACCAGCCAGTAGCGGGTCGGCATGGGCGTGCCGTCATCGAGGAGCGGCCCGTTGCGCAGCACCATCGGGGCTCCCGACGGAGTCCGCACCACCACCTCGTAAGGTCCCTGCGGCGCCCGACCGAGCAGTTCGGCCACCAGGTCGCGGTCGTCCTCCTCCGAGGAGATCACGGGGTGATCACGGGGCGATCACGAACGGCGACGGCGGCGACGACGCAGGCTGACGATGACCACGATGGCGACCACCACCCCGACCAGCGGCAGGACCCGCTTCAGGGTGCTCGAGCCGGCCGCCTCGAACAGGTCGATGGGCTGGGCCTCGGGGGCGTCGATGCGCCGCACCACCGGCTCGGCCCCGGCCACGTCCGGGTGCTCGATGGTGGAGGCCACCGCGTCGGCGGCGTCGAGGGCGGCGGCGGCCAGCACGGTCGCCCCGGCGGCGACGTCGGGGTCGTCGGTCTCCTCGGCCAGGATCTCGAGCTCCACGGCCTCGTCCACCAGGTCGTCGGCCAGGACGGTCGCTTCGAGGTTGGTCACGAACTGGGTCAACAGCTTGGCGCTCACATCGCCGAGCACGCCCCGGCCGAACTGGGCCACCTTGCCGGTGACGGTCAGGTCGGTCAGCACGCTGACGTGGGTGACGTCGCCCTTGGCCGTCAGCTCGGCCTTGATGTTGGCCGACGCGTTGCCCGCTCCCTTGGTGTCGCGGCCGGTCGCCTCGAGGAGGGCGACATGGTTGACGTCGTCCTTCTCGACCAGGACGGCCTGGCCCTTGTACTGGGCGGTGATGGGCCCGACCTTGATCTTGACGATGCCCCGGTACACCTCGCCGTGGACCTCCTGGAGCTGCGCCCCGGGCAGGCAGGGGGCGATCCGCTCCAGATCGGTCAGGATCACCCAGGCCTGCTCGATCGGTACCGGCACCTCGAACTCGTTGCTCAGCTCCATTGCGTGAGGTCCTCCTGGGTGTCGACGTCGGCGGGTTCTCCAGGGCAAGCTACCTCGCCCACGAGCTCCGGCCTCCGGGCCAGCAGCACGCGGGCCCCAGCATCGCCCTCCACGGGGAGCTCGGGCCAGATCGAGGCGGCCAGGCGCACCGGGTTGCGCCGTTCGCCGCCGTAGGTGGCCACCACGATCGGCCGGTCCCCGTCGGCGGCGGCCACCCGTCGCCAGGCCTCCCCGGGGATGAGCGGCTGGTCGCCCAGCCCGACCACCACGGCGTCGTGCCCGGCGGTTCCGGCCACCGCAACCCCGACGGCCAGGGATGTGGCCTGCCCCTCGGCCCACCGCGGGTTGGCCACCAAGGTCACCGCGTCGAGCAGGCCGGCGGCGGCGAGGGCCGGGGTCAGATCGACCGCGCCGGTGACCACCAGCACCTCAGCCACCGCCCCCGCCCGGTACGCCTCCGTCGCCGCCTCGACCGCCCACACCACCAGCGGACGTCCGCGGAACGGCGCCAGCAGCTTGTGGGTGGGGCCCCCGAAGCGCGAGCCCTCGCCGGCGGCCAGCACGACGGCTGCGGTCGTCACGAGCGTCGCCGATCCATCCCCTCATGCTCGCGCACCTCGATCTGGTGGAGACTCAGGACATGAGCTTCGGTGACGACCTCCTGGCGGTCCGGCTGCTGATCGATCAGCAGCTCATCCGCGATCTTCTGCTGCAGTACTTCACCAACGTGGACCGGCGGGAGTGGCAGCCGGTGAAGGACGTCTTCGTCCCGGGCACGCTGGTCGACTACTCCGACCTCATGCCCATCGCCAACGCGGTGGCGGCCGAGGAGGTCGTGGACCGCATCGCCGAGGCGATCGGCCTCTACGCCGTGACCGTGCACCAGATGGGGAACTGCGAGATCACCGTGGGCACCGAGACCGCGGTCAGCGAGACCTGGGTCAACGCCCACCACGTGTATGCCGATCCGGCGCGCCACAGCGGGCGCATGCCCATCGCCGGGCTCCGCTACCAGGACAACTGGCAGCGCACCGACGACGGCTGGCGCATCAGCATGCGCCGGGCCTTCACCGACTGGCGGGCCTGGTGGGACCACCGCCCGCCCACCTATGTCGGCGGGGTCCACCAGTAGCGGTGACCGCACCGGACGCATCATCTCGCCCGCCGGCCGGCCCGCGACCGGCTCGTCGGGGTCGCGACGTGGTGGCCCTGGTGCTGGCCGGGGTGGCCCTGGTGGCGCTGTTCCTCGGCAACCTGGCCTTCTGGGCCCGCGACGACCTGTTCGACACGGCCAAGGTCGAGGCCAAGACCGAGCAGCTGGTCGGCTCGAGCGACGCCCAGCAGGCGGTGACCGCCCTGCTCGTCGAGCGAGTGGTCAAGCCGGCCGTGGCCAAGGCCGACGCGTCGATCCCTTCGATCCTGTCGCCGCTCACCGATCGGCTGGACAGCGCTTCGGTCGACGTGGCCACCCGGGCCATCGATCAGGCCGTGGCCTCCGAGACCACCCAGGAGATCACCACCCGGCTGGTCGGCGCGCTCAACGACCAGCTCGTGTCCGGCACGGGACCGATCACGCTCACCCCCAGCCAGATCGTGGCCATCGCCGCCCCCAGCCTGGCCGACAACCGGGTGGTGGCCCGGATCGTCGATGCCGCCGACGCCAGCGGCTGCTGTGTGGTCGAGCTGGCCCGGCGCGACCAGCTCCCGTTCGTGTGGCAGCACGTCGACGCCATCCGGGCCGCCGGCGTGATCCTGCCGGTGGCGGCCCTCCTCGCCGCCGGTGCGGCCGTGGTCGTGGCTCGTCGCCGGGGGCGGGTCCTCCTCGTGCTCGGGATCGGCACCGTCGTGGTGGGCCTGGCCACCTTGGTCCCGCTGTGGGCCGGCTCGCGCTGGGGGGTGGACCACGTCGTGGCCGACGACGACGCGTCCACCACCCTCGTCCGCCAGGCGGCCCGCACCGCCTTCCGGGTCACCGACGAAGCCCTCCGGCGTCAGAGCTGGGCCCTGGTCGTGGTGGGCCTGGTGACCACGGTGGCGGTCATCGTCGTGCGCCAGGTGCGCCGGCGCGCCGGTGCCGTCACGGAAGGAACCGACCCAGCCCTGCCGTAAGGTGCCGGGGTGACCGACTTCGAGCACTCCCCTTCGCTGATCCGGGTGACCATGCTGCTGGCGGAGTCGGCCCAGGTCGCCGACTCCAAGCTCTACATCCTCGGCGGGGGCATCGCCCTGGTGGCGCCCACCCCGAACCCCATGGCCGTCGCCGTCAAGATCGACGTCCCCTGGGACCGCGCCGACCGGCGCCACGACTGGATGCTCGAGCTGCTCGACGCCGACGGCGTCCCGGTGCTCGTGGGTGACCGACCGGTGATCGTGGCCGGCACCTTCGAGGTGGGGCGCACCGACCAGCTCCAGCCCGGTACCCCGCTCCCCATGCCGCTGGCCGTCAACTTCTCCGGCCTCGCCCTGCCGGCCGGGCAACGCTTCGCCTGGCGCCTGTCCATCGACGGGGAGACCGAGCCGGACTGGCAGGCCGCCTTCACGGTGGGCCCCGAGCCCACCATCGAGGTCTGACGAGCTCAGCCGGCGGGGATGATCAGCACGGCGGGATCTGGGCGGGGTCGTCCACGGCCGGGCCCGTCGCCACCAAGGTGTTGGACACGTAGCCGGTGACGGCGTCGTAGGTCACCTTGTCCCAGTGCGCATCGGCGGTGGTGGCTCCCCGCACCGGCTCCCCCACCGCCACGCAGGTGACCGACAACCGGGTGCCCTTCGGGACCTTGCCCAGCACCGCGCCGGTGCGCGCCGGGGTGGCCCGGATGACCACGTTGCCGATGGTGGCATACGTCGTCGATGAGCTTGCGCCGGGCCCGGCGTCGGTACTGGTGGGGGTGGCGTCCGGGCCCGAGCCCGACGTCGAGTCGGCTCCCGTCGAGTCGGCGCCCGGCGCGGCGGCGACGCTCGACGTCGTCACCGAGCCGGAGCCGGAGCCGAAGGGTGCGTAGAGCCAGAAGTACTCGACCACCATCACCAGCGCGAGCACCAGCCCCACCACGATCACCGTTCGGCGGGAGAAGCCCAGCCAACGACGCCCGGGCTCCCGCTGGTGACCCGCGGGCCGTGGCTCGTCGAGCAGCGTCGATCCCGGTGGCACCGGATCAGTATGTCCGGCATCGGGCCCCGGGCCCGGTCGGCGCGCGAACGGCCTGCTCAGCGGTGGATGGCGCCGTCGCGGTCGCGCAGCGACGGGGCCTCGCGGCCGGTGCGGCGGGCGATGATCTCGGCGCAGATGGAGATGGCCGTCTCCTCCGGGGTGCGGCCCCCCAGGTCGAGGCCGATGGGCGCCATGATGCGGGCGATGCCGGCGTCGTCGATGCCCTCGTCGCGCAGACGGCTGACCCGTTCGGCGTGGGTGCGGCGGCTGCCCATGGCCCCCAGGTAGCCCACGTCGGTCTGCAGGGCGGCCACGATGGCGGGCACGTCGAACTTGTGGTCGTGGGTGAGCACGCAGATGGCGTCGCGGGGCCCGAGGGTGGCGCCCTCGCGCTCGAGCAGACGGTGGGGCCAGTCGACCACGACCTCGTCGGCCTGGGGGAAGCGGCGACGGGTGGCGAAGACCTCGCGGGCGTCGCACACGGTCACGTGGTACCCGAGCACGCGGGCCACCTTCACCAGCGCCTTGGTGAAGTCCACCGCGCCGAAGATCAGCATGCGGGGCGGCGGGGCGAACGACTCGATGAACACCGACACCGCCTGCTCGCGCGCTTCGCCGTGCTCGCCGTAGTGGCGCACGATGGTGGTGCCCGCCTCCAGCTCGCCCAGCGCGTCACGCCCGACCACCCGGTCCAGGTCGGGGTCGCCCAGCGTCCCCCGCGCCCACGGACCCGCCGGGTCGGGCCCGACCAGCAGCTTGGCTCCGACGTGAGGCCCCTCGATGACGGTGGCCAGGGCCACCGGCCGGTTGACCCGCAGCGCGGCCTCGAGCTCGTCGTAGATCTCGGCCACCGCTACCAGTCCAGCGGTTCGATGAACAGGTGGATGGTGCCCCCGCAGGTCAGGCCCACGGCGAAGGCTTCGTCGTCGCTGTAGCCGAACGAGACCAGGCGTCGGTCCCCCGTGGTCAGGATGTCGAGCGACTCGGTGACCACGGCGCCCTCCACGCAGCCGCCCGAGACCGAGCCGGCCACCTCGCCGTCCTCGTTGACGGCCATGGAGGCGCCCGGGTCGCGGGGGCCGGACCCCTCGATGTCGACGACCCGGGCCAGGGCGACCCGCTTGCCGGCGGCCCGCCAACGATCGAGGTCGTCGAGGATCTCTTTCACTGGTGCTCTCCTTCATGGCCGGATCGATTCATCGAGTGATCACCTGACCGAGCTCCTCGAGCGAGGCCAACGAGTGGCCCTCGACGAACTCGTCCACGTAGGGCAACGCCGCGGCCATGCCCCGGGCCAGCGGCTCGTAGCCGGGCGACGCCTTGAGCGGGTTGACCCACACCACGCGGTGGGCCACCCGGTGCAGGCGGGCCATCTGCTCGGCCAGCTCGTCGGGGTCACCTCGGTCCCACCCGTCGGACAGGACCACCACCACCGCCCCCCGGGCCATGCCCCGGACACCCCACTGATCGTTGAACCGGCGCAGCCCCTCACCCAGGCGGGTGCCCCCCGACCAGTCCTCGACCGCCTGGCCGGCCCGGGCGCAGCGCGGTGTCCGGGTCGCGTGACGACAGCTCCCGGGTGAGGCGGGTCAGCCGGGTGCCGAGGGCGAAGGCCTCGACCCGGGCCCGACCCACCACCGCGGCCTGGGCGAAGCGCAGCAGGGCCCGGGCGTAGGGCTCCATCGATCCGCTCACGTCGCACAACAGGACCACCCGGCGGGGGCGCTGGTCGGGCTCGGTGTGGCGGCGCTCGAGAGCCTCACCGCCGGTGCGCAGCGCCCGGCGCACGGTGCGGCGCACGTCCGGATGGCCGCGCTGGCGGCGCGATGCCCGCCTCCGCCGGCTGCGACGCAGCGCCCCGGCCAGGTGCAGATCGGCCATGAGGCGATGGGCCTCGTCCAGCTCGGCATGGGAGTAGGCGGCGAAGTCCTTGTGGCGCAGCACCTCATGGGGGCTGAAGCGCACCAGCAGCGTGGGGCCCTCGACCTCGTCGTCCTCGCCCGCCCCCTCGGGCCCGTCGGTCTCGTCCTCTTCGTCCATGAGCATGGTGAGGGTCTGGGTGGCCAGCGACCTCGGGGCTGGCCACGAGGCCGCGCCACACCTCGGCGAAGACCCGGTCGTAGAGCGCCACGTCCTCGGGCCGGGTGATGAGGGTGGCCCGCCCGGCCCAGTACACCTGGCGGGTGTCGACGCCCCCGACGGCGGCGACGGCCTCGGCGAACGTCACCGTGCTGCCCACCGGGACGGCCAGGCCGGCCCGGCGCAGGCTGCGCACGAAGCCCACCAGGAGCTGCTCCGGCGGGGCGCTCGACGCGACGTGCTCGACGACGACGTGCTCGACGACGACGTGCTCGACGGCGTTGCCGACCCTGGCGGGCTCACGACCCGGCTCGCTCCCGGGCCGCCTCGACCAGCGGGCCGAGCCCGTCGCGGCGAGCCCGTTCCTGGTCCTCGCGGTACTTGAGCACGGTCCCCAGCGTCACGTCGACCGAGGCGGCGTCCAGCTCGTCCCGCCCCAGCGTGGCCAGGGCCATGGCCCAGTCGATGGTCTCGGCCACCCCCGGCGGCTTGTACAGGCCCAGCCCCCGGAAGGCCTCCGTGGCCGCGGCCACCTGCCGGGCCAGGGTCTCGGACACCCCCGGGGCCCGCAGGCGCACGATGGCCACCTCGCGGGCGAAGTCGGGGTGCTCGACCCAGTGGTAGAGGCACCGGCGCTTGAGGGCGTCGTGCACGTCGCGGGTGCGGTTGGAGGTGATGATGACCACCGGGGGCTCGGCGGCACGGAACGTCCCCAGCTCGGGCACGGTCACGGCGTACTCGGCCAGGATCTCGAGCAGGAAGGCCTCGAACTCGTCGTCGGCCCGGTCGACCTCGTCGATGAGGAGCACCGGAGGCGGGCCGTCGCCGGCCATGAGCGCCTGGAGCAGCGGGCGGCGCACCAGGAAGCGCTCGGAGTAGAGCTCGTCTTCGAGCGCTTCGGCTCCGCCGGCCAACTCGCCCGTGGCCTCGGCCGCCCGCAGGTGCAGCAGCTGGCGGGAGTAGTCCCACTCGTAGACGGCCTGGGCCACGTCGATGCCCTCGTAGCACTGCAGGCGGATCAGCTCGGCGCCCCGGTCCAGCGGGCCAGCACCTTGGCCACCTCGGTCTTGCCCACCCCGGCCTCACCTTCGAGCAGGAGCGGACGGTGGAGCTCGAGAGCCAGGAACACCGCCGTGGCCAGACCGTCGTCGGCCAGGTAGCCGTGCTCGGCCAGCGCGAGGGAGACGTCTTCGAGTTCCACCTGATCAGTCTGGCAGGCCGCGAGCGAGACCGGTCCCTCCCCACCGGCCGAGTTGCGTGCCAGCCGGGCGGATTCCGCCGCCCTGCTACGCAACGTCGGCGGGGGCACGGTCACGCCGTGGCCCAGATGAGCACCTCGGCCCCGTTCTCGCCGGCGGTGAGCCGCGGGCTGCCGGCACCGGTGAGGCGCACCGCGTCGCCTTCGGCCAGCTCGCCGGCCCCTTCGAGGACGGCCGAGCCGACGGGCACGAACAGGTGGGTGTGGGCGGCGTCGGGCACGCTGACGGTCTCGCCCGGCGTGAGGCGACCACCCCACAGCACGGCGTCGCGCTGGCGAATCGAGATGGCGGCGTCGTGGCCCTGACCCGAGGCGATGGGCACGAGCCCGCCCCGGTCCAGCTCACGGTTGATGTCGAGTTGCTGGTAGCCGGGCTCGACCGACTCGGTGTCGGGCAGCACCCACATCTGCACGAAGTGGACCGGCTCGGCTCCGCTGGGGTTCATCTCCGAGTGCCAGATGCCGGTTCCGGCGCTCATGCGCTGGGCCAGGCCCGGGTAGAGCAGGCCCCGGTTGTCGAGCGTGTCGGCGTGCTCGAGCTCCCCGGAGAGCACCCAGGTCACGATCTCCATGTCCTGGTGGGGATGCGTGCTGAAGCCGGTGCCGGGATCGACCCGATCGTCGTTGTTGACCAGCAGCAGGCCGTGGTGGGTGTTGGCGGGGTCGTAATGGCGGCTGAAGCTGAAGCTGTGGTTGGAGTGCAACCACCCGGCTTCGGTGTGGAACCGGTCGGCCGAACGGCGGACGTCGATGGTGCTGGTGCTCATGGGGTGCCTCCGAGGCAGGTCGAGCAAGTTGTTTTCTATTCAACTACCTCTGCCCGCCGGGCATTCCGCCGGTCGCGGCATTCCAGGCAGCCCGGTCGGCTCAGGCCGGGACGAAGGTGAGCTGCAGCTCGAACTCGCCGTTGTCGTCGACCGAGACGATGGCGTTGGTGGGGGCCTCCATGCCGTAGTCCGAGAAGACGACCGGGGCGCCACCGGCCAGGGCGATGGTCCCCCCGTCCCACTCGGCCTTGAGGGGAACGTCGATCGTCTTGGTCTGCCCGTGCAGGGTCAGCTCACCGGTCACGGTGATGTCCACGCTCTGACCCTTGACCGGGGCCGACGGCAGGGTGACCGGCTTGGTCAGCTTGAACGTGGCCTGGGGGAACGTGTTGGTCTCCAGGCCCCGGGTCTTGATCTGGTTGTCACGGGCGGCGCGGTCACTCTTGAGCTGGGTGACATCGGCGGTGATCTCCGCCGCGGTGACGGTCGAGCCCGCTCACGGTCAACGTCCCCTCGACCGCCGGGGTGCGCCCGGCCGCCGTCTTCTTGATGGTCTCGCCGGCGAACACCTCCTGGACCCGGTAGCCCACGAACACGTTGTCGGCGGGAGCCACCTTCCAGGTGCCGTCGGCCGAGGCCGGGTCGCCGGAGGCACCCTCCACCGTCGAGTTGGTCTGCAGGCTGGCCTTGGGCGGGGCGTCGTCCCGCAGGAAGAACCAGTAGAACCCGGCCCCGCCCAGCACGATCACCAGGACCACGGCGATGAGGGCGTACTTGGCTGACTTCTGCATGGATCTGCTCTCTCGGGGGGGCCGGCCTGAGCCGGCCAGGGTATGCGGCTCGCGGTGTCACGGGCCGTCAGGTCGGCTTACGGCGCCTTGGCCCCGTTCGGTTCGCTCAGCGGTCGAGGGTGCGGAACCCCCGCCAGGCGTACCAGCCCAGCAGCAACACGCTCACGGCCAGCGCCACGAGGCCGGGCCAGGTGGTGGACCAGGTGACCGGGCCGAGGAAGCCCTGGCGGGCCATCTTCAACACGTAGGTGAACGGGTTGCGCACCGCCACCCAGTGCAGCCATCCCGTCATCGCCTCGAGCGGCACCTGGCCGATCGAGAGGAACATGACGGCGAAGATGCCGACCTGCACCAGCGAGCCGGCGCGCTGCGTGCGCAATCGGTAGGTCACCCCGAGGCCCCACAGGCTGGCCACGACGGCCACCCCCAGGGCGGCGATGGCGAGCACGGCGTAGCCGGCCAGCCCGCCCTGCATGCGCGCGCCGCCCAGCAGGGCGATGGGCACCACCGTGAACAGCGGGATGAGCGCCCGCAGCTGGGCGTAGCCCAGCGACGCGGCCACCAGGGCCCGGCGGGGAGCGGGGGCGAGCAGCAGCCGGTCGTAGAAGCCGTTCTCCAGGTCGCGACCGACCGAGAACGACGCCCCCAACCCGGCGAACGAGGCGCCCTGCAGGACGGCGAAGGGGGCCATCCAGTTCAAGATGTTGCTGGTGGGAAAGCCGGGGAGGCCGGTGAGCGCGGTGAACGCGCCGCTGAAGGCCAGGATGAAGATGACGGGCATGATGACGACGGGCACCACGGTGGCCGGCACCCGGACCACACCGAGCACCCCGCGTTGGGTCAACACCCGGGTCACCGCCGAGGTGTGCCCCTCATGGGCCTCGGCCAGTTGCGGCGCCCCCGGGGCCGGCGGTGACAGGGCGTCGGTGGTGCTCACGCCGTCACCGCCAGGCGCCGCCGGAACTGGCGGGTGGCCAGCGCCACCGCCCCGAGCGCCAGCACCGAGGCCACGGCCAGCGCCTCGATGGCCGAGTGCCAGGTGAAGCCGTTGATGACCAGGTCGCGGGCGCCGTTGATCATCCAGCTGATGGGGTTGTGCTCCGCCGTCGCCTGGTACCAGCCCTTCATGAGCTGGGTGGGGAAGAACGCCGAGCTGAGGAACAGCAGCACGAAGATGAGGGGGAACGTGTTCTGCACCGCCTCCTGCGAACCGGTTCGCAGGGCGATGGCGGCCATGAGCCCGCCCATGCCGAGAGCCAGGATCATGCCCAGGGCGACGAGCACCGCATAGGCGCCGAGCCCACCGGCGACCTTGGCCCCGAACAGCGAGAAGACGGTGGTGAACAGCACCGCCTGCACCGCCCCGAGGGCGCAGGCACCGGCCAGGCGACCCACCAGGATCGACGAGCGGGCCACGGGCGAGACCACCATGCGCTCGAAGAACCCGTCCTCGATGTCGAGGGCCACGTCCGAGCCGGCCACGATCCCGCCGAACATGACGCCCTGGATCATGGTGGCCGGCAACAGGAACTGGCCGAAGGACTGGATGCCGGGGAAGGCGGCCTGGAAGGCGGGGAGGTGGATGGACTTGCCCATGGCCGCGGAGTTGACCGCGGCCAGCATGAGCGGGAAGAACAACCCCGGGATCCACTGAGCCGGCTGGCGGAAGGTGCCCACCACCGAGCGGCGGGCCATGATCCGCGTCTGGCTCACCATGACGCTGCGGCCCGGGGCCGGATGCCCGGGGCCACCGCCCGGTGCGGGGACCACCTCGGCCAGGCTCACGCCGCTGATTCCCCGTCCGACGTCGGCCCCGCCGGTGGGTCGGCCTCGCCAGTCGGGCCGGCGCCCTCCAAGCGGCGCCCGGTGGCCTCGGCGAAGACGTCGTCCAGGCTGGGCTGGGTCAACTCGATGTGCTCGACCAGCGCGCCGAGCTCGTCGAGGGCCCGTACCACCGACGTCATCTCCGACGCACCCCCGGTGAGCCCGAGGGCCAGCTCTCCCGGTCGGGTCGCCGGGCGCTCGGCGCCGAAGCGGGCGCACAGCATCCGGCGGGCCTCCTCGAAGTGGTCGGGGTCGATCCCCAGGGTCAGCGTGGGGGCGCCGACCTCCTCCTTGAGCCGGTCGGGGCGACCCTCGCGCACGATGCGGCCGGCGTCGATGATGGCGATGCGCCCGGCCAGCTGGTCGGCCTCCTCCAGGTACTGGGTGGTGAGGAACACGGTCGTGCCGTGCTCGGTGTTGAGCGAGCGCACCTCCTCCCACAGGCTGATGCGGCTCATCGGGTCGAGGCCGGTGGTGGGCTCGTCCAGGAAGAGCACCTGGGGCTCGTGGACCAGGGACATGGCCAGATCGAGGCGCCGGCGCATGCCGCCGGAGTAGGTGCCCACCCGCCGGTCGGCCGCCGCGGTGAGCCCCACCCGCTCGAGCAGCTCGCCGCTGCGGCGCCGGGCCTCGGCGGCCGGGATGCCGTGCAGCGTCGACTGCAGCTTGAGCAACTCGTTGCCGGTCATGAGCGGGTCGATGGCCGCGTCCTGCAGGGCCACGCCGATGACCCGGCGCACCTGCTTGGCCTGGGTGCTCACGTCGTACCCGGCCACTCGGGCCTGACCTTCGGTGACGCGCAGCAGGGTGACCAGCATGCGCACCAGGGTGGACTTGCCGGCGCCGTTGGGCCCCAGGAACCCGAAGACCTCCCCCTCCTCGACGACCAGGTCGACGCCGTCCACCGCCACGATGTCACCGAAGCGGCGGACGAGGCCCTCGGCCACGATGGGGGTCGTCACCTACGTGCGCCCCCGGCCCCGTCGATGGCTCGCCACACCCGCTCGGCGGTGGCCGGCATGTCGACGTGGCGCACACCGAACGGGCTCAGGGCATCGACGACGGCGCTCTGCACCGCCGGGGTCGACCCGATCGTCCCCGACTCACCGATCCCCTTGGCTCCCAGGGGGTTCACGTCGGTCGGCGTCTCCATGGTGACGAGCTGGAACGACGGCAGCTCGGCGGCCGAGATCATGGCGTAGTCGGCCAGGTTCGACGTCACCGGGTTGCCGTCCTCGTCGTAGCGCACCTCCTCCAGCAGGGCCTGGGCCACCCCCTGGGCGATGCCGCCGTGGCGTTGGCCCTCCACCAGCAGCGGGTTGAGCAGGCGGCCGGCGTCGTCGCAGGTGATCATCTGGCGCAGGCGCACCAGGCCGGTCTCGGCATCGACCTCCACCACCGCCACGTGGGCGCCGAACGGGTAGGTGGGTGAGGTGGTGGCGTACGTGGCCGTCTCCACCAGGCCCGAGACGCCGGCCGGGTCGAGCGGGTCGGCCAGGCCCGACGCGGCCGCCACCTCGGCCCACGTGCGGGCCAGCGACGGGGTGCCCGCCACGTGGAAGCGCCCGGCGCCCACGTCGAGCACGACATCGTCGGGGCTGGCCTCCAACAGGTCGGCCGCCACCTGGCGAGCCCGCTCCACCAGGGCCTCGGTGGCGGTCATCACCGCGGCGCCGCCGACCTGCAGCGAGCGGGAGCCGAACGTGCCCGTCCCCTCCGCCACGAGGTCGGTGTCGCCGGCCACCACGTCGATGTCGGCCATGGGGATGCCGGTGAGGTCGCTGGCGATCATGGCCCACGACGTGCGGTGTCCCTGGCCGTGGCTGGACGAGCCGGTGAAGATGGTGGCCCGGCCGTCGGGGTGGACCTCGACCTTGGCGAACTCGGACTCGCCCGGCGCCGGCCCGGCCGTGACCTCCACGTAGGTGGACACCCCGATGCCCAGCTGCACGACGTCGCCCTCGGCGCGCCGGCGGGCCTGCTCGGCCCGCAGCCCGTCGTAGTCGGCGGCCTCGAGCACCCGGTCCAGCGCCCCCACGTAGTCGCCGCAGTCGTAGGTGGAGTCCGTCCTGGTCGTGTACGGGAAGGCGTCGGCGGGGATCAGGTTGCGGCGGCGCACCTCGGCGGCGTCCATGCCGATCTCGGCGGCGAAGAGGTCCATGGCCCGCTCGATGGCGGCGCTGGCCTCGGGCCGACCGGCACCGCGGTACGCCTCGATCACCGTGGTGTTGGTGGCCACCGACTTCACGTTGCACTCCACCCGGTCGATGGCGTAGGTGCCCTGGGCCATGGCCCGGGTGAGGAAGATGAGCACCGCGCCCATGCTGGGGTAGGCACCCGAGTCCTGCAGGACGGTGAGCCGGTACGCCTCGACGGTGCCGTCGCGGCGCCCGCCGATCTCGATGAGGTTGGACTGCCCCCGACCGTGGGGCATCGCCACCATGTTCTCGCTGCGGGTCTCGATCCAGCGCACGGCGCGACCCACGCGCCGCGACAGCCAGGGCAGCACCAGCTCGTCGGGGGCCGGGTCGATCTTCGCCCCGAAGCCCGCCGCCCACGTCCGGCGCGATGACGTGCACCTGGCCGGGCTCGAGCCCGTAGTTGGTGACCAGCTTCCCCTTCACCGCGTGGGGCGCCTGGCTGGAGATCCAGAACACGAGCCGATCGCCGTCCCACGTGGTGGCCACGCCGCGGGGCTCCATCGGGCAGGCCGCCAACCGCTGGTTCTCGATGGCCTGGCTGACGACCACCTCACAGCCGGCGAAGAGCTCGTCGCCGCTGTGGCCGAACGGGATCTCCAAGGTGGTGTTGGAGCCGTGGTCCGGGTACAGCAGGACCTCGTCGGTGGCCGCGGCCGGCGCGCCGACGACGGCGGTGAGGGGCTCGTAGTCCACGAAGACCCGTTCGGCGGCGTCCTCGCCCTGCGCCCGCTCCTCGGTCACGATGACGGCGATCGGTTCGCCCACGTAGCGGACGGTCTCGCCGGCCAGCCAGGGCCGGGCCATGGCGTCGGGCATCATGCCGGGGATGTAGAGGGGGATGGCGGGCAGGTCGAGGTCGGCGGCGGTGAACACGCCCAGCACCCCGGGCGCGGCCGCGGCCTCGGTCGTGTCGAGCTCCACGATGCGGGCGTGGGCCATGGTCGAGCGCACGAACGTGGCCCAGGCCGCTCCGGCCAGGCGCGGGTCGTCCAGGTCGGCCACATACGTGCCCCCGACCGTCAGGAAGACCGGGTCCTCGACTCGGCGGACGCGTGTGCCCATGACGCTCATGCGATGCGGTTCCCCTCGTGCTGGCTCACCCGACAGCGGGTGATGATGGCCGGACCCTACCGCGGTCGATCAAGCATTCGGACAGGCGGCTGGACAGGCTGTCCGGCCGCGAGGTGGTCGGACAGGCCGGCGACGCCCCCGTGTGGGTCGATCGACTCGACGACCTAGGTCGGGCGGACCTTCCTGACCGGCGGGAGGCCCATTTCGCTTGAGTGACCACCGGGGGGGCCGATGCTTGTAGCCGGGAGGGATCGCAGCATCAGCAAGGAAGTCCTCGATCGAAGGAGCCACCCGTGCCGCATGAACCGATTTGTCCGGATTGCAGCACCGTCGTGCGGCCGTCGTGGGACTGGTGCATGGCCTGTGGCTTCGACCCGGCCGGGCTGAAGCCCGGCGGCTGGAAGCCGGGCACGCCGACCCCCGTGCGCAGCACCGTGACGGCCCCTGAAGCAGCCCCCGGCGCCACCGCCACGCTCGTGCGGGAGGCCCAGCCCCAGGAGATGGAGGACCCGGACTGGGTCCAGGAGCCGGAGAAGGGTCGGCTCAGCTACCTGGGCATGGTCGCCCTGCTGGCCATCATCCTGGCCGCCATCGCCGGCGTCGTCGTGGTCATGATCGTCGTGATGCACCACCCGGTGGCCACCACCTCGGCCGACGCCATCGGCCTGGCGGCCGCCCGCGTCGCCTAGCGGTCCAGCCGCTGCTGCAACTGGTCGAAGGGCCACACGTCGGGCACCCGGGGCGGGTCCTGCGGGGCGGGGAGGATGTGGTACGGCTCCTCCCCCGGCTTGACCCAGCCGTAGGTGCGGGCCTGCTTCTCGATCTCGGCGTCGGTCTGGAGGCGGTCGACCTGGGCCTGCATGGTGTCGTTGGTGCTGGTCAGGGCGTCCACCCGCGCCGCCTCCGAGGCGATGGCCTGGCGCTGGCTGAGGTAGCGGCGGGTGGGGAAGATGCCCACCACCACGACCAGGGCCAGCACCACGGTCACCAGCACCGGGAGGACGAGGCGCCTCATGCGGGCCCGCGCCCCCGCTTCAGGGCGGCGTGACCCCAGTAGGCCGCTGCCTCGTCGAGGTCGTCCTCGATCCGCAGCAACTGGTTGTACTTGGCCACCCGGTCCGAGCGGGCCGGTGCACCGGTCTTGATCTGGCCGCAGTTGGTCGCCACCGCCAGGTCGGCGATGGTGGTGTCCTCCGTCTCACCCGAGCGGTGGGACATGACCGCGGTGTAGCCCGAGCGGGTGGCGAGGCCGACCGCCTCCAACGTCTCGGTCAGCGAGCCGATCTGGTTGACCTTGATGAGGATGGAGTTGGCCACCCCCGCGGCGATGCCGCGGGCCAGGCGCTCGGTGTTGGTCACGAACAGGTCGTCGCCCACCAGCTGGACCCGGTCGCCCAGGGCCTCGGTGATGGACCTCCACCCGTCCCAGTCCTCCTCGGCCATGCCGTCCTCGATGGACACGATGGGATAGCGGGCGCACAGATCGGCGTAGTAGGCCACCATCTCGTCGGGCGTGAGGGTGCGGTCCTCGCTGGCCAGCACGTAGGCGCCGTCGCGGTAGAACTCGCTCGATGCGGGGTCGAGGGCGATGGCGATGTCGTCGCCCACGGCGAAGCCCGCCCGCTCGATGGCGGTGACCAGCAGCTGGCACGCCTCCTCGTTGGAGGCCAGGTCGGGGGCGAAGCCGCCCTCGTCCCCCACGGCGGTGGACAGCCCCCGCTCGTGGAGCACCTTCTTGAGCTCGTGGTAGGTCTCGGCCCCCCATCGCAGCGCCTCGCGGAACGACACCGCGCCCACCGGCATGATCATGAACTCCTGCAGGTCCACGTTGTTGTCGGCGTGCTCGCCGCCGTTCAGGACGTTCATCATGGGGACGGGCAGCACGTGGGCGTTGACCCCGCCCACGTAGCGGTACAGGGGCAGCTCGAGCTCGTCGGCCGCGGCACGCGCCACCGCCAGGGACACGCCCAGGATGGCGTTGGCCCCCAACCGGGCCTTGTTGTCGGTGTCGTCGAGGTCGCCGAGGATGCGGTCGAGGTCGCGCTGGTCGAGGGCGTCGAGGCCCACCAGCGTGTCGTAGATCTCGTCTTCGACGTGGCCCACGGCGTCGAGGACGCCCTTGCCGCCGTAACGATCGCCGCCGTCGCGCAGCTCCACGGCCTCGAACTGGCCGGTGGAGGCCCCCGACGGGACGATGGCGCGCCCCTGGGCCCCGCTGTCGAGGAAGACCTCCACCTCCACCGTGGGGTTGCCCCGCGAGTCGAGGACCTCGCGTCCGACGATGTGTTCGATGGTGCTCACGATGCTCGATGCTCCTCGTGGGGGTGGTGGGAAAGGTTCGCAGCCCGGCGCGGGGTTCGGGTGGACCCCCCATCCCGGTTTCGGCGCCGATCGGTTCCGCTCTGCGGTACCGATCGGGGGTCGAAACCGGGTCAGGAGATCGGGCCGACCTGGTGCAGTTCGACGGTGTTGCCGGCCGGATCGTGGAGGAACGCCTGCAGGTTGCTCCCCACCGGGCTCGGGTCGCTGACCGTCACTCCCGAGCCTCGCAGCTCGGCCACCGTCGCCGCCAGATCGTCGACCTGGACGGCGAAGTGCTGGCCCCGGTCGGCGGGCGGCTCGGCCTCGATCAGGTGGACCTGCTGACCGCCGACGTCCAGCCAGGCCCCGCCGAAGCCGAAGTCGGGCCGGTCGCGGCGCGCGGATGAAGCCCAGGGTCCCCTCGTAGAAGGCCAGGGCGGCCTCCACGTCATCGACGTTGATCGACACATGATGGACAGCCAGCGGTTTCATGCCCCCCAGTCTTCCAGCCCCATGACGTTTCTGTCCCTTGAGCGACCTCTCTGAGGTCGCTCAAGGGACAGAAAGCCTGGTGGCGGGCGAAGAAAGGGGTGGGGACGTCAGCTGAGCTCGGTGCCGAGGATCGACACGAACGAGACCATCTCCCCCGGGTAGCCGCCCAGGTTGTGGACCAGGCCCAGATGGCGGCCGGCCGGCCCCTCGACGGTGTCGATGCGACGCTCCTCGGGGGCCTCGCCCCGCAGCTGGAGCCAGTTCTCGAAGTGCATGCGCAGGCCCGAGGCCCCCACCGGGTGGCCGAAGCTCTTGAGCCCGCCGTCGGGGTTGACCGGGAGCTCGCCGTGCAGGTCGAACACCCCCGCCTCCTCGTCCTTCCACGCCTGGCCCCGGTCGGAGAAGCCCAGGTCCTCCATCAGGACCAGCTCGGTGGGGGTGAAGCAGTCGTGGACCTCGGCCATGGCCAGCTCGCGCCGCGGGTCGGTGATGCCGGCCTGGGCGTAGGCGTCGGCGGCGGTGGCCGCCACCTCGGGGAACGTCGTGTAGTCGTAGGCCGGGTCGATGGTGCCCGAGCCGTTGCCGGCCACGAACGAGAGCGCCTTGATGTAGAGCGGCTTGTCCGTGTAGCGGGGGGCGTCCTCGGCGCGCACCACGATGGCGGCGGCCGAGCCGTCGGCCACCCCGGCGCAGTCGAACACCCCCAGGCGGCCGGCCACCGCCGGGGCGTTGCAGATGGCGTCCACGTCCATCTCCCGGCGGAACTGGGCCCGGGGGTTGCGGGCGCCGTTGTAGTGGTTCTTGGCCGCGATGCCGGCCAGCACCCGCTTGAGCACGTCCTCGTCGACGCCGTAGCGCTCGGCGTAGGCCGGCACCACGAGGCTGAACATGGCCGCCGCGGTGAGGCTGCGGGCGGTGCCGTCGTTGGGGACGGGGAACGCGTTGAGCCCCTGGTAGCCGCTGTCCTTGACCTTCTCGACGCCCACGGCCATGGCCACGTCGTAGGCGCCCGACGCCACCGCGTAGGCGGCCTGGCGCAGTGCTTCGGAGCCCGACGCGCAGTAGTTCTCCACCCGGGTCACCGGCTTGTTCTGCAACTTCAGCGGCGCGGCCAGCGTCACCCCGCTCATGCCGGTCTGCGCCGTCCCCAGCCAGAAGGCGTCGACGCTGTCCTTGGCCATCGACGCCGAGGCCAGGGCCTCGCTCACCGCGTCGATCATGAGGTCGTCGGCGCCCTTGTCCCAGTGCTCGCGGAACGGCGTGCAGCCCATCCCGACGATGGCGACCTTGTCGCGGATGCCGTGCGAGCTCATGGGTCTCTCCTCATGGATCGAGCCTGATCAGTTTGGCCTTCCAGAAGTAGTTCTGGATGCCGTCGGCCCGGTTGATGCGACGGAACGTCATCTCCACCCGCGCCCCGATGGTGACGTCGTCGGCGACCACGTCGGTCAGCTCCATGGGCAGGCGCCCGCCGCCGGCCGACTCGTCGAAGTCGACCACCGCGAACACGATCGGGGGGCTGGGCGAGTAGGCCAGGCGGTCGATGGTGAAGGTGACGATGGTGCCGGCGGCGTCGGCCATGGGCAGCGGCTCCATGTCGTCGACGGCGCCCCCCTGGAACGAGACCCGGGCCGGGGGCAGGTGGACCGCTCCGGTGCTCCGGTCGCGGCTGGCCACGAAGCCGAACTTCCACTCCTCGTTGCGGGCGGCGGCCGACGAGGAGGCCCGGGCCGGTTCGGGGCGGCGGGGCGGCTCGATGGCGACCATGCCGTTCCAGGCCAGGAAGGTGAGGTAGCGCAGGTCGTCGCGTCCGGCGGTGATCTGCGCGCTGACCGGGCGGGTCGGGCACGTGGTCGTCGAGGGCGGCGGTGGCCCGGAACAGGGCCACGTCGGCCCCGTCGGCCAGCACGACCAGGGCGATGACCTCGCCGGCGGCGGCCCGCTCGAGCGCGTGGGCCAGCAGCAGCGCGGGCTGGGCCGCGCCGGGGTTGCCCACGGTGGCCAGGAGGTCCTCGGCCGCCGCGGCGGTGCCGGCGGTGATCTTGGTGGAGACCTGTCGCACGGCCCGGGCGTGGGTGCCGGCCACGATGACCTGGCCGATGGCGTCGGGGTCCAGGCCGGTGGCGTCCAGCGCCTGCTTCCACGCCTCCTGGCCGAGGGGCACGTACTGCATCTCGCCGAAGCGCTCCTCCCACTGCTTGGAGCGGACGTCGCCGGGGGTGCGCCAGCGGTCGAGGAACTCCTCGGTGAGCGAGACGCCCCCGAGGTACTCGGCCAGCACCGGGGTGTCCGGGCCGTCCTCACCGATCAGCAGGGCGGCGGCGGCGTCGCCTCCCTCGCGCTCATCCGCGCTGGTGGGCAGCCCGGTGCGCACGTCGGCCACCGTCACCAGCGCCGTGCCCCGGCCGGAGAGGGCGGCGCGCAGTGCGCCCATGGCCGAGCGCACCGACCCGTTGGCGTCGAAGGCGGCGGCCTCACGATCGAGGCGGAGAGCGGCGTGGACCACGGTGGCGTTGGTCTTGTCCACGTAGGCCGGCGCGGTGGTCGAGAACCACAACGAGTCGACCGCGGCCCGGCCGGCGTCGCCCAGGGGACGCAGGGCCAGACGCGCCGCCTCGACGGCCATGGTGGTGGTGTCCTCGTCGTAGGAGGCCACCGAGCGGGTGCCCTTGCCGGCGTTGGTGCCGCTGGCCGCGGTGATGGCCGACCGGTCGAGCCGGTGATAGGGCACGTAGCCGGCGAAGCCCAGGATCCCTCTCATGACGTTCCCCTCATGCCTCTCCCCTCATGGCCGCAAGTGTAGGCGGCGAAAATCTGACGCCACGTCAGACGCGGGGGCGACGGTGCCCTACGATCCGGGCATGCGCCTGGGAGAGACCGCCAACGCCGATGCCGAGTCGTGGGGCAAGCCCCTCGACGGCGTGCGCATCCTGCTCGGCCGAGCAGATGCAGGCCCTGCCCTACGCCACCCAGCTGCTGGGCCGGCTCGGCGCCGAGGTGGTCAAGGTCGAGCACCCGGTCCACGGCGAATCCGGACGGGGGGCCGAGCCGGCGATGATCGATCCCGACGGTCGCCCCGTCGGCGCCACCTTCCTGCGCAACAACCTGGACAAGCGCAGCCTGGGCATCGACCTCAAGTCGCCGGCCGGGCGCGACCTGTTCCTCCGGCTCGTCCCCCGCTTCGACGTGGTGGCCGAGAACTTCAAGCCCGGCACCATGGACCGCATGGGCCTCGGCTACGACGACATCGCCGAGGTGGCCCCCCAGGCGATCTACCTGTCGGTCTCCGGTTTCGGCAACACCGGGGACAGCCCCTATCGGGCGTGGCCCGCCTACGCCGCGGTGGTCGAGGCCATGTCCGGCATCTACGAGTACAAGAACGGTCCCGACGTGCCCCCGACGACCATCCCGGTCGGCGCCCTGGGCGACATCAGCTCGGGCCTGTTCGCGGTGATCGGCGTGCTGGCCGCCCTGCGCCACCGCGACCGCACCGGCCTCGGCCAGTACGTCGACATCGCCATGTACGACGCCATGGTCTCGATGACCGACATCGTCACCAACTTCTGGTCGATGGGCGTCCGGCCCGAGAAGCAGGTGCCCGTCATCTGCGAGGGGTTCAAGGCCTCCGACGGCTACGTCGTGATCCAGATCGTGCGCGAGCGTGCAGTTCGCCCGGCTGGCCGAGCTGGTCGGCCACCCCGAGTGGGTCGACGACCCGCGCTTCGCCACCCGCGACGGCTGGATCACCCACCTCGACGACGTCATCCGCCCCGCCATCGAGGCGTGGCTCGCGACCCGCACCAAGCTGGCGGCGTCCGAGGAGCTGACCGCGGCGGGCATCGTGGCCGGGCCCAGCAACAGCGCCGCCGACGTGATCGCCGATCCGCACGTGGCCAACCGCCACATGCTGGTCGAGGTGCCGCGCACCGACGGCGTGGACGAGCCGCTCCTCATCCCCGGGCAACCCGGTGAAGCTGTCGCGGATGGCCGAGGGCCCCGAGACCCGCATGCCGTGGGTCGGCGAGCACTCCGCCGAGGTGCTGGTCGACGAGCTGGGCCTCGACGCCGACGAGCTGGCGGCGCTGCGCGCCGCCGGCGTCATCAGCTGACCGGCGGCCGATCCGCCTATACTTTCTGACGCCTCGTCAGGAACGTGGGGCCGCGGCAAGGAGCCTGCGATGGACTTCGAGTTCTCCCCCGAGCAGCTGGACTTCCTCGCCGAGGTCGAGGCGTTCCTCGACGAGCACGACGACCCCGACGTCTTCGACGTGACCCGGGAGAACATGGCCCAGATCGTCGACACCCCGAAGCGCCGGGCGTTCATGAAGCCGCTGGGCCACAAGGGCTGGCTCGGCATGACCTGGCCCAAGGAGTACGGCGGGCAGGAGGGCGACGGCGTCTACGAGTACCTGCTCAACGAGAGCCTGGCCGGCACGGGGCGGTCCGCAGATCGGCAAGGGCGTCGGCATCATCGGCAAGACGCTCATCGCCCACGGCAGCGACTTCCTCAAGGAGAAGTTCCTGCCCATGATCCTCGAGAACGACGTCGAGTTCGCCGTCGGCTACAGCGAGCCCAACGCCGGCTCCGACGCCGCCTCGATGAAGCTCAAGGCCGAGCGCCACACCGAGGACGGCCAGACCGGCTGGCTGCTCAACGGCCAGAAGACCTGGACCACCTCGGCCCACTTCGCCGAGTGGTACTGGCTCGGCACCCGCACCGATCCCGACAACAAGCACCACGGCATCACGCTGATGCTGGTGCCCCTCGACCACCCCAACATCGAGATCCGCGGCGATCTGGACCATGGGCGACGAGCGCACCAACGAGGTCTTCATCGACAACGTGTTCGTGCCCGACGAGTACGTGGTCGGCGAGGTCAACACGCGGCTTCCAGTACATCTCCCAGGCGCTCGACCTCGAGCGCTTCACCATGTTCACGTTCTCGCCGATCAAGCAGCGCCTCGACCTGCTCACCGAGTACGTGCAAGACCGCGACCCGCGACGGCGAGCCGCTCAAGGACGATCCGCGTGGTGCGGGCCCAGCTGGCCCGCCTGCACACCGACGCCGAGGTGGCCCGGGTCATGGGCCTCAAGGTCGTGGCCGAGTCGGTCAAGGGCGAGAAGCTCACCAAGGCGACCGGCACCCCGGCTCCCCCGCCCACGGTCGAGTCGTCGGAGTACAAGCTGTTCGCCACCGAGTTCTCGGTGCGCCTGGCCAACGCGGCCATGGACATCGCCGGCCCCGGCAGCCAGCTGCGGGTGCACACCGAGGACGCCCCGATGAAGGGCCGGTCCGAGTCGACCTACCGCTACACCGTGATCGACACCATCGGCGGCGGCGCCTCGGAGATCCAGAAGAACATCATCGCCCGCCGCGGCCTCGGCCTCCCCAAGAACTTCTGAGCCCCGCACCCCCATGACGACTCCCGCGCTCGCCGGCGTCACCGTGCTCGACTTCGCCACCGTCGGGCCGGCGGCCCGCGCCTCGCGGATGCTGACCGACTACGGCGCCACGGTGGTCAAGGTCGGCGCGCCGCCGCGGGCCGGCGGCGTGCCAGATCGAGCCGCCGTTCTACGCCTACAGCGGCCACCGGGACATGAAGCGGCTCCGCCTCGACCTGAAGGCCCCCGAGGGCAAGGCCGCGTTCCTGCGCCTGGCCGCCGGCGCCGACGTCGTGCTCGAGAGCTTCCGGCCCGGCGTCGTCGACCGGCTCGGCATCGGCTACGACGACGTCGCCGCCGTGAACCCCGACATCATCTACTGCTCGACCAGCGGCTACGGCCAGACCGGCCCGGCGTCGCAGTGGGCCGGCCACGACATCAACTACCTGGGCGTGGGCGGCTACCTCGACTGCAGCGAGCGGGCGCCGGGCGACAAGCCGCCGCTGCCCGGCGCCACCGTGGCCGACGCCGCCGGCGGCGGCATGCAGGCCGCCATGGCCATCATGGCCGCGCTGGTGCGGCGGGCCTCGACCGGCGAGGGCTCGTTCCTCGACGTGTCGATCGCCGACGGCGTGCTGGCCCTCATGTCGCTCTACATCGACGAGTACCTGGCCACCGGCGTCGTGCCCGGGCCCGGCCACTACATCCTCACCGGCCGCTACGCCTGCTACGACACCTACCGGTGCGCCGACGGCCAGTGGGTCGCCGTCGGCGCCATCGAGCCGGCGTTCTACCGCAACCTGTGCCGGCTGCTCGACTGCGAGCAGTGGGCCGACCACCAGCTCGACGACGACGTGCAGGACGAGATCCGGGCCGCCTTCCGGGCCGCCTTCGCCCGCCGCACCCGCGACGACTGGGTGGCCGAGCTGGCGCCCGGCCGACACCTGCGTCGGCCCGGTCTACTCCGTGCCCGAGCTGGTCGACGACCCGCAGTTCGCCGCCCGCGGCCTCATCGCCGAGGCCGTCCACGACACCCCGGGCCCGTTCCGCCAGCTCGGCACCGCTGCTGGCCGGCACCGACACCGACGCGCCGCGCAGTTCCGCGGTGCGCGACGCGGCCGTCACCGACACCGACGAGCTCCTGGCCGCCGCCGGGCTCACCGCCGACGAGATCACCGCCCTGCGGGAAGGAGGCGTCGTCGCATGACCACGACCGACGCGGAGAACCACGACGAGCTCCCCGCCGACATCAGCCGCGCTGATCGACGTGCCGCAGTACGAGGCGGTCGGCGAGTTCCCCGTCGAGCAGGGCTACATCTGGACCAGCTGCTCCTCGGTCGAGAACGGCAACCCGCTCTTCTGGGACCCGGCGGTGGCCGACGAGATCACCGACGGACCCATCGCCCCGCCGACCATGCTCTCGGTCTGGTTCCGCCCCCACCACTGGGCGCCCGGCCGCGACGAGCCGGCCCTGCCCCTGCAGGTGCACTTCGACCTCAAGGAGCGCCTCGACCTGCCCGAGGCGGTCATGTCGCGACAACACGATCGTGTTCCACGAGCCGGTGCGCCCCGGCGACCTGCTGCGCACCCACCAGATCCTCCGCTCGGTGAGCGGCCCGAAGACGACCAAGCTCGGCACCGGCCGCTTCTGGGTGATCGACGTCGAGTACCACAACCAGCACGACGAGCTCGTGGGCGTCGAGAGCTACACCGGCTTCGGCTACCGCCGGGAGGCATCGGCATGAGCGACACCACCACCGGCGCTGCTCCTGCTCGACCAGGTGCACGCCGGCGACGCGCTGCCCGACGCTGACGCTACGACGTGACGGCCACGACCGTCGTGCTCGGCGCGCTGGCCGCGCGCGACTGGCGACCGATGCACCACGACCACGACTTCGCCGTCAACCGCAACGGCACCCGGACATCTTCCTCAACACGCCCAACCAGGCCGCCTGGTTCGAGCGCTACGTCACCGACTGGACCGGCCCGCTCGGCCGCCTCGGGCGCATGACGTTCCGCATGAAGGGCTCGGTCTTCCCCGGCGACACCATGGCCCTCGACGCCACCGTCGCAGGACGTCGCCGTCGACGAGGCCGGCTGCGGCTGGGCCGAGCTGCTCGTCTCGCTCACCGTCGACGGCGAGCTCAAGACCGACTGCACCGTCCGCGTGGCCCTGCCGACCGTCACCCGCCGACAACCCCTGGCGCCGCCGCGGCGACCAGTGGAAGCCCTGAACAGGAGCCCTCGATGGATCTGGATTTCAGCGAAGAGCAGGACATGCTGCGGGAGATGGTCCGCGGCGTGTGCGCCGACTTCGCCTCGCTCGACGTCGTCCGCGAGCTGGAGGACGACCCGACGGGCTACCCCGAGGCGTTGTGGAAGCAGCTGGCCGCCCTCGACCTGATCGGCCTGACCCTGCCCGCCGCGTACGGCGGCTCGGGGATGAGCACCCTCGAGGCGGCCATCGTCTACGAGGAGTTCGGCCGCTCGCTGGCGCCGTCGCCCCACTTCGTCAGCGCCGTGGTGTGCGCCGGGGTGCTGGTGGCCGCCGGCTCGGACGAGCAGAAGCAGGCCTGGCTGCCCCGCATCGCCACGGGCGAGGCGATCCTGGTGCCCGGCCTGGCTCGAGCCCGGCAACGGCTTCGGCCCGCCGGGCGTGCAGGCTGACGGCGACGCCCGACGGCGACGGCTTCGTCCTCGACGGCACCAAGTGGCACGTGCCCTTCGCCTCGTCGGCCGACCGGCTTCGTCGTGCTGGCCCGCGCCGGCGACGCCGTCGACCTCTTCCTGGTCGATCCCGGCGCCGCCGGCGTCACCCTCGACCAGCAGCTCACCATCGCCTCGGACACCCAGTACGCGGTCGACGCTCGCCGGCGTCCGGGTCGGCGCCGCCGACCGCATCGGCGCCGGCCGGCTCGGGCTGGGCCACCTGGAGCACGCGTCATGGACGACGCCATGATCCTGCTGGCCGCCCAGGCCGTCGGCGGCGCCCAGCTACGCCCTCGACATCACCGTGCAGTACACCAAGGACCGCGAGCAGTTCGACAAGCCGCTCGGCGCCTTCCAGGCCCTGGCCCACTACATGGCCGACGCCAAGACGGCGGTCGACGGGGCCACGCTGCTGGTCCACGAGGCGGCCTGGGCCCGCTCGGACGGGCGGCCCGGTCGACCAGCTGGCCCCGATGGCCAAGCTGTTCGCCTGCCAGACCTACCGCGACGTGACCGCCATGGCCCAGCAGATCTTCGGCGGCGTCGGCTTCACCCTCGAGTACGACATCCAGCTCTACTTCCGGCGGGCCAAGCAGCTCCAGATCAGCTGGGGCGACAACCGCCGGCTCGAGGAGCTGGTGGCCGCCGCCGTGCTCGACGGCTGACCACGCCCTGATCGACCGACGAGCCAAGTCCTGATCGACCGACAGAGGGAGAACGAGCACATGGGAACGTGGACACGCGAAGAGCTGCAGGAGGCGCACGACGGCTTCATCGAGGCCGCCACCGAGGCCGGCCGCACCGGCGACTGGTCGATCTGGGCCGACCGCTTCACCGAGGACGCCGAGTACCACGAGCACCTCTACGGCAAGTTCCACGGCCGGGCCGAGATCACCGAGTGGATCACCAAGACCATGGGCGAGTGGCCCAGACTCGGAGATGACCCAGTTCCCCCACAACTGGTGCGTCTGCGACGAGGAGCGGGGCTGGTGGATCTGCGAGATCGAGAACCGCTTCGACGACCCGGGCGACGGGCAAGATCTACGAGGCGTCGAACATCACCATCCTCAAGTACGCCGGCGACGGCCTGCTTCTCGTCCGAGGAGGACGTCTACAACCCGGCCACCTTCGCCCCCATGGTCAAGGCACTGGATGGAGGCCAAGGCCGCCCACAGCTGAGGACGCAGCCGGGGCCGACGGGGGGCCGACGGGTCTCACCGCCGACGGCGGCCTCGACTGCCCGGCCGGTGGCCACCAGCAGCTCCTCGCCGTGATGTGGCCCGATGAGCTGCAGGCTGGCCGGTAGGCCACCGCTGGTGGTGGGCACGGGCTGGGCCAGCGCCGGTAGCCCGGTGACGTTGGCCAGCGGCGTGTTGGCGGCCACCTTCAGTCACCATCTCGGACGTGCCCAGCGTCGGGGTCGTCCAGGCGGGGCGGCAGGATGGGCAGGGTGGGCATGGCCAGCACCTCCACCCGGTCGAACACCGAGACCAGCGACAGGGTCAGCTCGTCGGCGGTGACCCGGGCCTGCACCGCACCGGCGAGGAAGGCCGGGGCGATCGTCAGGAGCTCGGTGACCTCGGCGCCCAGACCCTCGGGCCGCTGCTCGAACAGCTCGTGGTCGGCCTCCCACAGCTCGGCGAAGTAGAGCGTGGCGAAGGCGTCGTTCAGCCCGGCCAGCTCGACCAGCTCGGCCAGCTCGATCACCACCACCTCGAAGCCGGCGGCCGCGCAGCGCGGCGTCGACGGCCGCCTCCACCAGCGGGTCGCCGAGCGTGGGGAGACGTCCCACCGTCGTGGCGGGCGTGCCGGCGCGAGCGAACCCGGGCTCGAGCAGCTGCATGCCCAGCTCGATGCCGGCCAGGTCGCGGGCCAACGGCCCCACCGTGTCCAGGCTGCGGCCCAGGGGCCACACCCCGTCGACGGGGATCCGTCCGAACGTCGTCTTGAGCCCGGCCACCCCGCAGCAGGCAGCCGGGATGCGCACCGACCCGCCGGTGTCCGTGCCGTAGGCCACATCGGCCTCGTCGGCCCCCACGGCGGCGGCCGAGCCGCTCGACGAGCCGCCCGGGATCCGGTCCGGGTCGAGCGGATTGACCGGCGTGCCGAACCACGGGTTCACCCCGATGGGGGTCATGGCCAGCTCGGTCAGGTTCGCCTTGCCCACGATGCGGGCGTCGGCGGCGCGGGCCCCGGCCAGGCAGGCGGCGTCCCGGGCGGCCGGCGTGGCCACGTCGGCCACCGCCCGGCAGCCGGCCGTGGTGGGGACGCCGGCCACGTCGATGAGGTCCTTGACGGCGAGGCGCGGGCCGGTACCCGACCCGCCCATGGCGGTGATGAAGGTCGACATCTCAGCCGGTCAGCCCGTCAGCACCGGGGTCTGCGTCACCGGCGCCGCCGGCGCGGCGGCCACATGAGGGACATCGACCACGACCCGGACGGGGTCGGTCAACACCTTCACCGTCACCGCGGTGGCGGCCTTCATGCCGATGGTCCACTGCAGGACGGATTCGAAGTCGCCGATCTGGGTCAGCTGCACGATGTTGGCCGTGCTGGTCGGGGTGATGGTGGTCGGCCCGGAGTAGAGCGGTCCCGGCGGATTCGACGCCGCGTAGGTGGCGATGGCCGGCGACATCCGCACCGTGACCAGCTGCTTGCCGGAGATGGTGACGGGCTGTCCGGCGGGGTCGGTGGTCAGGCTGCCGTCGTTCACGACCGGGCCGACGAGGGTGGCGCCGGGGGACACGTCGCCCGAGAACTCGAACACCACCCGGTCGAACGTGCCGTCGTTGCCGACGCGGACGACCTGCAGGGTCGGCACCTCGTTGGCCGCCCCGGCCGGCACGGTCCCGAACCCGGAGAGCCCCAGGCTCAGCACCAGGCCGGCCACAGCCGCCAGTGCGGCTCCGAGCCGTGCCCACGACCCGCTTCCTCGTCGCATACCGCACCTCCCAGTCTCGTGGGCCCCGACCCGCCGCCGGGAGCCTCGACGCAACGCTACGCCCTGCTCACCCTCGGCGCTCGGCTGCTCGCATCCGGTCGCGGTAGGCCAGGGTGGCGGCCCGCAGCGCGTCCTCGGGGTCGACGCCGGCCCGGCGGGCCCGCTCCACCACGGCGAACAGCGCCGCACCGAGCTCATCGGCCGAATCGCTCGCCTCCGACGGCGCCTCGAACGCATCGAGCGAGGGCTCATCGAGGCCCAGGGTGGCGGCCTTCTTCTGCACCTTGAGGGCGAACAGCAACGCCGGCAACGCCGCGGGGATGCCGTCGAAGACGCTGTCGCGTCCCTTCTCCGCCTTCTTGAGCTGCTCCCAGTTGGCCACCACCTCGTCGGCGCCGGTCACCTCGACGTCGCCGAACACGTGGGGATGGCGCGACCGCAGCTTGTCGTGCACGGTGCGGGCCACATCGGCCATGGTGAACTGCCCCTCCTCGGCGGCGAGCGTGGCGTGGAACACCACCTGGAACAGCAGGTCTCCCAGCTCCTCCTCGAGGTGCTCGTAGGCCGCGCCCCGGTCGGATCGCTGCCGTCGACGTCGAGGCCGTCGATGGCCTCCAGCACTTCGTAGCTCTCCTCCAGCAGGTGGCGGCGCAACGAGGCGTGGGTCTGCTCGCGGTCCCAGGGGCACTCCCGGCGCAGGGTGGCCACGAGCTCGACGAAGCGCTCCACCTCGACCGCCACCGGAGCGGCCAGGGCCGGCAGGTAGAGCGACGTGAGGTGGTCGGGGCGCACGGCCCGGTCGAGCTCGGCCCACGGGACCTCGACCACCGCCTCGTCGGGCAGGCCCAGCCGCTGCAGCACGATGACGGTGGCGTCGGGCTCGAGGCACGGGTCGATGCCCCCGTCCAGCGCCAGCTTCACGTCGGACAGCACCACCGGCGAGTCGCACTGGGCCACCAGCAGCGGCCCGCGCTCGCCGGCGGCGTCCACGTCGAATCGCTGCCCGTCGACCACCCGCACCGACTCGGCGACGGGGTCGATCCCCAGGCGCACCCAGGCCAGGTCGAGGAACGAGAGCGCCGGCACCACCTCGACGGTCGGCGAGGTCGGATCGGTCGCGGCCTGCGCCACCAGCAACTCGACGGTCCGTTCGGCCACCACCGGCGACCCGGGCACCACGTAGGCCAGCTCCGCACCGTCGGGCAGGGCGGCGGCCCGGGCCACCAGGTCGGCCACGATGCGCTCGTAGACCCGGGCCAGGGTGGCCTCGGCCTCGTAGACGTGGTCGAACGAGCCCGCTCCCTCGGCCACCACCGCGGCCGGGTGGCGCGTCGTACGCAGCACCACCTCGTCGGCCGCCGCCAGCCGGGCCCGCGTCCCGGCCGTCACCAGGTCGGGACCGGCGGGCCCCAGCCCCAGGACGACGATCCGGGCGGTCACCGGGCCACGCTAGGGCGTGGACGACGGCGTGCTCGAGCCCCCGAGCTGGCCCAGCTGGTCGGGCGTGAGGGTGGTGTCGTTGGGCGACGGCGTGGTCGTGGTCGACGTGGCGCCGGCCGGCGGGACGACGGTGCCCTGGTTCTGGTCCCACGAGCCCCACTGGGGATCGACGGTCACGTCGGCGGCCTTGGCCGCCCCGTTCAGCCAGTCCTGGAAGGCGGCCCGGGCCCGGGTGGTGACGCCGGCCTGGAGCTGGGGCTTGGCCTCGTCGAAGGTGAGGTCGCCGCGGCTGCGCACGAGCACGATGTGGTAGCCGTACTCGGTCTTGACCAGGCCGCCCACCTTGCCCACCGGCTGGGTGGCGATGGCGTCGTCGAAGGCCTTGACGTTGAAGCTCCCGAGGGCGGCGCAACCCAGGTCGCCGCCCTTGGCACCGCTCTGGGTGTCACTGGAGCTGGACTTGGCCAGGGTGGCGAAGTCGGCCCCGTTGGCCAGCTGCTTGGCCAGGTCGTCGGCCTTGACCTTGGCCGTGGCGTAGTCGGAGTCCGGTGGGGGCACGACGGCCCCGGTGGTCGGGTCCTGCGTGGGGCCTTGGCCGGCCAGCACCAGGATGTGGCTCACGCAGGCCTGGTTCTTGAAGGTGTCGATCGTCTTTTCGTACTCGGCCTTGAGGGCGTCGTCGGTCGAGAGCTGGTTCGAGTAGTCGTTCTGGAGGGCGAGGATGTCGGCCACGCCCTGGATGAGCACCGGCTTGAACGTGCCCAGGTCGTCGAGCGCCTTCTGCCCGGAACCGTCGTCGGCCGGCGCCTGGCCCTGGCTGGTGGCCTGCGCCGAGGTGAGGTCCTGGGCCAGGAGCTTCTCGGCCTGGGCCCGGTCGTCGTCGGTGACGGTGAGGCCGCGGTTGGCCACCTCCTGGGAGGCGATGTCGAAGCTGACCTGCTGGTTCAGCACCTGGGTGGTGAAGTCGGTGGAGTAGGTGCCGGGGGCCGATCCCTGGGTGTTCAGCGCCGAGGTGCCGTCGGCGCCCTTGAGCTTGGCCACGTAGGTCTTGGAGTTGGCGATGGCCGACAGCCGATCCTGGAAGTCCTTGTTGGACAGGGTGTTGCCGTTGACCACCAGGGCGTCGCCGCTCACCGACGACGAGGAGCAGGCGGACACGCCGATGGCGAGCGCCATGAGCAGGGCCAGGGCGGCGTATGGGGCGTTTCGGAGGCGAGTCACAAGGGAACCGAGCCTACGGAACCTCACCTGTCGGTACCAGTCACGGGCCGCCGGTCGACCGGAGCCCTCAGGCCACCTCGGGTTCGGGAACCAGCTCACGCAGGGCGGCGATGACCGTGGTGACGCTGTCGCCCGCCGCCCCCACCGGCAGCTGCAGCTGGCCGATCTCCTCCTTGTACACCGTGTCCCGGTAGAGCCGCTGCAGCCGGATCCGCTTGCTGGCGGGCAGCTGGAGCGGCGCCACCCGGGCGAGGTAGCGGGGGCCGCCGAAGCCCGGGCCCTTCGTCACCGTCACCTCCCGCACGCCGGTGCGCACGCATTCGGCCCGCAGGGTGGCCACCGCCAGCAGGGCGTCGGCCTGGGGCGGCACCGGGCCGAAGCGGTCCACCCACTCGGCCCGGATGTCGGCCACCTCGGCCTCGCTGGTCACGGCGGCCAGGCGCCGGTAGGCCTCGAGCCGCAGCTCCTCCTTGCCCACGTACGCCGGGGGCAGGTTGGCGTCGAGGGGCAGCTCCAGCTTGATCTCGGCCGGCTCCCGCACCTCCTCGCCCTTGAGCTCGGCCACCGCCTCGGTGACCATCTGGCAGTAGAGGTCGTAGCCCACCGCGGCGATGTGGCCCGACTGGCCGGTGCCCAGCAGGTTGCCGGCGCCCCGGATCTCGAGGTCCCGCATGGCGATCTTGAACCCCGAGCCCAGCTCGGTGGCCTCGCCGATGGTCTTGAGCCGCTCGTAGGCCTCCTCGCTGAGCGCCTTGTCGGGCGGCACGAAGAGGTAGGCGTAGGCCCGCGACCCGGCCCGGCCCACCCGCCCCCGCAGCTGGTGCATCTGCCCCAGGCCCGAGCAGGTCGGCGCGGTCCACCACCAGCGTGTTCACCGTGGGCATGTCGATGCCCGACTCGATGATGGTGGTGCACACCAGCACGTCGTAGTCGCCCTCCCAGAAGTCGAGGACGACCCGCTCGAGGCTGCCCTCGTCCATCTGACCGTGGGCGATGGCCACCCGGGCCTCGGGCACGAGGGCGCGCAGCTCGGCGGCCACCTTGTCGATGTCCTGCACGCGGTTGTGCACGAAGAACACCTGGCCCTCCCGCAGCAGCTCCCGACGGATGGCCTCGCCCACGGCCGCGCTCGTCGTACTCGCCCACGTAGGTCAGGATGGGCTGGCGCTCGGCCGGCGGCGTGTTGAGCAGGGTCAGGTCGCGGATGCCGGTGAGGCTCATCTCCAGGGTGCGGGGGATCGGCGTGGCCGTCAGCGTGAGCACGTCGACGTCGGCCCGGAGCTGCTTGATGGCCTCCTTGTGCGACACCCCGAAGCGCTGCTCCTCGTCGACCACCAGCAGGCCGAGGTCCTTGAAGGCGATGTCGCCCGACAGCAGGCGGTGGGTGCCGATGACCACGTCCACCTCACCACGGGCCAGCCCCTCGGCCACCTTGCGGGCCTGGGCGTTGGTCAGGAACCGGCTGAGCACCTCGACCCGCACCGGGTAGCCGGCGAAGCGGTCGCCGAAGGTCTGGAAGTGCTGCTGGGCCAGCAGGGTGGTGGGCACCAGCACCGCGGCCTGGCGGCCGTCCTGCACCGCCTTGAACACGGCCCGCATCGCCACCTCGGTCTTGCCGAAGCCCACGTCGCCGCACACCAGGCGGTCCATGGGGACGGTCCGCTCCATGTCGGCCTTGACCTCGTCGATGGCCACCCGCTGGTCGGGGGTGAGCTCGAAGGGGAACGCCGCTTCGAGCTCGAGCTGCCACGGGCGTGTCGGGGGCGAAGGCGTGGCCGGGCGTGTGGACCCGGGTCTGGTACAGCACGACCAGCTCCTGGGCGATCTCGGCCACCGCCGAGCGGACCCGGGCCTTGGCCTTGGACCAGTCGCCGCCGCCCATGCGGCTGAGGCTGGGCGACTCGCCGCCGGTGTAGTGGCGCACGGCGTCGATCTGGTCCGACGGCACGTAGAGCTTGTCGTCGCCCCGGTACTCGAGCAGCAGGTAGTCGCGCTCCACCCCGCCGATGGCCCGCTTGACCATGCCGCCGTAGCGGGCCACCCCGTGCTGGTAGTGCACGACGTAGTCGCCCGGCTTGAGGTCCTCGAAGAAGCCCTGGCGCCTCGCGGCTTCGCGGCCGGGCCCGGCGGTGGGCCCGCCGCCGCCCGGTCACGTCCGCTTCGGCCAGCACGGCCAGCTTGACCGCCGGCAGCAGGAAGCCGCGCTCCAGGGGCTGCACCACGATCGAACCGCCGGGCCGGGTCAGATCCCGCTCGCCGCCCGGGTCCTCGCTCAGGTGCACCCCTTCGTCGCCCAGCAACGCGCCGATGCGCCCGGCCGTGCCGGCGCCGTCGGCGGCCACCACCACGCGGTAGCCGTCGGCCAGCAGCTCGTTGAGCTGGCGGACCAGGGCGCTGCCCGTCGCCCACCACCGGCGGCCAGCCGGCCGCCGCCACCGAGGCCACGTCGGGCCCCTCCGGCGCGGTGGTGATGGTCCACGCCGGGGCCTGCGGTGTGGGCCAGCAGCTGGTCGAAGGGCAGGTGCAGCGACGGGAAGGCCAGCCCTTCGGCCCCCCAGGTCACGGCCAGGGTGCCGGCCAGGTCGGCCTCCTCGGCCAGGATGTCGGCGGCCCGGTCGCGCATGCGGCGGGGGTCGACCAGCAGCACCTGGGCGTCGGGCTCGAGCAGGTCGAACAGCGTGTGCTCGCCCTCGGTCAGCCAGGGCAGCCACGACTCCATGCCGTCGAAGGTGAGGCCGTCGCTGAGCCGCTCCCACTGCTCGCGGCCCCACGGCTCGCGACCCACCAGGGCCTCGGCCCGCTGGCGCACCTCCTCGGTGGCCAGCAGCTCGCGGCACGGGAACAGCTCGACCTCGGCCAGGTCGACGGTGGAGCGCTGGTCGGCCACCGAGAACTCGGTCAGCCGGTCGACCTCGTCGCCCCACAGGTCGATGCGCACCGGGGCGTCGGCGGTGGACGGGAACACGTCGACGATCGACCCCCGCACCGCCACCTCGCCCCGGTGCTCGACCAGTTCCTCGCGGCGATAGCCGGCCGCCACCAGGTCGGCCACCAGCTCGGTGGGGTCGAGCTGATCGCCGTGGCCGACCACGATGGGCTCGGTGTCCTCGACGTGGGGCCCCAGGCGCTGCACGAGGGCCCGGACCGAGGCCACCACCACCCGCGGCGCGCCCCGACCACGTTCGCGCTCGGCCTGCCGGCCGCCGTTGCGCAGGTGCCACATGGTGCGCAGCCGCCGGCCCATGACCTCGACGCTGGGGCTCACCCGCTCGAACGGCAGCGTCTCCCACGCCGGGAAGAGGTCGACCTCGTCCGGCCCGAGGAACGCGCCCAGGTCGTGGGCCAGGCGCTCGGCGTCGGCCGAGGTCGGCACCGCCACCACGATGGGCTGGCGGCTGGTGAGGCGGGCCAGGCCGGCCACGACGATGGCCCGGGCCGGCTCGGGCACGGCCAGCACCGCGCTGGCGGTGCCCAGCACCTGGGTGAGGGCGGGCTCGTCGCGCACCAGCTCGGGGAGGACCCCCAGCGGCAGGCTGACATCGAGGGCGGGCGGGGACGACGGGGGCATGGGCCGCGCGTCACGCTACCGGTCGCGCCACGTCCGGAGGGGCCGGAGGGCGGTGACCGATGCCACAAAAGCGGCGCGCTAAGAACCCGTCAAGATCGCCCTGATCGCTCCTCCGGTGGCGGGGGCCTCAAGTTGAATGGGGCCCATGGCCAAAGGCTCCCTGACCCAAGACCGATCGGCCATCCAGCCGCTCCCGCCCACCCCCAAGATCGACATCCCCGAGTCGCGGGGCTTCCGCATCAAGTCGAAGGTGCTGGGCCAGGCCCTGCACAACGACCAGCTGGCCCACGAGCGCCTGGGCAAGCCCACCGCGCTGGCGGTGTTCGCCTCCGACGCCCTGTCGTCCACGGCCTATGCCAGCGAGGAGATCCTGCGCACCCTGCTGATCGGGGCCGGCGGCATCGGCCTGCTGGCCTTCAGCCTGCTGGTGCCCATCACCCTGGCCCTGGTGGCCGTGCTGGTCATCCTGATCTTCAGCTACCGCCAGACCATCAAGGCCTACCCGTCGGCCGGCGGCGCCTACATCGTCACCAAGGACAACCTCGGCCTCATCCCGGCCCAGGTGGCCGGCGTGGCCCTGCTCACCGACTACATCCTGACCGTGTCGGTGTCGGTGTCGGCCGGCGTGGCCGCCCTCTACTCGGCCTTCCACGCCGTCTACCCCTACCGGGTGCCGATCGCCCTGGCCTTCATCGCCGTCATCTGCGTGGGCAACCTGCGGGGCGTGAAGGAGTCGGGGAAGCTCTTCGCCGTCCCCACCTACCTGTTCATCATCTCGCATGTTCCTGATGATCGGCACCGGGCGTCTACAAGGCCGTCTTCGGCGGCGGGCTGCAGTACGTGGTGCCGACCGACCCGGTGGTGCTCGACGCCACCGGCGCCGCCACCATCATGCTGGTGCTGCACGCCTTCGCCTCCGGCGGCGCGGCCATGACCGGCGTCGAGGCCATCTCCAACGGCGTGCCCGCCTTCAAGGCCCCCGAGGCCAAGCACGCCCGGGAGACCCTGGTGGTCATGGGCATGCTGCTCGGCACCATGTTCATCGGCATCTCGTGGCTGGCCGCCAAGATGCACATCGTCCCCAGCGAGAGCACCACCGTCATCGCCCAGGCGGCCAACGCCGTGTTCGGCAGCGGGCCGGTCGGCCACGCCCTGTTCCTGTTCACCCAGGCCGCCACCATGCTCATCCTGGTGCTGGCGGCCAACACCAGCTTCGCCGACTTCCCCCGCCTGGCCAGCTTCCACGCCGACGACGCCTTCATGCCCAAGCAGCTCACCAAGCGGGGCCACCGCCTGGTGTTCTCCAACGGCATCATCGCCCTGGCCGTCGCCGGCGCCATCCCGGTCATCATCTTCCAGGCCGACGTGACCCACCTGATCCCGCTCTACGCCATCGGCGTGTTCACCTCGTTCACGCTGTCGCAGGCCGGCATGGCCAAGAAGCACATCAAGGACAAGGAGCAGGGCTGGCGCCTCGGCCTGTTCGTGAACGGCCTCGGCGCCGTCACCACCGGCGTCGTCACCCTGGTCATCGGCTTCTTCAAGTTCACCCACGGGGCCTGGTTCATCATCATCCTGGTGCCGGTGATGGTGGCGCTGCTGGTGCGGCTCAACCACGCCTACGAGAGCGAGAAGGAGGAGCTCGAGGACGAGGCCCACAAGGCGGCCGAGGCCCCGATCCTGCGCTACCACTCGGTGATCGTGCTGGTCGAGCAGCTCGACCAGAGCTCGGCCCGGGCCATCCAGTACGCCCGCACCCTCACCCCCGACGACCTCAAGGCCGTCCACTTCGCCACCGACGAGCACAAGGCCGAGCGGCTGGCCGACGAGTGGGCCACGCCTCGGCCTGTCGCGCCTGCCGCTGGAGATCGTCGAGTGCCCCGACCGGCGCATCAACCGGGCGGTGCTCGAGGTGGTGGCCGAGGCGGTGGCCGACGGCAACACCGAGGTCAGCGTGCTCATCCCCCGCCGGGAGTACTCCAAGTTCTGGCACCGCTTCCTGCACGACCACACCGCCGACTCGATCGCCAAGACCCTGACCGACGTGCCCCACGCCAACGTGACCTTCGTGCCGTACCACCTGGGCAAGCGGGCCTCCTCGGCCGCCCGGGTGGCCGCCGGGATCGTGGCCGGCACGCGAAGCCGCCGAGGACGTGTTCACCAACGCCCCCGACCCCGGGGACTCGACCGGCACGACGCCCGACGGGAGCGCCCGATGACCGACACCCTGCCCAAGCCGGGATCCGACGCCGACCAGCCCCGAGCCGGCGAGCCCGGGACGGTCGCTGCCCGCTCGCCAGCCCGACGGGGCCGCCCCGGTGGCCGAGCTCGACCCCGCGGCCTGTCGCCGCATCGGCGACGTCCAGTGGCGTCAGCGGGTGCGGGTGCGGGGCCGCATCCGGGCCCTGCGGGTGCAGCCCTGGGAGGGCGGCGTGGCCACCCTGGAGTGCACGCTCGTCGACGACACCGGCGGCCTGGTGGTCATCTTCATGGGCCGACGCAAGCTGGGCGGCGTGAAGCTGGGCGCCTTCATGGAGGTCGAGGGCATGGTCCTCGAGAGCCGGGGCAAGCTGGCCATCATGAACCCCGCCTACACGCTGCTGCCGGCTCCCACGGGCACCTGAGCGAGCTCCTCGCCCGGCGCCGCCGCTCCGGCGGTGGGGCAGGAACAGCACGAGGGCCACGGTGAGCAGGCCCACCGAGTTCTCCAGCACCCAGCCCAGCTCGTAGAGCGGGCCGTCGCGGTCGATGAGGTGGATCCCGACGTAGGGGAGGCTGGTGGTGATGAGCAGCGCCACCAGCGGCGGCCAGCACCACCCGGGTGCGGTTGCGCCCGTCGTCGACCAGCACGGCCAGGGCCGGCAGCACCCACACGAAGTGGTGGAACCAGGAGATGGGTGACACCAGGCAGCCGATGAGCCCGGTGATGGCCAGCGCGGCCAGCACGTCGCCGTCGTCGTAGGCCCGCCGCACCCGCACGAAGCCCCAGATCACGACGACGGCCACCAGCAGTGACCCACACGGCCCCCACCCACCGCTCGTCCACAGTGCGCTGCACCATGCCCAGCAGCGACTGGTTCGAGTAGTAGCGGCTGTCGCCGATGCGGTTGCTCTCGAACAGCGTCTTGGTCCAGTACGTCCACGACGACGACGGCGCCAGGGCGAAGGCCACGGCGATGCACACGGTCGTGCTGACCGATGGCGGTGACCGCCGCCCGCCACTGGCGGGTGACCACGAAGTAGCCGATGAAGATGCCGGGCACGAGCTTGACCGCGGCCGCCACGCCGATCAGCACCCCTCGGGGCAGGCGGGTGAGGGCCAGGCCGTCGAGCGAGCACGAGGGCCAGCAGCACCAGGTTGATCTGGCCCCAGTCGAGCGTGTCGTTGACCGGCCGCACCCAGAACATGACCGCCGTCAGGGTCAGCACGGCCAGCGGGAGGGCCCACTGGGGCACCCGGGCCAGCGCCGGGCGGAACAGCACCCGCAGCACGAAGGCGAGCACGGCGATGTTGACCAGGAAGAAGCCGAAGCATGGCGACCTTCTTGGGCAGCACGCGCGAAGCCCACGCTCAGCACGGCGGCGAACGGCGGGTAGGTGAACGGCAGGGTGCGGGGCCCGGTGGCGTACAGGGACCGACCGTCGAGCAGCCGGCGACCGGCCTCGCGGTACACGTTGAGGTCGGGATACTCGAACACGGCGTGGCCCAGGGGCCGGAAGTGCAGGAAGAGCACGACCGAGGTCACCAGCGCGACCACGCCGGCCACGACGCCGAGCGAGCGGGCGCGACCCTCGCGGCGCGCCTCGTCGGGCACGGGCGCGTCGGCGGCAGCGAGGCACGATGGCCGGGGACGAGATCGCCATGTCGGCCACCAGCATGGCCGATCGGCGCCCGTCCATGGGGTGCAGACGGCCGTCAGACCCGCGTCAGGCTCAGGCCCCGGCGGGACCGGCCGGGGTCGTCGCCGGCCCGGCGGCGGTCGGGCAGCGCGTTGAAGCGGTTCATGGCCGCGTCCACCCCGTCGACCACGATGGCCTCGACCGCGTCGGCGGCCCGTTCGACCATGTCGGCCAGGAGCGGAGCGCACGGCCTTGCCCGGGCGCTTGAGGACGTGGTCGGCGCCCTGGTCCTTGGACGGGCGGCTTGCCGACCCCGATGCGCACCCGCACGAAGTCGTCGGTGTGCAGGTGGGCCTTGATCGAGCGCAGGCCGTTGTGGCCGGCCAGGCCGCCGCCGACCTTGACCTTCAGCCGGCCGAGGGGCAGGTCGAGCTCGTCGTGCACGATGACCAGGTCGTGGAGGTCGTCGATGTCGTAGCGGCGCACCAGGCGGCCGACCGACTCGCCCGACAGGTTCATGAAGGTCTGCGGCTCGGCCAGCGCCACCCGCCGGCCGCCGATGCGTGACCTCGGCGACGAGGGCCCGCTCCCTGGCCTTGCGCAGCCGACCGCCGTGGCGGTCGGCCAGCAGCTCGACGACGTCGAAGCCGACGTTGTGGCGGGTACCGACGTACTCGGCACCGGGGTTCCCCAGCCCGACCACCAGGAGGTCGGCCATCAGCGGTGCGGGGCCGGCGCTACTCGCCGGCGTCGTCGCCGTCGGCGGCCTCGCCGCCCTCGGCGGCGGCCTCTTCGCCCTCTTCGCCCTCGCCCTCGACCGGCTCGGGCTCGGCCTCGGCGCGGGTGCCGCTGCCCAGGGCGATCTGCTCGTCGGCGTCGACCTCGGTGGTGACGCCCTCGGGCAGGGTGAGGTCGCCGACGCGCACGGCGCCACCGATGACCAGCTCGGAGATGTCGACCTCGAGCTGCGGCGGGATCGACCCGGGGCGGGCGCTCACGGTCAGGGTGTGCAGCAGCTGCTCGACGATGCCCTGGGCTTGTCGACCTCCTTGGCCTCGCCGATCGAGCACGATGGGCACGTCGACGGTGATGGACTGGTTGCGGTCGACCCGCAGGAAGTCCACGTGCTCGACCGAGCGGCGCACGGCGTGGCGCTGCAGGTCCTTGACGATGGTGAGGTCCTGCGTGGCCGTCGACCTCGAGGGTGATCAGGGCGTTGAGGCCGGCCTCGGTGTTGAGGGCCCGGCGCAGCTCCTTGCGGTCGACCACGACCGACACCGGCTCGCGGTCGAGGCCGTAGACGACGGCCGGCACCTTGTCCTCCGCCCGCAGTCGGCTGGCGGGGCGGGAGCCGGTGGTGCGACCGGTCTCGGCGGTAAGGGTGACATCCATGCGAGAGGCTCCTGCGGCGGGCACCCGACGGCGGGCGCCACGAATCGATCGGGTGGGAAAAGAACGACCCGTCATGCTACCGGCCCCGGCCTCGCCGGTGCGAGTCGAGGGTCGGGACCTTCGGCCCTGCCGAGCCCCGTACGGGATGGGAGATCCTCGAGACGAGTCCATGAAACCGCTGGCGAGGAGCCTGACCATGACCACCCCCCTGATCGACGAGCCGGCACCGGAGATCGACCCCGAGGTCGTCGAGACCGAGCCCGGAGCCTTCGAGAGCACCGCGGAGGCCAGCACCGAGACCGACACGGAGGCCGGAGCGGCCGAGGATCTGGGCTTCGGCAAGGCCATCGTCATCGGCGCCGCCCTGGGCATCGTGGTCATGACGGTGGCCCTGGCCGCCCTGGTGAAGGTCCTGGCCCCCGACATCCCGGCGGGTGCCATCGCCGCCATCGCGGCGTGGACGGGCGTGTGGGCCGGGCTGTTCCTCGGTGGCACCGTGACCGTGGGCCGCTGGTCCCGGCCCGCCACTGACCCGATCGCCAGGCCCGATGCGAGGCCTCGGCCACGAATCGGCGGATCGCCGGTGAGGCCGGCGGTCAGGCCTGGTTGGCCCCGCCGAAGATCTCGCTGACCGACGTGTCCTCGAACACGGCGTCGATGGCGTCGGCGATGATGCCGGCCACCGAGAGCACCTCGATCTTGTCGATCTGCTTCTCGGGCGGCAGCGGCAGCGTGTTGGTGATCACGACCTTGGAGATCACCGAGTTCTTGATGCGGTCGATGGCCGGGCCCGACAGCACGCCGTGGGTGGCCACCGCGTAGACCTCGCGGGCGCCGTGCTCGATGAGCTGCTCGGCCGCGGCGCACAGCGTGGCGGCGGTGTCGATCATGTCGTCGATCAGCACGCAGATCCGACCGTCGACGTCGCCCACCACGTCGCGGGCCTCGACGGAGTTCTTCTCGCCCTTGACCCGGCGCTTGTGCACGATGGCCAGGTCGGCGTGCAGCTTGTTGGCGTAGCGCTCGGCCACCTTCACCCGACCGGCGTCGGGCGACACGATGACCAGGCCCGGGCCCGAGCGTCTCCATGTAGTCGAGCAGCACCGGCATGGCCGTGAGGTGGTCGACCGGGCCGTCGAAGAAGCCCTGGATCTGGCCGGAGTGCAGGTCGACGCTGACCAGCCGCTTGGCCCCGGCCGCCCGGAACAGGTCGGCCATGAGCTTGCCGGTGATGGGCTCGCGGCCCTCGGCCTTGCGGTCCTGGCGGCCGTAGCCGTAGTAGGGGCACACGACGGTGATGCGCTTGGCCGACGCCCGCTTGGCCGCGTCCACCATGATGAGCTGCTCCATGATGGCGTCGTTGACCGACATCTCGTCGGTGTTGCTCGGGCTCTGGATGATGAACACGTCGGTGCCCCGCACCGACTCGCCGAAGCGGCAGTGGAGCTCGCCGTTGGCGAACTCGGCCAGGTTGGCGTCGCCCAGGGTCACGTGCGAGTCGCTCGGCGATCTCCTCGGCCAGCGGGAGGTTGGCCCGCCCCGACAGCAGGTGCAGCCGCTTCTTGGTGACGAGCTCCATGTTCCCCTACTCCGCTGGGCGCCCGAGATCCTCGGTGGTCACTGCAGTGTAGAACGCGCCGGTGCGGGTGTCGGACGGGACGTGGCTGCCCGGCTCCAGCACGGCGAAGGGGCCGACGATGGCCCGCTCGCCCGACCTCGGCGTCGCGCCCGACGGTGAGCTCGACCACGGCCCCGGCGCCCACCACGCAGTCCACCAGGCGGGTGTCGGGCCCGAGCTCGGCCCCGGCGCCCACCACGCAGCGGCCCTGGAGCAGGGTGCCGGGGAACAGGGTGACGTCGGTGGCCAGCTCGCACGGTGGTGTCGATGTAGGTGCGCTCGGGGTCGAGCATGGTGACGCCGAGGCGCAGCCAGCGCTCGTTGGTGCGCCGCCGCAGCTCGGCCTCGGCCTGGGCCAGCTGGACCCGGTCGTTGACGCCCTGGGTCTCGCCGGCGTCGCCGGCCACCAGCGACACCACCGGGTAGCCGGCGTCGTGGAGCACGGCGATCACGTCGGTCAGGTAGTACTCGCCCTGGGCGTTCTCGGGGCTGAGCCGGCGCAGGGCCGGGGCCAGCACGCTGCGGCGGAAGCAGTAGATCGAGGTGTTGACCTCGTCGATCTCGCGCTCCTCGTCGGTGGCGTCGGCCTCCTCGACCACCTGGCGCACCCGGCCGTCCTTGCCCCGCACCACCCGGCCGTAGCCGGTGGGGTCGTCCATGCGGGCGGTCAGCAGGGTGCAGGCCGCCTCGGACTCGCGGTGGGTGCGCACCAGCGCGGCGATGGTCTCGGGTCGCAGCAGCGGGGTGTCGCCCGGCAGGACGACCACGTCGCCGTCGTCGTCGAGGTCGTCGTCGGTGAAGCCGGTGAGACCGACGCTGACGGCGTCGCCGGTGCCCCGCTGCACGTGCTGCTCGACGAAGTCGAGCACCAGGTCGGGGGCCTCCTCCTGCAGCTTCTTGGTGACCCGCTCCGCCCCGTGGCCGACCACGATGACGGCCCGCTGCGGCTCGCACTGGCCCAGCGCGTCGAGCACGTACAGCAGCATGGCCCGCCCGCACAGCAGGTGGAGCGGCTTGGGCCGCACCGAGCGCATGCGGGTGCCTTCACCGGCGGCGAGCACGACGGCGGACAGCGGACGGGCGGTCATGACCTCTAGTTCTAACGCGACCACTAGGGTTGGGCCACCGATCGGGGATGATGTAATTGGCAACATGCGTGGTTTTGGTCCACGAATTCGGGGTTCGAGTCCCTGTCCCCGAGCCCACATCGGCCCGGTGAGCGCGTCCCGACCTCGGGGTCCGGCGGGCGTGCGGTCGGCGGCCGTTTCGCACCGGCGGGCGTGGCCCGCTAGATTGCGCCCCGCCATGGGTTCACTGATCAAGAAGCGCCGCAAGCGCATGCGCAAGAAGAAGCACAAGAAGATGTTGAAGCGCACCCGCTTCCAGCGTCGAGCAGCCGGCAAGTAGCCCGGCTCCCGCTCCGCTTCTCACTGCCCCCGTCCCCCTCCGCCGTCTGCTCCGCCAGTCCGGTCCGGCGCGCCCGCCACCCCCTACGCTGAGCGGCCCATGGGCCCCGCTCCCCGTCACGCTCGTGGCGCCGGCCAAGCTGACGCTCTCGCTGCGCGTCACCGGGCGACGAGCCGACGGGCTCCACGAGATCGACGCCGAGATGGTCACCGCTCGATCTGGTCGACGAGCTCGACGCTCTCCGGCGCGGGGAGAGCTCCGATCGACGTCGTCGACGCCGCCACGGGCGACGCCTGGGACGTCGGGCCCGCCGGGGACAACCTGGTCACCCGGGCCTTGGCCCTGGTCGGCGCCCAGGCGACGGTGCGCATCCTCAAGCGGATCCCGCCGGGCGCCGGGCCTGGGCGGCGGATCCTCCGATGCCGCCGCCGTCCTGCGCTGGGCCGGCTTCACCGACCTCGAGGCCGCCGCCCGGCTCGGGGCCGACGTGGCCTTCTGCGTGGTGGGCGGGCGGGCCCGGGTCCGGGGCATCGGCGAGCGGGTCGAGCCCCTGGCCCTTCGTGGCGCGCACCCTCACCCTGCTCACCCCGCCCTTCGGCTGCGACGACCGTCGCCGTCTACCGGCGCTGGGACGACCTGGGCGGGCCCTCCGGCGACGGCGGCAACGACCTGGAGCCCGCCGCCCTGGCCGTCGAGCCCCGCCTGGCCGAGTGGCGCGACCAGCTGGCCGAGGCCAGCGGGGCCCGGCCCCGGCTGGCCGGCAGCGGCTCGACCTGGTTCGTCGAGGGCGCCTTCCCCGGCGACGGCCGGGTCGTGGTCCACACCACCCCCGCCCCTGCCGGCCACCGTTCGGGCGATGATCCTGGCCCTCCCCGGGGCAGATCCAGCGCCAGAGCGGCAAGCCGGAGTCAGCTGGCGTCGGTGAGTCGGCCCCAGTCCTCGATGGTGAGCTCCTCCGGGCGGGCGTCCGGGCGGATGGCCGCCCGCTCGAAGGCGCCCGGATCGACCACACCGGCCAGTGAGCGGCGCAGCATCTTGCGCCGCTGGCCGAAGGCGGTCCGCACCAGGGCGAACAACCGCTCCGGGTCGGCACCGACGGCCGGGGCCCGGCCGACGTTCGATGCGCACGAGGGCGGACTCGACCCGCGGCTGGGGCAGGAAGACGGTGGGCGGCACCCGGCCCACCACGCGGGCGGTGGCCCAGTACGCCACCTTGACCGAGGGGATGCCGTAGGCGTCGTCGCCGGCCTGGGCGGCCAGCCGCTCGGCCACCTCCCGTTGCACCATGACCAGCATGGCGTCGATGGCCGGGACCTCGTCGAGCAGGTCGCACACCAGCGGGGTGGCCACGTTGTAGGGCAGGTTGGCCACGAGTGACCAGCGGTCGTGACCGGCCAGGGTGGCGGCCCAGTCGAGGGCGAGGGCGTCGCCGGCCACGACCCGGACGCCCCGGGGTTCGACCACCTCGCGCAGTGCGGGCAGGAGATGACGATCGATCTCCACGGCGGTGACCTCGGCCCCGGCGTCGGCCAGCCCGAGCGTCAGCGAGCCCAGGCCGGCGCCGATCTCCACCACCGGATCACCGGGCTGCACCTCGGCCAGGCGGACGATCCGGCGGATGGTGTTGGGGTCCACCAGGAAGTTCTGCCCCAGGGCGCGGCTGGGAGCCAGGCCGTGACGGTCGAGCAGCTCCCGGGCCTCGCGGCGGGTCAACGTCACCGGGTCAGCTTGCCCGATGCCAGCTCGTCCGTCAGCTTGTCCGTCGGCTTGTCCGTCGGCTGTGAACCGGCCCAGGTCAGGTGCAGTACCCGCCCCAGGGCTTGGCGCCCTGCCACTGGTAGAGGTTCAGGGCCAGCGCGTCCTGGGCGGCCGGGGAGGCCACGTTGGGGAGGACCCCCACCAGGTCACCGCGGCCGGCGTGGCGGGCGGTGGCGTCCCAGGCGGACTGGGCGAACTGGTAGGCGCCCCGGTACATGCCGTTGGCCGACACGGCCTGGTAGTTGTTGTGCGACTCCCGCTGACGCACGCAGGCCAGGAAGGCGGCGGCATCGGGCGAGGGATTGGGAGCGGGAGGGGCGGCGACCACGGGGGCCACGACCGGCGCCGGGGCCGCCTTGACCGGCACCGTGGTGGTGGCGGGGGCGGCCGCCGGCTTTGCCGGGGTCTGGTGGTGGTGGTGGCTGGCGCAGTGGTGGAGGTGGTCGCCGGCACCGTGGTGGCGGGGGCGGCGGTGGTGGGCGGCGTGGTGGACGAGCTGGTGGACGCGGCGGGCGGCAGCGTCTCGTCGGCCCCGGCCTGCTCGACCCGCAGCGACGGCGGCGTGCGGTTGGGCATGAGGGCGGCCACGCCCAGCAGGACGAAGGCCGTCACCACGATCACACCGAACCAGACCCGACGGCGGTACGCCACGGCGTCATTCACGCGGAGTCCTCCCTTTCGAGCCCAGGACCGCTGAACGGCCAAGCTAGGGAGGCTCGTAACCAGACCGCAACTTCCGTAACGAGAACGAGATGAGAAAATCGCCGCTGACCAGCGAAGATGGCCACGCGAATTTCTTGTCACACCGGCCCGGAAACCGGGGTTTCGGCACCCCGTTTGCGCAGGTCAGAGACTCGTCAGCCGTCGAGGCGGTAGAGCGTCGGCGGCGTTGGCCCAGGTGGCCTCGGCCACCGCCTCGACATCGACACCCCGGGCCGCGGCCACCGCGGCGCCGACCAGCGGGACGAGCGCGGGCCGGTTGGGTCGGCCGCGGTGGGGCACCGGCGCGAGATAGGGCGAGTCGGTCTCGACCAGGACCCGGTCGAGCGGGCAGATCGCCGCGGCATCCCGCAGGTCCTGTCCGCTGGGGAACGTGATGATGCCGCTGAACGAGAGGCGGATGCCGAGGTCGAGGCCGCGGCGGGCCTCGTCGGGCCCACCGGTGAAGCAGTGGAACACCGTCCGCTCGGGCACGCCCTCGGCCGCCAGGATGTCGAACGTGTCGTCCCACGCGTCGCGGGTGTGGATGACCAGGGCCAGGTCGCGCTCGTGGGCCAGGTGGATCTGGGCCGCGAACACCTCGCGCTGCGCGGGCCGCGGCGAATGCTCGTAGAAGTAGTCGAGGCCGCACTCCCCCACGGCCACCACCTCGGGTTCGTCGAGCAGGGCCACGATCGCCTCGGTGCCCTGCACGGCGTCGTGGGGGTGGACGCCGACGGTGGCCCACACGCCGTCGTGGGCCCGGGCCACCTCGATGGCCTGGCGGGAGTGCTCGGCGTCGGTGCCCACCGTGATCATCCGGTCGACGCCCGCCTCACGCGCCTCGGCCACCGGCCCCGCCGCCGCCTCGCCCCGGGGGAGGTGGCAGTGGTTGTCCGTCCACCGCAGCGCCACGAGATCAGCCCTCGGTCTTGAGCCGGGGGAACAGGGCGTCGCCCTTCTCCACCACCAGGCCGCCCGGATAGGCCCCCCAGGCGGCGGCGGCGGGCAGGCGCTGCTCGTCGGGGCGACCGGGAAGGCCGATGCGACGCCAGATCTCGGCGCAGGTCCCCGGGAGGGCGGGCGTGGCCAGGACGGCCACGATGCGCAGCGCCTCCAGGGCGTCACCCATCACCGCGTCCACCTCGGGGCCCGGCGGCAGCTTCCAGGGCTCGTTGGCCTCCAGGTGGGCGTTCGTCTCGCGGATGAGACGCCAGGTGGCTTCCAGGGCCAGCGACGGCTGGATGCCGTCCCACGCCTCGGCCGCGGCGGCGTACACCTCGGCCGCCACCGCGGCCAGGGGGCTGTCTGCGACGCGGGGCGGGGCCCACCCCGTCGCACTTCTTGTCGACGACGGTGGCGACGCGGCTCAGGAGGTTGCCGAGGTTGTTGGCCAGGTCGGTGTTGAAGCGGGCCACCATCCCCTCGTAGGAGAAGTCCCCGTCGGGGCCGAAGGGCGCGTCCCGGAGGAAGTGGTAGCGGAACCCGTCGACGCCGAAGTCGGCCACCAGGTCGGCGGGGAAGATCTGGTTGAGCCCGGTCTTGGACATCTTGGCCCCGCCCACGAGCAGGAAGCCGTGGACGTTGAGCTGATGCGGTGGCTCCAGGCCGGCCGCCAGCAGCATCGCCGGCCAGTAGACGCAGTGGAAGCGCAGGATGTCCTTGCCCAGCAGGTGGTGCACCGCCGGCCACCACTGGGCGAATCGCTCCGGGTCCTCGCCGTAGCCGATGGCGGTGGCGTAGTTGATGAGCGCGTCGTACCAGACGTAGAAGACGTGGTCGGGGTCCCACGGGACGGTGACGCCCCAGTCGATGGACGTGCGGCTGATCGAGATGTCGTCCAGTCCGTGGCGGATGATGCCCAGGGCCTCGTTGCGCTTGCCCGAGGGGGCGACGACGTCAGGGTTGGCCTCGTACCAGTCGAGCAGCGGCTGGGTGAAGGCCGACAGCTTGAAGAACCAGTTCTCCTCCTCCAGGTGCTCGACGGGGCGCAGGTGGATGGGGCAGTTGATGCCCTCGATGAGCTCGTCTTCGGTGTAGTACGCCTCGCACGACACGCAGTAGAGGCCGCTGTAGACGTCCTTGTAGATCCAGCCGTTGTCGTAGATGGCCTGCATGAAGGCCTGGACCGAGCGGGCGTGGCGGGGCTCGGTGGTGCGGATGTAGTCGTCGTAGCTGATCTCCAGCAGGTCCCAGACCTCCCGGAACCGGGCGCTGGTGCGGTCGGCGTGGTCCTGGGGGCTGAGGCCGTGCTCGTCGGCGGCTCGCATGACCTTGAGGCCGTGCTCGTCGGTGCCGGTGAGGAAGAAGGTGTCGTCTCCCAGCAGGCGGTGCCATCGGGCCACGGCGTCGGCGGTGACCGTCGTGTAGGCGTGGCCGACGTGGGGGACGTCGTTCACGTAGTAGATCGGGGTGGTCACGTAGAAGCGGGGCACGGCCGCAGACTACCGACGAGGGCCCCGCCTCCCGGCACCCATTCGCCCGTGGCGGGGAACCGTCGCCAGGCTCGGGCGGCGGGCCCCACGGTCTAGGCCGGTTCGGGGAGGGAGCGCAGTCGGGTGGTGCCGTCGCCGTCGTCAGGCCCCCCTCGGTGAGGCCGCGGCGCCGCCGCAGGTCGTCGACCTGGTCGATGGAGCGCTGCAGGACCCGGCGCCGGGTACCGGCCAGGTCCTCGTAGGCCCGCTGCGTGCTGTCCAGGCGGCGGGCCACCACGTCGACCTGCTCGGAGAACTTCTCCCACTGGTTGGTGAAGGCGCCCAGGCTGCGCAGGATCTCGTCGCCGGTGCGCTCGACCCGGAAGGCGTCCATGGCCTGGCGGATGACCGCCAGCACCGCGAACAGGGTGAACGGCGAGCACAGCACCACCTGCTGGGCGAGGGCGGTGTCGACCATGGCGGGATCGTGTTCGTGGATGAACGAGTAGACGCTCTCGTTGGGGATGAACAACAGCACGTAGTCGACCGTGGTGTCGGGGTCGATGTAGGCCCGGGTGGTGATCTCCTTGACGCGCTGGCGGACATCGCGCAGGAACGCGCTCGTCGCCGCCCGGGCGTCGGCCTCGGTCACCGCGTCGAGGGCGCGCAGGTAGTTGTCGATGGGGAACTTCACGTCCATGTGCAGCACCCGTTCGCCGGGCAGCAGGAAGGTCACGTCGGGGATGCCACCGCCGGCCAGGCCGGTCTGGCGCCGGTAGTTGACCCCCTCGACCAGGCCGGACAGGCGCAGCACGTCGTCGGCCATGCGCTCACCCCACTGGCCCCGGGCCTTGGGGCTGGCCAGCGCCTGGCGCAGGCTCTGGGTGGTGTCGGCCAGGCGCTGGCTCTCACGCGACGCCTCGGCCAGCCGGGCCACCAGCTCGCCGTGCTGCAGGGCCCGGTCGCGCTGGAGCGTGGCCACCAGGTCGCTCACCCGGGTGAGCTCGGTGCTCATGCCCTGCACCTGGGCCTCGACCACGGCGTTGCGCAGCTCGGCCTGCTGGTCGCTGGCCGCCACGTGGTCGCTCAGCTTGTCGCCGGTCATGGACAGCACCAGCTCGACGATGTCGTGGGTGGAGGGAGCCGGCGCCGGTCGGGGCCGCGCCCGCATCACGACGAGGCCGACGGCGGCGCCGGCCGCCAGACCGACGGCGAGAGCGGCGATGAGCACGAGGAGATCCATGGCCCCAGTCAACTCGGGGGGTGTGACAGAACCGCGCTCCCGAACCGGGCGCTTGTCGACCCATGAGGTCGAGAGCGCGCGCAGAACGCTCGAGGGCCTAGGTGGGGCGGCGGGTGGCCAGGTCGTAGACCCGACGCCTCGGCACCCCGAAGCGGCCGGCCACCCAGGTGGCGGCGTCGCGCGTCGAACGACCGGCGGCGGCCGCCTCGGCCAGGGCGGCCACGAGCTCGTCGTCGGTGGCCTCCACCGGGGCCGGGGCGCCGTCCACCACCACCACGTACTCGCCCCGCGGCGCCACCTCGCCGGCCCGGGCCCGCGCCTCGGCCAGCGTGCCGCGCCACACCTCCTCGTGGAGCTTGGTCAGCTCCCGGGCCAGCGCCACCCGCCGGTCGGCCCCCAGGGCCTCGGCCAGGTCGCTCAGCGTGCGCACCAGGCGGTGGGGTGCCTCGTAGAGCACCAACGTGCGCCGCTCCCCGGCCAGCTCGGCCAGCCGCTCGGCCCGCCCCGACCCCTTGCGGGGCAGGAAGCCCTCGAACACGAACCGACCGGTGGGCAGCCCGCTGCCCACCAGCGCCGGCGATCGAGGCGGACGGCCCGGGCACCACCTCGACCCGGTAGCCCGGCCTCGGCCGCCGCCGCCACCAGGAGCTCACCGGGGTCGGACAGCCCCGGCAGGCCGGCATCGGACACCACCGCCACCCGCTGGCCCCGACCGAGGCGGGCGAGCACGTCGGTCACCGCGGCGGCCTCGGTGTGGTCGTTGACGGTCAGCAGCCGGGGGGCGTCGATGCCGGCGTGGGCCAGGAGCCGACCGCTGTGGCGGGTGTCCTCGCAGCAGATGGCGTCGGCCCGGGCCAGCTCGGCCACCGCCCGGGGGGACAGGTCATCGAGGTTGCCGATCGGGGTGGCCACCAGCACCAGCACCCCGGGGCCGTCGCTCATGGCCCGCCGCGGATCTCGACCCGGTCACCCACATGGAGGCCCCAGCGCTCGAACGACCCGGCCTCGGCCTCGATGACCGAGTGCGCCTTGAGCACGGGCAGGCCCAGGCGGTTGGGGGCCATGGTCACGATGCGGATCACCTGCTGGCTGCGGTCCAGGAAGGCCACATCGATGGCGAAGCGCATGCGGATGGTGTGCACGGCGCGTGCCGGGGCCAGCAGGATGGCCCCCTCGAAGCCGTCACGGCCGAGCAGGCCCCGGGCCCGACCCCGGGCCGAGTCGGCCACCTCGAGCGTGGCGAGCACCTTGTCGTCGTGCACCAACCAGGGCACTGCCGCCTCCGTCGATCCTCGGGGAGCGGCCAGCGGCTCCCGGATGCGACGCAACCTATCCGCGCCTGAACCCGTCGGCGTCATAGGGTCGGCCCATGCTGATCACCACATCATTCGACCTTCCGGGATACGACGTCGTGGCGGTGCAGGGCGAGGTGTTCGGCCTCACGGTGCGCTCGCGCAACATCGGCGCCGGCTGCATGGCCGGCTTGCGCTCCATCGGCGGTGGCGAGATCCCCGAGTTCACCAAGCTCCTGAGCCAGAGCCGCAACGAGGCCATGGCGCGCATGGTGTCCGAGGCGCAGGCCCGAGGCGCCAACGCCATCATCGCCATGCGCTTCGACTCCGGGGCCATCGGCCAGTGGAGCGAGATCTGCGCCTACGGCACCGCCGTCTGGGTCCAGCCGGTGAGCGACTACGCCAAGCAGCAGTTCGCGGCCATGGAGACAGGCCGGTCAGCTCCCCCACCAGCAGCCCTACGCGCTCAACGTGAGCGAGTGGGGAGCCCCGGGCGCGGCCGCGCCTCCGCCAACCCGCTGACCTCACGAGACCCCGCTCAGCGGCGCTGAGCCGGCCGGCTACACGTTGAAGCGGAACTCGAGCACGTCGCCGTCGACGACTTCGTAGTCCTTGCCCTCGACCCGGAGCTTGCCCACGTCGCGGGCCTTGGACCACGAGCCGATCTCGAGCAGCTCGTCCCAGTGGATGACCTCGGCCCGGATGAAGCCCCGCTCGAAGTCCGTGTGGATCACGCCGGCGCACTGAGGGGCCTTGGCCCCGGCCCGGAACGTCCACGCCCGGGACTCCTTCTCCCCCGTGGTGAGGAAGGTGCGCAGCCCCAGCATCCGGTAGGCGGTGTTCAGGAAGCGGGGCAGCGCGCCCTCGCCCAACCCGAGCCCCTCCAGCATCTCGGCCCGCTCGTCGGCGTCGAGCTGGGCCGCCTCGGCCTCGAGCTGCACGCACATGCCGATGACCTCGCCGTGCCCGCCGAACTCGGCCACCACCGGCGCCACCCGCTCGTCGATGCGGTCGAGGTCGTCCTCGCTGACGTTGACGATGGCCAGCACCGGCTTGTTGGTGAGCAGGAAGTACGAGCGGATGAGCTCGCGGTCCTCGGCCGACAGGTCGCTGCGGTAGATCGGCGTCCCCTCGGACAGGTAGGCGAGGGCCCGGCCCAGCGCCTCCACCTCCTCGGCGATGGAGCGGTCCTGCTTGGCCGCCTTGCGCCGCTTGTCGATCTGGCTCTCGACCGTCTCGAGGTCGGCCAGCGCCAGCTCGGTCTCGACGATGGCGAGGTGCTCGAGCGGGTCGGACGGACCGGGTACGTCGTCGTCGGCGAAGGCCCGCAGCACGAACACGATGGCGTCGGACTCGCGGATGTTGGCCAGGAACTTGTTGCCCAGGCCCTCGCCGGTGCTCGCCCCTTCGACGAGACCGCCGATGTCGACGAACTGCACGGCGGCGGGCACCACGTTCTTGGAGTTGCTCATGGCGGCCAGCTGATCGAGCCGGGCATCGGGCACCTTGGCCATCCCCACGTTGGGCTCCTTGGTGGCGAAGGCATAGGGCGCCGCCAACGCCGAGCCGCCCGACAGGGCGTTGTACAGCGACGACTTGCCGGCATTGGGGAGCCCGACGAACCCGAACTTTTCCATCGCCGCTCAGGGTAGATGAAGGATCCGTAAGCTCAGACGGGATGACTCCGATCGAGGCGCTCAACCGCGTCGTCTACCTCATGGACCGCTCGCTGGCCGACGGGACGAAGATCAGCGCCTTCCGCAACGCCGCCGCCGTGCTGGCCGAGCTGCCGCCCGGCGAGCTCGAGCAGCGGGTGGCCGCCGGCACCCTGCTGGAGCTGCCGGGCATCGGCAAGAGCACCGGGGCGGTCATCACCCAGGCCCTGGCCGGCGAGGTGCCCCAACGCATCGTCGACCTCGAAGCCACCACCACCGTCCCGCTCTCGTCGGCCGGCGCGGTGTATCGCCAGGCCCTGCGGGGCGACTGCCACGCCCACACCTTCTGGTCCGACGGGGCGACCTCGATCGAGACCATGGCCCGCACCGCCGAGGAGCTGGGCCACGACTACCTCGTCATCACCGACCACTCTCCCCGCCTCACCGTGGCCCATGGCCTCAACGCCGCCCGCCTGCACGAGCAGCTCGTGGAGATCGCCCACCTCAACGAGCGCCTGGCCCCGTTCCGGATCCTCACCGGCATCGAGGTCGACATCCTCGAGGACGGCTCCCTCGACCAGGACCCGGACCTGCTGGCCCGCCTCGACGTGGTGGTGGCCAGCACCCATTCCAAGCTGCGGATGGAACGCACCGCCATGACCCGGCGGATGGTGCTGGCGGTGGCCAGCCCCCACGTCGACATCCTGGGCCACTGCACCGGCCGCAAGCTCCGCTCCACCACCGCCCCGGTGGCGTCGGACCCGGAGCTGGCCCGGCCCGAGTCGGCCTTCGACCCGGACCTGGTGTTCGCCGCCTGTGCCCGCTTCGGCACCGCCGTCGAGATCAACTGCCGTCCCGAGCGCCAGGACCCTCCCGATCCCTTGCTGGAGCTGGCGCTGGAGTGGGAGTGCCTCGTCTCGATCGACACCGACGCCCACGCCCCCGGCCAGCTCGAATGGCAGTCGTTCGGGTGCGACAAGGCCGCTCGCCACGAGATCGACGTGGACCGCATCGTCAACACGTGGCCGGCGGAGCGGCTCCTCGAATGGGCTGGAGACCATCCCACCGGATAGTGTCGTCGAGCTATGTCGAAGAAGACCAAGAAGCGGAAGATCAACGCCCGGCGCAAGAAGGCCAACCACGGGCGCAAGCCCAACGCCGGCCGGGGCTGAACCTGTCGCCTGGCGCCATGCGCCGCGCCTCGCCTGACCCGGTCCCTCCGCCCCCGCCCACGCGGCGTGATGACGTCGTCGATGTCCTCCACGGCGTGGAGGTGGCCGACCCGTTCCGCTGGCTCGAGGCCGGCGACGACCCTTCGACGCGGGCGTGGGTGGAGGCCCAGAACGACCACACCCGCTCGCTCCTCGACGCCGTGCCCGGCCGCGAGGCGATCCTGGGTCGTCTGACCGGCCTGCTCCGGACCGGGTCGTCGGTGGCGTGCGCGGTGGCCGGCGAGCGGGTCTTCTCCCTCGAGCGCTGGGGACACCACGACCAGGCGGTGCTGGTCGTCCGCTCGGCCCTCCGTCCGGGCATGGCCCGGAGCCTGGTGGACCCGGTGGTCGTGGGGGGCGACGCCACCGCCGCCATCGACTGGTACCACCCGTCACCCGACGGGCGGCTGGTGGCCTACGGCCTGTCGACCAACGGCGACGAGCGCTCCACGTTGCGGGTCCTCGACGTGGGTTCCGGTGGTCACCTGGCCGACACCATCGAGGACACCCGGGCGGCCTCGGTGGCGTGGGCGCCCGACGGCTCGGCCTTCGCCTACACGCGCTATCCCCACGACGGCGAGGTGCCCGACGAGGAACGCGACTACTGGCGCAAGGTGTACTGGCACGTGCTGGGCACCGACACCGGCCGCGACCCGTTGGTGTGGGGCGACCTGCCCGACAAGACGGCGTGGCCGGTGGTGTCCATGTCGATCGACGGCCAGTGGCTGCTCGTGCATGTCTCGATCGGGTGGAGCCGGGTGGACGTGCACCTGATCGACCGCCGCACCGGCTCGTCGACCGCCATGATCGAAGGCATCGAGGCGGTCTCCTCGTTCCAGGTGGTGGGCGACGAGGTCATCGGCGTCACCACCCTCGACGCCGATCGGGGCCGGGTGGTGTCGGCCGCCCTGGTGGCGGCGTGGCACGACAACTGGTGCACCATCGTCCCCGAGTCCGATTCGGTGCTGGAGGCGGTGGCGGCCACCAGGTCGACGTTGGTGGTGCTGCGCTCGACCGCGGCGGTGGCCTCGCTCGACACCTACCACCACGACGGCACGCACCACGCCGCCATCGCCCTGCCCGAGCTGGGCTCGCTGGCCGGGCTCACCGCCAGCCACGAGCGCGACGAGGCCTTCGTGTCGTTCACCTCGTTCACCCGACCCCCGACCCTCCTGCGCTGGCGCCCGGGGGAGGTGCTCGACTGGAGCCGACTCAACGAGTCCGACGCTCCCGGCGACGGCCCGCAGGGCGACTACGTGGTGGAGCAGGTGCACTATCCGTCGAGCGACGGCACCGAGATCCCCATGTTCCTCATCCGCGCCGCCGCCACCCGTCCCGACCCCGACACTCCCTGTGTGCTGACCGGCTACGGAGGCTTCGCCGTGTCCCTCGGCCCGGCCTACAGCGCGGCGGTGGTCGAGGTGTGCGACGCCGGCGGCCTCTACGCGGTGGCCAACCTCCGGGGCGGTTCCGAGCTGGGCGAGGCCTGGCACCGCGCCGGCATGGGCGAGCACAAGCAACGGTGCTTCGACGACTTCATGGCCGCCGCCGACTGGCTGGTCGACCACCAGATGACGTCGAGATCGCGCCTGGCCATCCGTGGGGGCAGCAACGGGGGCCTGCTCATGGGGGCCGTCGTGACCCAACGGCCCGACCTGTGCGCCGCCGCCCAGATCGCCGTCCCCCTGCTGGACATGGTGCGCTACCCCGAGTTCCTCATCGCCCGGCTGTGGATCCCCGAGTACGGCGACCCCGACCTGGCCGACGAGTTCGCCTGGCTGTACGCCTACTCGCCCTACCACCGCGTGGAGGACGGCACCTGCTATCCGGCGGTGCTGCTGACCACGGCCGAGGACGACTCGAGGGTCGACCCGATGCACGCCCGCAAGATGGCCGCCCGCCTGCAGGAGGCCACCGCCTGCGGCGGCCGCCACCCCGTCCTGTTGCGGGAGGAGGCCCACGCCGGCCACGGCCAGGGCAAACCGGTGAGCCGCCAGGCCGCCGAGCTGGCCGACGTGCTGTCGTTCCTGTGGTGGCAGCTCGGGGTCACCGTGCGCTCCTGACCACCCCGTCGGCGCATGCTCGGCGCGCCCGTTGACCTCATCGGGTCACGAAGCACGCACGACGATCAGCCCGCGACCCGCCCCGGCGTCGTCGGATTACGGTTGGCCTCCATGCCCTCGACCCCGTCCCCGGATCTCGTCGCCGTCGACAACGCCCACCCCGGGCGCGACTACGAGGTGAGCTACTCGACCCCTGAGCTGACCTGTGTGTGCCCGCTGACGGCCCAGCCCGACTTCGCCACCGTGACCATCACGTACGTGCCCGACCGCCGGCTCGTCGAGCTGAAGTCGCTCAAGCTCTACCTCTGGACCTACCGCGACGTGGGCGTCTTCCACGAGGACATCACCAACCGCATCCTGGACGACCTCGTGGCCGCCATCGCCCCCAGGCGCATGACGGTGCACACGTTGTGGAACGTGCGCGGCGGCATCACCACCGAGGTCACCGCCTCGCACCCCTGAGGACTCGAGACGGCTCATGGATCGCGACGACACGGTCTACGGACAGATCGGACGGACCTACGCCGCGACCCGTCGCGCAGGACCCCCGGGTGGCGGCCCAGATCCTCGCCGCCATCGGTGACGCCACTTCGGTGGTCAACGTGGGGGCGGGTACCGGCAACTACGAGCCCCCCGACCTTCCGGTCGTGGCCGTCGAACCGTCGCCGGCCATGGTGGCCCAGCGCCACGACCGCTCCCCGCTGGTGGTGCGGGCCACGGCGGAGGCGCTCCCCCTGCGCGACCGCTCCTTCGACGTGGCCCTGGCCGTGCTCACCATCCATCACTGGGCCGATGTGGACGAGGGCCTGCGCGAGCTGCGGCGGGTGGCGCGGCGCCAGGTCGTCTTCTTCTGCGAGTCGCTGCTCACCCACGCCTTCTGGGCCGTCGACTACTTCCCCGAGGCCACCGCGCTGGCGTCCGAGCGCGCCGTACCGGGCGAGGACGTCCTGCGCCGAGCCTTGGACGTGAAGGAGGTCCAGCGGGTCATGGTCCCGCCCGACTGCCTCGACGGGTTCGGTGCCGCCTACTGGTGCCGGCCCGAGGCCTACCTCGACCCCGACCGTGCAGGCCGGCATGTCGTGGCTGGCGCTGCTCAGCGACGAGGCCAGGGCCCAGGGCTCCGACCGCTTGGCCGCCGACCTGGCCTCAGGCGAGTGGGAGCGCCGTCACGGCCACCTGCGCCAACTCGACGAGTACGACGGCGGCTACCGCATCGCCATCGCCGAGGACTGACACACCGGCGGTCGAGCTTCCGGCCGGGGATCAGATGGCCCCGGGCATGGTCTCGGGGACCTCGGTGCGCTCCTTCACCTCCGGCGGTCGGATCTCACCGGGCGCGGGCTGGGTCTTGGAGCCGCTGAGGTCCACGAACGCCTTGAGGTCGTCGAGCACCACCCACGACAGCAGGGTGCCCCCGATGTCGCTCATGTGGATGTCGTCCTTCTGCCGGAGGCCTTTCACCTCGCCCGACGCCATGGGCACCGAGTGCTGGAACTGGAGCTGGGCGTCGGTGAAGAACGCCCAGGTGTCGACGTAGTGCACCCACGGGCGCGTCTGGGCCTCCTTCCAGGCGATGTTGGAGATGCGGTCCATGCCGTGGGTCTTGGTGTTGGGGCCCATCGGCGGCGGGCCGGCCCACAGCACCACCCGGTCGTTGGTCGGGCTGCGCAACAGGTCCATGGTGCCCGCCACCCGCCGCTCGTACTCGGCGTACCACTCGGGGCTGAAGCGCTCCAGGACCTTGCCGTCGCTCATCTGGATGTTCTGGCCGTCGTTGGCGCCGAACATGATGACCACCACATCGGGGTCGTCCTTGGGCAGCACGTCCTTGACCAGGTGCTCCGGCCAGTTGAAGAAGCTGGGCACGCAGAGGCCGGTCCCCAGGTGGAAGTCCAGCGTCGACTTGAACAGGCCGGTCCCCTCCGACACCCGGACGAGCTGGGTGCCGAACGTCTCGGTCACCGAGTCGCCCCCCACCCACAACTTCAGCGGCGCGGCCGGCGTCGGGGTGCGCAGGGTCGGTACCAGCGTGGCCGGATCGGGGGTCGTCGTGGCGGTGTCGCCGGCGGCGGCAGCGGCCGCGGCGGCCTGTTCGGCGGCCAGCTCATCGATGGTCTGCGTCTTGACGCCGCGCCCGATGGCGTCGTCGAGGCCACGGCGGGGGGCGGTGAGGTGCAGGAAGTCGGCCACGTCGGCCACACCCTGGGCCACGTCGTGGCGCAGGCCGCTGCTGTGCTTGGCCTCGCTCTTGCGCAAGGTGGCGTCCGCGTTGCCGACCATGGCGATGAGCAGGGCTCCGACCACGATGGCCAGCACCAGACCGGCGGGCATGGTGCCCGGCCGCGACGACCGGAACGGGCGCAGGATCACCCGCCACGACGAGCGCGGCGCGCCCGGCCGGGGGGCCGGCCCGCGGCGCTGTCGCTTCTCCTCGGCCGTACCCACCCGGACCACGTTACCGACGCCTCGCGGCCGGGGGCAGGCGGCCCCTCCGGCACTGGTGGCCGGTCAGAACCGGTCGTCGGTCAGAACTGATAGGAATGACAGGCCCGGTGCGCTGACCTGCGGTTTTGGGGCATTCTGCCACTTGACCCCTGCCGTCGCCCGCTCTGATCTGTCGTCAGCCAGACGACCGGACCTCGAACGGCTAGGGCTGATCATCGAACTTCGCCAGATCATCATGGCGCACGCGCATCTTCGCCATGGGTCGCCCATAACCCGGGGGTCGGGCTGGGACAACGGAGCGAAGTACCGCTGAGGTCAGGCCGCCGTCCCCGAGGCGGAGGCGGGAGGCTGTGCCAGTGGGTTGGTTAGAGCTTTGAGGAGTAGGCGACGACACCCATGGTCTGAGAGGAAGGTCTGGTCGTGGGCTAGGTGCCTGGAGGTTGGAGCGAAGCGGGCAAAGCCGAGAAGGGACACCAGCAGGCCGAGTGGATAGATCCACCACTCGCGGGTCGTGAGGGCGCCGACGAACGCTATTAACGCCGATGACTCGGTCACAGCGACCCGGGCGAAGTACCGGCTGCGATACGAGGCGACCAGCGTCAGATCGCTGGTGCAGTCGAGAGGCTTTTCAAAGCGGGGCAGAAGCACCGCGGAGAGTCCTCCGCTGGCGATCAGCACGACGAATAGCCAGATCGGTCCACCGACGGGCTGCTGCGATTCACTCAACAGGAACGCCAGCACGACCTGAAAGAGACACACCGCCGAAACGAACGTGATGAAGGTGAGTCTGATCTGCAGGAGCGCTCCGCCCTCGGGTGCCAAGATCCGGAAGGGCCGGAAGCTTGCTGTTGACCCAGAGGCCGCCAGTGCGGAACCGGACCTTCCGGCCTTCCTGGCGCGTCCTGAAGGCGCACCCGCGTACCACGGCTTTGTCGTCCTGGACGACGTGGAGGTGGACGGCTTCGTGCTCGGCAAGATCAGCGACTTTGAGGCCGAGTCGATGGACCACGGGGACGCCTTCGTCGTGGGACCCGACGGACGACGGGCCGGGCTGGTGTGGCATATCGGTCCCACTCGGATCGAGGAGGTCCGGGCTCCGGACGAGTCACGATGGGGCGTCTGGGCGGTGTCGTTCCCGCACCCCCATGCTGAGCCGGGAACAGGCCCGCCTGAACCTGGCCGAGATCGTCCCGCTGCTGAGGCCTCACTGGGAAGCCACTGCTCCCAGGTAACCGTGTGGACAAGGGCCACCCCGCCCCCGAGCCGGGGATCAGGGGCACCCGAGGCCCCGCCGCCGGGAGATGTGGGACGCTGGTCGGAATACGGTTTCTCCCTGGCAGGCGCCTGCCATCAACCGGCAAGCTCGTCCACATGCAGCTGCCCTACCCACAACCTGATCTCGCGGACGCCGTTGTGCGGCTCCGACCCTGGGAGCACCGCGATCTCGATTGCGTACAGCTCGCGGCCACCGATCCACGCATCCCGCAGCGGACCTCGGTGCCCCCAATCTTCTCACCTGGCGAGGGCATCGCATTCATAGAACGACAGTGGGGGCGCCAAGCCGACAGCGAGGGGGTGTCCCTCGCCATCGAGGACGCGACCGCGGCTGAGGCCGTCGGACTGATCGTGGCGCTCTTCCGCCCGCAGCCCGCCGTCGTCGGCCTGGGCTACTGGGTCGTTCCCAACCAGCGGGGCCAGGGCCACGCCGGGCTGGCCGTTGCGTTGCTGGCGCCATGGCTCCTCAACGAGACGCCAACGGCCCAAGTCGAGGCATTGGTCGAACCGGGGAACCTTGCCTCCCGCCGATGTCTTGAACAGAACGGCTTCGTAGAAGAGGGCTGCCTGCGCTCTTACCTCGAAGGCAAGTACGACGTGATCATGTACTCGCTCCTCACCGCCGACCTGGCCAAGTGACGCCAAGAAATCGGTGACACTGACCCGGGGATCGGGGGCACCTCCCGCAGACTCGCTACGACGGCACCACGCCTATCAGGACCATGATGAGTAGTAACCCGCCGATGGCGGTACAGGCCCATCCGGCCACACTGTAGAAGTGCTGGCTGCGGATCATGATGTCACGCACGGTGAGGCGGTCCACCAGCCTTCGGGGTGGTCGTCCGGCTCGGTCTTGCTCCTCGAATCTCCGACCCTGATATGCCCTGAAGAAAGAGAACGCACCAGCGCCGAGGATCAATACGGCCACGATCATCAGAGGTCCGCTTCGGGATCGCCGGCCATGTCGGCCCACTGCATAGCAGGTGGGTCGTGCGAACCGGGCGGTGCCGTCGGCCCGGGAATGGTGGACGCCCGTGAACCGGCGGTAGATCCGTAGGTCAGAGGCGCCGGACGACGGT
>CAVSDZ010000004.1:0-693677 GCA_963726905.1 uncultured Microthrixaceae bacterium
GTGAGTCAAGGCCGTGTTCCGCGGCTTGGGTCCACGCAGCCTCAACGATCGCATCACGGCTCAACGGGTCACGGACTGAACTCACACCGAGCAGTCCCGTCTCTGTCGTGCCTGGATCACGAACCGGGTCACCCTGGGAGTATACGCGTATACACACGGTCAGCGATGCGACGGAAACGACGCCCGTCCCCTGGGTTCAATGCGGCGTGTATTGAAGCTCCCCTACGTCGTCAAGGGGGTCGTGGCGAGGCGTTGGTAGACGTCGCGGGCGACGTAGCATTTGAGGGCTCGGATGATCTCGAGGTTGCTTTTGCCTTCGGCTCGGCGTCGGGTGACGTAGGTGCGGGTGCGGTCGTCGTGGGCCATGCGGTTGACGATGATGCGGTAGAGGGCGGCGTTGGCTTCTCGGTTGCCGGCTCGTGAGAGGCGGTGTCGGGTGACCATCCCGGAGGATGCTTCGAGCGGTGCGGCGCCGCAGAGCCGGACGAACCCGGCTTCGGAGTGCAGCCGTTGTGGATTGTCGCCAGCGGCGACCAGCAGGGCGCCGGCGGCGCTAAGCCAAGCTCCTCTGAGGTCACGTTCGCCCGACCGGTGGGTGCACCAACAGGACTCGTGCGGCTGGCCGACAGTTCAATATCAGGACAGCCCCATGCTCGATATCGGACGTCAGCCGGAAAGGTGGGTCAGACCAGCCCCACGAGCCCTGTTGGCATCATCGACCAAACCGACGTCGACGACCCACGAGGATCATTGCTGCCGGGAGTACTTCGGCACGATGTACTCGCCTGGGAAGCGATGGCTGCCGTGAGCAATACCCGCCGACCCGAACGGTTCCCCAAACAGCCGCCGGGGGTCGCCGGGGCAGTCGCTCGCTCGGGGCACGACTAGTCGGACGACCCCGACTCCTGAACCTCGGGTTCCAGAACATCCCCTCTGGTGGCTTGTGCAGCTCTGCCCAGCTTCAATCGGGCCAAGATGAAGTCACCGTTCCTTGCCACGCTTCTGTGCACGTAGGCGAGATCACCCTTCAAGCCGTTGATCGCGATGAGGGGACCTCCCGGATCCGAGGTCGCCGCCCCATCGCCTGCCACCGTCTCCGACTCCTTGGCGATGGTAGGGGCGGCCGTCGACGGCGTCGTAGCGGTCGCGCCGGGTAGCGTGGGAGCAGCGTGTCACCGAAGTAGCGGAGATAGATGCTCAGGCCGACAATCGTGACGGCTGCGACAGCGAGAAGGACTGCCTTCAGCTTGTTCACGGCATGACCTCTGGCTGCCCGGTCACCCTATCGGTGTCGGTCGAACTATACCTAGTGACCGCCGCTTGAGGTCGATGCGCATCACTTCGAAGCCTCTTTACGTCAAGGGGCTGTTCTTGGACGCGTCGAAGGGCAGCCCGTGCCGGGTGGGCGTAGCGTTGTGGTTGGGTCCGGGAGTGACCTCTCCGAAGCGCTGGCGTTCAGGGTTCGAGCCGGCCGCGCTGGATTGAAGAGTCGTCCCTGGTTGTCCTCCCGGGCCCGCTGTTGTCAGTGGCGAGCGGCGTCGGCGACGAGGTGGCGGTAGACGTTGTCGCTGATGCGTGCGCTTCAGCGAGCGGATGCGCTTCCTTGGGTCGCTTCCCTTCGGCGAGTTTACGCTCGTAGTAGGTCCGCCCGACCGAGTTGTGGCTGATCTGGACCATCGCCGCGATGTGCAGGGCATGGTTCAGTTGGCGGTTGCCACGCTGGTTGAGCCGGTGGCGGACGGTCGGTCCGCTCGAGGCTTCGATCGGGGCCGTGGCGTTGTAGCTGGCGTAGCGATCGGCGGTGGCGAAGCGGCTGATGTCGCCGGTGTGGCCCACGATGAGACACGACGGCGATCGGGCCGATGCCGACGATGTCGGTGACGGTCGTGTCCGCTGCGGTGACCGCGGCGACGATCCGGGTGCGGAGCTCGGCCAGGTCCCGGTCGAACCGGCGCAGATCGCCGAGGTGGTCACGGGCGAGCCCCATTACTCGCCGGCGCCGTCCGCACCGCCAAGGTCGACTGAAAGCAGCCGGCGTCGGGACACTCGATCACCAGGATCGCCTACCAGCCGCAATGACCTTATGAGCGACTCGAGCGCGGAGGCTGTGCTCACGCGGGGGAGGGCGGCGATCTCCGTGCTGCACGACCGTGAAGGTCCGTGCGCACGGTGCACACTGGACGAATGGCAGACGACGCGTGGCCGTGCTCGATCATGACTTCGCTCGCCGCCGCTAGACCGATCTTCCATTCCGAGGCGGACTTCCAGCACGCCTTCGCCTGGCAGGTCCACCTGATGTATCCGGACGCGCGCATCCGCCTCGAAGTCCGGCCGGACCCGGCAGTTCGCGAGGCGGTCGACATGCTGTGCCGTGTGAGCGGATCCCGGATAGCCATCGAGTTCAAGTACCTGGTCCGGGGCCTCGAAGCGCTCGTCGACGACGAGTACTTCCGACTCCGCGACCAGGGCGCGCAGCCTCTTTCCCGGTACGACGTCGTGAAGGACCTCGAGCGGCTCGAACGATGCTGCGCAGATGACAGAGCCGACGTTGGATATGCCGTCGTGCTGTCAAATGATCCGCTGATCTGGTCGCCGGGTCGGGCCGGGTCGATCGACGAGGCCTTCCGCGTGCAGGACGGGGCGGTTCTCTCGGGCACCGTAGGCTGGGCTCCTCACGCTGGGCCAGGCACGATGCGGGGCGCGAGAAGTTGATAGACCTGAGAGGCAGTTACTCGGTGGAATGGCGCCCGTACCCCACAGCAACCGCAGACCTGCCTGTCGAATTCAAGTACCCGGTCGTCACGGTCCTTGCGTCTTCCAGCGGCGGATCCTGACGGAACCCACTAGTTCACCTACGAAGCGCCGCGACTTCATCTCACTGATCACTCCGACGCGGGGTGGAGTCCAACTCCCACGCCGGACGCGGCGTGGCAATACGGCGAGAGGACGACCATCGCCTGAACGCGCTGGTGGTGGATTTCGGCTACGCGAAGGACATCCGATCGGCCGAACGACAGAGCGTCCCCCGAAGGGGCGGTCGGACCCTCGGTCGCGATTGGCCCTGGGCCGGCCAAGAACACCACCCGGCCTTCGGCTGTGCCTACCGTGCGCGGGTATGGCACGGAAGAGGAGCGTCAGACCATCCAACGCGATGAGCTACCAGGCGGTGCAGCGCGCCTGCCTCCAGGACCAGGCAGTCGTCCTGCGGGCGGCTGGCCGATCGTGGGGAGACATCGCCCGCCTGGTCGGCTACCAACACGCGGCGGCGCCCAGCGTGCCGTCGAGGCCGGGGTCAAACGTTCAGGTCTGCTGGCCGGCCTGCGTTGGGTGTTGGCCAAACGCATGACGGTCCTGCATCCGCGGCTCATGGCCCTCGAGCCCGCGATCGACCCGCTGACCGCGACGCCTACGACGAGATGGAAGGAGCGTCGCTGCTGTTGATGATGTGCCTCAACCACGCCTGCGCCGGCAAGCCCCGACCCGTGGGGGTCCGCGACGTCGAGGCGCTCCTGCATCGCCGTCACCCCCGCACCGTCCGCGGCGACCCCCTCAGCGCCTGGATGATCGAGAACCTCGCCTTTTCCGCCTCCTACGACCAGATCCGCCGCGGTTGCGGCGGCGGCTACGAGACCGATTCCGGTGTGCGCAAGCGCGTCAACGCCGGTTTGCGCCGCCAGCTCCTTGGCCACGCCGCTGGCCTCTACAGCGACGACCTCGACGAGCTGCGCGACGCTTGGCACAGCATCGAGCTCGCCCTGCGCCGAGCCCACGTCGACCCCACCGACATCTGGGACGCGCTGGTGCGCATCAACGCGGTCGCCATGGACCTCGGGCTCATCTGGTGCCGGGTCAACGGCGTGGAAAGGGCGCGTGGTGAACCCCGTCATGAGACCACCGGCCCCGGCGGGCGCCCGCCGCCCGCGCCCATCCACGCGCCGACCCCGCCGCCGAGCCCCAGCCCCGCCAGGCGGCGAGGCCGACCCAACCAGGTTTGGGTGTGCACGGCCCATGGTGTCCAACTCACGACACCCAGTGTCCAACTCACAACACCAAACCGGTCCTGACCGGCTCGAACCCCTCTCGGGCCCCACGTTCCGAAATCGGCAAAATCCGTTCCGCCGACCCCTCCGGATCCCCACCGTGGAAGGTTTCGCGCATGCCCCACGAGGGCAGGACTTCCGCGCGCACGTCCACGTGAAGCATCCGTCCGGCAGGCTACCTGCCCGCCGATGCTGGTCCGAGGAGCCGCCGAGACGACGATCGGGCCGGTCGGGCTCTCAGCGGCCGATGACCTGCTCGCCGTACCGCTCGAGCGTCTCGAGCGCGTGGTCGAGCGAGTCGCCCGGGACGCCGACGCTGTTCCAGGTCACGCCGAGCGCGGCCAGCTCGTCGAGACCGGCGAGGTGGGCGTCGGCGTCGAAGGCGTGCCGACCCGGCTCGCCGCCGGCCTCGGTCGATGAACGCGACGTCGATCGTCGGCCCGGTCACGACCGGCCTCGTCGACGCGGCGCCAGAGGTCGTCGAGCATCCGAGCCAGGTCCTCGGTGGTCTCCAGCACCGGCGTCTTCGCCGTGCGGGCCAGGGCCGCCGGCGCCGGGAAGGGGTTCCACCCGTCACCGGCGACCGGCCGACCCGCTGGCGGGCCAGCTGGCTGTTGCCCCCGATCCAGATCGGGCACCCGTGTCGGCTTGGGGTTGACCGTCTGGCCCCGGGCGGTGAAGTGGCGACCCTCGAAGGCGAACTCGTCGGTGGTCCACACCCCCCGGAACACCTGCGAGCGCCTCGTCGAACAGCTCGTTGCGCTCATCGAAGTCGACGCCCGAGGGCGCGCGTACTCGGACCGCTGGTAGCCGGTGGCGGTCGCCAGGATGAACCGACCGTCGGACAGCGCGTCGATGGTGGCCACCGCCTTGGCCACCAGGAACGGGTTCCGGTACGGCAGCACGACGATGTTGGGGATGAGCTGCAGGCGATCGGTCACCGCGGCGATGAAGGCCAGCGCGGCGAACGGATCGAGCGCGTCGTGGCCGCCGGCCTGCAGCCACCGGTGCGACGGGGCCGGGTGATCGGTGAAGCCGATCCCGTCGAAGCCGGCGGCCTCCGCCGTCTGGGCGAAGCGTCGGAGCGCTTCCTTGGACACGAAGGCCGGGTCGTAGGGGTGCGAGACCAACGGATAGGTGACCCAGTGCTTCATGGCGGCCTCAGTATGACATGAACGTTAGATTCGAGCGGCGAAGGTGCGGGGGAGCCGGGCTCCTCGTCATGGCGGGAACGAGTTCGCACTGGCGGGGTTTCTCCTGGCGCGCCGGGAGAACTCATCCGGGTTTAGCACTAATTCCGTAGAGCAGTGGTCGACACGAGTCGACGTTCGAACGAAGCCGAGGAGAACAACCATGAGGAACCGCATCACCACGATGGTGGCCGGCGTGGCCATCGTGCTCACGCTGGGCCTTGCCGCCGCGCCGGCCAGTGCCGGCACCATCCACCACCGTGACCGCCACCCGGCACGGCCGTCCACGACTGAGCTCAGCGTGGTCCACGGTGTCCCGAACCTGCCCGTCGACATCTATGTGGTCAAGGACCTGTTCGCCGTCCGGAAGCTGTCCAACGTCAACTTCGGCACGGCGGCGGACCTCAACTCGGCGCTGCCCGGGTTCGTGACGCCAGGGTTCTACTTCATCGACATCGTCCCGGCCGGCACCAGCCCGTTCCGCCCGCTGCTCAAGACGGCCTTCTACCTCAGGGCGAACCAGTCGAAGTCGGTGGTGGCCTACGTGACCGCCGATGCTTCCGGCCAGCCCGGCAGCCCGACGCTGGGCGTGTTCACCAACGACGTCACGGCGACGTCGGGTGCCGCTCGGGTCACGACCCGCCACACCGCGGTGGCGCCCACCGTCGGCGTCTACGCCAACGGCGCGGTCGGCGTCCCGCCTGCGTTCTCCAACGGCCAGAGCGCCAGCGCCGTCGTGCCCGCCGGCACGTACGGCGTGACGATCACCGCTCCCAACCAGCCGGCCACCGTGCTGGCGGACCTCGGCGGCGTCACGCTCCCCGCCGACACCAACACCGTGGCGTTCGCCATCGGCACCTATCCCTCGACCTTCCGGGTCGTGACCCTGCAGATCCCCACCGCGCGCTGACGTGCGCTCGACGGTGCCCCGGGGTCCCGCTTCGAGCGAGGGCCTCGGGGCACCGTCGTGTTCCCTGCCAGCAGCCGACGGCCAGGATTTTCGTGCCCCGATCAGGCCTCGCGCGTACGTGCCCCCTAGGGTGCCGCACATGTTGCTCGCCCGGAGCGAGATCAGGCGTGCCCGGTTGCGGTTCGGACTCCTGGCCGGCGCAGTGGGCCTGCTGATCTTCCTCGTCTTCTTCCAGCAGACCCTCCTCAGCTCGCTGCTCAACAGCTTCACCGGTGCGCTCAGGAACCAGTCAGCGACGGTGCTCGTGTACAGCGCCGAGGCCCGCAGGAGCCTGGAGGGCAGCGTCGTCAGCCAGGAGGTCATCGATCAGGTGGCCAAGGTCGACGGCGTGGCCCAGGCCGGCCCGCTGGGCGAGGCCACCCTCACCTTCGTGGCCAACGGCCAGCAGGTCGACGTCGCCGTCCTCGGGGCCGAGCCCGGCCAGCCGGGCCAGCCCACCAGGCTCGTCGAGGGGCGCCTGCCCACCAGCGCCGGGGAAGGCGTAGCCAGCTCGGAGGACAAGAACAAGGGATTCGCCATCGGCGACCGGGTCACCACCGCCGCCGGCAACTCGCCGGTCACCATCGTGGGCCTCACGAAGCAGAGCCAATTCAGCGTGCAGCCGACGCTCTACGTCACGTTCGACACGTACACCGCCCTGCGCAAGGCCTCGAACCCTGACGCCACCTCGGTCCCCGCCTCGGCCGTGGCGGTCATCCCCAACGCCGGCGTGAGCCCGCAGGCGGTGGCCGACGCCATCAACGCCGCCGTCCCCGGCGTCGAGGCCCTGACCCGATCACAGGCGGTCACCTCCGCTCCGGGGGTCTCCTCGGTGCAGTCGTCGTTCGCCATCGTCCTGGCCTTGGCGGTCGCCGTGGTGGCGCTGGTCACCGGGTTCTTCTTCCTCATCCTCACCGTGCAGAAGAGTGCGTCGCTCACGTTGCTGCACGCGGTGGGCGCCCCCGCCGGCTACCTGATTCGCAACCTGCTCCAGCAGGTCACCCTGGTGTTGGGCGTCGCCCTGATGATCGCCATCGGGTTGCTCCTCGCGGCCACGGCGGGGAGCGGCTCGGGCCTGGCCCTCACCGTCGAGCCTGCCGCGTTCGGTCACCAGCACGGTGATCATCGTGATCCTGTCGCTGGTGGGGGTGGCCTTCTCGGTGTGGCGAGTCCTGCGCATCGACCCGGTCGAGGCGGTATCCCGTCAGGGACCGGTGGGTCTCGAGTGAAGATCGCCCTCCGCGAACTGCGACGCCGGCCCGGCCGCTTCCTGCCTGCCGCCATCGCCCTGGTGCTGCTCACCCTCCTGCTCCTGGTGCTCGGTGGGCTCCTCGATGGCCTCTACAACGGATCGACCGGCGCGCTGCGCGTCCAGCCGGGCGACCTGCTCACCTACTCGGCCGACGCCAAGCTGTCACTCGTCCGATCCCGGGTGGACGCCGCGACCGTCGCCCAGGTGCAGCAGGTCCCCGGCGTGGAGCAGGTCGGGGGCATCGGCGTCGCCCTACTGGGTGCCGAGGTGCCCGGCGAGAAGGACGAGGCCAGCGTGGCGCTGTTCGGCTACGAGCAGGCACCCCGGGGCGTGCCCTCGCCCTCGCAGCACACCGGCGACGTCTACGCCGACCGGAGTCTGCAGGCCCACGGGGTGAAGTTGGGCCAGACCCTGCTACTCGGCCCCCACAAGTACGCGGTGGTCGTGGTCGGCTGGGTGACCGATACCAACTTCCTGCTGCAGGGCGGCCTGTGGGGCAACATCGACACCTGGCGACAGGCCGTCGCCTCGGCCCGCCCCGACGCCGTCCTGGCCCCCGGCACCTACCAGGCGCTGACCGTCACCACCTCCCCCGGCACCGACCCGGTGAAGGTCGCCGCGGACATCGACGCCGCCACCGGCGGCGCCACCCACACCGTCACCCGTTCGTTCGCCGTCGACTCGCTGCCCGGGCTCAGGCAACAGCGCTCGACGTTCAACGCCATCATCTACACCACCTTCCTGGTGGCCGCCCTGGTGGTCGCCCTGTTCTTCGCCCTGCTCACCCTCGAACGGGTCGGCATGTACGCCGTGTTCAAGGCCATGGGCGCCTCCAGCCGCCAGATCTTCACCCAGGTGGCGACCCAGGCGGTGGTGATCGCCCTTCTCTCGTTCGTGATCGGTGCCCTGCTCGCCCTCGGCGCCAGCTTCGGCATTCCCCCCGAAGTGCCCCTCCAGCTCACGACGGGTCGCGCCGCCGAGGTGCTGGTGGGCCTCATCGTCATGTCGGCGGCCGGCTCGGCGCTCTCACTGCGCCGCGTCGTCCGCGTCGACCCCGCATCCGCCATCGGCTGAGCCCAAGGAACCCATGAGCGCGCTCAAACTCGACCACGTCCGCAAGATCTACGAGTCCGGCGACGACGAGATCGTCGCTCTCGACCACGCCTCGCTCGAACTGGGCGACGCTGAGATCCTCGCCCTGGTGGGGCCGTCGGGGTCGGGCAAGACCACCCTGCTGTCCATCTCGGGAGGCCTGCTGGCCCCGTCGGAGGGTGAGGTCATCGTCGCCGGCGACGACATCAGCGGCTACGACCCCAAGCGGCTCACCGCCTTCCGGCGCGAGAACGTCGGCTTCGTGTTCCAGAGCGTCAATCTCGTGCCCTTCCTCACGGCCCGCGAGAACCTGCTGGTCGTGGCCGACTTCGACAAGCGGGACAAGAAGAAGTCGGCCGCCCGCGCCGACCAGCTCCTCGACGAGCTCGGCCTGGGCAAACGCAAGAACAACCTGCCCGCGCAACTCTCCGGCGGGGAACGCCAGCGGGTCGCGGTGGGCCGAGCCTTCATGAACGAACCCGACCTGGTGCTCATCGACGAGCCCACCTCCGCCCTCGACACCAAGCTTGGTGAACAGGTGATGGAGCTCATCGTCAACGAGGTACGGGCCCGCGACACCGCCGCGGTGATCGTCACCCACGATCTCCGGATGACGCACTACGCAGACCGCGTCCTCAAGATCACCGACGGGGTGCTCGAATCGTCCTGATCGCCCCTACCCGAGGGGCGAGTCCTCGGTGATCATCGTGACGAAGCGCCGATCGAGGGGCCGGGTGGGGCCGGATCAGGCCCACTTGGCCAGCAGCACGGGCGCGTTGGTCGAAGCGGTCACTCCGCCGCTCACCTCTTCGGTGATGGCCAACCCGGTCAGGCCGTCGGTGATGGGGAAGGCGGCCACCTGCGGCTGGCCGCCGAGCACGCCCAGCGAGATCACCTTGGCGCCCTCGAGACCCCAGAGCTGGTAGGTCCGATCGGTCGTCGAGCGCCGGCATGGACGAGGTCACCAGGTAGCCGGTGCCCTGCTCGGTCATGATGGCGGTGGCCGACATGTCGGCGCCGTTGGGCGAGGACAGGGTCATGACCCGGTTGGACCGGTCGCCCATGGCGCCGACCACGACGTCGTCGAGGCTTCGCTGGGCGGCCACCTGCGCCCTGCAGATGGTCCAGCCGGCTGTTCTGGTGCACCACCAGGGCGCCGAGCCCGGCGATGACCACCACGGCCGCGGCGGCGGCGCCCACCAGCCATCGGGTCGCCCGCCGACGCGCGCGACGACAGCGGTACGACGACACCCCCCGGGGCCGATTCCGCCGGCACCGGCGCCAACGACAGCCGGAGGGCCGGGGGCGGCTCTTCCAGCGACTCGGCGATGCGGGCCCAGACCCCGTCGGGGGCGGCGTTCGCCCGTGTTGGCCACCAGGGCGGCCACCGCTCGATGGTCGTCCAACTCGGCCCGGCAACGGGGGCAGTCGGCGAGGTGCTCCTCGATCTGGCGGGCCTCGTCGCCGTCGACGGCGTCGAGGGCGTAGGCCCCCAGGAGCTCTTCGATCTCGCGGGTGGTGAGCGGTGTCACGATGCCCCTCCTGCCCCGGCGTCGACCAACTCGACGCGCATCTTCTTGAGCCCGGAGCGGATGCGGCTCTTGACCGTGCCCTCCGGCTCGCCCAGTCGCGTGGCCACCTCCCGATAGGTGTAGCCGCCCAGATAGGCCAGCTCGATGGCCCGCCGCTCGTCGTCGGTGAGGCGATCCATCGCCCGCTTCATCTGCTCGGCCACGGTGATGTCGACGACCTCGAGCTCGAGGTCGTAGCGGGCTGGGGCGGTGTGCTGGGCGTTGCGTTCCTCGCGGTTGCGACGGGCCGCCTCCGAGCGCATCAGGTCGACGGCCCGACCGTGGCACTGCGCCAGCAGATACGAGCGCAGGCTCCCCCGGTCGGGATCGAACTTCTCGGGCTGGTTCCACAGTCGGAGGAAGACCTCCTGGACGATCTCCTCCGCCATCGTCGGATTTCCCAGGAGTCGCCGGGCCAGGCCGAACACGGCGCCGGCGTGGCGGCGGTAGGCCTCGGCCAGCGCCTCCTCGTGATAGCGGCTGATGCCGATGACCAACACGGCATCGGAGGCGTCCTGCAGCGATGAACCGACCATAGGTGTCACGTGTTCGGTGCCGAGGCGGCCGCTGGATGCCCGATCGCCGGGATCGGTTCGAGAAAAGGCCATCAGGGTGTCATCCGGTCGGTGGTTCAGCTCCGTACCCCGACCAAATTAGCACTAAACACCCTAGACCCAGGAGTCGTACGTCATGAAATCGCCACGCATCATCCTCGTCGGCGCGGTGGTGGCCGCCAGCGTCCTCGTCCTCGGGGCCTGCAGCTCGTCGTCGAAGACCACCGCCAGCTCGTCGACCACCGCCAAGATGGCCACGGAGACGACGGCTCCGGCGGCACAGTCCATCGTGGAGATCGCCGCCGGCAACCCGGACTTCTCCACGTTGGTGACGGCGGTGAAGGCCGCTGGTCTGGCCGAGACCCTGTCGGGCCCGGGGCCCTACACGGTGTTCGCCCCCACGAACGAGGCGTTCGCCAAGCTGCCGGCGGGAACGCTCGACACCCTGCTGCAGCCGGCCAACAAGCAGCAGCTCGCCGACATCCTGACCTACCACGTGGTGTCGGGCGCGGTCATGGCCAGCGACGTGAAGCCCGGGGCCGTCACGACCGTCAACGGCGCCCCGTTCACCGTGTCGACCAGCGGCAGCGACGTGATCATCACGGACGGCAAGGGCAACCAGTCCAAGGTCGTCAAGACCGACATCGTTGCCTCCAACGGCGTCATCCACGTCATCGACACGGTGCTGCTGCCGCCCGCGTCGTAGCCGCCGGCGCGGCAGCCCCGAACCACGACGGGGACGACGAGTTCGTCCTCACCCGTTGAGACCAGCGGACAATCGACCCAGCAGGGACGGAGGGGCGGCGCTCGGCGCCGCCCCTCCGCACCGTTCCTGGCCACAACGCCTCGACGATCCCGAAGAGCCCCCTCTCCACCATGGCGGCCTTAGTATGACGTGAACGTTAGATTTGAGTGGCGAACGGGCGGAGGAACCGTGTCCGGAGAGTCAGCCAGAGACCTGACCGACGTCCGCCGAGGCCTCGAGCAGTGGTTCTCCCACCAGATGGGCTTCCCGCCGGGCACCCCGTGCGGCATGGACATCGAGCTGACCCGGCTCATCGGCGGCGGCTACTCGAACGAGATCATCTTCGTCACCCTGCACGCCGAGGACGCCGGGGCCGACGACGAGCGACTGGTCCTGCGCCTGCCGCCCACGGGCCCGGCCCTGTTCCCGACCTACGACCTCGCCATGCAGGTGGCGGTGCAGTCGCTCGTGGGCGCCCACGGCGTGCCGGTTCCCGTCCCGGTCACGCTCGAGCCCGACGAGCACTGGCTGGGGGTGCCGTTCCTGCTGATGCCCCGGGTCGATGGCCTCAGCACCGGCGAGGCCGCCGCCGCCGCCGAGTGGGTCACCTCCGCCCCGCCCGACCGCCAGCGTGCCCTGGAGACGGGCTTCCTCGACGCCGTGGCCCGCATCCACCTGACCCCGTGGCAGGGCCGACCGGTCGCCACCCGGCTCCGGGGGCCCGCCACCACGTTGGCCGACGAGGTGGGCTGGTGGAGCGACCTCACCACCTGGGTCTTCGACGGGGCACCGCCCGATGCCCTCATGGACGCCTTCGCCTGGTGCCGCCACCACCTGCCCACCGACACTCCCCCGGCCTCGGTGCTGTGGGGCGATGTCCGGTTGGGCAACGTGATCTTCCACGACGACTACACCCCGGCGGCGGTGCTGGACTGGGAGATGGCCTCGATCGGCCCGGCCGAGCTCGACCTGGCGCTGGTACACCGCCCTCGAGACCATGACCGGGCACTTCTTCGGCCGGCGGGTGCCCGGCTTCCTCAGCCGCGACGAGGTCGTCGCTCACCACGCCCGGGCCCTCGGTCGCCCCCTGGTCGCGTTCGACTGGTTCGAGGTGTTCGCCCTGTGCCGATCGACGGCGCTGAACCTCCGGGCCGACCGCCTGACCGCCCACCGGCTGGGCAAGCCCCCGCGACCGGTCGAGGCCCACCCGGTCCTGCGCTACACGTGCGACGCCATCGCCGCCCTCAGCTGAACGACGCCTCCTCGGTCAGCCCCAGGTCGGGGTGGGGGCCGGCCACGATCGACTGGAGGCTGCCGACCCCGGTCGATCCGTCGCCGGTGTCGGTCGACCCGCACGATGCAGTCGCGGTGCTGGTGGATGCGATGGGCCACCTCCACCTGATCGCAGTGCTCGACGTGCTCACCCTCGACGTGGAGCTCGCCCCGGTACTCGCCGTGCACGTGGCCCTCGAAGCCGCCGTAGAGACCGGTGCCGAGATGGAAGCCGGTGGTCGACACCGGCGCCACCTCCAGCACCCGCTCGGTGCCGTCGGCGTCGAAGCACCGGAGCTGGCCGCCGATGAGCCGGCGGTTGCCGTCCTCGAATCGCAGGTGCGGCACGACGTCCCGGAACGGCTTGCGCCGCCCGTCGGGCAGCTCGATGGCGCCCTGGGCGCTGCCCGTCGACCAGCCCGGGCCCGAGTGGCGCTGGTAGTACACGAACAGGGTGAAGGGGCGGCCGTCCGGTCTGGTCATGGTGACCGGCATCCACAGCACCAGGCTCGACGTCCCCGGCGGCATCGGGGCGTCCTCCACGTCCGTCAGGGGCTGGCCCACGCCGTAGCGCACACCCCACGACCGGTCGCGGGCGCCGACCCAGGCGTCGTCGGTGACCTCGACGCGCTCGCCGTCCACCTCGATCCACCCCCGGGCCACCCCGCTCTGGTGGAAGCGGACCACCTCCGCGTCCACCCGGTACCGGCTCCGGCTCAGGTGCGTCTCGGGGTCCTCGACCATCGGCGGGACGTCGCTGACGATCTCCAGGTCGAAGCTGATGGGCACGATGTCGTTGGCCGTGAGGGCGAGGCGGGTGCAGCGCAGCGGCTCGATGATCTCGTAGGTGATGGGGCCGACGTCGGTGGCCTCCGGCCGCGGCGCCAGGCGGCGACTGGCGCGCACGGTCCACTGCTCGTCGTGGCGCGAGACGCCGGCGAAGGCGTCCATCACGTTGCGGTTCACGTACTTGCCCAGGCCGAAGGCGATGCTGAGCGAGCCGTCGCGGGCCGCGGCCATGGCCCACACCTTCTCGGTCCAGGCGCGGTCGCTCTGGGCCACCCGGGCGAACGTGTCGGCGATCTGATGGGTGAGCGCCTCGTCGGCGGCGAGCAGCGGTCCGGAAGCCGTCATGGGCGACGACAGTAGTGACTACTCTGCGGGCATGACAGATGTGTCAGAACGGCGGGCATGACGGTCGACGTCGGCGTGTTCCTCCCCCAGGTGGCACTGGGGTTCGACGAGGTGCTCGAACAGGCGCTGCGGACCGAGCGCCTCGGGCTCGGCTCCTTCTGGCTCTACGACCACCTCTACACCCCGATGCTGCCCGATCGCTCCTCGCTCGAGGGGTGGACGTTGGCCACCGCGCTGCTGGCCCGCACGACGAGCCTGCGGGTCGGCCACCTCGTGCTCGACAACAACCTGAGGCATCCCGCCCTGCTGGCCAAGATGATCGCCACCGCGGACGTCGTCTCCGGCGGCCGGGTCGAGATCGGCCTGGGGAGCGGCTCCTACGCGCCCGAGCACGAGCAGGCCGGCATCGAGTTCGGGTCGATGGCGCAGCGCTCCGGCCGGCTCGGTGAGGCGCTGGCCATCGTCGACGGGATGCTCACCCACGAGACGTTCACCTTCACCGGTGAGCACTACGCCATCGACGGCCTGCCCAACCGGCCCGGACCCGTCCAGCAGCCTCGTCCCCCGCTCCACATCGGCGGCATCGGCGAGACCCACACCCTGCCCCTGGTCGCCCGGTTCGCCGACGTGTGGAACGTGCCCACCTACGCCCTCGGGCAGTGGGAGCTCAAGGCCCAGGCCCTCGACCGGGCGTGCCAGTCGATCGGCCGCGACCCGGCGTCGATCCGCTGGTCCCACCAGGCGGTGCTCGTCCTCGCGGCCGACCAGGCCGCCCTGGCCGTCGCCCGCCAACAGGCCGACCGGCGCTACCCCGGCCCCGGCTGGAACGTCGAGGCCGGCGGCTACGCGGGAACGCCCGACATGCTGGTCGACCACCTCGGCGCCATGACCGAACGGGGCATCAGCCAGTTCATCTTCCTGCCCTCCGACCGGGGCCAGGGTGACACACTCGACCTGCTGGCCGAGGAGGTCGTCCCGCACCTGCGGTGACGACGGGACGGAGAAGGAGACCATGCACCTGACCGTGGACGGCGCCATCGCCACCATCACCCTCGACCGCCCGCAGGCGGCCAATGCCCTCGACGCGGCCAGCATCGACCAGCTCGACGAGTGCCTCGACCGGATCGAGCTCGACGAGGACGTGGCCGTGGTCGTGGTGCGGGCCGAGGGCCGGCACTTCTGCGCCGGCCACGACCTCAAGGAGCTGCTCGCGGGAGACGAGCCGTGGGCCGCCCGGCGCGCCACCCCCGAAGGGCGCCTGCGCCACGAGCTGGCCCGCTACTGGGCCCCGATGGTGCGTCTGCGCGACGTGCGGCCCATCACCATCGCCGCGGTGCAGGGCGCGTGCTCGGCCGCCGGGCTGATGCTGGCCTGCATGTGCGACCTCATCGTGGCGGCCGACGACGCCCAGTTCTCCAACCCGGTGGCGCGGATGTCGGGGGTCGGGGTCGAGCTCCTCGTCGAGCCCTGGGAGGTCGGGCCGCGCAAGGCCAAGGAGCTGCTGCTGCTGGCCCAGACCTGGGACGCGCCGACGGCCGAGCGTCTGGGTCTCGTCAACCGGGTCGTCGGGCGCGACCAGCTCTGGGACGAGGCCCGGCAGATGGCCGACGACGTCGCCCTGGTGCCGTCGCTCACCGCCGAGGCGATCAAGCGCTCGATCAACGGGATGCTCGACCGCATGGGCCAGCGCGACTCGTGGCAGCTCCACTTCTGGATGCACCAGTTCGTCTCCGCCACCCCCACGGCCACGACCCGGGTGGCCGCCCGCCAGGCCGGGGGGATGGCCGCGGTGAAGGCCGAACAGGCCGGCCGGGCCGATGCCGGGGATGCCAGCGGCACACCAGACGCCGGCGACGGAGCGCGGGGGTGACGCCGGTGCCCGACGACGGGCCCGTCGTCAACCACGTCGGGTTGTGCGTGCAGGACCTGGACCGGTCGCGGCGCTTCTACACCGAGGTGCTCGGCTTCGTCGTCGCCCGCGAGCTGAAGGTCCCCGACGCGCCCACCTCCGACCTCCTGGCCGTCGAGCCGCCGCTGAACGTCACCGCCGTGTACCTGGAGCGGGGGCCGTTCGTGCTCGAGCTCCTGCACTTCGACCGCCCCGGCAACCCGGCTGCCGCGGGCCGGGTCTTCAACGAGCCCGGGCTCACCCACCTGTCGCTGTCCGTGGACGACGTCGAGGCCACGCTGGCCCTCGCCGTGGCCTGCGGGGGCGAGGTGGTCACCACCATCCCGGGGGCGGCGACGGTGCGCGACCCTGACGGGCAGCTGCTCGAGCTGCTGCCCATGGCCTACCGCCGCCGGCTCGACCAGGCCCCGACCCCGGACGCCTGACCGCATGGTCGCCCTCGGGATCGTCACCCCGGTGGTGACCCTGCTCCCCGGTGCCCACGCCCGGTGGGAGCGCACCGGGACCATCGAGGACGTGGCCCGCATCGCCCGCGCCGCCGACGCCCTCGGCTACGACCACCTGACGTGCAGCGAGCACGTCGCCGTCCCGGTGGACGTCGCCGCCACCCGGGGCTCTCGCTACTGGGACCCGCTGGCCACCCTGGGCTACCTGGCCGCCGTCACCGAGCGGATCCGGCTGGCGGTGAGCGTGGTCGTGCTCGGCTACCACCACCCCTTGGCCATCGTGAAGCGGTACGGGACCCTCGACCAGGTGTCGGGGGGTCGGCTCGTGCTCGGCGTGGGCGTGGGCTCGCTGGCCGAGGAGTTCGAGCTGCTGGGCGCCTCGTTCTCCGACCGCGGTGACCGGGCCGACGAGAGCCTGCGGGTGCTGCGGGCCACGCTGTCGACCGAGCGGTCCAGCTACCACGGCCCCTACCACGAGTGGTCCGACATGATCGTCGAACCGTGCGCCGTGCAGGCCCGGGTCCCCCTCTGGGTCGGGGGGCGGTCGGGGCGCTCGCTGCGCCGGGCCGTGGCGCTGGGCGACGGGTGGGCGCCGTTCGGCCTCTCGGTGCCGCAGATCGGGGCGCTGCTGGACGCCGCCCGGGCCACGACGGCGTGGACCGAGCGGGCCCGGCCCCTCGATGTGATCCTCCAGAGCCAACGAGCCTTCGACCCGGGCGGGTCCCCCGAGGCCACCGCGGCCGAGGTCGAGGCGCTGTGCTCGGCGGGCGCCACCGGCCTCGCCCTGCGCTTCGTGCACCACTCTCCCGATCACTACATCGAGCAGCTGGCGGCCATGGTGGAGGTGGTGGCCGCGGTGACCGACCGACGGTGACCGGTCGACGTGACCGCGCCGTACTGGCCGCGACCGGTGACCCCTGAAGTCACCTGACGCGACCAGAACCGAGAGGCCGGGGTCGCCGGGGTCTACGGCAGGTGGCGGTCCCACTCGAAGGGGACGACCGCATGGAACGGCCCGGCCAGCAGGGGCGTGACGGCCCGCTCCGCCCATCGCGACCTGAGCACGGCCCCCACCGCCGCGGCCACCTCGACGGGCGGCCCGTCGAGGTAGCAGACGGTCAGGATCAGACCGGCGGTGGACTCGAGGCGGAGGTGACGGCCCTCCACCCCCGAGTAGCGCCAGACACCGGCGACCCCGTCGACGCTGGTCAGGGCGGCGAGATGATCGTCGAGCCCGACGCCGGGGTCGACCCGCTCCACCACGATGTAGGCCCCGGCGGCCGGTCGCCAGGGGACCACGGCCGCACCCACCAGGGCCCGCTCGGCGGCCGCGGTGCGATCCACGTCCCAGCCGCCGACCTGCACCCGGGGCAGCCCGATGGGCATGCGCCCGGCCTGGCGCAGCGCGCCGCCCAGGGTGAAGAACGGGTCCAGCGACCGCTCCATCGGGCCGGCGAACAGGTACTGGACGATGTGGTCGACGGCGTCGAACGGCTCCACCGAGGCGGCCCGCGCCGCCCGGCACGCCGGCGTCGAGACGAACCGCTGGCCCAGCCGGAGACCGTCGAGCCGATACTGCTCCGGGAGGTGGTCGAGAACGTGCCACTCGAGGTAGGCGGCATCGTCGCCCGCTTGGTGGCGGGCCGACATCGACACCACCGCCGTCGTCACGTCGCCCCGGCCGCAGGCGGCCACGGCCGGGTCGTCGTCGCTCGGCCGCGCCGCGGCCTCGTCGGTCATGGCCCGATCCCCTCAGGCTGATCGTCAGGCCGATCATCAGGCTGATTCCCGGGTTGGTCGTCGACCCGGGCGTAGCCGACCGACCCGGAGGCGCAGAGCTTGCGGTCGGCGCCGACGTCGATCACGTCGACCTGGACCACCACCGAGCGCCGCCCGGTGCGCAGCACCCGCCCCACCACGCGGGCGGGCCCGACCCGCACCGGCGTCAGGAAGCGCACGTTCAGATCGCCGGCCACGATGGCCTCGGTGCCGGCCGCCCGCACGGCCATGCCGGCGGCGCCGCACTCCAGCAGGGCCATCATCAGCCCGCCGTGGAGCCCCCCGTGCGGGTTCTGCACGGTGGGGGGCACCGGCATCTCCAGGGTCGGGCCGTACTCGGGGTCGTCGACCCGCCGCATGCCGAACTGGTTCAGCAGGTGGTCGGCCGGCTCCGGGATGAGCAGGGCCGCGGTCGCCTCGTCGGGGCCGGTCACGGGGTCGAGAACGGGTCGAACTCGACCTCGCTCACGTCGGATGCTCCTCCACCCACCGCGCCAGCAGGCCGCGGGCGATGACGATGCGCTGGATCTCGTTGGTGCCCTCCCCGATGATCATCAGCGGGGCGTCCCGGTAGTACCGCTCCACCGGGAAGTCGGTCGTGTAGCCGTAGCCGCCGTGGATGCGCATGGACTCGGTGGCCAGGTTCAGGGCCATCTCCGAGGCGAACAGCTTGGCCATGCCCGCTTCGACGTCGGCCCGCATCCCGGCGTCGATCCGCTCGGCCGCGTTCTTCACCATGAGCCGTGACGCCTCCAGCTGGGTGGCCATGTCGGCCAGCTTGAACTGGATGGCCTGGTGCTGGTTGATCGGCTTGCCGAACGTCTCACGCTCGAAGGCGTACTTCATGGCCGCGTCGTAGGCGGCGCGGCCGACCCCCTGGGCCCGGGCCGCGATGTTGACCCGTCCCAGCTCGAGCCCGCCCAGGATGGCGTTCAGGCCCCGACCGAGCTGCTCAGGCCCGCCCAGCACGGTGGAGGCGGGGATGCGGTGGTCGTTGTAGGCCATCTCCACCGTCTCGAGGCCCTTGTAGCCGAGCTTCTCGATGGTGCGGCTCACGGTCAACGTGTCGGAGAAGACGCTCGGGGTCTTCTCGTAGATGAAGCAGGTGATGCCCTCCGGGGTGCGGGCGGCCAGGGCCACCAGCGCGGCCCGCTCGCCGTTGGTCACCCACATCTTGGTGCCGTTGACCACGTACTCGTCGCCGTCCGGTGTGGCCTTGCACCGCAGCGACGCCGCGTCGGAGCCGGCATCGGGCTCCGACAACGAGAACGCGGCCCGGATCTCGCCGGTGGCCAGCCGCGGGAGGTGCTCCTTGCGCTGCTCGTCGGTGCCGTTGCGGCTGAGCAGCGTGACCACGATGGTGTGGGTGTTCAGCACGCCGGCCAACGACATCCATCCGTACGCCAGCTCTTCCATGAGACGGGTGTAGGTGACGGTGTCGAGGCCGAGGCCTCCGAACTCGACCGGCACCTTCGCCCCGAACAGCCCGAACGCCTTCATCTGCTCGACCAGCTCGGTGGGGAACTCGTCGGCGTGCTCGAGGTCCGAGGCCACGGGGATGACGTCGCGGCGCACCCAGTCGCGGATGGTGCCGATGATCTGGTCGGCGACCTCGGGGTCGGTCGGCTCGACAGGAGTGAACGCGGGGGCGGCCATGGGCGTGGGGCTCAGATCCGCTGGATGATGGTGCCCGTTCCCAGACCGCCGCCGCAGCACATGGTCACCAGGCCGTACTCACCGTCGGTCCGCTCGAGCTCGTGCAGCGCCTTGGTCACCAGGATCGCCCCCGTGCTGCCCAGGGCGTGGCCCAGGGCGATGGCGCCGCCGTTGGGGTTGACCTTGGCCATGTCGGGCTGCAGCTCCTTGGCCCACGCCAGCACCACCGAGGCGAAGGCCTCGTTGATCTCGGTGACGTCCATGTCGTCCATGGTGAGGCCGGTGCGGTCGAGGAGTCGCTGGGTGGCGTCGATCGGGCCGGTCAGCATGAGCGTCGGGTCGGAGCCGACGAGGCAGCTGTCGACCACCCGGGCCCGCGGCGTGAGGCCCAGGGCCGAGGCCTTGTCGGCCGACATCAACAGCACGGCGGCGGCGGCGTCGGAGATCTGCGACGCCGTCCCGGCCGTGTGGAAGCCGTTCTCCTCGCGGGCCACCGTCTTGAGCCCGGCGAGGGCCTCCATGGTCGTCTCGCGGAGGCCCTCGTCGCGGGTGATGTGGACGGTCTCGCCGGTGGGCTTGCCGTCCTCGCCCAGGACGGGGGCGTCGACGGGGACGATCTGCGTCCCGAAGCGGTCTTCCTCCCACGCCACCGCGGCGCGGCGCTGGGACTCGACGCCGAACTGGTCGAGCTCCTCACGGGTGATCCCCCACTTCTCGGCGATGCGCTCGGCCGCCTCGAACTGGGTCGTGTACTCGTGCTGAGCGAAGTAGCTCTTGGGGATGGCGTTGCCGAACTTGCCCCCGGCCAGGCTCGCGCCCATCGGCACCCGGCTCATGACCTCGACGCCGCACGCGGCGGCGACATCGACGATGCCGCCGGAGATCAGGCCGCTGGCCAGGCTCGACGCCTGCTGGGACGAGCCGCACTGGCTGTCGACGGTGGTGCAGGCGGTCGTGACCGGGAACCCGGCGGCGAGCCACGCGGTGCGGCTGATGTTGAACGCCTGTGGTCCGACCTGGCTGATGCAACCACCGATGACCTGGTCGATCTCGGCGGGATCGATGCCGGACCGCTCGACCATCGCCTGCTGGGCGACGGCCAGCAGGTCGGCGGGGTGGAAGGTGGACAGGCCGCCGTTGCGCCTCCCGATCGGGGTGCGCACGGCTTCGACGATGACGACATCACTCATGGCCGTGAGCGTAGTTGACACCAGTGTTAGAGCAAAAGGTGGCGTGTCGCTCGCTGTCCCTTCAGCGACCTCTCTGAGGTCGCTGAAGGGACAGAAAGCTGCTCTGAAAGAGCTCGCTGTCTAGCGGGTGAGGATGGTCACGCTGGCGTTGGCCCCCCGGCCCACCGTCTGGGCCAGCGCCACCCGGGCGCCATCGACCTGGCGGGGGCCGCACCGACCTTGGAGCTGATGGGTGAGCTCCACCACCTGCCCGAGGGCCGACGCCCCCAGGGGCTCACCCTTGGACAGCAACCCCCCGCTGGGGTTCACCGGGATCCGGCCCCCCATGGCCGTCCCGCCCTCGTCGATCAGCTTCCCGAGCTCGTCGGGGCCGCACAGACCGAGCTCGAGATAGGCGAGCACCTCCCGCGCCGCGTCGGTGTCCTGGCACTCGGCCACGTCGATCTCGTCGGGCCCGATGCCGGCGGCGGCGAAGGCGTCGGCCGCGGCGAGCGCGGTGGGCGGGGTCGGGTCGCGGTCGATCAGGCCCGACAGCGGGGATCCCTCGTTGAGGACGTGGCCGGGCAGGTGGCTCCGCAGCGCCGCCGCCCGCAGCTGCACCCCGTCGTCGGCGGCCCGCAGCACGACGGCCGCGGCCCCCTCGTTGGGCGAGCAGAGCATGAAGAGGTGCAGCGGCTCGCACACCACCTTCGAGGCCAGCACCTCCTCGACGGTGACGGCCTTGCGGTACATGGCGTGCTCGTTGTGCACCCCCTGGGCCCGGTTCTTCACCACCACGGCGGCCAGCTGCTCGCGGGTGATGCCCGTATCGATCATGAGGCGCTGCGCCCGCAGGGCGAAGTACGCCGGGGCCGCGGCCAGCCCGGCCTGCTCGCGCCACGGGTCGAAGTAGCTCGAGCGGATGATGCCCTTGGGCATCTTCTCGATGCCGAACACCAGCACCGTGTCGTACTGCCCGGCCCGGATGGCGGCCGCCGCCATGGAGAGCGCGGCGGCGCCCGACGCGCACCCGGCTTCGACGTCGACGATGGGCCCACCGGTGAGGCCGAGCTCACCCAGCACCCGGTGGCCGGCCGCCACCCCGCCGTAGGCGGTGCCGCAGAAGGCGGCCTGGAAGGTGGTGCCGGGCCCGGCCTCGTCGAGCGCCTGGCGGACGGCGGTCGCCCCCATCGCCGTGGCCGACAGGTCACCGTGGCGCCCGAACGGGAAGAGGCCGGTGCCGGCGATCTGCACCCCGGAGCCGGTCATGGCCCGCTCGGCGAGAACGCCCACGACGAGATCCCGTCCCCCACCGCCACGGTCGTGAAGCTCATGGCCTGGCCCACCGCCAGCCGGTCGGGATCGCTCTCGGTGAGCAGCGCCACCACCTGCAGCCCGTCGCCGGGCAGGTCGACCACGCCGAAGCCGAAGGGAACCGGCCCCTCGTAACCGGGCGGCGCGGTGTGCACCGCCGTCCACGACCAGAGCCGGCCCTCGGTCGACAACCGCACCGACGCCACCGTCGCCCCTCCGCACCAGGGGCAGTGCCCGGCCAGGGGGAAGTGGCGCAGCCCGCACGCCGGGCAGGAGCCGCCGATGAGCCCCTCGTCGTCGAACAGCCCGTCGTGGACCGGCGTGAGTTCTGACATGCGCGTCAACTTAGCCCGCGCCCTCTCTCCTGCGCCCTCTCCCCCGCCTCGCCCCCGGCGCCGTCGTCTACACGATGCCGTCGGCCCGCAGCCGCGCGAGCTCGCCGGCCCCGACCAGCGCACCCCACACGTCGTCGTTGTGCTCGCCCAGCCGGGGGGCACCGCCCGGCACCGGAGCCTCCTCGCCCTGGTAGCGGGGGAAGGGAGCCTGCTGCCTGACGGGGCCGAGCACCGGGTCATCGATCGTGACCAGGTCATGGCGGAAGCTCATGTGAGGGTCGGCGGCGATGTCGGCCGCCGTGTAGGCCAGCCCCACCGGCACGTCGGCCGCGATGCAGGCGGCCTCGATCTCCGCCGCGGTCCGGGCCGACGTCCACTGGGCCACGATCCCGTTGATCTCGTCGGCCCGGGCGGCCCGCTTGGCCAGCGTCGACCAGGCGTCGTCGTCGGCCAGGTCCGGCCGCTCCATGGCGGTGCACAGCCGGCGGAAGTTGGCGTCGGAGCCGGCCACGATGCACACGTAGGCGCCCGTCGGCCGTCGGGTAGTTGTCGAGGGGAGCCGAGTTGTCGAGCCGGTTCCCCTGCCGGCCCCGCACGACGCCGAGCTGGTCGTAGCCGGCGATGGTCCACTCGAGCACCCGCAGGATCGATCCGTACAACGCGGCGTCGATGACCGCACCGGGGCGATCGCTCCCATCGTCCCCGCCGTCTCGGGACGGCCCCCCGCCGGCATCGCGCCGGTAGAGCCCGGCGACGGCGGCCATGGCCGCGAACACGCCGGTCAGGTAGTCGGAGATGGTGACGCCGGGGCGAACCGGGGGCCGGTCGGGCTCACCGGTGAGGTGCAGCAGCCCGCCGTAGCCGATGCCCAGCCGGTCCAGCCCGGGCCGATCGGCGTTCGGCCCGTCCTGGCCGAAGATCGACACCCGCACCCACACCAGGTCGGGGCGGCACTCGTCGGGACCGATGTGCCAGCGCTCCATGGTGCCGGGCCGGAAGTTCTCGCACACCACGTCGGCCGTGCCCGCCAGCCGGCGGAACAGATCCTGACCCGCCTCGGTCCGCAGGTCACAGGTGACGCTCTGGCGACCGCGGCCCTCCACCGCCCAGAACAGCGAGTACCCCGGTCCGGCGTCGGCCCCGTCGGCGGCCGGGACGAACGGGCCGATGTGACGCATGAAGTCGCCCGACCGGGGGTCCTCGACCTTGATGACCTCCGCCCCCAACTCGCCCAGCAACCCGGCACAGAACGGAGCCGAGATGCGGGTGCCCACGTCGATGACCCGGAGCCCCTCGAGGGGGCGGGCCACCGTCACGGTCGGGGCAGGCCGAGCACGCGCTCGCCCACGATCGTGCGCTGGATCTCGTTCGTGCCCGCCCAGATCGACGAGGCCTGGTAGTAGAGCCACGAGCGCTGCCACACCCCGTCGCCGGGGTTGCCGTCGGCGCCGAACCACAGCGGCGACGCCGGGCCGAGCACGGTCATCACCACCTCGTGCAGGCGCTTGCTCATCTCGCTCCAGTAGAGCTTGAGCGAACTGCCCTCGGGCCCCGGCTCGAGGCCCTTGGCCAGTCGGGAGATCGACCGCCAGTTGTGCAGCTGGAACAGCCGGACCTCGACGTAGGCCTCCATCAGCTGCTGCTGGGTGCGGTGGTCGTCGTAGCTCCCGTCGGCCAACGCCAGGCGCAGCAGCTCCTCGATGAGCTGGCAGTGGATGACGAGCTGCCGGGGATTCGTGCCCCGCTCGTGGGAGAGCGTCGAGTTGGCCACCATCCAGCCCTGGTCGATGTCGCCGATGACCTGATCGTCGGGCACGAACACGTCGTCGAGGAACACTTCGTTGAACTCGGCCTCGCCCGTGAGCTGCACGAGCGGACGGACGTCGACCCCGGGGGCGTGCATGTCGACCACGAAGAACGTGATGCCCTTGCGCTTCGGCGCATCGGGGTTCGACCGGGCCAGGCAGATGCCCCAGTCGGCGAACTGGGCGTACGACGTCCACACCTTCTGCCCGTTGAGGAGCCAGCCTCCCTCGACGGGTACGGCCGAGGTCCGCAGGCTGGTCAGGTCGCTGCCGGCGTCGGGCTCGCTGAACAGCTGGCAGAAGATGATGGAGGCGTCGAGGATGCCAGGCAGCCACCGCGACCGCTGGTCGGTGGTGCCGTGGGCCATCAGCGTCGGGGCGGCCAGGTTGATGCCGATGCGGCCCACCATCTCGGGTGCCCGGGCCCGGGCCAGCTCCTCCTGCACGATGTAGTGCTCGACCGGCCCGACCCCCCGGCCGCCGTACTCGACCGGCCAGGCCACCCCGACGAGGCGGGCCGCCGCCAGCTTGGCCTGCCACTGACGCCCGAAGGCGACCTCCTCGGCCAGGTCGTCGTGCTTGGGGGGGAGCCCCACGCCCCACTCCCACGGCAGGTTGGCCCGCAGCCAGGCCCGCACCTCGGCCCGGAACTCGTCCTGCTCGGCGGTGGGCGTGAGATCCATGTGATCTGACACTAACGTCAGAAACCTCCGCCCGCGGCGGGGCGCCACGACACCCACCGACCCGAGAAGAAGATCATGGACTTCGAGCTCTCCGAGGACCAGCAGGCGCTCGGCGACGCGGCCGGCGACCTGTTGGACGACCACGCCTCACCGGCCCGGGTCCGCGCCGTCGTCGATGCCGGGGCGAGTCACGACCCGCAGCTGTGGGCGGCCATGATCGAGCAGGGGTGGCTGGGCGTGGAGCAGCCCGAGTCGTCCGGCGGGATGGGCTGGGGCTTCGTCGAGATGGCCGTGCTCCTCGAGCAGGTGGGCCGACACGCCGCCCCCGCGCCGTTCGCCTCGACCATCCTCGCCCTGGCCGCCCTGCGGGGCACCCCCTGGGAGGACCGGCTGGCCAACGGGGCCATCGGCGCGGTGGCCTGGGGCGACGGGAGCGAGCGCCACCTGGTGCCGTACGCGCCGGTGGCCGATGTCGCCGTGATCGTGGAGGACGACCACCTGGTGGTGCACGACCTGACCTCGGGCGAGCGCCCGACCGCGCAACCGGCCATGGACGTGACGCGATGCGTGGGGTGGATCGAGTCGGATCGGGCGGGGGCCACGCGCCTCGACGACGATCCCGAAAGGGCCGCCTCGCTCGTCGACCGGGGCGCCACCGCCGTCGCCGCCGAGGCCCTGGGCGGCGCCTCCCGGGTGCTGGAGCTCACCGTCGAGCACGCCAAGACCCGGGTGCAGTTCGGCCAGCCCATCGGCTCGTTCCAGGCCGTGAAGCACCGCTGCGCCGACATGCTCGTGGACGTCGAGGGCATGCGCTCCACCACGTACCACGCCGCCTGGTCGATCGCCGCGGCCGACCCCGATGCTTCGGTGGCGGCGTCGACGGCCAAGGTGTGGTCCGGCGACGCCGCCCGCCGGGTCATGGCCTCGGGCCTGCAGGTGCACGGGGGCATCGGCTTCACCTGGGAGCACGACCTGCACTTCTACCTGAAGCGGGCGCAGCTCGACGGGGTCACGTTCGGCACCTCGACGCTCCACCGCCAGCGGTTGGCCCGGCTCCTGCGCGCCCGCATCGCGGCCGGCGAGAGCATCGTCTGACCGTCAGCGCCGGTCCACGGCGCGCCCGTGCTCGGCGAAGCGGCGTTCGAGGGCCTCGAGGTCGGCGGGGCCGAACCGCCGGTAGGCGGACCGGGGCTCGGGGCGCCAGTAGATCGGGTCGTCGGTGTACCACCGGTCCGCCTTGAGCGACCGGCCGTCGATCTTGTTGGTCGCCCCGACCGGCAGGGTGGTGAGGCGCACGTAACGGGGCGCCCACTTGGTGCCGAGGTCGGCCTGGTCGGCCAGGAAGGCGGCGAAGGCGTCCGGATCGAACGAGGCGCCCGGTTCGAGCTCGAGGGCGGCCATGACCTGGTCGTCGGCCGTGCGCTCGTCGGGTACGGCGTAGACCGCCACCCCCACAGCCCCCGGGAAGCGACCCAGTATCCGCTCGACGGGCGCACTGGCGAAGTTCTCGGCGTCGACCCGGATCCAGTCGCCCGACCGCCCGGCGAAGTAGAAGATGCCGTCGCCGTCGCGGTACCCGAGGTCACCCGACCAGTACCACCCGTTGCGGGTGCGCTCGGCCTCCGCCTCGGCGTTGTTGTAGTAGCCCTCGAAACGTGCCACCACGTTGCGGCCCACGAGCTCGCCGATGGCCGCACCGGCGTTGAGCAGGCGGCCGTCCTCGTCGAACGCGGCGGGCGGGAGCTCGGCGAGCGTGTCGGGGTCGACCACGGCCGCGTCAGTGCCCTCCAGGGGCACGCCGAGCGCATCGGCGGGCATGCCCGACACCGGGGTGAAGATGAGGGCGTTCTCGCTGGAGCCGTAGCCGGCGAAGCAGCTGATGCCGAACCGCCGGCGGAACGCCTTCATGTCGGCCGGCGACGACTCGGGGGCCAGCGCGAACTTCACCTGGTTGTCCCGGTCCTGCGGGGTCTCCGGGGTGGCCAGGATGTACGCCAGGGCCCGGCCCACGGTGCTGAAGAAGGTGACCCCGTAGCGACGGACATCGGGCATGAAGCGCGACGCGGAGAAGCGGGCCCGCAACACGATGGTGGCCCCGGTGGCCAGGGCGGGGAAGACGATGGCGTTGAGCGCGTTGCCGTGGAACAGGGGCATGGCGCTGTACAGCACGTCCTCGGGGCCCAGCCACGTCGAGCCGGCGGCCATGGCGGCGGCGCGCCCGTGGGTCATGCGCACGGCCTTGGGGGCCCCCGTCGAGCCCGAGGTGAAGATGAGCACGAACAGATCGCCGGCCGTCGGCGGGCCGGCCGGGCCCTGGGCCCCGTCGTGGTCGGCCCCGTCGTGATCGGCCGGGTCGCCGGCGGCCGGCGGGGCCGGGTTCGGCTCCGGGGGCCAGCCGTCGTCGTCCACCCGCACGATGGGCGCGTCGCCCAGGTCCAGACCGTCGAGCAGCTCGGCGTAGCGACCGTCGGTCACCACCAGCTGACAGTCGGTGTGGCCGATGTCGCGGGCGAGCTCGGCACCCCGCCGGGTCGGGTTGATGCCCACCACCGCGGCCCCGGCCAGGGCGGCGCCGAACAGGGTGAACAGGTAGTCCGGTGTGTTGTCGAGCAGCACGCCGACGTGGAACGGCCCGGGGCGACGTCGTTGGGTGAGCCACCGGGCCACCGTCTCGCTCTGCTCGACGACCTGGCGCCAGGTCCAGCGCTCGTCGCCGGCGATCAGGCCGATCCCGTCGTCGTGGGCGCGGGCGGCCAGGAGCTCGGCGACCGTGGTGGCCGCCGACGGGCTCACCGGCCGCGGGCCAGCTTGATCGCCTTCTTGGCGATGATGTTCTTCTGGATCTCCGTCGCCCCGGCGCCGATCGAGGTGAAGCGCTGCCACGAGTAGTTGCGGGCCCACTTGCCGCCGTCGACCGCGTCGGGGCCACCGCGGGCCAGCAGGCCGGCCGGGCCGAGCAGATCGACCGCCAGCTCGGCGATCAGCTGAGACAGGCGCGACCACTGCAGTTTGGCCAGCGGGACCTCGGGCCAGTTGGGCTGGCCCTTCACGATCTTGGTCAGGGCCCGGTAGTTGAGCAGGCGGGTCAGCTCGATCTCCATGAACACCCGGGCCACCCGCTCGCGCATCTCGGGGTCGCGCAGGGCGTCGGGGTTCTCGCTGTGAGCCAGCGAGATGATGGTGCGCAGGTCGGCGGCCATGGTGATCGAGAGTCCCGCCGTGCCCACCCGCTCGTGGCCGAGCGTGCTCATGGCCACCTTCCACCCGTCGTCCTCGCCGGCGAGTCGGTGGCCGAGCGGGATGCGGGCGTCGGTGAAGAACACGTCGTTGAGCATGGTGTCGCCGGTGAGGTCCCGGATCGGGCGGCACTCGATGCCGGGCGTGTCCATGTCGATCACGAACGCGGTGATGCCTTCGTGCTTGGCTCCCCGGGCGATGGCCGTGGGGTCGGTGCGCAGGAGGAACAGCCCCCAGCGGGCGAGGTGGGCCGACGAGACCCACGTCTTCTGCCCGTTCACGACGTAGGTGTCGCCGTCACGGATCGCCGAGCAGCGCATGTTGGCCAGGTCGGAGCCGGCCTCGGGCTCGCTGAACCCCTGACACCAGTGCTCCTCGGCCGAGAGGATGCCGGGCAGCCATTGGCGTTGCTGGTCCGCCGTCCCCCACTGCAGGATCATCGGACCGATCTGCCAGATGCCGTTCGTGTTGTACACGCCGGGGCTGCGCACCCGGGCCATCTCCTCGGCGTAGATGGCGTTCTGCACCGGCGTGGCCTCCCGTCCGTGCCACTCCTCGGGCCAGTTGATGGCGGCCCAGCGGCCCTGGTCGAGCCGCCGCTGCCAGTCCTGGCGACGGGCCTGGGTCCGGTCGAAGCTCTCGACCGCCTCCTCACCATCGCCCGACCACTCCTCCAGGAACCGGGGAAGCTCACGGTCGAGCCACGTGCGCAGCTCCGTGCGGAACGCCTCGTCCTCGGCCGTGAAGGCAAAGTCCATCGGGCGAATATAACATCTGTGTCACCTTGCTGATCGGGCTGCGTCAGCGTCGTCGAGAGGACCTCCCGACCATGGACTTCACGTTCTCCGACGATCAGGAGGCCCTGCGCGCCAGCGTGCACGAGGTGCTGGCGGGGCTCGTCGGCGACGGTCGCATCCGGGCCATGATCGATGGGGACGACGCAGCCCTCGTCGCCATGGGGCGGGAGATCGGCGCCCTCGGCTGGCCGTCGATGCTGGTGCCGGAGGCGGCCGGCGGGCTCGGGCTCAGCTTCGTCGATGCCGTCGTCGTGCTCGAGGAGATGGGGCGCGTCACCCTGCCGGGCCCGTTCCTGTCTTCGTCGATCTGCGCCACCATCGCCGCCCGCTCGCTGGGGCTGGAGCGCCTGTTGCCCGACCTCGCCCAGGCCGCCACCACCGGCACGATCGCCCTGGAGGAGCTCGGCCACGGCGATCCCGTCGAGCGCGTCAGGACCCGGGCCGTCCGTACCGGTGGTCGCTGGGTGCTCGACGGTCTCAAGCCGATCGTGCTCGACGGGGCCACCGCGGACTGGGTCATCGTCGCCGCCCGCACCCCCGAGGGGATGGGCTCGTTCCTCATCGAGCAGCCCCGTATGACGCCGGTGGCCACCCTGGACCCGACCCGGCGGGTGGCGCGGCTGGAGCTCGACGCCGCCCCGGCCGAACCGGTCGGCCCCCGGGGCGATCACACCGCCAGCTGGCGGGAGATCTCCGACATCACCGCCCTCGCCCTGGCCGCCGAACTGGTGGGGGTGTGCGACGCCTCGCTCGAGATGGCCATCGCCTATGCCGAGGCCCGGGTGCAGTTCGACGTGCCCCTGTCCTCCCACCAGGTCATCCAGCACAAGCTGGTCGACATGCTGCACCGGAGCGAGATGGCGAGGGTCGGGGTCCACTTCGCCGCCTGGTCGGTCGACGTCGACGACGAGCACCGGAGCCGCAGCATCTCCATCGCCAAGGCCGCGGCCGGCGAGGCGGCGGTGGCCGTCACCGGCGAGAACATCCAGGTCCACGGCGCGGTGGGCTTCACCTGGGACGCCGATCCGCACCTGCTGTTCAAGCGGGCCAAGCAGAACGACGTCCTCGCCGGGGCCCAGAGCTGGCACCGCCGCCGCGTGGCCGACACGCTCCTGTCGCACTGACTCCCGGCGATCAGCAGGCGATCAGCCCGGCGATCAGGCCAACGATCAGGCGAACGGGGCGGGATGGGACGGGGCGCCCCGACCTGGCGGCAGTCGTCTTGTAGAGTGCGCCGTCGCGACCTCCCTGGGGCGGGGTCCATCTCCACAGTTCCTCGCCCGGAAGGATCGGTGCCCTGAAGTTGAGACCGTCTCGGCGGACATCCCGGCGTGTGTGGTGGGCGGCAGTGGTCGCCGCGGTGCTGGTGACGGGGGCGGTGACCGTCGCGGTGGTGCAGGACCTGTCGAGCCCGGCCGCGCCCGAGGGCATCCACAAGATCAAGCACATCGTCATCATCCAGCAGGAGAACCGGAGCTTCGACAGCTACTTCGGCACGTACCCCGGCGCCGACGGGATCCCGAGGACGAACGGCATCCCCACCGTGTGCTCACCCAACGCCACCACCGGCGCCTGCGACCAGCCCTATCACGACCCGAGTCTCGTGAACGGGGGCGGGCCCCATGGCTCGGTCAACGAGGCCGCGGACGTGAACGGCGGGGCCATGGACGGGTTCGTGTCCCAGGCCATCGAAGGGAGCAAGATCAAGGCCTGTCACACCACGGTCCAGAACCCGGCGTGCACGAACTCGGCGAAGCCCGACGTGATGGGTTGGCACGACGCGGCGTGAGATCCCCAACTACTGGTCCTACGCCCACAACTACGTCCTCCAGGACCACATGTTCGAGTCGTCCACGGGATGGAGCCTCCCCAGTCACCTGTTCGGGGTCTCGGGCTGGTCGGCCAAGTGCACGATCATCGACGATCCCCGCAGCTGCAAGGCCACCAACGAGCCGGCCCACCCCCCCGACTACCACCCGTTCACCCCCGGCGCCCCGCGTGGGTCGACGCCCAACTACGCCTGGACCGATCTCACCTTCCTCCTGCACGCCAACAAGGTCAGCTGGAACTACTTCGTCACCCCCGGCACCGAGCCCGACTGCGCCGACGACGAATCCGTGTCCTGCAAACAGCCCGGCCAGCAGCCCGGCACCCCGGGGATCTGGAACCCGCTGCCGTTCTTCACGACGGTGAAGGACGACGGTCAGCTGGGCAACATCCAGCCGACGCAGTCCTTCCTGGACAAGGCGAAGAGCGGGAAGCTGCCCGCGGTCTCATGGGTCGTGCCTGACCAGGTCCACAGCGAGCACCCGCCGGCCAACATCCAGGACGGTCAGGAGTTCGTCACCGGTCTCGTCAACGCCGTCATGAAGGGCCCGGACTGGTCCTCCACCGCCATCTTCTTGGCGTGGGACGACTGGGGGGGCTTCTACGACCACGTCCAGCCACCGACGGTCGACGGCGCCGGCTACGGCCTGCGGGTGCCGGGGCTCCTGATCAGCCCCTACGCCGCGGACCGGCTTCATCGACCATCAGACCCTCAGCTTCGACGCCTACCTGAAGTTCATCGAAGACGACTTCCTCGGCGGCCAACGCATCGACCCCGCCACTGACCAGCGCCCCGACCCCCGACCCGACGTCCGCGAAACCGCCCCGCAACTGGGCGACCTCACCGCCGAGTTCGACTTCACCCAACGCCCGACCAAGCCGATCGTCCTCGACCCCCAACCCGCCCCCGGCCCGGCATCGAAGCCGTAAAGGCCAACCGGCGATGATGGGTCCAGAGATGGGTTGGGGACGGGTCTCAGGCCAGCCGGACGGGCATGGTGTCGATGGTCCGGGTCAGGGTGGAAGGGACGTAGCTGGGTGGGGCCGTCACCGAATAGGCGGGGAACCGGGCCAGCAGCTCCTCGAAGACGATCTTGGCTTCGAGCCGGGCCAGGGCCGCGCCGAGGCACAGGTGCTCGCCGAACCCGAAGGCCAGGTGGCCGGGGCTCACCGGCCGGGCGATGTCGAACGACCGGGCGGTCGGGCCGAAGACGGACTCGTCGCGGTTGCCCGAGGCGTAGAGCATGATCAGGTAGGCGTCGGCGGGGATGGCCCGCCCGCCCAGCGCGACGGGCTGCGTGGTGGTGCGACAGAACGCCTGGATGGGGGTGACCCAGCGCAGGCACTCCTCGACCGCGCCGGCCATCAGCGTCGGGTCGGCCACCAGCGCCGCCCGCTGGTCGGGGTGCTCGGCCAGGGCCAGCATGCCTCCCGACACCAGGCTGCGGGTCGTCTCATTGCCCGCCACCATCAGCGTGACGCAGAACAGGAGCACCTGCGCCGGGGTGAGCGGCGCGCCCCCCACCTCGGCACCGACCAGCATCGAGATGAGGTCGTCCCGGGGGTCGACCATCCGCTGGTGGACGTGGGCGTCGAGGAAGGCGAAGAGCTGGGACGCCGCCGCCATGGTGGCCTCGTCGCCCGGGTGGTCGGAGATCTCGATGACCGCGTCGGACCAGCGCCGGAAGTCCTCCCGGTCCCCATCGGCGACACCCAGGAGGTCGGCGATCACCACCATGGGGATCGGCGCGGCGATGCGCTCCACGGCATCGACCTCGTCGCCGGTCGCCAGCCCGTCGAGCACGTCGACGACGATCGAGCGGATGGCGCCTTCCATGGTGCCCGTGGCCCGGGGCGTGAACCGGCGGTTGAGCAGCTTGCGGTAGTCGGCGTGGAGCGGGGGGTCGAGGTGCAGCAACGAGCCGGAGGCGTCGTCGGGCTCCGAGGCCCGGAGGGGATCGTTGATGAGCGCCCCCCGCCGGGAGCTGAACCGCTCGGGCTGGCGGCTCACCGTCCGGATGTCGTCGTAGGTGCTGACGAGCCACGAGCCGTCGGCCAGCTCGTGAACCGGCGCGTGGGCCCGGAGCCAGGCCAGCACGTCGTCGTAGTCGTCGCGCAGGAAGAATCCCGGCTGGGTGATGTCGAGCCCCTCCAGCACCGGGATCATCGCTCGCCCGTCATCAGGTTCACGGCGTTGCCGCCGTCGCTCAGCAGCACGCGGCGGCCGACCCACTCCTCGGCTTCCATGGCCGCCAGCAGGTCGGGGTCGAGCACCTTGGCGTAGCAGCGGGCCCGATCGTCCGACCCGGCCACGTCGCAGACGGCCACCGCGTCGGTGGCGGCGCCGTCCCGCCCGTGGTGCACGGTGTAGGCGGCCACCACGGCGTCGCCGTGGTGCACGTCGACGATGGGCCGACGCACGGCGGGTCCCGGGTCGGGCGGCGGCGCCACCGGCTCACCGGGCGCCACCGACAGCACCGCGGCCGCGTGCTTGGTCAGGTGCATGCCCACGCCGGTCACCAGGCCCAGGCTCCCGGGCTCGTCGACCAGCCGGTCGGCCATGGCCGCCAACGACGACAGCAGGTACGAGGACCCGGCCCCGCCGGCGTACGGGAGGCCACCGGTGACGGTGAAGGGAGCGAGGCGGTCATCGGCGGCGATGCCCAGCGCGTCGAGGGCGAAGAGCACCGACGACGGGAAGCACGAGTAGAGGTCGGCGAGATCGACGTCGTGGCGGCCGACGCCGGCCGATGTCAGGGCCCCCGCCAACGCCCGGGCCATGCCGGGCGAGCGCCACAGCTCGTCGTGCTCGGCCACGTAGACCGGGTCGGTGGCCGTCGCCCAGCCGCGCAGGTGGACCCGGTCGGCCTCGGCCACGCCGAGGCGGTCAGCGGCCTGGGCCGAGGCGAGGACGACGGCGCCGGCCAGATCGACGTCCATGACCGACACGAGGCGCTTGGTGTAGGGGTAGGCCACCATCCGGTTGTCGGCCGAGACGTCGGTCAGCTCCGCACTCGTCCACTCCCGGGGGAACCAGGCGTGCGGGTTGGCCGCCGCCACCTTCGTCATCGGGGCGAAGAGGTCGCCGAGCGCTCGGCGGTGCTCGGCGACGCCCAGACCGAGATGGGCCCGACGGGCCACGTCGCGCAGGGCGAACGTCGAGTACGCCTGATAGAGCTCGACGGCGACCTCGGCCGGGTGGAACGGCGCCTCGAACGGGAACGGCCGCTTCTCCGGGTCGCGGAACGACCACGCCGGCCGCTCCCCCGCCTTCTTGAGGGCCCGGACCTGAGCCAGGGCCTCACCGCCGGCGACGGCGCAGACCTCGGACTCACCCGATGCGATCCGCTCGGCGGCCCCGACGAGCAGCTGGAGCGGTGTGGTGCCCCCCATGCTGGTGGAGCCGACCCGCCTCGGCGTCGACCCCACGCGCTCGGCCAGGCGACGAGCGGGGTCGTCGTAGGGCCAGCTGTGGCAGTACACGACCTCGAGTGAGTCGATGGCGCCCGGATCGACCCCGGTGGCCGTCAGCGCCTCGGCCCAGGCGTCGAGCGGCTCGCCCGGGACACCGGCTGACCTGGGCCCAGCCGATGAGGCAGGGGGCGCTCATCGGTTCGTCCAGTTCGGCGGGCGCTTCTCGGTGAACGCCTGGGGCCCCTCCTTGGCGTCATCGGACTGGAACACCACGCCGGACAGCTCGCTCTCGATCTTGTAGGCGTCGCGCAGCGTGCCCGACAGGCCCCGCACGACCGACTCCTTGGTGGCCCTCACCGCCAGCGGGCCGTTGGCCAGGATGCGCCGGGCCCACTCGTGCGCCCGTTCCATCAGCTCGTCGGGCTCCACGATCTCGTTGAGCAGGCCCAGGTCGAGGGCGCGGCGGGCGGGGAAGGCCTCGGCCGTGAGCAGGAACTCCATGGCCGCGGCGTAGGGCACCTGTCGGGGCAGGCGGGCCGTGGTGCCTCCGCCGGCGAACAGCCCGCGCTTGGGCTCGAGCACCCCGAACGTGGCCCGGGGGGTGGCCAGGCGGATGTCGATGCCCCCCAGCATCTCCATGCCCCCGGCGACGCAGGGCCCGTCGACGGCGGCGATGATCGGCTTGTAGAGCTTGACGTTGCGCAGCACCGCCTCGGTGCCGTCCGACAGCCTGCAGCCGTCGATCTCGTCGACCTCGCCGGCCGCGATCTCCCGCGACAGCGCAGTGATCTGCGGGACGTAGTCGCGCAGATCGGCGCCGGCCATGAAGCAGCCGTCGGTTCCGGTGACGATGGCCACCCACAGGTCGTCGTCATCGCGGAAGTCGCGCCAGGCCTGGGCCAGATCCCGGAAGTGGAGCAGGTCGAGCGAGTTCTTGCGCTCCGGCCGGTCGATGGTGATCACGAGCAGGTGATCGCCCTCCGCCTGGTAGTGGATCGGCATCGGCGAATTATGACACAGGTGTCAGATCCGGGGACCCGACCGTTCTGGCCGCAGGGGCCGACCGCTCACGTCACCTCCCGCGACCAGAACCGGGGGGACGGAGGCCGACCTCAGTCGCGGCGGAGCAGGAAGCACGAGGCGAGGGGTCCCCCACCGGCGGCGGCGATGGCCACCCGGGGGCGGCCCACCTGGCGCTCACCCGCCTCGCCCCAGAGCTGGACGCAGGCCTCGTGCAGGAATCCGTACCCGTGGAGCCGCCCCGCCGAGAGCTGGCCGCCGTGGGTGTTCAGGGGCAGCGACGGATGGCGCGGGGTGGGTCGACCCTCGGCCAACCACGGCCCGCCTTCGCCGTGCCCGCAGAACCCCAGGGCCTCGAGCCAGCACAACGTGATGAAGCTGAACCCGTCGTAGAGCTGGGCGGTGTCGACGTCGGCCGGGGTGAGCTCGGTCCGGTCCCACATCATGGTCGAGGCGTCGCGCAGGGCCATCGTGGTGAGATCGTCGAACTGGTCCCACGACGGGCGACCGTGGAGGGCCGAGCCCATGGCCTCGATGCGCACCGGCGGGCGGCGCAGGTCGGCGGCGGCGTCGGCCCGCGACACGATCACCGCGGTCGAGCCGTCGGCGGGGACGTCGCAGTCGTAGAGGCACAACGGAGTCGACACCATGCGCACGTTCAGGTAGTCGTCGAGGGTCATGGGCTCGCGGTAGATGGCGTTGGGGTTGCGCGCCGCGTTGGCCCGTGCGTTCAACGCGATCTGGGCCAGCTGCTCACGGGTGGTGCCGAACTCGTACATGTGACGCTGCGCCATCATGCCGATCCAGTTCGCCGCCGAGGGCGCCCCGAAGGGCAGCGTCCACTGCATGAACCCGGTGGCCCGAAAGGACCCGCCTCCGCCGCCGCCGGTCGTCACCGATGCCCGACCCTGGTCTCCCTGGGCCGACGCCTCCCACACCGTGCGGAAGCACAGCACGTGGTCGGCCAGCCCCGCCGCCACCGCGGCGACGGCGTTGACCACCGAGCCCAGCTGCCCGGGGAGCTCGACGCCTCCGGAGAACCAGTTGAGGTTCAGCCGCAGCGCATCCTGGATCTCGGTGACGCCGACCCCGGAGAAGCCGGGCGGGACGGACATCGCCCCCGGGTAGGTGGCCACGCCGTCGATGTCGGCGCGGGTCAGCCCGGCGTCCTCGATGGCCCGCAGCGAGGCCTCGATGGTGAGGTCGAGCGGGTCCCGGTAGATGCGGCGACCGATCTGCGACTGGCCGACGCCGGAGATCACGGCACGGTGCTCGCCCCGGGCGGCGCGGTCGACCCCGCTCACCGAGGTCATGGCGCCGGCACCGGGTGGAAGTACGGGAGCCACACCCCGTCGTAGTCCTCGAACTCGACCTCGACCTCCATGCCGATGGCCACCTCGTCGGGGGCGCAGCCGACGATGTTGGTGGTGAGACGGAACTCGTCCTGCTCGGGCAGGGCGACGATGGCCACCACGTAGGGCGGGTCGAAGTTGGGCAACCACGGCTGCCAGTTCACGGTGAAGGTGTGCACCACGCCCCGGCCGGACACGGCCTCGACCCCGAGGTCGCGGCTCAGGCACGAGGGGCACACCGGCGTCGGCGGGTGGATCCAGTAGCGGCACGAGCGGCAGCGCCGGAAGCGCAGCTCCCCCTCGGCGCCCCCCAGCCAGAAGTGCTCGTTGTCGGGCGTGACGGCCGGCAGCACGCGGAAGGGCCGGGGGGCCTCCGGCTCGGCGCTCATGGCGCGCTCAGCCCCACACCACGTCGAGCCGGGGTGGAGCCCGGAACAGGTGGCCGCTGATGAAGGGCGCCGGGGCGTCGGGGTCGAGGCGCAGCTCGGGCAGCCGGTCGAACAGTGCGTTCAGCGCCACCTGCGTCTCCATCCGAGCGAGGTGCATGCCGAGGCACATGTGGGCGCCGTGGGCGAAGCCGATGTGCGGTCGGCGCTCACGGAAGATGTCGAACGACCCCGAGTCCAGCCAGCGGCCCTCGTCACGGTTGGCCGAGCCCAGGTTGCACACGACGGTGGCACCCCGCGGAAGAGCGGTGCCGGCCAGGTCGGTGTCGCGGGTGACGCCCCGGGTGATGACCAGCAGCGGTGGCTCCCAGCGGATGCCCTCCTCGGTGGCCGCCACCAACAGGCTGCGGTCGGCCCGCACGGCGTCGAGCTGGTCGGGGTGGGTCAGCAGGCCGTACAACAGGTTCGACGACGACCGGTAGGTGGTCTCGGCCCCCGCCGGCAGCAGGAGCCGGCAGAACGAGAAGATCTCCTCGTCGGTGAGACGCTGCCCGTCCTGCTCGGCGGTGGCCAGCAGCGAGATCATGTCGTCGCGCGGGTCGGACCGGCGCTCGGCCAGGATCGGCGTGAGCATCTCGCGCAGCTCGCCCGAGGCGACGGTGGCGCGATCCATGTCCACGGTGACCCCGATGACCTGCACGGCCAGGCGATGGAACTCGGGCAGCTGCTGCCTCGGGCAGCCCCAGCAGCTCGGCGATCACGTGCACCGGGAAGCCGAAGAGCAGGTTGCGCACCAGATCGGTGCCCCCGTCGTCGACGAACGTGTCGATGGTGCGGTTGACGAGCGGGGCGACCAGCTCGGTCTCCCACCGCTGCATGGCGGCCTTGGTGAAGGCCTGCTGCAGGATCGACCGGTAGGCCGTGTGGTCGGGAGGATCCATCTCCAGGATCGTGCGGCCGAGCACCGCGCCCATGATGGCGGCGTAGTCGGCGGAGCTGAACGTCTCGGGATCGCCGAGCACGGTGCGCACCGTGTCGTAGGTGTACGCGGTGAACATCGGGTTGGCCGGGTCCTGCTCCACCAGGCCCAGGTCGGGCATCCCCACGTGGACGGGCGCGGCCCGGCGCAGGTCGGCCAGGGCCGGGTAGGGCGTGGCGTCGCCCGCCGCTCCCATGGCCAGGTTGAACTCCTCGAAGGGATCGCGTTCCTCGCCGTCCACGGCTCCGGCACCCGGCGCTACGTCCACGCTTGTCCCCATCCCTGCCGGCCGGACTCGTCTGACGGCCGTGTCGGTCGGGACTGTAGCGTGCCGGCCCACCCCGGGCCGATCTAGGGTGACGTGCATGTCAGAAGCAGGCGAGGCGACCCCCTTCCGCCCACTCGAGGGCGTGCGGGTCATCGACCTCACGACGAACATGTCGGGCCCGCTGGCCACGATGGTCCTCGCCGAGCAGGGTGCCGACGTGGTCAAGGTCGAACCCATCGCCGGCGATCTCATCCGGACCGTCGGCACCGGCCGGGGGGGCATGAGCGCCTACTTCGCCAACCTCAACCGGGGCAAGCGGTCGATCGCCATCGACCTCGCCGTCCCCGCCGGGCGGGACCTGGTGCTCCGCCTCAGCGAGGACGCCGACGTGTTCGTCCAGAACTTCCGCCCGGGCGTCGTCGAGCGCCTCGGCGTCGGGCCCGAGGACGTCATGGCCGGCCACGACCGCCTGATCTACGCCTCGATCAGCGGCTTCGGCCTCGAGGGCCCGCTGGCCACGGCGCCGGCGTACGACCACGTGGTGCAGGCGCTGGCCGGGTACTGCGCCCTGCAGGGCGACGACGGCGGCGCCGCCATGGTGAAGCAGGGCCTGATCGACAAGGCGACCAGCTACACGCTGGCCCAGGCGGTCACCGCCGCGCTCTTCGCCCGGACCCGGACGGGACGGGGCACCCGCATCGACGTGTCCATGCTCGACGTCGCCCTCGCCTACCTGTGGCCCGACGGGATGATGAACCACACGGTGATCGACCCCGACGAGGTGCTGCCCCCGGTGGCCCGCAGCTTCCGGGTGACCCCGACGGCCGACGGCTTCGTGGCGCTGGTGACCCTGACGTCGGGCCAGTGGACGGCACTGGTCGAGGCGCTGGCCGAGCCGGGCGACGCCGAGGGCCCCGATCTCTCCGACACGGCCACCCGCATGGCCAGCGGGGCGGCGATCATGCGGGAGGTCCGGCGCAAGATCGCCACCATGACCACGGCTGAGGTCGTCGGACGGCTGGCCCGGGCCAACGTGCCCTGCGCGCCGGTGCGCCACCTCGACGAGCTGCACCTCGACGAACAGATCGTGGCCTCCGGCTCGTCTCGTCGAGATCGACCACCCGACCATGGGGGCCATCCGCCAGGCGGTCCCCGCCGCCCGCTTCGACCGCACCGTCACGCCGGTGGGCGCCCCCGCACCGTCGGTCGGCGCCCACAGCCGCGAGATCCTGCACGACGCCGGCCTCGGGGACGACGCCATCGAGGCCCTGACCGATGCCGGCGTCGTCCGCGCCTGACGAACCGGCCGCTCTCACCTCCGCCCGCCCGCCCGCTCTCACCGCCCGCCCGCCCCTTCACCCCATCGCCCGACCGTCTCTCCGTCCATCCAGCCAGGAGCCCCCGCCATGTCCGCACCCCCACTCTCGTTCGACGGCCGCGTCGCCGTCGTCACCGGCGCCGGCGGCGGTCTCGGCCGCAGCCACGCCCTCGAGCTGGCCCGTCGGGGCGCTCTCGTGGTCGTCAACGATCTCGGGGGCGCCGTCGACGGCACCGGGAGCTCGGCCACCGCGGCCGACGCCGTGGTGGCCGAGATCTCGGCCCAGGGCGGCGAAGCGGTGGCCAACACCGACTCCATCGCCACCCCCGAGGGCGGCGAGGCGGTGGTGCAGACGGCGCTCGACGCCTTCGGCCGCCTCGACATCATCATCAACAACGCCGGCATCCTGCGCGACACCTCGTTCAAGAACATGAGCGCCGAGATGGTCGACCCCGTGCTCGACGTGCACCTGCGGGGCGCCTTCAACGTGACCCGACCGGCGTGGACGCTCATGCGCGACCAGGGGTACGGCCGCATCATCAACACCACCTCGGGCGCCGGGCTCTTCGGCAACTTCGGCCAGGCCAACTACGGCGCGGCCAAGATGGGCCTCGTCGGCCTCACCCGGGTGCTGGCCGTCGAGGGCCACAAGAACAACATCCGGGTCAACGCCATCGCCCCCATCGCCCGCACCCGCATGACCGAGGAGATCCTGGGCGACAAGGCCGAGCAGCTCGGCCCCGAGCTCATCAGCCCGCTCGTCGCCTACCTGGCTCACGAGTCGTGCGACCGGAACGGGGCGATCTACTCCGTCGGGGGCGGGCGCGTCGCCCGGGTGTTCCTCGGGGTCACGCCGGGCGTCGTCGACGCCGGCCTCACCGCCGAGGCCATCGCCGAGTCGATCGACCAGATCGACGACACGGACGGCTTCTTCATCCCGGCTCGCCTCAACGACGAGATCAGGGTGATCTTCGGCGCGCTGTCGTGACTCAGACGGCGACCGGCAGCCGCATGGCGTGGGCGAGGTTCTCACCCATGATCTTGCGCACCTCGTCCTGGGAGAGCGACGAGGGCAGGTAGTCCGGGTAGTGGCACGGATCGGCGAGGCCCTCGGGATGGGGGTAGTCCGAGCCGAACAGCACGTGCTCGACGCCCATGTGCCCGATCAGCTCCTCGAAGTCGTCCTCGTGGAACGGGCTGACCCACACCGACTGCTTGAACTGGGCGATGGGATCGCCGTCGAACGCCTGCGGCATCTTGCGGTAGGTGTCGGCCATCGACTTCAGGAGCGGATCGACCCAGTCGCCGCCGTTCTCGACCGACAGCACCCGGAGCCCGGGATTGCGGGCCAGGGCGCCGTGGCAGACGAGCGCGGCCATGGCGTCGATCATCGGCCGCTTGCCCTGCACGACCATGCGGAAGGCGTTGGGGGCGAAGGGGGTGAACTCGCCGGCGTTCTCCCAGATGTTGAGGTAGTCGCTGTAGCCCGAGTCGGACGCGTGCATCGACACCGGGATGTCGGCTTCGATGACCCGCTGCCAGAACGGGTCGAACTCGGGCAGCCCGAACGAGCGGGTGCCGCCGAAGCCGGGCACCGGGGCCGGGCGGATGAGCACCGTCCTGGCCCCTCGCTCGAGGCACCACTCGAGCTCCTCGATGGCCTTGTCGACGATCGGGCAGCGTGATGATCGGGGTGGCGTAGATGCGGTCGTCGAAGTTGAACGTCCAGGTCTCGTACATCCACTCGTTGAGGGCGTGGATCACGGCGTGGATCAGCAGCGGATCGTCCTTCATCCGCTCCTCGGCCAGGCTGGCCAGGGTGGGGAACATCAGGGTGCGGTCGATGTTCAGCTCGTCGAGCATCTCGAGGCGCGCCGCCGGCTCACGGAAGGCCGGGATCGACGCCATCGGCTCGCCCATCAGCTCGCGGTAGCTCTTGCCCTCGGGGTTGCCGTTGGCGAAGTACTCCTCCTGGGCGCCGGGGCGGGCCACCTTCTCGAACGTGGGGTTCGGGATGTAGTTGCTGATCACGCCCGCGGATGGCGATCTTGGTGCGCCCCCGCACCTGCACGTACTCGATGGCGCCCTTGTACTTCTCGGGGAGGAACTTCGTGAGCGAGTCCTCGGTCTCGTAGAAGTGGTTGTCGGCGTCGAAGACCGGGTAGTCGAGCTTGGTGGGCACTGGATCACCTCTCGGATTGGCCGGCCGATACGGCGAAAAGTACGCCTTTTCTGACACTCACGTCAACTCGGGCGGCGCGGAGCTGACACTGGTGTCACCAGCGCCGTCGGCCCTCAGAGGATGGCGCCCGACGCCTTGCCCTCGGCGATCTCGTCCCAGTCGAGGCCGAGCTCGAGCAGGATCTCCTCGGTGTGCTGACCGTGCTCGGGCGCCGGGCCCAGCACGTCGGCCGTCTCGTCCATCTGCACCGGGTTGGCCACCAGGTCGAAGTCGGTGCCGTTGAGCGAGACCCGGCTGAGGTAGCCGTTGGCCTGCACCTGCGGGTCGTCCACCATCTCGCTGGCCATCTGCACCGGGGCCCACACCCCGGTCATGGTCGTCGAGGGCCACGCTTCCACTCGGCCAGGGTCCTGGTGGCGAAGGTCGTCGTCGAGGATCTCGATGCAGCTCACCGTGGTTGTTGAACCGGGCGCCGGCGTCGGCGAAGCGCTCGTCGGCGATCAGCTCGGGCCGGCCGATGTGCTCGCAGAACTCGGGCCAGAAGCGGTCCGACTGCAGGAGCATGAAGGTGACGAACCGATCGTCCTTGGTCTTGTACGCGCCGACGAGGGGGTTGGGCGACGTTCTTGCGGTCGAACTTGGGCATGGGATCGCCGCCGTAGAGGCCCGAGGCCACGACGTCGGGCGACAGGACCCACATGGCCAGGCCCAGGAGCGAGACGTCGACGACCGGGGCCGACGCCGGTGCGCTCACGCTGGAAGAGGGCGGCGGCGATGCCACCGGCGATCGACATGCCGCCGGCCAGGTCCCCGAAGGCCGCCCGCCCCCCGATGGGCCACTCCGAGGTGGAGGGGGTGAGGGCGTGGGCCACGCCACCGCGGCCCCAGTACGACGCCCCGTCGTAGCCACCCTTGCCCGAGTCCGGGCCCTTCGGGCCCTGGCCGGTGCCGCGGGCGTAGACGATCTTGGGGTTCACCGCCCGGATGTGCTCGACGTCGATCTTGAGCTTCTGACGGGTGGCCGGCAGGAAGCTGGTCAGGAACACGTCGCTCTGCTCGACCAGCCGGTAGAGCAGCTTCAGGCCTTCCTCGGTCGAGATGTCGAGCCCGATGCTGCGCTTGCCCCGGTTGGGCTGCTCGATGATGTAGTTCACCGCGCTCGGACCGCCGGGGATGAGCCCCATCGAGATGAGCCCGCGTTGCGGGTCGCCCATCACCGGGTGCTCGACCTTGATGACATCCGCGCCCCAGTCGGCCAGGACCGCACCGGCGGCGGGCACGAACGTCCACGCCGCCACCTCCAGGACCTTCACCCCTTCGAGTGCGCTGCTCATCCCGTCCCCCTGGCTCGCGATCGGCTCGCTGATGACCGCCGGAGCCTAACCCGCAGATGACGAGAGTGTCAGATGACGACGGGCGGATCGCAGATCGAGGTGACACAGGAGTTAGCATCCACGCTCGACGCGACGAAGACCCGGCACCGGGCGAGAAGGAAACCTCTTAGATGGCAAACCCCACGCGTGCCCATGGCCCGTCGGTGACGACGGGGCCTCGACGATGAACACGCGGAGGACCCCGGCGGGGGCCGAACCCATGCTGCCCGACGGGGACCGGTCCTCGGTCGTCCGTCGCGCCCCCTTCGCCGACAGCCCGGTGGTCGGCGAGCGGGGCCACGAGGCCCAGATGCGCATCCTCCAGGCGGCCCTGCAGGTGTTCGGCGAGGTCGGTTACCAGCAGTGCGGGGTCAAGCGCATCACCGAGCTGTCGGGGTGCTCGCGGGCGTCGTTCTACCAGTACTTCTCCAGCAAGGAGGACCTCTTCCGCCACCTCGCCGGACGGGTGGCCCGGCGGCTCAACGAGTCGGCCGAGGCCCTGGAGCCCATCACCGGCGACCTGGCCGGGTGGCAGGCCTTCCATCGCTGGCTCGAGCGCTACTCGGAGATCTACGACGCGTACGAACCGGTCTTCGTCACGTTCCAGACGGCGGTGGCCAGCGATGCCATGGTGGCCAGCGGCGTGTCGATCGTGGCCGCCCGCAGCTTCAAGGACCTGCGGTCGAAGATCGTGGGCTCGCCGCGGCCATCCGCCGACGTCGACGCCGCGGTGCGCACCCTGTTGCAGACCGTCGACCGCCTGAACCGCGAGACCGAGCGTGCTCGAGACGGTGGCTCCCCGGAGCAACCTCAACCGCAAGCGGATGAACCTGGCCTTCGCCGACGCCTTCCACCGCCTGGTGTTCGGGCCGGATGCCGCGGTGAACGTCCACACGTCGACGACGCCGCTCAAGCCCCTGGCCCGTCCGGCCAGGGCCACCATCGCCGGGACGTCCGACCGATGCGTCCCACGGTCCCGCCGCGCAACGCACCCGCTCGCAGCTGCTCGAGGCCGGGCACAAGGTGTTCGTCGAGCGGGGCTACTACGCCACCCGGGTGGCCGACATCGTCGAGGCGGCCGGGGTCTCCCACGGGGTCTTCTACCGGTACTTCGACAACAAGGGAGCGCTGTTCCGCATCCTGGCGCAGCGGGCCAGCGAACAGGTCTCCGAGGCGTTCGACGGCCTGCCGGACCTCACCGGCGGAAGCAGCACGAACCGCCAGGCCGAGCTCCGGGCCTGGCTGCGCCTCTACGCCAACAGCTACGCCGAGGAAGCCGCCATCTTCGCCATGTGGAGCGAGGCCATGACCCGCGGCGACGAGCTGGGCGACGTCTCGGCCGCCGTCCTCGACCGCTCGCGGGCTCGCCTGGCCCGCCACCTCGAACCCCGCGGCTGGGGCGACGCCGATGCCGACGCCATGGTGATGCTCACCTACCTCGAGGCCATGACGTCGCGCCGACTCACGACGGCCAACATCGAGAACATCGCCTCGACCATCGAGCGCAGCCTGCTCACCGCCCCGCGAGCGACCCGCCGCCGCCCGGCCAAGCCCGCGACGGCGAAGTGAGCTCGTCACCCCCGGAGCTGATCTCCTACGGGAGGCGGCTGCTCGACCTGGCCGTCGAGCAGCCTGACCGCGTCGCCCTGATCGTGGCCACGCTCGACGGCGGGGAGTCCGTGATCTCGTGGTCCGAACTCGACCGCCGGTCCGCCCAGGTCGCCGCGGCGTTGCGGGCCCGGGGTGTCGTCGTCGGCGACCGCGTGTCGCTCCGCCTCGGCAACTCGGCCGAGATGATCTTCGCCGTGTGCGCCGCCTGGAAGCTCGGAGCCGTGCCCGTGCCGGTGCGCTGGGACCTCCCCGACTGGGAGTGCGCCCGGGTGCTGGAGGTCATCGACGCCAAGGTCGACCTGAGCCGCGACGACCTCGGTTGGCTCCGGGCCACGGCCGACGACGAGATCGAGGTGCTGCCCGACGTGATCTCGCCGCAGACCCACGGCATCTGCAGCAGCGGATCCACCGGCACGCCGAAGGTCATCGTCATCGACAAGCCCGCCGAGTGGGACGGCGTCGGCCCCGAGCCGTTCCCCAGCGGATGGATCGACGTCCCCCGCCCCCAGGTCGTGCTGGTGCCGGCGCCGCTGTACCACACCAACGGCTTCGCCACGCTGCCGCTGCTCCTGGCCGGCGATCAACTCGTCCTGCTCGAGAAGTTCGATCCGGTGCGCCTGCTCGACCTGATCGAACGCCACGGCGTCACCACCTTCACGGCCACCCCGACGATGCTCCAGCGCGTCGCCGACGTGCCCGGCGTCGACGACCGGGACTTCTCGCTCGCTCCTGTGGGTGCTGCAGGGCGCGGCCGCCATCGCCCCGTCGCTCGTGCGCCGCTGGATCGACCTGATCGGAGCCGACCGCCTCTACTTCGCCTACGGCATGACCGAGGGGCTGGGGCTGGCCGCCCTCCGGGGTGACGAGTGGCTGACGCATCCCGGCAGCGTCGGGCGCGGCTACCGCGAGACGGAGATTCGCATCCTCGACCCCGAACAGCACGAGGTCCCGGCCGGCGAGGTGGGCGAGATCTTCCTGCGGTGGCCGGCCGGGGCGCTCTACCACTACCTCGGCGGCGCCAGCCGGCTGGCGGTGACCGACGACGGCTTCGCCAGCGCCGGCGACCTCGGCTCCGTCGACGAGGACGGATTCCTCACCATCGCCGATCGGCGTTCGGACCTCATCATCACCGGCGGCGCCAACGTGTTCCCGGCCGAGGTGGAGAGCGCGCTGATCGACCACCCGGAGATCGTCGACGTGGTGGTGATCGGCCTCGCCGATGCCGAGTGGGGCCGCCGGGTGCACGCCATCGTCGAGCCCCGCGATCCCCAGCACCCGCCGGCGCCCGACGACGTCATCGCCTTCGCCAAGTCGCGCCTGGCCGCCTACAAGGCCCCCAAGACGGTCGAGATCGTCGACCACATCCCCCGCAGCGAGGCCACCAAGGTCAGCCGCCAGGCCCTCGTGCGAGCCCGGGAGGACTGAGACCGCCCGTCAGCGCGACACGCTCACCGAGGGAGCCCCAGGCCCCGCTGGGCGATGATGTTGCGCTGGACCTCGCTCGTGCCGGCGTAGATCGTCGTGCCCAGCGAGAACCGCAACGCCCGCTCGACGCGACCCCCTTGCGGCGCCGTGGGGTCGAAGTAGCTCCGCAACGCCTCCGGTCCCATCATCTCGGTGAGGTCCTGCGCCGCCCGCTCGAACGCCTCGGAGCTGAAGAGCTTGCCCATCGGGCCCTCGGCCTCGGGGATCACGCCCGCATCCGTCATCCACGCGCTGCGGCGCTGCAGCAGCCGCGAGACCTCGACCTCGGTGGCGACCCGGCCCAGCCGGGCCCGCACGTCGGCGTCGTCGAGACAGGGGCGCCCGTCGGCGTCGACGGCCTCGGCGGCCCACGTCTCGGCGTGGTCCAGCAGGCTGGCGATGCGCGAGGCGAACCCGGTGGAGTGCTCGTCCTGCAGGGACGTGGTCATGACCCGCCAGCCGCCGTCGACGTCGCCGATGCGCCAGGCGTCGGGGATGCGCACGTCGCTGTAGTAGGTGATGTTGGTGCGTTCGCCCGACAGCGTGAACACGGCCTGCACCTCGACGCCCGGGTGCTTCAGCGGCACGAGGAACGTCGTGAGGCCCTTGTGCTGGGGCACGTCGGGGTTCGTGCGGGTGAGCGAGGAAGACGTAGTCGCCGATGTGGGCGTTGGTGGTGAACATCTTCTGGCCGTTGATGACCCACTCGTCGCCGTCGCGGACGGCCTTGGTCTGGGCGGCGGCCACATCGGAGCCCGCCTCCGGCTCGGAGAAGCCGAGGCAGATGATGATCTCGCCCTGGAGGGCGGGCCGGAGGATCTCGGCCTTCTGCTCGTCGGTGCCGAGCTGGTGGATGAGTCGGGCCACCATGACGGTGGTACCGATGCCGTAGGTGGGGGCGTCGGCCCGCTGCAGCTCCTCGGCGTAGGCCATGACCTCGAGGGGGTCGCGGCCCTGACCGCCCCACTCCACCGGCCACCCCAGGCCGAGCCAGCCCTGGTCGGCCAGCGCCTTCATGAAGCCCTCGTCGTGGGAGACGCCCGTTCGGTAGAGCTTCTCCTCGAGCTCGAGCGTCATCTGCTCGGCGACGAAGGCCTTGACCTCCTCGCGGAAGGCGTCGCTGCGGTCCCCCAGTCGGAAGTCCATGGGCTCAGCTCCCCGATCCGGACGCCGACGACGCGGTCGGGACCGGGCCGTAGCGGCGATCGGCGACCCGTCGGTAGCCGGCCTCGGGACCGGCGTAGACGTTGGCCCAGCCCCGCGCCCGCCGGTAGTAGAGCTGGATGTCGTACTCCATCATGAAGCCGTAGCCGCCGTGGAAGTGCAGGCTGCGATAGGTGGCGTCCCGGGCCGTCTCGTAGGCGAAGGCGAACGCCATGGCCGCCAGCTCGGCGGCCCGCTCGGGCTGGTCGTCGACCGCCCAGGCCGCCTCGTAGGCGAGCAGCCGGGCCCCGTCGACCGCGGTGGCGCTGTCGGCCAGGCGGTGCGAGATGCCCTGGAAGCTGCCGATCGGCACGCCCCAGGCGTGGCGCTCCTTCACGTACTCCACGCCGATCTCGAGGGCGCGGGCGGCGATGCCCACGAGGGCCGCGGCCGTGAGCGCCATCCACTCGTCCACCGCCCGATCGTGAGCGGCGAGGGCATCGGGCCCCTCGACCAGGACCGTCGCCGCCGGGCCGATGGCGACGTCGGCCAGGGGCATCGAGGCCAGGTTCTCGACGGGCGTGCGGGAGCCGTCGAGCGGTACGAGCAGGAGCCGGTCCCCGGCCAGGATCAAGGCGTCATCGGCCACGGCGCCGGCGGGGACCATCCCGGCCCCCTGGCCCCGGGCCGGGCGCGGGGCGAACGTGATCAGCCGATCGCCCTCGAGGGCGTGGCGGCGGGGACCGGCGCCGCGGTCGGCCAGGCGGGCCAGCAGGCGGGCCGCCACCTGGGTCTCGATCACGGGCACGGCGGCCACGAAGCGGCCCTGCTGCTCGGCCACCAGGGCGAGGTCGAGGAACGACGCCCCCCAACCGCCGTCGGCTTCGCTGACGGCCATGGGCACCGCCCCCAGCTCCGCCACGCGCTTCCACAGCTCGGGATCGAACCCGCTCGACTCCACGGCGCGCACGTGCTCGGGCGTCGAGTGCTTCGAGTAGAGACCGACGAAGGCGGCGACCAGTTGGTCCTGTTCGGGGCTGAGCCGGAGATCCATCCCCGGGTCAGTGGCGGGTGCTGCTGGACGCCGCGGCCAGGTCGGAGGCCTTCGTCCGGCTCGGGCCGGCGCCGGCCTTGGCTCGGGGCTGGATGGACACGTCGTGGCCGACGGCCCGCGCCCGCAGGGCACCGACCGTGCAGTTCTCCCGGCCGCCCGAGCGCGGTGAACGGGTCGAAGGAGAAGTGGTTCATGGCGTTGAGGTGGGTGATCCGGTCGATGTCGTGATCGGTCATGGCGCCCAGCGACGCGGCCAGCGTCTCGGGGGCCGTCGGCCAGGTCGAGTCCGAGTGGGGGTAGTCGCACTCCCACATCACGTTGTCCATGTCGAGGAAGTCGCGCGACGCCACCCCGAACTTGTCGTCGATGAAGCAGGTCAGCACGTGCTCGTTGAACACCTGGCTCGGCAGCCGGTCCCCGAAGTCCTGGCCGGTCCACAGGTGATGGCGGCCGTAGTTGTAGTCAACCCGCTCGAGGAAGTACGGGATCCAGCCGATGCCGCCCTCCGACAGCGCCACCTTGAGATCGGGGAACTTCCGCAGCACCGGCGACCACACCAGGTCGGCGGCGGCCTGCACGATGTTCATCGGGGTCAGGGTGATCAGGCAGTCCATCGGGGCGTCGTCGGACGTGATGACGAGCGGCCGACGACGACCCGATGTGCATGCACACGACCACGTTCTCGTCGCTGCACGCCTGCCAGAACGGGTCCCAGTGGTCGGAGTGGATGCTCGGCCAGCCGAGCTTCGACGGGTTCTCGGAGAACGTCACGGCGTGGGCGCCCTTGGCCGCGGTGCGCCGGACCTCGGCGGCCAGCACCTCGGGGTCCCAGATGGCGGGCAACGAGCACGGGATGAACCGGCCGGGGTGGGTGCCGCACCACTCGTCGATGTGCCAGTCGTTGTACGCCCGCACCATGGCCAGGGCGACGTCCTTGTCCTCGGTGCGGGCGAAGAGCTGCCCGCAGAACTGGGGGAACGACGGGAAGCAGAGCGAGCCGAGCACGCCGTTGGCGTCCATGTCCTTCACCCGCTCGTCGATGTCGTAGCAGCCCGGACGCAGCTGATCGAACGAGGTCGGCTCGATGCCGTACTCCTCGGGCGGCCGGCCGGCCACGGCGTTGAGCGCCACGTTGGCCAGCTCCTGCCCCTCGTACAGCCAGGCGTTGGTGCCGTCGGCCCGCGTGATGAACGTCGGGGCGAGGTCCCGGTAGCGCTCCGGCAGGTGGCCCTCGAAGAGATCAGGGGGCTCGACCACGTGGTCGTCCACACTGACCAGCACCATGTCCTGGATGTCCATCGTTCCCCCGGTTCTCGACGTTCGATCCGTCCCGCGGCAGGGTAGCCCCTGGCGCGAAACCTTGACATGCTCGAATCGAGAACACCATTCTCTTCCGCCATGAGCGAGCTCCAGGACTTCCTCGCCGTGCTCGACCTCACCGACGCCGGTGACGGCCGGGGCGACGACCCCATCCACCACCTGACCGCCGGCTCGCTCGACGAGGGCCACGGCGTGGTGTTCGGGGGGCAGCTGCTGGCCCAGACGGTCGTCGCCGGCGCCTCGGTCATGCCCGACAAAGAGGTGAAGTCGCTCCACACCGTGTTCGCCCGCGGGGCCGTCGTCGGCTCGCCGCTCGACATCGACGTCGAGGTGCTGCACGAGGGCCGCGCCCTGGGCAGCGCCAGCGTGACCATCCGCCAGGGCGATCGGCTCTGCACCCGCTCCACGGTGCTGCTGCACGCCCCCGACCCCGACCTCATCCGCCACCAGCGCCCGATGCCGGCGGTCGCCTCGCCCGACACCCTCGAACGGCGACCGGTGGCGGCATGGTGGGACATGCGCATCGTGGACGAGGTCGACATCGCCGATCCCGAGCTCGTGGGCCCGGCCGAGCTCGGCGTGTGGTCACGCTTCCCGGGCGCCCCCGGCGAGCTCACCACCAGCCAGGCCCTCCTCGCCTACGCCAGCGACGGGTTCCTGATCGCCACCGCCATGCGACCCCATGCCGGGGTGGGCCAGGCCCTGGCCCACGTCTCGATCTCCACCACGGTGCTGAGCCAGACCATCACGTTCCACGAGCCCTTCGACGCCGGGCAGTGGCTGCTGCTCGCGCACGAGGCTCCCTACGCCGGCCGCGGCCGCGGCTACGGACGCGCCGACGTGTTCACCGGCGACGGCCGACTCGTCGCCTCGTTCAGCCAGGAGAACATGATCCGCGACTTCCCCGAGGGCCAGGCCCCGACCGCGGGTCAACGGTCCAAGCACTGAGCACGGGCGTGCGGAACGGCGCTCAGCCGTCGGTCGGGCTCTCGACGGCGGAGGTGTGGAAGGCCTGCATGAGGCCGTCGAGGTCATCGGCCGGGCCGGTGTAGTCGATCCGGCCCCGATCGAGGACGACGACCTGGTCGGCCACCTCGAGGGCGTGGCGGATGTGCTGCTCGATGACCACCAGGGACGTGCCCGACTCCTTGATGCGCATCAGCACCTTGTAGACCTCGTCGGTGATGATGGGGGCCAGGCCGAGCGACAGCTCGTCGGCGATCAGCAGGCGGGGCTCGAGCACCAGCACCCGGGCCAGGGTGAGCATCCTCTGCTCGCCCCCGGAGAGCGATCCGGCCAGCTGGCTCTGGCGCTCACCCAGGCGGGGGAACATCGAGTAGACCCGATCGAGGGCGGCGCCCACGCCGTTGCGCCCGAACTTGCCCCGGAAGGCGAGGGTCAGGTTCTCGTGCACCGACAGCGTGGCGAAGACGGAGCGACCCTCGGGGGCGTGGGCCACGCCGGCCCGGACGAAGTCGTGGGTGTCGCGGCCGGTGAAGTCCTGGCCGTCGACGAGCACCCGGCCCCGGGTGGGCACGATGAGACCTGACGCCACCCGGGCCACGGTGGTCTTGCCCATGCCGTTGTGCCCGACGATGGCCAGGGCATGGCCGTGCGTGACCTCCAGGGACAGGCCGAACAAGGCCTGGAACTGCCCGTAGCCGGCGTAGACGTCCTCCAGGGCCAGCACCGGCGGGACCATGGGCGGTTGGCGGGTCGCACCGACACCGGCGGCGGCCGGGCCCGCGGTCATGGCACCGTCCTGGGTTGGACCTCCCGGTCTGACACAGTCGTCAGGTTAACCGTCAGCCTTCGGCCGGCGCGGGCCCGCTGAGGGTCTTGGTCTCGAGGTACTGCTCGAAGCCCTCGAGCCCGTTCTGGCGGCCGTAGCCGCTGGCCTTGTAGCCGCCGAACGGGGCATCGGCGCCGTAGAAGATGCCGCCGTTGACGCCGACGGTGCCGGCGCGGATCTGCTTGGCCACCGAGATGGCCCGCTCCTCCGAACCCGAGAAGACCATGCCCGAGAGGCCGTAGACGTTGTCGTTGGCGATGCGCACGGCGTCGGCGTCGTCGTCGAACGGGATGACCACGAGCACCGGGCCGAAGATCTCCTCCCGGGCGATGGTCATGTCGTTGGTGACGTCGGCGAACAGCGTCGGCTCGACGTACCAGCCCTTGGGCAGGTGCGCCGGGCGACCGCCGCCGAGCACCAGCCGCGCCCCCTCCTGCACGCCCTTGTCGATGTAGCCGAGCACCCGCTCGCGCTGCTTGGCGCTGATCTGCGGGCCCTGCAGGTTGCCGGGGTCGGTGGGATCGCCGTAGGTGATGCCGGCGAACCCCGCCTCGAGGATCTCGATCGACTCGTCGTAGCGCGCCCGGGGCACGAGCAGTGCGGGTCAGCATGGCGCAGCCCTGGCCGGCGTGGACGCACACGAACGCGCCGCCGGCCACGGCCGAGGCGAGGTCGGCGTCGTCCAGGACGATGTGGGCCGACTTGCCGCCGAGCTCGAGGAAGAAGCGCTTCATGGTGGGCGCGCCCATGGCCATGATGTGGCGACCCACCGAGGTCGAGCCGGTGAACGAGATCAGGTCGACCCGCGGATCGACGACGAGCTGCTCGGCCACCGCGTTGTCCGACGTCGTGACCACGTTGACCACGCCGGCCGGGATGTCGGTCTGCTCGGCGATCGAGGCGGCCGATGCGGGTGGCGTTCCAGGGGGTGTCGGGGGCCGGCTTGACGACGAGGGTGTTGCCCGTCGCCAGCGCCTGGCCCAGCTTCTGCAGCGTCACCTCGAACGGGTAGTTCCAGGGGATGATCGCCCCGACCACGCCGGCCGGCTCCTTCAGGACCTTGCGCCAGCTGCGCATGCCGAAGGCCTCGCCCGTCGGCAGGTCGCGCTCCCACTCGAAGTCGTCGATGGTCCGGGCCGGCCACAGCAGGCCGTCCTCCAGCGGGGCGTCGAGCTGGGGCCCGTAGGTGATGGCGACGGGACAGCCGACCTCGGCCACCAGCTCGGCCCGCAGCAGCTCCTGCTCGCCCACGAGAGCATCGTGCAGCTGACGGAGGCAGCGCTGACGGAACGCCCGATCGGTCGACCAGTCCGTCTCGTCGAACGCCCGGCGGGCGGCGGCGATGGCCAGATCCATGTCGCCGGCGTCGGCGTCGGCCACCTGGCCGAGCACCTCCTCGGTGGCCGGGTTGATGTTGTCGAAGCGCCGGCCGGCCCGCGCCTTCCACCAGGGCACCGTCGATGAGCATGCGCTCCTCGCCCTGCACCGTCGCCGATTCGTCTTGCGTGGTCGCGGTCATGTCTCCCCTTGAGCGACCGCGTGTGAAACGCGGCCGACGTCAGCGCGGCAGCGGCACATTCGTATGATGAGAATGACGTTATCAGTCGAGTGCGGTCAGCCGGCCGGGCGGGAACGGCGCGCCGGGGCCGGCTTGCTGGTCGGCTTGCGCGTGGGGTCGCCTTGGCCGGGCGCGAGGAGGCCCGCCCGGCCGCGCCCTTGGCCGCGGCCGGATGCCGGGGAGGATCGTCGGGCATCGGCGCCCACGGCGGCGGCGCACCAGGTCCACAGCCGCTCGACGTCGAGGGGCGACGGGGTCAGCTTCACCTCGAGCAGGCTCATCTGCGCGGCCGACATCAGCGTGACGGTCAACAGGCCGGTGATGTCCGCCGCGCTGAGGTCGCTGCGGATCCGCCCCGCGCTCAGCGCCGCCTCGACGATCTCCTGCAGGAGCACGACCTGGGGCTGAAGGGCGGCGGCGAACTCGTCGCGGCGGACCTCGAGCATGCGCAGGTGGTAGCTGCTGAACGCCCGGCCGCCGTGGGACGAGGAGATCCGGGTCCGTTGCTGGAAGTTGGTGACGTAGGCCCGGAGCCGATCGACCGGGTCGTCGAACGCCTCGACGTCGCGACGCAGATCGTCGGCGAAGCCCCGCAGCGATTCCTCGAGCAGCGCCACCAGCAGCTCGTCCTTGCCCCCGAAGTGCTTGTAGAACGAGCGGAGGGAGAGGCCGGACCGGTCGACGATGTCCTGCACGGTGAAGTCGAGACCACCGGTCTCCTCGGTCAACGCCCGGGCCGCGGCCAGGATCTGGCCGCTGCGGCTGACCGCCCGGGCCCGAGCCGTCCCCAGCGAACGATCGACCGCCCGTTGCTGCCAGGAGCTGTCGGTGTCCGGCTGTCGTTCCTGTGCCATCAGCGGTGGGTGTCCTCGGCGCGAAGGGGGCTCGTCGGCGGTGGAAGCATACCGATGGGCATGCCCACGACCCGTCGCCGGCCTCCCGGCGGACCCCCTCGGGGCGCGCCGCGCCCGGTGCCGCCGTTGTACGCCCCCGCCCATCTGACACTAATGTCAGCTTCACGACCAGCCGTGGGGAGTCACCATGCCCGAGTACAAGTTCGTCACCTACGAGTCCTTCGACGAGGGGAAGATCGTCCGGATCAACCTCAACCGGCCGGAGACCCGAAACGCCCAGAACCGCGGGATGCTGGTCGAGCTGGACGAGGCCTTCGCCGAGGCCGAGGCGGACGACACCGTACGGGTCGTGATCCTGGGCGGAGCCGGCCCCATGTTCTCGTCCGGCCACGACATGGGCTCGAAGGTGTCGATGGAGGAGTACGGGCCCGGTCCCAACCAGCACCCCACCCGCGCCACCAACGGCGGCACCCGCCTGGCCGCCGAGAACCGGATGCTGCAGGAGTGGCACTACTTCTTCAACAACACCCGCCGGTGGCGCGACCTGCGCAAGATCACCATCGCCCAGGTGCACGGTGACGTCTACGCCGCCGGCCTGATGCTGATGTGGGCCTGCGACCTCATCGTCGGCGCCGAGGACGTCCGCTTCGCCGACGTCGTGGGCACCCGCCTGGGCATGTGCGGGGTCGAGTACTTCGCCCATCCGTGGGAGTTCGGCCCCCGCAAGACGAAGGAGCTCATGCTCACCGGTGACTCGATCGACATCCACGAGGCCTACGCCCTGGGCATGGTGTCCAAGGTGTTCCCCAACGACGAGCTGCCCGAGCGCACGCTCGAGTTCGCCCGGCGCATCGCCGCCCTGCCCACCATGACCGCGCTGCTCATCAAGGAGTCGGTCAACCAGACCATGGACAACATGGGCTTCCACAACGCCCTCAACGCCTGCTTCACGCTCCACCAGCTCAACCACGCCCACTGGGCCGAGGTGCGCGAGGACCACTACCCCATCGCCGATGAGGCCTCCGGCATCCCCAACTGGCGGGACGCGCCCCCGATCGTGCCCGCCACCAAGAACCAGGTCCGCGCCGACGCCTGAGCCCGCCCCGGGACGGCCGGGGCGAGGAGATGCGAAGCGGCGTCAGCCGCGGGGCAGGCCGAGGATGCGCTCGCCGATGATGGTGCGCTGCACCTCGGACGTGCCGCCGGCGATGCTCGCCGCGCCGCTCCAGAGCCATTGCCGGCCCCACCGGTTGGCCAGCGGCGCCTCTGGCCCCTCGACCCGCAGCGCCACCTCGGACAAGAGCTGCGTCATGTCGGTCCAGGCCAGCTTCACCCAGCTCGACTCCGGTCCCGGCTCCAGCCCCCGGCCGAGCCGGGACAGCGTCCGCCAGTTGTGGAGGCGCAGCACCCGCAGCGCCACGAACGCCTGGGCCAGCCCGTCGGCCACCTCGGGGTCCTCGAGCATGCCCCGCGCCGAGGCCAACTCGTACAACTGCTGCAGGAACCGCTCGTGGACGACCTGCTCCTTGAACGGGAAGTTCGTCCCCCGCTCGTGGGCCAGCGTCGTGTTGGCCACCCCCCACCCGTGGTTCTCCACGCCGACCAGGTGATCGCTCGGCACGAACACGTCGGTGAGGAACACCTCGTTGAACTCGGCCTCACCCGTGATCTGCACCAGGGGGCGGATCTCGATGCCGGGATCGGACATGTCGACCACGAGGTAGGAGATGCCCCGGTGCTTGGGGGCGTCCCGGTCGGTGCGGGCCAGGCAGATGCCCCAGCGGGCGAACTGCGCGTAGGACGTCCACACCTTCTGGCCGTTGAGCACCCAGCCACCGTCCACCGGGGTGGCGGTGGTGCGCAGGCCGGCGAGGTCGCTGCCGGCGTCGGGCTCACTGAACAGCTGGCACCAGATCTCCTCGGCGGTGAGGATGGGCGCGATCCAGCGCTGCTTCTGCTCCTCCGTGCCATGGGCCAGCAGGGTGGGTCCGGCGAGGTTCAGGCCCACCCGGTTCACCGGCTGGGGTGCGCCGGCCCGGGCGTACTCCCCGTTGAAGATGGCCACGAGCAACGGCGATGCCCCCCGGCCGCCGAACTCGCGGGGCCAGTGCAGCCCGACCCACCGGCCCGCGGCCAACTCAGCCTGCCACTCCCGCCCCCACGCGATCTCGTCCTCCATCCGGTCGAACTCGGGCACGGGCCGGAGGTGCCCTTCGAGCCAGGCTCGAGCCTCGGCGGCGAAGGCCTGTTCGTCGGCCGAGAAGGTCAGGTCCACCGGTACCGGCCCCGGGCCTCAGGTCGTGCGGTGGGCGCCATGCGATGCGAAACTAACACCCGTGTCGACTTTTGAGCGAGCCCCGAAGGCCCTCGTCCCCACCTTCGTCCACCCGCTGACCGACCACTGGGCCGCGCCGGGAGGACCGTGGAGCGACGAGACTCTCGACGAGGCGCTGGCCGGCACGACACCCGTCGAGGAGGAGATCGCCGAGATCGCCGGCGGGCTGGCCGCGGCCGGCGTGGAACCGGGGGCGACCGTGTCGTGGCAGTTGGCCAACGGCTGGCCCGCCATCGCCATGTACCGGGCCTGCTGGCGGCTGGGCGCGGTGGCGGCACCTCTGCACCACCTGGCCGGGCCGGCCGATGTCCACCACCATGCTGAGCCGCCTGAGCCCGGCGGTGTTCGTCGCCGACGAGAGCGAGCTGCCCAGCGGCCCACCGGTCCGCACCCCGCCCACCCCGGTCGAGGCCGGGGCCGTTGCCGTCGCCCTGGGCACGTCGGGCTCGACCGGTCGCCCCAAGGTGGCCCTGCACACCCACCGGGGCCTGCTGCACAAGGCGCGGGTGATGAGTGGCGTCCACGGGCTCGGACCCGACGACGCCATCTTGTTGCCCGCCCCCCTGGCCCACATCTCCGGCCTGCTCAACGGCGTGCTGCTCGGCGTGTCCGGCCTGCGCGTCGTGCCCATGGCCAAGTGGGACCCGGTCCAGGCCCTCGACCTCATCGAGCGCGACCAGGTCACGTTCATGATCGGACCGCCGGCGTTCTTCGTCTCACTGGTCAACGCCCCGGGCTTCACCCCGGCGGCGGTCCGGTCGCTGCGGCTGATCTCGTGCGGCGGCTCGGGGGTGACACCGGCGTTCGTCGAGTCGACCGCCGCCACCCTGAGCTGCCGGGTCAAGCGGACCTACGGCTCGACCGAGGCGCCGACGGTCACCACGTCGACCAGCCTCGACCCACCCGATCGGGCGGCCACCACCGACGGCCACCCGGTGGGCCAGGTCGAGCTGCGCACCGTCGACCCGGCCACCGGGCTCGACACCCCGGTCGGCCACGCCGGCGAGCTGCTGGTGCGGGGCCCCGAGCTGTTCGTCGGCTACGACGACCCCGAGGCCACGGCGGCGGCCTTCGCCGAGGGCGGCTGGTTCCGCACCGGCGACCTGGCCACCCTCGACGAGGACGGCTGGCTCACGATCGTCGGGCGGATCAAGGACGTCATCATCCGGGGCGGCGAGAACATCGCCACCATGGAGATCGAGAGCGTCCTCGAGGCCCATCCCGACGTGCGGGAAGCCGTCGTCGTGGGCGCGCCCGACGAACGCCTGGGCGAGCGGGTCTGCGCGTTCGTGGTGCTCGACGGCCCGTTCTCGATGGACGACTGCCGGGCCTGGTTCGAGGCCCGCGAGGTCACCCGGTTCAAGTGGCCCGAGCGTGTCGAGGTCGTCGACGAGCTCCCCCTCCTGGGGACGGGCAAGCCCGACAAGGCCGCCCTCCGCGCCCGCCTGGCCTCCCCCTGACGCGAGCCAACAGCCCGACCCCGACGAACCCGACTTTGCGTGCCACAACCGCTGATCGAGCCGCGGTGGCACGCAACGTGTGGGGGCACGCCGCGGTTGGACGCGTTCAGCCGGCCGGGTTGGTGATGGCGGCGAGGCAGAAGTCGGCCACGAAGTCGAGGTCGTCGGCGGTCACGACCTCATCGGACCACAGCACCTCGGTGAGCACCGCGAACACGAGCCGACCCACGAGGTAGGCCTCCTGGCGCGGCTGTCGGCGCCCCAGCGCGGCGAGGGGGGCCTCCAGCAGCGCCCACACCAGCGAGTCCGCCTCGCGGGCCGAGGTCTCCCGATCGGCGGCCAGCGCGTTGCGGTTCCACGCCACGGCGCGGGTGGGCTCGGCCACCTTCGGGTCGGTCCCCTGCGAGAGCACGGCCCGCACCCACGCCCGCACCTGGTCGAGCGGATCGTCGAACGCCGCCATGCGGTGCTCGGCGTAGCCGACCAGCCGGCGGGCGCCGGCATCGATGATGGCGGCGACCAGGTCGTCCTTGCCGGCGAAGTGCCGGTAGAAGGCCTGGTTGGACAGGCCGGCCTCGCGCACGATCTCCGCCACGGTGGCCCGCGAGGTGGTGCCGTGCCGCACGATGACGACCATGCCGGCGTCGATCAGCCGCTGGGCCTCCTCGGCCCGGGCCGCCACCAGCTCGGCGGTCGAGCGCCCGGCGGCCTGCTCGGCCAGCGACGGCCCGGCCGGCGGGCCGGCGGCGAAGGGCACGCCTCCACCGCCGCTCACATCCCCGCTTCCCTTGTCGGGAACTCTGTGCTGGAATGCGGGAACGATGTTCTCACCCTGCCGACCGTAGCCCACGGCACCGCACGGGGGAAGAGGGGGAGCCATGAGTTGGGACTTCGAGACCGAACCCGAGTTCCAGGAGAAGCTCGACTGGGTCGAGACCTTCGTGAAGGAGGAGATCGAGCCCCTGGACCTGATCTGGGGCGGGCTGGAGTTCACGCCCCTGGACGAGCAACGGCGCCGGGCCATCGACCCCCTCAAGCAGCAGGTGCGCGACCGCGAGCTGTGGGCCGCCCACCTGGGCCCCGAGTTGGGGGGCAAGGGCTACGGGCAGCTCAAGCTCTCGCTGATGAACGAGATCCTGGGACGGTCCAGTTGGGCGCCGATCGTGTTCGGTACGCAGGCACCCGACACCGGCAACGCCGAGATCATCGCCCACTACGGCACCGATGAGCAGAAGCAGCGGTACCTGCAGCCCTTGCTCGACGGCGAGGTCTTCTCCTGCTACTCGATGACCGAGCCCCATGCCGGAGCGGACCCGACGATGTTCACCACCCGGGCCCGGCGCGACGGCGACGAGTGGGTCATCGAAGGGTGGAAGTTCTTCTCGTCGAACGCCCGCACCGCGTCGTTCCTCATCGTGATGGCGGTGACCGACCCCGACGTGAGCGCCTACCAGGGCATGTCCATGTTCCTGGTGCCGACCGACACCCCCGGCGTCGACATCGTGCGCAACGTCGGCCTCGGCACCGAGCCCGAAGGCCACGGCTCCCACGCCCTGATCCACTACGACGAGGTGCGGGTGCCCCTCGACGCGCTGCTCGGGGGCGAGGGGCAGGCCTTCGCCATCGCCCAGACGCGCCTCGGCGGCGGCCGCATCCACCACGCCATGCGCACCATCGGCATGTGCAACCGGGCCTTCGACATGATGTGTGAGCGGGCACTGAGCCGCGAGACGCAGGGGTCGCTGCTCGCTGACAAGCAGTTCGTGCAGGGCTACATCGCCGACTCGTACGCTCAGATCAAGCAGTTCCGGCTGCTGGTGCTGCAGACGGCCTGGGCCATCGACCGCTACCAGGACTACCGCAGGGTGCGCAAGGACATCGCCGCGGTGAAGGTGCTCATGCCCGGCCTCATCACCGACGTGGTGCAGCGGTCGATCCAGGTGCACGGCGCGCTGGGCGTGTCCAACGAACTGCCGCTGGCGGGCATGTTGTTGGCCGGGCCCATCCTCGGGCCTGGCCGACGGACCCACCGAGGTGCACAAGGTCACGGTGGCCCGCCAGGTGCTGCGCGACTACCGACCCAGCGACGACCTGTGGCCCACCGAGCACCGGCCCCGCAAGGTGGCCGCCGCCCGGGAGAAGTACGCGGAGTACCTCGAGCACGAGGTGGGGAACCTGTGAGCGCCGACCAGGACGACGCCAGTCGACGACCGGGGCGAGGCGATCCCGACGCTCGACGTCGGGGCGCTGGGCCCGTGGCTGGACACCACCGGCCTGCCCGGCGCGGGCGAGCCCATCGAGGCCCGCTACGTGTCGGGCGGGAGCCAGAACGAGATCTACGAGATCCGCCGGGGTGACCTCCACGGCGCGCTGCGCATCCCGCCCTCGACCGCTCCGGCGTCGCGTGACGACGGCATCCTCCGCGAATGGCGCATCATCGACGCCCTCGACGGCACCGACGTCCCCCACACCGCGGCCCTGGCCGTCGGCGACGACCCCTCGGTGCTGGGTCGCACCTTCTACCTGATGGGCTTCATCGACGGATGGTCGCCCATCACCGAACGTCAGTGGCCCGAGCCGTTCTTCTCCGACCTCGACCAGCGCCGGGGTCTCGCCCTGGAGCTGGTCGAGGCCATCGGCCTGCTCTCCAAGGTGGACTGGCGGGCCAAGGGCCTGTCGGACCTGGGCCGCCCCGACGGCTTCCACGATCGCCAGGTGGATCGGTGGACGGCGTTCCTCGACCGCATCAAGGGCCGGGACCTGCCCGGCCTCGACGAGGCCTCGGCCTGGCTGCGGGCCCACCGACCGATCGACTTCGTCCCCGGGATCATGCACGGCGACTACCAGTTCGCCAACGTGATGTTCCACCACGGAGGACCGGCCCGGATGGCGGCCATCGTGGACTGGGAGATGGGCACCGTCGGCGACCCCAAGCTCGACCTGGCCTGGGTCGTGCAGAGCTGGCCCGACGACACCAGCGCCCCCTCCTCGCTCGACTACGTCGACCTCACCGGCATGCCCAGCACCGAGGAGCTGCTCGCCCACTACTCGTCCGTCTCCGGCCGCCAGGTGGATGACATGGACTACTACGTCGTGCTCGCCCGCTGGAAGCTGGCCATCGTGCTCGAGCAGGGCTTCCAGCGCGCCGGCGACGACCCCAAGCTGTCGGCCTTCGGTGACATCGTCCTCGACCTCATGGCCAAGGCCGCCGAACTGGCCGAGACCAGCGACTACGCGGTGAGCGAGTCCCGGTGAGCCCGGGCGACCCCACCCCTGACCCTCCGGCGCAGGACGAGCCGGCGCGGCCGATCAGCGAGCGGTTCGACCTCACCGGCAAGGTGGCGGTCATCACCGGCGGCAGCCGGGGCATCGGCCGGGCGGTGGCCTTCGGGCTGGCCGCCGCGGGCGCGGACGTCGTGATCGCCAGCCGCAAGCTCGACCGGTGCCGACAGACCGCGGCCGAGGTGGGCGCGGCCACCGGGCGCACCGCGCTGGCGGTGGCCTGCCACGTCGGACGATGGGACGAGTGCGACGCGCTGGCCGACACCGTGTACCGGGAGCTGGGCCGATGCGACGTGCTGGTCAACAACGCCGGGATGTCCCCCCTCTACCCCGACCTCCCCTCCGTCACCGAGGACCTCTACGACAAGGTGCACGCGGTGAACGCCCGGGGGCCGTTCCGCCTCTCCTCGCTCATCGGGGCCCGCATGAACGAAGGCGACGGCGGGTCCATCATCAACGTGTCCACCGCCGGCTCGCTGCGACCCGATGCCACCGACCTGCCTTACGCCATGGCCAAGGCGTCGTTGAACGCCCTCACCCTCGGCCTGGCCGGAGCCTGGACGCCGAAGGTGCGGGCCAACGTCGTGCTCCCCGGTGCCTTCGACACCGACATCACGCTGGCCTGGGGCGAGCGGATGAAGGCGGCGGCCGGGGCCGCCAACCCCATGGGCCGGATCGGTCAACCCGACGACCTGGTGGGGGTCTGCCTGTTCCTCGCCTCGGACGCGTCGCGCTATGTGAACGGGGCCCAGGTGCTCGTCGACGGAGGCCTGTACCGCTCGTTGTGAGCTCCGGCGACCCGGAGGCCTCCGTGGTCAGTCCCCCTCCGCCCGGGTGAAGACCATGGGGAAGTGCTCGATGGAGCGGATGCCGGACGTGTAGTCCAGGACGGCGCCGTCGGCCACCGCGTAGGTGGGTATGCGCCGGTGCCACTCGCGCAGCGCCACCCGCAGCTCCAACCGGGCCAGGTGCGAGCCGAGGCACCGGTGCACCCCGCCCCCGAAGGCGAGGTGGCGGTTGACCTCGCGGTCGAAACGGACATCGTCGGGGTCGTCGAACTCCGCTTCGTCGGTGTTGGCCGAGCCGAGCATCACCATGACCTGGTCACCCTGGTGGACGGGGCAGCCCCCCAGTTCGGTGTCCTGCAGGGCCACCCGCACCACGCCCATGACCGGGGTCTCCCACCGCAGCAGCTCCTCGACCACGGTGGGGATGATCGACGGGTCGTCGACGATGCGCCGACGTTGGTCGGGATGGCGGGCGAGGTAGGCGAACATGCAGTCGAGCGTGGCCGAAACCGTGTCCAGCCCGGCGATGAGGAACAAGAAGCAGATGTCGAGGATGTCCTCGCGCGAGAGCTGGTGGCCATCGACCTCGGTGTCGAGGAAGCGGCTCACGATGTCGTCGCGGCGCTCGACGTCGCGCTCGTCGAGCACCCCTTCGAAGTAGGCGTAGATCGAGGCGGCGGTGTCGCGCTGGTGGGCCAGCATCTCGGGGCTGTTCCACGCCGACCCGGTCACCCGATCCGGGCGGATGATCCCGTCTTTCATGGCCAGGAACGTGGGCAGCTCGTCCAAGGGAAGTCCGAGCAGCGTGAGGAACACCTGCGAGGGGAACGGGATGGAGAACTGCTGGGCGAAATCGACCTGGCCGTCGTCCACGAACCCGTCGATGAGGGCGTTCACCAGCGCGGTGACCGGATCCTCCAGGAGGGCCATCTGCTTGGGGGCGAAGATCGGGTCGAGGATGCGGCGGTACTTCTTGTGCTCGGGCGGGTCGATCTGCAGCGGGATGAGAGGACGGATGTTGCCGAGGTCGACCGCCGACATGTTGGACGAGAAGAGCTCCGGATGACGGAAGGTCTCGTCCACCTCGGCCCGGCGGGTGAGCACCACCCCGACACCGTCGAGGGCCATGACCGGGGAGGCCTCCCGCAGCGCCTTGAACATGGGTTGGGGATTGGCCGCCATCTCCGGGTCCATGGCGGAGAAGGGGCTCTCCGACCCGGCGCCGGCGGCCGGCTCGGGCTCGACTGGCTGTTGCATCGGCGCAACTCCTGGCAGGGGGACGGCCCTCAGTCTGACACACGCGTCACCTTGGCGGACCGTGCCCGGTGGCGTCGGCGGGCCCTCGCCTGCCGAGCACATCGGGGTTTCTGACACTAGGGTCACGTGGGGACCCCGGCCCCGCTCTGATCGAGGAGGGCCGACCTAAGCTGGCACCATCGTTCGTTCTCAGGGGGGACACGAGTGAGATCTGCACGCGGCAATCGTCCGGCCGGCCGGACGACCCGGCTCACGGGGACCGCCATCCTCCTCGCGCTCGCCCTGATCCTGGCCGCGTGCGGCAACAGCCCGGGCAAGCAGCAGGTGTCGTCGACCTCTTCGGACAACGCCAGCACCGACGGCTCGCAGGTGGCGGTGAGCGCCCCCGGCGTGACGGCCACCGAGATCCGGGTGGGCGGGGTCACCGCCACCACCAACCCGTTGGGCGGTCTCTACGGCAGCGCCAACGACGGCGTGCAGGCCTACTTCAACATGGTGAACGACTCGGGCGGCATCTACGGCCGCAAGCTCGTGCTGGCCGCCAAGCGCGACGACAAGCTGGCCAACAACAAGAGCGAGGTCGAGGGCCTGCTCACCCAGGACAACGTGTTCGCCGTGCTGCCGGTGGCCACGATCCTGTTCACCGGGGCCGACCTGCTCGTCCAGCAGAACGTGCCCACCTTCGGGTGGAACATCAACCAGGAGTGGTCGGGCACGCAGGCCGAACCCCGGGCCAACCTGTTCGGCCAGGCCGGCTCCTACCTGTGCATCTCCTGCGCGACGCCGGTGTACTCGTGGCTGGCCGGGCAGGCCGGCGCCCACAAGATCGGGCTGCTGGCCTACTCCGTGGCGCAGTCGGCCGACTGCGCCGACGGGATCGTGTCCAGCTTCGACAAGTACGGCTCGATGGTCGGCGCCTCGGTGGCCTTCGAGGACAAGTCGCTGGCCTTCGGCACCGCCGATCTGTCGGTCCAGGTGTCGAAGATGAAGGACGCCGGGGTCGACCTGGTGCTCACCTGCATGGACACCAACGGGGTGGTCACCCTGGCCAAGGAGATGAAGAAGCAGGGCCTCAAGGCGCCCCAGTACCTGCCCGACGGGTACGACCACAAGTTCCTGTCGGAGTTCGGTGACCTGTTCGAAGGATCCTACGTGCGCACCGACTTCGCCCAGTTCGAGCTCGACGACAAGCCCGCCGGGCTGCAGACGCTACCTCGACTGGATCGCCAAGCTGGGGGCCGAGCCGTCGGAGAACTCCGTCGTCGGCTGGCTCAACGCCGACCTCTTCTACCGGGGCCTGCAGGCGGCCGGCCCCAACTTCAGCCGCCAGGCGCTCATCGACGGCATCAACAAGATGACGGACTACAACTCCGACGGGCTGATCAACCCCGTGGACTGGACGACGGCCCACTTCCAGGACCCGTCCACCACGAGGTTCTGCCAGTTCATCTCCAAGATCCAGGACAGCAAGTTCACGATGGTCTTCAGCCAACCGGGCCAGCCCTTCGTGTGCGCGGTGCTGAACGGCGACTCGATCGACACCGCCTACCAGTGACGAGACGTCCCCGAGCCCGCATGACCCGGAGGCGCTCCACCGCATGAGCAACCTCGGCGACTTCGCCTCTTACGCCGTGCGGGGCATCCCCATCGGCTGCGTGTTCGCCCTGCTGGCCATGGGCCTCACCCTCAACTACAAGACCTCGGGCGTGTTCAACCTCGCCTTCGCGGCGCAGGCCTACGTGGCGGCGGCGACGTTCTACGTCTTGCGCAAGCAGCACGCCTGGGGCCTCTTCCCCGCCGCCTTCACGGCCATCGTCGTGCTGGGGTGCGCCATGGCCTGGCTGCTGGACCGCCTCATCTACCGGCACCAGCGAACGGCCTCCGCCCTGGCCAAGCTGGTCACGTCGCTCGGTCTGCTGGTGGCCATCCCCCAGATCGTGCTGCTCATCATCAACAGCAAGGCCAAGCTGAACCCGCCGCCGTTGTGGCCGGTGAAGCGCAGCGACGACTTCCTGTTCCCCTCCAGCGGGCGGTTCGTGCTCGACGCCAGCCAGATCGCCACCCTGGTGGCCACCGTGGTCGTGGTGATCGCCCTGGCGTTGCTGTTCCGTCGGGGGTGGACGGGGCTCAAGATGCGGGCGGTGGTCGAAAGTCCCCGGCTCGTGCAGTTGCAGGGCATCGACGCCCAGCGGGTCTCGCTCTTCTCGTGGATGCTGTCGAGCGTCCTGGCCAGCCTGGCCGGGGTGCTCATCGCCCCGTTGTTCGCCCAGGTCAACAGCCTCGACTTCTTCACCCTGCTGGTGGCCGCCATCGCCGCCTGCGTCGTCGGCAACCTCACCAGCATCCCCATCGCCTTCATGGCCGGCATCGGCCTCGGCGTCCTGCAGGCCGAGCTGGCCGGCTTCCTGCCCACCAACAGCGTGCTCAGCACCGGGCTGCGCCCCTCGTTGCCGTTCGTGGTGCTGTTCGCCCTGCTGTTCATGCGGCGCTCGCTCCGCACCCGCAGCGCCCCGGTGGACCCCATGGGGGGCGTCGACCCACCCCCGCCCCCGCCGGCCGCCGACGTCCGGCCCCGGTGGATGGCCCGGGGCACGCACGCCTTCGCCGCCCTCGTCATCATCGGTGGCCTCGGGCTGTGCCTGTGGGTGCTCGACGACTACTGGGTCGGGCTGGTCGCCGCCGGGGTCTGCCTGGCGGTGGTGCTGCTGTCGATCACCCTCACCACCGGCGTGGGCGGGACCATCTCGCTGTGCCAGGCGTCGTTCGCCGCGGTGGGCGCCTTCGCCACCGGGCGGCTGGTCCATGACGGCATGGGGGTGATGCCGGCCATGCTCATCGCCGCCGCGGTGGCGGCGGTGGTCGGCCTCGTCCTGGGCGCCGCCATCCTGCACCTCCCCGGCATCTACGCCGCCCTGGCCACGCTCGCCTTCGCCCTCATGTTCGAAGCGGTGCTGGTCCCGTTGGACTGGGTGTCGGGCGGCTCCACCCCGTTCGCCGTGCCGAGGCCCTTCTTCGCCGGGGTCGACTTCGCCGACGTCCGCCCCTTCCTGCTGCTCGCCTGCGCGTGCCTCGCCGTGGTCGGCCTGGCGGTGATCGCCATACGCGACGGCACCACCGGGCGCTTCCTGGACGCGGTGCGGGGCAGCGACCTGGCCGCCCGCTCGATCGGCATCAACCCCGCCCGCCAGAAGCTCGTCGTGTTCGTGGCCGGGGCCGCCGTGGCCGGCTTCGGCGGCGGCCTCCTCGCCTCGTACACCGGCTCGGCCAACTACAGCGAGAGCTTCACCTTCTTCTTCAGCCTGGTGTGGGTGGTGCTCGTGATCACCGCCGGCGCCCGGCTGGTCCAGGCCGCCGTCATCGGTGGGGTCACCTTCTTCGTGTTCCCCGCCCTGCTCGACAAGCTCTTCAGCTGGCCCGGCACCTACCTCACCAGCCACCCGGAGACGGCCGGCCTCGCCCGCTCGTTCCTGGAGTTCTTCAACCCGGCCTGGTCGGCGGGCGTGGCCTTCGCCCTGTTCGGACTGGGAGCGCTCACCTACGCCAAGCACCCGGAGGGCATCATCGAGGCGCAGGGCTCCGTGGTGGCCGGCCGCATCGTCAAGCGCTTCTCCCGCAAGGACGCCGGCGAGAGCGCCAGCCCGGAACCGCCGCCCGAGTCGCCGCCGCCGGGTGTGGCCTCCCCGGTGGACGTGCTGACGTGACCGCACCCACCGAGTCGGCCGCCCCGGCCCCGCCTCCGGCCGGGGACGCGACGCTCTTCTCCGCGGTCGACATCTGGAAGAGCTACCAGGGCATCGCCGCGCTGATCGAGGTCAGCGTGTCGGTGGACACCGGTGAGCTGGTCGCCCTCATCGGCCCCAACGGTGCCGGCAAGTCGACCCTGTTCGACTGCCTGTCGGGCATCCAGACCCCCGACCGGGGCCAGGTCCGCTTCGACGGCCACGACCTGGCCGGCATGGCCCAGTTCCGCCGCGCCCGGATGGGGATGGCCCGGACGTTCCAGCGCATCGAGCTGTTCCCGGGGCTCACCGTGCGGGACCACCTCCTCGTGGCCGACCGGGCCCAGCGCCTCCGCGGCGGGATGGCGCGCGACCTCACCGGCCGCTCCCGGATCGGATCGGACGAGCGGGCGCGGTGCGATGCCGTGCTCGAGCAGCTCGGCCTCATGGACGACGCCGACCGGCCGGCCGAGGCCCTCAGCCTGGGCCGGGGCCGGGTGGTCGAGCTGGGCCGCGCCCTGATCTGCCAACCGCGCCTGTTGTTCCTGGACGAGCCGTCGTCGGGGCTGGACGAGAGCGAGACCGACGAGATGGCCGTCGTGCTGGAGACGGTGCGGCGCGAGCGGGACACGGCCATCGTGTTGTGCGAGCACGACGTCGCCCTCGTCGAACGCCTGGCCACCCGCACGTACGTCCTCGACACCGGCCGCATCATCGCCGAAGGCCCGACCGCCGAGGTCATGGCCAACCCGCTGGTGCGAGCCGCCTACCTGGGAGAGTGACATGACCACCAGCTCCACCGTCCGTCGGACCACGGGACGACCATGAGCGCGGGAGGGGCCGACGCGCTGCCCACCACCATGTCGAGCGCCGTGTACCGGCGAAGAGGCGAGGTGGTCATCGAGGACCGCCCGGTACCCCGCCCGGGACCCGGTCAGGTGCTGGTCGAGGTGGGTCACTGCGGCATCTGCGGGTCCGATCTGCACATGATCCTGGAGGGCTGGGGCAAACCGGGCACGGTGGAGGGCCACGAGTGGAGTGGCGTCGTCGCCGCCGTGGGCCCCGAGGTGGAGCGGTGGGCCCCCGGAGACGCGGTGGTGGGCGGCCCCTCGCCCCGCTGCGGTCGGTGCCGGCGGTGCCGGGAGGGCAAGCCGTCGCAGTGCGAGAACCGGGACCGGTCGATGACCGAGGACCTGGGCCAGGACGGCGCCTTCGCCGACTACGTCCTCGTCGATGCCCGCTCGCTGCTGGCCCTGCCCCCGGGCCTGTCGCCCCGGGCCGCCGCCCTGGCCGAGCCGCTGGCGGTGGCGCTGCACGGCATCACCAGGGCCGAGATCAACGACGGGGACGCCGTCATGGTGTTCGGGGCCGGTCCCATCGGCGCGTTGTCCATCGCCGTGCTGGTGGCCCGCGGCCTCGGGCCGGTCACCGTGGTGGAGCCGGGTCAGAGCCGCCAGCAGCTGGCCCTCGACCTCGGAGCCGACGCCGTCGTGCACCCCGAGTCCCTCGAGGTCTTCCCGCTGTGGGAGCCCGATCGCATCGCCGAAGACGCCGTCCACGTCGTGCTCGAGTGCTCGGGCCGCAAGTCGGCCATGGAGGCGGGCTTCTGCCAACTGCGCCGGGGCGGACGGATGGTCATGGTCGGCGCCGGCATCGAGCCTCCCACCTTCGACGGCAACCGCATGCTGCTCAACGAGCTGACCGTGTGCGGCTCGTTCGTCTACGACGCCGGCGGCTTCGAGACGGCACTGGAGCTGCTGGCCACCGACGGCTTCCCGCTCGAGCTGCTGATCGCTCCCGACGACGTGCCCCTGCACGGGCTCATGGACGCCATGGTCGATCTGGCCAGCGGGCGCATCGCCGCCAAGGCCATGGTCGTGCCCGGTGCTCAGGCCCCGCACCCGTCGCCACCCGAGGAGGCCCCATGACCCACCCCTACTACCCGTCGGGGAACCCCCGCTTCAACCACGTGGCCATGAGCGTGGCCGCCGACCAGCTGGAGGACCCGCACCGGGCCGATCTCACCCGCTTCTTCCACGACGTGCTGGGCTTCGACGAGCTCACGATGATGACGGTGGACCGCCAGCGGCTGATCTACAGCTGCGTGCACTGGGACCAGTTCATCTTCCTCATCGCCGAGGACGAGCCCATGCGCTGCGCCCCCCTCGACCACTACGGCTTCGCCGTCGGCACCCTCGACGAACTGGTGGCCGCCCGCGACCGGGCGGTGGCCTTCCGCGAGCACGACCCCCGGGTCGAGCTCATCGACCTGAGCGTCGATGACCAGGAGGTCATCAAGATCCACTCGATCTACGTGCGCTACCTGCTGCCCATGACCTGTGAGCTCCAGTACTGGGAGTTCGTGTCGTGATCGACGCGGGCCATGGGTGAGTCCCCGGCCTCGGCGGGGTCGTCCTTCGGGGGGAGGATCGGTCGCTACCGGGCGGAGGCCGAGTCCTGGTGGCCCGAGCCGGCGCGCCCACCGGCGGGGGCGCCCAACGTCGTCACCATCGTGTTGGACGACGTGGGCTTCGCCCAACTGGGCTGCTACGGCTCCGACATCGAGACGCCCACCGTCGACCGCCTGGCCGACGGCGGCCTCCGCTACCGCAACTTCCACACCGCGGCGCTGTGCTCGCCCACCCGGGCCTGCCTGCTGACCGGCCGCAACCACCACTCGGTCGGCATGGGCCGGATCGCCGATCTGGCCACCGGGTTCCCGGGCTACGACGCCCGCATCCCGGCCTCGGCGGGGATGCTCCCCGAGATGCTCGTGCCGCACGGCTACGCCGCCTACGCGGTGGGCAAATGGCACCTCACCCCCGAGGAGGACCTGCACCTCGGCTCGTCGCGCTCCACCTGGCCCCTGGGGCGCGGCTTCCAGCGCTTCTACGGGTTCATGGGTGGCGAGACCAACCAGTTCGAGCCGGCCCTCGTCCACGACAACCACCGGGTGGCCCCACCGCGCCGAACCGAGGACGGCTACCACCTGAGCGAGGACCTGGCCGACCGGGCCATCGAGTTCGTGGCCGACCTCCGCCACGTGCAACCCGATCAACCGTTCCTGCTGCACCTGGCCATGGGGGCGTGCCACTCGCCCCATCAGGCCCCGCGCGCCTGGCTCGACCACTACCGCGGCCGCTTCGACGGGGGCTGGGACCGCTGGCGGGACGAGACGCTGGCGCGCCAGCACCGGCTCGGGGTGGTGGACGAGGGTGTGGCGCTCTCGCCGCGACCCCCGTGGGTCCCGCCGTGGGACTCGCTGAACGCCGACGAGCAGCGCCTGTACGCCCGCTACATGGAGTGCTTCGCCGCCATGCTCTCCCACGCCGACGCCCAGATCGGCCGGGTGGTGGACTTCATCGACGCGCTGGGCGAGCTCGACGACACGTTGATCATCCTGCTGTCGGACAACGGCGCGTCGAGCGAGGGCGGCCCCACCGGCTCGATCAACGACGTCCGACCGTGGAACCTGGCCGACCGGCCGCTGGCCGAGGCGCTGGCCCGGATCGACGAGATCGGCGGGCCCACCGTCCACAACAACTACCCGTGGGGCTGGACGGTGGCCGGCAACACCCCGTTCCGGCGGTGGAAGCGCGAGGTGCACGAAGGGGGGGTGTGCGACCCGCTCATCATCCGTTGGCCCGCCGGCATCCCCGCTCGGGGCGAGGTGCGGGGCCAGTACGTCCACGCCATCGACCTGCTGCCCACCATCCTCGACGCCGCCGGGATCGCGCCGCCCGCCGCCATCGGCGGGGTGGAGCAGATGCCGATCGAGGGCGTGACCATCAGCTCGACGTTCGCGTCGGCCCAGGCCCCCGAGGTCCGCACGACGCAGTACTTCGAGATGTTCGGCAGCCGCGGCCTCTACCACGAGGGCTGGAAGGCGGTCACCCACGTCTCCATGCTGGACGGCGAGACCGTGTCCGACGACGACCGGTGGGAGCTCTACGACGTGCGCGTCGACCCGACCGAGTGCGACGACCGGAGCGAGGCCGAGCCCGAGCGGCTGCAGGCCATGGTCGAGCGCTGGTGGGTCGAGGCCGAGGCGCACCAGGTGCTGCCCCTCGATTCGATGCCGTTCTTCGAGGCCATCGGGCGCGACCCGGTGTCGCCGGCACGGTCGCGCTACGTGTACTGGGCCGGGACCGGTCCGGTGGACGAGGCCGCCGCCGTCGACGTGCGCTCGCGCCACCACGAGGTGACGGTCGACGTCGACCTTCCGGCGCCGGCCGACGAGGTCGAGGGTGTGCTCGTCAGCCAGGGCTCGGGGTACGGCGGCTGGGTGCTGTGGCTGGCCGGCGGTCGCCTCCACTACGCCCACAACTTCGTGGCCATGGAGGAGGCCCGCATCGCCGCCGACCGGGTCGTGCCCGCCGGCCACCACCAGCTCGGGGTGCGGTACCGCCACGGCGAGGGGCCCGGTGGCGTGGCCACGCTGGTCATCGACGGCGAGGACGCCGGCTCGGTCGAGGTCCCCCACTTCACGCTCACCCGTTGGTCGATCTGCGGCGACGGTCTCACCGTGGGTTACTCGATGGCCCTGCCGGTGGTGCGGGACTTCGCCTCGCCGTTCGCCTTCACCGGCACCATCGAACGGGTGGTCATCGACGTGGACGGTCAGCCGGTGGTCGACATCCAGGAGCGGGCCGAGCAGTCGCTGCGGGCCCAGTGAGGCGACGGTGAACCTCGCCGCCATCATCGACGAGCCGGCCCGGGTGGCCCCCGACCGCGTCGCCCTGGCCCTGGAGGACGGCTCGTCGGCGACCTACGGACAGCTCCATGACGAGGTGCGGCAGTGGGTGACGACGCTGGCCGCCCTCGGTGTGGGCGCTGGTCACCGGGTCCCGCTCGTCGACTGGGGTGGGGTGCGCTCGATCGCCGCCACCCTGGCCGCCGCCCGGCTCGGCGCGGCCACCACACAGATGAACCCGCTCCTCACCTCCCGCGAGCTGGCCCAGCTGGTGGAGGTGTCGGGCAGCGGGGCGGTGGGCGTCGCCGGCCCCGACGGGGCCGGTCACCTGGCTGCGGCCCTCGGCCCCGGTGCCACCGTGCTCGACCGGCCCGGAGGGCACGACGCGGCGGCGCCCCCGGCCGACGGCGACCCCGACGACGCCGCGGTCGTGCTGTTCACCAGCGGGACCACCGGGCTGCCCAAGCCGGTGCCCCTCTCCCATGAGGCCCTGATGGAGCGCATCCGCGCCTACCGCCAGCCCGCGGCCGCCGATCGACCCCCCGGCGTCACCCTCATGTGTGTGCCGTCGTTCCACATCGGCGGCCTGCTCGGCCTGCTGGTGAACCTCTACGGCGGCGACACCACCGTGGTCCAGCCCCGCTTCGACGCCGGGGGGTGGCTGGCGCTGGTGGAGCGCCACCGCGTGGTCAGCGCGTTCGTGGTGCCCACGATGCTGGCCCGCATCCTCGACCACCCCGCCCTGGCCCGCACCGACACGTCGTCGCTGCGGATGATCTCGTACGGCGCGGCCGCGGCCCCCGTCGCGCTCGTGCGTCGGGCCATGGACCAGTGGCCCGACGTCGGCTTCGCCAACACGTTCGGCCAGACCGAGACCATCGGGGCCTACACGACGCTCACGCCCGCCGACCATCGCGACCCGGCCCGCGTGGGCTCGGTGGGACGGCCGTTCCCCGGCGTCGAGATCCGCCTGGTCGACCCCGCCACCGGCCGCGACGTGTTGCCCACCGCGGACGGCCCCACCGATGACGGCCCCGCCGATGAGGCCGAAGATGAGGCCCAAGGTGAGGCCAGGAATGACGCGGGCCCGGTGGGGGAGATCTGGGTGCGGTCCGCCCAGGTGGTGCTGCCCGGCTCGTCGCCCGACGACTGGCTGCGCACCGGCGACCTGGCCCGCCAGGACGGCGACGGCTACCTGTACCCCCTCGGCCGCCTGTCCGACACCATCAACCGGGGCGGCGAGAAGTTCCCGCCGGCGGAGGTGGCGGAGTGCCTGCGGGAGCACCCGGCGGTGGCGGAGGTGGTCGTGGCCGGTGTTCCCGACCCCGAACTGGGTCAGCGGGTGGGGGCCGCCGTCGTCGTCCGCGCCGGCGAGCCCGTCCCCACCCGCGCCGAGCTGCGGGCCTGGTGCGGCCATGACCTGGCGTCGTTCAAGCTCCCCGACGTGGTCGTGGTGGTGGACGCCCTGCCGGTCAACGAGCTGGGCAAGCTGCCCCGCGCCGCCGCCGTGGCGCTCATCACCGGTGGCGACCCGATCGGCGACGCATGAGCCCTGGTCCCCCGCCCGCCCTGGGGTTCCTGGCCCCCATGCCGTCCGAGCTGCGGCCGCTCCAACGGGCGCTGGCGCTGCGCGCCTCGGGTCGGGGCCTCGACGCGGTCCACACCGGCGCCCTCGACGCGCGCCCGGTGGTGGCGCTGATCACCGGCATCGGGATGGCCCGGGCCGAGGCCCGCACCCGGCAGCTGCTGGCCCGCCACCAGGTCGACCACGTCGTGGTGATCGGGGTGGCCGGCGGGTTGGCCGCCGAGGTCGCCGTCGGCGACGTGGTGGTGCCCGAGGTGGTGGTCGACCTGCGTGACGGCCGAGAGCTGCACCCCACGCCGCTGGGCCCGACCGCCCCCCGGGGACGCCTCTGCACCAGCGACGACTTCATCACCGACCCCGCCGCCCTGGGGCGCCTGCGCGACGAGGGGGCCGTGGCCATCGACATGGAGACGGCGGCCATCGCCCGCGTGTGCGAGGACCAGGGCTGCCCGTGGTCGGTGTTCCGGGGCATCAGCGACGACGCCTTCGACCCGCTCGTGGACGAGTCGATCCTCGCCCTGAGCCGGCCCGACGGCGGTCCCGACCTCGGCGCCGTGGCTCGGTTCCTGGCCCGCAACCCGGCCCGGGTGCGACTGCTCAGCCGCCTGGCCCACGACCTCAAGGCGGCGACCAACGGCGCCGTCGACGCCGCCCTGCGGGCCGCGGGAGGCAGCGGACCACCGCGGTGACGTCAGGCTCGGTCGTCGGCCGCGTCCTTGGGCAGGCCCAACAGCCGCTCGGCGATCACGTTGCGCTGGATCTCGCTCGTCCCCCCGCGATCGACAGGGCGCGGTTGCCCAGGAACCCGGCGACCCACACCGCCCCCTCCCCTTCACCGGTGGCGGCCTCCGCGCCCAGCAGGGCCAACCCCTGCTCCTGCACGTGCTGCTCGTGCTCGACCCCCAGCAGCTTGCGAACACTGGCCTCCGGGCCCGGCTGGCCGCCGCCGAGGGCGCGCAGCGTCGTGCGCACCCCGAGCATGGCGATGGCATGGGCGTCGGCCACCAGCCCGCCCAGCCGGTCCGCCACCACCGGGTCGTCCAGCAGGCCGCGGGCACGGCCCAGGTCGAACAGCGCCGCCACCCCGGGACCGAACGAGGAGCCCGAGGCCATCGACACCCGCTCGTTGGCCAGCGTGGTCCGGGCGCAGGCCCAACCGTCACCCGGGCCGCCCACCAGGCAGTCGTCGGGCACGAACACATCCACCAGCGACACCTCGTTGAACATGGCCATGCCCGTGAGCTCGCGCAGCGGCCGCACCTCGATGCCGGGGGTGGACATGTCGATGAGGAAGCAACCGATCCCGTCGTGGCGGGGCACCCCCGGGTCGGTGCGGGCCAGGCAGATGGCCCAGTCGGCCCGGTCGGCCATCGTGGTCCACACCTTCTCGCCGGTGATCGACCAGCCCCCCTCCACCCGCGTCGCCGCCGTGGTGAGCGAGGCCAGGTCGCTGCCCGCGCCCGGCTCGGAGAACATCTGGCACCACATGATCTCGGCCCGCAGCGACGGCCCCATGAACCGCTCGCGCTGGGCGTCGGAGCCGTGGCTGATGAGGGTCGGCAGCACCCACCCGGCGATCTGCAGATGGTCGCGACGGACCCGCGCCAGGCGGAGCTCGGTGTCGATGGCGAGCTGCTCGACGGGTGACGCGTCGAGGCCCCAGGGCCGGGGCCAGTGGGGGACGAGGTACCCGGCGTCGGCCAGGGCGGCCCGCCACTTCCCCTTGTCGAGCTGGCGCAGCTCCTCGACGAACTGGCGGGTGCGGGCCCGCGCCGGCTCGGCCTCGGGGGGGAGCTCGATGGCCATCGTGCGCACCTGCCCGTCGGCCACGGCGGCGGCGATCCGAGCGCGGGCCGCGGCCGCGCCGGGCAACAGCGAGCGGAGCGCGGTGGCCCGCTTCAGGTACAGGTGGGCGTCGTGCTCCCACGTGTAGCCGATGCCGCCGAGCACCTGGATGCAGTCCTTGGCGGCCTGGAACCCGGTCTCGGCCGCCAGCGCGGCGGCCGCACCCTGGGCCACGGCCCAGCCCGGTTCGTCGCCGTCGTCGAAGGTGGCGCGCCGAGTCCCACACCGCGGCCCGGGCCGCCTCCAGGGCGACCAGCATGTTGGCGCAACGGTGCTTCACCGCCTGGAACTGCCCGATGGGCCGGCCGAACTGCACTCGCACCTGGGCGTAGTCGGCCGCGGTGGTCACGCACCAGTCGGCCACGCCGACGGCCATGGCCCCGCCCAGCACCTCGGCCAGGCGCACCGGGTCGGGCCGGAGCGACCATCGACGGACCCGTCGACGCCGGCCAGGACCAGCCAGCGGTCGTCGGCCACGGCCACGTCGTCGACCCGGACCTCGGCCACCCGGCTGGTCGGGTCGAGCCCCGCCAGCTCACGCACCTCGACATCGGCCCGATCCAGCACGCACCACCGCACGCGCTCGCCGTCGGCGACGGGCAGCACGAAGCGGCCGGCCCGGGCTCCCCCCCACACGGCGGCGACGGTTCCCGTCACCGTGGCCCCTGATCCGCTGACCACCAGGTCCGACTCGGCGGCGAAGCCACCGACCAGGTCGCCCTGCACCAGCGGCCGGGCCAGCTCGGGATCGCGCCCCCAGCGGTCGATGGCGGCGGCGGCCACCGTGGTGGCCAGCACCGGGCCCGGCGCGCACACCCGGCCCAGCTCCTCGAGCACGACGGCCGCCTCGGCCACGCCGTAGCCCTGGCCTCCGGAGCCGGCCGAGACGGCCAGCCCCAGCCAGCCCAGCTCGGCCAGCTCGGGCCAGAACGGGGGCAGCTCGTCGCCCTCGGCATCGAGACAGGCGCGGGCCGCTCTCGTCACCTCGCGGGCCGTGACCCAGCGCCGCACGGTGGTGGCCAGCGCCAGATGGTCGTCGGTCAGACCGATGCCCATCAGACGGCTCGAACCGGGGCGCTCCCCCGCTTCTTGTCCCTCCAGCGACCCCGTACAGGTCGCTGAGGGGACAGAAACGGTGGTGGCGGGGACGAGGTCGGTGGTGGCGGGGGGTGGGGACTGCGCATGCGGGGCTCCAGTCAGGCCGCGCCGGCGGGGCGCGGCAGGGTCTCGGGTGGGAGGGGGTGGCGGAACAGCTCCGCCGCGTTGAGGTGGCACACCCGGCGCTGGTCGTCGACGGGCAGGGCCTCCAGCCGCCGGGCCAGGAAGTCCTGCGTGTCGGGCCAGGTCGAGTCGGCGTGGGGGTAGTCGACCTCGACCATGATGTGGTCGATCCCGATGCGGTCCCGGATGGGCCAGATCGAGGGGTCGTCGAGCGAGCAGAACCAGAAGTTGCGCAACAGCACCTCGGTCGGGGTCAGCTCCGACGACGGCCAGGCGTGGCGGCCGTGCCCGGACCAGCCGTGGATGTAGTCGAGCCGGTCGGCCAGCATGGGCACCCAGCCGATGCCCCCTTCGCTCATGGCGATGCGCAGCGTCGGGTGTCGCAGCGGGGCCCCTGACCACAGCCAGTCCGTGCAGGCGGTCAGCGACAGCGACGAGAACAGGGTGGCCGCCACCTCGACCAGCGGACCGTCGAGGGCCTGGTCCATCATCCCCGAGCTGCCGACGTGAAGGCACACGACCGTCTCGGTCTCGACGCAGGCGGCCAGCACCGGGTCCCACCATCCGGAGTGCAGCGACGGGTAGCCCAGGCGGTGGGGCTGCTCGGGCAGGCTCACGGCCACGAACCCCCGCTCGGCGTTGCGCCGGATCTCGGCCGCGCCCTGCTCGGCGTCGGCCAGGTAGGTGATGCCCAGCGGCACGAAGCGACCGGGGTGGGCCGAGCACCACTCCTCGAAGATCCAGTCGTTCCAGGCCCGCACGCAGGCCAGGCCCAGCTCGGGCTCGGAGCAGCCCGAGTAGACCGCGCCGCAGAAGCCGGTGATCTGGCTGGGGAAGCTGACCGAGGCCCAGATGCCGGCCTCGTCCATGTCGGCCACCCGGGCCGCCGGATCCCAACAGCCGGGCCGCATCTGGTCGAAGCGGACCGGCTCCATGGGCGACTCGTCCTTGGGGCGCCCCACGACCGCGTTGAGCCCGACCTGCGGGTAGGCCTGGCCGTCGAACACCCAGATCTCATGGCCCTTCGAGGTCGTCTTCACGTAGGGCGCCCGTTCGGCCAGGGCCGCCGGCATCCGCCCGTCGAAGAGGTGGCGGGGCTCGACCACGTGATCGTCGACCGAGATGACGGTGAAACGGGTCTCGCTCATCCGGCCAGCTCCCGGTAGCGGGCGTAGCGGGCGGCGACGGCCGACTGCCATCGGGGGTCGGGCTCGACCCGGCGGTCGAGGCGCACCCAGCGCCCGGCGTCGGCCCCCGGGGGCTCGAGGCCTGCGGTCTGGCGCGCCAGCCACGCCGCGCCCAGCGCGCCGCCCTCGGGGACCGCCACGACATCGACGGGCAGACCGGTGCCGTCGGCCAGGGCCTGCACCCAGGCCCGGTCGCGCACCCCACCGCCGGTGGCGACGATCCGCGAGGCGTCGAACGCCGAGAGGTCGAGCTGGTGACGCACGGCGAAGGCCGACGCCTCGTGAGCCGCTCGCAGGACGGCGCCTGCATCCATGCCGATGTCGAGGTCGTGCAGCGAGGCTCGGCGGTCGGGGTCGTGGAACGGCACCCGCTCACCGCGCAGGTAGGGCTGCCACACCGGCACCCGACCCGGGTCCTCGGGAAGGGGGCAGCCCTTCCAGACGTCGACGCCGAGGAGGCGGCCCACCCAGTTCACGAACAGGCCCCCGGCGTTCGAGGGGCCGCCGATCAGCACCTTGCCCGGCACGGTGTGGGGCACGGTCCACAGACCGTCGACCTCCCGCCAGGTCGGGGTGACGGCCCACACGATCAGGGTCGACCCCAGGATCACGAGGACGTCGCCATCCTCGCTCGCCCCGGCCACCAGCTGCTCGCCCAGCGCGTCGATGGTGCCGCCACCGAGCAGGGCGCCCCGGGCGGCGTCGACGCGTACCCACCGGGTCGGCGCCCGACACGATCACCGGCAGCCGGCCGATGTCGTCGAGGCCCACGCCGGCGGCCACCGAGGCGTCCCACCCCTGCATGTCGAACAGGGGCATGGCGGTGAAGGCCACCACGGTGTCGATGGCCCCGACCCCGCTGAGGGCGGCGTTGGCCACCGCCTGGGCCGGCCAGAAGCCGGCCGCCTCGGGGTGGTGGTGCACGAGCCAGTCCAGGAACCGGACCAGCTCGCCCGACGACGCCGCCCCCGGGTCCTCGGCTCCCGCGCCGCGCTCGTCGCCGTAGAGCAGCCCGGGCGAGATCGGTCGGCCCGTGGCGTCGACGGCGCACAGCGACGGCACCATGGCGGCCACGTCGATGGCCCGGATGTCGAGCTCGTCGCCGTCGGGCGTCGTGGCCGTAGCGCACCCGGGCCAGGGCGTCGAGCACGCCGTCGCGCCAGGCCTTGGCGGCGGGATGGGCCAGTTCGCCGGCCCGGGAGGCCAGCAGGTCGTGGGGCACGCGGCTGTGCGCCACGACACGGCCGTCGCCGTCGACCGCGAGGGCCTTCACCGACGTCGTACCGATGTCGATGCCGACCGTGACCTCGAGTGTCATCTGCTCCCCCGCCCCGACCGGGTCGGACCTGGTTTCTGACGCCTGCGTCAGTCACGGAATGTATCGTCTGCGCGCTGCCGACACCGATCTCGGCGTCCAGCCCGGGAGGCCGGCGATGCCGCTTCAAGTCGATCAGCTGCGTTGGACGGCGGCCGAGCACGGCGACGCGGTCGCGTACACGCAGGTGGCCTCAGGGGCCTCGATGACGTTCGCCGAATGGGAAGCCGCCTCCAACCGCCTGGCCCGCGGCCTGGTGGCGGCCGGGGTGGGGCGCGGCGACCGGGTCCTGCTGCACCTCGACGACGAGCACCTCCTGCGCTGGCTCACCAGCTACGCCGCCATCCACAAGGCCGGGGCCGTGGTCGTCCCCACCAACGTCCGCCTCACCGCCCGCGAGCTGGCCCTCGTCGTGGCCGACGCCGCCCCGGCGCTGGCCATCACCTCCCGCCGCCTGGAGCCGGTCGTGACCGCTGCGGCCGAGGCCGCCGCCGGGCCCGACCGGGCCGGGCCCACCGTCGTGCTGGCCGACGACGACGCCCGGTGGACATCGCTGACCGCTCACGACGACACGCGGTTCCAGGTCGAGGTGGGCGACGGCGACCTGGCCGACATCATGTACACCTCGGGCACCACCGGCCGACCCAAGGGTGTGGCCGTCCGTCATCGCAACACCCACCTCGTCGCCAACGGCACGCCGGCCTGGAGCGGTGATGCGTGGATCCACTGCTCGCCGCTGTCCACCTTCGCCGGGGTGAGCTTCGTGTTCAACCCCATGAAGATGGGCATGCGAGGCCTCTACCTCCCGCGCTTCGACGTCGGCGCCTGGATCGACGTGGTCGAGCGCGAGCGGCCCACGAGCGCCTTCCTGGTGCCGGCCATGGTCCAGCTGCTGCTGGCCGACGAACGCTTCGACCACGCCGACCTGTCGAGCATCACCCTGCTGTCGATCGGCTCGGCGCCCCTGCCCCCCAACCTGCACCAGGCCATGGCCGAGCGGGTTCCCGGCGCCCTGGTCACCAACAACTACTCGATGACCGAGGCCGGCACCGCGTTCACCTACCTCCCACCCGGGGAGCTGGCCCGACGGCCGGGCTCGGTGGGCCTGCCGCTGCCCCCCACCGAGATCCGCATCGCCGACTCCCACGGCGAAGCGCTGCCCGCCGGCGAGATCGGCGAGGTGCTGATCGGCGTGGGCGAGCACCACCGCGAGTACTACGGCGACCCCGAGTCCACCGCCCGCACCTGGACGGGCCCGTGGCTCCACTCGGGCGACCTCGGTCGGCTCGACGAGGACGGTTACCTCTACATCGTGGGCCGGGCCAAGGACGTGGTGATCCGGGGAGGCAACAACATCAGCGCCACCGAGGTGGAGCACGTGCTGTACCAGCACGACGGGGTCTTCGAGGCGGCGGTGATCGCCGTACCCCACGAGGTGCTGGGCGAGGAGGTGGGGGCCTTCGTGGTGCCCCGCCCCGGCCACCGGCTCGAGGCCGACGAGCTGCGCCGGTTCTGCGCCGAGCGCCTGGCCGACTTCAAGGTGCCCCGGGCCATCTGGTTCCTCGACGCCCTGCCCCGCAACGCCACCGGCAAGGTGGTCAAGGCCGACCTCGTCGACCTGGTCGAGGCGGACCAGCCGTGAGCGCTCTCACCGACCTGGACGGCGCCCGGGTGCTGGTCACCGGCGCCTCCTCGGGCATCGGCGCGGCGCTGGCCCCGATGCTGGCCGGGCGGGGCGCCCGGGTGGGGATCGTGGCCCGCCGCGCCGATCGCCTGGCTTCGGTGCTGGCCGAATGCGAGCAGGCCGGCCCCGGGAGGAGCCACGAGCAGTGGGAGCGTGGACCTGTCCGACCCGGCCGCCGCCACCCGGCTGGGACATGACGCCTGGGACGCCTTCGGCGGGCTCGACGCCGTCGTGAACAACGCCGCCCGGCCCATGCGGCGCTCCGTGACCCGGCTCGACGTCGAGACGGTCGACGCGGTGATGCGCACCAACTTCCTGTCGCCGGTGGCCCTCACCCTGGCCGTGCTGCCCGGGATGCTGGCGCGCGACCGGGGCGTCATCGTCAACGTGTCCAGCCTGGGCGGCCGGCTCGGGATCGGCAACGAGGCGGCGTACGTGGCCTCCAAGTTCGCGCTGTCGGGCTGGTCGGAGGCCATGGCCATGGACCTGTGGTCGACCGGCGTCGAGGTCCGCCTGATCACGCCCGGCGCCATCGACACCGAGATCTGGGATCAGCCCGGCAACGACCCGGCCGCCTACGACGGCCCGTTCGAACCGCCGGCGACGGTGGCCGCAGGCCATCTGCGATGCGCTGGTCGGCGACGCGCTTCGAGACCTACGTCCCCGACCTCAAGGCCGTCGCCGAGTTCAAGACCAACGACATCGACACCTACCTGGCGTCGGTGGCGTCGTTCACGTCCCCGAAGGAGAACGGCCCATGAAGGCGCTGCAGTTCCTGACCGACCCGGAGCCGTGGCCCGAGGTGCTGGCCGACGACGCTCCCGTGCTGCTGCGCCACCTGGCCACCGTGCCCATGGCCCTCGTCGACCTCGACGACCCGCCCCTGATGGCCGACGACTGGCTCGTGCTGCGCAACCGGCTCACCGGGATCTGCGGATCGGACTCGAAGCAGGTGCTCATGGACTTCGACGACGCCGACGACAACCCGATGACCGCCTTCATCTCGTTCCCCCAGGTGCTGGGCCACGAGGTGGTGGGCATCGTCGAGACCGCCGGGCCCGGCGGTCCGTGACCTCGACCTCGGCCAGCGGGTCGTGCTCTACCCCAACCTGGGCTGTCGCCCCCGGGGCATCTCGCCCGCTGTGCCCGGCCTGCGAGCGGGGCGACTACTCGATCTGCTGGAACTTCCACGAGGGCCGGCTCTCGCCCGGCATCCACACCGGCAACGCGGTGGAGGCCACCGGCGGCTTCGCCGAGCGGCTGCCGGCCCACCAGACCATGGCCTTCGCCGTGCCCGACGCCATCGCCGACGAGGTGGCGGTGCTGGCCGACCCCTGGTCGGTGTCGTTCCACGCCATCACCCGCAACCCTCCGGCGCCGGGCGCCAAGGTCATCGTGTACGGCGCCGGCGCACTGGGCACCACGGCCACCGCCATCCTCGCGCCAGCTCTACCCGACCGTGGAGGTGGCCACCATCGCCCGGTGGCCGGCCCAGGCCGACCTGGCCCGGTCGCTGGGCGCCGAGGTGTTCGCCCCGGAGCCGGTCGAGGCCCTGCTCGAGGCGTTGGCCGCGTGGTCGGGAGCCACCCTGCGCCAGCCGTGGAACGGCCTGCCGGTCGCCTACCCGGGCCACGTCGACGTCGTCTACGACACCGTCGGCGGCCCCGAGACGGTCGAGTTGGGCCTGCGCATCCTGCGCGAGCAGGGCACCCTCGTGCAGCTCGGCGTGAGCTCACCGGCCCGCTTCGAGTGGACGCCCTGGTACTTCAAGGAGCTGCGGCTGATCGGCTCGAACGCCTTCGGCGACGAGACGTTCGAGGGCCGGCGCCAGCACGCCTTCGAGCACTTCTTCGACCTGCTCACCGACGGGCGCATCGACCTCACCGGCATGCTGACCCACCAGTTCCGGCTGGCCGAGTGGCGCGAGGCGTTCACGACCATCGTCAACCAGGACGAGACCGGGGCCATCAAGGTGGCCTTCGACTTCCGCTGACGGCGCCGAGCCCCGTCAGACCGCGCACCTCGAAGACCACCCCGAGGTCGCGTTCGAGGTGGGCGACCTCGTTGTCGTGCGCGACGTCTCGGGCCTGGACGTTGGCCAGGTGCACCTCGGGGCCGATCGGGTACGGGTCCCCAGTGCCAGGTGGCGAGGGCCAGGTTGATGCCCTGGGCCCCGGAGATGGTGAAGGCCCGGATGGTGTCGAGGTGGGCCGGGTCGGTGAAGTCGACCTCGGGCGGGGCCACCACCACCACCGCCGGCTCGCCCCCGAGCGGGATGAGGGCCTGGGTGGCGGTGTGGTGACGGTTGAGGAGGTCGCACCGCAGCGGCTTCCACTGGTAGCGTCAGCACGTCGAGGTGGAACTCGGCCCCGTGGCGCAGCTCGATGCACGCAGTCGTCGGCCCCGATGACCTGGCCGAAGGGCCGCCATCCCTCGGACGTCGAGGGGTTCGGCGACCACGGTTCGCACCTCGAGCTCAGCCATGCGGGCACACCTCCGGCGCTCTAGTCTGACGGTGACGTCATGTTAGGAGCTGCCATGGACGTGCGGTCGATCGAGGACGTGGCCCCGGTGATCGAGCACAACGGCACCGTGCCGGTCTGGTGGCTCGTCAGCCCGCGCGAGATGAAGGAGATCACCGACGGCGGGTTCCTCGAGCTGGTGAGCGAGTTCGAGGTGGCCGGCGGCGGCCTGGTCGACCCGCACCAGCACCCGACCCACGAGTTCTACTACGTGACCTCCGGGCGGGGGCTCATGACCATCGCCGACGAGGAGCGGGAGATCAACCAGGGCGACCTGGTGCACATCCCGCCCAACACGGTGCACAGCCTGCGCCCGGTCTCGGACCACGCGCCCATCCACTGCTTCTGCTTCGCCGTCGGCGTCACGCGACGCCGGCCCCGTCGACTACACGTCCTAGATCGAGCGGCGCACCGGCGACGGGTCGAGCCCGAGCAGCTCGACGGTGGTGGCCCCGGCCCGCAGCTTCTCGAACAGCTCGGCCTCGGCCGCCTCGCGCCGCTGCCCGGCGGCGACCACCTCGTCGAGCGCGGCCGCCGGGCACCACCGTGACGCCGTCGACGTCGGCCACCACGACGTCGCCCGCCGCCACGGTGACCCCGCCCACCTCGACCGGCTCGCCCACGCTGCCCGGCCGCCACCTTGGCCGCACCCCGCAGGGCGATCATGGTCGAGAACACCGCGAAGCGGTGGGCCTCGAGGGCGGCGACGTCGCGCACCCCGCCGCTCGATCGACCAGCCCGACCACTCCCCGGGCCTCGGCCGCGGTGGTCAGCACCTCGCCCCAGTAGCCCCGCTCGGGCTCGCCGTCGATCTGCACGACGAGCACCTCGCCCGGCGCCGCGGCGGCGACGGCCACGTGGATGGCCAGGTTGTCGGCCGGCGAGCACCGCACCGGCAGGGCCTCGCCGACGATGGTGGCCCCGGTCCACACCGGCCGCAGGGCGGCGGCCATGGCCGCCCCGCCCGACTCGCCCAGGGTGGCCGCCCCCAGCCGGGCCAGCACGGCGACGGTGTCGAGCGGCAGGGCCACGGTCAGGAGGCGGCGGTGACGGCCGCGGTCCGGTCGAGCAGGCGTCGGGCGGTGCCGCCCAGGAAGAGGGCCATGGCCTCGTCGTCGAGGTCGAGGGCACGGGCCTCGTCGATCGAGCGCTGCATCGGGAACCAGGGGTCGTCGCTGCCCCACAGCACCCGGCCCCGCCCGGTCGACGAGCGCCATGTAGCGCAGCAGCGCCGGGTCGAGGTAGCGGGGCGCGTAGGCGGTGCACGACAGGTAGAGGCGGTCCCACTTGCGCATGTAGTTGATGAGCAGCTCCTCGTAGGGATGGCCCATGTGGGCGCCGATGACGGTGAGCTCGGGGAAGTCGATGAGCACGTCCTCGAGCAGCTCGGGGTGCTGCACCCGGGAGCGCACCCGGGGGCCGGGCACGCCGATGTTGATGCCGACCGGGAGGCCGAGCTCCTCGCACACCTGGTAGATCGGGTAGTGCTTGGGGTCGTCGATGGCGACCTGGGTGAACAGCGGCGCGACCCGCACCATCGAGAAGCGCGGGTGCTGCGGCCAGCTCGCGGATGCGCGGCCACGTTGCGGGTCGGCTGGCTCGGGTCGGTCACCGCCGCCGCCACCAGGAAGCGGCCCGGATGGGCGTCGGCCACCTCGAGCGCCTCGGCCACGCCGCCGCGGCGTGAGGCCGGGGGTCAGGATGCCGGTGGCCACGCCGGCGCGGTCCATCCGGGCGAGCAGCTCGTCGACGCCCACCCCCTTGTCGCCGTCGCCCCCGAGGTAGCCCGGGATGTTGGCGTTACTGCTCCTGGCCGAGGAACTGCGCCGCCCCCTGGGTCGTCACCAGGTTGACCCAGATGTCGAGTGCACCCTCGTTCACGCAGACCTCCCCGAGACGGTGGCCCGGCGACCGGCCGGAGAATCTGACGCTAATGTCACAACCGAGGAGCGGCAACCGCGCCCGACGGGCGCATGACGACTCCTCGGGCCGGTGACCATCCGATCCACGAACCACGGGGACATGTGCCATGACCGTCGGAGCCGATCGAGCGCTTCGTGGTGATCTCGGCCGATTGCCACGCCGGGCGGGTCGATGGACGACCTACGGCGAGTACCTCGACGACGAGTACCAGGACCGGTTCGCCGAGTGGCGCGCCGCCTACCGCAACCCGTTCCGCGACCTGCAGAGCAAGGGTCGCGAGCGCAACTGGGACAGCGACCAGCGCATCACCGAGCTCGAGGCCGACGGCCAGGTGGCCGAGGTCATCTTCCCCAACACCGTGCCCCCGTTCTTCCCCACCGGTGCGCTGGTGGCCCGCCCGCCGACCGCCGAGGACCTCGAGCTGCGCTGGGCCGGCCTGCGAGCCCACAACCGCTGGCTGGCCGACTGGTGCCGGGACGAGTCGTACCGACGGGCCGGCATCGCCCAGGTGTTCCTCAACGACGTCGACGCCGCCGTCGACGAGGCCCGCTGGATCGCCCAGAGCGGGCTGAAGGGCGGCATCCTCATCCCCTCCGTCCCCGACGACTCCGACATCGAGCCGCTCTTCTCCGAGGTCTACGACCCGCTGTGGGCCGTGTGCGAGGAGCACGGGCCTGGTGGTCAACTCGCATTCGGGCAGCGGCCACCCCGACTACGGCGACCACGCCGCCGTCGACGCTGGTCTGGGCCATCGAGACGCCGTGGATGGCCCATCGACCGCTGTGGCACATGATGCTGGGCGGCGTGTTCGAGCGCTTCCCCCGCTTGAAGTTCGTGCTGTCCGAGCAGGGCTGCGCCTGGGTGCCCTCGACGCTGGCCCAGCTCGACGGCCTGCACATGGCCGCCTCGTTCGGCCGCACCGGCGAGCTCAAGCTCGACGCCGGCGCCCTGCCGCTCAAGCCGAGCGAGTACTTCGAGCGCAACGTGTGGATCGGCGCCAGCTTCCCCCAGCTCCGCGACACCGGCGCCATGCGCAAGATCGGGCTGCACAAGGTGATGTGGGGCAGCGACTACCCCCACCACGAGGGCGTCTCGCCCTACACCCGCGAGCACCTGCGGCGCTCGTTCCACGACTGGAGCACCGAGGAGCTCGACCAGGTGCTCACCACCACCGCGGCCGAGGTCTACGGCTTCGACGTCGACGCCCTCGTCGCCTCGGGCCCTCGAGGTGGGCCCGACCGCGGCCGAGGTCGCCGTGCCCCTCGACCGCATCCCCGACGGGCGCGACCAGCCCCGCGTTCTACATGTGACCGGCTCCCGCTGAGCCCGGGCCTGCCGAGCACCGGCCCGTCGCCCTCGTCACCGCGTCGTGCCGCGGCCCGGGCTTCGACCGCCTGCGCGAGCTGTGCGAGGTGCACTACGACCCGTGGATCGACCAGCACCCGCTGCGCATCTGGGACGGCCCCCAGCTGGCCGCGAAGGTCGACGAGGTCGGCGCCACCGTGCTGGTGTGCGAGGCCGACTTCGTGCGCGGCGAGGTGCTCGACCGGCCCCTGCGGGTGATCGGGTCGACCCGGGGCGACCCCACCAACGTCGACGTGGCCGCGCGCCACCGCCAAGGGCATCCCCGTGCTGCGCACCCCCGGCCGCAACGCCGACGGCGTGGCCGAGCTGACGGTGGCCCTGCTGCTGGCGGCCACCCGCCACGTCGTGGTCGGCGACCACGAGGTGCGGGCCGGCGAGATCTACCGCGACGGCTCGATCCCCTACCAGCGGTTCCGGGCGTGGCAGATCGCCGGGCGCACCGCCGGGCCTGGTCGGGCTGGGCGCGGTCGGTCGGGCGGTCAAGTGGCGCCTCGAGGGTCTCGGGCATGACGGTCATCTCCTACGACCCCTACGCGCCCGACGCCACCCACACGTCGCTCGAGGCGATGCTCGGCGAGGCCGACGTCGTGTCGATGCACGCCGCCCCCACGCCCGAGACGCTCGGGCTCATGAACGCCGGCCGCTTCGCCGCCATGCGTCCCGGCGCGGTGTACCTCAACTCGGCCCGAGCCGGGCTCCACGACCTCGACGCCCTCACCGAGGCGCTGCGCTCGGGTCACCTGTCGGCCGCCGGGCTCGACCACTTCGACGGCGAGCAGCTGCCCGGCGGGCCACCCCCTGCTCGAGATGGACCAGGTCGTGCTCACGCCCCACATCGGCGGCGCCACCTACGACACCGAGGTCAACCACACGGCGATGATCGCCGAGGACATCGCCCGGCTGCTGGCCGGCGAGCGTCCCCTCCACTGCGTCAACCCCGAGGTGCTGCCATGACCCGACCGTGAACGGCGCACCCGCTCGACGAGGTGCGCGCCGCCGTGCTGACCGCGGCCAAGACGATGTACGCCCGCGGGCCTGGTCGAGGGCACGGCCGGCAACGTGTCGGGCCGCGTCGACGACGGCACCGTGGTGGTGACGCCCGTCGTCGCTCGAGCTACGAGGAGATGACGCTCGACGACCTGGTGGTGGTCGACCTCGACGGCAACGTGGTGGCCGGGACCCGGTCGGCCACGTCGGAGAAGGGCGTGCACCTGGCCACCTTCGCCGCCTACCCCGAGGTCGGCGGCGTCGTGCACTGCCACGCCACCCACGCCTCGATGTTCGCCGTCGCCCACCGGCCCATCCCCGCCGCCATCGACGAGTTCGTCGTGTACATCGGCGGCGACGTGCCCGTCGGCGACGTACCAACCGTCGGGCAGCGACGACCTGTCGGCCGAGGTGGCCAGCCACCTGGCCGACCGCTCCGCCGTGCTCATGGCCAACCACGGCCTCGTCACCATCGGCAAGTCGGTCGAGGACGCGCTGCACTCGGCGCTGGTGGTCGAGCACAACGCCCAGATCATGTGGGGCGCCCAGCAGCTCGGCGGCGTGGTGGCGCCTGCCCGACAAGGCGATCCGGAACTTCACCGGCGTCTACCGCTACGTCCGCGACGAGACCTGGGCGCCCGGCCTGAGCTCCGGCCGACTTTGCGTGGCCACGGCCGCGATCGAGCCGCGCTGCTACGCCAGGTCGGAGGCTCAGGCGCCGACTCGACCGGCGCGGGCCGGTCCACCAGGTCGGGGCGGTACTCGGGGTGCTCGGTGAGCCAGGCCGAGGCCCGACGCATGCTCTCCTCGTTCTTCTTGTTGATGAACGAGTAGATCTGGCCCTCGAACCACTTGAACGGGGCCGACTCGAGGTTGTAGCGCTCGTCGAACTCGAAGCGGGTGCGGTTCGGCCCGAGCGGCTCGAGCCGGATGTGGCCGATCTGGTCGTTGCCCGGCTTCGACGAGATCATCGTGTACGTGTAGCCCCGCTCGGGCTCGACGTCGCTCACCAGCTCGAGGGCCGAGCCCTGGCGACCGAACGGCATCTGGTAGATCACGCGCCGCAGCCGACCGTTGTGGTCGGCGTCGCCGGGCCAGAGCACGTCGACCCGCTCGACCATCGGCGCGTAGTCGGGCCAGCGGTCGTAGTCCTGGAACAGGGCCCAGATGCGGGCCGCGGCGTGCGGCATCTCGAACGAGTAGCGGTGCTCACGCATGACAGGCCCCCCGACCGACGTCTCCGAGCGCGAGCCTAGGCCGAACTGACACCCACGTCAGGTGGGACGGTCCGGGTAGCGTGGCCGCGCATCGACGCCTGGCCGCACCGGGGCCGCACCGACGCAGAGGGGGAGATCATGGCCGAGCCCGTGTGGCTCACCGCGACCGAGCACCGCACCGTGACCGCGCTGTTCGACCTGCTCGTGCCCGCCCGACGGCGTCAGCCCCGGCGCCGGCGAGGCCGGCGGCGCCGACTACGTCGACCAGCTGCTCGGCGCGTTCCGCTTCGACCCGCCCCACATCTGGGCCGGCGGACCGTTCTCCGGACGCCACGGCGGCGAGGCCGGCTTCGAGCGACTGGATCGCCGCTCGGCGCCGCTCGAGGAGCTGGCCTGGCGCATCCGCATCGAGGGCTCGCAGGGTCGGCCCGAGCGCGAGTTCAACGGGCCGGTGACCGGCTGGCAGGAGCTCTACCGCGACGCGCTGGCCGTGCTCGGTGACGACTTCGCCGACGTCGACGCCGACGAGCAGGTCGGCCCGGCTCGAGGCCACCGACGCCGAGTTCCGCGAGCTGGCCTTCACCCACGCCTGCGAGTCGCTCTACGGCGACCCGGTGTACGGCGGCAACCGCGACGGCGCCGGCTGGGTCGCCATCGGCTTCGCCGGCGACGTGCAGCCCCGGGGCTGGACCGACGCCGAGGTCGAGGGCCGATGAGCGACGCTCGACTGCGACGCCGTCATCGTCGGCTCCGGCCCGTCGGGCTCGACCGTGGCCGACCTGCTCACCGCCCACGGCTGGACCGTCATCGTGCTCGAGAAGGGGGCCAACCACCTGATCGCGCTCGAGGCGCCCGTTCGGCCCGCTCGGCCACTCGGCCAACGACGAGCTCAAGTCGCTGCACCGCCACCTGCTCGGCCCCGACCCGCTGGTCGAGCCCCGCACGTTCCGCCGCCACGAGGCCGACGGCGACCACCTCTTCGTCGGCCACGTGAACTCGCTGCCGTCGACGGTCGGCGGCGGCGGCTTCCACGCCGACGGCAAGCTGCCCCGCTTCCGCGAGGACGACTTCCGCCTGCGATCGACGCTCGGCCCGGTCGAGGGCGCCGACGTCGTCGACTGGCCGCTCACCTACGACGACCTCGAGCCCTACTACGCCGAGGCCGAGCGCCTGGTCGGGCGTGGCCGGCGAGGAGACCAACCCGTTCGCCGCCTGGCGCTCCGGGCCCGTTCCCCATGCCGCCGGGGCCCGACATGCAGGGCGCCATCCTGTCGATGGCGGCGGCCGAGCGGGCCGGCCTGCACCCCTACCGCTGCCCGAGCGGCGTGAACTCGGTGCCCTACGACGGGCGCCCGGCCTGCAACAACTGCGGGTTCTGCGGCGGCTTCGGCTGCCCGATCGAGGCCAAGGGCGACCCGGTGGCCCTGCTGCGCCGGGCGCTGCGCACCGGGCGGTGCGACATCCGCCCCGAGAGCTACGTCGTCGAGATCACCACCACGGCCGACGGGCGCCGGGCCACCGGCGTGCGCTACCTCGACGCCGACGCGGGCCGAGCACGAGGTCCGCGCCGCCCACGTCGTGCTGGCCGCCGGCGCCTTCGAGACCCCGCGCCTGCTGCTGCGCCAGCGGCCTCGGCAACTCGTCGGGCCTCGTCGGGCGCAACCTCATGTACCACTTCCAGACGCTCACGGTCGGGGCCTTCCCCCAGCGGCTCGAGTCGATGAAGGGCCGGTGCGTGACCGGCGCCCACGACGACCACATCGTCGGCGACGCGGCCAGCGCGGCGGCGGCCCGCGACGGCCGGCCTGCCGTGGATGCGCGGCGGCCTGGTCGAGCACGGCGGCGCCGCCCAGCCGGTGCGCGAGGCCCTGATCTACGGGCCCGGGCGCCCACCACGGCGCGGCCATGCGCGACTCGTCGCTCAACGACCGGCTGTGGGTGTTCACCATGCAGGGCGAGGACCTGGCCCAGCCCGCCAACCGCATCGACCTCGACCCCACGGTGCGCGACGCCTTCGGCTTCCCCGCCGGCCGGGTCACCTACGCCCCCCACCGCCACGAGCTGGTCACCTCGGCCCACGTCGGGCCCATCCTCGAGGCCGTCCTGCGCGACGCCGGCGCCGAGTGGACCGTGACCTCGACCTCGCCGCCCGATCCACGGCGAGGGCGACGCGCTCCCCGCTCGGCATCGCCCCGGCCAGCTACCACATCATGGGCACCACCCGCATGGGCGCCGACCCGGCCACGTCGGTCGTCGGGCCCGAGGGTCGGCTGTGGGACGTCGACAACGTGCTGGTCGTCGACTCGTCGGTGTTCCCCACCTCGGCCGGCTACAACCCGACGCTCACCATCATGGCCATGGCCGCCCGCACCACCCGCCTGCTGCTGGGTGAGCCGCTGCCCGCCACCGTGCCCCACCGGTAGTCGTTCGCACGGCACCGTTCTGGCGATGGGCTGCGCCCCCAGGGGGCAGATCCATCGCCAGTTCGGCCCGCGGCGGCTGCTCAGGTCTCGTGGGCGCAGTGGTCGGACTCGGTGGGCGGGACGTCGAGGGCCGGGTTGCGGTCGAAGAAGCCCGACCGGCGTGAGCAGGAAGCCGGTGTACTCGACCGGCATGACCGGCCAGTCCTCGGGGCGGGGGAGGTGGGTGACGCCGAACGTGTACCAGAGCACGACGTCGGTATCGACGAGGTCGCGGTCGGCCGCCGTCCACTCCGGCAGGCCGGCGCCGCCGGCGTGCTGGTTGGGGTAGTCGCCCGCCGCCCGCCGCTCGTCGGGCTGCGTAGGGCGTGGCCCACAGGTTGTGGCGGGCGAAGCCGGCCCGCTGGGCCACCGACGACTCGGGGCGGGCCAGCAGCGTCGGGCGTCGACATGGTCGGGCACGAGCTGGTAGCCGACCGGCTGGCCCGAGGCCGTTGCGCACGTCGGGGTTGGTGACCCGCCAGCGGCGGCTGGTGGCCGCGCTGACGTCTCGCGCTGGGCCTCGGACTCGCGCTCGAGCAGCGTCGCCCGGGCCCGGAAGCCGTTGGCCCACGGGTTGTCGTCGCCGAGCGGGCAGGACCTCGGCCTCGACCTCCTCGATGCGGTTGTCGGTGCCGTCGACGTCGAGGTCGAGCCGGGCGCAGAACAGGTGCTGGTGCACCGGCGCCACCACGCCGTCGGCCACCGTCGTGGCGAACGGGCTGATCGGCACCGGGGGCGATGCCCTGGGACGACATGATGCCGGTGAGCTTGACCTCGAGCTGGATGTTGCCGTCGAGGTAGAGGTACCAGAAGAAGCCGTACTCGTAGTTGCCGACGGTGGCGATGTGGCTGATCACCAGGCGGCGGCTGCGCCGCACCTCGTGGCGGCCCGACGAGCAGGTCGACGTGCTTCCAGCCGATGCCGTAGTCCTCCTCGTGCATGCAGATGGCGTTGGGCACGACCCACGGGTGGCCCTGCTCGTCGGCCATGGTCACGTCGACGTAGTGGATCTCGCCGAGGCAGTCGCAGCCCGAGCGTGAGCGACTGGGTCATGCGCCCGAGGCCCCACTCGCCGGCGTCGAAGGCGTTCTTCCACCCCTGCACCTCGCCGGGGTCGCCGTAGGGCACGACCATCTCGCTGATCGAGGCCCGGTGCAGGATCGACCGGGTGCGCCCGCCGTCGTCGTAGCCGACCTGGTGCAGCACGAGGCCCTCGTAGGGATCCCAGCCGAGGCGCAGCGACCACTTCTGCCAGCGCACCAGGTTGCCGTCGACGGTGAAGCTCGGGCCGTCGGGCTGGGTGATCGCGATCGGCCGCAGGTCGGTGCGCAGCGGGCCGACGTCGTCGGCGCCGTAGCGGGCCCCGGCGGTCGGCACCGGCACCGGCTCGGCGCCGTCCCGCAGGGCGTGGTCGATGACCTCGATGACCTCGCCCCGGCCCAGGTCGACGTGCACGATCAGCCCCTCGATCGGGCGGGCGTAGCCGTTGTCGTCGGGGCTGTCGCGCAGGAACGAGATGCAGCGGGCGATGCGCCGGCCCTCCTCGGCCGTCGTAGCCGAACACGCCGGCCGGCCACGGGTCGATCTGCACGCGCTCGAGGTCGGTGATGCCCCGGCGGGCCAGCGCGGCGACGTAGTCGGGGTGCCCGATGCAGGCGAGGATCGCCCCGAACGACTCGCCGAACAGCAGCGCCGGGCGCATGCCCTCGATCACGGTGCGCTCGACGACGCGGCCGCGTCGGTCAGCGACACGACGCAGCTCGACCATCGTCAGCTCCGGCCCGGGCACGACCAGGGCCCGGACCCGCCGCTCGACCGGATCGCCCGGCGCCCACGCCGCCAGCGTCGCCTTGTCGGGCTCGTCGAGCACGATGTGGACGACCACCGCGCCCGTCGGGCAGCTCGCCCGCGGCGACCAGCGACCTCGCGGGCGGCCGTCACCTCGTCGGCGGTGAGCAGGTCGAGCGGGTGGCGTCGACGCTCGGTCACGGAGCCGCGACCTCGGGCCGGCTCGGGAGGCCGAGGCCCTCGGCCTCGAGCCGCTGGCGGGTGTAGAGCACGCTGCCGGCCAGGAAGCCGTCGAGGTCGCCGGCCTTCACCGCCGGCAGGTCGGCGAACCAGTCGGGCACGAACGTCTCGATCGCGTCCGAGCTCGAGGGCCGCCAGCACCGGCTCGACGATGGCCGACGGCGGCAGCGCCTCGATGTCGGCCAGCGAGCGGTCGTTGTCGGGCAGCTCGAACAGCTCGGTGTCGAGCACGCCGGGCTGGACGACGTGCACGCCGACCGGGCTGCCCGGCCACCCGCAGGTCGACGAGCAGGCTCTCGGCGAAGGCGGTGATGGCGGCCTTCGACGCGGCGTAGACCGACTCGGACGGCGGCGACAGCCGGGCCGCCACCGATCCGATGAACACGACGTGGCCGCGCGCTGGCGCCCAGCGCGTCGAGCAGGGCGAGGGTGAGCCGGATGGGCGACTCGACGTTGATGCGCAGGACGTCGGCGATCTCGTCGGGGCGGTGCTCCCACGCCCACCGGCGCTTCGGGATGCCGGCGTTGTTGATCAGCACGTCGAGCCCACCGAGCTCGTCGACGACCTGGGCGGCGAAGCGCGTCGATGCCGTCGAGGTCGGCCAGGTCGACGGTCCACGACCGGCTGTCGGGCGAGTGCGCCTGCGACCTCGGCCAGCACCTCGGCCAGGCGGTCGGCCCGCCGGGCGCAGAGCCCGACGGTGGCGCCCCGCTCGGCCAGACCGTCGGCCATCGCCGCGCCGAGCCCGGACGACGCCCCGGTCACCAGGATGCGCTTGCCCTTCACGTCGAACATGCTGGTCCCCCTAGGATCTGACAACCACGTCAGCTTAGGGTGACGGTCGCCGCGGGGGAGCCTCGCCGGGAGCGCCGGAAGGGAGATGACCGTCATGTTCGACCTCGCTGAGACCGACCGGCTGCTGTCCACCACCAGGGCGGTGCGCCGCCGGCTCGACCTCGACCGCCCGGTCGAGCGCGACGTGATCCTCGACTGCCTGCGCCTGGCCGTGCAGGCCCCCACCGGCAGCAACGCCCAGGGGTGGCGTTGGCTGGTGGTGACCGATGCCGACACGCGCGCCGAGCTGGCCCGGATCTACCGCGAGAGCGGCCTCGCCTACCTGCAGCAGGCGGCGGCGACCGAGGGCGACCCCCAGACCCGACGGGTGTACGAGGGCGCCCGCGAACTGGCCGAGGTGCTGCACCGGGTGCCGGTCATGGTCATCCCCTGCATCGAGCGCGCGCGTCGACGCCATGCCCACGGTGGTCACGGCCAGCGCCTACGGCTCGATCCTGCCGGCGGCGTGGAGCTTCCTGCTGGCGCTGCGGGCGCGTGGCCTGGGCTCCACCTGGACCACGCTCCACCTGATCCAGGAGGCGGAGGCGGCCGAGCTCCTCGGCATCCCCGACACGGTCACCCAGGTGGCCCTGTTCCCCGTGGCCTACACCATCGGTGACGAGTTCAAGCCCGCCGTCCGCCCCCCGGTGGAGGAGATCACGTACTGGGACCGCTGGGGTGAGACCACGGGTCGTCCGGCGAGTTGAAGTCGCACGACGTCGCGGCGTCGGTACACACCCCGAGCACGGTGATGCCGGCTTCGCGCTCGACCACCGTCACCGCGGTGATGGTGATGGGCTGATCCGTCCCGTTGTGCAACACCACCGACCCGAACGAGAGGGGGTAGCCCACCGGAGCCCACGCCGACGTGCGCTCCCGATCCAGCTGGCCGAACGGTGCATCGTCGGGACCAACCCTGGTGACCCGGCCGATGCCGCGACCACCTCGTCCGCCTGCCTCACGTCGCGCTCCTAGAGATCGGTCGTTTGATCGTCCTTGCAGGTCTGGGTCAAGTCCGTGCAAACGTGGAAGCTGTTGTTGTAGGTCGTGACGTAGTTGCGCCCGCCGCGCCGGTAGGAGATCTCGATCCCACGTGCGTGCCCGACGCCAGGCCTCATCGGGGTGAGGCCCACCACGACGTCGACGCCTCGCGGCGCGGCCGAGGCCGGCTCGACCACGACCGGGGGATCCTGGAAGACCGAGCCGGGATTGGTGGCCGGGAACAGGGGCAGGGCGCCGATGGCGATCGATTTGCGGTCCTGGCTGGCGTCGAGCAGGACGCCGAGCACATGGGCGCCGTCGTCGACATCCAGCACCCGGGCCCCGGTGATGGTGATGGGCTCATCGGTGGTGTTGACCAGCACCAGGGAACCGAACGACAGGGCGAAGCCCACCGGCGCGGGCGCGCCGACCCGGTCCTCGCCGGGGTAGGAGAACGGCGCCTCGTCCGGGCTCAGGCGGGTGACGCGCCCGGCACCCGACCACCCACCACGGGCCGCCAGGCCGCCCACCACGACCAGGACGACGACGATGACGCCACCGATGACCCGGCGGCGGCGCACCGGCCACGGGCGTGCCACGAGGTCGGACTCAGGGGGTTCGGGCCCGGCGATGTCCGTCCTCATCGGGCTGGGCGCGCGTCCGGCTCACGAGTTGGGCCCCGCGTAGACGATCGGGGCGACGGTCGTGTCTCCGTCGTTCCCGCACATCCAGTGGTTCGTCTTCTGGGTGCCGAAGTCCCAGTGGGCGTGCACGAACGAGGAGTAGCCGCTCTGGGCGTCGAGGCCCACCCCGAAGGCACTGACCGCGCCGTAGTAGCGGTAGGCGCGCTTGCTGCTCCGGTCGAGGTTGCCGCCGCCCTTGTAGACCTGACCATGCGGGGAGGTGTCGCAGTGGCCGTCGTACTGGTGGACGTCGGCGCCGACCGAGGTGCCCCCGGCCCAGCTGACGGGCACGATGCTGTCCACGCCGCAGTACGTGCTGCCCGGCGCGTTGCGCCAGTGGCGCAGCTCGTAGCGGAACTGCGACCGGAGCTGACCGCCGAAGATGCCGTTGGGGTCCCACCCGCCCCAGCCCACCGTGGCCGAGTAGGTCTGGGCGATGTGCACGGTGCCGCTCAGGCTCCAGCCGTTGCCGGTGGCGTTCACCCCCACGCCGATGTCGGAGTCGGCCGTCTGGCCGTAGGAGAACGTGGCCGTGGTGTCCTTCCACTTGTGGAGCTCGCCCACCACGGTCGGGTCCTGCTCCGCCGCGGTCACGGTGTAGGTGCACGGCGGCGCCAGCGCGTTGGGTTGCACGGCGGCGGCCGAGGCCGCCTGGGCGGCGGTGAGGGTCGACACACCGGGTCGGCCGGGGGCCAGCGTGATGTCGACGCTCGGGGCCGCCCCGTTGCGGTCGACCCACGCCGCGCCCGAGGGCAGCGCCGACGACAACTTCGTCGACGGGGCCAGCGCGCCGAGGCTGCCGGCCGTGGTGCGGCCGGTCTCGATGGTGGTCTGCAGCCCGTTGGCCTCGGCCACGATCATCACGTTCACCCACCCGTTGTTGCGGGCCAGGGCGGCGGCGACGGCCGGGTCACCGGGGGCGACGGCGAGCTGGTAGCGGCCGTCGGCCGCGGTCGTGGTCGACGCCACCACCGGCACGGTGACGTCGGTGCCCACCGGCTGCGCACCGGGGTCGATGAGCAACGACACCCGGCCCACCAGTGGACGCCCGTCACCGCCGCGCAGCACCCCGGCGGCGATCGGCACGGCCCCCGGTGCCGGCGCGGTGGCCGCCACCGCCGGCGCCGCCCCGGCCACCGCCACCGGGACCAGGCCCGCCGCCACCAGCGCCACGCTGCCCAGCCCGGCGGCACGACGCCGCAATGAGGCCAGGGTGCCCGGCACCGGTCGGCCACGGGCGAGTCGAAGGGAGCTGTTCATGGAAGATCCGCCTTTCCATTCGTTGATACCTATGGTGTTCTGTAGGTAGAGTTGACGCTAGCTAGGTTGAGATCCTTTTACAAGCGCGTATGATCGAGAGCGTTCCACGGCGGATAGCTCCACAGCTAGCTCTAGATGAGGCGGATGCTCATGCACAGCCAGACCCACCCAGATCCGGCCACCACGATCGGCGGGACCGGGCCCGCCGACCCCACGCCGACGGCGGTCGACCCGCCCCGGCTCGAGGGCCGTCGAGCCAGGCTCCGGCCCGTGGGGCCCGCCGACTACGGCTTCGTGAGCGCGCTCGAGCTCGATCCCGAGGTCCACTTCCGGTGGCGCCATCGCGGCGCCACCCCCAGCCCCGAGCGGCTCATCTCGTCACTGTGGGACGGCGCGCTGGCCGTGTTCCTGGTCGAGCACCGGCCCTCGGACACCCCGGTCGGGCTGGTGGTCTCCTATCAACCCGACTTCCGTGCCGGCACCTGCAGCGTGGGCCTGGTGGCCGCGCCCCACCTGCCCCCCGGCCCCAACCCCATCCTCGACGGGCTCGCCCTGCTCATCGACTACCTGTTCGAGGTGTGGCCGTTCCGCAAGCTCTACGCCGAGGTGGCCGGGTTCAACTACGCGCAGTTCGCCGCCGCCGTGCCCCTCATCTTCGCCGAGGAGGGTCGCCTCTCCGGCCACGACTTCTACCAGGGCCGCTACTGGGACAAGCACCTGCTGGCCCTGTCCCGCCCCCAGTGGCAGGAGGTGCGGACGTGGCTCATGCCCGCCATCATCGGCCCGACCCTCGTCTCGGCAGAGGCGGCCCGATGAGCGCGGCCGAGCCGGCCGCGGCCCTCGACGACTTCGACGCCTTCATGGACGTCGTGGCCTTCGCCCTGGGCACCTACCGGGACCGGACCATCACCGCCGACACGCCGCTGGGTGACGCCGGCCTCGATTCCATGGGCCTGCTGTTGATCTCCGTCGGCCTGCGCCGAGCGCGGTGCCGCGCTCAGCGACGACGACTGGGCCGGGCTGCGCACCGTCGGTGACCTGTGGGAGCGCGCCTGCTTCCGGCGCACCAATCCGGCCTGACCGATCGCTCCGAGCCAAAATCTGAAGGCGCAGCCACCGCATGGGTGGCTGCGCCTTCAGATTCGCGACCCAGGCGGCCCGAACGAGCGCGGGACCCGCGGTCAGCTGCCGGAGGCGATCCCGGAGGCGTTGGGGTCGGGTGCGTCCCAGGCGGTGCCGCCGGTGCGGCCACCGAGCTCGGGGCACTCACCGGCGAAGGCGCCCCAGGTGCACTCCCAACCGGGGACGATCCAGTCGTGGACCATCCAGATGTCGGTGAGCTCACGCTTCGCGCCACCGATGGCCTGTGCAGTCCTCCGGGGTCATGCGTCTCGCCGCCGATGACGCCGCCCGATCTTGCCGAAGCAGAGGCCGCCGTTCGACGTTGTGCTGGTGCCAGCGGTCGTTCGGGCCGGCGAAGCCCTCGGGCGGGCCGCCCGGGTGGTAGCACGAGGTAGCTGAGCCCGACGATCTTCGAGTCGGGCGTGGTGCCGTCGTAGAGCAGCTCGGACGGCTTGGCCGGGTCGAAGCTTCCCGACAAGGCGATGTTCGTGTAGTGCGCCCCGATGCAGGGGACGAAGGCGGTCGACTGGCGGTAGCCGGCCTTCTCGGCGTCGGCCACCGTCGGGTAGCGGTCGATCACGGTGCGGGCCTGCGCCTGCTGGGCCTCGAGCGCGATGCGCTCGTCGCCGGGTCGAGCGGTCTCCTGCAGGGCGGGGCCGCGGTGGCTGTGGCCCTCGGCGTCGGTCGACGCCTGACCCGGCGAGGCCGGCGGACCCGACTGCTCGCACGGCGTGGTGCCGGTGGCCCAGCCGGCGACGGCCCCGGCCGTGGGCTGTCGGCCGTCGGCTGTGGCCGGCGGCGGCGTGGGTCGCCGGCGTAGGCCGGGGTCATGCGACACCGAGCCGAGCGACGACGGCGGCCAGGGCGGTCAGGCCGGTGAAGCCCGGGACGAACGGCGCGCTCGAGCACCGAGCGCTCGAGCAGCCTGGGGCGAACAGGGCGACGCAGCGGCGCCGACCACGACGCACGCCCTCGAGCACGGTGCACAGCAGGTCGGGCGTGCCGACCGCCTCCTTGCGCAGCGCGGTCGGGCCGAAGGGCAGGCCCGACGTGCGCGACATCGCCCAGGTGATGATGATGCCGAGGTTGAGCAGCAGGCCGCCGGCCCACACCCACCGGCGGGGCCGCACCACGATCGAGGACGCGCGAAGGCCACCCCCAGCCAGCCGATGAGCAGGAAGAACCAGCCGTGGGCCCAGTCCTCGCTGAGGTGCGACGGGGCGAAGCCGAAGTGGATGGCCGCCGCCGTCAACGAGCAGGCGGCCGACGACCCAGCGCAGGTAGCGGTCGACCGTGGGCTGGTCGTCATCTCGGGAATCTGTCCGCCGGCGCAGGCGCGCTCGGTGCGTGGCCATGACATTCCCCCGAACGTCCGCGGTGGGTCGACGTGACCCACGGCACCGAGGCTACCGTGTCGCGAACGGCAAAGTGCAGTCGGTATGCAATCTGGGCCGACACCCGACCCGGACCGGCCCAGGGGGACGACGTGACCACCACTGTCGATGGTTCCGATCGGACCGGGATCGACCTGTACGACCCGGACGGCTACGTCGACGGGCCCACCGCACGAGGCGTTCGCCCACCTGCGCCGGCGAGCGAGCCCGTCCACTGGCAGGCCATGCCCGACGGCACCGGCTACTGGGCCGTGCTGCGCCACGCCGACGTGGTGCACGTCGCCCGCCACCCGCTGCTCTTCTCGGCCGCCACGGGCGGCGTGGTGCTCGAGGACCTCGACCCCGAGCAGCTGGCCATGATGCGCGACATGATCCTGTCGATGGACCCGCCCCGCCACGCGGACTACCGGCGCAACGTGTCGCCCGCACTTCACCGCCCGGGTCATGGCCGGCCTCGAGCCCCGGATCCGGGCCGTGTGCCGCTCGATCATGGCCGACGGCCGCCGAGCGGTCCGACGACGCGGCGAGCGTCGACTTCGTCCACGACGTGTGCGCGCCGCTGCCGGCCCAGGTCATCGGCGAGCTGGTCGGCATCCCCGACGACGACCGGCCCCGCATCCACCACTGGGCCGAGCGCATCACCGGCGGCCAGGACGACGAGGTCGTCGGCCATCGCCGAGTCGCCAGGGCGACGACGGCCGTCGATGGAGGGCAGCATCCAGATGGCCATGTACGCCATCGAGCTGGCCGCCGAGCGCCGGGCCGAGCCCCGCGAGGACCTCATGACGCTGATGCTGGCCACCGAGGTCGACGGCCAGCCGATGGACGACATGGGCATCGGCAGCTTCTTCGTGCAGCTGATCGTGGCCGGCAACGACACCAGCCGCACGATGCTGTCGTCGGGCCTGCTGGCCCTGCTCCAGCACCCCGACCAGCTGGCCGAGCTGCGGGCCGACCCGTCGCTGATCCCCGGCGCGGTCGAGGAGATCCTGCGCTGGGCCAACCCGCTGCACTACTTCCGCCGCACCGCCACCGAGGACACCGAGCTCGGCGGCCAGGCCATCGCCGCCGGCGACAAGGTGGCCATGATCTACACCTCGGCCAACCGCGACGAGGCGGTGTTCGACGACCCGCAGCGCTTCGACATCCACCGCAGCCCGAACCCGCACCTGTCGTTCGGCATCGCCGAGCACTTCTGCCTCGGCGTGCACCTGGCCCGGCTCGAGGCCCGGGTGTTCTTCGAGGAGCTGCTCGCCACGTTCCCCACCATCGAGCTCACCGGCGAGCCCCGCCGCCAGCGCTCGAACCTCAACAACGCCCTCAAGTCGCTGCCCGTCCGCCTCGGCCGCTGACCCGGTCCACTCCTGACGAGGCGTCAGAATCGGCGGTAGCGTCCGGCCATGCACCCCCTCGACGAGTACCCCATCCACCAGGCGCCGCTGTCGATGGACCACGTGGTCTCGAGCGACCGCAACGCCTACGACCGCTACTACTTCAACGCCCACGACCGCACCGGCGAGGTGTTCCTGGTCACCGGCTTCGGCGTCTACCCGAACCTCGGGATCACGCGACGCCTACGTCACGGTGCGCCACGGCGACCGCCAGGTCACGGTGCGCATGTCCGACGCCATCGGCCACCGGCGCCGACGACGACCGCCTGCACCCCCAGGTCGGCCCCTACCGGATCGAGGTCATCGAGCCGCTCCAGCGGGTCCGCCTCGTCTGCGACGCGCGCCGACCAGGGCCTCGAGCTCGACCTCACCTGGACCGGCTCGTTCCCCGTGCGTCGAGGAACCGCCCCACGTCATGCGCCAGGGCGACAAGGTGATCCTCGACGCCTGCCGCTTCGCCCAGCTGGGCACGTGGTCGGGCACGCATCGCGCCTCGACGACGACGAGTGGACCGTCACCGACGACTCGTGGGTCGGCAGCCGCGACCGCTCGTGGGGCATCCGCCCCGTCGGCGAGCCCGAGCCGCCCGGGCCGCGGCCGCGGCCGAGGCCGATCCCGACTTCGGGTTCTGGTGGATGTACACCCCGCTGCGCTTCGACGACTACGCCATCGTGCTCATCGCCCAGGAGGACGCCCACGGCCACCGCATCCTGAACGAGGCGGTCCGGGTGTGGCCGGCCGAGAGCGGGCGCCACGACGAGCAGCTGGGCTGGCCCCGCTTCGAGGTCCACTACCGCCCCGGCACCCGCAGCCCGACGGGCACGACCGTGCACCTGACCGAGCCCGACGGCACCCCGTTCACCATGGAGATCGAGACCGTGGGCGACGGTCGGGGCTTCGTCGCCCTCATGGCCGGGCCCGGCTACGGCGGCGACCCCGACTGGGGCCACGGCCAGTGGCGGGGACGGGACTGGGTCGAGCGCTTCGAGGTCGACATGACCGACCCGGCCGTGGCCGGGCGCATCCCGTTCGGCATGAGCGACCACGTCGGCCGGGCCACGCATCGGCGAGGCCGAGGGCTGGGGCCTGTTCGAGCACGCCACCATCGGGGCCCACCACCCGTCGGGCTTCACCGACTTCCTGGCTGTCGCCCCCGAGTCCTGAAGGCACTCGAACCAGAAGGAGGCCCGCCCGTGCCCCCGTTCCTTCGGAACCCGACACCTCGCCCCTGGCTCCCGGGCCGCTGCTCACCGGCAAGGTCGCCATCGTGACCGGGGGCGGCGGGCGGCATCGGCCGGGCCATCAGCGAGACCTTCGCCGCCCACGGCGCCGCGGTGGTGGTCGTCGATCACGACGCGGAGCGGGCGCAGGCCACCGCGACCGCGGTGGGCGAGGCCGGAGGCACCGCCCAGCCGTTGACCGCCGACGTGCGCGACGACGACATCGGTCGGCGCGCCGTGGGCGAGGCGATCGCCCGGTACGGCCGGGTCGACGTGCTGGTGAACAACGTCGGTCACTTCGTCCTTCGCCGGGCAAGCCCTTCGTCGACAGCACCGAGGACGGAGTGGCACGAGCTGTACGCGGTGAACCTCGCATCACGTCCTCCGCCTCACCCACGCGGCCCTGCCGTCCGATGATCGACCAGGGCGACGGCGGCAGCATCGTCAACCTCACCACCGTCGAGGCGTTCCGGGGCATCCCCCACCACCCCGTCTACGCCGCGTTCAAGGCCGGGGTCACCCAGTTCGGCCGCAGCCTGGCCCTCGACGTCGGGCCGCCACGGCATCCGGGTGAACGACATCGCCCCCGACGTGACCCAGTCGCGGCAGCTGCCCTACGAGCGGTGGCTGACCGACGACGGACGCGGCCCGGATCCCCAGCTGGGTGCCGCTGGGACGGCTGGGCCAGCCCCGCGACGCGGCCGGCGCCGCGCTGTTCCTGGCCTCGGACCTGGGCGCGCTTCGTGACCGGCACGACCATCCACTGCGACGGCGGCACCGACGCCGCGGGCGGCTGGTACCGCAGCGACCAGCGACGACCGGGGCTGGACCAACCGCCCGCGACCCTGACCCGATCGCCGACTGGGCACGTCGATCAGCGGTCGAGCCAGGTGCTAGCGGTCGAGCCAGGTCTGGGTGAGGCGATGAAGCTGAATCCGCCCGGCCCACCCATCGGGTACGACGCCTGACCGTCGGGCAGCGGACCGTTGGTGATGCCCCGCACCGCGTTGTTGGCGAAGACGAAGATGCGGGGCCCGGGCCAGCCAGATGTAGGGGAGGTCCTGGTTGAGCCGGGCGGCCACGATGGCGTAGCTGCTCCTGGCGCACCGTGCGGGTCGTCGCTGGCCCGGGCCGCCCGCAGCGCCTGGTCGATCTCCGGGTCCTTGTTGCGGGCGATGTTCAGGCCGAGCTGGCCCACGGGCGCGGCGTTGTCGGAGATCCACCACACGTAGTCGTAGTCGGGGTCGGGCGAACCGAACTGGCCCCAGGCCGCGGCCTGGTAGTTGCCCGTGCACCGCGTCGACGATGAGCTTGGTCTGCTCCTGACTGCTGGATGTCGACCTTCATGCCGGCCTGCTCCCACACCTGCTTGAGGAACTGGGCCTGCAGCCGCGACTCGCTCGTCGGGCAGCGACGAGGCAGCGAGAACGCGAGCGGCTGGCCCGTCTCCTGCTGGTAGGCCTGGACGAGCGACTTGGCCTTGTCCAGGTCGTAGCCCGGGATAGGGCGCCTCGCGGTAGTAGGGCGTGCCCTCGCGGAACACGTTGTAGACGGGCGAGGTCACGTTGCTGGTCGACGGTGGCGATGTAGGTCGGCTCGGTCGGTGGCGTAGGCCACGGCCTGGCGGGCGGTGAGGTTGTCGAACGGCGGCTTGCCCGTGTTCAGCTGGACGAAGGCCTCCTCGGTCTCGCCCTGGTTCTCGACGGCCTGGAGCTTGCCGTCGGCGGCGGCCTGCGTCGAGCCGTGAGCACCGCCGTCGGCGACCGACGGTGTCGGCCATGTCGATGTCACCGGCCAGCGACCGCGTCGACCCGGGACGAGTCCTCGACGATGACCGAGAAGTCGACCTCGGTCGAGGTACGGCAGCGGCGTCGCCGTCCGCGTCCTTGCGCCAGTAGTCGGGGTTGCTGGACCACGGTGAGGTGGTTGTCGGGCACCCACTCCTTGAACGAGAACGGGCCGGTGCCCACGGGCGTGCGCGAGCCGTTGGGGTCGGCCAGCATCGACGGCGCCGGGCACCATGCCGAGCTGCCCGGTGAGCGACGACGGGAACGCCGCCCACGCTTCCTTCATCACGAAGTCGGCGGTGAGCTCGCCGGTGACCTCGACCGTGGTCGAGGTCGGCCACGGCCGGGCGGGTGAGCGGCGAGGCCAGGTGGGCGTCGAAGATGGTCTTGAGCACGTCGGCGGTGAGCGGCGTGCCGTCGTGGAAGGTCACGCCCGATCGCAGCGTCACGGTCCATCGGGTGAAGTCGGCGTTGGGGGTGAACGACTCGGCCAGGTAGGGCTGGCGCCTTGGCGTTGGCGTCGTAGGCGGCCAGCGGGTCGAAGATGGCCATGCCGATCTCGGTGCCCGACGGGGCCCACCGGTTCTTGGTGGGGTCGAAGCCGTCGCTCTCGCCGTCCACCGCGTAGCGGAGGGTGCCGCCCGTCTTGGGCGGGCCCGAGGGCGCGATGGTGACATCCGCGCTCCCCGCCGTGTTCGGCACCGCGGCCTCGCCGCTACGCCCCACCGCTCTTGCCTCCGCAGGCGGCGGCCAGGAGCGACAGGGCCACCACGGCTGCCAGCACGACCCGACCGGACCCACCACGTAGCTTCATCGAGCTCCCCCCAGAGCAGCCCCGAATCGGGACGACGACATCATGGCGGATTCTCGATCGACGCGGGACGGATCGTGCCCGAGCGACTTCGGACCGTCGTGGCGCGCATCATTGGTCTAGGGTCGCCGCGGTCACACCGAGGAGGACTGCCATCCATGTGTTGCATCGTCGGAGTTCTGGCCATGATCTCGCCCCGCCTGGCCATCTTCTTGCTGTGGGTGTTCAGCGATCGCATGACCATCGCCTTCGACCACTTCTGGATGGGCTTCCTCGGCTTCCTGGTGCTGCCGTGGACGACGTTGGCCTGGGCCGTCTGCTACGCCCCCATCGCCGGGGTGCACGGCTTCGGCTGGTTCATCGTGATCCTCGGCTTCTTCCTCGACATCAGCTCGTACACCGGCAGCGCCCGCGCCCAGCAGCAGCGCGCCGCCGTCGCCTGACCGTTCCGGCGTCCCTCCGCATCGCCATGACCGACACCAGGGACGCCAGAACCGAGGCAGGGCTCAGCGCAGGCCGTGGAGCAGGTGCTGGCTGAGGTCCCCGGTCAGGTCGGTGAACAGGTGGCGGTGGGTGAAGCGCCACTCGACGGTGCCGTCGGCCGCCTCGCGCCGAGCGAAGCGGTCGTGGTAGCGGCCGATGATGATGGGCTGCAGCGCCAGCACGTCGGTCTGCTGGAACACGGTGTACGAACTGCGGACGGTGGCCGTCCCCGCGTCGGCGTCGACGGTCACGATGGGGTTGGACAGCAGATGGCGTGACCGCGGCGTGCCGTCGTCGTAGCGGCGGGTCCAGTCCACGTACATGGCCAGGATGGTGGCGCGGCCCCTCTGCTCGCCCGGCACCCCGTCGATGGTGATGACGCAGTCGGCGAGGAGATCAGCCACCGCTTCGAAGTCGCCGAGGTCCATGAGCTCGGCGTAGCGGTAGAGCACGTTGGTCACGGCCACGGCGTCGGGGACTCCGTCAGGAAGGTGGGTCATGGCCCCTTCCTAGCCGCGCCGGCGGGGGCGGACTCGCTAACGTCGGCGGCGATGCGATTCGGTATCCACCTCCCGCAGTACGGCCGGGCGGCCAGCGCCGACAGCATCACCCGCGCCGCCCTCCAGGCCGAGGACCTCGGCTTCGCCGATGTCTGGGTCAGTGACCACCTGGCCATCCCGGCGGCCGCGCCCTACCCGCCGGCCTTCCTGTACGAGCCGCTCATCACCCTCACGTGGGCGGCGGCGGCGACCCAACGCATCGGGCTGGGCACGAGCGTGCTGGTCCTTCCCTACCGCCATCCGGTCCACCTGGCCAAGGAGCTGGCTTCGCTGGACAACCTGAGCGGCGGGCGCCTCGTGGTCGGGGCGGCCGCCGGCTGGCTGGAGGGCGAGTTCGACGCTTTGGGGGTGCCTTTCGCCGAGCGGGGGGCCCGCACCGACGAGGCCCTCGACGTGCTGCGGGCCTGCTGGGAGGGCCCGCAGCCCGTCGACTTCGACGGGCGGTTCACCACCCTCGACCAGATGCGCATCGTGCCCGCCCCCTCCCGTCACGTCCCGGTCTGGGTCGGCGGCTCGTCGGCACCGGCGTTGCGTCGGGCGGTGACGCGGGGCGACGGCTGGCAGGGCAGCTTCCTCGACCCCGAGGCGGCCGCGGCGGTGACCGCCAAGCTGCGGGCCGAGCGTCCGGAGCCGTCGTTCACGTTGTCCATCCGGGTCGACTGGGACGGCCTGGAGAGCGACCACGACGATCTGCGTCGGCAACTGGCCGGCTACGCCGAGGCCGGGATCACCCACGTGGTGACGAGCGTCCGCCAGAGCACCATCGACGACTGGCTGCGTTCGGTCGAGGCCCTGCGGGACCTGGCCGCGTCGGTGGCCTGACCGTGGGCTCGCTGTGGGCGCCGGGCCCGCGGGGCGTGAGCCGCCGCAGCTTCCTGATCGGCGCCGGTGCCGCGGCCGCCGCGCTGGCCGTGCCCGGGTGTGCCGGCGGTTCGCCGAGCGCCTCGTCGGGGTCGTCACCGACCGGCCCCGGCGACCGATCGGGCGACCAGCGACCGCCACCACGGTCGTGCGCGTCGCCGGGGAGCGCCCCGACCCCAGCCGACCCGAGGGCACCGACCTGCTCCCCCAGATCGACCACATCGTGGTGGTCATGATGGAGAACCACTCGTTCGACAACTACTTCGGCATGCTGGGTCGCGGCGACGGCTTCACCCTCGACGACCGACGGCCAGCCCACCAACGCCAACGCCGACGCCGACGGCACGCCGGTGCCGGCCTTCCACATGGCCAACACGTGCCAGCTCGACAAGCAGCCGAGCCAGGCCTGGAACGCCACCCACACCCAGTGGAACGACGGCGCCATGGACGGGTTCGTGCGCAGCGACAGCGGCCCGGTGGCCATGGGCTACTGGACGGGCGACGACCTGCCCTTCTACTACGCGCTGGCCAAGACCTTCCCGTTGTGCGACCGCTGGTTCGGTTCGTGCATGGGCCAGACCTACCCCAACCGGCGCTTCCTGCTGGCGGCCACGGCCCGGGGCAACATCCGCACCGAGGCCGACACGTTGAAGGACCCGCCGCCGCCCAACGGCACCATCATGGAGGCGCTCAACCGGCACTCGATCCCGTGGCGGGACTACTACAGCGACCTGCCGTCGGTCGGGCCTGTACCTGCCGGTGCTGGCCGCCAACGGCGACAAGGCGGTGAAGATCGACCAGTTCTACGCCGACGCGGCGGCCGGCACCCTGCCCGCCTTCTCGCTGGTCGGAGCCCAACTTCGACACGGAGTCGGAGGAGAACGCCGAGCGACATCACCCTGGGTGAGGCGTTCGCGGCCCGGGTCGATCAACGCGGTCATGTCGGGCCCGGCGTGGTCGAAGACGCTGCTGGTGTGGTGCTACGACGAGCACGGCGGCTACTACGACCACGTGCCACCCCCGGCCGCGGTCCCGCCCGACGACGTCGGCCCCAAGCTGCTCGCCGGAGACGTCCCCGGTGCCTACGACCGCTACGGGTTCCGGGTGCCGGCGGTGGTGGTGTCGCCGTGGGCCAGGGCCGACTACGTGTCCTCGGTGGTGCACGACCACACGTCGGTGCTGGCCCTGGTCGAGCGCAAGTTCAACCTGCCGGCCCTGACGAACCGCGACGGCGCCGCCGACGACCTGCTGGACACGCTCGACTTCTCCGGCAGCCCGCCGTTCGCCACGCCACCCCGTCTTCCCGCCCCCCACAACACCACGGGGGCGCCGCTGTGCACCGCCCCGGGACCCGTCCCCAACCCGCAGGGATGACGGCGACCCGCCGTGACGGCGGACTCGTTCAGCTGCGGACCACCCCGGTGGAGTAGGCCCCGGCCAGGTACTCGCTCGGTGACCCGCTCCCGTCGGCGGGGACCGACCACGTGTCCTTGGTGGGCGTGCCGCTGTCGGCGCGGTTGACGGAGTAGAGCACGGTCTGGTTGTCCAGCCACTCGGCCTGGTCGTCGACGTTGCGGGTCTCGGCCAGCGGGTGGTCCTCCAGGGTGGCCACGTCCAGCACCGACAGGCGCCACTCGACCCGCCCGAAGTCACCGGGCACCCGCTTCTTGAACGCGATGCGGGTGCCGTCGGGCGAGAGCGACGGGCACTCCACGTCGGATCGCAGCATCGTGACCGTGCGGGCGGCGAGGTCACCCTTCACCAGGTAGGTGTGCCCGCCGGTGCGCAGCGTGGCGTAGAACACGTTCGAGTCCTGACCGAAGGTCACCCCCCAGAAGTTGTGGTCGACGTTCTCGGTCTTCTCGCCGTCCTGGTCGATCACGGTGAACTGCTCGAGGTCGCCGATCGACTCCCCCGAGTGCAGGTCGAGCAGTTCGGTCCGGGTCGAGAAGGTGGTGGCGGCGTAGGAGTCGCCGTACACGAACGTGGTGGTGGCGCCGTAGCGGCCGTCGGGTGAGACCCGCGCCCGGCTGGGCAGGCCGGGCAGGCTGATGGTGAAGAGCTGGTTGAAGTCGCGGTCGAAGATGATGGTGGCGTAGGTGGTGATGGCCCCGCGGTCAGCGTGGAGGCACAGACCCCGGTCGGCCGAGAAGTCGACCCGCTCGCACGACAGGTTCGAGACGGCGAAGCGCCCCGGTGCGGCGAGGTCGGCCAGGGCGACCTTGCCGAAGTCGGCGTCCACCGCCGTCGAGGTGTAGACGAGGTGGGGCGCGGCGCTCAGCTCGGCCAGTGACGGTGCGTCGCCACCCGGGCCGACCGCCGACGTGCTCACCCGATCCGTCTTGCGGCCGGCGAACACGGCGTAGCCCACCGCGGCCACGATGCACACGGCACACAGGGCGATGAAGGCGACGACCTTGCGCGTCACCCGCCCACCTCGACGCCGGGGCCTGAGGCTCCGACATCGACGGGCGGGGACTCGTCGCGTCGAAGGGCGAGCCCGCCCACGACCACCACCGCCGACAGGCCGATCATGAACAGGTGCACCGCCGCGCTCGGGCCCAGGCGGCTCCACAGCACCCCGAACACCAGCGAAGCCACCAGGTGGCCCAGCGCCACGGCCGTGATCAGCACGGCCAGGCCGGTGGTTCGCAACGCATCAGGGATCATCGAGCTGGCCAGCGCCATGAGCACGCCGTCGGTGCAGGCGTAGTACCCGCCCAGCAACGTGACCATGACCACCACGACGCCGAAGCCGGTGGCCGTCGAGCCGACGGCGGCGAACGCGCCGAGCAGCAGGACCTCGCCGGCGACGAACACGCGGGCGCGTCCCGACCCGGTCGGCCAGACGCCCGATGGGGATGGCGGCGGCGAGGAAGACGACCGAGGATCCGAAGTAGAGCAGCGGGAAGTAGGCGGCGGTGAAGTGGATGCGGCGCTCGATGGCCAGGAAGAGCAGGGCGTCACCCGGGGTGAGCAGGGCGAAGGCGCAGGCGACCAGGCACACCCGTCGGTAGGGCCGCACCCGCCACAGCACCAGCGCCGACCGCCACGACAGGTGGGTGGCGGGATCGAGGCTGGCCACCTCGTCGAGGTCGGCCTGGCCGATGGCCTCGATCGGGACCGACTCGGTGGCGAAGGCCTCGGCCGGCAACGACTCGACCGGCGGCGACTCGACCGGCGGCAGGCCCGACGCCGGCTCGACGTAGTCCGCGGCTCCAGCCGGCTCGGCGGCTTCGTCGGCCGCCGCCTCGGGGCCGACGCGGCGTTCGTCGACGAAGCACCACAGCACGCCCAGCCCGATGACGGCCACGAAGAAGCTGGTCATGAAGACGACGTCGTAGCCCGCCGGGTTGCGGGCCAGGATCACCGCGCCGGCCAGGGGGCCGAGGACGGCACCGACCGTGTCGAGGGCACGGTGGACCCCGAACGAGGTACCGAGACGATCGCGGGCGCTGCTCAGCGAGATCAGCGCGTCACGGGGGGCGGTGCGGATGCCCTTGCCCAGGCGGTCGAGGTAGAGGAACCCGAGCGTGGGCACCCAACTCCCGCCCGCCACCACCAGACCCAGCTTCGCCGCCGCCGACAGGCCGTAGCCGGTGCCCGCCACCCGCTTGTGCCGTTGACGGCGGTCGGCCACGACGGCGGCGACCACCGCCAGCACGGCGGCCAGGCCCTGGTACACCCCGTCGAAGGCCCCGAACTGCACGGGCCCGAAGCCCAGTTGGAGCATGAAGTACAGCGGCAGCACCGAGGTGACCATCTCCGACGAGAGGTCGGTGAACATGCTGGTGAGCCCGAGCATGACCACATTGCGTGAGACCTCGAGGCGGGCGCGGACCGACGGCGGTGACGCGGGCACGTCGACCGGGGTCCGCGTGGCCAGGTACATCTCGCCATCATTCCTGCTGTTCCTGAAGCTGGCCTGAAGCCCCGCTGACCTCGCCTTGAAGCTGTGACCACGCTCCGGATTCGAGCTGAGCGAGAGGGTCTCGCTCAGTGGTCGAGCCACTCGTCGAGGACGTCGAGCTCCTCGGGGGTCACCACCACGGGGTTGCCCACCCGGGGGGCTCGCAGGATCTCGGCCATGGCGAATCGGGGGTCGGCCCGGAGGTCGGCTCGGGCGATGGGCTCGTCGAGTCGCTCGAGCTCGACCGGCACGAACGGGCGGGTCTGGCGCTGAGCGTCGCGGTCGGTCCAGCGGGGATCGTCGAGGTCGCCGTCGCGCTGCTCCACGGGGCCGGTGAACGAGCCGGCGGCCCAGATCCCCGGCGTGAGGCGGGCCGATGCCGGCCCGGTGATCCACAGGAAGCAACGCTGCCCGGGCGCCAGGAGGTCGACCCGGGGCGACTCGGCCAGCCGCCACGAGCCGGCGGGCTCGTCCGAGACCAGCCATCCGGCGATGTCCCAGACATCGGGGCGGGCCTTCAGGATCCACGCGGCGATGTCGAAGCCGCCGGGCGTGCGCCCGATCACCGACCGCCTCACCACCGGCGTGACCTCAGGCGGCCACGAAGGCCGAGCCCATGAGCTCGGCGAAGTTGTCGGCGTAGAACCGACGGCGATCGGCGTCGGACACCTCGGTCATCGTCGCCTCGAACTTGGCCACCGGGTCCCGCCCGCCCTCGACGTGGGGGTAGTCGCTGGAGAACAGCACGAGCTCGGCGCCGATCTGATCGATGATCCAGCCCACGTCCTCGCCGGGGAACGGGGTGAACTTGACCCGCTGGCGGATGTAGTCCGACGCCGGCTGGGCCAGCGCGGCCAGGTCCGGCTCGGTCTTGGCGAACATCCGCTGGGCGTGATCGAGCTTGCGCAGGAAGGTGACGACGAACTCCGCCCCCTGCTCGGCGCAGCCGCACCGCAACGAGCTGAAGCGCTCGAACACACCGTCGAACGCCAACGTGGCCAGCATGATCTCGGGCCACTTGGAGATGCCGACGTAGTCCTTGGAGCGGATGTTCTCGCCGCCCCCGAGGAAGTCCGTGGGCCGGGGCCGACCGTTGTCGACATAGCCGCGGGGCAGCAGCGGGCCGGCGGCGCCGATGTGCAACATGAACGGGGCGTCGGCGTCGTTGAGCCGGCCCCAGACGCCGTCGTAGTCGGGATGGGACGGGGCCCGGCCGGACTCGCGGGCACTGGCGCTGACCAGGACCGAGGCGCACCCCATGGCCAGCGCGGCCTCGACCTCGTCGGCGGCTCGATCGGGGTCGTGGAAGGGGATGAAGCCGACCGCCAGCAGTCGCGGGTCGGCCGAGCAGAAGTCGGCCAGCGCCCGGTTGTGGGCGCGGGCGCCGCCGTAGACCACGTCGAGGTCGCGGTTGGTCAGGAACTGCGCCGGAGCGAAGGTGGAGAACACCAGCTGGGCGTCGATGCCCAGCAGGTCGAGGGCCTCGGCCCGCTCGGTGGGGTCGAAGGCCCCGAAGGACTTGTAGCCGGCTCCTCCCAGCCGGGTGCGGACCCGGTCGCCCTTGTCCGAGCCCGCCGGGCGGTCGGCCACGAGGGCCTCGGCGGTGGCGCGGTCGAAGAACTCCACGGCGTCGCGCAGCCGGTCGCGCACCGCCGGGTCGGCATAGGGCGTGATCCAGTCTCCCGGCTCCAGCACGTGGCTGTCGGCGTCGAAGCGCCGGCCTTCGATCGACATGCGTTCCCCCCAGGTGTGCTCGACAGCGTTGGTGACGGTACCGTCACCGGTCGGACCGGCCCACGGCCCCGGAGCCCAACTCCCAGGGCCGGCACCGACCCCGACCGGAACCATCATCGCCCAATCGGACCGAGCAAGCGAGGGCGCGCCGTGACCACCACCCCACCGGGCCCGCGGACCGCTGCCCCGGCCCCACCGCCAGGCCCTCCACCGAACGCCGAGCGGCGCCGCCGCCTGCCCGCCGCCGCCCGGCGAACCCAGATGCTCGACACCGCGGCGCAGCTCGTGGCCGAAGGCGGCACCGAGGCCGTCACCATGGAGGGGGTGGCCGCCCGCGCCGGGGTGTCCAAGGCCCTCGGGTATCGCTACTTCGAGAACGCCGATGAGCTGCTGGCCGCGCTGCACGAGCGCGAGATGGCCGACGTGGTGGCGCGGGTCACCGCGGCCATGGCCCGGGCCACCACGTTCGAGGCCACGGTCCGCGCCTCGCTCACCGCCTGGCTCGACCTCCTCGTCGAGCGGGGCGCGGTGATCATCAACCTGATGCAGGCCCGCCCGGCGTCGGGTCCGGTCCCGCGTCAGCGGCCGGGAGATCCACGCCTCGGTCAGCGAGTTCTACGGGGCCCGGGCCGCCGAGGAGTTCGGGCTCACGCCGCGGACGGCCACCGCGGCGGCCAGCGTCCTGATCAGCGGGCTCGATGGCCTCATCGACTGCTGGGTGAACCGCCAGATGCCGCGCCGCGAGCTGATCGACATCTACACCACGATGTGCGTGGGGGCCATGCAGGCGCTGGCCGAGGCGCCGCCGCTCATCGGCGGGCCCTCGACCGCCCCCCACTGACCGCTCAGGCGTCGATCTCGCTCACGCCGCCGGTGGACCACCAGCTCGCCGTGAGCTTGAGGCCGGGCACGGCGGCCCGGGGATGCATCTCCTCGTAGGTCCGCTTGTAGCCGGTGGCGGCGATCTTCCACTCGCCGTCGACCTTCTCGTAGCGGTCCTCGTAGAAGGCGGCGCCGCGGATGGTGAGGTCCCAGTCGGTCATGACCACGACATCGTCCATGGCCCAGGTGCCGGTGGCCGTGGTGGGCGACGTGAGCTCGATCTCGGGCTGGTGGATGCGGTGGCTCGAGTGGAACGTGTCGGCCCCCATCGACCGGGTCAGGAACTCGAGGATGGCGTCGCGTCCCTCGTAGCGGTACTTGCCCCCGCTGTAGGCCGCCACCGCATCGTCGGTGAAGCAGGTGGCCATCTCGTCCCACAGCTTCTGGTCGAGCGTGCGCATGTAGCGGTACTTGACCCGCTTGATGGCTTCCAGTTCCACGAGGTCGTCGACGTTCATGGTCGCAGCGTACGCCGGATCTGACGGCCCGTCAGAGTGGAGCACAGCGGTCGGGCAGGCGGCGCCGGTGGTGCCTCAGGCCCCGTGGACGGCGCCGTCGCGTCGGTCGTGCTGGGCCGCCGGGGCGGCGGCCACCATGGTGAAGCGCAGGGACTTGCGCCCGCGGTTGGCGTAGCCGTGCGGGCGGTCGGCCTCGAACAGCACCGCCGAGCCCGGCCGGCACCGCGTGGTCGAGCCCGTCGACCGACAACGTGAGGGTGCCGTCGTGCACGTGGAGCATCTCCCGGGTGCCGGGCTGGTGGTCCTGCGACGGGTAGGCGTCGCCGGGCACCATGCGCCACTCCCACAGCTCGAGGTGCTCACGCCGGTCGCTGCCCACCAGCAGGCGGCCCACGCTGCCGGGCTTGCCGTGCCACAGCTCGGCGGCCTGGTCGGGGCCCACGATCCGCACCGCGGGGGCCTGACCCAGTTCGACGAGGCGGCCAGCGAGACGCCGAAGGCCTCGGCCACCCGGCAGAGCGTGCCGATGCTGGGGTTCGTCCGGTTCTGCTCGATCTGCACGAGCATCCCCTTGCTCACCCCGGAGCGGCCGGCCAGCTCGTCGAGCGTCCATCCCTGCTCGGTGCGCAGGGCCCGGACGTTGCGGGCGATGGTCGAGATGGTGGCCGACGACGGGTCGGTCGGCTGATCGACGGGCGTCGCGCCGGTCGACGGGCTTCGACGGGCTCGGGCTGGGCTCACGGTGTGCCTCCTGACCACTCCCGGTGGATCAATACACTGACCGGTTGGTGCAGTCTACGGCTATAGTTGTCTGTTGTACCGCTCAGTTCACTGTACCGACCAACGACCCCGAGCTCCGCCATGACCGCCATCCTCGCCCTCAGCGCCGCCGTCGTCTACGGGACCGCCGACTTCTTCGGCGGGGTGGCGGCGCGCCGCACCTCACCCCTGGCCGTCACGCTGTCGGCCCATGTGGTGGGCCTGATCCTGCTGGTGCTGGCCATCCCGATGCTGCCCACCGCCGCTCCCCAGCCCGGCGACCTGGTGTACGGAGGCCTGGCCGGAGCGTTCGGCGCCGGCGGTCTCATCCTCTTCTACCGGGCCCTGTCCCGGGGCACCATGAGCGTGGTCGCCCCCGTGGCCGCCCTGTTCGGCGCCGCCCTGCCCGTGGTGGTCGGCGTCGGCCTCGGCGAGCAGCTGTCGGTGCCGGCACTGGCGGGCATCGCCATCGCCATCGTGGCCGTCGGTCTGGTGAGCCGCGAAGGCGAGCCACCGCCGACGGCCGGCGGACCCACCGCCGCGGCGGCCACCCCGCTGGTGCTGGCCGTCATCGCCGGGGCCGCCTTCGGGGCCTTCTTCGTGCTGTTCAGCCGCACCAGCGCCTCGCGCCGGTCTGTGGCCACTGCTGAGCGCTCGGGCGGTCTCCGTGGCGCTCCTGGCCACGGTCACCCTGGCCGGCGGGCGCTCGCTGCGTCCCGCCCCGGGCAGCCGCCGCCTGGTGGTGGCCGCCGGGGCCGGTGACATGGTGGCCAACGTCCTGTACCTGCTGGCCGTGCGGCGGGGGCTGGTCTCGCTGGTGGCGGTGATCGTGGCGCTGTATCCCGCGGCCACCGTGCTGCTGGCGCAGGTCGTGCTGGGCGAGCGGCTGCGCCGCATCCAGCTCGGCGGGCTGGCCCTGGCCGCCGGCGCCGCCACCTTGTTGGCCCTGGCCTGACACCGGCCCGACCCCGGCTCGCCACCGGCCCGACCCCGGCCTGACGCTGGTCCGATCGGGCGTAGCGCAGCGCCGCGAATCGTGCCACCATCGCGTCGTGCTGGACCACGACGAGGAGCGCCGCCTGGCCGAGATCGAGGATCAGCTGCGCCTCGACGACCCCGAGTGGCTCGGTCAGTTCGAGGCCCCCGTGCCCGCGACCGCCGCCGAGCCCCACGGACACGTCGATGACGAGCGCGACGATCGCCGCCACCCGGCCCACCCGGTGCTCAACAGCGTGCTGGCCCTCAGCGCCGCCCTCATCCTCACCGGCCTGGTGACCGCTCGCTGTTCGGCCCCGACCTGGGCGGCCTGGTGGCCGTCATGTCGCTGTGCATCGCCGGGATGTACGCCTACCAGCTCCTGCGAGGCTGTCCCGGCCTGCGCTCGTCGTCCGACGACGACTGACCGCGTCGCGGCGAGGGCGATGAGCAGCACCCGTCCGGTACCGGATCCGCGTGCGCCCGACGGCCCCCCGACGCCGCCGAAGGCCGCGCGTCGAGGAGGCCGCGGTCGAGGAGATCGGGGTCGGGCCCCATCCCGAGCCGTGGCCCGACCGACCCCCGCCTCGACCGCGACCTGTTGCGCGACGGCGATCGGCGCAACGTCGTCGACCGGTACCGCTACTGGTCGAACCAGGCCATCGTCGCCGATCTCGACACCCGCCGGCACCCGTTCCACGTGGCCATCGAGAACTGGAACCACGACATGAACATCGGGACGGTGGTGCGCAACGCCAACGCCTTCGGGGCGGCGGAGGTCCACATCGTGGGCCGGCGGAAGTGGAACCGGCGCGGGGCCATGGTCACCGACCGCTACCAGCACATCCGCCACCACCCCACCATCGACGACCTGGTGGCGTGGGCGGCCAGCGACGACCTGCCCCTCATCGGGATCGACAACCTGCCCGGCTCGGTCCCGCTCGAGTCGGTGGACCTCCCCCGGCGGTGCGTGCTGGTGTTCGGCCAGGAGGGGCCCGGGCTGTCGCCGACGGCCCGCTCGGCCGTCACCCTGGTGTGCTCGATCAGCCAGTACGGCTCGACCCGGTCCATCAACGCCGGAGTGGCCTCGGGCATCGCCATGCACACCTGGATCCGCCAGCACGCCGACCCGGCCCCTCCCTGACGCCGACGCCCCCGGACCCCGAGCCCCCCGAAGCCCCCCGAAGCCGAACCGGCGTCGCTGGGCATCGCCCCGGCGGCCACCATCGACGCCGGTTCAGAGGGGGACGCGAGACTCAGTCGGTCTCGGCCCGGGCGGCGGCGGCCACGGCCAGGCGCTCGGCATGCAGTCGGTCGGCCAGCGGCACCGGCAGCGGGTCGAGCGGGCCCACCACCCAGGTGAGCAGCGCATCGGCCAGCCTCGGGTTGCGCGGCAGCACGGGCCCGTGCAGGTAGGTGCCCACCACCCGGCCGGTCACGGCCCCGTCCACGTGGTGATCGTTGCCGACCCCCACGGTGACCCGACCGAGGGGAACCGAGCCGGGCCCGACCACGGTGCGGCCACCATGGTTCTCGAAGCCGGTCAACGGCTCGCTCCCGACCAGGTCGGCGGCGCCCAGCGGTCCGGCGGAGGCGTCCACCACGCACTCGCCCACGGCGCGTCGGTCCAAGCGGTCGGTGGTGCAGTCCAGCAGGCCGATGCCGGTGTGGGGCCGGCCGTCCGAGCCTCCGAACTCACGACCCAGCACCTGCATGCCGGCGCACACGGCGAGCACGGCGGCGCCGCGGTCCACAGCCCGCTCCAGACCCCGCAGGAGCACCGTGTCGCGCAGGAGGGCGAGCTGGGCCGCGTCCTCGCCCCCGCCCAGCACCAGCACCTGCACGTGAGCGGGCACGTCCGACCCGGGCCCCAGCTCCACCACCTCGGCGGCGATGCCCCGCCATTGCAGGCGCCGGGCCAGGACCACGGCGTTGCCGCTGTCGCCGTAGGTCCCCAGCAGGTCGGGCCGTAGCAGTCCGATGCCCACCGGCGAGTCGGCCGGCGATGGGATCGGGGCCCCGGTCGAGAGCGTCGAGGGTGGCGCCGGCCCGTCAGCGGCCATGGGCCAGCTCCGCTCGCACCTGCTGGAACGAGCTGTAGTTGGCGATGAGCTCGACCGGGCCGGGGCCGGCCAGGTCGGCGGCGGCCGCCAGCGAGTCGGCCACGGTCACGTCCACTTCGGCGTACACGAGCCGCACGGCCAGATCGGTGGCCCGCTCGCCGAAGCAGACGACCGGACGACCGGCCAGCAGCTCCATGGGCACGTCCCAGATCCACGATGGGTCACGACCGTCCTGCACCTGGGCGTTGAACCCCAGGATCACCGGGTCGCCGGTCGCTCCTACCAGGCCGAGCACGTCGACCCATCCCGCCGGGTTCTTGGCCAGGTGCAGGTGCAGCTCGGCTCCCCGATAGGTGACCCGCTCGTAGCGACCCTCGATGCTGCGGATGGTGCGCCAGCGGGCCAGCGCCGCCGCCGGGTCGACCTCGAGCTGGGCGATCGCGGCCAGGGCCATGGCCGCGTTGGCGGCCGCCGAGCGCCCGGGGAGGGCCAGATCCAGCTCCACGGGGCCGGCCTCGGTCTCGACCACCCCGTCGCCCAGGGCGTAGGCGCACGACGGGCGGGCCCGACCGCACCCGTCGCAGTGCCACCCGCCGGGAGCGAAGGTGAGCAGGGCGCCGCACCACGGACAGGCCGAAGCGTCGAGCTCCCACGCCAGCCCGGCGGCCACCCACACGGTGGGCAGTTCACCGGCGGCGAAGGTGACGAGGGGATCGTCGGCGTTGGCCACCAGGACCCGAGGCCGGTGCGCTTCCAGCGCCGCCTTCCAGCGGTCGGCCGTGGCCCGCACCTCGTGCATCCGGTCGAGTTGGTCGCGCGACAAGTTGAGCAGCACGACCACCTCGGGCGCGCACCATCTCGAGCGCCCAGGGCACCACCGCCTCGTCCACCTCGAGCGCGGCCAGCGGGGCATCGGGCGAGCGCAGCAGGGCGCCGGCGATCCCGTTGGCCAGGTTCGACCCGGTGTGGTTGGTGGCGGTGGGAGCCACCGTGGCCAGGCCCTCCGCCACCAGGCGGGTGGTGGTGGTCTTGCCGTTGGTGCCCGACACCAGCACGACCCGCATGGGGCGAGCCAGGGTCTCCGCCACCCCCGGTGCCAGGCGCAGAGCCACCAGCCCACCGATGACCGTGCCCTCGCCGCGGCCAGCCCATTGCGAGACCTTGGACACGGCCCGGCCGGCCATCAACGCGGCCCGGACCCGCAGGCCGGGACCGGCAGCAGCGCGGCGAGGAGGCGGTCGGAGCGGGGGTCAGGTCGGCCATCACGAGTGGCCGAAACGGTACCCGACCAGCACCGGACCTCCGATCCCGGTCCGCTGCCGCGAGGGCCGGTCAGTACCCTGGGAGGCGTGAGTCCGCCTGACGTCAATCACGCTCACCACCACCAGCACCCCCCCAGCCGGCCGGCGCAGCGGCGGGCGCTGACCATCGCGCTGGCCGCCAACGCCTTCTTCCTCGTGGCCGAGATCATCGGGGGCCTGGCCTTCAACTCGCTGGCGCTGTTGGCCGACGCCGCCCACATGGGATCCGACGTCATCGGCCTGACCATCTCGCTGGTGGCCATGGCCCTGCTCGGGCGCCCGGCCACCGCCCGCCACAGCTTCGGCCTCAAGCGGGCCGAGGTGCTGGCCGCCCAGATCAACGGGCTCATCCTGGTGGGCGTGTCGGCGTGGATCATCTACGAGGCCGTGCAGCGGTTCGGCACGACGGTGGACATCCGCGGCGGCGGGGTCATCGTGGTGGCCACCCTCGGTCTCGTGGTCAACGTGGGCAGCGTCGCCGTGCTGGTCCGGGCCCGGGGCGAGAGCCTCAACATGCACGGCGCCGTGCTCCACATGGCCGCCGACGCCGCCGGGTCGGTGGGGGCCATCATCGCCGGCGTGGCCGTCCTGGTCTGGCAGGCCGACTGGGTCGACCCGGCGATGTCGATCTTCATCGCCCTGCTGGTGCTGTGGTCGGCCTGGGGCCTCCTGCGGGACACCACCAACGTGCTCTTGGAGGGCACACCCCGGGGCATCGATCCCGACGAGGTGGGGACGGCGCTCGAGGCCGAGGCGACGGTGGAGACCGTGCACCACATCCACCTGTGGAGCGTGGCCTCCGACGAGCCGGCCCTGTCGGCCCACGTGGTGCTGGCCGGGGAGGTCACGCTCCACCAGGCTCAGGAGCGCGGCGACGAGCTCAAGGCCATGCTGGCCGAGCGCTTCGGCATCGACCACGCCACCCTGGAGCTGGAGTGCCATCCGTGTGAGGACCCGGTGACGGCCGAGCACGTCGCCACCCACCCCCCCGTCCACGCCGACTGACGCGGCGCCCTCACCCTGGCCGACGGGCGGGTCAGCTGCGCAGGAGCCGGGCCACGGCGGCCACGGCCTCCTCGACCTTGGCGTCGCCGGCGGCCGGGCTCTCCTCGGCGGCCTCGCGCACGCAGTGGCGCATGTGCTCGTCGAGCAGGCCCAGGCCCACGCCCTGCAGGGCGCGGGTGACCGAGGAGATCTGGGTGAGGACGTCCACGCAGTACTGCTCCTCATCGATCATCTTCTGCAGGCCGCGAACCTGCCCCTCGATGCGCCGCAGGCGCTTGACGTAGTCGTCTTTGGAGATGGAGTAGCCAGCCATAGGGTCGGGGGGTATCCTATCGCACATGGCCGCCGTCCGCACCGACCTCCCCATCGAAGGCATGACCTGCACCGCCTGCGCCACGCGCATCGGCAAAGGCCTGGCCAAGCTCGACGGGGTGGACGAGGCCACCGTCAACTTCGCCAACCACCGGGCCACCGTGGTCTACGACCCCGAGACGGTGACGGTGGGCGACCTGCGGGCCCGGGTGGCCGGTCTCGGCTACTCGAGCCCCGAGCCCGACGATCAGGCCGACGCCGAGCGGGCCGTGGCAGCGCACCCTGGCCCGCCGACTCGTGCTGGCCGTGGTGCTCACCGTGCCGGCCTTGGCCATCTCGATGATCCCCGCCCTGCAGTTCGCTCACTGGCCGTGGGTGGCGTTCGCCCTCATCACCCCCGTCGTGTTCGTGAGCGGCGCCGGCTTCCATCGTGCCACGCTGGCCAACCTCCGTCACCGCACCGCCACGATGGACACCCTCGTCTCGTTGGGCACGCTGGCCGCCTGGGGGTGGTCGACGGTGGCGCTGGTCTTCCTCGGCGCCGGTGACGCCGGCACCAGCTCGATGGACTCGGGCAGCTCGACCATGCCCAACGTCTACTTCGAGACGGCCGGGGTCATCGTCACCCTGATCCTGCTGGGCAAGTGGTTCGAGGCCCGGGCCACGCGGCGCTCGGGGGACGCCTTGCGGGCGCTGGCCGAGCTGGGGGCCAAGACCGCCACGCTCGTCGACGGCACCGAGGTCCCGCTCGACGCGCTCGAGGTGGGCATGCAGCTTCGTGGTGCGCCCCGGCGACAAGGTGGCGACCGACGGCACCGTGGTCGAGGGGCACTCGGCCGTGGACATGAGCATGCTGACCGGCGAGCCGGTGCCGGTGGAGGTGGGCCCGGGCGACGCGGTCATCGGCGCCACCGTCAACACCAACGGGCACCTGGTGGTCGAGGCCACGAGGGTCGGCGGCGACACCGCCCTGGCCCAGATCGTGCGGCTGGTCGAGCTGGCCCAGGGCTCGCGGGCCCCCGTGCAGCGCCTGGTCGACCGGGTCGCCGCCGTGTTCGTCCCCGCCGTGCTGGTCATCGCCCTCGTCACCCTGGTGGCGTGGCTGGCCACCGGCCACCCGGCCACCGACGCCTTCACGGCGGCGGTGGCGGTGCTGATCATCGCCTGCCCGTGCGCCCTCGGCCTGGCCACGCCGACCGCCATCATGGTGGGCACCGGGCGCGGCGCCCAGCTGGGGGTCATCATCAAGGGCGGCGAGGTGCTGGAGCGGACCGAGCAGGTCGACATCGCCGTGGTCGACAAGACCGGGACGCTCACCGAGGCCCGCATGGAGCTGGTCGACGTGGCCGTCGCTGCCGGGCGGCGACCACGACCAGGCTCTGGCCTGGGCCGCGCGCCCTGGAGGCCCGCTCGGAACACCCCATCGCCGCCGCCGTCGTGCGGGGGCCGCGGCCGATGCCGAACCGGTCGCCGGTCGAGCCGACTTCGAGAACCGGCCCGGCCTGGGTGTGGTCGCGTTCATCGGCGGCGTCGAGGTCCGGGTCGGCCGCCGCTCGCTGTTCGACTCGGTGCCGCCCGAGATCGAGGCCGCCACCGCCGCCGCCGAGGCGCGAGGCCACACCGCCGTGCTGGTCGGTTGGGCCGACGAGGGCTCGGCGGCCGGCACCACGGTGCCGGCCCGGGCCACGCTCGAGGTGGCCGATCGGGTACGACCCACCAGCGCCGCCGCGGTGGCCGAGCTGCAGCGGCTGGGCCTCGAGGTCGTGATGGTCACGGGCGACAACCGCCGCACGGCCGAGGCGGTCGCGGCCGAGGTCGGCGTCGACCGGGTGGTCGCCGAGGTGCTTCCCGAGGACAAGGTGGCCGAGGTGCGTCGCCTGCAGGCCGAGGGCCGGGTGGTGGCGATGATCGGCGACGGCGTGAACGACGCACCGGCGCTGGCGGCCGCCGACCTCGGCATCGCCATGGGCACGGGAACCGACGTCGCCATCGAGGCCTCGGACCTGACCGTGGTCAGCGGCGACCTGCGGGCCGCGGCCGATGCCATCGCCCTGTCGCGCCGCACCTTCACCACCATCAAGGGCAACCTGTTCTGGGCCTTCGCCTACAACGTGGCCGCCATCCCCCTGGCCGCGCTCGGCGTGCTCAACCCCATGATCGCGGCGGCGGCCATGGGCTTCTCCTCCGTGTTCGTGGTGACCAACAGCCTCCGGCTGCGCCGATTCCGCGGCAGCCGGACCACCCCCGGCCCGGCGCCTTCGGCGCTCGCCCCACGTCGCTCACCCTCCTCCCCCCAACCAGACAGGACCACCGCATGACCACCCGCATCTACACCGTTCCGGGCATCTCCTGCGACCACTGCAAGCACGCCATCGAGGGCGAGGTGGGCGATGTGTCCGGCGTCGAGTCGGTGGTGGTGAGCGTCACCGACCGGACCGTGGAGGTCGACGGCTGGGCCGCCGATGCGGCGATCCGAGCCGCCATCGCCGAGGCCGGCTACGAGGTCGCCTGACGGACGGCCGACCCCCGTTTCCCCGGCTCGGTCACGGGAGAATGAGCAGCACCTTGTCGCGGGCGTGGTGGCCGGACTCGACCTGCACACACCGGCTCGGCACGTCGAGGTGAGCCGCCACCAGCCGGCAGACCGCGGCGTTGGCCCGGTTGTCCTCGGGAGCCGCGACCGTTCGCACGAGCAGGCGCCCGGCGCGCTCACCACCGACCTGGTCCCGTTTGGCCCGGGGGATGACCCGAACGGCGATCCGCCGCGGTCGTTCGGTCTCCGGCACCGGGTGAGCGTACAACCGGCCTCGATCCGGGGGCGCCCCGGGGGCGATCCTCCGACATACTCGGCGGTATGGCGACCTGGGCCGAGTTCACCGCTGACGCCCCCGAGATGGCCCGGTTGGCGGCGCGGCTCTGGCCCGGGGCCACGGCGCTGGCACGCGGCGATGCCGTCCCCGAGGGCGAGCCTCAGTTCACCGTCAGCTACCTCGCCTCGATCCGGCGCGATGGTGGTCCCCGGCTGCACCCCTTCTGTCCGGTGCTCGCCGGCGGGCGGCTGTTCGGGGTGATCCCGAGATCGTCCCCCAAAGGCTGGGACCTCCGGCGAGACCCTCGGTGCGTCATCCACGCGCTCCCCGGTCTGGACGACGACGAGCTGTGCATTCGCGCCCGGGCGATCGAGGTGACGGACGACCCGACGAGAGCCCTGATCAACGCCGTGGTGGCGCGCGGTGGCGTGGGGGGAATGATCGAGTCGGCCGCCCGAGATCCGATCTTCGAGTTCGATCTGGAGCAGGTCGACACGGCGCAGTGGCACGACATCGGTCAGCCGGGCACCCACGCCACCCGTGACCAGTGGCGTGCCCCCTGACGTCCCCGCCGCCCCGGTTCTGACCTCCGGTTCCTGCCGCTCAGCGCGAGGGGGCGGCGCCGGAACGCGGGAGCAGCCGGGTGGAGCGGCCGCGGTCAGGCGACGATGACCACGGGGGCGCCCGGTGGGACCGGGCTGAGCTGGGCCAGGTCGGCGTCGTGGAGCCGGACGCAGCCGTGGCTGATGGCGCCGCCGGTGGCCCCGATGGCGGCATCGGCACCGAGGGGGCCGTGGATGGCCGTGAACGCGTCCCCCTGGCCCTCCCAGCTCACGATGGCCTCGGAGTGGGCGTTGGTGTCGAGGATGAACGGGCCCCAGCCCGGGCCCTCGGACGGCGCCACGTCCATCACGTAGAACTGGCCGAGGGGCGTGGGGTCGTTGGCGGTGCCCGTCCCGGCCGGGAGGTCGAGGACCGGCACGCCTTCGTGGTACAGCCGGAGTCGGTGGGCGGTCACGTCGATGAGCACGCCGTAGGTGGTCGAGCCGAGCACCGCGCTGGCGGCCGGGATCCACCCGGTGAGCCCGTTGGGGCGTTGCGGCAGGCGGACCTCGAGCCAGCCCGGGGCCTCGGCGATCACCGGCAGCGACTTGGTGTCACCCCACCAGCCCCCCACCGGGATGGTGCCCACGGCGGGCCCGTCGGGGCTGGCCGAGTACGGCACCGGCCCCGTCACCACGGCGAGGGTGGTGCGGAGCGGGACGGGCGGGGGTGGCGGTGCCGGGGCCCTCACCGGGACGACGACGGTCGGGCTGGGCGCGGCCTCGGACGGAGCGGGCGAACCTCGGTCGAAGACGACCACTCCCACCCCCACGGCGAGGACCACGACCGCGACCCCGACGACGCTCAGGCGCACACCCCGACCGGTCATGGCGAGCGGAGGTGGTAGGCCTTGGGCTGGACGAAGGTCAAGATGCCGTAGGTCGACAGCGTCGATCCCATCCCCGAGTGGCCCCGACCCGACCACGGCAGGCGGGGGCTGACCCGGTCGCAGCAGTTCCAGTAGGCCGAACCGGCCCGGACCTGGGCCAGCATCGTCAGGGCCCGCTCGCGGTCACGGGTGTAGATGCCGGCGGTGAGGCCGTAGTCGGTGTCGTTCATGCGGGCCAGCGCGTCGGCGTCGTCCGCGCACGGCCTGGATGCCGATGATGGGCCCGAACGACTCCTCGCGCATCACGGCCATGTCCTCGGTGACCTCGGTCAGCACGGTCGGCGCGAACCACGTCCCGACCGTGGGCGATCCCGACGGCCCGTCCACCCGGCTGCCCCCGGTGCGCACGGTGGCCCCGCGGGCGGTGGCGTCGATGACCTGCGCTTCGAGCACGTCGACCTGGGCGGCGCGGGTGAGTGGGCCGAGGTAGGTCGCCTCGTCGGTCGGATCTCCCAGGACGAAGCCCTTGACGCACGCCACGAACCGGTCGACGAACGCGTCGTGGATCGCCTCGTGGACGTAGATCCGCTCGACCGAGCAGCAGCTCTGGCCGTTGTTGTAGAACGCGCCGTCGGCCAGCGCCTCGGCGGCGGCCGCCACGTCGACGTCGTCGCGACACGTACACCGGGTCCTTGCCGCCCAGCTCGAGCTGCACCCGGGTCAGCCGTGACGCCACCGACTCGGCGATGCGGCGCCCGGTGGCGTACGAGCCGGTGAAGAACACCCCGTCGAGCGGGTGCGAGAGCAGCTCGGCGCCGACCGAGCCGTCGCCCACCACCACCGAGAACACGTCGACCGGCACGCCGGCCTCGTTCAGCATCGAGGCGATGGCCAGGCCGGTGAGCGTGGCGTACTCCGATGGCTTGTACACCACGGCGTTGCCGGCCAGCAGGGCCGGGACGAAGACGTTGGAGCCCACGAAGTACGGGTAGTTCCAGGCCGAGATGTTGGCGATCACCCCGAGCGGCTCGTGGGCGATCACCTCGCGCAGCCCGTCGGCGGGGGCGTCGAGCACCACCTCGTCGGCCAGGGTGCTGCTCGGCTTCGTCGAGGAAGAAGTCGATGCGGGGCAACAGGCCGTTCAGCTCGTTGCGGCTCTGGCTGATGGGCTTGCCCGTCTCGGCGGTGAGGATGTCGGCCAGCTCGTCGAACCGGCTCACCACCCAACCCCGGAAGCCGCGCAGGATCTCGATCCGCTCGGCGCAACGGGCGCGCCGCCCACGCCGGCTGGGCCAGCACGGGCCGCCGCCACCTTCTCGGCGATGGTGGCCGGAGTGTCGTCGAGCACGTTGGTGATCAGCTCGCCCGTGGCCGGGTTGATGACCTTCACGACACCTCCTCGACGGCGGCCGCCACGACGACCGTCGACCCCGGTGCGACAGGCCCGCAGGAAGTCGACCACCAGCGGGTCGGGCGCCAGCTGTTCGGCGTCGCCGACCGGGGTGAACTCGGGGTGCCACTGCACCCCGGCCAGGAACGTGGCGTCGGGCCGCCGCAACGCCTCCACGACTCCGTCGGTGACCGACACCGCCTCGACCACGAAGCCGGGGGCCGGGTCCTTCACCGCCTGGTGGTGGACGCTGTTCACCGTCACCACCCCGGGCGCCGCGCCGTAGACGCCGGCCAGGTGCGATCCGGCGACGAGCTCCACCTCGTGGCGGTTGGTGTCGTAGATCTCCCAGTTGCGGTGCTCAACGACCCCGTCGAGCTGGGTGGTGATGTCCTGGTAGAGCGTGCCCCCGAAGGCCACGTTGAGGATCTGGACCCCGCGGCAGATGCCCAGCACCGGCTTGCCCGCGTCGTGGAAGGCGTGGATCAGGTCGATCTCGTAGCGGTCGCGGGGCTCGTCGCCCTCCCACTCGGGCCGCAGCGGCTCCTCGCCGTAGCTGCGGGGGCAGACGTCGCGATGCCGCCCTCCAGCAGCAGGCCGTCGAGGTCGTCGACGTAGTCCTCGATGGTCGGGCCGGCGGGCGTCGGTCGCGGGATGAGGTAGGCCAGGGCGCCGCGACCGGCCCATCAGGTCGAGCATCGACTCCTCGGCGTACAGCAGGGTCTTGCCCTTGAACACCGGGCGGGTGGGATCGGCGTGGAAGAAGCAGGCGCTGACCCCGATGCGCAGCGGCCGCTCCCGGCCGGGCGCGCTCGGCCGGTCACGCGAACGCCTCGGTGAAGATCCGGCGGAAGTCGTCGCGGCCCACCGGTCGGGGGTTGTTGACGTGGCAGCCGTCCTCGATGGCCACGTCGCACAGCCGCTCCAGGTCGTCGGGCTCGACCCCGGTGGACGGCCAGCGACCGGGGCATGCCGATCTCGGCCTTGAGATCGGCCAGCCAGCGCAGGAAGCCGTCGGCGGACTCGTCGTCGAGCCCGACGGTCTGGGCCATGACCCGCGAAGCGGGCGGCGCTGGTCTCGACGTTGAACACCAGCGCGTGGTCGATCATCACCGCGTTGGCCAGGCCGTGGTGCAGGTCGGCCACCGTGCCCAGAGCGTGGGCGGTCGAGTGCACGATGCCCAGACCCTTCTGGAAGGCGATGGCCCCCATCATCGAGCTCATGAGCATGGCGCCCCGGGCCTCGACGTCGTGGGGGTTGGCCACCGCCCGGGCCAGGTTGGCGGCCCCGAGGCGCAGGCCCTCGAGGGCGATGCCGTCGCAGATCGGGTTGTAGTTGCTGGCCAGGTAGGCCTCGATGTTGTGGGTGAGGGCGTCGACCCCGGTGGCCGCGGTGATCCCGGCCGGCAGGTCGAGGGTCAGCTCGGGATCGGCCAGCACGGCGTCGGCCAGCAGGTGCGGCGAGAAGATGATCTTCTTGACGTGGGTGACGTCGTCGGAGATCACCGCGCTGCGCCCGACCTCGCTGCCGGTGCCCGCGGTGGTGGGCAGCGCCACCAGATGGGGGACCGGGCCGATGGGCCGGGCGCCGGGCATCTCGTCCTCGTAGTCGAACAGGTCGCCGGGGTGGGTGGCCATCAGGGCGATGGCCTTGGCCACGTCGAGGGCCGCGCCGCCCCCGATGCCCACGATGGCGTCGGCCTGATGGGCCCGGTACGCCTCGACCCCGGCGGTGACCTGGGACTTCACCGGGTTGCCCCACACGCCGTCGAACGGCCTGGGGCTCGAGGCCGCCGGCGGCCAGGTTGGCCACCAGGTCGGTGAACAGGCCGAGGGCGCCGACGCCCTGGTCGGTGACCACGAGGGGGCGGGCGACGTCGTGGGCCCGCAGGTGGTCGACCAGCAGGTCGCGGGCCCCGGGCCCGAAGGTGATGGCCGTGGGGAAGCTGAACTGGTGGAGGGTCATGTCGCCCGCCAGCGGGCGGGGACCCCGGAGGGACGACGGGCGATCGGGTCGGCCATGGCGGCCCAGCCTACGATCCGCCGGCGGCGTCATCACAACGAAGCCCCAGACGCGGACCCGCCCCGAGGCGGACCTCGCTCCATGGCCGGAGCGAGACTCTCCGCCCCGGGGCGGGGCCGGCTGGTCGAGCGTGCGCTACTCGATTCGAGCGGGGCGCGCGATCAGGTAGATGAAGGTGCCGAGCAGCGGCAGGAAGATGATCACCAGGGCCCAACCGGCCTTGGCCCAGCCGCTGTGGTCGTGACGGCGGAAGTTGTCGATGAAGGCCCAGATGACCGTGAACACGATGATGAACCACATCGCGAAGAAGAAGATCGTCCAGAACATCCCGAGGAGCGGAAAATCATAAGCCAGCATGTTGCGGGTCTCGCTTTCTGTGAGGTCGAGGAGGTGCTCCTCGACGGTGATCAAGTGGTCGGCTGGTCACCGGCGCCGGGATGGACCCCGGCTCTCCGGTGCCGCGGCAGTGGTCGAGGGCCAGAGCAGCATGTCGCGTGGAACGCGTCCGCCATCCACCACAATGGACGATTCCTTCCAGGACGACCAGGAGGCTCCATGGACACGATCTTGACCGCTCTGGCGGCCCAGCAGGCGGAGCTGGCCGCCATCCTGGCGCCGCTGGACGAGGCCGACTGGCAACGGCCGTCCCGCTGCGAGGGGTGGAGCGGTGGCCGATGTGGTCCTCCACCTGGCCCAGACCAACGAGATGGCCATCGGCCAGCGCCAACGGGACGCTTCGCCGAGACGTTGGCGAGCCCTGGCCGGCGAGGCCTGGACGGGTCTCCTTCGGTCGGCTCGGTCGAGGACGGCGCCGGTCTGCTGGTCGATCACGACCGGGCGAGCGTCGCCGGCCGAGGTGCACGAGCGCTGGCAGACGAGCGTCGACGGGCTCGATGCCGCCCTGCGCGGCCTGCGATCCCCACGACCGGGTCGACCTGGGTGGTCGGCGAGCTGTCGGCCCGCACCCTGGCCACCACCCGCCTGGCCGAGACGTGGATCCACACCGGCGACGTGGCCGCCGGCCTCGGGGTGGAGGTCGCCCCCACCGACCGTCTGTGGCACGTGGCCCGCCTGGCCTGGCGCACCCTGCCCTACGCCTTCGCCGGCGCCGGCCGGACCCTGGCCGGGCCCGTGGCCTTCGACCTGGTCGGGCCCGACCGGCGCACGCGTGGGACTTCCTCCCCGACGAGGAGCGCGGCGACGGTGATCCGGGGCGCGGGCGCCGACCTCTGCCTGGTGGCGGCGCGCCGGGCCGACGCCGCCGACGTCGACCTGCACGGCGAGGGACCCGACGCCGACGCCGTGCTCGACCTCGTCCGCACCTTCGCCTGAGCCGTTCACGGCGCGGGGCGCCGGCTGACTCACCACGGGCAGGACGGGCACCCCGGTCGGGCGGGCGCCCATCCTGCCCGAGGCGGCCGGGCGCCCGTTCGGCTGCGGCAGGCATCAGCGGCCTGGGCGCTCGCGTCCGGCTTGCCATGGCCGTGGTGCCCGTGGTGGCCGGTCGGACGCCGTCACTGGCCCTTGTCGGGCTGCGGATCGGTGCCGTGGGACGTGGTCGCCGGCAGTCGTGGCCGTCACGCACCGGGATCGCCCTGGTCGCGGGGCGCCTCGGTGGTCGGCGGGCGCCTCGGTGGTGGGCGGGGCCTCGGTCGTGTCCGGGGCCTCGGTCGTGTCGGGGGCCTCGGTCGTCTCCGTGGCCTCGGTGGTGTCGGGCGCCTCGGTGGTCTCCGGGGCGACGGACGAGTCGGTCGAGCCGGCTGGTGTCGGCGGCACGCACCGGCGACGGGTCGTGGCCGGGCTGGCGCTGCTGGCGCCCGGCGGCGAGCGCGGCGCCGCCGCCGACGGTCAGCGCGCCGGCCAGGACGGCGATGGCAGCGAGGCTCTTGGGTGACATGGGTTGACTCCGATGTGGTGGGTTCGGTCGGCCTGGGGACTGCCGAGAGATCTCGCCTCGAATCGTCGCCTGGAACTCCCTCCAACCACAGCAATCGCCGCGGCGGCGCGTTTCGATCCTGCCCCGACCGGGATTCTTCTGACCGGGGCGGCGGAGCGTCGCGATCAGATGATCTCGAAGTAGCGGGCCAGCTCCCAGTCGGTGACGGCGTCGTTGAACTGGCGCCACTCCCACTCGCGGGTCGAGACGTAGTGGTCGACGAAGCCGTCGCCGAACAGATCGCGGGCCGCGGTCGAGCCGGCCAGGCGCTCGGTGGCCTCCTGCAGCGTGCGCGGCAGGCGCTCGACCCCGTCGACGCCGTAGCCGCTGCCGACGGTCTCGGGCTATGTCGAGGGTGAGGCCCTGCTCGATGCCCCACAACCCGGCACCGAGGCAGGCGGCCACGGCCAGGTAGGGGTTCACGTCGGAACCGGGCACCCGGGTCTCGAGCCGGGTCGAGGCCGCGCTGCCCGGGATCACCCGGCAGGCCACCGTGCGGTTGTCGATGCCCCAGTTGAGGTGGGTCGGGCGCCCAGAAGCCGTCGACCAGTCGCTTGTAGCTGTTCACCGTCGGGGCCAGCAGGGCCAGGATCTCCGGGCAGCAGGGCCAGTTGGCCGGCGAGGTACGAGCGGAACGTGTCGCTCATCCGACGAGGGTCGCCGTCGTCGAAGAACTCGTTGGTCGACGTGCCCTGCCGCCGGCGAGGCGACCACAGGCTCTGGTGGGCGTGGCCGCTGCAGCCGGGCAGGTCGGTGTTCCACCGGGCCATGAACGACGGCAGGATGCCGAACCGGTGGCCGATCTCCTTGGCCGACGACTTGAACAGCACGGCCCGGTCGGCGGCGGTCAACGCGTCGGAGTAGAGGATGGCGGCCTCGAGCACGCCGGGCCCGGTCTCGCAGTGCAGCCCTTCGAGCGGCACGCCGAACGCCCGCAGGTCGGCCAGCAGGGCGTCGAAGAACGGCTGGTTCTGGGTCGAGCGCAGGATCGAGTAGCCGAACATGCCCGGGCTCAGCGGGGTCAGGTCGCGGAAGCCCTTGTCGCGCAGCGAGTGCGGGTGTCTCGGCGAAGTTGAACCACTCGAACTCGAGCCCGACCTTGGCCTCGTAGCCCGAGGCGGCCGCCCGGTCGATGACCCGCCGCAGCAGCTGGCGGGGGCACACGTCGAGCGGACGGCTGCCCGTCCCGACGAACTCGCCCAGGAAGAAGTAGCGATCCTGCTCCCACGGGATGCGGCGCATGGTGGTCAGGTCGATGCGCACCTCGGCGTCGGGGTAGCCGCTCTGCCAGCCGGTGTAGGAGGTGTTGTCGTAGCACTGGTCGTTGGCGTCCCAGCCGAACACCACGTTGCAGAAGCCGAAGCCGCTGCGGGTGGCCGACAGGAACTTGGCCTTGTCCAGGTACTTGCCCCGCAGCACGCCGTCGACGTCGACCACGGCGACCTTGACGTAGTCGTCCGGGGCGGCGGTCAACTCGTCGATCACGGCCTGCGGATCGAAGGGGCGTCGGGCTCGGTCACGGCGGCGAGTGTAGAGGGCCGACCTGCCCCGACCGTTTCCGTGCCCTCCAGCGACCTGAGGGAGGTCGCTGGAGCCGGACAGCAACGGGAGTGCGGGGCGATGCGGCGGCTGGTTAGCGTGGGCGGCATCGGGTGTCGAGCCCGGGCGACCCAGGGGGAACGCATGACCGCAAGTGAGTCCCCGACGACCGGCTACGTGCTGGCCGTCGACCTCGGCACCGGCGGCCCCAAGGTGGCCCTGGTCTCGCTCGACGGCGAGTCGTCGGCCACGAGTACGAGACGCAACGACCTCATCCTGCTGCCCGACGGCGGCGTCGAGCAGGACCCGGAGCAGTGGTGGACGTCGATCGTCACCGCCACCCGACGCCTGCTGGCCCGGGGCCTGGTGCCGGTCGACGACATGGTCGCCGTGTCGATCACCACCCAGTGGATGACCACGGTCGCCGTCGGCGCCGACGGCCACCACATCGGCAACGCCATCAGCTGGATGGACACCCGCGGCGCCCGCTACGCCGCGGCAGGCGGCCGGCGGCGGCGTGGTCGTGCCCACGGTCGGCTACAACGCCAAGAAGCTGCGCCAGTGGCTGCGGCGTCACCGGCGGCGTCCCGTCGCGCACCGGCAAGGACCCGGTCGGCCAGATGCTGTTCCTCAAGCACGAGCGGCCCGAGGTCTACGACGCCGCCGCCGTGCTTCCTCGAGCCCATGGACTACCTCAACCTGCGCCTCACCGGCCGGGCGGTGGCCTCGATCGGACACCATCGTCGGGCCACTGGGTCACCGACAACCGCGACCTCGCCCACGTCGGCTACGACGACGAGCTGATCGAGTGGGTCGGCGTCGACCGGGCCAAGCTGCCCGAGCTGGTGCCCACCGGCTCGATCATCGGCACCGCTCACCGAGGCGGCCGCCGCCGAGCTGGGCCTGGGCCGCCACGTGCAGGTCGTGGCCGGCACCGGCGACACCGCCTCGGCCGGCATCGGCTCGGGCGCGGTGCGCGACTTCGAGGGCCACCTCTACATCGGCACGTCGTCGTGGCTGTCGTGCCACGTGCCGTTCAAGAAGACCGACATCCTGTCGAACATCACCTCGCTGCCGTCGGGCATCCCCGGCCGCTACTGGGTGGCCACCGAGCAGGACACCGCCGGCAAGTGCCTGTCGTGGCTGGTCGACAACATGCTGTACCCCGACGACGCCCTCGCATCGGGCCCGGCCCCCGACGACGTGTACGACCGGCTCAACGAGCTGGCCGCCACGGTCGGCGCCGGGCAGCGGCAACCTGATCTTCCTGCCGTGGCTGAACGGCGAGCGCACCCCGGTCGACAACCACCTGCATCCGGGCCGGCTGGTTCAACGCCTCGATGGCCACCGACCGGGCCGACCTGGTGCGGTCGGTGTTCGAGGGCGTCGCCCTCAACACCCGGTGGATGCAGGACGCGGCCGAGAAGTTCACCAAGCGCCGCTTCGAGCACCTCAACTTCGTCGGCGGCGGCGCCCGCTCGCCGCTGTGGTGCCAGATCCTGGCCGACGTGCTCGACCGACCCATCCGCCAGGTGGCCGACCCGGTGCTGGCCAACGTGCGCGGCGCCGGCTTCTCGGCCGTCGGTCGCGCTCGGCCACCTGCGGTGGGACGACATCCCGGCCAAGATCACCATCACCGAGACGTTCCAGCCCGAACGCCCGCAACCGCGCCACCTACGACCGGCTGTACGGCACGTTCGTCGACCTCTACAAGAAGAACAAGGGCCTGTACGCCAAGCTCAACCGCCACTCGAGAAAGCACCCGTCATGACCGAGACCTCCGCCGCGAGACCACCCGCCGACCACGAGCCGCCCACCCGAGCCGACCATCAAGGACTACCGCGAGCGCTACCAGACGTTCTCGCGCCATCCCCGCCACCGGGCGGCGACCGCGACGAGGTGCTGGCCGAGATGCGGGAGATGGCCGAGCTCGAGGCGGCCCGCTGGGAGGACGGCTACGCGTCGGGCTCGGTCTACAACGGCGACCCCGACCACATCGACTTCCTCAACGAGGTCTACGCCCTCAACTCGCAGGCCAACCCGCTGCACACCGACCTGTGGCCCAGCGCGGTCAAGTACGAGAGCGAGATCGTGGCCATGACCGCCACCATGCTCGGCGGCGGCCGGCATCGGCGACGGGCCCGGCTCCGACACCGGCGTGTGCGGCACGCGTGTCGTCGGGCGGCAGCGAGAGCATCCAGCTCGCCATGAAGACCTACCGCGACCACGCCCTGGCCACCCGGGGCATCACCGAGCCCGAGATGATCGTGCCGATGAGCGCCCACGCCGCGTTCGACAAGGCGGCGCAGTACTTCGGCATCAAGATCATCCACATCCCGACCGGGCCCGGACTGGCGGGCCGACGTGGCCGCCACCGAGGCGGCCATCACCGACAACACCGTCGTGATCGTCGGCTCGGCGCCGTCGTTCCCCCACGGCGTGATCGACCCGATCGAGGAGCTCAGCGAGCTGGCCCGCGCCCGCGGCATCGGCTTCCACACCGACGCCTGCCTCGGCGGGTTCGTGCTGCCGTGGGCCGAGAAGCTCGGCTACCCGGTGCCGCCGTTCGACTTCCGCCTGCCCGGCGTGACGTCGATGTCGGCCGACACCCACAAGTACGGCTACGCGGCCAAGGGCACCTCGGTCGTGCTCTACCGCATCGATGGAGCTGCGCCACCACCAGTACTTCACGATCACCGACTGGCCGGGCGGGCTGTACGCCTCGCCGTCGTTCGCCGGCAGCCGACCCGGTGCGCTCAGCGCCGCCTGCTGGGCCGCCCTGGTGTCGATCGGCGAGGCCGGGCTACCTCGACGCCACCCGCGCCGATCCTCGAGACCGCCGACCGGGTCAAGGCCGGCGCTGCGGGCCGACTTCCCCGAGCTCGAGATCTTCGGTGACCCGCTCTTCGTGGTCGCCTTCCGCAGCGCCGACGACGACCCTCGACATCTACCGGGTGCTCGACGCCATGACGGCCAAGGGCTGGAGCCTCAACGGCCTGCACCGGCCGGCCGCCGTTCCACCTGTGCGTGACCCAGCGCCACACCCAGCCCGGCGTTCACCGAGCGGTTCCTCGCCGACCTGCGCGCCGCCATCGACGAGGTGCGGGCCAACCCGAACGCCGAGGGCGGCATGGCCCCGATCTACGGCATGGCCAACACCATCCCCGAGCGGGGCCTGGTGGCCGACGCCATGCTCGACCACATGGACGGCTGGTACCGGCTGTGACCGACTCGCCGTCCCGACCCCCGCGTCGCCCACCGTCGCAGCCGCGCCACCGAGGGCGATCGCGAGCGTGCTGGCCGCGACGCTGGGCCGGGCCTTCGCCGACGACCCGGTGATGGCACTGGCTGTTCCCCGACGACGCCACCCGTCCGGTGCGGGTCGAGCGCAGGTGTTCCGCATCTACCTGCGCGACACCCTGCGGGTCGGCGAGGTGTACACGACGCCGGAGCTGAACGCGGCGTCGCTGTGGAAGCCGCCGGGCAAGTGGAAGCTGGAGCAACGCGCCAGTCGTGCGCTCCCTGCCCGTCGCTGCTGCAGGCGTTCGGCACCCGCCTGCCGGCGCTCGCTCGAGATCGAGCGCAAGGTCGAGGCCCAGCACCCGGCCGAGCCCCACTGGTACCTGTCGGTCATCGGCACCGACCCGGTCGGCCCAGGGCAAGGGCATCGGCGCCGCCCTCATCCGCCAGGTCACCGACCGCTGCGACCGCCGAGGGCCTGCCCGCCTACCTCGAGTCGTCCAAGGCCGACAACGTGCCGTACTACGAGCGCTTCGGCTTCAAGGTCACCGGCGAGACCGACGCTCGGCAGCGAACGACGGCGCCGACCATCTGGTTCATGTGGCGCGACCCCCAGGCCCCCGAGGCCTGATCAGCCCGTCGTGTAGATCTCCATGACCGGGTCGGCGGCGGCGAGGCCGGTCACCGCTTCGACGAAGGCACCGGATTCGGGGACGCGGAAGTGGGCGTCGAGCGCGTGGCGATCGGCCCACCGCTCGACGAACACCAGCCGGTCGGGGTGCTCCACGTCTCGGTACACGGCATGGCTGATGCACCCCGGTTCACCCCGGGAGCGGTGGACATGGTCGAGCGACAGGGCCAACGCCTCGTCGACCCGACCGGGGGCGGCGTCGACCTGGCCGAGGACGATGATCATTTTGGCTGTGCGTGGGGGATCATGGGCCCAGCGTAGGGATGCCGGGGACTACGGGTTCAGATTCACAACACGCGCCAACGTGCTGAGACAAGATGGGCAGTGATGTCGAGCGTCCGCAAGCTCATCCTCGGTGAGTCGATGACGTCGGGGCCATGGCTGGGTCGGTTCGCGCTCATCCTCACCGCCCTCACCTTCCTGACCCGCCTGCCCGGCCTCGTCCTGGCCCGCATGTTCAACGTGGACGAGTCCTACCTGGCGGCCATGGGCCTGACCATCGGACGAGGGGGCACGCTCTATCGCGACGCGGTGGACCGCAAGCCACCGGTGCTCCCCTGGCTCTACTCGTTGTCACAGACGCTCACCGGCAGCGAGGACCTGCGCCCACTCCGTCTGCTGCTCACGCTGGCCATCGCCGCCACCGGGGTGGTGGTGACGGTGCTGGTCGTCCGCCTGACCGGCGACCGCCGGGCTGCCTTCGCGGCCGGCGCGCTCGTCGTCCTGGGCACGGTGGCCTTCCTCCCCGCCGACGGCCAGGCCGCCAACTTCGAGCTCTTCGCCCTCCTCCCGGCGAGCGCCTCGGTGCTGCTGGTGGTGTTGGCCCGCACGTCGCCGACGGCCCTGCGCCGGGCGTCGGCGTTCGTGGCCGCCGGGGCGCTGGTGGGCCTGGCCGGCATGATCAAGCAACCCTTCTTCGCCATGCTGGCGCCCGTGGGATGGGAGGCCTGGCGGTCGTCACCCCGCCGCGGGGCCCTGGCCGCCACCGTCACCGGCCTGCTGGTCTCGGTGGTGGCGATCGGCCTGCCCTTCGGCCTCGGTGCGGTGTGGCGCTGGGCGTGGATGGACACCGGCGACTACCTCGGCGGGCAGGTCGACGTGGTGCGCATGGCGGCCATGCTCGCTCTCGTCGTCGGCGTGTTCGCCCTCCTCCACCTGCCGACGCTCTCGTCCATCTGGTCCAACCGCTCCCGGCTGCGCCAGGTCGACCGCCTCGTCTGGGTCTGGTTCGCCGGGGCGGTCGTCGCCGTCCTGCCCGGGTTCCGCTTCATCGCTCACTACTTCGAGCTGCTCGTGCCCCCCATGGCGGTGCTGGCCGGCCTGCTGCTCGCGTCGCGCACCACGGTCGCCGCCGCCGCCGAACAGCCTGCGGGCCCCGACCCGTCCTGGATTCCGGGTGTGCCGGCGGTGCCGGCGGTGCCGGCGGTGCCGGCTGGCGCCGGCGGCGCCGGCTCGCCACCCGGCCGGTCGGCTCCTGGTGGGCTCGACCGCCATCGCCCTCGTCTGCACGCTCATGGCCACCATGGGCTTCGCCAACGCCGACCAGGTCCGGCCCGAACTGGTCTCGGAGATCCAGAACCACTCGAGGCCGAACGATCGGATCCTGGTGTGGGGTGCCCTGCCCGAGGCCTACTGGCGCACCCGCCGACTACCGGGCGCCCGCTTCCTCTCGGTGGGCTACGTGACCGGGAAGTGGGCGGACCGTCCCAACCCTCCCCACAACGCCGAGTCGATCGAGCCGTTCCGGTCGCGCTGGCGCATCTTCAACCGGGACCTGCGGGCCCACCCGCCCACGGTCGTGGTGGACACCTCCACCTCGGGCATCGACGGCTGGAACCACTACGGACCGGGTGGCTACCGCTTCGGGGCCATCCTCACCGCCTGCTACCACGACGACGGCAAGGTCGACGGCATGACCATCTGGATCCTGGTCGATCGCGCCTGCGTCGAGCGCCTGGCCCAGGGTTCGTGACTAGGCCGGCGTGGCCTGCATGAACTCGACGACGACGGCGGCCAGCTCCTCGCCCTTGTCCTCCTGGAGGAAGTGGCCGCCGCCGACGATGGTGGTGTGGGGCTGGCCCTTCGTGCCGGGGATGCGCTCGAGCAGCCGGCGGTCGGCGCCGCCCGTGATGGGGTCGCCGTCGCTGAACGCGCACAGGAAGGGCCGGTCGAACTGCTCGAGCATCTCCCACGCCGCCCGGTTGGCCGGCGCGGCCGGGTCGTCGGGGGTGGACGGCACCAGCAGCGGGAACTGCCGGGCCCCCTCCTTGAACGTCTCGTCCGGGAAGGGCGCGTCGTAGGCGGCGATCACCTCGGCGTGCCAGGTCGGTGGTGCAGCCGCCGTTGATGATGACGCCGGTCGGGAACGTCTCGACCTCCTGGGAGAACTTCTGCCAGGCCAGGAAGGCCTCGCCCGGGATGGCTGTCGCCGGTGGGCAGGAACGTGTTGGCCGCCACCACCCGGGCGAAGCGGTCGGGGTGCTCGCCCACCAGGCGCAGGCCCGAGCAGACCGCCCCAGTCCTGGCACACGAGGGTGACGCCCGTGGAGGTCGAGCTCGCCGAACACGAGCGAGCGGAGCCACTCGACGTGGCGCTCGTAGGTGTAGTCGGTGCGGCGCGCCGGCTTGTCCGACCGGCCGAAGCCGACCAGGTCAGGGGCCACCGCGCGGAAGCCGGCGGCGGTGAGCACGGGGATCATCTTGCGGTACAGGTAGGACCACGACGGCTCGCCGTGCAGCAGCAGGACGACCTCGCCGTCGGCCGGGCCCTCGTCCAGGTAGTGCATGCGCAGGGTGCCGCCGTCGAGGTCGGGCACCTCGGCGTAGTGCGGCGCGAACGGGTAGCCCTCCAGACCTTCGAACCGCTCGTCGGGTGTGCGCAGGACCTCCATCGGTACTCCCCCTCTTCGCCCTACGCGAGCGTAGGACAACAATGTGACAGTTGAACTGACGAAAGTCTACGCCAGTCGTCAGACCTCCGCCCTCAGACGTCGAAGACCTGCAGGTCCTCGGCCAGGAGGACCGTCCCGCTGAAGCCCACGGCCGCCTCGGCCACCCACTCGGCGGCCAGGCGCTCCCGGGCGGCGGGGCCGGGACGGGGTGGGTCAGGACCAGCGTGCCCACGTCGTTGCGGCTGGCCGTGTCGGCCGCCTCCTCGAGGTCGGAGTGGTAGTCGAGGATGTCGAGCAGCCGCGGCACCGGGATCGCCTCGATGGCCGAGCCGGCGCACCACGGTCTGCACGTAGAGGTCGGCCTCCGCGCACAGGCGGTCGAGCCCGGCACACGGCTTGGTGTCGCCGGCGATGACCACCGACGCGGCCGTCGTGGCTCGATCCGGTAGCCGACCGTCGGGTGGACCGGGCGGTGATCGGTGGGCGCGGCGATGACGCGCACGCCGCTCCTCGTCGAGGACCACGCCGTCGGACACCTCGGTCACCTCGACCATCGGCTCCCAGGTCAGGTCGTCGTGGTGGGTGACGCGGTAGCCGATGTCGTCGCGCAGCACGGCCAGGGTGCGCTCGACGAACGCCTGCCGTGCCCACCGGCCCGACCACGTGCAGCGGAGTCGGGCGCGAAGCTCATGGCCCACTGCATGGTGATGACGTCGTTGAGGTCGGTGATGTGGTCGCTGTGCAGGTGGGTCAGGAACACGGCGCGGAAGGCCCCCGGCCCCGACGCCGGCACGGCGGCCGCCCGCATGAGCACGCCCCGACCGCAGTCGAAGAGCAGGTTCAGGCCGCCGGCCTGCACCAGCGTGGCCGGCCCGGCCCGGTCGGGATCGGGCAGCGGGCACCCGGTGCCCAGCGTGATCGACCTGCATCGTCGTCAGCTCCCGGCGAGCAGCCGGGTCATGATCCGGGCCAGGATCCGCCGGGCCCGCGGCACCGAGCAGCCCTCGACCGTCGCGCAGCAGGTTCCAGGCCTCCCAGCTGGTGGCCATGTCGAGGGCGGCGACCAGGTCACGCCGATCGGCGGCGGCCCGGCGTGCCAGCTCGCGGTCGAACACCACCTCGAGCTCGTCGCGCAGCCACACCCGGGTGTCGGCCAGCCGCTCGGCGACCAGGTCGGAGATCTCGACGAAGTGGAGGGCGGCCCGGCGCATGGGGGTGATCTCCTCGTACAGGCGGGCCCGCTCGTCGACGAAAGCGGCGATGCGGTCGGCCAGCGGCCCGGTCGGCGGGATCTCGCGCAGCAGGCCCGGAGACGACCTCGAGCTGGCGCTCGATGACCGCGGCCAGCAGCGCTTCGCGCGTCTCGAAGTGCCGGAAGATCGACCGCTCGGACACCCCGGCCAGCTGGGCCACGTCGGCCATGCTCGGCTGGGTCTCACCCGCCTGGATGAGCACCATGATGGCGTCGACCACCGCGTCGCGGTTGCGCTCCCGGCGCACGACCCGCCCGTCGGACTCGTCTCCTCGATCCAGCTCTGACAACGCCGGTTGCTCCCTCGATCGCCATGCGCGTCGACCGTAGGTATTGACAGTAACTGTGTCAATAGTTCCCCCCGGTACTGGTCCCTGTCCCGTGAGCGACCCCTCCCCCCGGTTTCTGTCCCGTGAGCGACCTGAGAGACGGTGGCGACGGGTGCAGGGGAGGGACAAGAACGGGTGGGGGTCAGCGGTCGAGGAGGGCCGAGCCGCCGCGTCGTCGAGCAGGAGCCGGGCCACCCGGCGGCCCAGGTGCTCGGCGCTCGGCCGCCGCGCCCGTCCGAGCGCGTGACGGATCACGGTGTGCCCGTCGAGCGAGGCCAACATGCCCTCGATGGCCACCTCGTCACCCGCCCCCACGGTGGCGAAGGCCCCGGCGGGCAGGTCGCAGTCGCCGCCCGAGCTCGGCGAGGAAGCCCCGCTCGGCCTCGAGCGGCCAGCGCGGCTCGGGCCGTGCTCGATGCGGGCCAGCAGCGCCCGCAGGCCGACGTCGCCGGGGTCGTCGCCGGTCGCGGCACTCGACGGCCAGCGTGCCCTGACCGACCTGCGGCAGCATGACGTCGACGGCTCGAGCACCTCGGCCGACGTGGTCGAGCAGGCCGAGCCGCTCGAGCGGGGCGAGGGCCATGACGATCGCCCCGTACCCGGCCGCCTTGGCCAGGCGGGTGTCGATGTTGCCCCGCAGCCCGGTGAAGGTCAGGTCGGGTCGGGCCCAGGCCAGCTGGGCCCGGCGCCGGGCCGAGCCGGTGGCCACCACGGCCCCCGGGGCCAGCCCGTCGAGGGTCGAGCCGACGAGCACGTCACGGGGGTCGCCCCGCTCGGGCACGGCGGCGATGTGCAGACCGTCGGGCGAGCCCGAGGGCAGGTCCTTGGCCGAGTGCACGGCGAGTCGGCCCGCCCGTCGAGCACCGCGGCCTGCACCTCCTTGGCGAACACGCCCTTGCCGCCCATCTCCCAGATGGGGATGTCCTGGCGGCGGTCGCCCAGCGGTCTCGACCACCACGACCTCGACCACGACCTCCGGGTCGACCGCCCGCAGCCGCGCGGCCACGTGGTCGGTCTGCCACCGGGCGAGCGCGCTGCCGCGCGTGGCGGCTCGGATCACCGTCGGCACGCGACGCGCCTCCCGGACCGGTCTGACCTACAGGTCGAACAGGTCGCGCAGCGCCTCGGCCAGACGCTCACCCCGCGGCGATGCCGGCCGCGTCCTTGAGGCCGACGGTCGGGTCGTGCAGCAGCTTGGCCACGATGCCCTTGGTCAGCGCCTCGACCGCCTCGACCTGACGGTCGTCGAGCTCGCCCAGCCGGGCCCGGTAGCGCTCGAGCTCGGCGGCGCGGACGGACTCGCCCCGCTCGTGCAGGTCGGCCACCAGCGGGGCGACCTCGCGGGCGCTGCTGACGGCGACGAAGCGGTCGAGCTCCTCGGCGATCATGGCCTCGCACCGCGGCGACCTCGCGCCGCCGCTCGGCCACGCCGGCGTCGGCGAAGGCCCGCAGGTCGTCCATGTCGAGCAGCGTGACGCCCGGGCAGGTCGGCGGCCGGGGATCGACGTCGCGGGGCACGGCCACGTCGACGATGAGCAGCGGTCGGCCGTGCGCGGGCCTCCATGACCCGGGCCAGGTCGCCGTGCTCGAGCATGATCGACGAGGCCCCGGTCGAGGTCAGCAGCAGGTCGACCTCGGCCAGCGACTCGTTGAGGTCGGCCAGGCGCACGGCCCGGCCCCCGAGGTGCTCGGCCAGCTCGACGGCCCGCTCCCAGGTGCGGTTGGCGATGCGCACGTCGTCGACGCCCGCCGTGGCCAGCGCCCGCACCATGCCCTCGCCCATCTCGCCGGCGCCGAGCACGAGGATGCGCTTGCCCGCCAGCGAGCCGAGCCGCTCGGCGGCCATGGCCACCGCGGCGGTCGACACCGAGGCGATGTTGCGGGAGATGCCGGTCTCGGTGCGGGCCCGCTTGCCGACCTCGAGCGCGTGGCGGAACAGCAGGTTGAGCGACGACCCGGCCGTGCCCTCCTCCTGGGCCCGCTCCCACGCCCGGCGGACCTGGCCCAGGATCTCGGCCTCGCCGACGACGGCGGAGTCGAGCCCGACGGTCACCGCGAACAGGTGGGCGACGGCGTCGTCGTCGTACTGCGACGTAGAGGTGGTCGGCGAAGTCCTCGGGCGGCAGGTAGGCCATCTCGGACAGGAAGTTGCGCAGGTCGGCGTAGGCCCCGTGGAACTTCTCGGCCACCACGTAGATCTCGGTGCGGTTGCACGTGGACAGCACCACGGCCTCGCTGACGTGCTCACGGCGAGGCGACGTCGTGCAGGGCCTTGGGCAGCCGCGAGTCGTCGATGGTCATGCGCTCGAGCAGGTCGAGCGGCACGCTTCGATGGTTCAGACCGATGACGACGACAGACACGCCTGGAGGCGCTCCTTCGCTTCGGCGAGGCGGCCCTCGCGGATGAGGTCAAGCATTCCCGAGTCGAGCGCCGGTTGCCAATCCAAGCCCTCGGTGGAACGGCCCTCGCGGCGGAGTTGTTCCCGGTCCTCGGCCAGCATCTCGATGAGGGTGACGTACTCCGGGCCGAACTCCTCGGCGTAGCGCGCGGCGCAACCAGGTGGCCAGCGCCGGGCTGTGGCCGCCGGTGGCGAACGTGACCAGCAGCGGGCCCTGGCGGACGCGGGCCGGCAGGGTGAACGCGCAGTGGTCGGGGTCGTCGGCCGAGTTGACCCACACGCCGGCGGCCTCGCCGTCGAGGTACACCGCCCGGTTGACCTCGGGGTCGTCGGTGGCGGTGATGACGAGCCGGTAGCCCGTCGACGTCGCCGGCCCGGTAGCGCGCGTCGCTCGCAGGTGACCCCGTCGAGCGGCGGCCAGCTCGTCGACGACCTCGGGGGCCACGACGGTGACCAGCGCGCCGCACTCGAGCAGCCCCAGCACCTTCCTGGTGGCCACGCGGCCGCCGCCGACCACGAGGCAGCGACGGCCGGCGAGCCGCAGGTTCACCGGGTAGAGCGGCTCGTCGACGGCCATCAGCCGTCGGTCCCGTTCGGGGGTGCGCCGTCCGCGCTCAGGGCCGCCAGCGCGCCGCGCCGCTGCTGGTAGAAGCTCAGGATCTGGAGCTCGCTGGCCAGGTCGACCTTGCGCAGCGAGGCGCCGTCGGGCACGTTCACGACCGACGGGGCGAAGTTGAGCACCGAGGTGACGCCGGCGGCCACCAGGCGGTCGGCGATGTCCTGGGCCACGCTGGCCGGGGTGGCGATGATGCCGATGGCGATGCCGCAGCTCGGCGGCGAGCCGGGGCAGGTCGTCGATGTGGCGCACCACGTGGTCAGCCGACGGTGGTGCCGACCTTGGAGCCGTCGGCGTCGACCAGCGCGGCCACCGGGAAGCCCCGGTCGCTGAACCCGCCGTAGTTGGCCAGGGCCTGGCCCAGGTTGCCGACGCCGACGATGACGACCGGCCAGTCCTGGGTGAGGCCCAGCTCGCGGCTCATCTGGAACACCAGGTACTCGACGTCGTAGCCGACACCGCGGGTGCCGTAGGAGCCGAGGTAGCTGAGGTCCTTGCGGACCTTGGCCGCGTTGACGCCGGCCAGCTCGGCCAGCCGCTCCGACGAGATGGTGGCGGTGCCGCCGTTCAGCTCGAGCAGGCTGCGCAGGTAGAGCGGGAGGCGGGCCACGGTGGCTTCGGGAATGCGCCGTCTCGCTCGATTCAGCCATCGGTGCCCAGGGTACGCCCACGTGCATTCGTTCACAAAGTCACCCCGTGGTCGCCCCGATCCGGCACCGGGCGGTGGGGGCGGGGCCCCTCGCTGAGGCAGACTGGCGCCGATGCACACCGTCCTGGCCGCCACCGCCACCCTGCTCGCCACGGCGTTCGCCATGTCGACCCTCGAGCGCTACCTGGCCCGCCGCCGGCGCCACGAGCTCATGTGGACCATCTCCCTGGCCATGTTCGCCCTCGGCTCGCTCGGCTCTGTGGCTCGGGGCCGCCATCGGCTGGAGCGAGTGGACGTTCAAGGCCTTCTACCTGTTCGGCGCCATCCTCAACGTGCCGTTCCTCGCGCTCGGCACCGTCTACCTGCTGGCCGGCCGGCGGCGTGGGCGACCAGTCGCCGCCGCCGTCGGTCTCGCTGCTGGCCGCCTTCGCCGCCGGCATCGTGGTGGCCACCCCGCTCGTCGGGGTCATCGACGCCGACGTGCTCCCCCAGGGCTCGGACGTGTTCGGCGTCGGGCCCTCGCATCGCCGCCGGCGTCGGCTCGGGCGTCGCCGCCCTCGTCATCATCGGCGGCGCGGTGTGGAGCGCGGTGCAGCTGCTGCTCGGGCCGGCGCCGGTCACCGGCCGCCGGCCGGCCACCGCCATCCCGGCCGGCCGCCTGGCCGCCGCCAACCTGCTCATCGCCGCCGGCACCCTCGTCCTGAGCGCCGGCGGCCTGCTCAACTCGGTGGTCGACGAGATGAACGCCTTCGCCATCTCGCTGGTCGTCGGCATCGCCGTGATCTTCGCCGGCTTCCTGCTCACCATGGCCGGCGCTCCCACCACGCCCGACATCCGGGGCTCGCTCGGGCCGGCCACGACCGAGCCCGTCGAGGCGCTGGAGACCACGCTCACCGTCGAGATCTGAACGCCGGGCCACCGCCGGCGTGGTTCCGCCTTCAGATCTCGCGCCTGACCGGCGCTCCGGCGCTCAGCGCAGGGCGCGGCGCAGGACCTTGCCCGTCAGGTTGTGGGGCAGCTCGTCGACGAACATCACCTTCGACGGGCACTTGTAGCGGGCCAGCCGGTCGGTGCAGAAGTCGATGATGTCGTCCTCTTCGGCCGACAGCCCGGCGGCTCGAGCACCACGTAGGCCTTGACCGCCTCGCCGGTGTGGGGGTGGGGCACGCCGACCACCGCGGCCCGGTCGATGGCCGGGTGCTCGATGAGCACCTCCTCGACCTCGGCCGGGAAGACGTTGAAGCCCGACACGATGATGAGGTCCTTGGCCCGGTCGACGAGGAACACGTAGCCGTCGTCGTCGACCACGCCGATGTCGCCGGTGCGCAGCCAGCCGTCGCGCGGTGAGGGCGGCGGCGGTGGCCTCGGGATCGTTCCAGTAGCCCTGGAACACGTTGGGGCCCCGCACCCAGATCTCGCCGGAGTCGCCGACCAGCGCATCCTCGCCGTCGGCGTCGACCAGGCGCATCTCGACGCCGGGCAGCACCGGCCCGATCGAGCCGACCGGGGCGTCGGTGCCGGTGGCCGAGGTGACGACCGGCGACGGTCTCGGTCAGGCCGTAGCCCTCGGTCAGGTCGAGGCCGAGGCTGGCCTGCACCGCCGTCGACGACCTCGGCCGGGCAGCTTGGCCGCGCCCGACACGGCGCAGGCGCACCGACCGCAACGACGAGGGCGAGACGTCGCGGCAGCGCGGCCAGCGCCGACCACATGGTGGGCGGCCCGCTCATCATGGTGACCTCGTGCCGCTCGATCGCCTCGACGGCCGACGACGGGTCGAACCGCTCGATCAGCAGCACCCGCGACCCGGCCAGCAGGCTCAGGTCGAGCACGACGTTGAGCCCGAAGATGTGGAACAGGGGCAGCAGGCCGAACACCACGTCGTCCGGGCCCTGCTGGCCGGCTGGCCGGCCGACTGGACCTGCTCGAGGTTGGCCAGGAGGTTGCCGTGGCTGAGCATGGCGGCCCGCGGCGCCCCGACGGTGCCGCTGGTGAACATGAGCACGGCCAGGTCGTCGGCGCTCGCGCTCGACGACGGGCGTCGGCTCGGACGGCCGAGCAGGTCGTCGAGCACGACGGCGTCGGGCAGGTCGACCCCGACGGTCTCGATCACGAACTCGAGGTCGGGCAGCGCGGCGCGGTCGAGGTCGGCGAAGGCCGGCGGCGGCGGCCGGGGTGACCACCACGGCCCGGGCGCCGGTGGTGGCCAGCTCGAACTCGCAGCTCGGGGGCGGGCGCCTGCGGGTTGAGCGGCACGACGACCAGACCGGCGCCCAGGCCGGCCAGGTAGGAGACCACGAAGTACCAGTTGTTGCCGGCGAGGATGGCCAGGCGGTCGCCCGGGACGCAGCCCCAGGCCGGCCAGCCCGCCGCGGAGGGCGGCCACCTGCTCGCGCAAGGTGCCGTAGGTCGTCTCCTGGCCCCGGCTGATGAGGGCGACCGCGTCGGCGGGATGCGGAGTCGATGATCGAGGCCAGGTTCACGCTGGCGATGCTCCCTTGCGCCGGCGTGGCTCGCAGCCACGCCGGATCCGAGATGAGGGATTCGATACCGGGTCACGATAGCGGTCCGGCGGGAGCGGGGCCGAAGCGGCGCGCTCCAGTTCCGCTCGGAATGTGCCGATATGACCACGATGCGTTGTTCTGCACCGTTCGCCGACCACGCGGCACCGGGCTCTGCTGGCCCTCCCCGCGTTGGCCCTGGCCCTGGTCATGGCCTTCGTGGCGCCGGTCCACGGCCGGGGCCGATGGGCAGCGACGCGGCCGACTACGTGGGCCGGATCAACGCGCCTGCGGGCCTCGGTCGGCGTCGGGCCCCCTGCAGGTCGACGGCGAGCTCACGGCCGCCGCCCAGGTCTGGTCCGACCACATGGCCGCCACCAGCACCCTGGCCCACTCCCCCAACATCGCCGCCGGGCATCAGCCGAGCACTGGACTCAAGCTGGGCGAGAACGTCGGCGTCGGGCCCGAGCAACACCGCGATCTGGCCGGCCTTCGTGGCCAGCGCCCACCACTACGCCAACATCGTCGACCCCGACTTCAACCGGGTCGGCGTCGGCGTGGCCTACGCGCGGCGGCCGGCAGTGGACCTGCCACCGGTTCATGCAGGTCGGCGGCGGATCCGCCGGCGCCGGCTGCGCTCGCGGCGCCGGCGCCGAGCCCGAAACCGCCAGCCCAAGCCCAGGCCGGCCGCCCCAGCCGGCTCCGACGACGACCACCACCGCACCACCGGCCGCGACCCCCGCGCCGTCGGCGCCGGTCGCCCCGCCGCCGCCCCCGTCCGGGCCGCCCCCGCCCGCCGATTCGGCCCGGGTGGCCACGGTCCTGTCCGCCCTGCGGCAGCTGTCGACCTGATCCACCCCGACCCGGGCCCCGTCCGAGCGGCCGGGAGCGACGGGTCGGGCGGCAGCGGACCACACTGGGCCCATGGGCACCGCCATCGAGACCCACGAGCTGAGCCGCAGCTTCGCCAGCGGCCCCGCCCTCGACGGGCTCAGCCTCGTGGTCGAGCCGGGCGAGGTGCTGGCGCTGCTCGGCCCCAACGGCGCCGGCAAGACCACGACCGTCCGGCTGCTCAACGGCGTGCTCACCCCCGACCGCGGCTCGGCCCGGGTGCTCGGCTTCGACCCGGTGGCCGAGGGTGACGAGGTGCGCCGCCACACCGGCGTGCTCACCGAGAACGCCGGGCTCGACGACCGCCTGACCACCCGGGAGAACCTCATGTTCACCGCCCGGGTCCGGGGCTTCTCGCCCGACGCGGCCCGACCGCCGGGTCGACGACCTGCTCGAGCGCTTCGGCATGGCCGAGCGGGCCGACGACCTGACCCAGGGCTTCTCCACCGGCCAGCGCAAGCGGGTGGCGCTGGCCCGGGCCCTGCTGCACGACCCCGAGGTGCTGTTCCTCGACGAGCCGACCTCGGGCCTCGACCCGGCCGGCACCCGCGACGTCATCGACCTCATCCAGTCGCTGGCCGGCGAGGGCCGCACCATCGTGCTGGCCACCCACTTCCTCGGCGAGGCCGGCCGCCTGGCCGACCGCATGGCCGTGCTGCACCGCGGCCACCTGCGGGCCTTCGGCCGACCCGACGAGCTGGCCGCCGAGATCTGGCAGGGCATCGGCGCCGAGATCGACCTGGGCGGCCCGGCCGGCGCCGACACGCTGGCCGCGCTCGGCCGCCGTGCCGGGCGTGACCGAGGTCGAGACGCGCGCCCGACGGCGCCCGGCTCCGGGTCGCCGACCGCGACGTGCTGCCCCGGGTCGTGGCCGCCCTGGTCGGGCCGGGGCGTGCCGGTCTACGAGGTGGCGTCGCGGGCGCCCGAGCCTCGAGGACGTCTACTTCGCCATCGAGGCCCGCATCCTGGCCGAGCACGGCGGCGCCGAGGCCACCGACGGCTTCCTGCGCGGCCCGGGCCGGACGGAGGCATCGTGACCACCACCGCCGCCACCACCCCACCCGGCGTGGCCGACGAGCCCCGAAGCCGTCTCGCCGCCGGCCCGGCCGCGCGCGACTGGGCCGCCATCCGGCTGGTCATGCGCAAGGACCTGACCGCGGTCCGCCGCAGCAAGGCGATCATGCTGCCGATGATCCTGGTGCCGACTCGTGCTGCTGGTGCGGCCTGCCCATCGGCCTCGGCCTGTTCGCCCGCACCGCCCCCACCGAGACGGTCACCAACGCCCTCAGCTCGCCCGATGGTGAAGGACCTGGTCAAGCCGATCCTCGTCGCTGCCCGCCCGCGAGCAGATCATCGTGCTGGTGCTCGGCTACCTCCTGTCGCCGCTGCTGCTGGTGATCCCGCTCATGGTGTCGGCCGTGCTGGCCGCCGACGCCTTCGCCGGCGAGAAGGAGCGGCGCACGCTCGAGGGCCTGCTCTACCTGCCCATCACCGACCGCGACCTGTTCCTGGCCAAGGTGCTGAGCGCCTTCGTGCCCGCGCTGGCCATCACCTGGGTCGGGCGCGTTCGTCTACGCCACTGCTCGTCCAACGTCATCGGCTGGCCGGTGATGCACCGGGTGTTCGTGCCGTTCACCCAGTGGCTGGTCGTGATCGTCTGGGTCGCCCCGGCCGTGGCCCTGCTGGCCCTCGGGCTGCTGGTGATCGTGTCGGCTCGGTCCCAGACCACCCAGGAGGCCAACCAGCTCGGCGGTGGCGGTGATCCTGCCGCTGATCTTCCTGGCCGCCGGTCAGGCCTCGGCGCTGCTGCTGGCCCCGCTGGCCGTCGTGTTCGTCGTCGGCGTCGTCGTCTGGGCGCTGGCCCTGCTGCTGCTCGTGATCAACGGCCGCCGCTTCACCCGCGACCGCCTGGCCACCTCGAGCTGACGCCGCGGCGCAGCCGACGGCCAGACTAGCGGGCGAGGCAGAACAGCTGCAGGACGGCCGCGCCCAGGATGACGAGCAGCAGGATGGCCAGGGTGATGGTGGTGCCCTTCCTCATGACGGCTCATCGGCATCTCCTGGTCGCCGGACAGGTGGTCGGGTCGGGGCGCAGCTGCGACCGGCGACCGCACGCCGATCGACACGCGGCGCCTCCTGGTCGTCGTCGAACGCCTCGAGGTGCACCGCGGCGCCCGGCCGCCAGCCCCAGCTCGGCGGCCGCCGAGACGCTGGTCGAGCACGATCGACAGCAGGCCGTAGGAGTCGACCACCAGGCCGATCTCGCCGGGGCCGATCTCGCCGTAGGTCGTGGCCCGCTTCGGCCGGTGCGCCGACTCGTCGCCGAACCGCAGCGCGCACCCGGTCGCCGAACGCCTCGATCTCGGCCGGGTCGACGTTGAGCTGGGCGTTGCCGTAGCGGTCGACCCACAGCACCTCGGCGGCCAGCGCGCCGTCGTCGTCGAGGTGGCTGAGCGGCAGCACGCCGGGCATGAGGCCGGCCGGGTCGATCGGCGTCGCCGAGCTCGAGCAGGTCGACGCCGAGGCACAGGTGGGCGGCGGCCGGGGCGAAGACGTCGCGCCCGGCGAAGGTGGGCCCGGGCGCCGGCGAGGTGGTAGTCGGCGTTGGTCAGCTCGACGGCCCGGGTGGCCCCGCCGACCAGTGCCGACCGCCGGCGCCAGCAGCCCGTTGTCGGGGCCGATCAGCACCGACATGCCGTCGCCGACCTCGACCGCGATGGCCCGGCGCTCGCCGCCCACCCCGGGGTCGACGACCGCCAGCACGACACCGGGGCAGAGGTACTGGGCGCTGCGGGCCAGGGTCAGCCCGCCGGCCCGCACGTCGTAGGCCGGGCATCTCGTGGGTGATGTCGACCACGGCCACGTCCGGGGCGATCGAGCGGATCACCGACTTCACGACGCCGACGAACTCGTCGTCGATGGCCGTAGTCGGAGAGGAAGGAGATGGTGTCGTAGCGCAGGGCCATGGCGCTGGCGACGCTACCGGCTCCCCCCGGCCCGGCCACATTCCACCCGCCCCACCGTTCTGGCGTCCATCCGCATCGCCCGCGACCGACACCAGGGACGCCGGAACAGCGGGGGTCAGGCCAGCTCGGCGGAGCGGTCGCGGGCCGCGACCACCGCGGCGATGAACGCGGCGCGGACGGCCCGGTCCTCGAGGGCCCGCAGGCCGGCGGCGGTGGTGCCGCCCGGCGAGGTGACCGCGGCCCGCAGCTGGGCGGGCGTCGTCGCCGGTCTCGGCCAGCAGCCGGGCCGAGCCGAGCAGGGTCTGCACGGCCAGGTCGGTGCCGACGTCGCGGGGCAGGCCGACCAGCACGCCGGCCTCGATGAGCGCCTCGGCCACCAGGAACACGTAGGCCGGCCCCGAGCCCGACAGCCCGGTGACGGCGTCGAGCTGGGCCTCGGTGACCCGCACCACGATGCCGACCGCGCCCGAGCACCGCCTCGGCCCAGGCCAGGTCGTCGGCGGTCCGGCGTGGCGTGCCGCCGGCGATGGCCGGCGGCGCCGGCTCCGACCAGCGCCGGCGTGTTGGGCATGGCCCGCACCACCGGGACGCCCGGGCCCAGCGCGGCCTCGAGGCGGCCGAGGGTGACCCCGGCGGCGATCGACAGCACCCGGCCCACGCCGAGACCGGCCAGCGCCCGGCAGGCGTCGGCGACCTGGTCGGGCTTCACCGCCAGCACCACGCCGTCGCCCCCGAGCGGCTCGGCGCTGACCGTCAGCCCGGGATAGCGGCCGGCCAGCTCGTCGCGCCGGGCCGCCACCGGCTCGACCACGGCGAGCTCGGACGGCGGCGGCCCAGCCGCGAGCCAGCAGGCCGCCCAGCAGCGCCTCGCCCATGCGGCCGCCGCCGACCAGCACCAGTCGTGTCATGGGCGGGACCCTAGCGACTGGAGCCGGCTCCCGCCCCGGGCGCCGGGGGCGACGAGGACGGGGCGGGAGCCGATCTCCGATGGCCCGGCTCCACTCCGCCGACACACCTTCCCCGATGCGTGCAACCGGTGGTTCCGAACCGGGGCCACCTTGCCATCTTCCACGCTGAAAAGCAATGGAAGATATTGAAACAGCAGATCGCTAGTCGCGGAAGACGCTGGCGTAGCCGATGCGCATGGCCGGCCGGAAGAACTGCTCGACCCAGGCGTAGATCGACCCGAGCACCCGGTCGAGCTCGCCCTCGTCGACGGCCCGCGCCCCGATCTGGCCCACCAGGAACACGGCGTCCTCGGCGCCGATGGCGAAGGCGGCGCCGTACAGCCGGAGGTTGCGGCGCAGCAGGTGCTCGTAGAACTCGGCGTGGTTCTCGATCGGCGCCGGCATCACGTAGGTCTCGTAGTGCAGGGTGCGCTGGCCGAGGGTGAACCAGATGGTGAAGGTCTCCTTCTGCTCGCCCCGCAGGCGCACGTACCAGCGGCGCTCCCCGGGCTCGCCCCGGTCGACGGCGGCCACGACCGGGTTGTCGGCCAGCTGCCCCGGCCAGCCAGTCGTCGATGCGGGCCTCGAGCGCGTCGAGCTCGGCGGCGGTGAGGATCTCGTCGGCCATGATCACCGCCCGCCCGGGCTCACGAGCACCCCGCCCTGGCTCACGGGCAACCGCCCCGGCTCACGAGGACTCGGGTCGGCTCACGAGCACTCGACCAGGGCCCGGGCGGTGAGGTCGGCGTAGAGCCGGCGCAGGCGGGCCGCGGTGGTGGACCAGGTGTAGCGCCGGGCCCGGGTGACGGCGGCGACGGACATCTCGGCGGCCAGGGCGGGCGAGTCGAGGATCCGGGCCAGCGCCGCCGCGTAGTCGGCCGGGTCGCGGCTGTCGACCAGGAAGCCGGTCGACCGTCGTCGACCAGCGTGGACAGGCCGCCGACGTCGGCGGCCACCACCGGGGTGCCGCAGGCCGCCGCCTCGAGGGCGACGAGCCCGAACGACTCCGACCGGCTGGGCACGATGCAGACGTCGGCGGCGCGGTAGTAGGTCGACAGCAGGTGGTGGGGCTGGGGCGCGACGAAGCGCACCCGGTCGGCCAGCCCGAGCTCGTCGACCAGGCGCCGCACCCGGGCCTGCTCGGCCGGGCCGTCCAGCCCGCTGGCCCCGCCGACGATGACGAGCAGGCGTCGGGGTGGGCGACGCGAGAGCTCGGCCAGCGCCCGCACCGCCACGTCGACACCCTTGAGCGGCTGGATGCGCCCCACGAACAGCAGCACCGGCTGGTCGCCCAGACGCCGAGGGCCTGGCGGGCGCCACGCCGGTCGCCGGGCGAGAAGAAGGCGTGGTCGACGCCGGGCGGCACGATCTCGATGCGCTCGGGTCGGCGCCGTAGAGCTCGACGAGCTGGTGCGACCTCGGCCCGACACGAGGCCAGGATGGCGTCGGAGCAGGCGATGACCTCGGTCTCGGCCTCGACCCGCCGGTCGGGCTCGGGGTCGCCGGTCTCGGCCTTGACCCGGGCCAGCGTGTGGAACGTCGACACCAGCGGCAGCGAGAGCTCGTGCTTGAGCCGGTGGCCGGCCAGGCCCGACAGCCAGTAGTTGGCGTGGATGGCGTCGGTGTCGCCGCTCGCCCGCAGGTGGTCGGCCGACCCACTCGGTGTACTCGTCGACCACCTCGGGCAGCTTCTCCTTGACCAGGTCGGCCGGGCCCGGCCGGCACGTGGACCACCCGGAAGCCCGGCTCGACCTCGACCGACCTCGGGCAGGTCGTCGCGCCAGCGGCGCACGTAGACGTCGGAGCGCACGCCGGCCTGGGCCAGGGCCGACACCAGCTCCCGCACGTAGACGTTCATGCCGCCGCTGTCGCCGGCGCCCGGTTGGGCCAGGGGCGAGGTGTGCAGCGACAGGACGGCCAGAGAACGCACGGCGAGCCCTAACGCCCGGCCGGGGCGGAGGATTCCGCCGGGGCGTCACGACGGTCGCCGAGGCGCTCGTGGTCGGCCCGGAACGACTCGTAGATGCTGACCAGGGCCCGCTTCTGCTCCTCGTCGAGGTGGGGGTCGCGGCGGATCTCGGCCACCAGGTCGCGGGCCGTCGGTCCGCGGCTCGAGGATGCCGGCCCGGATCGTAGAGCGTCTCGGCCGAGATCGACAGCGCCCGGGCGATCTGCTGGAGGATCTCGGCCGACGGACGGCGCAGGCCCCGCTCGATCTGGCTCAGGTACGGGTTCGAGATGCCCGACAGCTCGGACAGCTTGCGCAGCGACAGCTGGCCGACCCGGCGCTGCTCGCGGATGAACTCACCCAGGTCAGGGGGCTTCACGCCCTCGGTTGCCACCACGTCAGGTTAGGGGGAGCGTCAGTCGAGCAGGGAGTCGACCGACGCCTCGCCGGTGCGGTAGCGGCGGGTGAGCTCGGCCTGCAGGGCGTCGATGCGCTCGAAGTAGGCCTGGCGGCGCTCCGACACGCGCTGCTCGAACTCGCTCGAGGCGCGCCTGGAGCTCGACCAGGGCGGCGTCGTCGAGGCTGACCACGTCGGCGATCACCCCGCCGCCGAGCAGGGCGTCGAGCTCGGCGCGACAGCTCGGGATCGATCGTCGGTGGGCTCGAGCGATCTGCGACAGCCGGCCCACGCCCGGCGGGCGGGGCCCGTCGGCCAGGATGCCGGGCAGCTCCTCGATCAGCGTGGCCCGGTCGCCCAGGCCGCCCGACCTCGCGGCGCACGAGCTCGCGGTTGACGATGTCGAGCGGGCCCTGCACCATGCGGCGCAGGTAGGACAGGCCGGTCTCGACCTCGACGCACTCGGCGCGCATGTCGCGGATCTCCTCGATGGGCCGGCCCTCGAGGTCGGCGAGGTAGTCGCTGCTCAGCATGCGATCGGTATCGGCGGTCATGGTCGCCTCACGGCACTCGCGGGAACTAGGTGACCAGAGCGTAGCGATCCCACCGACCGACCGCGTTCAGTGCAGGAACCCCCACAGCGCCCACGTCCACAGCGGCCCGACCAGCAGGAGCGAGTCGACCCGTCGCAGGGCGGGCGCCCGGGCATCGGCGCTGGGCAGGATGGCGGTCGCCACCACCTGCCCGAGCGGGCACAGGGCCGCCGCCATGCCGCCGAAGACCCAGGCCGAGGCCATGTCGAACGGCGGGAAGGCGAACACGCCGATGGCGAAGGTGACCACCAGCACCGCCACGATGCCGGCGATCGGGCCCTCGATCGGGGTGTTGGCCCCGGTGCCGACCAGGAAGTCGCCGACGTCGTAGGCGCACACGCAGCAGCACGAGGGAGACCGCCGCACCGATCTCGAGGTCGGCGGATGATGCACCAGCGACGCGCCGGCCAGCCCCACCGGCGAACGCCGCACTGCAGGGTCAGGCCGGCGTCGGCCAGCACCGGGAGTCGCCGCCGGCGGTCGGTCGCCGGCAGCGACCAGCGCGGCCACCACCACCGACCAGCGACGGCCAGGCCCGAGCGTCGCCGTGCCCACGACGGCGGCCAGCGGCAAGAGCGAGCGCCCGCCAGCCCGGCCACGATCTGGTTGGGCCGACGACCGACGCGGCGCCACGCCGCCGCCGTCTGCGAGCCGGCGGCTCCGGCCACGAGCGGCCAGCACCACGCCGACGGCCACCGCCCCGAGCGCGATGGCGCCCAGCAGCACGACGAACCACAGCAGGCCCAGCCGGACCCGCGGTCCGTCGAGGTCGTAGCCCCCGACCAGGCTCTCGGCCAGGGATCGGCCCAGCGACGGGCGCGGCGCCGGCGGGACGCGGGTGCGAGGCCGAGCTCGACGCCGGTCGAGGCCGGCGGTGCCGGTCACCCCAGGCCCCCCGACACCGGCGGCAGCACGGCGACCTCGTCGGCGTCGGTGACCGGCATCGGCCGCGCTCGGCCGGCTCGCCGTTGCACCACACCTTGGCCGTGGCCAGCACCGCGGCGAAGTCGGTCGCCGTAGCGGTCGCAGGCCTCGTCGAGCACCTCGCCGACCGTGGCCCCGGGCACGAGGTCACGGCCGGTCCCGGCGGCCTCTCGCGCCGCCGCGAAGAGGCGGAGCGTGGGCACCGATCCGAGGATACCCACCGCACCCCGGCCACCGCCCAGGCGAGGCGCCACCATCGGACCGGACCGCCTTGACGGCTTGGCTACCGTGCAGCGGATGACCCGCATGCTGCTCGTCCGCCACGGCCAGTCCGAGTGGAACGCCGCTCGGCCGCTGGCAGGGCCAGGCCGACCCGCCGCTGTCGGACCTGGGCCGCCGCAGGCCCGGCGGGCCGCCGACCGGCATCGGCACGGTCGACGTGATCATCGCGTCGGACCTCGAGCGGGCCGCGCACACCGCCGCCATCATCAGCGAGGCCCTCGGCGTCGGGCCCGTCATCATCGAGCCCGGTGCTGCGCGAGCGCCACGCCGGCGAGTGGTCCGGCCTGACCCGAGCCGAGATCGAGCGGGCCTGGCCCGGCTACCTCGACGACCACCGAACGACCGCCCGGGTTCGAACCCGACGACGTCCTGCTGGCGCCGCACGCTCGGGCCGCTCGAGCGCATCCACCGAGCTACGCCGGCGCCGACGTCCTGGTCGTCACCCACGGCGGCGTCGTCTACGCCCTCGAGAAGCGACGCCGGGCCTGCCCTTCGAGCGCCTGCCCAACCTGGGGTCGCGCTGGCTCGTCCACCACGGCGACCGGGTCGAGCTGGGCGAGCGGCTCGACGCTCGTCGACGAGCAGGACCCGACCCAGCCCGCCGGCCCCGCGCGCCCGGGCCGAGGAGCTCGCCGTCACCGACGACCGCTTCCGCCAGGCCGACGACGAGCGGGTCTGACGTGACCAGCGCCTCCCCGTCGAGATCGTCCGCAGCACCAAACGGCGCAAGACGGTGCAGGCCGTGCTCGACGACGGGGTGATCCGGGTGCACGTGCCGGCCCGCATGAGCAACGCCGAGGTCGACCGCTACGTGGCCGACCTCGTGCCCCGGCTCGAGCGCCGGTACCGGTCCGACCACATCGACCTCGAGCGAGCGCGCGGCCGAGCTGGCCCGCCGCTTCGGCCTGCCCCGGCCGGAGTCGATCGTGTGGGCCGACAACCAGCGCCAGCGCTGGGGCTCGTGCACCGTCGCCACCGGCCGAGATCCGCATCTCCCGCCGCCTGGCCGACTACCCGCCCTGGGTGCTCGACTACGTGCTCGTCCACGAGCTGGCCCACCTGGTGTACGCCGACCACTCCCCGGCCTTCCAGGCCCTGGTCGACCGTACCCCCGGGCCGAGCGGGCCCGCGGCTACCTGATGGCCAAGGCCGGGCGACCCGTCGGCCGACGCGCCCGACCGACGTCGACCCGCGATGACCGACCGGACGACGGCGAGCCGACGACGACGTCGCCGACGTGACGACCGAGCCGTCGACGACCCGACCGTCGACGACTCGGGCCGATCGACCCGACGGGCCAGCTCGACGCTCGGGCCGCGCGCCGAGCCGGGCCGCCCTCGACCTCGACCTGCCGGCTGAGCGGAGCGCGGTCAGGCCGGCCGGCGCGCGCCAGGCCGCCTCCTGCTCGCCCAGCGTCGGTGGCCGGCGGGTCGCCGCCGGCGCGGTACTCGAGCACGATGGCCCGCCAGCGGTTGGTGGCACCGAGGCGACCGAGCAGCGCGCTGACCCCCCACACCACCCGGTCGAGCAGCACGAACGACGGCGGCATGTCCAGGGCGGCCAGCACGTCGGCGTAGGGGCCCCGGACGTCGAGCAGCGACCGCAGGGCGTCGCCGACGTAGCCCGGCGTGAACGTGAACTCGGTCGTCGAAGTAGGCGCGGTAGGGCGCGCTCACGCAGGCGAAGACGTGCTCGGGGTCGAGCCCGTGGTCCGAGCGCGAGGAACCCGGCGTCGACCATGGCCTCGGTCGTGGCCGGCGGCGTCGCGGGCCAGCACCGCGTCGAGCACGGTGCATGAGGCCCGGCGTGCTCGTCGTCGTCGAGCGTCTTGACCAGCCCGAAGTCGAGCAGCGTCACCAGGCGACCGTCGGGCCGCGAACCGGTAGTTGCCCGGGTGCGGGTCGCCGTTGAAGTGGCCGTCGCGGACGATCGAGCCCTGGGCGAAGCGGAACAGCGCCTCGGCCGCCGTCGCTGGCGTGCCGGCCGTCGGCCACTCGTCCTCGAACTCGGCGAAGGTCAGGCCGTCGGCCCACTCGCGGGCCAGCACCCGCCGGCCCGAGCGCTCGGCCACCACCGCCGGCACGGCACGAACGGGTGGCCGGCGTAGCGCTCGGCGAACGCCTGCTGGTGGTCGGCCTCGATGCGGTAGTCGAGCTCGTCGACCATGCGGACGCCGCAGCTCCTCGGCCAGCGCGGCCACGTCGACGCTCCGGCAGGGTGACGCGCCGACAGCAGGGCGCCCGATGCCGCTGCGCCGTCGGCCAGGTCCGGCCCGATGGCGCTCGTCGACGCCCGGGGTACTGCACCTTGACCGCCACCGCCCGACCGTCGGGCAGCCGGGCCCGGTGCACCTGGCCGATCGACGCGGCCGCCACCGGCATCGGGTCCCACTCGGCGAACACGACCTCGGGCGGTCGGCGCCCAGCTCCTCGCGCACGACCGTCGGCGGCCAGGCTCGGCGCCATCGGCGGCGCGTCGGCCTGCAGCTGGGCCAGGGCCGCCTGGGCCTCGGGCGGCAGCGCGTCGCCCACGAACGACAGCATCTGGCCCAGCTTCATGACCGCGCCCTTCATGCTGGCCCAGCTCGCGGGCCGCGTCCTCGGCCGAGCGGATGGCGAACGCGCTCGTCGAGCTCGTCGCGGCGATGACGGGCGGTCGTGCGCGACCGGGCCCGGGTCACGGTCAGGTCGGCGCCCCGCCGCGCCGCCAGCCCGACCAGTCGCACCCGTCGCCGCAGGCCGACACTCCAGCGCCGCACGACTCGGCGCCGACCAGCGCCGCAGGCCGGCTTCCCAGCGCCGCAGGCCGGCCTCCCAGCGCCGCCGGTGGGCCTCCCAGCCCGCCACGTCACGCCACCAGGTCGGCGAAGGTGCCCAGCGTGAAGCCGTACTCCTTCACCGCGTGGCGCGACCGTGCCCGACATGAGCGCGGCGAACTCGGCGTCCCACTGGTAGCCCCACCGGTAGCGGGCCCGGGCCGGGTCGTCGGGCTCGCCCGGGTGGGTGGCCAGCTCGGCCGACGGGGCCCGGGTGGCCGCCAGCCGGTGCAGGGCCTTGATCATCGACGGCAGGTCGAGGGGCCGGCCTCGTCCAGCCCGGTCGAGGCCCGGGCGTAGCGCCAGCCGCGGCCGCGGCAGCGACGCTCGAGGCGGTGGGCCAGGCGGCGCACGGTGACCCCCACCGGCGTCGGGGCCGCCGAGCGGGTGATGCGGATCACCTTCACGTCGTGGCGCTCACCGAGGTCCATCACCACGTCGCGCGACCATCGGCCACAGGTGGAGGTTCTGGTGGGTGTCGAGGTGGTCGATGGTGAGCCCGGCGGCCAGGATGCGCTCGATCTGGGCGCCGAACTCGCGTCGCAGGTCGTCGGGGTCGATGCGCCCGGCCGCCGCCCGGGGCAGGAACTGGCGCCACGACAGCCGCAGCCGGCCCTTGCCGATCGACCAGCGTGGGGATCTCGGCCGCGCTGAGCAGCGGCGGGTCCTCACCCACCGCCGCCAGGTGGGCGCCGGTGCCCGAGCCGGGGCACGTCGCGCAGCCAGCGCACGCGACGTCTCGAACGCCGGCGACAGGGTGAGCACCGACGTGCTGGTCACGATGCCGTCGCGGTGCGCCTGGAGGATGGCCCGCGACACCTTGTCGGTGAGGCCGTAGTCGTCGGCGTTGACGATCAGCAGCCGGGATCCGTCGCCGGTGACGTGGCCGGCTCGGCTCGGGCTCACCGCTCGGTGTCGTCCTCGGGCCGGCGGAGCTCGAGGGGCAGCGGGGTCAGGGACTTCAGCTCGCCGCGCAGCTCGATCATCTCGGCCACCAGATGGGCGATCACGGCGTTGGACGACAGGGTCGAGATGCCGCGGGTCCGGGGGAAGTAGTCGACGCCGAACTGCACGATCTCGTAGCCGAGCCGCTGGGCCCGGGCCAGCAGCTCGACGTCGATGAACGAGCCCTCGCTCTTGAGCTCGACGTGGTCGAACACCGACCGGCGGCAGAGCTTGAACGAGAAGTTCATGTCCCGCAGGCGCAGCCCGAACAGCAGTCTGGATCAGGTGGTTGTAGGCGTAGCTGTAGACGAGCCGGCGAGGCCCCTCGCCGGTGCGGTCGAACCGGTAGGCGCTGACGATGTCGGCGTCGTAGATGCGCAGCAGCCGCACCGCCTTGGACAGCTCGGCCATGTCGAACGGCAGGTCGGCGTCGGTGTAGAGGATGAGGTCGCCGGTGGCCTCGGCGAAGCCCGGTCTTGAGGCTGCCGCCGAGCTTGCGGTTCACCGGGTGGTGGACGACGCGGACGCGGGGGTCCTCGGCGGCCAGCTTGTCGGCGATGACGCCGGTGTCGTCGGTGGACGCGTCGTCGATGATCAGGATGTCGAAGCGGTCGATCTCGCCGTCGGCGACGAGCCGGTCACCGGCCTCGATGCCGGCCGCGACGGCGCGCCGGATCGTCTCCGCTTCGTTCCACATCGGATAGAAGATCGTGAGCGTGTCGAACTGAGCCGTGACGTCGTCTCCAAACCGTGGGGCCGGCGGATCGCGGCCGGACCGGGACGACCGTCGGGGCGGACGTCGGTCAGGCAAGGTAGCCCAGCATCCCCAGGAACACTGACCTAGGCTTCCGCCATGCCCGACGAACCCGGCTGGTATGCCGACCCGAAGGGTCAAGCGAACTTCCGCTTCTACGACGGGCGAAAGTGGACCAACAGCGTCGCGGCCGAGAAGCCCGGTGAGGTCCGGGAAGACGACGGACCGGTCGAGGGCGGGCTGATGGGCCTGCTCGAGCATCAGCCCATCAACACGCCCCTGGAGCCCGAGACGCCGTTCCGCAGCCCGCCGGCGGCCCCACCGGCCGCCGCCCCGGCCGCACCATCGGCCCCCCCGCCGGCGCCTCCGCCACCACCGCCTCCGCCACCGCCGCCCCGCAGCGAGGCACCGCCCCCGCCGCCGCCTCCCCCACCGCCTCCTCCGCCGTCACGCTGACGCCGGCCGGTCTCAGCCGTCGGGCCTGCGCCCGGGCGAACGCAGCGCGCCGCCGACCACCACCCCGATGCGAACCGGCGCCGGGCGACGCCCGGGGCGCTCGTCACCGTCCGGCTCCACCACGATGACCCCGGAAGCCGGCCCCGAGCTGGCCAGGCGGGCCACGGCGACCTCACCGAGCCGCGGGTGGCCCTGGGCCCAGCTGACGCTCAGCGCGTCGGGGACCACCTTCGCCCGCCAGCGTCCCTCGGCCAGCGGGACCTCGATGACGGTGTCGGTGGGGGCGCCCACGGCCACGTCGGCGCCCAACGAGAGCGCGGCGCGGCGAGCTCGGGTGCGCCGGCCCATGAACCGGAAGTCGACCTCGACGGCTCCGAGGGCCACCGCCTCCGGGCGGAGGGGGGCGGGCAGGTCGAAGTGGTGGTCCCAGCTCCGGCTGCCCTGCAGCCAGCTCGGCGAGATACCCAGCTCGGCGGCATAGGCCAGCAGCTCGGTCGTCGGTGTCGGCCACCAGGTGGCACCAGACCTTGTACCGGTAGTCCACGCGGCCGGAGTAGTCGATGAGTCGGTCCACGTAGCAGGCCACCACCCCATCCTGCCCGGCCCGGTGGCCAGCCGGACGATCAGCCCGGACCATCAGGCCGGACCATCAGCCGGGCGATCAGGCCGTCCAGGCCGGCGACAGGGGGAGCTGGACGACGAGGCGCAGGTCGGGGGCACCCGACGCCACCAGCTGCTGGTACTCGAAGTCGACCGCCCCCACCACCGGGTGGCGGAAGCGGCGGATGCGACTGTGGAAGCCGGCCACGTCGTGGCGTGGCCACCAGGTGTCGAACTCGGGGCTGGCGGCCCGCAGCCGGGCCACCAGGGCGACGATGACCGGGTCGTCGCGGATGGGGGTGGTCTCGGCCCGGAACTGCGACAGCACCTGGCGAGCCTCGTCCTCCCAGTCGATGATCAGCTCCCTCGTCTCGGCCAGGGCGAACATCACCCACACCAGGTTGCGGTCGGCCACGTCGAGCTCCGCCAGCGTCGGGAACAGGCGGGTCTGGGCCGAGTTCCAGGCCAGGTAGTCCCACGTGGGGCCGAGCAGGTAGGCCGGCGCCGGGTCGAGCGTGCGCAGCAGGCGCTCGGCCCAGTCGGGCACGTCGGGCTGCGTGGCCCGCCCCGGCTCCTCGGGGTGGTGACCGGCCAGCTCGGCCAGGTGGTGGCGCTCCACGGCATCGAGCTGCAGCACCCGGGCCAGGGCGTCGAGCACGTCGGTCGACACGTTGATGGGCCGGCCCTGCTCCAGCCACGTGTACCAGCTGACCGACACGCCGGCGAGCAACGCCACCTCTTCGCGGCGCAACCCGGGCGTGCGGCGACGCCCGCCGGGGACGAGCCCCACTTGTTCCGGGGTGATGGCCGAGCGCCGCACGCGCAGGAACTCGGCGAGATCGACCCGGCGCGCCATGGGGGCATCTGAGCACATCGCGGGCCGCCGAAGGTGGTGGTGCCAGACCCAGGATGGCTCCGCCCTTCCTCCGCCGGTCTCCGCCGGGTCTGCTGGAGCGATGACACCCCCGCTCGCTTCGGCACCACCAGCGCCCCGCCCGACCGCGGTCAGGCCCCGGCTCTCGCGGCGGGCATCGACGGTGACGTCGTCGGTGATCCGGGACCTGCTCCGCCTGGTGGAGCGACCGGACATGTTGTCGTTGGCCGGAGGCCTCCCCGCCCCGGAGCTGCTGGCCGTGGAGCGGGTCGACCAGGCCAGCCGGCGGGTGCTCGACCGGTTCGGCCCGCGGGCGCTGCAATACGGCCCCACCGAGGGGCTCGACGAGCTGCGGGCCGTGGTCGGCGCCGACCTCGCCGCCCCCCTCGACGAGATCGTCATCACCACCGGCTCCCAACAGGCCATCGACTTGTTGAGTCGGTGCCTGCTCGACCCGGGCGACACCGTGGTGGTCGAGTCGCCCGGCTACCTCGGCGCCCTCCAGGCGTTCCAGGCCGCGGACGCCGACGTGCACGCCATCCCCGGTGACGGCGAGGGCCTGCGGACCGACGCCCTGGCCGACGCCCTCCGCCGCGGCCTGCGCCCCAAGCTCGTCTACGTGGTGGCAACGTTCCAGAACCCGTCAGGCGCCACCCTCTCGCCCGAGCGGCGCCGGCACCTCGCCGGCCTGGCCGACCGGTACGGCTTCGTGGTGGTCGACGACGACCCGTACGGCGAGCTGCGCTTCACCGGCGAGCGGCCCGACCGGCTGCGGACGCTGAGCGAGCAGGTGGTGACCCTGTCCACCGCGTCCAAGACGGTGGGGCCCGGCCTGCGGGTCGGCTGGGTGGCCGCCCCCGGCTGGTTGCAACCCGCCCTCGTCCGGGCCAAGCAGGTCACCGATCTGCACACCAGCACGCTGACCCAGCTCATCGTGGCCGACGTCCTGGGCGACGCCGACTTCATGGCCTCCCACCTGGCCGAGCTCCGAACGGTCTACCGCCGCCGGGCCGACGCGCTCGTGGCGGCCCTGGCCGCCGAGCTCGGCGGCCGGGTCCAGGTGGCCCGACCGAGCGGCGGGATGTTCGCCTGGGTCGGCTACACCGACGGAACCGACACCGCCGCGCTGCTCCCCCAGGCGTTGGCGGCCGGGGTCGCCTTCGTTCCCGGCGACGCCTTCGTGACCGCCGCCGAGGCCGCCGCCGGCTCGCCGTGGCGGCATCATCTGCGAGCGTGCTTCGCCACGCTGGCCGAGCCTGATCTGGCCGAGGCCGCCCGGCGCCTGGCCGCCGCAGGCTGAACTCGGCCGCCGCAGGCTGAACTGGCCGGCGCAGGCCGGATTGGCCCGCCAGCTCCGTATGCTCCACCCTCGATGACCGAGCTCAGCACCGACCGCGGCCCCCTGCCCGCTCCTGAGCGAGTGCTGGTGGTGTGCGCCCATCCCGATGACGTCGACTTCGGGGCGGCGGGCACGGTGGCCGCCCTGACCGCCGCCGGCAGTGTGGTGGCCTACTGCATCATCACGTCGGGTGAGGCCGGCAGCGACCACCTCCCCATCGCCACCGACGAGTTGCTCGCCCTGCGGGAGGCCGAGCAGACGGCGGCGGCCGCGGCGGTGGACGTGGACGACCTCACGTTCCTGCGCCACCCCGACGGCCAGTTGGAGGTGACCGTGCCCCTGCGGGGCGCCCTCACCCAGGTGATCCGCCGGGTCCAGCCCGACGTCGTCATCTGCCAGTCACCTCAGCGCATGCTCGAGCGCATCTTCGCCTCCCATCCCGACCATCTCGCCGCCGGCGAGGCGACGCTGTGCGCGGTGTATCCCGACGCCCGCAACCCCCGGGCGTTCCCCGACCAGATCGACGCCGGGCTCAAGCCCCACACCGTGCGCGAGGTGTGGATGATGGCCCATCCCGAGCCTGACCTGCGGGTCGACGTGACCGAGACCTTCGACCGCAAGCTGGCCGCCCTGCGAGCCCACGAGAGCCAGACGGGCCACCGCGACGACCTCGAGGAGATGCTGCGGGGCTGGCTGACGGACGGCGCCGTCGCCGCCGGATTCGCCGAGGGCCGCTTGGCCGAGTCGTTCAAGATCGTGGCCACCGCCTAGGCCGCCCGGCCTTCTCACCGGGCTCTTACCTTCTGCCGCGGACCCTCTTACCCGGCCCGGCCAACCTTCCGTCGAGCGCGATGCCCCCGTCGCGCTCAACTTCTTCGAGGAGGCCCCCCATGGAACAGCCCAACCCCTGGTCCCTGCCCGCCACGCCCCCCACGGCCCCTCCCAGCCATCCCCCGACGGGCTGGCCCGAGCCCGGCGCATCGGGCGCGCCGGCCCCCGAACCCTCCCCCCGCGGCCGGTCCCGGATGACCAAGACGCTGGCCGTCGGCGCCCTCGGGCTCGGCCTGGCCCTCGGTGGCTTCACGGTGGCCTTCGCCGCATCCTCGGCCACCACGCCCTCGACCACGCCCCCCACCAGCACACCGTCGGCCGGCACCGGCGGCACTCCCCATTCCAACGAGGACCCGGCCCACGAGGCCACCGAGAGCCCCGAGCGCGAAGCCCAGGAGAACGCCGGCCAGGTGGGCGGCCACGGGCCGGGCGGACCCGGGGCCATGGGCCACTCCAACGAGGACCCGGCCCACGAGGCCACCGAGAGCCCCGAGCGCGAAGCCCAGGAGAACGCCGGCCAGAGCGGCTCGTCCAGCCCGGGCGGCAGCAACTCGACACCGGGCTCGACACCCGACTCGACACCGGGCACCACGGCGGCACCCGGCCAGTAGGTCCCCAGTCTCGGGCCGCTGTCGATCGTTTCCCGTTCGCTCGGCAGCGGCCCGCGTGTGCTCCTCGACCTGGGGCCGCTCGACCCCGTGAAGGTCAGCCGGGCGGCACGATCTCCGGCGGGTGAGGCGACAGGACGTGGATGTTGAAGAGCCCCGAGGACCCCTCGCTGGCCTCCCACAACCGCAGCTCGAAGTCGTAGCCGGGCTGCCATGTGACCTGGATGCGAACCCCGCGGCCCAGCGCGCTGCGTATGCCGGCCAGCACGGCGGCGTCGAGCGAGGCCGGGACGGACCCGAAGAAACGGCGTAGCGAATCAGCGTTCTCCGCGTCCAGCACGTCGAACAGGCCAAGGGCATCGGCGCCGTCGAGCACGGTGTCGGCCCCGGCGATGGCTGCGAGCAGCGCCTCGGGCTCGAACCCCTCCAGGGTGGCGAGCACCTCGTTGACTCGGAGCATCGACCTCACTGCATAGGGCATGGCGAATCCCCCTTCCGCCTCGTGCCGCATGGAGCGACCGGTACATTTCAGGGGCAAGCCTTCCACAAGGAGCTCAGCGATGCGCCAGGTCTCCGAGGTCGAGTACGGCTCCTCGCGAGAAGGCGCCGTGGCCTTCCGCCACTGCGGGGAGGGACCGCCCGACGTCGTCCTGGTGAGTGACTGGTTCAGCCACGTGGGCGACATGTGGCGGGCCGATTCGCCGTTCCTCCCGGTGCTCGACCGGCTCAGCGGGTTCAGCCGGCTCATCACGTTCGACCAGCGGGGCGTCGGCCTGTCCGACCCGGTGCCCCTCGATGCCCTGCCCACCCTGGAGGAGTGGGTGGACGACGTGCGCTGGCGTGCTCGACGCCCTGGAGGTCGACAAGGCCACCATCGTCGGCAAGGGCAGCGGCGGGCCCATGGCGCATCATGTTCGCCGCCACCCACCCCGAGCGGGTCTCGGGCATCGTGCTTGATCAACGCCTGGGCCCGGCTGGCCTGGGCCGAGGACTTCCCCATCGGCGTGCCCGCCGCCGCGCCAGGCCCGCCTGCTCGAGACCACCTACATGCCCACCGAGGCGGTGCAGGCCCTGGCCGGCGAGCCGGTGAGCCCGGCCCTCGAAGCGTGGTGGCAGGCCTACGTGCGCAGCGCGGCCAGCCCGTCGACCACGGCCACCATGCGCCGCTGGTTGTTCGAGGTGGACGTGCGCCCGGCGCTGGGCGCCATCCGCTGCCCGACGCTGGTGCTGGCCCGCCGCGAGGAGCGTGGATCGGCGCCGGACCACGGCCGCTACCTGACCGACGCCATCCCCGATGCCCACCTCGTCGAGCTGCCCGGCAGCGCCGACTTCCTCTTCACCGGTGACCCCGAGCCGCTGCTGGTGGAGATCGAGGAGTTCGTCACCGGCGAGCGCCCCGAGCCGGCCGACGACCGGGTGCTGGCCACCGTGCTCTACACCGACCTGGTCGACTCCACCGCCCACGCCGCCGACATGGGTGACCGGCTCTGGCACCAGTTCCTCGACCGCCACGACCGGGTCGTGCGCGACGCCCTGCGGGACGGCTCCGGACGGGAGATCAAGACCACCGGCGACGGCGTTCCTGGCCACCTTCGACGGGCCGGCCCGGGCCATCCGTGCGGCGGCCGCCATCCGCGACGCACGTCCGGGTCGCTGGGCCTGGAGATGCGGGCCGGGCTGCACACCGGCGAGATCGAGCTGCGGGGCAACGACATCGGCGGCATCGCCGCCCACATCGGCGCCCGCATCGAGGCCATCGCCGAGCCCGGCGAGATCCTGGTGTCGCGGACCGTGCGCGACCTGGTCGGCGGTTCGGGCATCGAGTTCGCCGACCGGGGCCTGCACCGGCTCAAGGGTGTGCCCGACGAGTGGCGGCTCTACGCCGTGGTCGACTGACCGCGGCGGGGTGCGCCGGCGCTCAGGAGGCGGCGAGGCGCTGGCGCGCGGCCATGGCCCGGAACTTGCCCGGGCGCCAGCTCGCCCTGCGCCCGGGCCGCCTCGAGCGCGCTCGACCACCAGGCCAGGTCGTCGAGGGCGATCTGGAGGTTGACGTCGAGCATGGGATCGACCGGCTGGCCGTCACCGTCGAACGCCGATCCGACGTTGCCCACGATCACCGTGCTGCGCACCGGGGCCATCTCGCACTCGACCGCGATGGCGACGAGGTGCTCGATGGCGCGCACCCCGCCCATGGCGCCGCCGCTGTAGCTGACCGTGGTCATGGGCTTGTTGCGCAGGCCGTGGGTGATGAACACGCTGTCGATGGCGTTCTTCAGCACGGCCGGGACGCTGTGGTTGTACTCGGCGTGACCATCACGTAGGCGTCGGCCTCGCTGATCTTGGCGTTCCACCGCTTGACGATCGGCTCCGAGAACGTGGGGTCGGCCCGGTCGCCGATCGTTCCGGCGTGCTCCTGGAACATGGGCAGCGGCCAGTCCCGCAGGTCGAGCACCTCGACCGTGAAGGCCTCGTGGGCTTCGGCCCGCTCCACCAGCCACGGGAGGATCGCATCGACCGCCCGGGTCGGTCGGGTGCTGCCGACGATGATCTGCAGGTTGGACATCGGGCCCTCGGTGCTCGGTCAGGACGGCGGCGACGGCCGGTCCGCGTGGCGACGGAGGCCAAGGTAGCGAGCTCGAAGCGGCCAGTCCAACCAGCTCCGGGCGGCCCGCCAGGTGTCCTCGGGTGGGCCGGCCGTCGTGATCTCGTGGGCCTCGGGCCAGGGATCGGCCTGCAGCCGCCATGGCCCGGGCGACGCCGGGCGTCGGCGTCGGAGGCGTCACCGCCCTGCGCCCGGCGCCGCCCGATGCGCACCGCGGCCTCGGCCGGGTCGAGCACGCAGCGCAGCTCGACGAGCTCGGCGGCGGCGGCCGGCCGCCGCCTCGCGCACCAGGCGGCGGTGGCGCTCGGCCGCGAACGAGGCGTCCACCACCACCGACCGCCCCCGGGCGCAGCTCGGCACCGGCCTGCTCGAGCCATGTCGGCGTAGACCTCGTCGGTGACGTCGGGCCGCGTACAGCCCGTCGCCGAAGGCGGCGGCGCCGAGTCCGTGGGCGCCAGCCCGGCCCGCTCCTTGCGCACGACGTCGGAGCGGAGACGGTCGCCTCCAGGCGCCTCCCGATCTCGTGGGCCAGGGTCGACTTGCCCGTCCCCGGCAGCCCCCCCACCACGACGAGGCGGACGGTCGCCGCCTCCAGGTTCTCGACGCACTGGGCCAAGCAGCTCCCGGGCGCGCCTCTCGCTGTCCGTCGCGTCCGTCCCCCCCGCCTCCTGCTGGACCGTGCGGAGACAGGCGACCTTGGCCCGGACCTGGGCGCGGTAGGCGACGTAGAAGCGCAGCAGCGCCGGCGGCAGCACGGCGCCGGCCGCCTCCTCGTAGGCGCGGACGAAGCGGTCGGCCTCGGCGCGGGCCCCGAGTCGCTCGAGGTCCATGACCAGGAAGGCCACGTCGTTGGCCACGTCGCCGAAGCGGAAGCTCGTCGTCGAACTCGATGCAGTCGAGCACCCGGGGGCCGTCGTCGAGGCAGAAGACGTCGTCGGCCTGCAGGTCGCCGTGCCCGTCGCAGACGCACCCGGCGGCGATGCGCTCGGCGAACAGGACCGACCGCCCCGCCAGGAACCGCCCGCCGAGCGCGCTCCGCCCGGGCCAGCACGCCGCCGGTCGAGCACGGTGCCGGCGAAGGGCCGCAGCTCGTCGAAGTTCTCCTGCCACCGCGTCGCCACCGCGTCGCGGGTGGCCGCCGCGTCGATGGCCGGCGATCGGTCGGCGTCACGGTGGAACCCGGCCAGCAGCCGGCCGAGCTGGCCATGGCCGGCGGCACCGCCGGGTCGTGCGCCGCCGACCAGCGCCGAGAGCCGTCGCGCCGACGGCATGCGGCGCATGACGACGAGATGGTCGATCGGCCCGAGGCCGGGTCGGACGGGTCCGACACGTCGGCCACCCCGAGGTAGACGTCGGGCGCCAGCCGGCGGTTGAGCTCCACCTCCCGGTGACAGAGCCGCTCCCGGGCCGCCCGCGGTGGTGAGGTCCACGAACGGGAAGCGCCACCGGCTTCTTCAGCTTGTAGACCCGGTCGCCCACGAAGAAGAGGACCGAGATGTGGGTCTCGGTCACGTCCAGGGCGAAGATCCCGCTCGGCGACAGGTCGGTCATGGGTCGGTGGCTCCCTTCGCCCTCATCATCGTGGCCCGGGGGCGCGGGCGCCTGTAGAGCCGAAGGTCATCCGCCGGAACGGCCCCGTCGGCGGGCCGCCCGAAGGACCTTCGGCCCTGACCAGGTGCTCCGCGACGGGCGACGATGGAGCCGAGGGACCTCCGTCCTGACGACGTTGAGAGGGGTCACCATGAACCTCACCACTCCCACCCCTGAGATCGACGAGATCCGCCGGCTGGCCCGGCCGCTGACGACGGAAGAGGATCTCGACCCGCTCGTGGCCCGGGTCGGCGGCTCGCGCTTCGTGTGCATCGGCGAGGCCTCGCACGGGACCCACGAGTTCTACCAGTGGCGCGGCGAGCTCAGCCGCCTGCTCATCGAGCGCCACGGCTTCAACGTGCATCGGCGTCGAGGGCGACTGGCCGGACTGCTGGCGGGTCAACCAGTGGGTGCGAGGGGCGGCCGCACGCCGACCTCGACGCCCGCGAGCTGCTGGCCGGGTTCGAGCGGTGGCCGACCTGGATGTGGGCCAACGAGGAGGTCGCCGACTTCCTCGACTGGCTGCGGACGTGGAACCGGTCGCGGCCCGAGGCCGAACGGGTCGGCTTCTACGGGCTCGACGTCTACTCGCTGTGGGACTCGCTCCGGGCCATCTTCGCCTGGCTCGACGAGCACGCCCCCGACGCCCTCCCGGCCGCGCATGCGGGCCTGGCAGTGCTTCGCCCCCTTCGACGAGGACCCGCAGGAGTACGCCTGGAGCACCCGGCTCGTGCCCGAGACGTGCGAGCAGGACGTCGTCGACCTGCTGGTGGCGGTCCGCCGCCGCACCGCGGCGCGCCCGCCGGCGACGAGGGCGCGTTCGATGCCGCCCAGAACGCGGAGGTGGTCGCCGGGGCCGAGCGCTACTACCGGGCCATGGTGCGCGGGCGACCGCCAGTCGTGGAACGTGCGCGACCACCACATGGCCGACACCATCGACCGGCTGAGCCGCCCATCGGGGCCCCGGGGCCAAGACCCTGGTCTGGGCCCACAACACCCATGTGGGCGACGCCCGGGCCACCGACATGGCGACGGCCGGGCTGGTCAACGTCGGCGAGCTCGTGCGCCAACGTCACGGCGACGGAGGGCGTGTCCCTCGATCGGCTTCGCCGGCCATCACGGCGGCGTGATCGCGGCGGCGGCGTGGGGCGCCGCCGAGCGGGCGCTCCCGGTGCCCGAGGCCCGGCCCGGCAGCCACGAGGCGCTCCTGCACGAGGCGCTCGGGCGGCCCGGCGGTGCTGCTGTTCCCCGACGACCGCACCGGTCCGTGGCTGGGCGCGCGGCGGGGCCATCGGGCCATCGGGGTCGTCTACCAGCCGGCCCGCGAGGCGGGGAACTACGTTCCCACCTGGATGGGTGGTCGCTACGACGCACTGATCTGGCTGGAGGACACCACGCCGCTGTGCCCGCTGTACCACGAGCGGCCGCCGCACGGGGCCGAGCTCGAGACGGAGCCGACCGGGCTGTGAGTGACGGGAGACGACGGTGATCTTCGACGATCGAGCCCAGGCGGGTCGTGAGCTCGGCCGGCGCCTGGCCTCGTTCCGGGGCCCCGACACCGTCGTGGTGGGCCTGCCCCGCGGCGGGGTGCCGGTGGCGGCCGAGGTGGCGCGGGCGCTGGGTGCGCCGCTTGGACGTGCTGCTGGTGCGCAAGGTCGGAGTGCCCTATCCAGCGGGAGCTGGCCATGGGGGCCATCGGCGAGAACCAGCGTGCGCGTCGTCAACGAGGAGATCGTCCGGGCCGCCCGGGTCACGGCGAAGCAGTTCGCCGAGGTGGAGGCCCAGGAGCGGGTCGAGCTGGAGCGGCGGGCGTTGCGCTACCGGGCCGAAGCCCCCGCCCTCGACCTCGAGGGCCGAACCGTCATCCTCGTCGACGACGGCCTGGCCACCGGCTCCACCGCCCGGGCCGCGTGCGCGGTGGCCCGCGCCCACCACGCCGCCCGGGTGGTGCTGGCCGTCCCCGTGGCGGCACCCGAGTCCGTCGTCATGCTGGCCGACGCGGCCGACGAGGTCGTCTGCGTGCAGACTCCCCGGCCCTTCGGCGCCGTCGGCCAGTTCTACGACGACTTCTCGGCCGTGTCCGACGACGAGGTCGTGGCCATCCTCCGCCGGGCCCGCAACCCCGCGCCTCGTTAGCCCCGGGCCGTTTCGAGCAGCAGGCGGCGTTCGGCCGAGCCGATCGACCTGGCGGGTCCGGTCGACCGCGTCGGGGTTGACCGACACCGAGGTGATGCCCAGCCGCACGAGGTGCTCGGCGAACTCCGGCCGGTTCGAGGGCGCCTGGCCGCACAGCGACGACGTGATGCCGCCCCGCCGGGCCCCGGTGATGATCGCCTCGATGGCGGCCAGCACGGCCGGGTCCGACTCGTCGAACAGCTCGCTGCAGATCTCCGAGTCGCGGTCGACGCCGAGCATGAGCTGGGTGAGGTCGTTCGAGCCGATCGACACGCCGTCGATGCCGATGCCGATGTAGTCGGCGCAGGCGGAAGATGACCGACGGCACCTCGGCCATGATCCAGCGCTTGAGGCCCCGCTGGCGGCCGAGCGGGCTGGCGTCGATCGCCTCCAGGCAGGCCTCGAGCTCCCAGCCGGTGCGGACGAAGGGGAGCATGACGATGCAGGTTCGGGGTCTGCTCGCGGACCCGGGCCAGCACGTCGAGCTCGAGGGCGAAGACCTCAGGAGTCGTCCAGGTAGCGGTAGCATCCCCGGTAGCCGATCATCGGGTTGTCCTCCACCGGCTCGAACTCGTCGCCCCCTTCGAGGTTGCGGAACTCGTTCGTGCGGAAGTCGGTGGTTCGGTACACGACCGGCCGGGGGGCGAAGGCGGTGGTGACCTCGAGCAGCGACGCGGCCATTCGGTCGACGAACTCGCCGGAGCGACCGTCGGCGATGAGCTTGCGGGGGTGGACCCCGTCGAGGGCGGTGGTGAGCATGAACTCGGCCCGCAGCAGCCCGACGCCGTCGACGGGGAGGGCGGCGGCGGCGGCCGCCTTCTCGGGGAAGGCCAGGTTGACGTACACCCGGGTGCCCAGGGCCTCGAGCCGCCGAGCCGTCGTGGCCGGCCGGCGCCGCCGGGCGCGCCGCCTGGCGGGGCAGGTCGGCGTCGGCCTCGGTCACGGGCTGGTCGCCGGCCACCACCGTGCCCTTGGTGCCGTCGACCGTCACCAGCTCGCCGTCGCGCAGCACGGTGGTGGCCGTGCGGGCACCGACGATGGCCGGGACCCCGAGCTCGCGGCTCACGATGGCGGCGTGGCAGGTCATGCCGCCGCCGTCGGTGATCAGGGCGGCCGCCCGGCGGATGGTCGGAACCCAGTCGGGGTTGGTCATGGGCGCCACCAGCACCTCACCGGCCTTGAGCTCCTTGCCCTCCTCCGGCGAGCGCAGCACCCGCACCCGACCGGAGGTGTGCCCGGGCGATGCGGGGAGCCCGCGCACCAGCACGCTGCCGACGGCCACCGTCGCCCTTGCCCTCGGCCGACCGGGTCGAGCGTGGTGATGGGCCGAGCCTGCACCAGGAACACGGCGCCGGCCCCGTCGATGGCGTACTCGACGTCCTGGGGCGAGCCGTAGTGGTACTCGACGCGTTGGACGAGGGCGGCCAGGTCGAGGATCTCATCATCGGCGAGGACCCGCTTGCCGCTCTCGGTCTGCGACAGCTCGACGCGCCGTTCGTGTCCGTCGGGGTCGACCACGATGGCGAAGGCCTGCTTGCCGATGTGGGCCCGCAGCACCCGGTGGGCGGCGCGATCGACGACGTAGGTGTCCGGTTCGACGAGCCCGCCCACCACCACCTCGCCGAGGCCGAGCGCGGCCTCGATCACGAGGTGGGCGCGGTCCTGGGTGGAGGGGTCGACGCTGAAGGCCACCCCGGATCGGGCCGACGCCACCATCTGCTGCACCACGACGGCGATGGCCGGCTCGCCCTCCAGCCCCTGGCTGGCCCGGTAGGCGATCACCCGGGGGGCGTAGGCCGAGGCCCAGCACTTGATCACCGCGTCGATCACGCCCTCGATGCCCACGATGTTGGTGAACGTCTCGTTCATACCGGCGAACGACGTGTCGGCGCTGTCCTCCCCGGTGGCCGAGGACCGCACCGCCACCACGGTGTCACCGCTCTGGCCGGCCAACCGGGCGAGCGTGCCGTAGGCGTCGGCGATCTCGGCCCGCAGCCCTTCGGGCACTCCGACCTTGCGCACGAGCTGACGCAGGTGGTCGGCCACCGCCTCGAGCGCGGTGCTGTCATCGGGATCCACGTGATGGAGGGCCCGGGCCATCTCGACGCGCACGTCGCCCCCGGCCATGGCCTGCAGGAAGGCGCCGGCGGTGATCACGAAGCCGGGTGGCACCGGGAAGCCGGCCCGGGTGAGCTCGCCCAGGTTGGCGCCCTTGCCGCCGACGGTGCCCTCGTCGTCGAGGGAGAGCTCGGTGAACCAGCGGATCGACGGCGAGAGCTCAGGCTGGGGAGTAGGCATCACGGACCTCCGACTCTTGGACACCCGAGCACGCCTCGGGCCCTGCCCCACCGTACGAACGGCGGGGGCGAAGGACTAGGGGCCGAAGTCCCTCGCCCGAGCTGACCTACAGCCCCAGACCAGTTGCACAGGGGCCCCTGACCCCTCATGTTCGTCCCACCTAATTGGCCTTTATCCCCTAGTGTGCGGGACCACGGCTGCGACCTACTGGGGCGAGGAAGCAGCACGGAGGTGCTCTCCGATCTCGGTCTTCGGACCGTTTCGCCCGCGGGAACGCGGGGCCGCTGAGAGAAAGGGCCGTCCATGGCTCGTATGAAGATGGGTTCAGTGATCGTGGCGCTCGCGCTGGTGGTGGCCATCACCGGGTGCTCCAGCTCGTCCAAGAGCTCGAGCTCGACGTCGTCGGCGGGCGGTGGCGTGTCGCTCACCACCGCCACCACCGCCGCACCCAGCCACACGATCAACATCGTGGTCAACGACACCGCGGGCCTCAACGGGCCGATGACGCTGGTGGCCACCCCCAACACCGCCCTGGCCGGAGACGTCACGTTCATCGTGAAGAACACCGGCACCATCGAGCACGAGGTCATCGTGTTGAAGCTCGACGCCGGCCAGACCGCGGACAAGCTGCCCGTCGTCGACGGCGGCGATCCCCCGGCGTCGGTCGCCACCGGAGCCGACAAGGTCGACGAGACGAACTCCGTGGGCGAGACCGGTGACCCGAACCTGGCCGCCGGCGAGATCCCGCACCTTCACGGTGAAGGCCATGACCGCCGGCAACTACGCCCTGGTGTGCAACATCGCCAAGCACTACCAGATGGGCATGTACGCCCCGTTCACGGTCGTCGCCGCATGAGCACCGCCGAAGCCGCCGGCGCCCGCGTGTCCTCCTCGGAGGACGCGACGGACGTCGGCGACGACGGCGTCGAGGTCCCCCAGGCGGGCATCGGGTGGCTGCGAGCCATCGGGACCGGCGCTGGCGGTGCTGGTCCTCGGGTTCGCGGCCACGGTCGGGCTGACCAACTGGCTCCTCACCGACGCCAGCCTGTCCAGCCAGAGCCGGGACCACCGGGTGTGGCTGGCGACCGCGGTCTTCCTGATCTCGGTCGCGGTGGTGGCGTGGGCGCTCCGTCGGCTGCAGGCCCGGGGGCTCATCTAGTGCCACGGCCGTCCGTCCCCGACGCCGAGTGGCTGTGGGCCAACGAGCCGTGCCGGGCCGCGTGCCCGGTGCACACCGACGCCGGCGCCTACGTCACGCGCCATCGCCGAGGGCCGCATCCGCGACGCCTACCTGATCGCCCGGGGACCCAACCCGTTCCCCTCGATCTGCGGCCGGGTCTGCGCCGCCCCCTGCGAGTCGGCGTGCCGGCGCGGCACGGTCGACGCCCCCGTGGCCATCCGGGCGCTCAAGCGCTACGTGACCGAGCAGTTCGGCGTGGAGAGCTTCCACCGCCGCCGGCCGTCTGGCACGAGGCCCACGGCCCGGTGCCTCCGGCCGACGGGCAGCTCGGTCGGCATCATCGGCGGCGGCCCGGCCGGGCTGTCGGCCGCCTACGAGCTGCGCCTGCGCGGCCACCCCGTCACCGTCTACGAGGCGGCCGACCGCCTCGGCGGGATGATGGTGCTCGGCATCCCCGAGTACCGGCTGAGCCGCGAGCTCATCGCCCGGGAGATCGAGGCCATCGTCGAGCTCGGCATCGACGTCGACCTCGGCGCCCGGATCGGCGAGACGGTGACCGTCGACGAGCTGCTCGCCCGACACGACCAGCTGTTCGTGGCCGTCGGGACCGGCCGGGGCCGCTGCCTCGACCTCCCCGGCGCCGACCAGGACGGCGTCGTGCGGGCCGTCGAGTTCCTGCTGAACGTCAACCAGGGCTTCCGGGTCCAGCTGGGCCGACGGGTGGTCGTGGTGGGCGGCGGCAACGTGGCCTTCGACGCCGCCCGCACCGCCCTGCGGGCCGCCGCCGGCGGGTCGGACGACGCCGGCGGCCCGACCCGGTGGCCGGCTCGCCTCGAGGACGCTCGCCGGGCCATGACCACCACCCTCGACGTGGCCCGCACGGCCGTGCGGGAGGGCGTCGAGAGCGTGACGGTGATCGCCCTCGAGTCGGAGCCGAGAGATCCCGGCCGACCCCGAGGAGATCGCCGAGGCCGAGGCCGAGGGCATCACCATCGTGTACCGCAAGGGCCCGCACCGCTTCGTCGGCGCGCGACGGTCGGGTCACCGGCCTCGAGACCATCGACGTGGCGTCGGTCTTCGACGCCGAGGGCCGGTTCGCCCCCACGTTCATCGACGGGCACCGAAGCGGTCCTGCCGGCCGACACCGTCATCCTGGCCGTCGGCCAGGCCGCCGAGCTCGACTTCCTGGCCGATCACCCGGTCGAGCGCAGCCGCGGCGGCGGGATAGCCGGTCGACCCGGCCACGCTGCGCACCTCCGATCCGAGGATCTGGGCCGGCGGCGACGTGGCCCACGGGCCCCGCAACCTGATCGACGCCGTCGCCGACGGCCAGCGCGCCGCCCGGGCCATCCACGCCGCGTCACGCCCGGCGACCGCCGAGCCCCCGCGCCCGAAGGCCCCCGGCCCGCACGCGGGGTGCGGGTCGAGCTCACCCGCCGACCCGGCTACCGCCGGCTGGCCACCGGCTACGACGCCATCGACCGCCAGGCCGTCCCGGCCACGCCGACCGAGCGCCGGACCGGCTTCGCCGAGGTCGAGATCGGCTACGACGGACAGGACGCCTGGCTCGAGTCGCTGCGCTGCCTGCGCTGCTTCGACAACATCATGCTGGAGCCGTCGCTGTGCATCCTGTGCGGGCTGTGCGTCGACGTGTGCCCGACCGACTGCATCACCATCGCCCGGGCCGACCATCTCGAGCTGGGCACCGAGGACCAGAGCGTGCTGCTGCTCGACGAGGACCAGTGCATCCGCTGCGGGCTGTGCGTCAACCGATGCCCACCCGGGGCGCTGTCCATGGTGAACGCCCAGGAGGTGGCCAGTGGCCGACAACGAGTCTGATCCGACTCCCGAGACCTCGCCCGGCGCCGTCACCGTGGCGTCGTCGCCCGAGCGCCGACGCGCGACCCGCTCGAACCCGAGGTCGCCTACGCCCCGGGCACCGGGGTGGTGGCCCGGGTCGAGCGCAGCCGGCGCGTGGCGCTCGGTGTTCCGCCATCCCCGCATCGACACGCCCCGGGGCCGGGCGCTGCAGGGGTTCTCCAACTTCTTCCTGCACGTCTACCCGGTCAAGATCCCGGCCCGGGTGCTGCGCCTGCGCTACTCGTTCCGACTCGGGTTCATCGCCACGGTGCTGTTCGGCATCCTGACCCTGACCGGCGTCTACCTGATGTTCTTCTACACGCCGGCGGTCGGCTCGGCCTACGGCGACATGCAGGTGATCCGCACCGGGGTCGGCTTCGGCCAGCTGGTGCGCAACGTGCACCGGTGGTCGGCCCACCTCATGGTGCTGGTGGTGTTCCTGCACCTGGTCCGGGTGTTCTACGCCGGCGCCTACAAGAAGCCGCGCGAGTTCAACTGGGTCATCGGCGTCGTGCTGCTGCTGCTCACCCTGGGCCTGTCGTTCACCGGCTACCTGCTGCCGTGGGACCAGCTCAGCTACTGGGCCGTCACGGTGGGCACGAACCTCGTGCACTACGTCCCGTTCGTCGGCAACACCCTGCAGGACCTGCTGATCGGCGGGACGCAGATCGGCCAGCCCACGCTGCTGCGCTTCTACGCCCTGCACGTCGCGGTGCTGCCCATCTCGGTCGTGATCGCGCTGTCGGTCCACATCTGGCGGGTGCGCAAGGACGGCTTCGCCGTGGAGCGCTCCGCCGTCGGCACCAGCGGCGCGTTCGCCGAGGAGGCCACCGCCGCGCCGGCGGCCGCCGTTGCCGGCCTCGGCGCCCGCCGAGCTCTACGGCGGGCGCACCCGGGTGCTCGGGGTGGTCGACCGCGAGTCGGTCACCGCCGAGGAGCGGGCGGTCGACGACACCGTCTTCAGCTGGCCCCACCTCATCGTGCGCCACGTGGTGGTGGCCTTGGGCGTGGCCACGGTGGTGCTGGCGCTCGGCGTGCTGTTCGCGGCGCCGCTGCGAGGGCTGGCCAACCCCAACCTCACCCCGGAGCCGGCCAAGGCCCCGTGGTACTTCGCCGGCCTGCAGGAGCTGCTGTCCCACTTCGACCCGCTGGTGGCCGGCATCCTCGTGCCCGTCGGGGCGGTGCTCACCCTGGTGCTGCTGCCCTACATCGACCGCAACCCGTCGACCGTCGCCCGCCACCGCAAGGTGGCGATCGTGATCTTCAGCGGGCTGCTGGTCGTCGCCGTGGTCCTGACCGTCATCGGCACGTTCTTCCGAGGGCCGGGGTGGCAGTTCATCGCCCCGTGGACCCACTGGTACGTCGAGCTCTAGGAGCCCCAATGACCGCTCCTGCCACGACCTCTCGTCGGAACTTCCTCAAGGCCGGCTGGAAGCTCGGCGCCACCCTCCTGGCCGTCGCCGCCGGCTGGACCGTGTTCGAGTCGCTCCGCCCGCTGAGCGGCTCCGGCAAGGGCGGCCCCATCAAGCTGGGCACCACCTCCAGCTACGCCGCCGACACCGCCACCTACGTCCCCGAGGGCCGGCTGTTCGTCGCCAACACGGGCACCACCCTGCTCGCCCTCTCGCAGAAGTGCCCCCACCTCGGGTGCCGGGTGCCGTTCTGCGATTCGTCCGGCCGCTTCGAGTGCCCGTGCCACGGCTCGGTCTTCGACATCGGCGGCGAGTGGATCGAAGGACCGTCGCCGGTGGGCATGACCCAGTACCCGATCAGCACCGACGGCGACACCGTGGTGGTGGACACCTCGAAGGAGATCGCCGGCCCACCCCGAGGGGCCAACCAGTACTTCTCGCCCCCCAAGGGCCCCAACTGCCAGCCGAAGGGTTGAGCCATGCCTCGTGAGCGCCCCACCCCACCGCCGTTCGAGCCCGAGTCGCTCGAGCGCAGCCTCGACCGCTACCTCATCGCCGGGCTCGTCTTCATGGCGCTGCTCATCGCCGGCTTCGTCACCTACAAGGTCCGCGAGCCCACGCTGCGGGCCGACGCCGCCGCCGAGCAGCAGAGCCACCTACACCGACCATCGGCCAGCGAGCTGTTCGAGACCAACTGCTCGTCGTGCCACGGCAAGGACGCCGTCGGCGGCAGCGCCCCCGTGCTCAACGCCAAGGAGTTCCTGAAGGCCACCACCGACGGCCAGATCCAGAACATCGTCGCCGGCGGGGTGTCGGGCTCCGACATGCCGGCGTGGAGCCTCGACTACGGCGGCACGCTGACCGACGAGCAGGTGCGCCAGCTCACGACCTACCTGCGCTCGCTGGAGCCGGACGCGCCCAGCGTGCCGACCTGGCGCAAGGGCAAGAGCTGAGGGGTGTGATCAGGGGGAAGTGGTCAACGGCGCCGCCGGCGAACCCGGCGTCCGCTGATGATGTCCATGCCGATGCGGATGAAGCTGTCGGCCGCCGCGTTGCCCCACGGCTCGAACCGCAGCGCACCGGGCGGGAGGACGAGCTCAGCCGGTGGCTCGATGAGCCCGGCCCGGCCCTGCACCAGCACGCTCCAGCCTGAGTCGTTCGTTCACGTCGACGCCGTCGGCCTGGAAGGCCACGATGGCCTGGTTGCAGGCGGCCTCGAGCTTGGAACCGGGGCTGGTGCAGACCACGACGGCGTCGGGGAGCAGCGCGAAGTTGACCGGGAGGACCACGGGCATGGCCCGGATGGACAGGCCCACCCGGCCGATGCTCACCCCCTCGAGCAGGGTCCGGCACTCGCGCTCATCGAGCACCTCGAGGCCGTTGCGGTCCAGTTCCATCGTGTTCAGTCCACTCTCACCCGATGCCCGGCTGACGAGGCTTGCGGGCGGTCTGTTGCTTGGTCACGCGATTGTCGGGTCCTGACGAGGCCGGGGCCAGGGTCCAAGGTCCCGATGGTGCTGGGCCGATCGGGTCATCCCGGGAGCGGAAGAGGACGTTGTGCCCTAGCGGCTCGCGACGGGGGACATCACGATGGAGTCGTCCCCAGATGTCCACCCGGGGGGAGGCAGTCATGTCGAGAGCAATCGTGGTTCCACTCGACGGGACTGAGCAGGCCGAGCGTGCTCTCGGCCCGGCCCAGTCGTTGGCCGTCGGACTCAAAGCTGAGGTCGACCTCGTTCGCTCGACGTGGGAGGTCCCGGTCGCCACCACGCCGGAGTACCTCGAGCGGGTGGCGGGCAACGTGAAGGTCGCGCCCGTGACCACGGAGGTGGCTCCGGCCGTGTTCGCGGCCACCGCCATCACCGACGCCCTTCACGGCAACCTCGACTCGGTGGTGTGCATGACGACGCGGGGCCACACGCCCTTCGGCGCCGCCTTCCTGGGCAGCGTGGCCCGGGAGGTGCTCGAGTCCGTCACCAACCCGGTCGTGGTCATCGGGCCCGCCTGCGCCGACCCGATCCCCGAGATCGTCGGGGCCACCACGGTGGTCTGCTTCGACGGGTCAGATGCGTCGGCCACCATCGAGCCGATCGTGGCCGAGTGGGCCATGGCGCTGAACCTGCCCGTACGGCTCGTGACGGTGGTCCACGGCCAGGGCACCCTGGTCGGCGGGCGACCCGCGGCCCCCACCAAGGCCCGGCTGGAGGACATGGCCGATCGCCTGCGGGGAGCCGGCTTGGACGTGAAGGTCGAGTTCCTCGAGGGCCTCGACCCGGCCCGCACGATCGTCGACTACGCCGGCCACCAGCACGCCGGCCTGATCATGACCTCCACCCACGGGAACCGGTTCACCCAGGCCTTCCTGGGCAGCGTGGCCACCTGGATCGTCCGGCGCAGCCCGTGCCCGGTCCTGGTGCGCCGACCCACCTGACGGGTTCGTGTCCCTCCGCCGTTGAGCGTGTCCGGGTGAGGAAGGGGCTACCTTTTTCGCCGGACAGCGGTGATGCGCCGTCGTCGTCTCGAGTGAGGGCCCGGGCGCCCTCTTCGCGGAAAGGGTGCGATGGGCTCACGATCAGCGATCCTCGACCCCTACGGGGACGACTTCTCGTGGTCGCTGCTCGACGCCACGGCCGACGGCGTGCTCATCACGGCCGATGACGGTGAGATCGTGTTCGTCAACGACGAGGCGCTGGCCATGTTCGGCTATGACGGTGATGAGCTCGTCGGCAACTCGGTCGAGTGCCTGATCCCGCCCGAGACCGCCAACATCCACCGCGCCCATCGGACCCGCTACCGGGCGGCCCCGACCCGGCGGGCGATGGGCGCCGGCAACCTGCTGCAGGCCAGACGCGCCGACGCCAAGACGTTCCCGGTCGAGATCAGCCTGAGTCCCCTGCAACTGGGCGAGCGACAACTTCGTCGTCGCCGTGGTGCGCGACGTGAGCGAGCGGGTGGCCGCGGAGGACCACCTGCACCGGGTGCTGCACACCCTCGACGCCAGCGACGACGGGGTGTTCATCTTCGACGCCGACAGCCTCCGGTACTCCTACGTGAACGCCGGCGCCACCCGTCTGGTGGGCTACGAGCGCGACGAGCTGCTGGCCATGACGCCGATGCACCTCAACCCGCAGGCGACCGAGGCCGACTACCACAAGCTGGTGGCCACCCTCGAAGGCGATCCGGACCTGACCATGGTGCGCCAGGCCACCCTCATGCGCAAAGACGGCGGGACGGTGCCGGTGGAGAAGACGTACAAGTCCAGCGCCCACGGGCGTCGGCGGTCAGCGCTGGATCGTGGCGCTGGCGCGAGACATCTCGGTGCGCCTGGCCACCGAGGCCGAGCTCCGCCAGAGCCAGGACGCGCTGCGCCAGGCGGAGCAGGTGGTGGCCGTCGCCGAGGACCGCGATCGGATCGCCCGGGACCTGCACGACACCGTCATCCAGCGGCTGTTCGCGGCCGGCCTGAACCTGCAGTCGACCATGCAGACGAGCGACGACACGACCCGTCGCCGGCTCGAGGTCACGGTCGACGATCTCGACGAGACGATCAAAGAGCTGCGCATGGCCATCTTCTCGTTGCAGGCCACGGGCCCCTCGCCCGGCGGTCTGCGGGGCCGCCTGCTGGACGTGATCTCGGACACCTCCGAGGTGTTGGGCTTCGATCCGCGGCTGCAGTTCGACGGACCGATCGAGACCATCGACCCCGACATCGCCGACGACCTCGTGCCCGTGCTCCGCGAGGCGCTGACCAACGTGGCCCGCCACGCCGACGCCCACAGCGCCCGCGTCGTCGTGTCGGCGTCGAACGAGGTGGTGCTGCAGGTGAGCGACGACGGCGTCGGCGTGCCCGACGAGGTGCTCGGTGGGCGGGGCCTGGCCAACATGTCGAGCCGGGCCCACGGTCTGGGCGGCTCGTGCACCATCGAAGCCGTGCCCGGCGGCGGATCGCTGCTCACCTGGCGCGTCCCCGCTGGCGGGGCCACCGCCGCCGACGAACGACAGACCGACTGATCCGGCCGGGTGCTGGCGGGCGGGCGCACGCAGGGCGCGACCACGACTCGCCTAGGCTCGACCCGGGCCGCTAGCTCATCGGGTTAGAGCAGGGGACTTTTAATCCCAAGGTGCCGGGTTCGAGCCCCGGGCGGCCTACTAGGGGAAACCCATCTGCGCAGGGCGAAGCTGGCGTGGGTCCACGGCCCGACCACAGCGAACATGCGTCCGTACCGAGCCATGACGGCGGCGCCGACGGTGCTGGGAGCACACCAAGCCCGACTCGGCACGTCAAGGGCCAAGGCTGGGATCCGGGTCCAACCAGTTAGGGACTCGACCAAACGGGCCGTCTTCGCGGGCGAGCTCAGTCAGCATGACGCCGAACGCGGAGCGTCGGGGCGGGCACAGGTCAGGCGTTCGGGGGCAGGCGTCTGGCTGGCTGAGGCAACTGGCCGGATTTTCGGGCAGTCGTCGGGCGGGTGCGCGACCCCGCCACGCCTGCTGCTAAGCCCCCATCCTCAGGCTGTCGTCCTCTACGACTGGTTCGGAACGTAGACCCGAGCACGTTTCCGTCCCGACGCCGTAGTACACGATCGCCGAGTTGGGGTCGGGGCTCGTCACGATAATGGCGTGCACGCCGGAGGCCCCAGCCGGGGCCGGTCCATAGTCCCAGCTCGGCGGCATCGGGGATGCGCCACAGCTCGCTGCGAAGCCGGGGTAGATCATCACCCACGCCGGGACACCGGCGAGCGGTGGGGTGCCATTTCCCGACACCAGTGAGACTCGCCCCGACAACAACTCGTAGGGCCTCCGCAACTCGAAGCCCATCCGCGCCATGGCTCGCGTGAGGACGTCTTCCGCGCCGCTGTTCCCCATCCCATCGGGAGCCGGACCGTCTACGAGCACCAGCGCCCCGTGGTCGGCGTCGAATGGGACAGAAACGGTCAGCGCGTCCGCTTGTGTTTGGAGCAACGCAGGGACCGTCGTGGCGGCCGGGTCGGTAGCGGTCGGCACGGCCGTCCCATCTGACGATGAGGAGCAAGCCGCCATCGAAGCGATAGTGATCAGCATCAGCCCCACCGTCAGCGTCCTGTTTGCCGTTTGATAGCCCCGGCGATGCGTTCCCAACTAGCCCATCCCGACAACTCGTCGCTTCCAACCTCGATCCTGGCAGCTACGAGCGCCGCATAGCGGTCATCCCGCAGGTTCGAACGAGCCACGAAGAAGTGCCGCACAAGACCACACCGGCAACAGGACACCTCCCGGCGATATTGCTCGGCTCGACGGCCGGGCCGGCCTGCGCGGCTCCCTGCGTTTAGCGGCATCATGCGGCTATGGACTCTGTCGCAAGTGGAGGTCGGCCGTTCCGGTTCAGCCTCCAGTGTGGCCAGGCCCATTCGAGGCGTGAGTGGGGTGAGCTGGTCCGACGGGCCGACGACGCCGGGTTCGACATGATCGTGACTGCGGACCATCTGGGCGGCTGCCTCTCTCCGCTGTTGCCATTGGCGACGGCAGCGGAGGTGAGCGAGCGTCTGCGACTTGGCGTAATGGTTCTCAACAACGACTTCCATCACCCATCGCTGTTGGCGCGGGCGGCAGCGACAGCCGACCTGATGAGCGACGGGCGCCTCGAACTCGGCATTGGTGCCGGTCATGCGCAACTGGAATACGAACGGGCAGGCCTCGCCTTCGACCCTCCGGGCGTCCGGGTGGCACGACTCGAAGAGGCGGTCATCGTGCTCCGCCGCCTCCTGAACCGTGAGACCGTCACATTCACCGGGGAGCACTACCAGCTTGCAGCGGAGCGGTGTGACCCGGAACCGGTGCAGGCACACATGCCTCTGCTCGTCGGTGGCGCCGGGCGACGGGTCCAACGAATAGCCGCTCGCCATGCCGACGCGGTCGGCTTCACCGGCCTCGGCCGCACCCTCGAAGACGGCCACCGCCACGAGACGATCGGTTTCCAAACCGACCGGGTCGATCGCGACGTGGCCGCGGTGCGACTCGCAGCAGCACAACGATCGTCTCTCCCCGAACTCCAGGTGCTCGTCCAGGCCGTCGTCGTCACGAACGACGCCCGAAGCACCGCGCAGGAGATCAGTCGCTCCCGATTGCCTTCCCTCACGGCCGACGATGTCATGTCGACGCCGTACCTCATGGTGGGAAGCGCGACCACCCTCACCGACCGCCTCGTCGAACAGCGGGAACGCTGGGGGTTCAGCCACTACACCGTCCGCCACGACGCCCTCGGCCAGCTTGAACCAGTGATCGCCGCCCTTGACGGCAAGTGACCATGCCCCAGAACCCCGGGAGCGGGACGGCCCTCGACGCCTGCTTGCTCGGGTTTGTGGAGACAGTGTGACGCGCAACCGCTTGCACCTGGGTAGGCGAGGACACGATCGACTGCTCCGCCTACTTCCCCCAGTTCGGCGAACTCCCCAGGTATCCCCGGGGAACAGTTGCCTTCGTCGGGGATCTTCAAGACTTCCTGCATCACGCTGGCAAGCTCATCACTCTCGATTACATGGGCTCGTTCTGGGGATGCCGTTCTACAACCGCGATGCGTTCATCGACGCCCTCACCGACTACGGCTGGCTCGGCCCGATCGAAGAGGCCCCCGCCTGGTATCGCAAACTCCGCGATGACTGACCCGAGGCCGAAGTAATCCGCGGCGCCGGCATCGGGGCGGCCCCGAACCCCGGGGACAGGGACGCGGCCAGGCGGCTGATAACCGGCAGATGTAGACGCCTCCGACAGCGCGTGGGCTTGTGGAGAAGTGAGCAGTACACGCCGGGGCCAACGTCCTAGGGCCAGGCGTTCTGGGTGGCGGCCAACGCCGGTCTTCGAGGGCGACTCACTCAGGGTGCACGGCGAGCAGAAAGCATCGTGCAAATGAGGGTGGATCGAGCCGCGGCCACGGCAACGATCTGAGGGCAGCCGACCCCCTGGCATCGGCCTGTCCGTTCACCCGGATTTCGGCCACATCCCCACCGAGGAGCAGTTTGACTCCGTTGAGGGCTGGTCGATCGAATGCTTGCAACAAGCTCACCGTTCAACTGGGGTAGCAACGGGTGGTCGATGACCCACCGTTGCATGGTGTCGGGTCCGTCTCCTGTCCCGACGCCGATGACGGGACCGTGGATCACGATGCCAACAGGCCAACCACTGAGCGTCGTTGCTCGGGCCCTCGACACGCGGATCGCGAGGCGGCGGAGAAGTGGCTGTGTCGGACCGGGGTGAACTGCGGCAGAGTACGACCCCTCAGCGACGAGCCATGCAGAGTCTCATCCATTCGCCACCAGCACCCGAAACAAGGTCCGACCGCAAAGGGCACTCCAGAAGACACCGGCCGAGCAGCGTTGAGTTCGCAATGTCATGAGGCTGCGGTCTTTGATGCTCATGTCGTCGGAGGAGACAAGGCGCCGCCTGCAAACATGAAGCACGCCCCAGCCCGCGCTTCCGCTCAGGTCGGAGTCCCAGAACAAGGGATCGGGGTACCTCGATGGACGCCCCAGCGCGCAGGTACCGATTGGCGCAACTAGTGCACACCATTCTGACGAAACAGCCCACTCGATGTCATGACCTTCCCGATTGACCCTCGAGACGGTTGTGGTTCGTCACGTTCTGGGATCAATCGGGGATCGATGGACAACCGAGCGAGCGGTCGAGACGCAAGGGGGGTGGAACCGCTTCAGTTGGTTCCGGGACAACCAGCTGTCGTGCGTGGTGACCGCCGGCATCATCGCCGGCGTTCTGGTCATGATCCTCAAGGGCTTCCAGAAGCGCACCGGCATCCAGCTCGAGAATCCTCCCGCCGGGACCTAGGACCAAGTCCGGGGCCGACGGGAGCTGGAGGTCAGACCACGGGGGGTCCACCGGGCATCAGGGGGCCAGGCGGTTCTCAGTCCTGCCCGCGTCAGCCACGTCGGTCGGCGCGGCGCTCCTTCCGGCGGCGATGGCGGCGCATCACACCCAGCCCGATCCAGACCAACGCACCGAATACGGCGCTGAGGAGCACAAGGAGCCACAGAGGCCAACTGAACCTCCAGACCAGAAAGTGCAGTGTCACGCTCTCTGTGTTCTGGAACATGAAGATGGTCAACAACGCGGCGCCCGTGAGTGACGCGATCGCCCCCGCGCCAAGCTGGAGGCCCTGCCCGTCATTCCCGTTGCTCGTAGGCATACGGCTCCCTCCCGTGCCGTCCCGACCAGGGGCGAGGTGCCCAACGAGCGACGCTACCTCAACACCTACACCGCGAGACCGGTGCAACTCCTGCTGCTGACGTATGTGAGCGGCAGGATCCGATGTGGTTCCGGCTCGCTCTCGGCGTGCGCCGCTCCACCGCGGCAGCTCGGCCGATAGGCGAGTTGACTCACTTCAAGGTACGTCTTGTAAGGCGTGCCCGACGCGGCCAGCTGCTCGAGAACGTCCGACGGACGAGCCTAGACGCACCGGGGCGATGTGGCCGGGGTCGATCCCCGCGTCGGCGGTCACGGCCCGCACCCGCTCCAACGCGCGCTTGCGGGGCCATCGCCGGAGCGTCCACCGCCAACTGGGCGCCAGCTGCTCGATCTCGCCGATGGTCGCTGCGGTCGGTGAAGCCGCCCGCCGGCGTCGGACTTCGTCCTCGGCGCCACGATGCCGAGCTCGCCGACCACGTGCGCGCCCTGCCAGGTCAGCGAGCGGATGAGGCTCGCCTCGGGCGTGCGCCCCGCCGGAGGTGCCGGCGCTCACCACCACTACGGGCTTCGAGTAGAGCTCGCCCGACCCGACGACCCAGTCAAAGGCGTTCTTGACCACCCCGGCCACACCCCCGGCGTACTCGGGAGCGGCCACCACCACGACGTCGCTGCGGGCGAGCTGGGCCCGGAACGTCTCGACGACCGGCCCCGGCGAGACCAGGTCCGGGTTGAACGCCGGGATGGCGCCCAGGTCGACGGCCTCCTCCACCTCGACCTCGGGGGCGAGGCGGCCGAGGTAGGTCCGGAAGACGTCGAGGGCCGCCGGGTTGGCCGAGGCGGCCTGCAGGCTCCCGCAGATGGTCAGCACCCGAGTCGTCATGTCGGCGCCGACGGTACCCGAGACGGCCTCAGCTCGAGACGAGCGCCATGAGCTCGTCGCGCGACGGCACCGCGAACGGGGCCTCGCTGTCGGCGTAGCCGAGCACCTTGTCGAAGATCCCGGGCCGGCCCAGGACCTCGTCGGGCATGGCCAGCATCGTCCCGACGTCGATGAACCCCCGCAGCAGATCGGGGTCACGGAACGCGCCCCGGTAGAAGGCCTGGCCTATGGAGAACATCGGGTCGTCGGGGGCGTAGACACCCTGCTCGCGCAGGCCCACCATCTCGGCCAGTCGGCGCCGGTCGAGGTCGACGGTGGCCCGGTACCAGGGCTCGACGGTCGGTGGTCGTCACCTCGTGGAAGGCGTCGGCCAGGCCTGCCGGGATCGTCCAACCCCACCGTCGCGCAGCGTGTCGCGCAGGGCCAGCACGTGGAGCAGGCCGATGGAGATGCCCCGCCCGACCGCCGGGTTGGTGCACGACCACGAGTCGGCCACGGCCGCCACGCCGGTGGCCACCGGAGCCCCGTCCACGTGGAAGGTGCGGATCCGATCGGCCAGGCCGGCCATGATGGCCACGCCGTCGGAGATCGGCTCACCGTCGAGCCAGTGCGCGGTCACCGGGATCGAACGCCACACCTGCTCCCACACCTCGCACGTCCTTGATGGGGCGCATCGCCTTGTCGGTGCTGGCCACCAGGATGCCCAGGCCCCAGGTGCCGTTGTCGGCGGGCAACGTCAGGGTGGAGACGGTGCCGGCGTTGACCAGCAGCGGCCCCACCATGTCGGGGACCGACCCGTCCTTCGAGCGGAAGTGGCGCCCGTAGTAGACGAGCCCCGAATCGTCGCTCTCCTCCAGCGGTGCCCGGGCCCCGATGTCGTCGAGCAGCGCCGGCAACGTCGAGCGGCGACCGGTGACGTCGATCACGAGGTCGGCCCGCAACTCCTCGCCGGTGTCGGTGCGCACGCCGGTCACGTGGACCACCCCGTCGACGGCCGACGGGCCGGTGAGGAAGCCGCTCACGGCCACCCCCCGGCGCAGGTCGAGGCCGGGGGTGGCGACCGCCAGCCGTCCGACCGCGGACTCCAGCATCGGCCGCCGGCCGGTGAGGGCGGTGTAGCGCTCATCGCCCTCCCGCACGCCGCCGCTCAGCGCCTCGGGCAACACCTCGGTGGGCTGATGGCGGATGGCCCCCAGTGCGTCCATCTCGACGGCGAGCTGGGGCAGGTGCCGTTCGATCTCCTGGCGGAACCGCGGCTGGAGGTAGTGGAGCAGGCGGAACTGGCCGACGCCCGCGACGCTCCCAGTCCTCCCACGCCTCATCGACCGTGTCCGGCGGCCCGGCCGGGTCACGTTCGAGCACCGTCACCGTGTGGCCGTCGTTGGCCAGCAGTGTCGCCGCCATGAGCCCGCACATCCCTGCACCAACCACGATGAGATCTGCCATCCTTGGAGCCTCTGCTCACCGATCTGTGGACGCAAGGGGAAATGAGATGACTCCAACTGAGGCCGTGGCGAGCTACGGGGCGGCGTGGAACGAGACCGATCCCGGGCGACGAGCCGACCTGCTCGCCTCGTCGTGGGCCGACGACGGCGTCTACCTCGACCCCACCGGGCGGGTCGAGGGCCGCGACGCCCTGGCCGACCACATCGCCGGGTTCCACTCGATGATGGCCGGCCACACCATCGACACGGTCAGCGGCGTGGACGAACACGACGGATCGTTCCGCTTCGCCTGGGTCATGCGCAACGCCGACGGCGTCGCCCTCGAGGGCATGGACTACGGCGAGCTGGGCGACGACGGTCGCATCACCCGGATCGTGGGCTTCTTCGGCCCCTTCCCCGAGCCCGCCTGAGGTCAGACCACCATGCCGCTCACCCACCTGCCCGCCACGACCGACGCCGAAGCCGTCAGCCGAGGCGCTCGGCCCGCGACGGCGCGGTCATCATCGACGACGCTGGCCCCGGCCGAACTGCTCGACCGGGTGGCCGAGGAGCTCGGCCCCGAGCCTCGCCGCCACCCCGACCGGGCCCGACGACTTCAGCGGCCGCAACACCCGCCGCACCGGCGCGCTCATCGCCCGTTCGCCCGGCCAGCCGTGAGCTGGTCATGCACCCGCTCATCCTGGCCACCGCCGGCGGCGTTCCTGGGCCACGCCACCAACTTCCAGCTCCACCTCACCCAGGCCATCGCCATCGGGCCCGACCAGCCCGGCCCAGCCCATCCATCGCGACCAGTGGGCCTTCGACTTCTTCCCCTTCCCGCCGGGCTACGAGGTCCAGTGCAACACCATCTGGGCGCTGACCGACTTCACCGAGGCCAACGGCGCCACCCGGGTGGTGCCCGGCAGCAACACGCGCCGAGGACGGCCTGGCCTTCACCCAGGCCGACAGCGAGCCGGCCGAGATGACGCGGGGGTCGGTGCTCGTCTACTCGGGCAGCGTGTACCACGGCGGCGGGGCCAACACGACCGACGCCACCCGCATCGGCATCAACATCACCTACAACCTGGCCTGGCTCCGCCAGGAGGAGAACCAGTACCTCTCGGTGCCCCGCGAGATCGCCGCCACCCTGCCCGTCGATCTGCTCCGGCTCATGGGCTACGACCGCGGCGCCTACGCCCTCGGCTACATCGACGACCTCCGCGACCCCATCGATGCGGTGCGGCCCGGCGCCGGTGCGGTCGGCTTCGGCAGCATGACCGCCGAGGAGGCCGCGGCCAAGGCGTTCGGTGACGACGCCGTCCGGGCCGCCACCACGCCGGGCTGACCGCTCAGCTCACCGGCGGACCGTCGTAGAGCGCCCGGGTGCGGAACCGCAGCGGGGCCTCGCCGTACTCCTCGATGGCGTGGGCCACCCACCCGGCGATGCGGGCGATGGCGAAGATGGCCTCGGTGGCGGCCGACGGCATCTGCATGGTGAAGGCCAGCGCGGCGGTGGCCAGGTCGATGTTGGGATGGGCCCGCGAGGTGGCCTGGCCGGCGGCGAGCACGCCGTCGAGCACGACCCGGTCCCGGCGGGCCACCAGCGGCATGCAGCAGCTCGAGCAGGCAGGCGGCGCGGGGGTCGGCCTCGTCGTAGAGGGGATGGCCCATGCCGGGCACCGAGCCGTGGGTGGCCAGGGCCAGGGCCACCGCCCGCTCGGGTGAGCCCAGGGTGCGGGCGTCGGTCAGCATCTGGAACGGGGCGTGGCCGGCGGCGCCGTGCAGCAGGCCGCTCACCGCCCCCAGGCCCGACAGGACCACGGCGTAGGGGTCGGCCCGGGTCGACGCCGCCAGGCGGGCCGCCAGGGTGGAGGTGGCCAGCTCGTGGTCGGCCAGCAGGATGAGGGCGGCGTCGAGCACCCGCACCCGCTTGGCCGTGGCCGCCACGCTCGTCAGCCGGGGCCACAGGCGCTCGGCCATCGACGTCCCCGCCGGCGCTCCGGGCCGGGCCTCGCGCCCGGCCCGCCCGTTGCCGCCGGCCTCGACCGGCCATGGGGGGCAACACGTCCACCAGGGTGGCGATCAGCGGCGGCGGCGTGGCGCCGCACCGCCTCGGGCTGCAGGTCGATGCGCAGCGGGTTGGCGCAGGCCAGGGCGGCGGTCACGACGGCCAGCTGCTCGGTCACGGGGCTGGCGGTGGGCAGGGCCCGCGTCACGGCCCGGGCGACGCTCGAGTCCTTCGGCCCGGGCCGTCCAGGTCGGGCGCCGTCGCCGCCGGGGTCGGCGCAGCTCCCCCGACCACAGGAACTCGGCCACCGCCTCGAACGACGACGACCGGGCCAGGTCGACCGCCCGGCGCCCCCGGTAGACGAGCTCGTCGTCGACCATCGAGGTCAGCGAGGTGGACAGCACCACGTCGACCGTGCCCAGGCGCCGCGAGTCGGTGCGGGGACGGCCCCGGCGGGCCAGCTCCTCCACCTCGGCGGCGTCGAAGCGGCTGGTGCGGCCGTCCTCGGCCACGGTGCGGTGCAGGACCCCCCGGCTGACGTAGGCGTAGACGGTCGACTGCTTGACCCCGAGGCGGGCCGCCACCTGGGCGGCGGTGAGCAGGTTGCGTGACATCAACGTTGAGTGTAATCAACGTTGACGATGGTGGTGGGCGGCGGCATCGTGGGGACATGAAGACCCAGCGACGCGCCACTCCCCGCCCCGAGCCCACGATCAGCGCCCTCCCCGCCGATCCCTTGCCGGCGCTGGGCTCTCCGCTGGTGGCGCCGCGGGGCTCAAGGGCGTCATCGTGACCGACACCGAGATCGGTGACGTCCGAGGGGCCGAGGGCTTCTACCACTACCGCCAGTACTCGGCCGTCGAGCTGGCCGAGAAGCGCCCGCTCGAAGACGTGTGGTTCCTGCTGTTCGAGGGGCACCTGCCCGACGCCGCCGAGCGCGCAGCCTTCGCCGCCGAGGTGGCCCCGCTGCGGGTGGTCCCCGACGACGTCGCCGCCGTGCTGCCCGCCATCGCCCGGGCCGGCGGCGGTCCGCTCGACCCGTTCCGCACCGCCGTCTCGCTCTTCGCCGCCAGCCGGGGCATGCGCCCGGTCATCGACCTCGACCCCGCCGAGCGGCGCCGCGACGCCCTGGCCCTGTGCGCCGTCGCGCCCACCCTGCTCACCGCCCTGCACCGCCTCGCCCACGGCCTCGAGCCGATCGCCCCCGACCCGGCCCTGGGCGCCGCCAGCAACTACCTGTGGATGCTCGACCGGCGACGATCCCCGAGCCGCCGCACGCCCGAGCCATCGAGCAGTACCTGGTGTCGACGGTCGACCACGGGTTCAACGCCTCGACGTTCACCGCCCGGGTCATCGCCTCGACCGGCGCCGACGTGGGCGCGGCCGTCGTCGGGCGCCATCGGCGCGCTGTCCGGCCCGCTCCACGGCGGCGCCCCGAGCCGGGCCCTCGACCTGCTCGACGAGATCGGCACCGCCGATCGCATCGACGAGGTCATCACCCACCACCTGGCCGACGGCGAGGTGATCATGGGCTTCGGCCACCCCGTGTACCAGGGCGAGGACCCTCGCTCGGTCATGTTGCGCGACGTCGCCCGGCGACTCGGCGGCGACCAGGTGGCGCTGGCCGAGCAGGTCGAGGCCCGGGTCATCGAGCTGCTCGACGAGCGCAAGCCCGACCGCCAGCTGCGCACCAACGTCGAGTTCTACGCCGGCGTGGTCATGGACCGCTGCGGCGTTCCCCGCGAGATGTTCACCCCGACGTTCGCCTCCAGCCGGGTCATCGGCTGGTGCGCCAACATCCTCGAGCAGGCGGCGGCCAACAAGATCATCCGGCCCAGCGCCCGCTACGTCGGCCCGCCGCCCCCCGTGGCCGTCCCGGCCGTCTGAGCCGCGCGGCGACCCGGATCACTGGGCCTTGATCTGAGCCTCGATCTCCTGGACGGCCGGGTTCGAGCAGACGATCGGCCGGCTGATCGCCGGTGAGGATGCAGATGGTGGCGGTCATCATGTTGGCCGTGCCCAGCGACCCCCTTGGCGATGGCGCTCCTGACGGCTGGTCCAGTGCGTCGCCGATGGCGACGGCCGTCTTCCCCGCCAGCACCTGGGGCGAGTAGCTCGCTCCCGACAGCACGTACTTGCCACCGAAGTTGATCCAGGGAATCGAGCCCTTCGGGTTGTAGGACGTCTGCAGCGCCTGCTGGTCCGCGGTCAGGGTGTCGAGCGGCTGGCCGTCGATGGTCTGGGTCTCCACGCCGGTGAACGAGATGACCGAGCTCTGGTAGCTCGGAGCCGTGGAAGGTGAGGGTGGCCGTGTTGGGATACACGTCGCGGCCCGAGGAGTGGGTGAACGAGAGCCCGGTGAAGGTGCCGAAGCGCGACAGCGCCTGCACCATGGCCCAGCGCTCGGCGGCGCAGTACGGGCAGTACTCGGCCCCGATGTAGAGCACCAGCGGCTTGCCGTCGCTCGTCAGCGTCGGGGGCGTCGATGGGGGTGGGGAGCACCTTCACCCCGCCGTTGCCGACGGCCGTGATGGTGTCCGTGCTGACCCCGCTGATGGTGGCCACCAGGGCCGCGGGATCGCTCACCACGGCCGTGCCGGCGGCTCGACGACGGGCTGGACCGGGTCGACACCACGGCCACGATCGCCGCCAGACCGACGACCACCACGACGGCCACGATGATCCACGTGGTGCGTCGACCGGACGCCCGCCGTCGTGCCACCGCGGTGCGGCCGGACGGCCGACGAGCGGTTCGGCCGGGGCTGACTGGAGCTCGAGGACTTGGACGAGGGGCTCACACGGCACCTGTTCTTTCGGGATCGGTGGCTCGGGCCACGAGCGTCATGGCGATGATGAACACGAAGGCGGTCAGCGCCATCAGCGGGAGCGAGACGAAGCCGAACTCCCACACGTAGCGAGTGGTGCACGGCGTGATCGTGCTGCAGAACGAGCCCTGGTCGGGGAAGGCCTGTAGCTGCGAGTGGTAGATCGGAGATGGCGCCACCCACCGCGGCGACGGGCACGACGTAGACCCAGATCTTGCGGTCGCGGCGCACCGCGGCGATGAGCAGCACCAGGGCGAACGGGTACATGGCGATGCGCTGGTACCAGCACAGCTCGCAGGGGACGAAGTCCGCCACCTCGGAGAAGTAGAGGCTGCCCAGCGTGGTCACCAGGGCCACCACCCAGGCGAACCAGAGCGCCACCGGGCCCAGGTCGTCGAACAGGGCCGCGGCGGCCGAGTCGGGCTGCGCCCGCCGCGCCAGCGCCAACCCACCCACGATGATCGACCCGGCCGCGCACAGCACGGCCAACAGGGCGACGAACAGGGACACGGTGTCGGTGCTCATGGGATCGGCCGGGAGCGTAGTGGCGGACGGGGGACCGGCCACCGCGTCCCATGACCGCCCCCGAATCGGGGGCTCACACCTTCCTCACACTCGCCCGCCATCGTTGGGACCCATGAAGCACCAGTCCTCCACAACCCCTCAAGGAGTTCCCATGAAGACCAAGATCATCGCCTCCGGCCTGGCCGGCCTCGCCCTGCTCGGCGGGACCCTCGCCTTCGCCGTGAGCGGATCGGCGCCCGCCGGCGCCACCACGACGGCACAGTCGGCTCTCACCCAGGACGCCACCCCCAGCGGCATCCGGGGCTGGCTCCACCACCACCGCAGGGAGATCCGCAAGGAAGCCGTCGAGTCCGCGGCCAAGACCATCGGCATCCCCGCCGATGAGCTGCGGGCCGACCTCAAGGCCGGCCAGTCGGTCGTCGGAAGTCGCCACCGCCAAGGGCGTCGACCCGCAGAAGGTCGTATCGGCCTGGGTCACCGGAGCCGACACCAAGATCGACCAGGCCGTGACCGACGGCAAGCTCACCCAGGCCCAGGCCGACAAGGCCAAGGCCAAGGTGCCGGCCCTGGCCGCCAAGCTGGTCGATGCCCACAAGGGCGATCGCAAGGCCGCCCAGGGCAACTGAGCCCGAACCGGCGGATCCCTTCAGATCCCTCAGATCCCCTCAGCAGAGAAGAGGCCCGCCTCCCTGGGAGGCGGGCCTCTCCGCGTCCGCCCGCGTAGGATCGCCGCCTATGGGTGAGGTGATCGTCGGGGTCGACTTCTCCGACGCCATCCGTCCGGTGCTCGACGCCACCGTGCGCCTGTGCGCCGGCACCGGCCGCGCCGTTCGGCTGGTGCACGTGGCCGCGGGCGAAGCGGAGCTGGCCGGCTACGACCGCGAGTCGTTCGAGGCGGACACCCCGGACAAGCGGGCCGGCCAACTCGCGCGACGAGCACGCCCGGCTCGTGGCCCTCGGCGACGAGCTCGGCGCCCGGGACGTCACGGTGACCGAGCCCGCCCTGGTCATGGGCCACACCGCCGCCGAGCTGACCCGCCTCGCCGGCGAGGGCGACGTCGAGCTCGTCGTCGTGGGCTCACACGGCCACGGTGGCCTCCATCACCTGCTGATGGGCAGCGTGACCGAGGACGTGCTCCGCCGCTCCCCGGTGCCCGTCCTGGTGGTGCCGACCCGGTGACGGTGGCCAGGGCGACCCCGGCGACATGACCGACACCGACACCACCCACGGGCTCAACCCGACCGAGGTGGCCCAGCGGCGGGCCGACGGACGCAGCAACGACGTCCCCAACCCGACGAGCCGCACGATCGAGCAGATCGTCAGGGCCAACGTGTTCACCCCGTTCAACCTGCTGCTGGGCATCCTGCTCGTGGTCATCATCGCGGTGGGCGAGTACCGCGACAGCCTGTTCGGGATCGTCCTGGTGCTCAACACCCTCATCGGCATCGTGCAGGAGGTGCGATCCAAGCAGGCGCTCGACCGCCTGGCCGTGCTCAACGCCCCCACCGCCTGTGTGGTGCGCGACGGCACCGAGCACGAGCTCGGCCGTGAGCGAGCTGGTGGCCGACGACGTGGTCGTGCTGCGCCCCGGGGACCAGATCAGCGTGGACGGCAACGTGGTCGACGGCGATCGGCCTCGAGATCGACGAGTCGCTGCTGACCGGCGAGGCCGACCCCCGCGACAAGGCGGTGGGCGACGAGGTGCTGTCGGGCAGCTTCGTGGCCGCCGGCAGCGGGACCATGGTGGCCACCGCGGTGGGCACCGAGTCCTACGCCTTCACAGCTCAGCGCCGACGCCCGCCGCTTCACCCGGGTGAAGTCCGAGCTGCGCGACGGGGTCAACACCATCATCAAGTACGTCGGCTGGCTGATGATCCCCACGGCCGTGCTGCTGATCACCGCGCAGATCCGAGCGGACCTGGGCCTCATCGACGCGGTGCAGGCCTCGGTGGCCGGCCTGGTGGCGATGGTGCCCGAGGGCCTGGTGCTGCTGACCAGCGTGGCCTTCGCCGTCAGCGCCACCCGCCTGGCTCGCCAGAAGGTGCTGACCCAGGAGCTGGCCGCCATCGAGGGCCTGGCCCGGGTCGACGTCATCTGCCTCGACAAGACCGGCACGCTCACCGAGGGCCAGCTCGTGCTGGGCACCGTCGAGCACGTCGACGACGCCCACGCCGCCGCCACCAGCGCCGCCCTGGCCGCCATGGCCGCGGCCGACGACCACCCCAACCCCAGCCTGCTGGCCATCCGCGACGCCTACGACCAGGCCCCGGGCTGGGCCGTCGACCGACACCGTGCCGTTCTCGTCGGCCCGCAAGTGGAGCGCCGCCGCCTTCGACGAGCCACGGCGCCTGGCTGCTCGGCGCCCCCGACATCCTGCTCACCCGGGCCGGCGACGGGCCCGAGGTGGCCGTCACCAGCGATCGGCTGCAGCACTGGGCCGAGCGCGGCCGCCGGGTCCTGCTGCTGGCCCGGGCCCCGGGCGGCCTGACGCGGCGACGAGCTCCCCGCCGAGCTCGATGCCGGCCGCCCTGGTGGTGCTCGACGAGAAGCTGCGCGAGTCCGCCCCGGCCACCATGGCCTACTTCGCCCGCCAGCACCTCGACGGTCAAGATCATCTCCGGCGACAACCCCACCACGGTCGGGGCGGTGGCCGCCCGGTGCGGCGTGCCCGGGGCCGACCATCCCGTCGACGCCCGCACCCTGCCCGAGGACCCCGACGCCCTGGCCGACGCCGTCGAGCGCCACGCCGTGTTCGGCCGGGTCACCCCCCAGCAGAAGCGGGCCATGGTGCACGCCCTGCAGGCGCGAGGCCACGAGGTGGCCATGACCGGCGACGGGGTCAACGACACCCTCGCCCTCAAGGACGCCGACATCGGCGTGGCCATGGGCTCCGGCAGTGCCGGCGGCGCGCGCCGTGGCCCGCTTCGTGCTGCTCGACAACGACTTCGCGGTCTTCCCATCGGTGGTGTCCGAGGGCCGCCGGGTCATCGCCAACGTCGAGCGGGTGGCCAACCTGTTCCTGACCAAGACGTTCTACGCCCTGTTCATGGCCCTCGCGGTCGGGGTGGCCAGCCTGCCCTACCCGTTCATCCCCCGGCACTTCACCCTCATCAGCGCCCTCACCATCGGGATCCCCGGGTTCTTCCTGGCCCTGGCCCCCAACGACCGGCGGGCCCGCACCGGCTTCCTGGGTCGGGTGCTGCGCTTCGCCGTCCCGGCCGGCGTGGTGGCCGGCGCTGGCCACGATGGCGGCGTACACCGTGGCCCGCCGCCACGGAGAGCTCACCCTCGACCAGCAGCGCACCGTCGCCGTGATCACGTTGTTCATCGTGGCCATGTGGGTGTTGAGCATCCTGGCCCGTCCGCTCAACTCGTGGCGGCTGGGCCTCCTGGCCGCCCTCATCGCCACGTTCGTGGCGGTGTTGGTGATCCCGCCGCTGCGCCGCTACTTCGACCTGCCCGTCCCCACCGATGCCATGACGCTGGCCGCGGTGGCCATCGGCGCCATCGCCGCCGGCCTCATCGAGCTGGGCTGGCGTCTGTCCGGCTGGGCCCGCCCCCCCGACTGAGCCCCGACCGACCAAACCCGAACTGGCGTCGCTGGTTCGCAGCGACCACAGGCGCCGGTTCAGCCTGGGTCTGGGCGGGGTCGGCGGGGCGGGCGGTCGTCGGGGATCGGGGGTGATACCGAACGCGGCGTCGCCGAAGAAGGCCTCGGCGGCGGGAGCGAAGTTGGGTCCCCGGCGCAGGTGGTGGCCGCCGTCGACGCTCATGGTCACGCCGGTGATCCACGACGACTCGGGCCCGAGCAGGAATCGCACCGCCGCTCCGATGTCGCCCACCTGACCCACCCGCCGCACCGGCATCTGGTCGAGGTAGTCGACCACGATCCCCTCGTCGGCCATCACCGCCTCGACCAGCTCGGTCTCGACCAGGCCGGGGCGCACCGAGTTCACCCGGACGCCGGCCACCCCCAGTTCGTCGGCCAGGTTCTGCACCAGCATGTCGATGGCCGCCTTGCTCACGCAGTAGGGGCCCATGAAGCGATGGGTGCTCACGCCGGCGATGGACGAGATGGCCACCATGGCTCCGCCCCCGCTGCGGGCCACGGCGGCTCCGGCGTGCTTGAAGGTGAGGAACGTGCCGGTGAGGTTGGTGCCGATGATGGCGTCCCACTCCTCGAGCGACGTCGTGATGATCGGCCCGAGGCCGCCGCGACCGGCCGCCGCCACCACCAGGTCGAGCCCGGCCGGGCCGTTGCCCACGGCGGCGGACACCGCGGCCTCGACCTGGGCCTCGTCGACCACGTCGCAGGGAACCGAGGCGACGGACACGCCGGCGGGGGCGAGGGCTTCGAGCTCGGCCACCGCGACGGCGAGGCGCTCGGGGCTGCGCCCGGCGATGGTCACCGAGGCGCCGTCGAGCACGAGGCGGCGGGCACATTCCAGGCCGATGCCCGAGCCACCGCCGGTGATGAAGCGCGGACTGCCCGGCCAGCACCGGGTCTGATGAGGTGTCGGCAATCGTCATGGGCGCTGAACCTAGGCGGTCGGTCGAGGCCGCCACCAGCCGTCCTACGCTCCCCGGCGTGGCCGCCCCCACCGAGTCCCCCATGCCCACGTCGGTCGATCCCATGCGGGCCGTCACCGGTGAGCTCCCCACCGACGACGAGCATTGGGCCTACGAGATCAAGTGGGACGGCATGCGGGCCATCGCCTGGTGCCGCGACGGCGAGCTGCAGCTGCAGTCGGCCAACGGGCTCGACGCCACCGTCCGCTTCCCGGAGCTGGCCGGCCTGGCCCGCTCGCTGGCCGGCCACCGGGTGGTGCTCGACGGCGAGGTCGTCACGTTCGACGCGCGAGGGCCGCCCCGACTTCGGGTTGCTGCAACCCCGCATGCACGTCTCGTCGGCCGCCGCCGCGGCCGAGCGGGCGCCGACGCAGCCCGTGGCCTACGTCGTGTTCGACCTGCTGTGGCTGGACGGTCTCGACGTCATGCCCGTCCCCTACCAGGACCGGGTCCGGCTGCTGGGCGAGCTGGTCGAGCCGGGGCCGACGTGGCGGGTCACCGAGTCCCACTTCGGTGGCGGCGCCGACCTGCTGGCGGTGATGAAGGCCCAGGGGATGGAGGGGCTCATCGCCAAGCGCCGCGACGAGCGTCTACGAGCCCGGCCGGCGGTCGGGGGCGTGGCGCAAGCTCAAGGTGCGCCGCCGTCAGGAGCTCGTCGTCGGCGGCTGGTTGCCCGGTGAGGGCAACCGGTCCTCGACGTTGGGCGCGCTGCTGGTCGGCTACTACGACGAGACCGGCGCCCTGCGCTACGCGGGTCGGGTGGGCACCGGCTTCACCGACCCGGAGCTGCGGGCGCTGAACGATCTGCTGGAGAGCTCCGCCCGCGACACCGACCCGTTCGATCCGCCGCCACCTCGACCGGTCGAGCGGCACGGCCGGTGGGTCGAGCCCCGCCTGGTGGTCGAGGTCGCCTTCGGCGAGTGGACGGCCGACGGCGTCCTGCGCCACCCGTCGTACCTCGGGCGCCGCGTCGACAAGGACCCGCGACGGGTGAGTGCGCGAGCCGACACCGTGAACCACTCGCCCGAACCGCGCCCGCCGGAACCACTTCGGCCTAGGGCGGCGTGCGATGCTGGGCCGGATGCCCGGCGACGTGCCGCCCCGCGACGAGATCACGCTGGTCCTCCCGGCCGAGCCGGAATACGGGCGGCTGGCCCGCATCACGACGTCGAGCCTGGCCATCCGCCTGCGCTTCCCCTACCCCGTGGTGGAGGACCTGCGCCTGGCCGTCGACGAGGCCATCATCTTGTTGCTCCGCCCCGAGGGCGAGCCCGGGGAGATCACCATCACGTTCACCGTGGAGGAGGGAACGCTGTCGATCGACGCCACGTCGACGGCGGGCTCGCACCAGCACTGGGTCGACCAGGGGGCCCTGGCCCGGTTCGAGGCCATCGTGGCCGACACCGTCGATTCGCTGGCGGTGGACGAATCGGGTCATCAGGTCCACCTGGTCAAGCACCGCCATCCGCCGGTGCCCCGGCCCGCCGCGGGGTGAAGTCAGCGGCCGGTGTGGCCGAACCCGCCCTCGCCCCGCTCGCTGTCGGCCGGCAACTCGTCGACCAGGTCGAAGGCCACGTGCTCGACACGCTGCACCACGAACTGGGCGATCCGCTCACCCCGGCGGATCTCGTGGTCGGCACCGGGGTCGGTGTTGACCAGCAGCACCTTGAGCTCACCCCGGTAGCCGGAGTCGACCAGCCCGGGCGTGTTGAGGCAGGTGATGCCGTGGTTGAGGGCGAGCCCGCTGCGGGGCTGGATGAAGCCGGCGTAGCCGTCGGGCAGGGCGACGGCGACGCCGGTGGGCACCAGGGCCCGGCCGCCGCCCCGGGCGAGCACGACGTCCTCGCGGGCCAACAGGTCGATGCCGGCGTCCCCCGGCTTGGCGTAGCCGGGCACCGGCAGGTCGGGGTCGAGGCGGACGAGCTTCACGGCCAACATCGGCGAGAACCTAACCGAGCCCGTCACCTCCCGGCGCCGGACGGCCATCGGTGTCGGTGAGCCGCGACGATGGGGTCGGCGTCTAGCATCGCCGGGATGCTTGCCTGGATGGATCTGGAGATGACCGGGCTGGACCCGACCCGCCACGTGATCGTCGAGATCGCCACCCTCATCACCGACGACGAGCTCAACCTGGTGGCCGAGGGGCCGGACCTCGTCGTCCACGCCACCGACGCCCAGTTGGCCGAGATGGGCGAGGTGGTGGTGGGGATGCACACCAAGAGCGGCCTGCTCGACCAGATCAAGGCCTCGACGGTGTCGCTCGACGATGCCGGCGCGCAGACCCTGGCCTTCCTGCGCGAGCACATCCCGACGCGCGCGCACCGTCCCGCTGTGCGGCAACTCCATCGGGACCGACCGGCGCTTCCTGGCCACCTACCTGCCCGAGATCGAGGAGTTCCTCCACTACCGCTCGGTCGACGTGTCCACCCTCAAGGAGCTGGCCAAGCGGTGGAACCCGGCCATCCTGGGAGGCGCCCCCGCCAAGGCCGAGGGGCACCGCGCCCTCGACGACATCCGCGAGAGCGTCGAGGAGCTGCGCTACTACCGGGAGAAGTTCCTGGTGCCCGCCCCCGCCCGCGACCGGCCCTGACCAGGGTTTGCTTGACCGACTGGTCAAGTTAGGGTTGCCGCCATGACCGAGACCCCGCGTCCCCCCAAGCAGGAACAGGAGGACGCCTCGACCGAGATCACGGAAGTGGCGCCCGGCGTGCTCCGGCTGCAGCTCCCGATCTCGCTGCCCGGGCTCGGTCACGTGAACACCTACGCCCTCGAGGACGCGCGACGGCTTCGCCCTCGTCGACCCCGGCCTGCCCGGCGAGGCGTCGTGGAAGCACCTGCTGAGCCGCATGGACGCCGCCGGCATCCCCATGAACCGGGTGCACCACGTCATCGTCACCCACTCCCACCCGGACCACTTCGGCGGGGCCGGCATGCTGGCCGAGGAGTCGGGGGCCGAGATCGTCGCCTCGAGCTTCTTCCGCACCTGGTGGGACCCGAAGGACAGACGGGGACGAGCCCGACCTCGAGACGAAGGACCTGACGGTGGTCGAGCCCCTCGACCCCGCCGAGGAGGACGAGGAGAAGCTCGTGGAGCGCTTCGCCCTCCCCACGCCGTGGGGCGGCGAGAGCGGCCGGATCAAGGACGAGGAGCGCGAGCGTCATGATGGCCCGCCGACGCGAGATCTTCACCTTCTTCCGGGTGCCCCACCCGAGCGTGCACCTCGACGACGCCGACCGCATCACCCTGGCCGGGCGGGAGTGGGTCGGCGTCTACACCCCGGGCCACACCAACGACCACCTGTGCCTGTTCGACCCGGAGGAAGGGGTGCTGCTGTCGGGCGACCACGTGCTGCCCACCATCACCCCCCACATCTCGGGGCTCATCGAGGGCGACCCGCTGCAGGCCTACCTGAGCTCGCTCGACCGCGTGGCCACGTTCGAGGGCGTGAACACCGTGCTGCCGGCCCACGGCCACCCGTTCCACGACCTGCCCGGCCGGGTGGAGGCCATCAAGGAGCACCACGCCGAGCGGCTCGACCTGCTGCGTCAGGCGTCGGAGCGGCGCGGGCTGGGCCACCGTCAACCAGCTCATGCAGGACCTGTTCCGCGAGCGCTCGTGGAGCCACATGGCCGAGAGCGAGACGTTCGCCCACCTCGAGCACCTGCGCTTCCAGGGCGAGGCCGAACGCCGCGAAGAGGCCGGCTACCTCCTCTACCTGGTCCCCTGACGCGCCCCCGTTCCGGCGACCGATCTGCCGCGCCGGAGCGCGGCGAAATCGCCGCGGTCAGGAACGAGTGGTGGCTCAGATGTTGCCGCTGAGCACCGCGTAGTGGAAGTGGTTGTCCCGACCCGACGTCTCGGGGTTGATGTGGACGTGCTTGGCCTGGCGGTAGATCGAGTACCCCTGGGTGCCCAGCTCGCGACCGATGCCCGACTGCTTGTAGCCACCGAAGGGACGCTTCGGGTCGATCATGTGGTAGTCGTTGATCCACACGGTGCCGGTGCGCATCCCGGCGGCGACCGCCTCGGCCCGCTCGAGGTTGCCCGACTGCACGCCGCCGCCGAGCCCGTAGATCGAGTCGTTGGCGATGGCCACCGCTTCGTCGTCGGAGTCGAACGGGATCACGCACAGCACCGGACCGAAGATCTCCTCCTGGGCGATCTTGGCCGAGTTGGGCACGTCGGTGAAGATCGTCGGCTGGAAGAAGGCGTCGCGGTCGAGCCCGGCGGGCAGGCCCTCGGGCTTGGCGCCACCGGTGATCGGCGCGCCGACCTCCTCGTTGCCGAGGGCGACGTAGCGCTCGACCGTCTCGACCTGGCTGCGGCTCACGAGCGGGCCCGAGGTCGGTGCCCATGTCGAGCTGGTCGCCCAGCACGATCTTGCCGGCCCGGTCGGCCAGCAGGCTCACGAACTCGTCGTAGATGCCCCGCTGCACCAGCGCCCGGGTGCCCGACTCGCACACCTGGCCGCCGTGCAGGAACGTGCCCCACAGGACGGCGGCGGCGGCCTGGTCGAGGTCGGCGTCGTCGAGGACGATGTTGGCCGACTTGCCGCCCAGCTCCAGCGTCACCGGCTTCACGTTGCCCGACGCCAGCTGCATGATGCGCCGGCCCACCTCGGTCGAGCCGGTGAAGGCGGTCTTGTCGACCATCATGTTGGAGGCCAGCTCCTCGCCCAGCGTGCCGCCCGGGCCCGCTGAGGACGTTGACCACGCCCGGCGGCAGGTCGACCTCGGCGATCAGCTCGGCCAGCTTGAGCGCGGTGAGCGAGGTGAACGACGCCGGCTTGAGCACCGAGCAGTTGCCGGCGGCGATCGACGGGGCGATCTTCCAGGCGGCCATCAGCAGGGGGAAGTTCCACGGCACGATGCCGGTGGTCACGCCGATCGGCTCGTAGCTGACGTAGTTGCGGCGACTCGGGGAAGGGCGAGCCCTCGAGATCGACCCGGTCGGGCTCGGTCTCGGCGCACTGGGCGAACCACTCGAACGCGCCCTGGGCGCCGGGGATGTCGGCGAGCATGGCCTTGCGGATGGTGCCGCCGCCGTCGCGGGCCTCGAGCTCGGCCAGCTCGGCGGCGTTGGCCTCGATGGCCGCGGCGATCTGGCGGAGCTTGGCGCCGCGCTCGGCGCCGCTCAGCTTCGGCCACGGCCCCTCGTCGAAGGCCTTGCGGGCGGCGGCGATGGCCTTGACGCGCGTCTTCCTTGCCGCCCTTGGGCACGTCGGTGATCTTCTCGCCGGTGCCCGGGTTGAACGTCTCGAACGTCTCGCCCGACTCCGCGTCGCAGAACTCACCGTTGATGAACAGCTTGAACTCGGCCATGTGCCGCTTCCCCCTGGATCCGTCAGCGTGCGGACCGATCGGCCCGACTAGGTGGAGGCGACGCTATCGCGGGCGTCAGACCGCCGACCACTTGCCGTCGACCGAACGGCCCTTGACCTTGCCCTCCTTGGCCAGCTTGATCAGGTGGGCGTGCACGGTGCGCTTGGCCACCGGGTGCAGCTCGGGGTTCACGTCGACGTAGATGACCTCGACGAGGTCGTCGATCTTGCTCGTGCCCCGCTCGACGAGCAGGTCGAGGATCTGCTGCTCGCGGGCCAGGCGGTGCTCGATGTAGTCGTCGATCACGGCCTTCGGGTCCTCGATGAGGTGGCCGTGGCCCGGCGCGATCGAGCGGAGGCGGATGGCCCGCACCGCGGCCAGCGAGTCCAGGTACTGGGCCATGTTGCCGTCGGGCGGGGTGATCACGACGGTGGAGCCCTGCATGATGTGGTCGCCGGAGAAGAGCATGTGCTCCTCTTCGAGCAGATAGCACAGGTGGTTCGACGCATGGCCCGGCGTGTGGACGGCCAGCAGGCGGAACTCGGTGGCCTCGATGCGGAAGCCGCCCTTGATCTTGCGGTCGACCTCGAGGCCGTCCGCGATTGTCCCAGGCCATCACCTCGGCGCCGGTGCGCGCCTTGAGCCCGGCGGCACCGGGCGAGTGGTCGGGGTGGGTGTGGGTGCACACGATCCAGCGGATGCGATCGCCGCCGCACCCGGCGATGGCGTCGAGGTGCTCGGGGTCGTCGGGACCGGGGTCGATGACGGCGATCTCGTCGATGCCGACCAGGTAGGTGTTGGTGCCCGGGCCGGTCATCAGCCCCGGGTTGGGGGCGACGATGCGGCGCACCAGCGGGCTCAGCGCCCGCGCCACGCCCGGTACCAGCGGCGGCGGCGGCGGTGGCTCCTCGTCGGGATCGAGGATCTCAGGAGGTCGGCGCCGGGGCATGCGCTCCACCTCCCGGGGTCGGGGCCGAGCCGGCCAGATCGGCGGGCGCGGCCGACGACGGGCCGCCCAGGGCGGTGAGCGGGATACCGCCGGACAGGTTGGCCGACACCAGCTCGTCGTAGCCCTCGTCGCCGGGCAGCACGATGCGCAGACCGCCCTGCGTCCTCGACGATGCGGGGGAGGATGGTCGGCACCTCACCGATGGCCGCGGCCGCCGCGAGCAGGTCGTCGGCGCGCGGCGAAGCGCTCCAGCGCCAGCAGGGTGCGGACGGTGGGGAAGATCATCTCGAACTCTCCGGCCCGATGGCGGGCCAGGGCGTCGGCGGGACGGATCCACAGGTTGGCGATGACCTCGTGGTCGTCGTGGACCGGCACCTGGGCCGCCGGGGCCCGGGCCACGAAGAACCGGGTGTCGTAGCGCCGGGGCGCGCCCTCGGGCGTGATCCAGTGGGAGAAGTAGTACATCGAGTCGACGGCCAGCTGCAGGCCCTCGTCGGCGCACACGTCGACCAGGCGGCGCTCGCCGCGGTCGACCGCGTGGCGATGCGTGACGAAGCGGGCGGCGGTGGCCGGCTCGTCGAGGCGCATGATCTCGCCGTCGGGCCCGTAGGCCAGCAGCACCCCGGCCTCCTCGAACGACTCGCGGATGGCCGCCACCCAGAAGGCCAGGCCACCGCTGTCGATGCCCAGCTGCGCCGACGCCTCGGCGTCGGTGCGGCCCCGGCAGATCGGCTCGAGGTTCACGTGACGGTCGTGGTCGTCGACCCCGCCGCCGGGGAACACGTAGGCCCCGCCGACGAAGTCGGAGTTGAGGTTGCGCCGCAACATGAACACCTCGAGCCGGCTCTCCCCGTCCGCCGTGGTCCCCCCGCCGGGGGTGTCACGCACCAGCATCACCGTGGCGGCGTCGCGCACGGGGACGTCGGTCATGAACCCAGCTCAGGGGGCGGACCGGGCCGCCGCGTCGGGCCCCGACGGCTCGAGCGTGCGAGTCGACGTCGTACATCGGGCCCGCGACCGTCCGACGGGTAGCCGCCGAACCCGCCGCGGAACACGGTGAAGTGCGACCGGCCGGCGTCGATGCGGCGCTGGGCCCGGCTCACCACGATGGGCCGCACCACGGCCCGCACCGGAGGGAGCAGCAACAGCAGGCCGAGGGCGCCCGGTCACGAAGCCGGGAACGAACATGAGCAGGCCGCCGACCACGATGAGGGCGCCGTTGACGACCTCGTCGGTGGGCAGCCTCACCCCGGTCGAGCTGGTCGCTCACCCGGCGCAGCACGCCGAGGCCTTCGACCTTCATGAGCCACAGGCCGGCGATGCTCATGGCCACGACGGCCAGCACGGTGGGGAGCACCCCGATGGCGCCGGCGACCTGGACCATCACCCACAACTCGATGATCGACCACACGATCAGCACCATCAACGCCACAGCCACGACACCAGCCTACCGGCGATGCCTTCGAGCCGTCCGAGCGACGAAGCCACCCCCCGTTCCGGCGTCGCTCAGCATCGCCGGGGCCGACACGATCGACGCCGGAACGGGAGCGGTCGGGGCGCCGTAGTGTGACGCCGTGCGCCCTCCGTCGGTGGATCGCCTCGCCCGCTCGCTGGCCGACACCGGCCTGCCCCACCCGCTGCTGGTCGACGCGGCCCGCCTGGCCATCGCCGCCGGCGACCCCGACAGCGCCCGCCAGCCGAGGCCGAGCAGCTCGCCCGCTCGCTGCTGCAGCCGGTGGTCAACGCCACCGGCGTGCTGTTGCACACCAACCTCGGTCGGGCCCCCGTCGCCGCCGACCACCCCGCCGTCTATCGCAACCTGGAGCTCGACCTCGCCACCGGGACGAGGGGCTCGCGCCAGGACCACGCGGGCACGCTGGTGGCCCGGGCCTGCGGGGCCGAGGCGGCGATGGTGGTCAACAACGGTGCCGCCGCGGTGCTGCTGGTGCTGGCCGCGCTGGCCCGGGGCCGCGGCGTCGCCGTGTCGCGGGGCGAGCTCGTCGAGATCGGCGGGGGCTTCCGGGTGCCCGACGTGATGGCCGAGTCGGGCGCCCACCTGGTCGAGGTGGGGACCACCAACCGCACCCGGCCGGCCGACTTCGCCCGGGCCGTGGCCGACCCGGGCGCCGACGTGGCCCTGGTCATGAAGGTGCACCAGTCGAACTACCGCATCACCGGCTTCACCGAGCAGGCCGACGTCGCCGAGCTGGTCGGGCTCGGCGTGCCGGTCGTGGCCGACATCGGCTCGGGCCTGCTCGACGCCGCCTGCCCGTGGCTGACCTCCCGACCGGACTGGCTGGGGGACGAGCCGGCCGCCCGCCAGACCCTGGAGGCCGGCGCCGACCTGGTCGTCTTCTCCGGCGACAAGCTCTTCGGCGGCCCCCAGGCCGGGATCATCGCCGGGCGGCGGGACCTGGTCGACGCCTGCGGCCGCCACCCGCTGGCCCGCGCCCTGCGGCCCGGCAGCCTGGTGCTCGCCGCCGTGCAGGACACGGCGCTGGCCTACCTGCGCCGCGACGGCGAGGCCATCGCCTTCTGGCGGATGGCCACCACGCCACTCGACGAGCTCCGCTACCGGGCCGAGCGCATCGCGTCGCTGGCGGCCAACACCGGGCTCTCCGTCGACCCGCTCACGTCGGTGCCCGGCGGCGGCACCCTGCCCGGCGTCGAGATCCCGTCGATGGGCCTGAGCCTGGCGGGCGACCACACCGCCGCGCTGCGCCGGGCCGACCCCCCGTCATCGCCCGCGTGCACGACGGCCGCACCCTCCTCGACCTCCGCACCGTCGACCCCACCGACGACGACCACCTGCATCGCGCACTTCTCGTCCTCCGTGCACCGCTGCGCAGGCGCCAGCCGGAGCAGCACCGCCGACGACACCCGGATCGGCGAAGCCGGCACCGCCGGAGGCGGTGCCAGAGAGTGACGTCGTCGCGACGGCGGGGCACGTCGACCACGGGAAGTCGACGCTGGTGCGGGCGCTCACCGGGGTCGATCCCGACCGTCTGACGGAGGAGAAGCAGCGGGGCCTCACCATCGATCTCGGGCTTCGCCGCCATGACGCTGCCCAGCGGGCGTTCGTTGTCGTTCGTGGACGTCCCCGGCCATGTCCGCTTCCTGAAGAACATGCTCGCCGGCGTGGGGGCGGTGCGGGCCTGCCTGTTCGTGGTGGCCGCCACCGAGGGGTGGAAGCCCCAGAGCGAGGAGCACCTGCGCATCCTCGACCTGCTGGGGGTGGACCGCGGGGTGGTGGCCCTGACCAAGGTGGGCCTGGTCGACGACGACCGGCGCCGCCGGGCCCATCGGGAGGTGACCGAGCGGTTGCACGGCAGCCCGCTGGGGTCCGCCGAGCTGGTCGAGGTCGACGGCCGGGACGGCACCGGCCTGGGCCGAGCTGCGACTGGCGCTCGACCGACTGGTGGCCGACGACGTCCCCGCCGCGGCCGGCGACGATGGCCGCCCCCGCCTGTGGGTCGACCGCTCGTTCGCCATCAAGGGCGCCGGCACCGTGGTGACCGGGACCCTGGCGGGCGGGCCGCTCGTCGTCGACGACGACGTGGTCATCGCTCCCGCCGGGATACCCGCCCGCATCCGCTCGCTGCAGACCCACGGCACCACGCAGACCGTGGCCGCACCGGGCGAGCGGGTGGCGGTCAACCTGTCGGGGGTCGCCCACGAGCGGGTGGCCCGGGGCGACGCCGTGGTGCGACCCGGGGCGTGGCCCGAGAGCCGCACGGTCGACGCCTCGCTCGAGGTGCTCGCCGGGCTGGATCATCCGGTGTCGCGCCGCGGCGCCCATGTCGTCTACATCGGCTCGGGCGAGCACCCGACCCGGGTGCGGGTGCTCGGCGACCGTGTCGGTCTCGCCCGGCGAACGGGGGCTGGTCCGCCTCCACCTGCCGGTGGGCCTTCCTCTGCAACCGGGGGACCGCTACGTGCTGCGCGACAGCGGGCGGCGACGAGACCATCGGCGGTGGCGAGATCCTCGACGTCGACCCGGTGGTGCGGGCCTCGCGGGCCCGGCCTGACCGCTCGGTCGAGCGCGTCGTGGCCGAGCGCGGCTGGGTGGAGGTCGACGAGCTCTTCCGGCTGACGGGCGCCCGGCGGCCGGCCACCGTGGGCCGTTGGGTGGTCGACCCCGACGTGCTGGCCGCCGAGCAGGCGCGCCTGATGGAGCTGATCGAGGCGGCGACGACGTTGGGCCTCGACGTGTCGGGCCTCGACGCCCGTGAACGCGCCGTGCTCGACGGGCTGGCCGGGGTCCGGGTGGGCCGGGGCCGCGCCACCCTCGGGGCCGCGGCCGACCCGTTGGCCGCTCACCCCTTCGTGGCCCGCCTCGAGGCGGCGCCGTTCACTCCCCCGCCGCCCACCGGGGTCGACCCCGCCGAGCTGAGCGAGCTGGTCCGCCGGGGCCTGGTCGTCCAGCAGGGCGGCATCCACTTCGCCCCGGCCGCGGTGGACCAGGCGGCCGAGCGCATCGCCACGCTGCTGGCGACCCATCCCGAGGGGGTCACCGTCGGCCAGATCCGCGAGGAGCTGGGCACGTCGCGCAAGTACGCCATCCCCCTGCTGGCGGTGCTCGACGACTCGGGCCGGACCCGACGCCGAGGCGATCTGCGCATCGCCGGCCCTCGACTCACCCGTTGAGGGCCGGACGCGCCGACGCGCGCCCCGTAGAGCGCGCGTCGTGGCACTCGCGCCGTGCCCACCCCCCCGGTATGGGCTCGGCTACGCGATCGTTATCCCGCTCGCTGAGCCATGAGGTGCTTCCGCTCCACCTCGTTCAGGCCACCCCAGATGCCATGCGGCTCCCGGATGCTGAGGGCATAGTCGAGGCAGTCCTTGCGCACCGCGCAGGACTGGCAGATCTCTTTGGCCCGTGACTCACGGTCGATCTTCTCGTCTTTCCGCTCGAAGACGGGAGGCGGGAAGAACACCGCGGCCTGTGGACCACGGCAAGCCGCTTTCACCTGCCAGGAATCGTCACTCCGCTGAGCACTCAACGTGTTCCCCCTTTCGAGGCGACCCTACAACCGGCCATTTCCCTGCCACAAGGGTTGAACTTTTGTTAGCAATCTGCGGGATTTCGCGAGCAATCGCAGGTCAGAGCGGTGAATCGTCCGGTCCTGAGGCCTCGGATTCGTCGGCGGGGACCTTCTTGGGACCCCGCTCGCGGTAGTCGCGGGCGGCCCCCTCCTCGGGCTCGACCTCGAGCACGAGCCCCTCGATGCCGATCACCCGCACCCGGTCGAGCTCGTCGATGGGTGTGGCCCGGTTGGTGTAGGCCCGCCACAGCCCCTCGCGCACCTGCACCGTCCCGTCCGGGTTGATGGCGGTGACCGCCCGGCCCATCTCCCCGATCATCCACTCGCGCCCGATGGTCGGGGTCGAGAAGCGGGTACGGACCATGGCCGGCATGGCGGTGAAGAAGGTCAGGGCCACCCCGATGACGCCGACGGCCAGGGTGATCCACGAGATCGACACCCCGTGGTAGAGCGTGAGGGACCCGATCACGTAGAGCACCATGCCGGCGCCGGTCCAGAAGCGGGGGACACCGGTCTGCACGTCGATGGCGAAGGCCACCATGGCCAACACGATGGCGGCGATGCCCCACCAGTTGGTGGGCAGCACGGCCAGCCCGTAGCACGACAGGATGAAGGCGCCGGCGCCGACCACTCCGGCGACCCCCACCCCGGCGGTGAACAGCTCGAAGATGAGCAGCGCGAGCCCGATGGTGAACAACAGGTAGGCCACGGCGGGGCTGGCCACCGTGTGGAACAGCTGGGAGATGAGGGAGAGCTGGTTGAACTGCACCTGGGTGACGGGCAGGCGGCGGGTCTCCCCGTTCACCGTGTCCTCCCGGGTCTCGAACCCCGGCAGGCTGATGAGGAAGTCGCCGATCGTGGGGGCGTCGGCGGTGGTGATGCCCCCGTCCTTGGCCTCCCCGGAGCTGACGGTCCGGTCGGCCAGCAGCGCGATCCGTTGCGGATTGAGGTAGTTCACCCCGTCGCGCCGCGGTCCGGAGTCGCCCAGCCGGGTGCCCGGGGCCATGCCCACGTCGCGGGCCACGCCCACCAGTTGGGCGGCCGGTCCCGTGAGGGCCGAACCGCTCGGCCCGACCCACACGTCCACCGGCACCGACGACGAAGCGATCTGATTGAGCAGGTCGGCGAAGACGGCGTCGGACACGACCACCCCGGTCGTGTTGGTCTGCAGCACCAGGGACCTCGCTCCCTGGGTCTGGGCGTCGGTCACCGTGTGGGAGATGGTGTCGACCATCACCGGGTCGAGCAGCCCGCTCACCTTCAGCACCGCCACGAACCCGGCCGAGCCGGTGTCGGCCGTCACGCCGCCCGAATCGCCGGCGGCCGTCGTCGCCGGCGTGGCCTGGGCCCCGGCCGGGGCGGCCAGCACCGAGCCGGCCAGGGTGGCCAGGCCGATCACGAGCAGGGCCGCGGCGATGACAGGCCGTCGGCGGCGGCTGGGTAGTGTGCGGCTCACGTTCCTCCGAAGGGAAAAGGCCAGCGAATAGGTGGATCCTGCGCAGTTCTTCGCAACGTCGCGCGTGGTCATCGTGGCCGGGAAGGGCGGCGTGGGCAAAACCACGGTCAGCGCCGCCCTGGCCCGGGCGGCAGCCCTGCGGGGGCTGTCCACCCTGATCGTCGAGGTCGAGGGCAAGAGCGGCCTGGCCACCCTCTTCGGCCAGCCGCCGTTCGACTACGACGGAGGTCACCCTGGCCCGCGGTGGCGGTGCCGACGGCGCCGCGGACGTGACGGCCCGCACGCTGACCCCCGACGACGCCCTCATCGAGTACCTCGAGGACCACGGCATGAGCCGGGTGTCGCGCCGGTTGGCCAGCAGCGGCGCCGTCGACATGGTGGCCACCGCCGCCCCCGGCATCAAGGACATCCTCATCCTGGGCAAGGTCAAGCAGCTCGAGCAGCTGGGGGCCGCCGATCTCATCGTGCTCGATGCCCCCGCCGCCGGGCACGCCATCAGCTTCCTGCGCTCGGCCCGGGGACTGATCGACGCCGTTCGGGTGGGGCCCATCAACGCCCAGGCCCGTGACGTGCTCGAACTGCTCACCGACCCGGCCCGCTGCCAGGTGGTGCTGGTGACGCTGCCGGAGGAGACCCCGGTCAACGAGCTGGTCCAGACCGCCTACAGCCTGGAGGACGAGGTCGGGGTGAGCCTGGGGCCGGTGGTGGTCAACGGGCTCTACCCCGAGATCGACGGCCTCGACCAGGACCCGGTGGCCGCCGCCGCGGTGGCCGGCGCCGCCCTGCGCACCGGTGAGGCCGAGGCCCTGGCCCATGCGGCCGCGTTCCGATCCCACCGCATGGCGCTGCAGTCCGAGCAGGTCGGCCGCCTGGGCGAGATGCTGCCGCTGCCGCAGCTGTCGCTCCCCTTCCTCTTCGACGCCGACCTGGGCCCGCCCGAGCTCGACGTGCTGGCCCAGGTGCTGCTGGCCGGCATCGAGGGCCTCTCCACCGCCTCCGGCGAGGGCCCGTGAGCCCCAAGAAGGCCCCCCGCGCCGAGCCCGCCGCCGGCCCGGCGCGAGCGGGCAAGCCGCTCGGAGCCGGGGCGTCGCGCACCGAGCTGCAGCGTCTCGTGCGCGAGCAGGAGGTCATCGTGTGCACCGGCTCGGGTGGGGTGGGCAAGACCACCACGGCGGCGGTGATCGCGCTCGAGGGCGCCCGCATGGGGCGCAAGGCCTGCGTGGTGACCATCGACCCGGCCAAGCGTCTGGCCGACGCGCTCGGCCTGGAGACCCTGTCCAACTCGCCCACCCGCATCGACGGGCCGTGGAAGGGCGAGTTGTGGGCGCTCATGCTCGACACCAAGACGACCTTCGACGAGCTGGTGGTGAACAACGCCGAGTCCGACGAGCAGGCCGAGGGGATCCTCGAGAACCGCTTCTACCGCAACATCTCGGGCGCGCTGTCGGGCACGCAGGAGTACATGGCCATGGAGAAGCTGTACGAGCTCCACCATCGCACCGAGCTTCGATCTGGTGGTGGTGGACACCCCACCGACCCGCAACGCCCTCGACTTCCTCGAGGCACCGAGGCGCCTCACCCACTTCCTCGACCACCGGCTGTACCGGGTGCTCATGACGCCCACCCGGGGCCTGGTGCGGGCGGTGAACGTGGCCGCCCAGGCCTTCCTGCGCACCATCTCGAAGGTGGTCGGCGGGGACGTGGTGTCCGACGCCATCGCCTTCTTCTCCGCCTTCGACGGCATGGAGCAGGGCTTCCGCGACCGGGCGGCGTCAACGCTCGAGCTGCTCTCCGACGACGTCACCGCCTTCGTGCTCGTGTCGGCGCCCCGGCGTGACGTGGTGGAGGAGGCGACCTACTTCGCGGCCCGGCTGACCGAGGCCGACATCCCCGTGCGGGCCCTCATCGTGAACCGCATGCACCCGCGCTTCGCCAAGGGCGACGCCGGCGCCACCCGCGAGCGGGCCAACCGCTTCGCCGACACCGCGCTGGGCGGGCTCTACCGCAACCTGGCCGACTTCCAGCAGGTGGCCGCCAACGAGGAGGAGCATCTGGCCGGCCTGGCCGAGCGGGTCGCCCCGGCCCCGGTGCTGCGGGTGCCGTTCCTGGACAGCGACGTGCACGATCTCGACGGCCTCGGCCTCATCGCCACCCACCTGTTCCCGCGCTGACGTCCCCGGCCCACCGCCTCGGCCCCCGGCCCCCCCAGTTTCGGCGCCGATTTGTTCCGCTGAGCGCAAGAAATCAGGGGTGAAAAGAGGAGGGGACGCGGCGGTGGCTCAGTCCAGCTCGAGCTCGGGCGGGTTGAGCAGCGCGTCGGCGGCCGCGTCGAGCGTCTCGGTCACGGGCACGATGCGGTCGAAGCCCGTCGTGTGGAGGAGGCGGGTGAGGGTGGGGCGGCTGCAGGCCACCGACACATCCCCTTCGGCCTCGCGGGCCCGGCGGATCCCACCGATGAGCGCGCCCAGGCCCGGCGGAATCCATGAAGGGGACCTCGGAGAGGTCGATGAGGAGCCGGGGCTTCGTGGCCAGGTCCACCAGGGTCTCGCGGAACTGGCCCACGGTGTACGCATCCAGCTCACCGACCGGGCGGCACAGCGTGTAGCTCTCGGTTTCCTCGACGTGGATCTCGAGCACGAGACCTCCAGGTTCGGGTGCTGCGGGCGCATGGTAGCGAAGGCGGCGGTGGGTGGTTCCGCCGATCGCGCCATCCTTACCCCATTCCTGACCCCCCGCCGACCGAATCCGGCGCCGGCCTTGCCGTGGCGGGGATCGCGGGCCCTCGGGCCCTTCACCGGGGGTGGGATCTTGGGCACGGAGGGGGCACCGCGGTAGCGTTCGGCCGATGCCCAACATCCTGCTCGCCACCGACGCCGACTGGATCCACGACGAGGTCGAAGCCGCCCTGGGCGGGACCGAGCTGACCGTGTACCGGGTCCGGGCCGGCGTGGACGTCCTCCCCGCCATCGACGAGGTCGACCCCGAGCTGGTGATCCTCGACCTGCAGATCGGCAACATGGGCGGCATGGCCGCCTGCATGTCCATCCGCCACGAGGAGGGCATGGGCCGCATCCCCATCACCGCCGTGCTCATCTTGTTGGATCGCGCCGCCGACACGTTCCTGGCCCGGCGGGCCGACGCCGACGGCTGGCTGATCAAGCCGCTCGACTCGTTCCGGCTGCGCAAGGCCGCCACCACCCTGCTCGAGGGCGCCTCCTACTTCGAAGGCGTCGACGCCGACACGGACCTGGCCGAGGGCGCGGTCATCGAGGCCTGACCACGGCGGGGTGCCGGCCCCGCCCACCCATCCACCTTGCGTGCCACAGACGCCGATCGGGCCGCTGTGCAACGCAAAGTCGGCGGGGTGGGTCCGGGGTGGGCAACGCTTTGGAGCCGGTCCGGGTGCGTCGGGTACGCTCGACCCTCTTACGGGCTGTAGCGCAGCTTGGTAGCGCGCTTCGTTCGGGACGAAGAGGTCGTGGGTTCGAATCCCGCCAGCCCGACCACCCCGAACCCCCAGGTCTCGCGCCTGGGGGTTCTGCGCGTGGGGTGCGGCAGTAGCCTGAGCCCGACTCATGGACGGCACCGATCTCCGCTTCCTCTACGTGGGCGTCGACGACACCGAGGCGGCCGTGGCCCAGTGGGTGCGCGGGTTGGGCGCCCGCCTGCGTTGGCGCTTCCAGCACTTCGGAGCCGACGTGGCCGGCCTCGAGGTGGGCGACGGGCCCCTCGTGCTGCTGGCCGACCATCGACCGACGGGCTCGGTGCTGCCCATCTTCGCCGTGACCGACCTGGCCGCCGCCACCGAGTCCCTCGTGGCCGCCGGTTGGACGGTGACCGGACCGATGGGCACACCGGAAGGCGACGCCTCCGTGGCCACCGACGGCGCCGGCGTCGAGCTCGCCGTCATCGAGGTCGTGCGCCCCGGCGCCATGGACGGCGCCTACGCCGACGAGCACCAACACCCACCGCGTCCTCTGACCGAGGGTCACCGGTCCTTCGACACGTGGCGGAGCCGCCAGGCGGAGCCGCTCCACCGGTGACACCCGGATGGCGAAGCGCCCGCAGGGAGGCTCGCCGACCGGAGGGTCAGTCAATGAGGCTCTGGTAGACGAGCTGCTTGAGCTGCGGGCGGATGTTGTACGTGCTCGACGGCAGGAGCTGGGTGAAGAACAGCGCGGTGATCTCCTCGACCGGGTCGACCCAGAACGCGGTGCTGGCCGCGCCACCCCAGGCGTACTCCCCCACGCTGGACAGCACCTTGTTCTCCGCCGGGCTCTCCACCACCGAGAAGCCGAGACCGAAGCCCATGCCGCTGAACGCCGTCTCTGCGAACGTGGGCCGGGCGATCGACTCGAGCTCCACCCCACCGGGGAGATGGTTCGAGGTCATGTAGTCCACGGTGGCCCGCCCGAGGAGCCGGGTGCCGTCGAGCTCGCCCCCCCGCAGCAGCATCTGGGTGAAGCGGTGATAGTCGGCTGCCGTCGACACCAGACCACCGCCGCCGGAGAACATGGCCGGCTCGCGCTTGGCCGCGTTGCCCATGGCGTCCATCCGGGTGGCCTGGCCCCCCGGGCCGGGGACGTAGAGCGCGGCCAGGCGGTCATGGTCGGCCTCGGGCGCGTGGAACGCCGGTGTCGTCCATCCCCAGTGGTTCGAAGATCCGCTGGCGCAGGAACACGTCGAGCGGTTGGCCCGAGACCACCTCCACCAGCCGACCGACCACGTCGGTGGCCACCGAGTAGTTCCACTCGGTCCCCGGCTCGAACAGCAGCGGGAACGCCGGCGTAGATGTCGCACACCGCCTCCAGGTCGGCGTCGCGCGGTGACCCCCACTCGAACCCGGCGTGGCGGTACATGGCGTCGACCGGGCTGGCGTAGTGGAAGCCGTAGGTGAGCCCGGCGGTGTGGGTCAGCAGGTGCCACACCCGCACGGGCTCGAGCGCCGGCCGGGTCACCGGGTTGGCCGCCGGCCCGCTCACGTAGACCCGTTGGTCCTCGAAGGCCGGGATGAACCGGCTCACCGGGTCCTTGAGCTCGAAGCCGCCCTCCTCGTAGAGCATCATCGCCGCCACCGAGGTGATGGGCTTGGTCATCGAGTAGATGCGGAACAGCGTGTCGCGCTCGACCGGCAGCCCGGCCTCGACGTCGCGGGACCCGTACTCGCTGACGTGGGCCACCTGGCCGGCGCGGGTGAGCACCACCTGCCAACCGGGCAGCCGCCCGTCGTCCACGTAGGCGGCGAAATGACGGTCGATGCGGGCCAGCCGATCGGCGTCGAAGCCCACCTTCTCCGGTTCGATCTCGACGCGCAGCTCGCTCATGGTTCCCCCTGGTCTGGTCGGCCCCACCACCGTAGACACCGCGACCGGAGCGGGCGCATCCCCCGCGGGCCGGCGGTCCCGGCAGCACCAGGATGGCCCTCGGATGACCCCCGACGAACATGGAGGGCGGGCTAGCGACTGAGGGTCGCCGGACAAAGACCGACGGCGACCGTCACGGCGCGCCATACTTTCTGCCCAGTGGAACTCGAGGCGCCTGGCCGACGCGGTGATCACCGCCGGCGATCGCGCCCCGACCCCGTTCGGGGTGTACGTGTTCCGCGCCGACGAGCCGGGCGCCGACCTGGCCCGCCGGGTCGAGGCGGACGTGTTCCTCGAGTTCTTCGGCAACACCCGCGAGATGCTCGACGACGAGTACGGCCCCTACGAGGCCGCCAGCTTCTTCCTCTGCGTGCATCGACCACGCCCGGCGGGTGCCCGCCGGCATGATCCGAGTCATCGAGCCGTCGCTCGTCGGGCTCAAGAGCCTCCACGACTTCGAGCGTCTGTGGGGGATCTCGCCGTCGACGATCTCGTCGGTCCCACCGGCCGCCCCCTCGACCCGACCACCGCTGTGGGACGTCGCCACGCTGGCCGTCGCCGCCGAGTACCGCAGCGCGGCCAGCGCCGGGCTGATCAGCATGGCGCTGTACCAGGCCATCAACATGCTGGGCGCCGAACGCGGGCGTGGCGCTGGGCGGTGGCCGTCATGGACGTCGTCGTGCTCGACCTCGTCAACTCGGCCTGGCACCGGCCCTTCGCCGCCGATCGAGGGCACCGAGCCGCTGCGCTACCTCGACTCGCCGGCCAGCCTGCCGGTGTTCTGCGACGTGATCGACTACCGGGCCCGCCTCTCCTTCCTCGACCCGGCCACCCACGCCATCCTGTTCGAGGGCAAGGGCCTCGAGTCGATGGTGTCGTCCCCGGAGTGGCGAGCGCCGATCCCGGTGCGGCCGAGCGAGACCGGTGGCCGGCTGCCTAGCCGATCCGGCTGCCGCCGGCGCCGTCGTCAGGCGGTGGTGGGCACGACCCGCAGCTTGGGGGCCGCGGCCAGGCCGAGCCGCTCGCAGCACGGCCGGGAGCTCCGTCAGCGGCACCGGGCGGGAGTAGCAGGTAGCCCTGCGCCCGACTGGCACCCGAGCTCTCGCAGGCGTCGGGCCTGCTCCAGTTCCTCGACCCCCTCGGCCACGGTGGCGATGCTGGAGCGAGTCGGCGATGGCCACCACCGCGGCCACCAGGCTGGTGTTGGCGTCGTCCTCGCTCAGGCCGGCGACGAAGGACTGGTCGATCTTGACCTCGTCCACGGGCAGCCGGTCGAGCGACGCCAGCGACGAGTAGCCCGTGCCGAAGTCGTCGATCGAGATGCGCACGCCGCACGAGCGCAACGACGACCAGCAGCGTGGCGATGAGCGGGCAGGTTCTCCATCACCATCGACTCGGTCAGCTCCAGCTTCAGCGCCGACGCGGGCAGGCCGTGGCGCCAGCAGGGACCGGGCCACGTGATCGAGCAGCGACGGCGTCGCGGAACTGGCGGACCGACAGGTTCACGGCCACGCTCAGCTCGTCGGCGAACGGCACCTCGGCCCGCAGCGCGGCCAGGTCGGCGCAGGCCCGGTCGATGCACCCAGGCGCCGATCTCGACGATGGCGCCGGTGTCCTCGGCGATGGGCACGAAGTCCACCGGCGGCGATGTCGCCCAGCTCGGGATGGCTCCAGCGCAGCAGCGCCTCCATGCCGGTGACCCGCCCGTCGAGGGCCCGCACCACCGGCTGGTACGCCAGGTGCAGCTCGCCGCGGTCGAGGGCGTGGCGCAGCTCGCGCTCGAGCTCGAGGCGGCGGGCCACCCGTTGGCGCATCGAGGCGTCGAACACCGCGACGGCGTCGCCGCCGGCGTCCTTGGCCCGGTACATGGCGGTGTCGGCGTCGCGGAACATGGCCTCGGCATCGTTGGGCCGGTCGCCGGTGCGTCGCAGCGACACCCCGATGCTGGCCGTCACGGGGATCTCGGCGTCGCGGACGTGGAAGCGTCCGGGCCAGGGAGAGCCGGGTGCGCTCGGCGATCTCCAGCGGCATGGCTCGACGTCGCGCACGTCGCGCGACGACGATCACGAACTCGTCGCCGCCGATGCGGCCCACGAGGTCGCCGGGCCGCTGGTTGGACACGAGGCGCTCGCCCACCGCCATCAGCAGGTCGTCGCCGACGCCGTGGCCCAGCGAGTCGTTGACCAGCTTGAAGCGGTCGATGTCGAGGAAGAGCAGGGCGATCTCGCTCCGGCGGGCCGTCGCGGCCGAGCGACCGGGTGAGGTGGTCCTGCACCAGCGAGCGGTTGGGCAGGTCGGTGAGCCCGTCGTGGGTGGCCTGATGGGCGAGGCGGGCCTCGGCCCGGGCCGACTCCCGCAGGGCCCGCATCATGCGCCAGGCGGCGGCCACGGTGCACAGGATCACGATGGCCGACAGCACGAGCCGGTCGCCCAGGCCCCGTTCCGTGCGGCCGAGGGTGATGACCGCGGGCACGCTGAGGGCGACGGCCAGGAAGGCCAGCCGACCCGAGCCGCGGTACCCGGCGCGGCATCGGGCACGGGCGAGCCCGACGTCGCGCATCGAGGGGTGCAGGAACGTCGCCATCACCGCCACGTAGGCCAGGCCGTAGGGGATGTCGACGAGCTGGGAGGGGATGGTGGCGAGCCCGGCGTCGGCGAACATGTACAGCACGTCACCGACCAGCACGAAGATGAACGTGGACATGATGAAGCGCAGGGCCATCGGGCGTTTGGCACCGGAGCCGAAGGCCAGGCGGGCACCGAGCGCCACCAGCGACACCGACATGGCCGGGTAGCACACGAGCAGCAGGCGGATGTTGAGCGGGACGTGCTGTTGCGAGAGCGCGGGGTTGATGAGGTAGACCCAGGCCAGGGTGAGGGCGGCGATGCCGGCCACGCCGGCGTCGAGGGTGGCGTCGAGGTCGCGGGTGCCACTGCCTCGGCGCAGGCGGATCAGCGCCACCACCGACACGGCGAGGAACGCGTAGCCGGGGAGGGTGAGCAGGTCGGGCAGCAGCGATCGATCGGGGCTCAGGTCGCCGAGCGTGCCGAGCGTCGCCCGGGCCAGCCCGCCGAGCAGGAAGAGCCCGAGGGCCACCGCCTGGAGCCACCACGGCCACGCCGGGAGAGGGCGCCACCTCCGGATGCCGATCACGGCGATGGCCAGGGCGAAGATCCCGAGCACCCCGAGCGCGGCGTCGGAGAACGGGCCGAAGGCGCCGAGGGCGTGGAGCGCCACCACGCTCACCCCGAGGCTCGCGACGAAGACGACCGACCTCGTGTCGGCTCGGGCCGTCAGGTCCCCCTTGGCCTCACTCATCTCCGCATCGCCCAACCTCGCGTGGATTCCCTCTGCACACGCCCGCCTCGCATCGGCGGTACTCGACCCTCACCTGAGGGTTTCCTGAAAAAATACCGCTAAATCGGGTGCCTCCGCCACTAAGAGTGCTCTCTGACTCGAAAACGTCATGCTCAGCGGCTACTCCAACACGGAGCGCCCACCATTTCGCCGCGGGGTGGACGACCGCCGAGAAGCGTCGGCAAGCACCCTGGAGGCGCTCCGAGCCACCCCGTCTACCCTCCCCAGCCATGACGATCGCCGAGTTCCAGACCCTGATGGACGACCTCTACGGCGAGGCCGACCGGGCCCGCGGGAGTCCCCGCGACCGTGGCCTGGCTGTGCGAGGAGATGGGCGAGCTGGCCCAGGCCGTGCGCAAGGGGACCGCGGAGGAGCAGCGCCACGAGCTCGGCGACGTGCTGGCGTGGCTGGCGTCGCTGGCCAACCAGCTCGGCCTCAGCCTGGACGAGGCGGCCGCCCGCTATCGGGACGACCCGCCCCGCTGACTCAGCGGAAGCGCCGCTCCAGCAGGGCCTCGGCGATCTGCACGGCGTTGAGCGCCGCGCCCTTGCGCAGGTTGTCCCCCGACAGGAACAGCGAGAGGCCGTGGGGCTGGGTGGGGTCGACGCGGATGCGGCCCACGAAGGTGGGGTCCACGCCGGCCGCCATGAGCGGGGTGGGCACATCGGCCAGCTCGACCCCGGGCGCCTTGATGAGGGCCCGTCGAGCCTGCTCCGGGCTGATGGCGTTGGCGAAGCCGGCGCTGATCGACAGCGAGTGGCCGGTGTACACGGGGACCCGCACGCAGGTGACCGCCACCGCGAGCTCGGGGAGCTCGAGGATCTTGCGGGTCTCGTTGCGGAGCTTCTGCTCCTCGTCGGTCTCGTGCAGGCCGTCGTCGACGAGGTTCCCGGCGAACGGGATGACGTTGTAGGCGATGGTCGTGGGGAACTTGGAGGCCGGGGGGAAGTCCACCGCGGTGCCCGACATGGCCAGGGCGATGGCCCCGTCGCCCACCTTGCGGATCTGCTCGTCGAGCTCGGCCGTGCCGGACAGACCGGCCCCGGACACCGCCTGGTAGGTGCTGACGGTCAGCGTGCGCAGCCCCGCCTCGAGGTCGAGCGGCTTGAGCACCGGCATGGCCACCATGGTCGTGCAGTTGGGGTTGGCCACGATGTTGCGGGCGATGGTGTCGAGGGCGTGGGCGTTGACCTCCGGGCACCACCAGCGGGACGTCGGGGTCCATGCGCCAGGCCGATGAGTTGTCGATCACGATGGCGCCCGTCTCGGCCACCTTCGGGGCGAGCTCGCGAGACGTCGCCCCGCCGGCCGAGAACAGGGCGATGTCGAGGCCGTGGTAGTCGGCGGTCGACGGCGTCCTCCACCTCGATCTCCGTCTCACCCCACTTCAGGCGGCGGCCGGCCGAGCGGCTGGAGGCGAACAGGCGTAGCTCGTCAACGGGGAACTGGCGCTCGGCGAGCACGGCGCGCATGACGCCACCCACCTGGCCGGTCGCCCCGACGATTCCGATCCTCATGGCCGTCGAGGGTACCGGGGCGGCCCGCTCAGGTGGAACCGGGTATCGAGAACCCGCGCCCCCCGGCGCTTCCTGTCCCATCAGCGACCTCTCTCAGGTCGGTGGAGGGACAGGAACGGGTGGTGGGGTGGACAGGAACGGGTGGTGCGGGGGCGGGGACGGGTGGTGGGGGGTGTCAGTCCGCGGCGAGGGCCAGCTCGAAGGCGTCGTGGAGCACCTGGACGGCATCTTCGACCTGGCTCTGACGCACCACGCAGCTGACCCGGATGGCCGACGTCGAGATCATCTCGATGTTGATCCCGGCCTCGGCCAGGGTCTCGAACACGGTGGCCGCCACCCCGGGGTTCGACTTCATGCCCGCCCCCACCACGCTGACCCGGGCGATCTCGGTGTCGGTCACGACCTCGGTGGCGCCGATCTCGTCGGCCAGGGCCGCACACACCTCCTCGGAGGTCTCGGCGTCGCCCCGGGGGACGGTGAACGAGATGTCGGTGTGCCCCTCGGCGGAGGTGTTCTGGACGATCAGGTCGACGTTGATGTCGCGGTCGGCCAGCGACCGGAACAGGCGACCGGCGACGCCGGGATGATCGGGCACCCCCATCACGGTGACCTTGGCCTCGTCGGTGTCGTGCACCACCGCCGAGATGATGGCGTCTTCCATGTCGTCGTTCTCCTTGGTGACGAGGGTGCCCGGCTCCCAGGTGAAGGCCGAGCGGACGTGGAGGTCGACCCCGTGGGTCCGGGCGTACTCGACCGAGCGCATGGCGGGCTTGGGGCAGCCGTTGGCCGTCATCTCCAGCAGCTCGTCGAAGCTGATGCGCTCCATCTTGCGGGCGTTGGGCACGACCCGCGGATCGCTGGTGAAGACCCCGGAGACATCGGTGTAGAGCTCGCAGATGTCGGCCCCGAGGGCGTGGGCCAGGGCGACGGCGGTCGTGTCCGTGCCGCCCCGACCGAGGAAGGTCACGTTGTGGTCGGTGGAGACGCCCTGCGAGCCACCCACCACCGGCACCCGGCCCCGGTCGAGGGCGTCGCGGATGCGGTCGGCCCGCACCTCGAGGATCTTGGCGTTGGTGTGGGTGGCGTCGGTGATGAACCCGGCCTGGCTGCCGGTGAACGACTCGGCGTCGACGCCCATGTCGTGCAGCGCCATGCACAGCAGCGCCGTGGCCTTGCGCTCGCCGGCGGTGATGAGCATGTCCATCTCCCGGCCCGGGACGCGTGCCGCTCACCTCGGAGGCCAGCCGCAGCAGGTCGTCGGTCTCCTTGCCCATGGCGCTGACCGCCACCACCACCTGGTTGCCTCGCCTGACGGTGCGGGCGATCGAGTCGGCCACCGCCCGCATGCGGTCGGGGTCGGCCACGGAGGTGCCACCGAACTTCTGGACGACGAGAGCCACGACCGAGGAGGTTATCGTCGGCCTCCCCCCGCCCCGAATCCGGTTCGGGCCCGGCACTAGCGTGCAGCCCCATGGCCAATCGGACCAGCCAACGCGAGCGCGAGCGTCGCGCCGCTCGTGACCAGGCGGCGCGCCGCTCCGCCGAGCGGGCCGATCGCCGCCGCCGCATCATCGCCATCGCCGCGGTGATCGTGGTGCTGCTGGCCGTGGCCGGCACCCTGTTCGCCGCGGCCAACGGTGCCGACAGGACCAAGACCGCCACGCCCACCACCACGACCGGGTCGACCCTGCCCGGTGACAGCGCCTCCACGGTGGCCCCCGGGCCCACCGTGAGCCTCCCCCCGCAGACCGGGTGGGGCCACCCTCACCGGCGCCACCCCGTGCCCCAAGGAGGACGGGTCGTCGCCCCGCACCACGCTGTTCGCCGGACCGCCCCCGATGTGCATCGACCCCACCAAGCCCTACAACGCGGTCATCGACACCAGCGTCGGGCCCTTGAAGATGTCGCTCTACACCGACCTGGCCCCCAACGCGGTGAACAACCTGGCCGTGCTGGCCCGCTACCACTACTGGGACGGTCTCCCGCTCGACTCGATCATCCCCCGGGCCACGTCGCAGGTGGCCACCGACCTCACCACCGACGGCAAGCCCAGCCCCGGCTACACCCTGCCCGGGGAGTACCAGAAGGGCGGGATCGTGATCACGCCGGGCATGTTGGCCTTCGCCCCGGTCGGCAACGCCAACCAGATCGGCGGGACCCTGATCCTGGCGCTGGGCGACCAGGCCGCCGACCTGCCCCCCACCACCACCATGCGTCGGGCTGCATGCTCGACGGGACCGACGCGCTGTCCGCCATCAACAAGGCCGGCTCCCCCAGCGGGGCCCCGACCAAGGTCATCACCATCACCGGCGTCCAGGTGATCCCGGCCCAGCTCTCGACCTCCACCACGGGCTGAGGCCGGGCCGCGTCCGGCGCGCACGCCACGATTGCTAGGTTGCCCGCCCATGGGTACCGACAAGCGCCAACGTCAGAAGGAGGGCCGCCAGGCTCGCATCGCCGCCGCCGAGGTGGCCAAGCGCAAGGCGGACCAGCGTCGGCGGTTCATCACCATCGGCGTGTCGGTGGTGGTCATCGTGGCCCTGGCCTTCGCCATCAGCCGGTTCACGAACAAGAGCAGCTCGTCCTCCAACGTCGCCCTCACCAACGACACCAGCCTGCCGTCGACGACGAGCACCACGCTCGCCTCCGTCGCCGGCCAGCCGTGCGTGGCCCTCGCCGACCCGCTCCCGGCCGGAGCACCGAACGTGCCGGTGCAGGTCGGGCCACCGCCGACCACGCTGGTGACGAAGGACCTGAAGGAGGGCACCGGTGCGGTCATCGCCTCCACCGACACGGTCACCGTCAACTACATCGGGGTCGCCTGCTCGACCGGCAAGATCTTCGATTCGTCCTACTCGCGCGGCCAACCGGCCACGTTCGGTCTCAGCCAGGTGATCAAGGGCTGGACCGATGGCATCACCGGCATGAAGGTGGGCGGCCAGCGCCTGCTGGGCATCCCCTCCGACCAGGCGTACGGGACGACCGGGCAGGCCGCCGCCGGCATCGCCCCTGACGAGGCGCTCTGGTTCGTGGTCGAGGTGACCGCGTCCACTCCGGCCGGTGCAACCGCCACCACCCAGTCGGCGGTCACCAACCCGACCGTGACCCCCTAGGAACGATCATGAGCGCTCCCGGACACCGCCGGCCCGCGGGCCACGCCCGCATCGAGGCGGCCAAGGCTGCCCGCGAACGTGCGGCCCGCCGCCAGCAGCGACGCCCCTACGTGCTGGGGGCGGTCGCCGTGCTGGTGGTGGCCGTCATCGCGGTGGCTGCTGTTCACCAGCGGGAACGACTCCTCGACCACGGCCACGACCGGCACCACGGTGGCCGACACCCCGGCGTTCGCCTACGGCACCGCCGCCTGCGCCCCCCAGTCGCCCCCGGCCGCGCCCGTGCTCGACTTCCCCAACACCAACGGCTTCCAGCAGTGCATCGACCCGGCCAACCTGTACACGGCCACGTTCGACACCTCGGCCGGTGCAGGTGGTGGTCAACCTCGACTCGACCAACACGCCGGGCACGGTCAACAACTTCGTGCAACTGGCCGGCTACTCCTACTACAACGGCTCCCAGCTGTTCCGCACCGACACCTCCATCGGCATCATCCAGGGCGGGGCCCCTCACACCAACAGCGCCGCCGACCCGGGCCCGGGCTTCACCATCCCCGACGAGGGCGGGCCGTACACCTACAAGCCGGGTCAGCTGGTCATGGCCCGCACCGACCAGCCCAACAGCGCGGGAGCCCAGTTCTTCTTCACCGTCGACGACAAGGCCTCGTCGCTCGACGCCCAGGGCACCTACGTCGTGTTCGGCACCGTGACGAAGGGCCTCGACGTGTTGCAGGCCATCCTCGCCACCAACGTCGACTCGGGCTCGCTGGGCGGGGCCCCGTCGCCGGCGGTGACCGTGAAGTCGGTGACCATCGGCGAGGCCTCCATCGCCTCCAGCACCGGGGGCTGAGCCGGCCGGTCGATCAGGCCCGGTCAGGCCGGCAGGTCGGTCAAGGCCGCCGGCCGGCCGTCGAGGTAGACACTGACCTCGCCGACCCCCTCCACGCGCCACTGGCCGTCCGGGTCACGCAGCAACGCGGTCCGACTGGGCACCCCGGCCAGCGCCACGCCCGCGGGGGCCAGCTCGACCGTGCGGTGCACCTTGTCGTGGGACCATTCCTCGAGGCGGGGGATGACCGCCAGCCCGCTCACCACCCCGAGCCCGACGGTGAAGGCGCCGCCGCGCGAATCCACCATGGGGTCGCACAGCACGTCGGCTCCCGCGTTCGTGCCCACGAGGACGGCGCCGCCCGCCCACGCGGCCAGGATGGCGTCGAGGACCGGGCGTGTCCTTGAGCACCGAGCGAAGGTGCATGGCCGACGTCCCCGCCAGGTAGATGAGCGGGCTGGCCCGCAGGGCCGCCGCGTGCTCGGCCACCAGGGCGTCGCGCCGGGTCAGCACGGGCACCTCGAGCACCGACGCCCCGAGCTCGGCGAACCACAGCCGGGCGTTGTCGACCAGGCGAGCCGGGTTCTCGTAGGCCGAGCCGGTGGGCACGACGGCGACCTCGGTGGCACCGGTCCGCTCGAGCAGCGACCGGTCGAAGCTGCAGCCCTCGCTCCACTCGCCCCCACCGACCAGCACGAGTGGGCCGCTCACGCGCCCACCACCTCCGGTTCGGGGTGCGGCGCGCGACCGAGACCGGCACGTGCGTGGCCCGGAGCTGGACGAAATGGCGCAGCGGCCACCACGCGGTGGGCACCGTGAAGCGTTCGCAGTCGACCACGAGCAGGCCGGCGGCCCGCACCGTGGCGGGCACGTCGCGGGCGAGGTGCAGCCCGCTCACGCCCGGCAGGGCGGTCCCCAACGAGCCGGTCAGCAGCCCCAGGACCCCGGCGCGGCCGACCGGCTCCACCAGGTGCAGCTCGCCGCCGTGGTCGAGCCGAGCGACCAGTGCGGCCAGCGTCCAGAACAGGTCGGGCGCCGCCACCAGCCGGGCGGTGGACACGACCGTGTCGTACCGGGTGCCGTCGTCACCCTCGGCGCCGGCCCCGTGCTCGGCCCGGCCGCCGACCGGGACGGCGAGGGGACCGTCCACCAGGTGATGATGGACGGGGTCGTCGAGGTCGAGCACCCGCCCCCGAGCCGAGGCCAGGATCGCGCCCCGGCGCCGGCGGACCTCGGCGGCGACCACGGGCGGCAGCTGGCGCAGCCACGGCGAACGGGCGGCGGGATCGTCGGGCATGCCCCAAACCTAGCGACCCGGCTGTCGTCAGTCGGGACCTGGCTCCGAGCCGACCGGAACGGCGACCACGACCTCCTCGTGGTCGGCCGTGGGTGTCGACGCCCTGGCGCGGGTGGCCGCCCGGGCCGCCGCCAGGCCGGCGGAGCGATCCGCCCGCTGGGCCCGGCGGTCGACCACCACGCGGAAGGTGGCCACGAAGATCAGCCCAGCCGACATGACCAGAGCGATCCACCGGGCCAAGGCGTTCGAGCGATCGGTCCCGGCCGTGAAGCTGTGCACGGTGGCGAGGACGAGCAGGAGCAGCGACGACAGGTGGATGCGGTGCCACCAGCGCCGCGGGATGTGACGCATGAACAGCGAGGTGAGCTCGACCGCCAGCAGGAGGTAGAAGGCAACGATCCCCCACGCCACCGCCAGCGGCTTGTACGAGGCCTTGAAGGGCACGAGCAGCTCGGCCGCACCGAACGGGACCCACTTGTCGAACCACAGGCCGGCGAGGTGGACCCCCACGAAGGTCACCGACAGCAGGCCGAGGAAGCGGTGGCTGGCCAGGAACCAGGCGGGGGCGCCACGTTTGCGCACCAGACGCGACGACAGCGTGAGCCCCCATCCCACCGAGGCCGCACAGGCGAACCAGGCCACCATCCCGGCCGAGCGGGCCACGTACCAGGAGAGGTTGAGGGCGGCGATCACGAGGCCACCCCACCGCTCACGAGGTCGGCCGCCACCCGGGCGGTGCCCTGCACCGAGCCGTCATCGGCGATGAACCAGCCGTCGAGGCCGGCCTCGTCGAGCAGGGCGGGACCGTCGAGCGGGCCGGCGATGAGGGCGGCCTTGGCGAACACCTCGCTGCGGGCCGCTCCCGGGCCGGTCACGACCACGCCGGCCAGGCCGGTGTCGGCCGGCCACCCGGTGGCGGGGTCGATCAGGTGGTGCAGGCGCCGACCTCCGGCGGTCCAGGAGCGGACGCGGGTCGTCGACTGAACGATGGCCTCGTCGACGAGAGGGAACTCGCCCAGCCACGCTCCGTCGGTCGATCGGTGCACCGGGACGAGCCAGGAACCGTCGCGGTGCGGGCCCTCACCGGCCACCCGGACGTCACCCCCGAGGCTCACGGCCACCGACCGGGCCCCCCGGAGAACGAGCTCGTCGGCCACCAGGTCGGCGGCCAACCCTTTGCCGATCCCGCCCAGGTCGAGACCGACCCCGGCGGGCAGGCCCACGGCCCGATGCCCGGGGTCGAGCGTGACCGACCCGAAGCCGACCACCCGCGCCGGCGAGCGGGGTCCGCCGAGGTCGGACGGCAGGGCGGCGAACGTGCGGTCGTAGCCGAGGCTCACCAGCGATCCGAGGGTCGTCGGGTCGAAGCGACCGTGGGTGTCCCGCCACCCCTCGGCCGCGGCGGAGATGGCGGTCCACAGCGTTGGCGAGACGGCCTGCATCGACCCGGCGTGGCGGTTCAGCTCGCTCAGCTCGCTCGTGGTCCGAAAACGTGACCAGCTCGCCTCGAGCCGCTCGACCTCGGCCACGGCCCACGCGGCCAGCTCGCCGCTGCGATCCGCCCGCTCGGCCAGGACGACCACGTCGGCCGTGGAGCCCATGGCCCGCCAGGCCCGGTGGGCCCAACGGGGGTCGGTCGAGCGCCCGGTCACGGGCACTTGCTCCCGGTGCACGGCGGCACGGTGGGGGGTGGCGGCACCGGCGTGGTGGCGGGGGGCGTCGTCGGCGGAGGCACCGGAGCCGGTGCGGTCGGGTTGGCGGTGGGCGCAGGCAGTGCTCCCTTGGGGGTCGGCGCCGGTGCCGTGGGACTGGCCCCCGGTGCGGCGGGACCCTGCGGCCGGACGGCAGGGGCGGCCGAGCCCGGCGCCGCCGGTCCGGCCGGTGCGCCGGCCGCGGCCGAGGCGATCGCGGCCGGGTCGGTGCCGGCGGGGGGCGCCACCACGTTGCCGTTGCGGTCGAGGTAGATGGTGCGGGCCACCCGTTCGACCACCACCGTGGTGGGCGGTGCCAACGACGCCGGGTCGACGGCCAGGCTGGTCGGCGGGGGCGCGACCCGGTTGGCCGGGTCCTGCTCGGCCAGGGCCGCCACGCCACCCACGAACAGCACCGACGTCAACCCGGCCAGGGCGGCACGGCTACGCCGGGCGTGAGCCGCCCCCTTGCGGGCCGGACCCGGCCCGGGCCGGCCACTCGGGGGTTGGCGGTCGGTCGGCTGATCGCTCATCAGTCCTCGCAGTTCCAGCGACCGTTGTCCTCGAGGTGCCCGAGCTTGCAGCCCGCGGGGATGGGGGGCAGCGGCTTGGTGGCGGGCCAGTCCTCCGGGATCTCCCACCCCGGGGGCAGATCCTTCGGGTACAGCAGCACCGTCGGCGCGGTGGTGGGCGTCGGGGCGGTCGTGGTCGGTGCCGGCTTGGGCCCGTCCTCGTGGGGTTCGTCGGCGGCGGGCTCCGTCGTCGGATCGTCAGCGGGATGCTCGGTCGAGACCGAGGTCGGGGCCACCGAGGGGGCCGTGCTGGCCGCCGGCGCGGCCGCTGGACGCGAGGAGCCCGACGAGCGGTCCGGCGAGTCGCCGACGATGGCGTACGTGTCGTCGTACTGCACCTCGGTCACGACCGCCGCAGGGTCACTCGAAGCCGCCCCGGCCCGCACGATGGTGCCGGCTCCGCTCTGGGCACCGGCCACCAGGAAGGCCGAGCCGGCCAACAGGGTGGTCACCCCGGCCAGTCCAGCCGCCACCAGGGCCTGGCGGCGTGACAACTTGATCGACTTCATCGCTGACCTCCGGGTTCACGAGCGCAGCAGCTCATGGGTGCGATTGTCACCACGAGCCCCGCTGCGCTGCTCTAACGGGGTGCTAAGCGCGGCTGAAAGGCAGGTTCGGGTGGGTCATTGACCACCTCCTGGTTGGTTAGAAGTTGGTGTGGATGAGGGGTCGCGCGCAGACATCGCGCCGTCGGCGCCCGATAGTGGAGTCCATGAGCGCACCGGATCTCCGCGACCAGGGCCTCCGCCGGGTCTCCCGACTGACGGGTTGGCTCGCCGCTGCCGCCATCCTGGCCGTCGGCGCCTTCGCCGGGCTGCTGGCCCGCCCCCAGGCCTCCACGGCCAAGGTCTCCGCTGACGCGGCCACCACCGACCCGGGCGCCGCCTCGCCAGCGCCGTCCACCAAGTCTTCGGGGGGCACCACCGCCACGACCCGGTCGGGCTCGATCCAAGCGATCGACCCCACCGGTCACCCGACCGAGCCAGCCCCCCGTGCAGTCCCGCCAGCGCGGCCCGGCGGTCTCTGGCGGTTCGTGAGCCCGCCATCGGTGTCGCGGTGGCGGGCCCTCGGCACCAGCGCCATGCTGCTGGTGGACGGCTCCGCGGACCTGGAGCGCACGCGCGCCATGGTCGACGCGGAGATCGCCGCCATCGACGATGCCTGCAGCCGCTTCCGCGAGGACTCGGAGCTCTCCCGGCTCAACGCCCGGGCCGGTCAGCCGGTGGCCGTCTCCGCCACCCTGGCCGACGCGCTGGAGGTCGCCCTGCGGGCGGCGGTGCTGACCGACGGCCGCGTCGACCCGACGCTGGGTGGTGAGCTGCGCCACCTCGGCTACGACCGCGACTTCGCCTCGCTCCCCCCCGACGGTTCCGCCGTCGCCCTCCGGGTGAGCCTCCCCCCGCCGTGGACCGCGGTCGCCTTCGATCGCGAGGCGGCCACCGTCTGCCTCCCCGTCGGGGTCGAGCTCGACTTCGGGGCCACGGCCAAGGCCCTGGCCGCCGACCACGCGGCCCGGGCCGCGGCCGAGTCATCGGGACGGGGGGTGCTCGTGAGCCTGGGAGGCGACATCGCCGTGGCCGGTCCAGCACCCACCGACGGTTGGAGCATCCGGGTCACCGACGACCACGCGGCCGGCCCCGACGCCCCCGGGGTCGACATCGCCATCTTCTCCGGGGGGCTGGCCACCTCGAGCACGACCGTGCGGCGCTGGCGGCGCGGCGACGAGGTCCACCACCACCTCCTCGACCCGTCCACCGGTCGACCGGTGCAGAGCCCGTGGCGCACGGTGAGCGTGGCCGCGGGCAGCTGCGTCGACGCCAACCTGGCCAGCACGGCTGCCATCGTCATGGGCGCGGAGGCTCCCGGGTGGCTCGATGCCCGCGGCCTGCCGTCGCGCCTGGTGGCCGAGGACGGCACGGTGGTGGTGGTGGCCGGCTGGCCCGCCGACCCGCTCGCAGACGACCGGCCCGCAGACGACCCGCTCGGATCGGTCGAATGATCGCCGCGCTGTCGTCGACGACGCTCTGGTACCTCACCCGCGGCGCCGGTCTGGTCTCGCTCGTGCTGCTGACCGCCTCGGTGGTGTTCGGCATCGTGCAGGTCCAGCGCTGGGCCGGCGAGGGTTGGCCCCGGATGGTCATCGCCGGGCTCCACAAGAACATCTCGCTCCTGGTGCTGGTGTTCCTGGCCCTGCACATCGTCACCGCCGTGCTCGACAGCTTCGCCCCCATCCACTGGATCTCGGCCGTGATCCCGTTCACGTCGCCCTACCGCCCGCTGTGGCTCGGCCTGGGCGCCCTCGCCGTCGACCTGCTCATCGCCCTCGTCGTCACCAGCCTCCTGCGCTCACGGCTGAGCCTGTCCACGTGGCGGTTGGTGCACTGGTCGGCCTACGCCTGCTGGCCCATCGCCTTCGTCCACGGCCTGGGCACCGGCTCGGACGGACGCGTGGGTTGGGTCCAGGTCCTCGACATCGCCTGCCTGGCCGCGGTCGTCGCCGCCATCGCGTGGCGCCTGGCCACCGGCTGGCAGCGCGACCCGGCCCGCCGGGTGGCGGCCAGCCTGGCCATGAGCGTCATGGTGTTCGCCCTGGTGGGATGGGCGGCGGCCGGGCCGACCAAGGCCGGCTGGGCCCGGCGGGCCGGCACCCCGACCAACCTGCTCGCCTCCGGCACCACCGTCCCCGGCAGTGACACCACGACGGACCCAGGCGCCGGCCCGGGAACAACTCAAGGTGGCACGCCGACCCCGGCCGCCACGCTCACCGCCCCCTTCACGGCCACCTTGTCGGGCACCATCGACCAGACCAGCTCCGGCGACGGTGGCACTCGGGTGACCATCGACACCACCCTCAGCGGCGCCCAGCCGGGTGTGCTCCACATCGAGATCGACGGCACCGCCACGGGCGGCGGCGGCGTGCGCATGAGCTCGAGCGCCGTGACCCTGGGTACCTCCGCCAGCCCGGACCAGTACCACGGCACCATCGTCCGCCTGCGCGACACCGATGTCACCGTCCAGCTGAGCGACGGCGCCGGCAACCCCTTCACGCTGGAGGTCCAGTTGCAGATCGACGACAGCGCCGGCACCGTCAGCGGCACGGCCACGGCCACCGCCGGCGCCCCGGCCCGCTCGGACGAGGACGGCGGCGACTGACATGACGACACCGCTGGAAGTTCCGGCCCCCGCGACCTTCGGCCCCCGTCTGCTGGACCTGCCCGCCGCCGTCGGGTTGGACGAGCACCTGGCCCGCTTCGGCGCACTGCCGACCGACACCCGCTCGCTCATCGCCTGGGCCGATGCCGCCGGCCTGCGCGGACGGGGCGGGTCGCGCTTCCCCACCGCCGTCAAGCTGGCCGCCGTGGCCCGCCGGCGCCGCACGGTGGTGGTGGTCAACGCCACCGAGGGCGAGCCGGTCAGCATCAAGGACAAGGCCCTCCTGCACCAGGCTCCTCATCTGGTGCTCGACGGTGCCGCCGTGGCGGCGGCGGCGGTCGGCGCCCGCGAGATCGTCGTGGCCGTCGAACGCTCGGAGGTGTCGACCGTGGAGGCGACCCTGGCCGCCGTCCAGGAGCGGCGCCACGCCCGCCTCGAGCGGGTGCCCGTGCGGGTCGAAGGGACGCCGAGCCGCTACGTGGCCGGCGAGGAGACCGCGCTGATCCACTGGCTGAACGGCGGGGAGGCCAAGCCCACCCGGGTGCCGCCCCGCCCGTTCGAGCGAGGGGTGGCGGGCCGACCGACGCTGGTCGACAACGCCGAGACCCTGGCCCATCTGGCCCTCATCGCCCGCTACGGCCCCGAGTGGTACCGCCGGGTCGGCACCGCCGATGACCCGGGCACCACCCTGCTCACCGTGACCGGGGCGGTGAGCCACCCCGGGGTGTACGAGGTCGCCGGGGGATCATCCCTGGCCGCGGCCATCGAAGGGGCCGGCGCAACCATGGACGACGTGCAGGCCGTCCTCGTCGGTGGCTACTTCGGCTCTTGGATCTCGGGGGCCGACGCTCGCCAGGCCACCCTGGGATCGGCGTCGTTGGGCCTGTTCGGTGCCGCCCTCGGGTGCGGTGCCCTCGCCGTGCTGCCCCGGGGAGGCTGCGGCGTGGCGGAGACGGCGCGCATCACGCGATGGATGGCCGACCAGAACGCCGGCCAGTGCGGCCCGTGCGTTCACGGCCTGCCGGCCTTGGCCGACCAGCTGCTGATCATGGCCCAGGGGGGCCGGCCGGTCGCCCACGCTCACACCGAGGCGGAGGGGCTGCTCCCCGAGATCGAGGGTCGGGGCGCCTGCCGCCACCCCGACGGGGTCGTGCGGCTGGTGCGCAGCGCCCTGCGGGTGTTCGCCACAGAGATCGCCGAGCACCACCATCGGGGCCCCTGCAGCCCCAGCGGCCCGTGGCTGCCGACCCCGGCGATCGGAGGCTGGCGATGACGCTGCGCATCGTCGTCGACCCGATCGCCTGCACCGGTCACGGCCTGTGTGCCGAGTTGTTCCCGGAGCGGATCCGCCTCGACCGGTGGGGCTATCCCATCATCGACCCGACCCCGATCCCGCCCCGACCTCGAAGCCCATGCCCGACGGGCGGTGGCCGCCTGCCCCGACCTGGCCCTGCGCCTGGACCCTGCGCCTGTCAGCCAGCCCGTCGCCCCGCCCGGCCGGCGCCGCCGCTGACCCTCCCTGTTCTGGCGTCGATGCTGGCCGCCCCGGCAGTGCTCAGGGACGCCGGTACCGAGGATCAGGACTCGAGGCGCGTCACCACGACGGCAACGACGACGGCCAGCACGAGGACGAGGAGCAGCACCCCGGCACCGATGATCACGCCCAACGCTAGCTCGCCCTCCTCGGCGACAGGCCGCTGGAGGGTCGGCCGGTGGGCGCCGGCGTGGCTCACCCGATGACGCTACGGTCCCGACCAACCACGCCCAGCGTGGCCGGGCCCGTCGAGTCGTGAGGATCACCGAAGGGAAGCTGATGGGGCGCACCCTGACGGCGGTGAACACCGCCCCCGATTCCGAGAATCGGATGCACGGGGAGGAGGCACGCCGGTACGGCTTCGCCTCGGGCCTCGTCCCCGGCGTCGACGTGTTGGCCTACCTGGCCCACGAGGGGGTGGCCCGCTGGGGTGCGGACTGGCTGGCCGGTGGGCGCCTGCGAGGCCGGCTCGATGCCCCGGTGTATGACGGTGAGCAGGTCGAGGTCGACGCGGTGGAGGGGCCCGACGGGCTCGAGGCGGTCGTCGTCGGGCCCGACGGCGACGCCCGGGCCCGAGCCACGCTGTCCGTGCTCGGCCCCGGGCCCCGGAGCGAGGCGCTGGCCCAGGCCGACCCCGAGGGGTTCGCCGTCGGCGTGGCGCCCGAACCAGGTGAGCGCCCCCCGGCGAGCCGGGGGGCGCTCTCACCGGGCACGGTGCTGGCCACGCAGTACGCCCGCTTCCACTCGGCTCGGGCCGCGGCCTACCTGGACGAGATCTCGGAGCCCGATCCGGTGTTCCGGGTCGACGGTGTCGCTCATCCCGGTTGGCTCCTGCGCTTCGCCAACTGGGCCCTCTCCACGTCGGTGCGCCTCGGGCCGTGGATCCACGTGTCGAGCGACGCGTGCTTCCTGGCCGCGGTGTCCGATGGCGATCAGCTGGAGGTCCGGTCCGTGGTGACGGACCGGTTCGAGACGAAAGGCCATGAGTTCGTCGACCTGCGGGCGCTCTACCTCGTCGACGGCCTGGCGGTGGCCCTCGTCGACCACCGCGCCATCTGGCAGCCCCGGACCAGGCCGGCCGGGTCCGGCTAAGGGCGAGGGCTGGTGACGTAGACGACGTCGAAGGGCTGGCCGGGCGCAGGGTGCATGACCGGGTCGGCGAACCCGGCGTCGGTCAGAGCGATCGGGCGAGCTGCTCGCCGAACACGGTGCCGATGCCGGCGCCGCCGTGGGCCAGCGACACGGTCAGGCAGTGCAGGGTGCTCACCGAGTACTGGATCGGCGCCATGGGGTTGTCGAGGTTGCCCTCGAGCGTGTCGGCCGCGTGCGGTTCACGCAGGAACAAGACCCCGTCGGGCGCGAGCATCTGATGGATTCGCTGCAGCACGCCCGCCGGGTCGACCTGGTCGTGGAGGGCGTCGAACATGAAGACGGCGTCGAACGGGGTGTCGACGGCGAGCTGGGCGATGTCGGCCAGCTCGAAGTGGACGTTGGTCAGGCCGGCGCCGGCCGCCTCGGCGCGGGCGCGGTCGATGGCGTTCTCGTCGAGGTCGTACCCGGTGAACGTGGAGGCGGGAAAGGCCTGGCCCAGCAGGACGAGGGCATGGCCGGTCCCGCAGGCGACGTCGGCCACCCGGGCGCCGGCTGCCAACCGCTCGGTGAGCCCGGGCACCACCGGCAGGTAGGCGTCGATCAGGAACTGATCGAACCCGCCGCGGCCCATCGCGTCCATGACGTCGGTGAACTCCGGGGCGAAGTCGGCGTAGGGCACGCCGCCGCCGTCGCGGAACACCCGGGCGAGCGCGGGCACGTGCTCGGCCAGCACCGTGTTGGCTCGTGGGCGATCGGCGCCATGCTCGAGGCGCCGACGAGCAGGACGGCGTGCTCGGGCGGGAGCACGTAGGTCTGCGTGGCGGGGTCGAAGCTGATGATGCCGCTGGTGACCATGGCGCCGAGCCACTCGCGGACGTAGCGCTCCTGCAGTCCGGCCCGGTCGGCGACCTCCTGGCTCGTGCCCGGGCCCTGGACCGCGGCGGCGAACAGCCCGGTGCGGTCGCCGATGTCGATCATGTAGCTGAGAAGGCTGCCCTGGAGGATCGGCATCAGGCGGCCGGCGAACGCTTCCACCTTGGCCGGATCGAACGCTGCTTCGGTCGTCGTCATGGCGAGTCCCCCTCTTCTTCGGCTGGGCGTGCTGCTGGGGTCAACGTACGGAAGGCCGCCGGGGGGGTCATGGGGCAATCGCCCCATCTTCCGGAGCCACCTGAGGCGAGCGGTGCTCGGTTCGCCGCCATCGGCGATCGCTCGTCCCTCGGCCCATGGGTGGCGGCCCGATCGATCGCTCGGCTGGCGGAGCTCGTCGCCGCGCTGTCACTCGGCATCGACCTCGGCTTCGGGCAGCCGATGGAGCACGTGCTGCGCCAGTGCCTCATCGCCACGCGCCTGGCCGACCGGGTCGGCCTCGACGACCAGGACCGGGCCGGCGTCTACTACACCGCGCTGCTGATCAACGTGGGATGCCACACCGACGCCTACGAGCAGGCGAAATGGTTCGGCGACGACATCGCCATGAAGTCGACGAAGTACCGACTACGAGCCCAAGAGCTTCCGCGAGGCCGTCAGCATGCTCAGCCGCGTCGGATCGGGGCAGCGCCCGGCCGAGCGGGTGCGCACCGGCGTCGACTTCGCCCTCCACGGCCGTCGCGACGGGGCGGAGATGATCGCCCAGCACGCCGGCTGGCCGGGAGGCTCGCCGGGGAGCTCGGGCTGGACGACTCGGCCTGCGACGCGCTGAGCGTCGCCTACGAGCAGTGGGACGGCAAGGGCTGGCCCGGGAACCTGGCCGGCGAGGACGTCCCCATCGCGGCGCGCATCGCCCTGCTGGCCGAGTACGTCGAGGTGGCGAATCGGGTCGAAGGGGTCGATGCGGCCGAGAGCTGGCCGAACGCCGCGCCGGCACGCAGTTCGACCCGATGCTCGCCGGCAAGGTCGAATCCGACGCCGACGGCCTTCTGGGTGACCTGGGCTCGCTGTCGACGTGGACCGCGGTGATCGATGCCGAGCCGGCGCTCACCGTCCTGCTCACCGACTCGCAGTTCGACGAGGCGTTGCAGGCCATCGCCAACTTCGTCGATCTCAAGTCTCCCTACACGCTCGGCCACTCGCAGGCGGTGGCGGAGCTGGCGGCCGCGGCGGGATCCCGGCTCGGGCTGGACGAGGCCGAGGTCTGCGAGCTTGCGGCACGCCGGGCTCGTCCACGGGTTCGGCCGGCTCGATGTCTCGAACAGCATCTGGGACAAGCCCGGCCCGCTGACCGTCGGCGAATGGGAGCGGGTGCGTCTGCAGCCCTACCTCACGGGCCGGATGCTGCAGCAGTCCACCGCGCTGGGCCCGCTGGGCGCACTCGCCATCCAGCATCGGGAGCGCCTGGACGGGTCCGGGTACCCCCGGGGCCTGTCCGGGGCCGCCATCTCCGTGCCGGCGCGCGTGCTCGCCGCCGCCGACGCCTACCAGTCCATGCGCGAGCCCCGCCCCTACCGACCGGCGCTCACCTCCGATGCTGCCGCGACCGAGCTGCGGGCCGAGGTCAAGGCCGGACGACTCGACGGGGACGCCGTCGCCGCCGTCCTGGCCGCCGCCGGGCACCGCGTGGGCCGCCGTCGCGACGGGCCGGCGGGTCTCACCGCCCGCGAGATCGACGTCCTGCGGCTCCTCGCCCGCGGCATGTCGAGCCAAGGAGATCGGGGCGACGCTCGTGATCTCGCCGAAGACGGCCCGGAACCACATCGAGCACATCTACACCAAGACCGGCGCCACGAGCCGGGTGACAGCCAGCCTGTTCGCCATGCAGCACGGTCTGCTCCCGGAGAACTGACCCGGCCGAGGGAGAACTGACGATAGATGGGGCAACTGCCCCATGACCCCCGACGGCGGGCTTCCTACCTTCGTGCCATCGGTGCTCAGAAGCATCGATGCTCGAACGTCACAACGAGGGAGGCCCCGATGGGACTGAGAGGCACAATTCTCGCCATCACCTATGACCGCCAGACGGCCAAGGCCGAGCGGGCCGGGCTCCGTGCCCAACGAGCGGGCCTGGTGGCCCGAGCCTCGGGCCGAGTGCTCGAGATCGGCGCGGGCACCGGCGCCAACATCGAGCACTACGGCGCGGCTGTCGCCTCGCTGGTGCTGACCGAGCCCGAACCGCCGATGGTGCGACGGCTCCGGACGCGAGCCGCGGAGCTGGCACCGCAGGCGACGGTCCTGCGGGCACCGGCCGAGGACCTCCCCTTCGAAGACGACACCTTCGACGTCGCGGTGTCCACCCTCGTGCTGTGCGGGGTGGGCGACCAGCCGCGTGCGCTGCGGGAGCTCCATCGCGTGCTTCGCCCCGGGGGCCGGCTCCTCTTCCTCGAGCACGTACGCGCCGACGACACCGCCAAGTCGCGCCGGCAGGACCGGATGAACGGGCTGAACCGGTTCCTCGTGGGCTGCGAATGCAATCGGGCCACGCTCGCGTCGATCCGGACCGCCGGGTTCGACGTCACCGAGGTTGAACACACCACGCTGCCCAAGGCGCCGGCCTTCGCCCGCCCGCTCATCATCGGTACCGCCGTCCCCGTTCCGGGACAGCGCTATGGCGGAGCTCGGTCGCTGACGGTCGGACGGTCCGACCTGGGCTGACCAGCGGCCCCGCTGTTGTGCCCGGGACGGCGCACAACACCTAGCGGTCCCAACGACCGGGGGGTTCCGGATGGGTGCGAACCCGGGCGGACACACGGCGCGCCGTCCGCTCCGACTGCTCCCCGATCCGTCGGTTGACCAACTGGAAGGCCTCGGCCACCGCCTCCACGTCGTTGGGCTCGGCGATGGCGTCATTGGCCGAGCGCATGATCATGGCCGCTTGACGGGAGATGATGCGGCGCTGGGCTTCGGTCGTGGCGTATTCCGCGACCTTGGCCAGGTTCTCCAACTGCCGGATCCCGACCGCCGGCATGCCCCGTCCCGCCTGGCGGATCTTGTCGAAGCTGCGGTTGATGACGCTGTCGTAGGTCAGCACCCGTTCGATCACCCGGATCTCGCCAGCGCGGTCGCGGTAGACGCCGTCGGGCAGCCCGGACGACACGAGCTTGCAGTTGGCGTCCCCGAGCCAGTCGATGCAGGTGATGGCGGTGAAGGTGTCGTTGACGGCCGGCGACAGCGCCCGGATGGCGATCTCGACGAGCTGGTCGATGGCGAACTGGAGGTCCTGGGCCAGCGTCCGACTTGGCCCCACCACGTGGGCCCGCTGCAGCGCCCGGGCCACCTCGGGCGCCGCCTCCGCGGGCCACACGACGGCGAGTGGCCGGCCTCTCACCACGAAATGGCCCGGCCGATGGACGATCGACATCACCGCCCCCTGCCGCGCCGCGATCTCGACCAGGCGCCGGTGGTCGATGGCCTGGAGGTACCCGCTCCTCGTGGCCGCCAGTTCGGAGCCAGACTCGGCCAGCCTGCTCTGGACCTCTCCGAGGGACACGGCATGGACCGCGGACGGCTCCTGGGAGCGACGAGTCTCGGCGGACTCGTAGGCCACGGTCTGCAGGGCCCGCCCGAGATCCTTGGCGATGCCGCCGATCACCTCGCTGATCTGAATCGACTTGGCCACGTGGTGGATGAAGTAGATCAGCACTCCGAGATCGACGAGAAGCAGGCCGAGCGCCACCGACACCGAGACATGAGGGACGAACTCGGCCGCCGGCGCGCTCGATACCGAGCCGAGGGCGAGGACGCTGAAGACGAAGGTGGCGACGAAGACGCCCAGGGTCACCTGCGTGCCGAGGTCACGGATGAAGTTGCGCAACATCCGGGGACCGAACTGGGTCGAGGCCAGGGTCAGGGCGACGATGGTGATCGAGAAGACCACACCGACGACGGTGATGACCGCCGCCGCGATCGCCGTCAGGATGGCACGAGCGGCGTCCGGTCCTCCGTGGTTCATCCACGCCGGCAACGTGACCGAGCCGTCGGCGGCGGCCCGATCGATGGCGAACGTCAGGCCGAAGAGGACGACGGCCACGACGACCAGCATGGTGGGAACGAGCCAGAGGGTCGTGCGCAGCGACTCGGTCCGGGAGGTCGGCAGCCGCTCACGACGGCCCACCACGATCGGCTCGGTCCCGTCGGCTCTCCGCTTCGTGCCCATCTCGTCACCCAGTCGTCGTCGAATCGACGCCGACCAGACTTCCCGGCACTCCCGTCGTCCAGGCTAGCCGTCAGAGTGTCACGACCCCGCATCGCTCCCTCCGTCGAGGGGGGGTCAGGTCGGATCGTCGAGAGGTGACACCAGGACCACCAGCACGTCGTCCCGGTGGTGGAACGCCGCCCCCAGCTCGAACGCCCCTTCACCGATCGCCAGCTCACTGGCGCCGACGAGGTCGTTCGGACAGACGATGACCACTGGTCGCTCCGTGGTCGGCTGCTGATTGGCGACGACCGGCATCAGGGCGTCAGCGACCGAACCGACGCCGCGGTCGATCACACCGAGCGGGATGGCGGGGTGGAAGGCGGCCCACGCCCGACTGATGGAGGCCGCCTCGCGCCGGGATCGGCGCACATGAACGGCCAGGCACCGGGCGGGCTGCAGCGCCAGGGCGTATTCGACGGCACCACGGGCCACGTCGGCGATGCCGTCCACCACCACCAGGGCGGTGGCCGGTCGGTCACACCCTCCCGCCGGATGAGGCCAGTGACCGGAATCGGCATGCTTGTTCACGACGGACGACATGACAACCTCCCCACGAGACGGTGGGCTCGCGACGGTCCTCGTCCCCCGTGGTCTAGCGAGGCCCAGCCCCGGATGCGGGCGTCCTAACGCAACTTCTACGCGGCCGGCCGGATTCTTTACGCCCTGGAAGCACTCGAGCGACGTTCGCGGTCCCGTCCCGGCGGCTTCGGGCCAGCGTTCGATGGGGTCGGCCAGGGTCTAGGGTCGCAGGTGCCGACGGAGCCGGAGGAGCGGAGCGTGGACGACAGGACCCTGCCCACCGCCGTTGGTGCGTTCATCGGAGTGGTGGGCTCGATGGTGGTCGCGGGGGTGCTGTCGAGTGCCTCCAGCTTGACCACCAATGTGAACGTCGCCTTGACCTTGATGATCGTCGTCGTGATCGCGGCTGCGGTTGGCGGGCGGGGCGCGGGTGCGCTGAGCGCGGTGGTGGCCGCGCTCTCGTACGACTTCTTCCAGACCGAGCCGCAGCACTCCTTGAGGATCAGTTCACGCGACGACGTCGTGACCGCTCTGCTGCTCCTGGTGTCCGGGCTGATCGTGGGTCAGATCGCGGGGCGGGCACAGCTCAACCGAGTCGCAACCCAGTCGGGGCGCTCGGAGATAGGGCGTCTCCGGCGACTCTCCGAGTTGGCGGCGGGCGGCGCGTCCACCTCTCAGGTCATCGACGCCGCCACGACTGAGCTGACCGAGCTGCTCTCGCTGCGCAGCTGTCGTTTCGAAACCACGCCCTACGGGGAGAGCCTCGACCGACTGGAGCGTTCCGGTGTCGTCGGTCGCGCCAAGGAACGGGTCACTCATCTCCGGATGGGTCGGCGTGGCATCGAGCTGCCCGCCGAGGGAGTGGAGCTTCTCGTCCTTCATCGAGGCGCTGAGGTGGGGCGCTTCGTTCTGGTACCCACCCCGGGTGAAGGCGCCTCGCTGGAGGAGCGCGTGGTAGCCGTCGCGCTGGCCGATCAGGTGGGCGCCTCCTTCGTCGCTGCTCCACCCGCCGGCAGCGGTCCCGAGGGGACGAGCCCGGACCACTAGTCCTCCTGGTGTGAGCTCCCGCGACCCCGGGAGGGCGATCTCGCCGAAATCCGCCCTGACCAGGGAGTTTTTGGCAGCAGAAGCTACCGGTCGGTAACCTGCGCGCCATGACGATCAAGAGCGTGGGCATCGTGGGTTCGGGGATCATGGGTTCGGGCATCGCCGAGGTGGCGGCCAAGAGCGGCCACACCGTCGTGCTGCGGTCCCGCCAGCAGGAGTCGGCCGACGCCATGGTGGCGTCGCTCGACAAGTCGCTGGCCAAGCAGGTCGAGCGGGGCAAGCTCACCGCCGAGGAGCGCGACGCCACCCTGGCCCGGGTCACCGCCACCTCGCGCCTGCACGACCTGGCCGACTGCGACCTCGTCATCGAGTCGGTCGTCGAGGACCTGGCCATCAAGCAGGAGCTGTTCCGCGAGCTCAACGAGGTGTGCAAGGACGACGCCATCCTGGCCACCAACACCTCGACCCTCCCGGTCATCGAGATGGCCATGGAGACCCCGAAGTCCCGACAAGGTGTGCGGCGTCCACTTCTTCAACCCGGCGCCCATGATGAGCCTGGTCGAGATCGTGCGCCCCCTCACCGCCAGCGACGAGACCATCGCCGAGGTGCGCGCCTTCGCCGAGGCGTGCGGCAAGAGCCCGGTCGAGGTCAAGGACCGGGCCGGCTTCATCGTCAACGCCCTGCTCTTCCCCTACCTCAACAACGCCGTGCGCATGCTCGAGAACGGCACGGCCAGCCGCGACGACATCGACACCGCCATGAAGGGCGGCTGCAACTTCCCGATGGGGCCCGCTGGCCCTGCTCGACCTCGTCGGCCTCGACACCTCGCTGGCCATCCTCGACGCCCTCTACACCGAGTTCCGCGACCCGAACTACGCGGCGATGCCGCTGCTGCGCCGCATGGTGACCGCCGGCCAGCTCGGCCGGAAGTCCGGCCTGGGCTTCTACGACTACGCGAAGTAGCCCGCGGAAGACCACGGGGTGCCCATCGAACCGCCGGCCACCCCGTGGGCCTTCCCCCCTCCCGGCGAGGCCGATGACGTCGGCGTGGTCGGCGTCGGCGCCGACCTCGAGCCCGGCACCCTGCTGGCCGCCTACCGGGCCGGGCTGTTCCCCATGCCCGTCGACGGCGGCCCCCGCCTCGCCTGGTGGTCGCCCGACCCCCGCGGCGTCATCCCCCTCGACGGGCTCCGGGTCAGCCGGTCGCTGCGCCGGGCCTGCCGCCAGCTGCGAGGTCCGGGTCGACACCGCCTTCGAGCGGGTCATCGCGCCGTGCGCCGACCCGGGCCGCGACGGCGGCTGGATCAACCGCGACGTGATCGAGGCCTACCGACGCCTGCACGAGCTGGGGTGGGCCCACAGCGTCGAGACGTGGCAGGACGACGCGCTGGTCGGCGGGCTCTACGGCGTGTCGGTCGGGGGCGCTGTTCGCCGGCGAGTCCATGTTCCACGCGACCCGCGACGCCTCCAAGGTGGCGCTGGTCGGCCTCGTCGACCGCCTGCGTGGCGGGCGGGCGCCACCCTGCTCGACGTGCAGTGGACGACGCCCCACCTTCGCTCCCTGGGTGCCGTCGACATCGCCCGGGCCGACTACCTGGACCGCCTCGCCGAGGCCGTCACCACCGCCGTGGACCCCTTCGCCTGACCCGCCCCCGTCTCGTTCTGGCGTCCCTGGTGGCGGCCATGACCGACCTGATGGACGCCGGAACGGGGGGCCAGGGTGACAGCGAACCGGCCGGAATGGGACCATTTCGCCATGCCAACCGCACCGGAGCACTCCCACGCCACGCGTGACCAGCCCTGGCTGATGCGCACCTACTCCGGGCACTCGACGGCCAAGGCCTCCAACGAGCTCTACCGCACCAACCTGTCCAAGGGGCAGACCGGCCTGTCGATCGCCTTCGACCTGCCCACCCAGACCGGCTACGACCCCGACGACCCCCACGCCCGGGGCGAGGTGGGCAAGGTGGGCGTGCCCGTCGCCCACCTCGGCCACATGGCCCAGCTGCTCGACGGCATCCCCCAGGGCGAGATGAACACGTCGATGACGATCAACGCCCCGGCGGCGTGGATGCTGGGCCTGTACGTGGCCAACGCCGAGAACCACGGGGTCGAGTCCCGCCAGCTGCGCGGCACCACCCAGAACGACATCGTCAAGGAGTACCTGAGCCGCGGCACCTACATCTTCCCGCCGCTCCCCAGCCGCCGGCTCATCGTCGACATGATCGCCTTCTGCGCCGAGTGGATCCCCAAGTGGAACCCCATGAACGTGTGCAGCTACCACCTCCAGGAGGCGGGGGCGACGCCGGTGCAGGAGATCGCCTACAGCCTGGCCACCGCCATCGACGTGCTCGACGCCGTGCGCGACTCGGGCCAGGTCGAGCCGGACCGGTTCCCGGCCGTGGTGGCCTCCATCTCGTTCTTCGTGAACGCCGGGATCCGCTTCGTGGAGGAGACCTGCAAGATGCGGGCCTTCACCGCAGATGTGGGACCGCATCACCGCGGAGCGCTACGGCGTGACCGACCCCAAGGCCCGCCGCTTCCGCTACGGCGTGCAGGTGAACTCGCTGGGCCTGACCGAGGCGCAGCCGGAGAACAACGTCCAGCGCATCGTGCTGGAGGCGCTCGGCGTCACCCTGTCCAAGGACGCCCGGGCCCGGTCGCTGCAGCTGCCGGCGTGGAACGAGGCGCTGGGCCTCCCCCGCCCGTGGGACCAGCAGTGGTCGCTGCGCATCCAGCAGGTGCTGGCCTTCGAGACCGACCTGCTCGACTACGACGACATCTTCGCCGGCAGCCACGTCATCGAGGCGAAGACGGCCGAACTGGCCGAGGCGGCCCAGGCCGAGCTCGACGAGGTGCTGGCGCTGGGCGGCGCCTTCGAGGCCATCGACGAGCTCAAGGGCCGGCTGGTCTCGTCCAACACCGAGCGCACCCGCCGCATCGAGTCGGGCGAGCAGGTCGTGGTGGGCGTGAACGCCTTCACCGAGACCGCTCCGTCCCCGCTGGGCGGCGAGGAGAACATCTTGAGGGTCGACGCCGGCGTGCAGGACGAGCTCGTCGCCGACGTGGCCGGCCTGGCGCTCCGAGCGCGACAACGACGCGGTCAAGCGTTCGCTCGACGAGTTGCGCCGGGTGGCCGAGTCCGGCGTGAACATCATGCCGGCCTCCATCGACCTGGCCCACGCCGGGGGCACCACCGGCGAGTGGGCCGGGCTCCTGCGCGAGGTGTTCGGCGAGTACCGGGCCCCGACGGGCGTGGCCGCCGCCGCCGGGCTCGGGGGCCTGTCCGGCGCGCTGGCCGACACGGCCGAGCGGGTGAAGGGCCTGCCCGGCGGGCCGCCCCGCTTCCTGGTGGCCAAGCCCGGGCTCGACGGCCACTCCAACGGCGCCGAGCAGATCGCGGTGGCCGCCCGCGACGCCGGGCATGGAGGTCATCTACCAGGGCATCCGTCTCACCCCCGAGCAGATCGCGGCGGTGGCCCGCGACGAGGACGTCGACGTGATCGGCCTGTCGATCCTGTCGGGCAGCCACCTCGAGCTGGTGCCCGACGTGCTGCGCCTCGTGCGCGAGGCGGGGAGCGACGCCCCGGTCGTGGTCGGGCGGGATCATCCCCGAGGACGACCGACCCCGGTTGCAGGCCCTGGGCATCGCCGCGGTGTACACGCCGAAGGACTTCGAACTGGGTCGGATCATGGCCGACATCCTGGACATCGTCATCGCTCATCGACGGGCTTGATGCACTCTCGGGGTGATCTCGACTACGAAGAGTGATCTCCCGCGGCGGATCACCCGAAACCGAGAAACGAGAGCTGGGCACTGGAGGGGGCCTCGGGATGGCGACAGCACGAAATCGGGCCGGATCCGGCCGAATCAAGGGCATTGCGGGCTTGAATCGGGCGGGATCGCGCCGATTGGTTCGGGTGGACCGCCGCGCCGTGATCGGCATTACCGTCGGGCTCCTCGGCCTGGCGCTGGGAGCCGTCGCCGCCCTGTGGGACGTCGTGGCCCTCGGCGTGATCGCCGGAGCCATCGCGCTCGCCGCCGGCGTGGTCATCGCGCGGCTCGTGGGCCGCCTGCGCAACGCCGATGAGCAGATCGACGAGCTCGCCGGGAAGGTCGACGAGCTCGAGGACCAGGTCGAGAAGGAGTCCGAGGCTCGCACCGAGCTCGAGACCAAGCTGGCCAGCCGCATCCAGCTCACCGCCGTCCGCCGCAACTCCAGCGGCGACGCCCTCACCGACGCCGCCACCGGGTTGTTCAGCGAGGGCTACTTCACCGTCGCCCTCGACGCCCGCATCGCCGCCGCCCGCCGCCAGTTGGAGCCGGTGGCCGTCGTGCTCCTCGAGGTCATCGAGGGTCTCGACTCGGGGCTGCCCCGACCGGCGAACCCCAAGGCCGTCGCCGAGTGCATCAACGACACCATCCGCGAGGCCGACACCGCCTGTCGCCTGCTGGACGGCGGCTACGCCCTCGTCCTCGAGGACACCGCCGAGAACGGGGCGATCTGGACCGTCGAGCGGATCCGGCGCCGCATCACGAACCAGGCCACCGGGTGCACCATGTGGGCGGGCGTCGCCTGCTACCCGGCGCACGGGTTCTCCACCGACGAGATCCTCGACCGGGCCGACAACGCCTTGGACCTGGCCCGCGAATGGCGGCAGGACCGCATCGAGGTCGCCCACAGTGACTGAGGGCGCGGCGTCGGAGCCGGCGCTGCGGCGACGGTTCCACGTGGCGCTCCTGGCGGCCACGATCACGGTGGTGGCCACCGCCATCGCCCTGGGCACCGGCGTGGGGAGCCTGGACTTCTCCCGCAACCTCGGCAACGTGCTCGAGATCCTGGCCCCGGCCCTCGCCGCCGCCTGCTGCTTCCGGGTGGCCCGCCGGGCCCGAGGCTCGTGGCGCATCGGCTGGTACCTGGTGGGGGCGTCGTGCGTGTCGTGGTGCGTGGGGCAGACGATCTGGACCTGGTTGGAGACGGTCGAGGGCCAGCTCAGCCCCTTCCCCTCCCCGGCGGACTTCTTCTTCCTGTTGGCGGTGCCGCTTTCGGTGGCGGGGCTGTTGTGGTTCCCGTCCTCGCCGGAGACCCAGTCGGGACGGACCCGCACCCTGCTCGACGGCATCATCGTGACCGCCTCGGTGCTGTTCGTGAGCTGGACCCTCATCCTCGGACCGACGCCTGCGCAACGGTGAGGGCACGGCCTGGAGCCGAGGCATCGGCCTGGCCTACCCGGCGGCCGACGTCGTCGTGCTGACCATCGTCATCATCGCCTATGTGCGCTGCGACCCGGCCGGGCGGGTCGCGGTGGGCCTGGTGGGTCTGGCCTTCGCCGCCTTCGCCCTGGCCGACAGCCTCTTCGCCTACAGCGACCTGCACGGCGAGAGCGTGTCCGAGGTGTCCAACACGGCGTGGGTGGCCGGGTACCTGCTGATAGCCCTCGGCGCCTACTACGCCCTGCTGCACCCGCCCGGCGACGTCTCGGCCGGCGCCGACGCGGACCGGGGCACCCGGGTGCAGGTCCTCCTGCCCTACGTGCCCATGGCCGTCGTCCTGGTGCTGTGCGTGGGCGAGGCCCTGGCCACCGATCCGTTGGTGGTCGACAACGTCGTGTTCTGGATCGGCGCCGGCCTCATCGCCCTGCTGCTGGTGCGCCAGGGCATCGTCATCGTGGAGAACACGCGTCTGGCCCGCTCGCTGTCGCAGTCCAACGAGCGACTGCAGTACGAGGTCCTCCACGACACCTTGACGACCCTGCCGAACCGCCCCCTGCTCATCGACCGGCTGCGCATGGCCCTGGCCCGGATGAGCCGGGTGGATGAGATGGCGGCGATCATGTTCGTCGACCTCGACCGGTTCAAGCCGGTGAACGACACCTACGGGCACGAGGCGGGCGACCTGGTGCTGGTCACCCTGGCGCGGCGCCTGTCGGCCGGCGTGCGGGTGGGCGACACCGTGGCCCGCTTCGGCGGCGACGAGTTCCTGGTGCTGTGCGAGAACGTCACCAGCCCGGACGAGGCCGTGACCCTGGCCAACCGCATGGTGGACACCATGTCGGCGCCCATCGTGGTCGGCGACGTCGAGCTCGTGGTCAGCGCCAGCATCGGCCTGGTGGTGACCGACGCCCCCGACGAGGACGCCGAGGAGCTGGTGAGGCGGGCCGACCGGGCCATGTACGAGGCCAAGCGCAAGGGCCGCGCCCGGGTCGAGCTGGTCGACGCCCGCCGACGGGTCGTGGTGTAGGCCGCCACCGGAAGCTGGCCGACCGGAGGGTCGAGCTAGCCGAGTTCCCGGAGGACCTCGGCCGTGTCGGCGCCCAGGGGGCGGCCCGTCCACCGGATGTGGCCCGGCGTGCGGGACAGGCGGGCGATCAGCCCCTGCATCGGGGTGCCGTCGACTTCGGTGATGACCCCGCGGGCCACCATGTGCGGGTCGTCGGCCAGATCGGCCATGGTCATCACGGGGGCGGCGGCGGCATGGGCCTCCTCGAACACGGCCAGCACCTCGTCGAGCGACCGGGCCGCCACCCACGCCGCCAGCGCCTCGTCCAGCTCCCCGCGGTGCTCGACGCGCCCGGCGAAGGAGTGGAAGCGCGGGTCGTCACCCACGCCGATGATGTCCAGCACCCGGCGGGCCACCGACTCGGCGGAGGTGCTGACGGCCACCCACCGGTCGTCGGCCGTGCGGTAGGTGCTGCGGGGAACCGAGTAGGGGATGCCGGAGCCGAGCCGAGGCTGCTCGTAGCCCAGCAGGGCGTAGGCCGACGGCAGCGGTCCCATCAGCTGGAAGAGGGACTCCAACAGGTTGACGTCCACCACCTGACCGACCCCGCTGTGGACGGCCGCCAGCGTGGCGAAGGCCGCCACCAGGGCGGTGACCTCGTCGGTGAGGGCGATGGGCGGCAGCAGCGGGGGGCCGTCGGGCTCGCCGTTGATGGCGGCGAAGCCGGACATGGCCTCGGCCAGGGTGGCGAACCCCGGCCGGGACGCGTAAGGGCCGTCCTGGCCGAACCCCGTCACCCGGGTGATGACCAGGGTCGGGTTGCGGGCGATGAGCTCGTCGGGAACGAGGCCGAGGGCCTCCAACTTGCCCGGACGCAGGTTCTCCACCAACACATCGGCGCTGTCGCACAAGCGCCGCAGCACGTCGACACCCTCGGGCGTCTTGAGATCGACCACGATCGTGCGCTTGCCCCGCCCCACCAGCTTCCAGAACAGCGTGATGTCGTCACGCGGGTCGCGCCAGCCCATCGAGCGCACCGAGTCGCCCTCGCCGGGTCGCTCCACCTTGATGACGTCGGCGCCGAAGTCGGCCAGGTAGCGGGCGCAGCCGGGCCCGGCCAGCACGGTCGACAGGTCGATCACCCGCAGATCGCCCAGCGCCCCCTCTCCCCCGGGCCGGGCCACACCGCGCGCTGGCGCATCAACGCGTTCTGGCGCATTACCGCGTTCTTGTCCCTTCAGCGACCTCGGAGAGGTCGCTGAAGGGACAGAAACGCCGACGTCGGAGTCGGGGTCGGAGTCGGGGGCGGTCACGGGCGCGTGTTGATGGCGAAGCAGCGATCGCCCAGGTCGCCGAAGGAGTAGTCGAAGTACGTGCCGGCGTACAGGTGGCGGGTCTGCTCGGACCACGCCAGCGCCTCCGGCGAGGAGATCCGGCGATGGATCTGGAGGATCCCGCCTTCGAACACGCGGTACTCGGCCCACGTCCCCGGGAACTCCTTGACCGAGGCCACCTCGACCCAGGGCACGTCGCGGGTGAGGCCGAAGCGGCGCACCCGGTTGCGGTGCGTGTGGCCGGCGAAGTAGCCCCGGATGTTGGGATGTCGGGCCACCGCCTCGACGAGGTGCTCGCTGTCGTCGGGGTTGATGCCGAAGTAGTTCGCCGGTCGGTTGGCCGACTCCGGGTTCCACACGTGGTGGTGGCCGAACACCAGCAGCGGCCGGTCCGCGGCCGCCGCCTCGTCCTGCAACCAGCTCAGCGTCTCCGGGGCCACCCCGCCGGACGCCTTCCCGTCGAGAGAGGTGTCGATCATGACCAGCCGCACGCCGGGCACGTCGATCACGAAATGGGGGTCGGTGGCGAAGGGGGCGTGGTTGTAGCTCTCGTGGTTGCCCCGGATGTGGTGCATCCGCCCGTCGAAGGGGGCGTAGGTGTCGAGGAACTGCTGGTACTCCTCGGCGGTGCCCCTCGACGTGAGATCGCCCTTCACCAGCACGGCCACCGGGTCGATGGCCTCGATCTCCACCACGGCGGCCCGGTTCATGGTCACCGGGTAGGGCTCCTCACCCTCGGCCACCGCGAAGGTGGGCCCGATCTCCATGCCCTCGATGATCCCGCACTCGACCTCACCGAAATGGACGTCGTTGACGGTGGCGAACGTGCACAGGTGCTCACCCGGCGGCCGGGCCAGGGTCCGGAAGGCGAAGCCGTCCAGCTCGTACACCCGGTCGGGGTCCAGCCCCGGGTAGCGGCGCACGGCGAAGCCGTCGTGGACCACCGCCTCGTCGTCGGACACGGTGGTCAACTCCATCCCAGCTCCATCCCTCCGTTGTAGTCGCCCGGTCTGGCGAAGGCGTCGACGTGGTCAGGGGAAGGCGTTGAAGCCGAGGGGCAGGGCGGCGCGGCCGGTGAGGGCTCGCAGCAGCACGGCCGAGGAGGGCCAGGCCGCCAGTGCCGACAACACGATGAGCGACACCCGGGCGGCGGCCTCGGGGGGCTCGGCCTCCACTCCTACGGCGGCGGCCAGGTCCAGCGTGTGCACGGTGAGCTCGACCACGCGGGTGCCGAGGTAGTCGCCCAACGAGAGCGTCCCGGCGCCGGTGACGCACACCGCGCCCGCCGGAGCGGCCTCGACCGCGGCGATCGCCGAGCGGGCCCGGCGGCGGACCGTGCCCAGCGGGTCCTCGCCCAGCTCCGCCGCCTCGTCCCGGCCGCGAGCGGCGATGGCGGCGTTGGCGTCGGGTGCGTCCATGGCCCGCCGGAAGTACTCGGCCCCGGAGTCGACGTCGATGCGGCCGACCGGCTCGAGGTAGCGCTCCACCGTCAGGAAGGCCCGGCTGGCGTGGGCCACGACCTCCAGCACCGACCACTCACCCAGCCCGGGATCCTGCCAGCGAGACGGGTCGATCGACTCGACGGTGGTCAGGTACCAGGCCGATGCGTCACGGAAGGCCGGCATCACTTCGTCGAGCGTGAATCCTCGGTCACCGCGCATGGTCCGAGGCTAAGGCAACCGCGCCCGGACGCGACCTCGGGGCCCGAGGTTGGGCCGGCGACCACGCCCAGGGTCGTCAGCCACCCGACCTCGACGCTGCCGACGATCAGGGACGGTCGCGGCGGGCGGGCACGGGTCGGGTCCACCACCGGCCCGAGAAGCGCCAGCGGGGCGGCTCGTCCTCCACATGGGCGGCCGCCGGACGGGGCCAGGCCGTCTCGATGGCGGCCAGGATGGCCACCATCTCCTCCTCGGTGGGCGTGTCGTCCATCACAGGGGGATGTTGCCGTGCTTGCGGTGGGGGAGCTCCTCGCGCTTGGAGCGCAGCATCTCGAGCCCGGCGATCAGCTTGATGCGGGTCTCGGCCGGGTCGATGACGTCGTCCACGAAGCCACGTTCGGCCGCCACGTACGGGTTGGCGAAGCGCTCGGTGTACTCGTCCACCAGCTCGGCCCGGCGGGCCACCGGATCGGCCACGTTCTGCAGCTCACGCCGGTAGAGGATCTCGACGGCGCCCTGGGGGCCCATGACCGCCAGCTCCGCCGAGGGCCAGGCGAACGCCAGGTCGGCCCCGATCGACTTGGAGTTCATGACCACGTAGGCGCCGCCATAGGCCTTGCGGGTGATGATCTGGATGCGGGGCACGGTCGACTCGCAGTAGGCGTAGAGCAGCTTGGCGCCGTGGCGGATGATGCCGCCGTACTCCTGGTCGACCCCGGGGAGGAAGCCGGGCACGTCGACGAACGTCACCAGCGGGATGTTGAACGCGTCGCACGTGCGCACGAAGCGGGCCGCCTTCTCCGACGACTCGATGTCGAGCACGCCGGCCAGCATCATCGGCTGGTTGCCCACGATGCCCACGGGGTAGCCGTCGAGACGGGCGAAGCCGCACACGATCGAACCGGCCCACTTGGGGAAGTACTCGAAGAACTCCCCGTCGTCGACCACCTCGCGGATCACGCCCTTCATGTCGTACGGCAGGTTGGGGCTGGCCGGCATCATGTCGACCAGGGCCGGGCAGCGGCGGTCGGGTGCGTCGGTGGGCGCGAAGTAGGGCGGGGGCTCGAGGTTGTTCGAGGGCAGGTAGGAGAACAGGAAGCGCACGTCCTCCAGGCAGGCCTTCTCGTCGGGGGACACGAAGGTGGCCACCCCCGACTTGGAGGCGTGGCTCTTGGCCCCGCCCAGCTCCTCGAGCGTCACCTCCTCGCCCGTCACCGTCTTCACCACGTCGGGCCCGGTGATGAACATGTGCGAGCTCTCGTCGACCATGAAGATGAAGTCGGTCATGGCCGGGCTGTAGACCGCGCCCCCGGCGCACGGGCCCAGGATCACGCTGATCTGGGGGGTCACTCCCGAGGCCAGGACGTTGCGATGGAAGATGCCGCCGTAGCTGGCCAGCGACACCACGCCTTCCTGGATGCGGGCCCCGGCCCCGTCGTTGAGGCCGATGAGAGGGGCGCCGACCGACAGCGAGAGGTCCATCACCTTGTGGATCTTCTCGGCGAACACCTCACCCAGGGCGCCACCGAACACGGTGAAGTCCTGCGAGAACACGAAGACCTTGCGACCGTCGATGGTGCCCCAGCCGGTGATCACGCCGTCGGTGTAGGGCCGCTCCTCGATGAGGTCGGCCGGCACCCGATGGCGGGCCAGCATGTCGAGTTCGTGGAACGAGCCCGGGTCGAGCAGGAACTCGATTCGCTCGCGGGCGAGCATCTTGCCCTTCGCGTGCTGGCGCTCGACCGACCGCTCGGAGCCGGCGTGGAGCGCCTCTTCCTTGCGCTTGTGGAGCTGTTCGAGGCGCTCGCTCATGGAGTGTTCCGACATGAGGGTCACAGTACCGGCCGACCCACCGGGGCACCGAATGCGGCCCGCTAGGGTGCCCGGCCATGGCCGAGTTCTCCCGGGTTTGCGTCTACTGCGGGTCGGCGCCGGGCAATCGCCCCTCGTTCCTCGCCGCGGCCGACGCCCTGGGCGCGCTGCTGGCCGGCCTCGGCATCGGGGTGGTCTACGGAGGAGCATCGGTCGGGCTCATGGGCCGGGTGGCCGACGCGGCGCTGGCCGCCGGCGGGGAGGTCATCGGCGTGCTCCCCGACAAGCTGTTCGAGCGGGAGGTGGCCCACGAGGGGCTCACCGATCTGCACGTGGTCACGTCGATGCACGACCGCAAGGCCCTCATGTCCGAGCTCGCGGACGCGTTCATCGCCCTGCCCGGCGGCTTCGGCACCATCGAAGAGGTGATCGAGGCGGTGACCTGGACCCAGCTCGGGATCCACGCCAAGCCGGTGGGCCTGCTCGACGTGGACGGCTACTTCGACCACCTCATCGCCTTCCTCGACCGGGGCGTCGCCGATGGGCTGCTGGCACCGGGCAGCCGGGCCCTGCTCGTGCACCACCGCGATCCGGCCACCCTCCTCGAGCAGTTGCACCGGGCGCCGACCTCCCGCCCGGCCGCCGACGACGAGTCCAGCGACGACGAGGCCCCGGCGCCGTGATCGTGACCGCGTCGCCGACCGCGGCGGCGCCGGCGGCCCGGCGGCCCAGGCCGTAACCTCCCGTCGTGGACCTCCCCGTGATGCCCCCGGTGGCACCGATGCTGGCCAAGGCCACCGAGGCGATCCCCGAGGGTGAGGGCATGATCTTCGAGCCCAAGTGGGACGGGTTCCGCTGCATCGTCTTTCGCGACGGGGACGAGGTGATCCTCGGCAGCCGCAACGACCGCCCGCTGACCCGCTACTTCCCCGAGCTGCTCGACCCCCTGCGGGCCGCTCTGCCCAAACGCTGCGTGGTCGACGGCGAGATCGTGGTGGCCTCGGGTGACCGGCTCGACTTCGACGTGCTCCAGCAACGGATCCACCCGGCCGCGTCACGCATCGAACGGCTGAGCACCGAGACGCCGGCGTCGTTCGTGGCCTTCGACCTCCTGGCCATCGAGGACCGGTCGCTCCTGGACGAGCCGTTCCGGCTACGTCGGGCGCAGCTCGAACGGGCTCTGGGCAAGGCCGAGCCGCCCATCCACCTCACCCCCTCCACCACCGACCGGGCCCGGGCCGCCGACTGGTTCGTGCGCTTCGAGGGGGCCGGGTTGGACGGCGTCATGGCCAAGCCCGCCGAGGGCACGTACGAGCAGAACAAGCGGGTGCAGTTCAAGGTCAAGCACCGCCGCACCGCTGACTGCGTGGTCGCCGGGTTCCGCATGCACAAGGACGGCGACGGGGTGGGCTCGCTGCTGCTCGGGCTCTACGACGACGCCGGCCACCTGAACCACGTGGGGGTGGCCTCCAGCTTCACCGCCCGGCGCCGCAAGGAGCTGCTGGGGGAGCTCTCGACCCACATGGACGGGGCCCTGGACGACCACCCGTGGCGCGAGTGGGCCGAGCAGGAGGCGGCCTCGGTGGCGGCCGGACGGATGCCGGGAGCACCCAGCCGGTGGAACGCCAAGAAGGACCTCAGCTGGACGCCGCTCCGCATCGAGCTGGTGGCCGAGGTCGCCTACGAGCAGGTTCAGAACGGGCGCTTCCGCCACTCGGCCCGCCTGGTGCACTGGCGCCCCGACCGGGATCCGGCATCGTGCACGTACGCCCAGCTCGAAGAGGTCCCACCGCTCGAGCTGAGCGAGATCTTCCGGTCCTGACCGACGCTCCTGCGCCTCAGGGTTGCCGCCGCCGCATCAGCGTTGCTGCCGCGGCGTCAGGGTTGCTGGTCGCGCTGGCCGGGCCCGCTCTGGGGGATCGTGCACGGCGCATCGCGGGGGCAGTCGTCGCTCCGACTGGCGCTGTACACGGCCAGGCCGAGGGTGGCGCAGCCCACCCCCACCACCACGCCCAGGGTGGCCACCCGGCGGAGGTTGCGGGTGGCGGCCGTGCGCGGCATGCGCACCAGAGCCACCACCCCCGTGGCGGCGGCGCCGACGGTGAGGGCGACCCACACGGTGAACAGCCAGAACGAGTGGTTTCGGGTCGCCGTGGCGGCGGCGATGACGGCCACCGCGCCCGCCGCGCACACCACCGAGGCGATCACGAGGCGGCGGGCAGGCATGGCTGCAGTGCATCACACGGCGGTCGGCGTCGTCAGGTCGGCCCGGCGCGAGGCCTGCGGCCGGACGGCGTCAACCCTGCCAGGACACGACGTCGTTCGTGCACTGGGCGTGGATCTCGGTCTCCCTGGACGACGACGTGAAATGGACCTCGACCTCCTCCGGCCCGCTGTCGGACACCGCCTTGGTGAATCCGGCACTGGGCGACGCCGACAGCAGGGTGATCCGATTGCCCGTGCAGTGCACCGAGACGGTTCCACCGGTGAACCCCTTGCTGTAGGTGACCCCGGCGGTCGGCATCGTCGTGGTGGTGGTCGGATGGGTGGGGCTCATCTCTGTGGTGGGAACCGGCCCCGCCCCGTGGTCATCGCGGAGGCACCGTCGCCGTGGGCGCCGGAGCATGGTCGCCGCCTGGTTGGGCCGCCGCGCCCGTGCTCTCGGCGGCGGGGTGGTCCCCGGCCGGCGCCCGTTCGGCGTCGGCTCCGGGCCCGGTGGTCGTGGCCGTCGCGTCAGACGCCGACTCGGGAGTTCCGGCCTGGCCTCTCGAGAGCGTCAGGGCATCATCGATGAGCGCCGCCTGAAGGTGGTCGCTCGACACCGACGGGAGCGGGCGACCGGTGACCGCTGACCCGGCCAGCTGCACCGCGGCAACGGTGACGCTCACGGCCGCGGCCGTCCCCACCAGCCAGAGCAGCGTGAGCCACCGCCCGCCCGGACGTGGCGGTCGGTCGTCGAATCGACGCGTGTCCGCTCCAGGCATGGGATCAGTGTGCGCCATCGGAGGGGCGGCCGTCCTAAGCGAACGATAAGCACACCTCAAGGCCGCGCCGAGGTCCGGCCCTGCGTCGCCGTCCCCCTCTAGCGTTGCCCCGTGGCCGTCATTTCGATCATCGAGGACGACGCCCGCATCCGCGAGGCCGTCGCCCGAACCCTGATGGACCGGGGCCACGCGGTCCGATCGGCCTCGTCGGGCATGGCCGGGCTCCAGCAGGTGGTGGACGACCCGCCCGACGTGGTGGTGCTCGACCTGGGCCTGCCCGACATCGACGGGCGGGAGCTGCTCAAGATGCTCAGGGCGGTGAGCTCGGTCCCCGTCATCGTGGCCACGGCCCGCGACGACGAGCAGGAGATCGTGGTCACCCTCGATGCCGGCGCCGACGACTACGTCGTGAAGCCTTACTCCGCCGAGCAGCTCGACGCTCGCATCCGGGCCCTGCTCCGGCGGGCCGGAGGCGAACTCGGGCCGGCCGTGATCGAGGTGGGAGGGCTGCGCATCGACTCGGCGAAACACGAGGCCACCCTCGACGGCACGGCACTGGACCTCACCCGCAAGGAGTTCGAGCTCCTGGCCTACCTGGCCGCCAACGCCGGCCACGTCGTGACCAAGCGTCAGCTCCTGGCCGACATCTGGCAACAGCCCTACGGCGGAGCCGACAAGACCGTGGACGTCCACCTTTCGTGGTTGCGCCGCAAGCTGGGTGAGACGGCCGCGACCCCGCGCTACCTGCGCACCATCCGGGGCGTGGGCGTCAAGCTGGTCGACCCGGCGGAGTGACGCCGTGCGCCGCCGGCTCGTGCTCGCTGCCGCCGCCATCACCCTGACCATCGTGCTCGCCTTCGCCATCCCCCTCGGCCTCATCATCCGTTCCGTGGCCCACGACCGTGCCCTCACCACCGCCGAGCGCTCGGCCCAGGCCCTGGCACCCATCCTGGCCACCCAGAGCGACCCCGACGCCCTGGGCCAGGTGGTCGCCGGGCTGGACGATCCGGCCGCCACCGTCTCGGTGGTGACCGCCGACGGCTCGATCGTGGGCGCCCCCGTCACCCCCGACGACGCCATCGCGCTGGCGCGCGAGAGCCGGCGCTCGTTCTCGACCGACGTGCCCGGTGGCCGGCGGGTGCTCGTGCCGGTGGACACCCCGGACGGCACCACCGATGTGATCAGCGTGTTCGTCCCTTCCGGGGTGTTGAACAAGGGCGTGCGGACCGCGTGGCTCCTGCTGGGCGGGGTGAGCCTCATGCTGGTGGCGGTGGCCGTGGCCGTGGCCGACCGGCTGGGGCGCACGGTGGTCAACCCGGTCCGCGATCTGGCCGCCACCGCTGAGCGTCTCGGCCAAGGGGAGTTGGACGCTCGGGTGGTGCCCGCCGGCCCGCCGGAGATCGTCGAGGTCGGCCACGTCCTGAACCGGCTGGCCGGCCGCATCGGCGAGCTGCTGGTGGCCGAGCGGGAACTGGTGGCGGACCTCTCCCATCGACTGCGGACCCCGATCACCGCCTTGCGCCTCGACGCCGACGGCCTCCGCGACGACACGGAGCGCGAACGGGTCACCGGCGACGTCGACGAGCTCGTGCGGGCGGTCGATCAGCTGATCGACGAGGCCCGACGGCCGGTGCGCGAGGGGGTCGGCGCCAGCTGCGACCTCGCCGAGGTCACCCGCGACCGGGTCCGCTTCTGGTCGGTTCTGGCCGACGAGCAGGGACGCCTCTACGAGGCCAACATCGCCACCGGCCGCAGCGTCGTGGGCGTGACCCGCGGCGACCTCGAGGCCGCCCTCGACGCACTGCTCGGCAATGTTCTCGCTCACACGCCCGAGGGCACGGGCTTTCGGATCAGCGTGGGTCCGGTCATGAGTCGGCCCGGCGACCCGGTCACGGTGGCCGGCTGGCGCCTGGTGATCGACGACGACGGGCCGGGCTTCCCCACCAACGGGGTGGTGGAGCGGGGGGCCAGCGGGGCCGGCTCCACCGGCCTCGGGCTGGACATCGTGCGCCGCACGGCAGAACACAGCGGCGGGGCGATGGCCATCGGGCGATCGCCCACCGGCGGGGCTCGGGTGGCCCTCACCCTGGGCCCGCCCGCCTGAGCACGAAGCCCCGAGGCCGCTCGCCTCAGCTCGACCCGTCGGGTTCGGGGCGGGCCCGGCTGGGCTGCACCCGTTTGGGCTCGCCCGCCTGCTTGGCGAAGTTGGGGGGCCACGGCGCGTCCCCGAGCCCGTCGGCCTCGTCGCGGGCCGCCAGGTCGAGCAGGCCGTCCAGCGAGTAGGCGGTGTCGTCCATGGTGGCCTCCAGGTCGCCCACCTCGGCCAGGCGGGCGGGCACCGTGGCCATGGTGAAGTCCTCCAGCTCGACAGCGGCCAGCTCGTCCCAGCGGAACGGGCACGACACCAAGGCCTGCGGGTTGGCCCGCACCGAGTACGCCGACGCCACCGTGCGGTCGCGGGCGTTCTGGTTGTAGTCGAGCAGCACGCGACGCCCCCGCTCCTCCTTCCACCACTTCGCCGTGGCGATGTCGGGCCGGCGGCGCTCGACCTCGCGGGCCAGAGCCAGAGCGGCCCGGCGCACGGCCGAGGAAGTCCCACTTGGCCACGATGCGCACGTTCACGTGGATGCCGCGCGAGCCCGACGTCTTGGGGAACCCCGTGACGCCGTGGTCCTCCAGCACCTCGCGCACGCACGCCGCCACCTGGCGCACCTCGTCGAAGGTGACGTCGGGCTGGGGGTCGAGGTCGATGCGCAGCTCGTCGGGGTGGTCGAGGTCCCACCGGCGCACCGGCCACGGGTTGAAGTCGATGCAGCCCAGGTTCACCGCCCAGATGAGGTGAGCCACATCGGTGGGGCACAGCTCCTCGGCCGTTCGCCCGCTGGGGAAGGTCACCGTGGCCGTCTCGAGCCAGTCCGGGCGGCTCTTCGGCACCCGCTTCTGGAAGAAGAGCTCCCCCTCGGCGCCGTCGGGGAAGCGCTTCAGCACGGTGGGGCGCAGGTGCACCGCCCGCAACGCCCCCTCCCCCACCGTCAGGTAGTACCGGGCCAGGTCCAGCTTGGTCTCACCCCGGGCGGAGAAGAACACCTTGTCGGGGTTGGAGAGGCGCACCTCGCGCCCGGCGACTTCAACCATGGTGAACGGGCTGGCCATCACCGGAGGATACGCGGGCAGCCTGGGAACTCGGGCCAGTCTGGCCTACCATTGACCGGGAGCCGGCCCGGATGGCCGCCCATCGCCAGCACACCGCAGGCCGGATCCAATCGGCCGAAGGAGTCCCCCATGCTTGCCGAGATCTTCAGCGAAGGTGGCCTCATCGCCATTGCCATCATCGCCCTCATCATTGGTGGGGCGAAGCTCCCCCAACTCGCTCGCAACCTTGGCTCGGCCAAGAAGGAGTTCGAGAAGGGGCTGAAGGACGGCGACGACACCACCGAGGCCAAGGACGAGAAGAAGGCCGAGCCCAAGGCCATCGAAAAGGGCAGTGACAGCACCACCACCCAGCAGACCAAGGGCGAGACGACGGCCTGAGTCCTCAGGCCCCCATGTCGGGTCAGGCCCGCTGGGCGCTGAGGCGCTCGGCGCGCTGGAGGATGGCGGGCGCATCGATCTCGCTCGCACAACGTCGGCGAGCGCCGGGCGGGGGCCCGCTCCACGCGCAGCTCGTCGACGTTCGTCGATGGTGGGCGCGTCGGGCTCGACGGTGGCGATGCGGCGGAAGAGGAAGGCCAGGTCGAACTCGTCGCGCAGGGTGACGGCCAGCTTGGCCGCCGCCCCGCACGTCGACGTCCCAGTCGGCGGCCTCGGCGCGGGATGTCCTCGAGGTGCCCGTAGCGGGCCAGCACGGCGGCGGCCGACTTGGCGCCCCACCCGGCCAGGCCGGGGAACCCGTCGGCGCTGTCGCCCACCAGCCCCAGGTAGTCGGGGATCGACTCGGGGGCCACGCCGAACTTCTCGGTCACACCGGCCTCGTCGTAGACGACCGCCCTTGCGCCGGTCGAGCTGCACGACGCGGTCGCCGACCACGCACTGGCCGAGGTCCTTGTCGGGGGTGCAGATGATGCACCTGCTCGACCCGCTCGTCGGCCGCGGCGATCACCGCGGCGGCGGCCATGGCGTCGTCGGCCTCGAACTCGACCATGGGGAACACGGTGACGCCCAGGGCGACCGAGCGCCTCCTCGAGCAGGGGGAACTGGGCCAGCAGGTCGGGCGGCATGCCCGCGCTGGTCTTGTAGCCCGGCCACAGGTCGTTGCGGAACGACTCGATCACGTGGTCGGTGGCCACCCCGACGTGGGTGGCGCCCTCCTCGAGCAGCTGCAGCACCGTGCCCAGCACGCCCCGGGTGGCGGCCACCTCCCGGCCCGCCGTGGTCACGTGCGACGGCAGGGCGAAGTGGTAGCGGAACAGCTCGTAGGTGCCGTCGACGAGGTGCACCTTCATGGCGGATACCTCACAGGGGAACGAATCCGGCGAGCCTAGGAGAACCCGAGCGGGCACGCGAGCGACGTGACCCGAATCGAGTCCGCCGGGTCCGAGCCTCGAGCGGCCCTCGGGTCGCCCCCGGGGCAGGGTGAGTCAGCTCACCTTCAGGTGCACGAGGCGGACGGGCACGACATGGGCGTCGACGGACAGGACGTGCAGGTCGCCGCTGGGCAGCACCGTGGCGTCGATGCCCTCGCCCTCGCCGTCGACGTGGCCGACCGAGCCGAGGGCCACCACGTGGCCGTTCTGCAGATCCACCCGGTACACCTCGTCGGTGGGGTCGTCGGTCGACAGCCACAGGTAGCCGTCGCGCACGTCACCGCCCTGCACGTTGCCGAGCGCGGTGTCGAGCGGGAGCGGGTCGAGAGGCTTCCACCCGTCGGTCAGGTCATAGCGCACCACCGCCTGGTCGCTGAACGCGTTCATCGAGTAGGCCACCTTGGCCTCGGGATCGACCGACACCCACGAGTTGTGGGACTGCGTCACCGTCACCCCGTCGAGGTAGGTCATGGTGGCCAGGTCGTAGCGCAGCATGGCCTGGCGGTTCTGGGAGTAGTCGGGCTGCTCGACGGGCGCGTAGATCACCCCGTCGGCGACGTCCACGTCGCCGATGTGGTCGAAGCCCTGGGCCGCCCACTGCGGCGGGATGGCCTCCGGGTGGCGGGCCGTGATGGTGAACGCCTCGTCGGTGGTGAACAGCGCGTCGTTCGTCGAGAACACCCAGCCCGGTGGGTGCCTTGGCCAGGCCCTGGCGGAAGCTGGGGTCCACCTCGCGCTCGGAGACCACCGTGGCCCGCGGCACCACCTCGGCCGTGGTCGCCACCGGTTGCGGATCAGTGGCCGAGGAGGCGGCGCCCCCGGACCCCGACGAGCAGGCCGGGACGAGCAGGAGCCCGAGCCCAGCCCCAGCCCGAGCACGAGCCGGCAGGAGGCCGGCCGCCGGATGTCCATGTGCTCCTCCACGGGTCACGGGTCGGGTCCCACCGTAGGGCCACGGCTGCGGGGTGGTGAGCGTCGGGCGACGGGGGTAGACCACGGGCATGCCTACACGCCTGTTCTCTGTCGTCGTCGACGCCGCTGACCCACGCACGCTCGGCGCCTGGTGGGGCGACGCGCTCGACTGGGAGGTCATCTACGAGGCCGACGACGAGGTGGTCGTCGCTCCCCACGGCGCCACCGAGGACAGCGGCGTCCTCGGCCTGGTGTTCGGGGCCAACGACGATCCCAAGCGGGGCAAGAACCGGGTGCACCTCGATCTGGCCAGCCAGTCGGCGGCGGACCAGGCCGCCATCGTCGAGCGCCTGGTGGCCGCCGGGGCGACGCGAGCCGACATCGACCAGGGCGACGCCGTGGGTTGGGTGGTGCTGGCCGACCCCGAGGGCAACGAGTTCTGCGTGCTCGACCCCCGCGACCGCTACCGCGGCGGCGGCGCCCTGGCCGCGGTGGTCATGGACGCCGCCGACCCGCAGACCCTGGCGCCGTTCTGGGTGGCGGCCACCGGGCGCTCGGTCGGCTACGCCGACGACGACGCCGTGAGCCTCCGCCATCCCGACGACCTGCTGCCCGATCTCGAGCTGCTGCGCTCCACCGACGCCCGCACCGTCAAGAACCGGCTGCACCTGGACGTGGCCCCCGCGGCCGACGACGACCGCGACGCCGAGGTGGCCCGGCTCGTGGCCCTGGGGGCCACCCCGACCGATGTGGGCCAGGGCGACGACGTCACCTGGGTGGTGCTGGCCGACCCCGAGGGCAACGAGTTCTGCGTCCTGAGGCCCCGGTAACCTCCGCGGGTGCCACGCTCGCCGGCGCGCGACCCGTTCGCCGCCTACCTCCTGGGGTTCCTGACGGTGGGCCTCGCCGTCAGCTTCCTGGGCCCCGGGCTGCTGCACCTCCAGGCCGACGCCGGGGTGAGCGTGCAGGCCATCAGCATCCTGTTCAGCGCCCAGGCCCTCGGCTACCTGTTCGGGTCGCTCCTCGCCGCCCCCGGCATAGACCGCCAGTGGGGCAACCGCTTGCTGGCCGCGTCGCTGGTGGGGCTGGGTCTGGTGGTGGCCCTCGTGCCCGCTGCTCTCGTCGTTGTGGGCACTGGCGGTGATCTTCTGCCTCATCGGCACCGGGGCCGGCGCCATCGACCTGGCCAGCAACACCTTGCTGGTGTGGTCACGGGGCGACGGCGTGGGGCCGTCGATGAACGCCCTGCACTTCGCCTTCGGCGTGGGGGCGGTCACCGCGCCGCTGCTCGTGCAGTACTCGCTCTCGTCGACCGACGGGTTGACCGTCGCCTGCCTGGCCACCGCCGCCGTCGCCTTCGTGGCCGCCGGATGGGTGCTGACCCGCCACACCCCGGTCATGGCCAGCCACCCCGACCACGCCCCCGAGGCGGACGCCACCTCCGGGCGACACACCACCACCCGGCGCCTGGCCGTCATCGCCGGCTTCTTCGTCCTCTACGTGGGCCTGGAGATGGGGGCCGGCGGCTGGCTGTTCGCCTACGCCGAGGCACAGGGGCTCGGCGGCTCGGGTTTCCCCGCCCTGCTGACCACGGTCTTCTGGGGGTCGTTCACGTTCGGGCGGCTCGTGGCGGTGGGCCTGAGCCGCCGCTTCCGAGCGGCCCAGTTGCTGGTCGGCTCCGCGGTGCTCGCCATCGCCGCCTCGGCCGGCCTGGCCGCCAGCGGGACGGCGGCCGGGGCCACCCTGATCGCCGTCGTGGCCTTGGGCCTGGCGCTGGCTCCGCAGTACCCCACCATGATGACCATCGCCGGGCAGCACCTGCACCTGACCGGCCGGGCCACGTCGTGGTTCATCGGGGCCTCGGCCGCCGGTGGCCTGGTGCTGCCCTGGTTCATCGGCCAGCTGTTCGGGGGGATCGGCGCCGACACCATGCCGGTGGTGGTGCTCGTCACCGCCGTGGCCACGCTGGGCTGGATCGTGATCATCCTGCGCATGCTGAGCGGCGCCCCGACGATCCGCCCCGACGACGAGCCCGCCGTCGGCTCGGCCATCCTCTGAGCCGCGCCGCTACCCCTGGTTCTGGTCGCGGCCGGTGACCTCCGAGGTCACCTCGTGCTGTCAGAACGGCGAGAACACGGCGGGGCCGGCTACTCCTGGACGAGCTCGATGAGGGTGCCGAACGCGGTCTTGGGGTGGACGAAGGCGACGGTGGTGCCCCGCGAGCCGGGCCGGGGGGCCTCGTCGATGACCCGGCCGCCCTGGTCCTTCACCGCCTGGAGGGCCACGGCGCAGTCGGCCACCCGGTAGCCGATGTGGTGCAGGCCCTCGCCCTTCTTCTCGAGGTACTTGGCCACCGGCGAGTCGTCGCGGGTGGGCGTGAGCAGCTGGATGTAGGAGTCGGCCACCTTCAGCAGCGCCTCCTCGACGCCGTCGCTCTCGACGACCTCGCGGTGGTCGACGACGGCGCCGAAGGTCTCGCGGTAGTAGTCGATGGCCGCGCCGAGGTCGTTCACGGCGATGGCCACGTGGTCGATCTCGGTCAGCAGCGGGTCGACCTGGGCCGATCCGGCCTGCACCTGGTCGGCGGCGTCCTCACCGGGCATGCGGGCGCTGAGTGGGCTCATGGCCGAACCTCCTTTCGTCGGGCTCTCAGGCTCCGTGGCGGCGGAAGAGGGTGATCTTGTCCTCGCCGACCTGTGGCGCGGAACTCGGGGTCGTCGATGCCGAGCCCCTCCTCGGGCGCCAGGCACAGCACGCCGATCTTGCCCTCGTGCAGGTTGTGGTGCACCTGGTAGGCGGCCTCGCCCACGTCGTCGAGGGGGTGCACGGCCGACAGGATCGGCTGGATCTTGCCCTCGCAGATGAGCTGGTTGGCCGCCCACGCCTCGGCGTAGTTGGCGAAGTGCGAGCTGACGATGCGCTTGAGCTTCATCCAGAGGTGGCGGTTGTCGTACTCGATCATGTAGCCGCTGGTGGCCGCGCAGGTGACGATCGTGCCGCCCCGGGCGGCCACGAACACCGAGGCGCCGAAGGTCTGGCGGCCCGGGTGCTCGAACACGATGTCGACGTCGCGCCCGATCAGGCCGCGGATGTCCTTGCCGAGCCGGCGCCACTCGCTCTCGTCCTGGTGGAACTCGTCGGCCCAGAACTGGTAGCCGGCGGCCTTGCGGTCGATGACCGCCTCGCAGCCCATGGCCTTGAGGATCTCGCCCTTCTCCGGCGAGGAGACGACGCCGACCGGCGTGCCGCCGCCGTTGAGCACGTACTGCACGGCGTAGCCGCCGAGGCCGCCGGTGGCGCCCCAGATCAGCACGGCGTCGCCCTGGGTCATGTCGGCGGCGTGCTTGCGACACCAGCATGCGGTAGCTGGTGGAGTTGCACAGCGCGTTGACCGACGCCTCCTCCCAGGTGAGGTGGGCCGGCTTGGGCATGAGCTGGTTGGCCTTGACCACCGACAGGTCGGCCAGGCCGCCGTAGTTGGTCTCGAAGCCCCAGATGCGCTGGTTGGCGGCCAGCATCGAGTCGTCGTGGGCCGACGGGTCCTGGTCGTCGACGTAGTTGCAGTGGACGACGACCTTGTCGCCCGGCTTCCAGTTGCGCACCGCCGAGCCGACCCGCAGCACCACGCCCGAGGCGTCGGAGCCGACGACGTGGAAGGGCTGGTCGTGGCGGGCCCCCCACACGCTCTCCTTGCCCAGGCGCTTGAGGAACCCGAACGTCGGCAGCGGCTCGAAGATCGAGGTCCACACCGTGTTGAAGTTGATGGAGCTGGCCATGACCGCGATGACGGCCTCGTCGGGGGCCAGCTCGGGCACGGCCACGTCCTGCACGTGCAGGCTCTTGCGGGGGTCCTTCTCGGAGGACTCGAGGCCGGCGAACATCTCCTGCTCGTCGGCCAGCACGACCGCGGCCCGGTAGGACTCGGGCAGGGGCAGGGCGGCGAGCTCGTCGCCCGACGCTCCCGCCAGGATGGCGTCTCGGATCTCCAACATGGCGCGACAACGTAGTCCGCGCCCGGAAGCGGCAACCAACTGGCCGGCCGGTCCGAGCCCGGATCGGCCTGTCCCGCCGTGGATATCGTCGCCCGGAGCCCCGATTTCGCCACGCTCCGTGACCGATTTCGGAGATTTCACCACGGAACCCGTTGAGAACCGCCGACGAACCTGCTCTAAGTTCGTAGGTCATACGGCCTATGCGATGGGGCCAGGCACGGCGGGTGGCCGTCAGGTCACCGCGAGGAGGTTCAGCAGCGGTGCGACTCACTCCCGAGGAGATCGAAGCGCGTCGGTTCCGCTTGGCCCCGAACGGGTACGACTGCGAAGCCGTCGACCGATTCCTCGCCGAGATCACCGAAGCACTGCGGAACCAGCCCGAAGTCGGCGCCGCGACAACGACGAATTCAGTCGTGTCGGCCAGGAGATCGCCGCGGTGCTGCGGGCGGCGCGCGACAGCGCCGGTGCCGTCCGGGCCGAGGCCGAGGGCCTGGCCGCGTCGGTGCGGTCCCGGGCCGAGCTCGAGGCCGCCGACCTCCGCAAGGAGGCCGAGTCGCAGCTCGACCAGGCCCGGCTGGTGCTGGCCGACGCCGAGGCCCAGGCCGAGGTGGTCCTCGGCGAAGCCGAACGCCAGGCGGCCGAGGCGGTGGCCGACGGCCGCGCCCGGGGCGAGGCGCAGGGCCAGCAGCTGGTCGCCGCGGCCGAGCCCCAGGTCGAGGAGATCCTGCGGGCCGAGCGCGGCGCCCAGCAGCGCCTGCTGGCCGCCCGCACCGACCTCCAACAGGCCATCGACCGGCTCAGCGGCGACCCACGAGCAGGCCGTGCTCGACCTGACCGGCGACGAGCCCCACGACCGCGTCGAGCACGAGGCGGCGGCCGAGGCATCGTCGCCTCCGGCCCGGCCGACCCGTCACCGGGCCCCACCGGCGCAGCGGTCGGCGGCCACGTGGCCGACTCCCCGGAAGGCCCGAGGCATCGGCCGACCCGCTGCTGCGCATGGTGCGGGCCGCGGTCGGCCGCGCCGCCGAGCACTCGGGGGGCGACCCCGTCGACCCGAGCGCCCCCGCCGTCTGAGCCCTTTCGGCCGACGAGGCCACCGGTTCCCTACACTCCAGACCTCGTAGTTCACGTCTTGGGCGGCGTAGCTCACGCCCTGGGGAGGAGTCCACCGCATGGCTGGTTCTGTCATTCTCGCCGGTGCCCGCACACCGATCGGCAAGCTGTCGGGGCGCTGGCCTCGTTCGCGCCACCGATCTCGGCGGCTTCGCCATCAAGGCCGCGCTCGAGCGGGCCGGCGTCGTCCCCGAGCAGGTCGACTACGTGTTCATGGGCCAGGTCATCCAGGCCGGCGCCGGCCAGATCACCGCCCGCCAGGCCGCGGTCAACGCCGGCATCCCCATGACCGTGCCGGCCACCACCGTCAACAAGGTCTGCCTCTCGGGCGTCAACTCCATCTACCTGGCCGACCTCATGATCCAGGCCGGCGAGGCCGACATCGTCGTGGCCGGCGGCATGGAGTCGATGACCAACGCCCCCTACCTGCTGCCCGGCGCCCGCGCCGGCTACCGCATCGGCGACCAGACCGTCGTCGACTCGATGATGTACGACGGCCTGTTCTGCGCCTTCGACCAGTGCGCCATGGGCGCCGGCACCGAGAAGTACGCGGCCTCGGCCGGCCTCGACCGCGCAGTCGCAGGACCAGCTCGCCGCCAACTCCCACGAGCGGGCCGCCCGGGCCATCAAGGACGGCCTGTTCGACAACGAGATCGTCAACGTCGAGGTCCCCCAGCGCAAGGGCGACCCGGTCGTGGTCAGCGTCGACGAGGGCGTCCGGGCCGAGACCACCCTCGAGTCGCTCGGCAGGCCTGCGCCCCGCGTTCGACAAGGCCGGCAACATCACCGCCGGCAACGCCTCGCAGATCAGCGACGGCGGCGCCGCCGTGATCGTCGTGTCCAAGGCCAAGGCCGAGCGAGCTCGGCGTCGAGCCGCTCGGCGAGATCCTCGGCTACGGCCAGGTGGCCGGCCCCGACCCGTCGCTGCTCACCCAGCCGGCCCGGGCCATCAAGCAGGCGCCTCGACAAGGCCGGCCTGTCGGTCGGCGACGTCGACCTGTTCGAGCTGAACGAGGCCTTCGCCGCCGTCGGCGTGGCCTCGATGGCCGACCTCGGCATCACCGACGAGATCGTCAACGTGAACGGCGGCGCCATCGCCCTCGGCCACCCGGTCGGCATGTCCGGCACCCGCATCACGCTGCACATCCTCAACGAGCTCAAGCGTCGCGGTGGCGGCATCGGTGCCGCCGCCCTGTGCGGCGGCGGCGGCCAGGGCGACGCCATCCTCGTCCGCTCGCTCTAGCCCTCCCGAACCCCCGAACCCGTCGCGATCGGTGTGCTGAAGTCGCCCTGGCGATCCACCAGTGACGCCGGTTCGGTCGGGTCAGGTTCAGTCGCCGTCGACCTCGCGGCGGCCCTCGAGGGCCCGGCCGAGGGTGAGCTCGTCGGCGTACTCGAGGTCGCCGCCGACCGGCAGGCCGCTGGCGATGCGGGTGACCTTGATGCCGAGCGGCTTGATCAGCCGGCTCAGGTACATGGCCGTGGCCTCGCCCTCGAGGTTGGGGTTGGTGCACAGGATGATCTCGGTGACGCCCTCGTCGTCGAGGCGGGCCGAGCAGCTCCTTGACCCGGAGCTGGTCGGGGCCGATGCCCTCGATCGGGCTGATGGCGCCCTGCAGCACGTGGTAGCGGCCCCGGAACTCACCGGTCTTCTCGACCGACACGATGTCGCGGGGCTCCTCGACCACGCAGATCACCGTGGTGTCGCGGCGGGCGTCGGTGCAGATGGCGCACTCGGCGCCCTCGGCGATGTTGAAGCAGCGCGGTGCAGAACGTGACCTTGTCCTTGACCTCGACGATGGCCCCGGCCAGGCGCAGCGCGTCGTCCCGGGGCAGCTTCAGCAGGTGGAAGGCGATGCGCTGCGCCGACTTCGGCCCCACCCCGGGCAGCCGCCCGAGCTCGTCGATGAGGTCCTGGACCGGACCGGCGTAGTTGCTCACGGCGGCGTCGCCGGCCTCCGGGCCGGGCTCGACCGTGCCGTCCTCGATCGACTCCGCCGCGCCACCAGGTCCCCGAGGTCGCCCATGCCCGCCGAGGTCGAGGCCGCCCATCGACGCCTGCTGCAGCCGGGCGACCTGCCGTCCATGGCGTCGTGCAGGGCGGCCAGCACGAGGTCCTGCAGCAGCTCGACGTCGTCGGGGTCGACCGCCTCGGGGGCGATGGTGACCGACTCGGAACACCATGGCCGCCGGTGACCTCGCACCATCACCACGCCGCCGCCGGCCTGACCCTCGACCACCTGCCTCGGCCGCCTCGGCCTGGGCCTCCATGCAGCTGCTGCTGCATGCCCATGGCCTGCTCGAGCAGCGCGCCCATGTCGAAGCCGCCGAGCCGTCGGCGCCCGTCGGGCTCGGTCGGCGTCGCTCGGGTCGGGCAGGGTGAGATCGGTCATCGGGGCTCCTGGGGCAGCGGGTCGAGCGGTGCGGTCGGACGGGGTCGGTCGAGCGGCAGGTCGGAGCGGCCGGTCAGCGACGGGTCGACGAGCTCGGCGCCGGGGAACAGCTCCGGACCCGGTCGACCGAGGTGGCGCCCACGTCGGGGGCGTCGGTCAGCTCGGCCAGGTCGATCTCGTGCTCCTCGGCCACCGGCGCCGAGCCGGGGCGCCGAGCTGGCGGCGGCCGGGGCGGGCGCCGCGCCAGTCGTCGTCGACGGCCAGGCGCAGCGGCACCGGCCGGCCGAAGTGGGCGCCCAGCGCCGCCTCGACGTCGGCCCGGCCCTTCTCGCACCGCTGCATGTGGGGCGCGTTGGGCAGGCCGAACACCGCCGCTCGCCCGGTCACCTCGAGGAAGCGGCCGGCGGCGAAGAACGCCTTGGCCCGCGGCGGCAGCGAGGCCAGGATCGCGTCGCCCCAGGCCAGCGTGAGCTCGTCGCGGGTGGGCAGCCGTCGCCGCTGGCGTGCTCGTCGTGGCCGCCGACCGGGGCGGCGGGCCGGCGGCCGACGCCGGGGGCGGGGCCGGGCTGCTGGCCGCGCTCGGCGCCGGCGGTCGGCCGCGCGGCGGGGCGGGGGCGTGGCACGCCGAGCGCGGCGCGTGCTCGGCGGCCGGGAGCGGCCTGGCGGGCGCTCGAGGCCGGGCGCGCCGGCCCGGGCCTGCTTCGTGGCCTGCAGCGCCTCGCGGGCCTCGACGGCGCCCGGCGTCGGCCGGCGGCCGGCTCGACCGGCGACCGGACTCGGTCGGGCGGCGGCGGGGCCGGGCGCGATCGGCTCGGGTACCTCGCCGCCGACGGCCGGCGGCGGCGGCCGCCGCCGGCGCCGGCTTGGCCGCGCGTCGAGCCGCGGCGAGACGCGCCGGCGCCACCGGCGGCACGCCCCGCTCGAGGCGGGTCATGCGGTCGGCCAGGGCGGCCAGCGAGGTGTCGGCCTCGGGCCGGGTGAGGCGCACCAGGGCGACCTCGAGCGGGATGCGCTGGTCGGGGGCGTCCTGGATGCCGACGAACGCCTCGCCCAGCACCTCGAGGGCGCGGGTGGCGCCGGCCGGGCCGAGCCGGGCGGCCTGGTCGGCGACCCGCGCCTGGTCGCGGTCGGGCAGGCGGGACAGGTCGGCCTTCATCGAGGCCAGGAACACGTCGCGCAGCCGCCCGATGAGCAGCTCGCCCAGCACCCGGGGGCCACGGCCGGCCGGCGATGGCGGCGTCGACGGCGATGAGGGCCCGGCCGGTGTCGCGCTCGCACAGCGCCTCGACCAGCTCGTCGAGCGCCTCGCCGTCGTCGGGCAGCGCCGCCGGCGGCCACCACCTGGTCGAGGGCGGACTCCATGTCGCGGGCCGAGCCGGCGCCGGCCCGCACCACGTAGTCGACCGCGCCGGGCGGCACGTCGAGCCCGGCGTCGGCGATGATGAACTCGGCCAGGCCGGCCAGCTCCTCGGCCGACAGCAGGTGCACCTCGAAGTGCTGGGTGCGGCTGCGGATGGTGGGCAGCACCTTCTGCGGGTCGGTGGTGGCCAGCACGAACACGACGTGGGGCGGCGGCTCCTCGAGCGTCTTCAGCAGCGCGTTCGACGCCGCCGTCGACAGCATGTGGACCTCGTCGAGGATGTACACCTTGGTGCGCCCCGGCGTGCCCATCGCCGTCTTGGCGATCAGGTCGCGGATGGCCTCGACGCCGTTGTTCGACGCGGCGTCGAGCTCGTGGACGTCGAACGACGTGCCCTGCTCGATGGCCACGCACGACTCGCACACGCCGCACGGCTCGCCGTCGATCGGGTTCTCGCAGTTGAGGACCTTGGCCAGGATGCGGGCCGTCGAGGTCTTGCCCGTGCCCCGGGGCCCGCTGAACAGGTAGGCGTGGCCGACGCGGTCGTCGCGCACCGCGTTGCTGCAGGGCCGCGCACGAGGTGCTCCTGGCCGCGGAGCTCGGCGAAGCGCTGCGGGCGGTAGCGGCGGTAGAGCGACTGGTAGGCCATCGGCGGCCGAGCCTACCGGCGAGCGGCCACGCGGCGCGAAGCCGGCCCCGGCAGGTCGAGACCGGGTCCGCCGGGCGCGAGCAGAACCCGCTCCCCCATGTGATGGTCAGGCGATCTGCGGCACACGAGAGGTCCCGCTGAGAGCTGCTGCCTTCCGGCCCTGACCCGGTTCACAGGCTCTCGTTGCACAGGACCCGACCACCACATGCGAGAGCGGGTTCGGCGAGAGGATAGCCTGAGCGACCGCACTCCCGACAGGGCGCCGTCTCCGGGCGGCTCCGAACCGGGGTGCCAGCACCCGGGAGGGGTGCGAGAGCGGCCGAATCGGCACGCTTGGAAAGCGTGTGTGGGGCAACTCACCGTGGGTTCGAATCCCACCCCCTCCGCTCAGCCCCCGGCCGAGGGCGCGGCCAGCCCCCGATCGAGGAAGCCGATCACCCGCTGCTCCCACTCCGCCGGCTCGGCCTTCAGGCCGCCGGTGTGCCCCGCCCCCGGCACCTCCCACACCTCCACCGTGTCGGGTGAGGCCTCCTGGATCCACCGGTCGGCGACGCCCTCGTCGGGCACCGAACCGGCCGCGATCAACAGCACCGGGCGGGGTGCCATGGCGGCCACGGCGGACCGAAGCGGTGTCGGTGGGCCGATGCCGCTGAGCAGATCGACCAGTCCGTAGGTCACCGAATCGAGCCGCTCCTGCACCCAGCCGCGCACGCCGTAGTGGGCCGACAGCCATCCCTTGTCGGCCATGGTGCGGTTGGTGGCGCCCTCGGCCACGACGGCCCGGATGCGGGGGTCCGCCGCGCCGGCGCCGATGACCTCCTCCCCGCCCATCGACAGGCCGACGGCGCCGATGCGGCCCGGATCGACCCCCTGGCGCCCGGCCAGCCAGGCCACGCCGGCCACCGTGTCGCGGTCGCCGTACCAGCCCAGGTCCATGGCCCGGCCTCCGCTCCGGCCGTGGCCACGGGCATCGAGCATCAGCACGCCGTAGCCGTGACGGGCCAGCACCTCGGCCTGGTCGAGCACCGACGTGCGCGTCGAGCCCGACCCGTGACGCAACACGACGGCAGCCCCTGACCGGCTGGGCAGATACCAGCCCGCCAGCGCCACGCCGTCGGCGGTGGTCACCGTCACGTCCTCGTAGGGCAGGCCGCGATCGGCCGGGGTCTCCGCGCTCAGCTCGGTCGGCGGCACGTGGGTCACGGCCAGGGCCACCGACAGCGGGAAGACGCCCGCGGCCAGGACCACCACGGCCACCGGGACGGCCACGAGACGCCACCACCCCGGTAGGGCCCGCACCAGGGTGATGCCGCCCGCCACCAGGAGCCCGAGGCCGATGCCCAACGCGGCGAGGCCGGCCAGCGTCGTCGCCGTGGCGCCCGTCTTGGCCAGGTACGGGAGGCCGATACCCGCCCCGATGCCGACGAGGATGACACCCAGCACCACGGCCACCACCCCGGCCACGATCCGTCGAGGCGTCACGCCACGGCCGGCGGGCCCGAGCGTGTGCGGGGTGGTCGCGTTCGCCATCGGCCCAGCCTGGCAGCCCCGGCGTCACAAGTGCTTGTTGCGCTCCAGCCAGCCGAGGGCGAAGAAGCCCCAGATGGGCGGCAGGTAGAACGTGGCCAGGCGGTACATGAGCACGGCGGCGAAGGCCGTGTCCTCGGGCACGCCCGCCCGCACCAGGCCGAAGGTCAGGCCGCCCTCGACCACGCCGATCCCGCCGGGGATGGGCAGCACGCCGGCCAGCAACGACACGCTCACGTTGATGAGGATCAGCTCGGTCAGGTTGACCGGATAGCCGAGTGCGGCGACGAACGCCCCCAGGGCGGCGGCGAACAGCACCTCCGAGGCCAGGTTGCCCCCGAAGAGCATCCCCGCCCGCCGGGGCGAGCGCAGCCCGCGGGCGGCGATGAGGGCCTCGGTCGCCAGTTGGCGCAGCCAGCCGAAGAGCCGCCGCCGCCAGGTGGAGACGACCAGCAGCGCGCCCAGGGCGACCAGCCCGGCGAGCACGACCACCGCCACCAGGCGAACGAGACCGGTGGGGGCGGCACCGTCGAAGTCGAGCTCCAGCGAGGCGGGGGTGAGCACGACGATGCCGACCAGCAGGACGACCTGGACGATGAACCCCGACACGCCGTCGAGGGCCCCCACGGCCAGGGCCGAGCCGGTGGCCAGACCGTGGCGCTGGAAGAAGCGGATGTTGATGGCGATGCGAGCGGCGCTGGTGGGCACGGCCAGGCTGAGATACGACGACGCCAGCTGGAGCGCGTAGAGCGGCCCGAGGGGGACCGGTGACGGCGACGCCCCCAGCAGCGACACGGCCTGGGCCACCCGGGGCATCTGGGCCACCACGGCGCCCACCACCACGAACCACCAGAGGGCGTCGCCCAGTTGCGACTGCAGGTCTTCGAAGTCGATGCCGGCCAGGCCGCGGGCCAGAGCCAGGAAGGCCACCACCAGCAGCACCGGCTGCAGGACCGACCGCCAGGTGACCCGGCGCAGCTCCTGCAGCTCGGGCGCCTCGACCCCGGCCCCGGCCGCCGCCTGCCGGCGGACGTCGTCGAGGCTGACCCCGGCCTGGCCCACCAGGGCACGCTGGCGGGCGGTCAGTGCGGTGGGCTGCACGAAGGGGAGCACGGCGGCCAGGCCGTCGGGGCCGAGCGCGGCCAGGGCCAGCGCAAGGGCCTCGTCGAAGCCCAGGGCCAGGCCCGAGGTGACCAGGGCCTGGGCCCGGTCGGTGAGCAGCTGCTGATCGGTCGGCGCCAACGTCGCCCCCCGGAAGTCGACGATGCCGACCTCGTCGTCCTCCACCACCAGATGACGGTCGTCGATCTCACCGTGGGCGATGCCCAGCTGGTGGAGCCGATCCAGCATGGCCCAGAGCCGTTCCACCAGGGCCGCCGACCAGCGATCGGGCACCGTGTCGAGCGGCGTGCCCACCGGCTGGAGCACGATCAGCACGTCGTCGGTGGCCGTGGCCCCGGCCGTCACCACCCGCTGGGTGACGATGCCGGCCTGGCCCGCCAGCAGCGTCAGGAAGGCCTCGTGCTCGGCCTGGTGGCGCCGCCCGGGCACGAGGGGGGAGCCGGGCTCGCGGTACCAGAGCGTCCGCCAGGCGGTGGTCAGCAGCTGCGTGTCGGCGGCGTCGCGGCCGTACACCTTCACCACGAGCCGGTTGCCCTCGTCGTCCTCGGCGTCGACCAGGAACAGCCCGGTGCGTTGACGATCGGCCACTCCCAGCGAACGCGACGAGACCCCGAGACCGTCGAGGGCACGGGCCACGTCGGCGAGGCTGGGCCGTCCCCGGCTGGAGCCGAAGACCAGGTGGATGATGGCCGCGGCCATGACGGCGATGAGCAGACCGCCCACCACCGCGGTCGGGGTGTCGAGGCCGAGCAGGGCGACGCTGAACGCTCCGAACGCCACCAACCACCGCCCCACCCGACGCGCCGGCTTGGTCAGGTGGGGCGAGCCGGCCAGCACCACCGCGGCGGTCACCGCCATGCGCAACGCCGGGAACCACAGCGACGGGGTGTTGTTGCGCAACGAGGAACCCAACGGCGGCCACGAACCGCCCACCAGCCGGGCCGTCACCACCGCCAGGGCCACCGCCAGGAGACCGGCGAGGACCAGGTCGCGCACCAGGGCCCAGCGCCGACGGGCGACGGCGGCCACCATCAGGCCCACGGCGGCGAGGGTGAACCCGTCGATGAAGAGCCACCACAGCCCGCCCAGCCCCGAGGGCAGGCCGGCCACGAAGCTCAGGACGGTCCGCTCGACGCCGGCCGGCGGCGTGGCGGCCACCCCGGCCAGCCCCAGGGCAAGGGTGGCTGCGGCCAACAGAAGGACGTCGCTGGCCCGACGGGAGCGGGGCTCGTCCACCCGCGCCGCGAAGAGCCGGGGGGCGCGTCGGGGGGCCAGGGGAGGGCCGGTGCCCCGATCGACGGACGAGCTCATGACCGCCGGAGTCTCGCGCGTCCCACCGCGGCGACCGCCGAGGTCAGGACCGCCAGCGGCCGAGCAGGCCCCGCGCCCCGCGCCGGGTCGGAGTGCGGCCCGGAGCACCGGCCACCACCCGCCGCAGCATCTCGGCGTGGCACAGACCGGCAGCCAGCACCAGGGCGTGCCACACCTCGTGATAGCCGAACACCCCGGGCGCCGGGTCGGGGCGCTTGGTGCCCAACACGGCGAACCCGCCGGTGTAGAGGATCCCGCCCGCCGCCATGAACGCCACCGCTCCCTTGCCGCCCCGCTGAAGCACGAGCGGGGCCATGGCCGCCCCCGCCCACCCGATGGCCAGGTAGAGCCAGCTCCCGCCGTCGCGCTCCTCGTTGAGCCGGGTCATCTTGATGGCGGCGCCGGCGCCCGCCGCGGTCCACGCCCCACCCACCACCGCCTCGGCCCACGGCGACGGCAGCAACACCAACGCCAGCGGGGTCACGGTCGCCGCCTCGGCCACATAGATCATCGAGTGATCGACGCGCCGGAACCAGTGGGCCTGGCGCTCGGTGCGGGGCAGGCGGTGGTAGGCGGCCGAGGCGGCCAGCATGGCCGAGTACCCGGTGCCGAAGACGAGCAGGCCCGTCCGGGCCCGAGGGTCGCGGACCCGCAAGGTCAGGGCCGTGCCCCCGGCGGCCACCAGCGGCAGGGCGGCGGCGTGCAGCCAGCCCCGCAGCAGGGGACGGGCCGCCTGGCCCGCCTCCCACAGCCGGTGCAGTTCGGCGGCGGCCAGGGCGGCGGCGTCGCCGGCTCGGTCGTGGTGCGCCTCATCGGGCGAGTTCGGCGCGGGCGCGACGTCGGGGCTGCGAGTGCTCATGGGACCTCACCGGCGGGGGCTGGGGCCCGATCAGCGTACGCGCCGCCGGCCCTCCGGGGCCGGGCCTACGCTGCACGGCATCGCCGGCACGCGGCGAACGAGCACGGGAGTCCACCGATGAAGCTGGCCAACCTCGCAGGACGCGCCACCGTGGTCACCGAGGGCGGGGGCATCGACGTCGCCACCGCGTCGGGCGACCGGTTCGGCCCCGACGTCCAGGCCCTCTACGACGACTGGGCCGCCTTCACCGCGTTCGCCGCCGACCTCGACCCGGGGGCGGCGACGCCCATCGACGAGAGCCGGCTCGGGTCTCCCGCGCCCGACCCCGCGCCAGGTGTTCGCCATCGGCCTCAACTACCGGGCCCACGCCGAGGAGTCGGGCATGGAGGTGCCCGCCATCCCGGCCACGTTCACCAAGTTCCCCGCCTGCCTGACCGGGCCGTTCGACGAGGTCGAGCTGTCGGGGGCCACCGTCGACTGGGAGGTCGAGCTGGTCGCCGTCGTCGGTACCGTGGCCGATCGGGTGGCCGAGGCCGACGGCTGGGCCCACATCGCCGGCCTCACCATCGGCCAGGACCTCTCGGACCGCACCGTCCAGTTCGCCGCCGGCAGCCAGTTCTCGCTGGGCAAGTCCTACCGCGGGTACGGCCCCATGGGGCCGTGGCTGGTCACCCCCGACGACGTGGGCGATCCCGACGACCTCGCCCTGGGTTGCTCCGTCGACGGCGAGAAGGTGCAGGACGCCCGCACCAGCGACCTCATCTTCACCGTGCCCCGGCTGGTGGCCGAGCTCTCGGCGGTGCTGCCGCTGCTGCCGGGCGACGTGATCTTCACCGGCACGCCCAGCGGGGTCGGGGTCATGCGCCAGCCGCCCCGCTTCCTGCAGGCGGGCGAGGTCCTCGAGAGCTGGATCGAGGGCATCGGCACCATCCGCAACCGCATGGTCGGGGGCTGAGGGCCCGTGGACGACCGCGAGGCCATGGCGGTCGGCGCTCGACGAGGCCCGCGCCGCGCTCGACCACGGTGACGTGCCCATCGGCGCCGTGGTGGTGGTGGACGGCGAGATCGTCGCCCGGCGTCACAACGAGCGCGAGCGCACCAGCGACCCCACCGCCCACGCCGAGGTGCTGGCCCTGCGCGACGCGGCCGCCGCCGTCGGTTCGTGGCGGCTCGGCGAGGCCACCCTGGTGGTCACGCTCGAACCGTGCCCCATGTGCGCCGGTGCCGCGGTCAACGCCCGGGTCGGCCGGGTGGTGTTCGGCGCCCGCGACCTCAAGGCCGGGGCGGTGGTGTCGCTGTACGGCATCGGCTCGGACCCCCGCCTCAACCACGAGTTCGAGGTGACGGTCGACGTGCGGGCCGAGGAGTGCGCCGAGCTGCTCACCACGTTCTTCGCCGACCGTCGCTGACGGTCCGGCCCCGTCGCCGCGGAACCGGCTTCGCTCGGGGCCTCGGGGCGCGACTATCGTCGTCGCCGGAAGGTTGCCAGAGCGGACGAATGGGACGGCCTCGAAAGTCGTTGAGGGTTACGGCTCTCCAAGGGTTCGAATCCCTTACCTTCCGCCATCGCATCGGGGATGGTCCCGGCTCGTCCGGGACCATCCGCGTGCCCTGCCACCGGCCGTCGATCACCGAACCCAGGACGGCAGCGGGCTCCGTGTCAGAGGGGCCGGGAGTAGCGTCGCCGGCATGGAACCCCTCGACCTGCTGAAGCGCACCGCCGCCGAGTACCGCACCCGCCTCGCCACGGTGCCCGCCGACCGCTGGGGCGACCCCTCGGTGTGCGGGGAGTGGACGGTGAGGGAGGTGGCCGACCACATCGTGGGCGGCAACCGCTTCGCCGTCGCCCTGCTCGACGGGGCCAGCACCGAGGAGGCCATGGCCGCGGCACGGACGGGGAGCTTCGAGGGCGACCCCGTCGAGCGCTTCGACGAGACCGCCGCCGCGCAGCTCGCCGCGTTCGAGGCAGAGGGCGCTCTCGATCGAATCGTGCACCATCCCGCCGGCGACATGCCCGGCGCGGCGTTCGTCGGGTTCCGCGCCGGCGACCTGCTGCTGCACGGCTGGGACCTCGCCCGCTCGACCGGCGGCGACGAAGCGCTCCCCGACGACCTGGCCGAGGCGATCTACGCGGTGTACCTGCCCACGGCCGAGATGGCGCGAGCCTTCGGCATCTTCGCCGACACCGGCACCGAGGTGGCCGACGACGCGCCGATCGCCCAGCGCCTGCTGGTCCTCACGGGTCGGGCCTGACCCGACGCCAGCCCGAGAGCCCAGCTCGGCGACCTGTCACCGCTCGGTGGTATCGCGTGTCGATGGGTGCTGAGCGTATGCTCAGCACCTGATCGACCGCTGAGCTCGGCGGGTCATCCGAACAACCAAAGGAAGTCACATGGGAAGGCTTGACGGACAGGTCGCGTTCATCACCGGGGCCGCCCGCGGTCAAGGTCGTGCGCATGCGAACCGCTTGGCCCAGGACGGCGCCGACATCATCGCCATCGACATCTGCGGACAGATCGACTCGGTCGTCTATCCGATGGGGACCAGCGAGGATCTCGACGAGACCGTTCGTCAGGTCGAAGCCCTCGGGCGGCGCATCGTCGCCCACCCGGCCGACGTCCGAGACCTGCAGACCCTGCAGAAGGCGTTCGACGACGGCGTCGCCGAGCTCGGCCCGGCCACCATCGTGGTGGCCAACGCCGGCATCGGACCGGGCGGCCTGGCCTCGCCCGAGCAGCAGTGGGACGAGGTCATCGGCGTGAACCTCACCGGCGTCTGGAACACCGGCCGCGTCGCCATCCCCACCATGATCGACAACGGCCAGGGCGGTTCCATCATCCTCACCAGTTCGACCGGCGGGCTGACCGGCTCGCCGTCCGACGTGCCCGGGATGCTCGGCTACACCGCGGCCAAGCACGGGGTGATCGGGTTGATGCGCTCCTGGGCCAACTTCCTGGCGCCGCACAGCATCCGGGTCAACAGCGTGGCGCCCACCACCGTACGCACCCCCATGGCGAACGACGGCAACGTGTCGGTGATCATCCAGCACGTCCCCGAGCTCGCCAACTCGCTGACGAACGCTCTGCCGGTGGAGGCCGTCGAGGCCATCGACGTCGCCAACACCGTCGCCTGGCTGGCATCGGACGAGGCCCGCTACATCACCGGCACGGTCATCCCCGTCGACGCCGGCAACGTCAACCGCCGCTGACTCCTCCGCTGGCTCTTCCGCTGGCTCCTCCAGAGGGCCGAGGATCGGGACCCTCTCCCTCCTAGTCTTGATGACCTCATGCGCATGCCACCGCACATGGCCCTCGGGTCCGATCCTCATGCCATCAAGGGCGCCACCCTGTCCAAGGGCCTCGTCCGCCGCGTCCTCGACTTCGCCCGGCCCTACCGGCTGCATGCTGATCGGCTACCTCGTGATCATCGTGCTCGAGGCGCTCATCGCCCTCGTGCCGGTGCTGCTGTTCAAGCAGATCATCGACATCATCCCCAGCGGCGAACCGCCACCAGGTCACCGCTGCTGGCCGCTCTGGCATCGTCGCCGCCGCGGTGGCCACCGCCGGGCTGTCGTTCTTCGAGCGCTGGTGGTCGTCGCGGATCGGCGAGGGCCTCATCTACGACCTGCGGGTCAAGCTGTTCGACCACGTGCAGCGCCTGCCGCTCGCCTTCTTCACCCGCACCCAGACCGGCGCCCTCATCAGCCGCATGAACAACGACGTGATCGGCGCCCAGCGGGCGGTCACCGGCACGCTCGGCATCGGTCGTGTCCAACGTCGTCGTGCTGGCCACCACGCTCACCGCCATGTTCATCCTGCAGTGGCAGATCACGATGGTGGCCCTGATCCTGCTGCCGATCTTCATCATCCCGGCCAAGCGGGTCGGGCGGAAGATGCAGGCGATCACCCGCGAGAGCTTCGACCTCAACGCCGACATGAACACCCAGATGACCGAGCGGCTCAACGTGTCCGGCGCGCAGCTGGTCAAGCTGTTCGGCAGCTACGAGGGCGAGGCCGACGCCTTCGGCGACCGGGCCGGCCAGGTGCGCGACATCGGCGTCGCGGGGCGCCATGTACGGCCGCACGTTCTTCATCGCCCTCGGCCTGGTCGGCGCCGTCGGCACCGCCGCCGTCTACGGCATCGGCGGCAACCTGGTCATCACCGGCGCCATCGAGCTCGGCACGCTGGTGGCCATGGCCGCCTTCGTGACCCAGATCTACAACCCGCTCACCTCGCTGACCAACGCCCGGGTCGACATCATGACGGCGTTCGTGTCGTTCGACCGGGTCTTCGAGATCCTCGACCTGACCAACGCCATCGTCGACCGGCCCGGCGCCGTCGACCTGATCGACCCGACCGGTCGCATCGAGATCGACGACGTCTGGTTCCGCTACCCGGCCGCCAGCGTCGTGTCCCTGGCCTCGCTCGAGGCCGACGGCGGCGCGGCCGCTGTCCGACCAGGCCGGCGAGCCGGTGCTCAAGGGCATCTCCGCCGCCATCGAGCCCGGGCCAGCTGGTGGCCCTGGTCGGGCCGTCCGGCGCCGGCAAGACCACCCTCAGCTCGCTCATCCCCCGGCTCTACGACGTGACCGTCGGGCGCCATCCGGGTCGACGGCACCGACGTGCGCGACCTCACCCAGCAGTCGCTGCACGACGCCATCGGCGTGGTCAGCCAGGACCCGCACCTGTTCCACGAGTCGATCATCGCCAACCTGCGCTACGCCCGCCCCGACGCCACCGACGACGAGGTCGATCGCCGCCTGCCGGGCCGCCCAGATCCACGACGTGATCGCCGCCCTGCCCGACGGCTACGACACCGCTCGTCGGCGAGCGCGGCCACCGGCTGTCCGGCGGCGAGAAGCAGCGCCTGGCCATCGCCCGCATGCTGCTGAAGGACCCGGCCGTCGTCATCCTCGACGAGGCCACCAGCCACCTCGACTCCGAGAACGAGCACCTGGTGCAGCAGGCGCTGGCCACCGCCCTGCGTCGGCCGCACGTCGATCGTGATCGCCCACCGGCTGTCGACCATCACCGCCGCCGACCAGATCCTGGTGCTCGACGCAGGGGCCAGATCGTCGAGCGCGGCACCCACCACGAGCTGCTCGACGGCCGACGGCCTCTACGCCGACCTCTACCGCACGCTGGTGCGCGGCGACGGACATCCCCGCCTCACCCGCTCCCAGCCGCCCGTGGCTCGACCTGCAGCGCCCGATCGGACAGTCCCGGCCGACCTCGATGGGTCAGGCCAGGATGCCGCCGTCGACGCCGAGGCCGAGCCGGTCACGTAGCTCGACGCGTCGCTGGCCAGGAACAGGGCGGCGCCGACGATCTCGTCGGGCTCGGCCACCCGCTTCTGACCAGCGTCGAGGCCACGATCTGGTCGTAGAACTCGGGGATGTCGAGGGTCGCCGCCATCATGTCGGTGCGGAACGGACCGGGGGCGAGGGCGTTGACCCGCACCCCGCGCGGCGCCCACTCCTTGGCCATCACCCGGGTGAGGGACCACAGCGCCGCCTTGCCCGAGCAGTAGAGCCCGAGGCCCTCGCCCGGGGTTGAAGGCCCCGACCGAGATGCATGTTGATGATCGAGCCGTGGCCCGACGCCGCCAGGTGGTCGAGGGCGCCGGCCGGCCAGGAGCGCCGGCCCCTTCACGTTCACGCCGTAGGACGCGTCGAACGTCTCGGCCGGCGTCATCTCGGTGAGCGGCGCCGCCAAGCGGGTTGGCCGCGTTGTTCACGAGGATGTCGATGCCGCCGAAGCGGTCGACGGTGCGCCTCGACCAGCGCCTCGATCTCGTCGGGGTGACCGACGTGGGTGGGGACGGCCAGGGCCTCGCCCGCCGGCGGCGGCGATCTCGTCGGCCACGGCGTCGCAGGCGTCGGCCTTGCGGCTGGCCACCACCACGCTGGCGCCCGCCTGCGGCGAAGCCGAGCGCCATGGCCCGGCCGATGCCCCGGCTGCCGCCGGTCACGATGGCGGTCCGGTCGGTCAGGTCGAACAGGTCTCGGGGCTCGGGTGCCGTCATGGGCGGGGACACTACGCCGACTCGAGTCCGCCCGCTCGGGCCACGCGCGTCGCCGGCTGTCTACACTGTCAGTCGTGCGAGCGCATCGGGGGAAATCCATGACCGGACCGACCGCGCCCGAACGCACCGGATCCGGCTGATGGCGGTGATCGGCCGTGCTCATGCTGGTGGCCGTCGCCTGCGGGTCGAGCGGCTCGTCCGACGCCGGCGGTACCGGCACCACCATCGGCGACGGCGCCGCGCCGAGCAGCCGAGCCGGCCTACGAGAACGCCGGGCCCTACGTCGCCGGGCGTGACCCGCTCGACCTGGACGGCCGCACGGTCGAGGTCTGGTACCCGGCCGACCCGGGGGCCGAGGCGGGCAAGGCGAAGGACGTCTTCTCGCATCTCGACCCTGCTGCCCGCCAGCCTCAAGAGCCTGGTCCCCGACGCCATCGATCCCCACTACGAGACCGACGCCTACCGCGACATCACGGCCAGCACCAAGGGACCGTTCCCCGTGGTGCTGTTCAGCCACGGCTACGCCGGCTACCCGACGCTGTACGCCTACCTGCTCACCCACCTGGCCAGCTGGGGCTTCGTCGTGGTGGCGCCCGACCACACCGAGCGCGGCCTGCTCGCCGCCGTCACCCAGTGCGTCAAGCCGGCCGACGACGCCAAGCCGTGCTGCTCGCCGCCCGCGACCTGGCGGTGGCCGAAGAGCAACGACCCGACGTCGATCCTGCACGGCACCGTCGATCCCGTCCAAGGTGGCCACGGTCGGCCACTCGGCCGGGCGGCCGCCGCGGTGCATGACCGCGGCGCAGGACCCGAGCGTCGCCACCTTCGTGGCCCTCGACGGCGGCGGGGTGGCGGCACCGGCGTCGTCCACCGCTCCGGCCGTCGAGCGCCGACGGCTGCTCGTGCGGCCCACCACCACGACCACGGCGGCGGGGGCCGACCACCACCGACGCTCCGCCTCGACGATCCCCGCGTCGCCATCCCCGAACAAGCCCGGCATGCTCATCACCGGCGGCAACGACCAGGTCATCCCGGCTGACCGGCTGCAGCCGTTCTACGACCAGATGGCGACGCCCAAGCGCATGGTCGTCATCGACGGCGCCGGCCACAACAGCGTGACCGACATCTGCCTGATCGGCGCCGGACCAGGGCGGACTGCATCGCCATCGCCGGCCAAGGTCGGCATCCAGGTGCCCGACCAACGTGGCGCGCGCTGTTCGACGACGGCTGCGACACCGCCGAGGACTACCCCGCGGTCAAGCAGGTGTGGGAGGTGCCCCGCCACTTCGTCGTGGCCCAGCTGCGCTGACGTGTTCGGCATCGACCCCGAGCCGGTCGGGCTCGGCCCCGGCATCGCCGAGGCCTTCCCGCCCTTGCAGATCACCTACGACTCGCACGAGCTGATCGCGGCGAGAGGCCCCGCTTCAGCCCCGATCGAGGGTGGAGCGTGCCCTCGCGCGGGGTCGGCCACCAGGCGGCGACCGGCGCCACTGAGCAGCCCGCGGCCGGGCATGGTCGCATGAGGTCGTCGCACCGGGCCGGCGAGCCCGGCCATGGCCTCGGCGTCGCTGGCCCGGCCGAGCTCGACGACCTCGTCGAGCAGGGCCCGGGCGTCGGCGTCGAGCAGGGCCAGGTCGTCGGACACGAGGGCCATGCCGCCCGGACACCGCCGACGGCGTGGGCCCACGTGCGCGACCGCGTCGGGGTCGAGCTCGGTCTCGGTCGGCCCGCAGCATCAGGCAGTCGGGGTCGTTCAGCCAGAGCGTCCGGTGCATGAAGCTCCGGGTCAACGTGTTCTGCCAGCCGTGGACGGTGGCCGGCAGCGAGCCGCTCGTAGCCGGGCAGCGCGCTCGTCGCCGGTTCGGCCTGCCCACGTCGGGCGCCACGTCCGGGCCGATGCGGTTGCCGTCGACCACGCCGACCACGTTGGCCAGCGGCACGCCGCAGCCGAGCAGGAAGGTGTCGTCGCCGGCGCCGCGGCGCACGGCGTCGTAGCCGGCGCGCACCCGCTGGGCCGGCGTCTGGCGACGGATCGGCCCACACCCCGTCGAAGCTCGGGGCGAAGGTGAAGTCGAGCTTGAGGTAGGTGAAGCCGGCGTCGACCAGGGCGGCGGCCGATCGACTCGAGGTGGGCGAGCGACCTCGGGGTGGGTGGTGTCGAGGGCCCACATGAACCCGTCGAAGCCGCCGCCCCACGGCGGGTTGTACATGCCGATGCAGCGGGTCGCCGTTCGGCGGCGCGGGCCAGCCAGTCGGGATGCTCGGTGGCGACCCGCGAGTCGGGGGCCACGATGAACGGCGCCAGCCACAGACCCGGGCCGGCGGCCCGGCCGCGGCGATGGCCTCGGCGATGCGACGTCGACGCCGGACGGGAACTTGTCGTTGGTGGTGAGCCAGTCGCCGATGGCCGACTGGAAGCCGTCGTCGAGCTGGAACACGTCGAAGGGCCAGTCGCCGGCGCGGGCCAGGTTGGCCCGCAGGTCGGCCTCGGTCACGTCGTGGAAGTAGTGGTACCAGGAGCACCAGCCCACCTGGTACGGCGCCGACACCCGGGCGCCGGCCGACCCGGCCCGACCTCGCCGGCCCAGTGCTCGAGCAGCCCCGAGCGCGTCGGCGCCGTCGGCGCGCCGTCGGCGATGAGCACCGGGTGCAGCTCCCGCTCCTCGCCGGCGGCCAGCACGGCGCCGCCGAGGAAGGCCTCGACCCACAGCTCGGGGCCGGCGGCGCCCTGGCCGCAGCCGCAGCGTGCCGTCGTGGCGGTCGCCGCCGTCGAAGCCGACCAGCACCGGGGCGCTGGCCGCCGGCCCGCAGCACCGTGACCCACTCCGAGCGCAGCTCACCGGCCGCGGCCAGCGCCGCGTCGGCATGGTGGACGGCCCGGACCATCTCGAGCGAGCCCGGCGTGGCCGACGGATCCCGGTCGATGCCGAACGTGGCCACGCCGCGTCGGGCGTCCAGGACTGGTAGCCGTTGCGGAACATCCGCAGCGGGGCGGGCGGCGTCGAGCACGCTCGAACACGAGCGCCACCGACCGGACCGCGAACCGGCGTCGTCGCCCCGGTTGGCCACCGACCAGCCGATGGTGGCGTGACCGGGCCCCTCACCGGTGCGCACCTCCAGCGGCCCGACCACGGCCGGGTCGGTGGTGAACGGTGTCGAGCCGGCGACGTCGCCGTCGACGTCGATGCGGGCGGGTTCGAGGTGCACGGCCGGCATCGTAGGCGTGGTTCCGCCGTGACCCGGCCGAACCGCGCCGGTGCGAGACGCTCAGGCGGGCTGGGCGCCGAGCAACGCCACCGCGTCGGCGTGCGGCACGGGCCGGCTGTAGAGGTAGCCCTGGGCCAGCTCGCAGCCGAGCGCGCGCAGGGCCTCCATCTGCGCCGTGGTCTCGACCCCCTCGGCCACCACGGTGAAACCGAGCGACTTGGCCAGGCTGACGGCCGCCGACACGATGGCCGCCTCCTGCGACCCGGCGCGATCGACGCCCTCGACGAAGGCCCGGTCGATCTTCAGGTAGTCGGCCATCGAGAAGTGGCGCACGTAGTCGAGGGTGGCGTAGCCGGTGCCGAAGTCGTCGATGGCGATGCGCACGCCCAGCGCCTTGAGCCGGTTCAGCGAGGCCACCGCGTGGGCCACGTCGTGCACCAGCGCGCTCTCGGTCACCTCGAAGCACAGGCGGGCCGGGTCGAGACCCGAGTGGTCGAGGGCGTCGGCCACGACCGCCATCAACTCGGCGTCGGCGAGCTGGCGGGCCGACAGGTTCACGGCCATCTCGAGCTCGCGCCCGCCCGGGAGCGAGGGCCAGGCGGCGGCCTGGGTCACCGCTTCGCCGAGCACCCACCAGCCGATGGGGACGATCAGGCCGGTCTCCTCGGCCAGCGGGATGAACGCCTCGGGGTGCACCAGGCCCCGCTGCGGACGGTTCCACCGCACGAGCGCCTCGACCTGGATCATGGCCCCGTCCGCCAGCTGCACGACGGGCTGGTAGTGCAGCTCGAACTCCTTGGCCTCGATGGCCGAGCGCAGGGCCCGCTCCATGGTGAGCTGGTCGACGGCGGGCTGGTCGCGCTTCTTCTGGAACACGACGCGCTGGTTGCGGCCCTGGTCCTTGGCCCGGTACATGGCCACGTCGGCGTTGCGGATGAGCGACTCGGCCGGCACCGACGCGTCGGTGGTGAAGGCGATGCCGATGCTGGCGGTCACGAAGTGCTCACTGGCGTCGGCCAGCACGATCGGCTCGCGCAGCTGCTCGGCGAAGCGGTGGGCGGCGTCGACCGCGTCGCTCTCGCGCTGGAGGTGATGGCACACCACCATGAACTCGTCGCCGCCGAAGCGCCCCAGGGTCTCGCCCGAGCGCAGCAGGTGGCGGAAGCGGTCGGCCACCTGCTGGAGCACGAGGTCGCCGATGGCGTGGCCCTCGGAGTCGTTGATGACCTTGAACCGGTCGAGGTCGATGAACAGCACCGCCACGCCACCGGACTGGTCGTGGGCGATGCGCTGGAGGCCCTCCTGGATGCGCCGGGACAGCAGCGCGCGGTTGGGCAGGTCGGTGAGCGGGTCGTAGAGCGCCTGGTACTCCAACGCGGCCTCGAAGCGCGAGCGCTCGATGGCGATGGCGGCCAGGTTCATGGCCCGCTGCATGAGGTCGAAGTCGGGCGGCGGGAGATCGACCGCGATCCGGTGGAACAGGGTGAGGGCGCCGACCAGCTCGCCCGAGCCGGGCGCCCGCAGCGAGGCCACCCGCGCCTGGGTGAAGCCGTGGGTGGCGAAGAGCGCGGCGGCGGCGCCCAGCCGGTCGTCGTCGACCAGGTCGAACACGAAGACCTCTCCCACGCCGCTGCGCAGGACCTCTCCACCGGGCGATGTCGGGGGCAGCTCGTCGTAGAACCGGCGGATCTCGGCGGGGACGGCGGAGGCGGTGCGCATGCGGATCACGCCGTCGGGCTCGAGCAGGCCGATGACGGCGGTGACCGACTCGAGGTGGCGTTCGAGCATGGCCGTGATCTTGCCCAGGGCCACGTCGAGCGGCGCCCCCCGGGCGATGGCCTCGAGCAGGTCGGCCTGCTCGGACAGGAGGTCCTCGGCCCGACGCCGGGCGGTCACGTCGCGGATGTTCACCACGAAGCCGCGCACGGCCGGGTCGTCCACCCGGTCGGCCACCCGGATGCCCATCCAGCGCCAGCCCCCGTCCCGGTGGGCCACCCGCAGCTCGTAGGCCCGACCCGACGAGCGTCGGCCACCGACTTCGAACAGGCCCCGGGCCCGGCTCAGGTCCTCCGGATGGATCAGCTCGGTGAAGACCGAGTTCACGAAGTCGTCCAGCGGGTAGCCGAGCAGTTCGGTGAGCGCCGGGCTGGCGTAACGGACCAGGCCCTGCGGGTCGGCCACCATCACCAGGTCCGAGCTGCCCTGCACCATGGCCTCGGCCCAGGCCTCGCTGCGCTGCAGAGCGGCCGCCGCCTCGACCCGATCGGACAGGTCGATGTAGCTGGACAGGTACCACGTGGCCCCCGAGCCGGTCTCGACCTCGCGGTAGGTGGCCTCCACCCGGATCGCCTCGCCCGCCCGATGGTGAAGCCACAGCTCGGCGGTCACGGTCTCGCCGCGGCGAAGGCCGTCCTCGATCCGCCGCAGGGTGTCGAGGTCGGTGGCCGGCCCCACCAGCACGTCGGGGGACTCGCCCACGATGTCGTCGAGCTCATAGCCCAGCAGTCGGGTGAAGGACTGGTTGACGAAGCCCACCCGCACCACCGGGTCATCCATCGTCGGAGGTGCTGAGCACCAGGGCATCGGACGCCTGGGCCACCACCGCTTCGAGGACCCGCACGCGCTCGTCGAGCGAGTGGCGCTCGAGGCCGACGGCGAGTTCCTCCACGGCTTGGGATCGTGAGAGCTCGTTGATGCGGAGACTCCGTTGGGATGGCCGGGCCGGTGTCGGGAGGAGACCGGCGGGGGGAGGGTCGTTCGGGAACGCGGGCAACGCCTCGCTACCCATCGGCCCGCAGGACGGTGGGGCTTGAATCCCCCAGCCATTCTTACGTCAAAGCGTGGTGCGATTGAACGACCCTCGGCTTCGTGGGTCGGGTCTCGGTAGCGTTGCGGCATGAGCGAGGGACCGCTCGAGTTCTACGGGCGGCCGGGTCCGATGACGGAGCTCCCGGCCCGGGTGGCCGCCGCGGAGGTGCCATCCGACCTCGACGCGCTGCGAGGCGTGGTGCAGGGCCTGCTCCTCCACCGCGACTGGGCGCCGGCCTACGGGGTGGAGGGCGACGCCATCCGTCTCGAGGAGCAGAACCTGCGCACCACCACCGAGGTCATCGACCGGGCATGGGAGCTCTCCCCCGAGCCCGTCACCGTGACCCGATCGCCCGTCGATCGGGTGCTGTGCGTCTGTCGCCACTTCACGCTGCTGCACACGGCGCTGCTGCGGTCGTCACGGTGTGCCGGCCCGGGTCCGCTGCGGCTTCAGCAACTACTTCGACCCGGCCAAGTGGTACGACCACTGGATCACCGAGCGGTGGGACGGGCATCGATGGGTGCGTGACGACCCTCAGATCGACGAGCTGCAGGCGGGGGTCATCAACATCGACTTCGACCCCTACGACCAGCCGATGGGGAAGTTCCTCACCGGCAGCGAGGCCTGGACCGCGGCCCGGGCCGGCGAGGTGGATGCCGACCTCTTCGGGATCTTCGACATGTGGGGACTGGCGTTCATCGCCGGCAACGTGGTCAGCGACTTCGCCTGCCTCAACAAGGTGGAGCTCCTCCCCTGGGACGGCTGGGGGATGATGACGGGTCCGCACGAGCCGGTCGGCGATGAAGCGGCCGCCGTCCTCGACGAGGTGGCGAGGCTGGCCGGCGACGACCGGTTCGACGCCATCCGAGAGCGCTATCTCAACGACGACCGCCTCCGCGTGCCGCCCGACATCACCAGCGTCATCGACGGCGAGATGGTGGCTGTCCACCTCGATCTCTGACGATCTCCGACCAGCCTGTTGGGTGCCGCCTGGTGGGGCAATGAGGTCGATTCTGGGTCGTGCAGAAATACGTCGAAAATGTGCGAAAGGGGGTTGCATCGAACAGGTGTTCGTGATTGGGTGGGCCTATGGCAACGGCGGTTGTTGAGGCGGAACTCACGAACGATCTGACGGCGGTGGAGGCCGTCGTCGATGCGTTCTGCCGCCGCTTCGACCCGACGCTGTTGACGGCGTCCGAGGCGGCTGACGCGGTGCGGCGGTTGTCGATCGTGGAACGCAAGGTGACGGCGGCCAAGGCCCGTGCCGCTGCGCGGGTGGACGGGTCGTCGGTGTGGAAGCACGCCGGGTTCCGCACGATGCCCGAATGGATGGCGGCCCGGACCGGCGACCCCGTCCCGGTGCTGACCGGCCTGTTGGACACGGCCAAGAAGCTCGGCGTTGTGTCCGGCGACGGCCGAGGCGTTCGCCGCCGGTGAGGTGTCGGTGGCCGCCGCCCGCGAGATCGCCGGCGCGGTGGCCGTCGACCCCGGCGCCGAGGCCGGGTTGTTGGCGGTGGCCCGCCACGGCGATCACCGCCGCCTGGTGGACCGGGCCGCCAAGGTGCGCCAGGCGGCCCGGTCGGCGGAGGACGAAGCGGCCAAGCACGCCCGGTTGCGGGCCCGACGGTTCGCCCGCACCCACACCGACGCCGACGGGTTGGTCATCTTGCACGCCGGGTTCGCCCCGAAGGACTGGGCGCCCTACGCCGCTGCGTGGCAGCGCGGCACCGACGCCGAGTTCACCCGGGCGCGACGACAAGGCCGCCGCGACGGCCCCCAGGCCTACGCCGCCGACGCCTTGTTGGCCCTGCTCGCGCGTCGGAGCTCGCCCGCTGCCTCGAACACCGACGCGCCGAACTGGCGCGGACCGACCTGGCCAACGACCAGGCCGACTCGCCCGAGGCACCGCCGCCACCACGCGACCCACCGACGGCGAGCGGCGAAACCCGAAGTCGTGGTGCTGGTCGACGGCATCGCCTTGCAACGCGGCCACGTCCGCCCCGGCGAACGCTGCGAGATCGCCGGCGTCGGCCCCGTCGATGTCGACTGGGTCCGCCAACTCCTACCCGACGCCATCGTCGACGTCCTCGTCCACGACGGCGTCGACATCACCACCTACGCCTCGGCCACCCGCGCCATCCGCAAAGCCGGTCCGCCTCGCCGTCGGGACCCGCGAGCGAGTGCTGCATCGTGCGCGGCTGTCACCAACGCCGACCGCACCCAAACCGACCACCGCCACGACTACGCCAACGGCGGACCCGGCTCCACCCACAACCTCAACGTCCGGCTGCACCTTCCACCACAACCAGAAGACCCGCGACGGCGCCCGACTCGAACGCCACGCCGACCAGTGGCACTGGTACCCACCCGGCCACACCCAACCATGGATCTCCCCCGTCGGCGCCAACCTCACCCTGTGGGATCTCGGCTCAGGCGATCCCGGCTGACCCCGCTACGGTCACCACTCGTGGAGGAGCCCACCTACCGGGTCAGCGATCTGACCGACGCCATCCAGACCGCGCTCGACGTGTGCTTCCCCGACGAGGTCTGGGTCCAGGGCGAGATCAGTTCGCTGAACCGGTCGCCGGCCGGCCACGTGTACTTCCAGTTGATCGAGGCGGGCGAGCCGGGTGGTCCGCCGGTGGCGCAGCTCGCCGTGACGCTGTTCTCCTCGGCCAAGGCGTCGGTCAACGCCACGCTCAAGCGGGTGGGCGGCATGCGCATGACCGACGGTGTCGAGATCCGGCTGCGGGGACGGCTCTCGTTCTACGGCGCCCAGGGTCGGGTCCAGCTGCGGATGAGCGCCATCGACCCCGACTACACGTTGGGGCGGTTGGCCAGCGACCGGGAGCGTCTGCTGCGGACCCTCGCCGCCGAGGGCCTGCTCGGCCGCAACGCCACGCTCCCTCTCGCGCTGCGCCCGCTTCGGGTCGGCATGGTCACCAGCAGCGGAAGCGCGGCGGAGGCCGACTTCCTCCACGAGCTGGACGTCAGCGGCCTGGCCTGGGAGGTCATCGCCGTCGACACCCGGGTCCAGGGGACGGCCTCCGATCGAGGGGTGGCGGCCGCGCTGCGTCAACTGGCCGGTCACGAGCTGGACGTCGTGGCCGTCATCCGCGGCGGCGGGGCCCGCACCGACCTGGCCACGTTCGACCGCGAGGTCGTGGCCCGCGCCATCGCCGGGCTGCGCCTTCCCGTGGTGACCGGCATCGGCCACGAGATCGACCGGAGCGTGGCCGACGAGGTGGCCCACACCGCCTGCAAGACGCCCACCGCCTGCGCCGCCTTCCTGGTGGCCCGGGCCCGGGGCTTCCACGATCGGGTCGACGGTCGCTGGGTCGAGATCAGGCGGGCGGCCGCATCCCGGCTGGACCGGGCCGATCGCCATCTCCAGACCTCCGCCGCCGGGGTGGTCCGGTCGGGGCAGGCCGCCGTACTGGCCGGCGATCTGCGCATCGGCGAGGCATCGCGCCGGCTGGCCCGGGCGGCGCCCCGATCGGTCGAGCGTGCCACCCTGCACCTCGACACCACCGCCACCCGCGTCGGTTCGCTGGACCCGGCCCGCGCCCTGGCCCGGGGCTGGTCCATCACCCGCACGGCGACGGGCGCGCTGGTCCGCAGCGCGGCCACGCCACGACCGGGCGACCGGCTGGTGACGACCTTCATCGACGGGAGCACCCACAGCCAGGTCGTGGACGAGCCAACGCTCGGGCGGAGCCCCGGGTCGACTCCCGCACCGGGCCGCGGGCCGACTCCCGGGGGCGGCCCCGACTCGAGCCTCGACTCGTTCGCCGACTCGTCCGCCGACTCGCCGACCGCCCCCGACTCGGCCCGCGCCCCTGAAGGATCCGTTCATGACCGGTGACACTGCGGGAGCCGAGCCGCTCCCCTCCTACGCCGACGCGCTCGACGAGCTCGACACCATCCTCGACGAGCTCGAGACGGGCGATGCCGACATCGACGTCCTCGCCGCCCGGGTCGAGCGGGCCGCCACGCTGGTGCGCCTGTGCCGCGCCCGCCTGGACGACGCCCGGATGGAGGTCACCCGCATCGTGGCCGACCTCGACGCCGGGTCGGGCGTGGCCCCCGCCGTCGACGCCACCCCCGGCACCGAGCCCGGCGGGGACGGGAACCTCACCCCGTGAGCGGGCTCGAACCGCCGGAGGTCATCACCCGGGTCGCCGGCCCGGTCGAGCAGCGCCTGGACGAGATCCTCACCGCCGAGCAGGCCCGGTGGGAGGCCATCGACATGGACCTGGTGCCGCCGCTGGCCGCGCTGCGACGCTTCGTCCTCGGCAGCGGCAAGCGCCTGCGACCCGCCTTCTGCCAGTGGGCCTACCTCGGCGCCGGCGGCACGAACGACACGACGACCGGACGACGACGAACCACTCGAACAACGAGAACGGCTCCATCGTCGACATCGGCGCCGCCTTCGAGCTCCTGCACGCCTTCGCCCTGATCCACGACGACGTCATGGACGGCTCCGCCACCCGGCGACGGTCCCCCACCATCCACGTCGAGTTCGAGGGCGTGCACGCGGCCGGCGACTGGCGGGGCGAGCCCCGCCGCTTCGGCGAAGGCGTGGCCATCCTGGTCGGCGACCTCGCCTGCGTCTACGCCGACCGACTCATGGTCGACGCCCCTCCGGCTGCCCGCCGGATCTGGAACGAGCTCAAGATCGAGCTGAACGTCGGTCAGTACCTCGACGTGCTGGGCACGGCCCGGGGCGGCACCGACGTGGCCAGCGCCCGCCGCATCTCCCGCTACAAGTCAGGCAAGTACACCATCGAGCGCCCCCTCCACCTGGGGGCGGCCCTGGCCGGCCGGGGCGAAGAGCTGGCCGCCAGCCTCAGCGCCTACGGCGACCCGCTGGGCGAGGCCTTCCAGCTGCGCGACGACATCCTGGGCACGTTCGGCGACAGCGAGCGCACGGGCAAGCCGGTCGGGCGACGACCTGCGCGAGGGCAAGCCCACGCCGTTGTTGGCCGAGGCCACCATCCGGGTGGACGACCCGAGCGGGAAGGCCCTGCTGGCCCGGGTGGGCGCCCCGGACCTCGATGAGGGCGAGGTGCGGCGCCCTGCAGGAGCTGCTCACCAGTTGCGGGGCCCGGGCCGAGATCGAGCGGTCCATCGCCTCGTTGACCGAGCGGGCCATCGTGGCCATGGGCTCGGCCCCGCTCACGCCGGAGGCCCGCGACGCCCTCGTGATCATGGCCCGGTACGTGGCCGAGCGGGAGCGGTAGGGCGCAAGACACCGGCTTGGGCCGAAAATCAGTCCTACCATCAGGGTTGTGAAGGTGACCCCAGAACGGGAGGCATCCCTGCTTGCCATCGCCGGCGGCGACGCGGTTGCCGTTCTGGACGAGGACGGCAAGGTCCTCATGGTCACCGAGTCCATCGAGAAGGTGCTCGGGTACTCGCCCGAGGAGTACGCCGCCTTCGAGCCCGTCGACCTCGTCCACCCCACAGAGCGGCCAGACTTGCGCCGAGAGTGGCGAGAATTGCTCGAGTCGCCCAACAGTCGGCGCATCTGGGAGCTGCGGACCCGCCATCGCGACGGCAGCTACCGCTGGTGCGAGGTGGTGGCCGTCAACCTGCTCGACGACCCGGAGTTCGGCGGCATCGTCAACAGCGTCACCGACCTCGGCGCCCGGCGGGGGCCCGAGCACCGCGGCGACTTCGACTCCCAGTTCGAACAACTCATCCAGGGCAGCCCCGACGTCATCGCCTCGCTGTCCGAGGACGGCTTCGTCACCTGGATCTCCGGCGCCATCCGCGAAGCTGCTCGAGTGGGAGCCCGAAGACCTCGTCGGCCACTCGGTGTTCGACTTCATCCACCCCGACGACATGCCCAGCGCCATCGAGCGCTTCGCCGAGGCCCTCGAGTCCATCGAGTCGGTCGATCCGATCACCGTGCGGGGGCGCCACCGCGACGGCTCCTACCTGCTCATCGAGGCCGCGGGCGGGATCATCATCGACGAGGTCAGCGCCACGACCACGTTCGTGATCAACCTCCGGGACGTGAGCTGGCGCCAGGACGCCATCGACGCCCTGCGCCGCAGCGAGCAGCTGTTCCGCACCGTGGCCCAGTCGTCACCCATCGGCATCTATCAGCAGGACGAGAACAACGACTGCGTCTACGTCAACCAGAAGTGGTCCGAGATCACCGGCCTGCCCTTCGAACAGGCCAAGGGCTCGGGCTGGCGCAGCCTCATGCACCCCGACGACGCCACCGCCATCGGCCTTCCCCCGGTGGGGCGCACGCCCGGGGGCCTGCACCAGACGCTCGAGTTCCGCGTGGTCCGCCCCGACGGGGAGATCCGCTGGGTCGCCGTGCGCGCCGCCGCCGCTGGAGAACGCCGAGGGCGTGATGGTGGGAACGGTCGGCACCCTCGAGGACATCACCGAGCGGCGCGACGTCGGACCGCGAGCGCCAGCGGCTGATCGACATCTTCGAGGCCACCGACGACTTCGTCGGCATCTCCGACACCAACGGCGAGATGCTCTACATGAACGCCGCCGCCAAGCGCCTCTTCGGGGTCGCTCCCGACGCGCCGGTCGACCGACCTCGTCGGTGGGCGACACCTTCCCCCCGTCGGTGACCGAGCGCATCCGCAACGAGATCCGGCCCATCGTCGAGCGCACCGGCCGCTGGGAGCGGCGAGCTGGCCGTGACCCGACCCGAGGGCGGCGTCATCCCGGTGTACGCCCAGCTCCTGCTGCACCGGCCGGCCGAGAGGACGGCGAGACCTACTTCTCCGCCGTGCTGCACGACATCAGCGAGCGCAAGGCCGTTCGAGCAGCGCCTGGCCCACCAGGCCACCCACGACCCGCTCACCGGCCTGCCCAACCGCACCCTGCTGCTCGACCGCCTCGACGGGGCGCTGGCCCGGCCACAGCGCCACAACCGGCGGGTGGCGGTGCTGTTCCTCGACCTCGACCACTTCAAGGTGGTCAACGACAGCCTCGGCCACAGCCTGGGCGACCGGCTGCTGGTGGGCATCGCCGAGCGCCTGACCGTGGCCCTGCGCCCCGGCGACACCGTGGCCCGCTTCGGCGGCGACGAGTTCGTGATCCTGTGCGAGGACCTCGTCGACGACTCCGAGGCCATCGCTCATCGCCGAGCGGGTCGACGAGGCCGCTCAGCGGGCCGTTCACCATCGACGACACCGAGGTGTTCGTCGGGCGTGAGCATCGGCATCGCCCTGCCCGACGGCACGGACGCCGAAGCCGAGACCCTCATCCGCGACGCCGACGCCGCCATGTACCGGGCCAAGGACCGGGGCCGGGCCCGGTGGGAGCTGTTCGACAACGCCATGCGGGCCAGCGCCGTCGACCGGCTCGACATCGAGAACGCCCTGCGCCGGGCCCTCGAGCGCCGCGAGCTGCGCGTCTTCTACCAACCGATCGTCGACCTGCGCGACGGCACCATCGACGGCGTCGAGGCCCTGCTGCGCTGGGAGCACCCCGAGCGGGGCCTGCTGCCGCCGCGGCGAGTTCATCACCGTGGCCGAGGAGACCGGGCTCATCGTGCCCATCGGCTCGTGGGTGCTCGACCAGGCCTGCCGCCAGGTGCAGCGCTGGCAGTCGCGTCGTCCCGCGACGCTCCGCCGCTGCGCCGTGTCGGTCAACCTCTCGGGCCGCCAGCTGGGCCACCCCCGCCTGGTCGAGGACGTGGCCGCCGTCCTGAGCGACACCAGCATCAACCCGGCCCACGTCGAGCTGGAGATCACCGAGAGCGTGCTCATGGACGACGTCGACATGTCGGCCGAGACCCTGGGCCGCCTCCACACGCCTCGGCGTCAAGCTGGCCGTCGACGACTTCGGCACCGGCTACTCGTCGCTGCAGCTACCTCCGGCGCTTCCCGGTCGACCTGCTGAAGGTCGACCGGTCGTTCGTCGACGGCCTCGGCGAGGACCCGAGCGACTCGGCCATCGTCACCGCCATCATCACGCTGGCCCACACGCTCGGGCTGAGCGCGGTGGCCGAGGGCGTCGAGTCCCCGCTGCAGCTGGCCGAGCTGCGCCGTCTCGGGCTGCGACCGGGCCCAGGGCTACTTCATGGCCCGACCGGCGCGGCGGCCACGAGATCGGCGAGCTCCTGGCCGGTGACCGCACCTGGTGAGCGGAACCCGCCACCGGCGACACGATCGCCGACACCATCGTCGAAGCCGGCCGGCGCGCTGATCGCCGCCGCCGCACGGTGGGACTCGGTCAGCTGAGCGCGGCGTAGCGGGCCAGCGCCGAGTCGACCGGCAGCTCGACCACGCCGAACTCGCCCACCACCCCGACCAGCCACTCGGGGCGGACGACGGCGGCCACGGCGATGGGCTGGTCGAGGCCCGAGCCGTGCAGGGCCATGCGCACGAACTCGGCGGCGTAGTCGGGCGGCCGGACGTCGCGGGACAGCTCGATCAGCGCCAACGGGTCGGGCGGCGCCACCAGGGCCGGGTCGAGGGGCACGACCGAGGGCGACGACGGGCCGGATGCCACCGCCGATCAGCCCGGGACCGTCGGCCAGGACGGCGCCGCGGACCACCTCCGGGCGGGCCCCGGCGATGAGCAGGGCGACGTAGGCACCGAGCCCGCGGCCCAGGATCGGTGCACGGTCCCAGCTCGGCCAGGGCGGCATCGACGTCGGCCATCAGGACCTCGGCGGTGTAGCCACCGCCGGCGGGGATGGTCGGAGCGGCCGTGACCGAGGAAGTCGAGGCCCCACGACCGGCCCCGGCCAACCCGCCGCGGTGGCCGGCGGGACCTCGGGGGTGCGCTCACCCAGGCCGTGCAGCAGCAGGAGCGGACGACCGCTCCCCGGCGCGCAGGTGGTGCAGGGCCAGATCGGCGCGCCCGTTGCGCACGAAGATCACGGCGGGGCTGGCGTCGACGGCGCTCACGACAGGAAGTCCAGCACGAGGTCGGCCACCACGCGGGGCTGTTCGATGTGCACGAAGTGGCCGACGCCCTCGAGGGGCACGAACACGGCGCCCGGCGGCAGGTAGGGGATCACGTCCTCGGGCGGTGGTGCCCCAGCCCATGACCTCGAACTCGAGGCCGAGCACGCCCAGGAACGGCACGCCGATGCCGGGCACGCGCTGCATCGACCACTCCGGCCGCCACGGGCCGAAGCCGCCCAGGCGCAGGATCGGGTCGATCTTCCAGCGCCAGCCGTCGGCGTCGTGGCGGGCCGCCGACGGTGACGAGGTAGCGCAGCCAGTCGAGCGTCGAGCCGCGGGTTCATCGCGGGCCCGGCGCCGGGCCAGCCCGTCGATGGTGTCGGGCCGCCGCTCGGCTTGTCACGGCCGCGGCGCGCGGTGGTCGAGCCAGCCGGTGATCTCGTTGTGGACCATGCGGGTGCGCTCGCGGTCGGACACGTCGGGCCAGTTGTTCATGGACGGCAGCCCGTCGAGGTTGATGACGTGCGACACCCGGTGCGGGCAGGCGTCGGCCAGCTCCAGCATGACGCCGCCGCCCTTGGAGTGCCCGAGGAACGGGATCGGTGCGGCGCTGACGGTGTCGAGCACGGCGAGGGCGTCGCGCAGGTCGCCCCCCAGCTGTAGAGCACGCTCCAGTCGGAGTCGCCGTGGCCCCGGGCGTCCCACGAGACGCAGCGGTACCCGCCGTCGACCAGCAGCGGGGCGAACACGTCGAAGGTGCCGGCGAAGTCGAAGCCGCCGTGGGCCATCAGGATGGGTCGGGCGCATCGGGCGGCCCCACTCGTACACGGCGAGGCGCAGGCCGGTGGACGACACCCAGCGGGTGCGATCGGGCCGGTGCGCCCCCGGATAGGTCACGGTCTCCTCCGCCTGGTCGGTCACGCCGAGGAGCCTACGGGTCCGCGGCCCGGATCGAGCCCGGGCCGGTCGCGTCGGCCGGAGGCGCCGGTAGCATCCGCTTGACCGTTCAACGAATCGCCCAGCAGGCCTCCGGGCCGGAGGAGCAGCACCGATCATGTCGGATTTCACGCCCGATGCCGTCAAGTCGTTCAACCAGACCGTGATCGACGAGTTCCGCGCCAACGGTGGCAAGGTCACCGGCCCCTTCGCCGGCGCTCCCCTGCTGCTGCTCACACCACCGGCGCCAAGAGCGGCGCAGACCCGCACGTCGCCGGTGGTGCACACCCGCGACGGCGACCGCTACGTCATCATCGCCTCCAAGGCCGGGGCGCCGACCAACCCCGACTGGTACCACAACCTGCGTGGCCAACCCCCGGGCCACCATCGAGGTCGGCGACCGAGACCATCGAGGTCGAGGCCGCCCCGCCGCAGGGCGACGAGCGCAAGCGCCTCTGGGACGCAGCAGGCCGCCCTCATGCCCAACTTCGCCGAGTACGCGACCAAGACCACCCGCGAGATCCCGGTCGTCGTCCTCACCCCCGTCGCCTGAGCCGTCCGGGTCCGTCCGGCGGCCGTTCTCACTCGATTCTCACTCGATTCTCAGTTACGGGCTAGACTGCCCGCATGCGCTCGATCGAGCACCGGCCGCGCCGCACGACCTCCACGCCACCGCCGCGCAGCGGCTGCGGCGGCGACGGCCAGCGCTACACGACCAACCGCCGGGTGCTGGTCGACGCTGCTCGAGCCGACCGACCACCCGGTGACCATCACCGAGGTGCTGGCCCTGCGCACCGACCTGGCCCAGAGCTCGGTGTACCGCAACCTGGCCGTGCTCGAGCAGGCCGGCGTGGTCCACCGGGTGGTGGCCACCGACGAGTTCACCCGCTACGAGCTGGCCGAGGACCTCACCGAGCACCACCACCACCTCATCTGCTCGTCGTGCGGGGCCGTGGCCGACTTCACCATCGGCCCCACCCTCGAGGCGTCCATGGCCGAGGCGTTCGCCGCGGTCGGGCGGGCAGACCGGGTTCGAGACCGACCACCACCGCCTCGACCTGGTCGGGCGCTGCACCGACTGCCGCTGACGACGCCGTCCCTGCCAGGGCGCCGGACGGTGACGCGACCGTCAGATACCGTGACGGCCCATGACCGAGATCCAGGGGTACACCGCACCCGGCTTCGAGGGCGTCCGCGACGCCTTCGCCGCCAACTTCGACCAACCGGCCGAGGTCGGCGCCGCCTTCTCCGCCTACCACCGGGGCCAGAAGGTGGTCGACCTGTGGGGCGGCGTGGCCGACCCGGCCACCGGCGCGCCGTGGCAGGAGGACTCCATCATCCTGGTGTTCTCCACCACCAAGGGCGCCACCGCCCTGTGCGCCAACCGGCTGGCCGAGCGGGGCGAGCTCGACGTCGAGGCCCCGGTGGCCACACTACTGGCCCGAGTTCGCCGCGGCCGGCAAGGCCGGACATGCCGGTCAGCTACCTGCTGTCGCACCAGGCCGGCCTGGCCTGGGTCGACGACACCATGACCCTCGAGGAGGCCCTCGGCGTGGGACCCCGTCATCGAGCGCCTGGCGCGCCAGGCCCCCAAGTGGGAGCCCGGCACCGCGCACGGCTACCACGCCACCACCTACGGCTGGCTCGTCGGCGAGGTCGTCCGCCGCATCAGCGGCAAGAGCCTCGGCACGTTCTTCCGCGACGAGGTCGCCGAGCCCCTCGGGCTCGACTTCTGGATCGGCCTGCCCGAGGAGCTGGAGCCCCGCGTCGTCCCCGCTCATCACGATCGCGGCGCCCACCGCCCGAGGCCGTGAAGGACGATGATGGACCAGTTCATCGGGCCCGACACCAACCTGGGCAAGGCGCTCGGCGCTCCCGGCGGCGCCTTCACCCGACCGGACTCGACGTCGTTCAACACCCGGGCCGTGCGGGCCGCCGAGATCCCCGCCGCCAACGGCGTCACCGACGCCCGCTCGCTCGCCCGCATGTACGCGCCATGGTCGGCGAGGTCGACGGCATCCGCATCCTCGGCGCCGACCAGCTCAAGCGGCCACCACCCAGCGCACGTCGGGCCCGAACATCGATCCTCATGGACATCGACATCCAGTTCGGGCTCGGCTTCATGGTGCCGTCGACGCATCATGCGTGCAACGCGGCCCGGCAGCTTCGGCCACTACGGCGTCGGCGGCTCGGTCGGCTGGGCCGATCCCGAGGCCGAGCTCGGCTTCGGCTACGTCATGAACCGCATGGACATCGGCCTGGCCGGCGACATGCGCAGCACCAACCTCATGAACGCGGTCTACGCCTCGCTCTAATCTGGCCGGTGCCAGCTCGGCTGCCGTCGCTGCCGGCTTCGCCGATCCGGGTGACAACGGACGAGCTGCTCGCGGCTGGCGCCTGCGCCGCGTGACGAGGCCAGGACGCAGGCCCCCGGTAGCCTTGTGGGGTGAACGATCCCGCGGCCGAGGCCGGCACGCCGGCGCACCTTCGCCATCATCTCGCCACCCTGACGCCGGCAAGACCACGCTCACCGAGAAGTTCCTGCTCTACGGCGGGGCGCTGTCCAGCGAGGCCGGCGCGGTCAAGGCCCGCAGCGGTCGACGCTCGGCCACGTCCGACTGGATGGCCCTCGAGCAGCAGCGCGGCATCTCCATCACGTCCACCGTGCTGCAGTTCCCGTACCACGACCACGTCGTCAACCTGCTCGACACCCCCGGCCACCGGGACTTCTCCGAGGACACCTACCGGGTGCTGGCCGCCGCCGACGCCGCCGTCATGGTGCTCGACGCGGCCAAGGGCATCGAGCCCCAGACGCTCAAGCTGTTCGACGTGTGCCGCCAGCGGGGCCTGCCGCTGCTCAGCTTCATCAACAAGTGGGACCGCCCCGGCCACGAGGCCCTCGACCTGCTCGACGAGATCGAGCGCCAGATCGGCCTCACCCCCACTCCCGTGACGTGGCCGGTCGGCATCGCCGGCGACTTCCGCGGCGTGATCGACCGGCGCACGCGGCGAGTTCACCCGCTTCACCCGGGTGGCCCGCGGCGCCACCGAGGCCCCCGAGGAGCTGGTCGACGCCGACCGGGCCGCCGCCGAGGAGGGCGCGGCGTGGACCGCGGCCGCGGCCGACATCGAGCTGCTCGACGGCACCGTCGCCGACCTCGACCCCAAGGCCTTCCTGGCCGGCGAGGCCACCCCCGTCTTCTTCGGCTCGGCGCTGACCAACTTCGGCGTGCGCAAGCTGCTCGACGCGGTGATCGAGCTGGTGCCGCCGCCCGTCGCCCCGCGAGGACGTCGACGGCGTGCCCCGCCCGCTCGACGCGCCCTTCTCCGGCTTCGTGTTCAAGGTGCAGGCCAACATGGACCCGTCCCACCGCGACCGCATCGCGTTCCTGCGGGTGTGCTCGGGCCGCTTCGAGCGGGGCATGGTCGTGACCCACGAGGCCACCGGCAAGCCGTTCGCCACCAAGTACGCCCACCAGGTGTTCGGCCAGGAGCGCGAGACCATCGAGGAGGCCTACCCCGGCGACGTCGTCGGCCTGGTCAACGCCACCGACGTCAAGGTCGGCGACACCCTCTACGTGGACGAGCCGGTGCGCTTCCCCGCCATCCCGCAGCTTCGCCCCCGAGCACTTCAGCGTGATCCGCGTGCGCGACACCGGCCGGTTCAAGCAGTTCCGGCGCGGCATCGCCCAGCTCGACGAGGAGGGCGTGGTGCAGGTGCTGCGCGACGCCGACGTGGGCGACCAGGCGCCCATCCTGGCCGCGGTCGGGCCCATGCAGTTCGAGGTGGCCGTCCACCGGCTGGAGAACGAGTTCGGGGCGCCGGTCGAGCTGAGCCCCACCTCGTACCGGCTGGCCCGACGCACCGACGCCGCCGGGGCCGAGGCCCTCAAGGGCATGCGCGGGCGTGCGGGTCGTGCATCGCGCCGACGGCACCACGCTGGCCCTGTTCGAGAGCCAGTACTGGGTGGAGCGGCTGGAGGCAGGAGCAGCCCGACCTGCTGCTGGAGCGCCTGGTGGCCGAGGGCAGCGTCGGGTAGACCGGCGGGCGACACATCGAGGACCGGGGGACACATGGCACGAGGATCCGCGCATTGGCGCGCCGGAGGAATCGCCGGCGTGGTGCTGGTGCTGCTCGCCGCGGCGTGCACGAGCTCGGGCTCGAGCCCCTCGGCCGCGCCCGAGACCACGCTGCCGCCCCTCCAGGGCCTCGTCACCGGCATCACCCTGCCCGGCGGCGACGCCTGTGAGTTCTTCAACCAGGGCAACTGCCTGCTCCCGTTCCCGTCCAACCACTTCACCCGCCCCGATCCCTCGACCCCCACCGGCGTGCGGGTCGCCTTCACCCGTGAGGACATGCCGGTCAACGTCGACGGCGTGCCCATCGACCCCACCGAGTGGAACCGCAACGACGGCTTCAGCCCGGGAGGGCCGATCATCACCCAGGCCACCGGCGTCGACCTGGCCGCCTCCGGGGCACCGCCCATCACCGACATCGCCCGATCGCTGGACGACGACTCCCCCATCGTGCTGCTCGACGCCGACACCGGTGAGCGCCGGCCGTTCTTCGCCGAGCTGGACAGCCACGCCCCCGCCGCCAGCGCCCAGCAGGCCCTCATCATCCGCCCGGCGGTGAACCTGACCGAAGGGCACCGCTACGTGGTGGCGCTGCGCAACCTGAAGCGGGCCGACGGCTCCGCGCTCGACCCCCAGCCGGCGTTCGCGGCCTACCGGGACCGGACCCGGACCGACGTGCCCGCCATCGAAGCGCGACGCGACGCCATGGAGTCGATCTTCGCCACGCTGGGGGCAGCCGGCGTCGATCGCCACGACCTGTACGTGGCCTGGGACTTCACGGTGGCCAGCACGGCCAACCTCACCGGACGGGTGCTGGCCATGCGCGACGACGCCTTCGCCTCGCTGGCCGGCCGGGCGCCGGCCTTCGCCGTCACCTCCACCGAGGACAACCCCGACCGGGCCGCCACCGGTTGGAGCCGGGTGGTCAAGGGCACGGTCGACGTGCCCAGCTACCTGACCGGCACCGGCGACGCCGGCACGATGCTCAACAACGGCACCGACCCGGCCGGCATCCCCACCCGCAACGGCACCCTGAAGGTGCCCTTCACCTGCGTGATCCCCCGGGGAGCGGCCGCCCATCCCGAGCCCACCGTGCTGTACGGCCACGGGCTGCTGGGCAGCCAGGAGGAGGGCGAAGGCGTGGGCAAGGGGGTGGGCGACCAGCTCGGCGTCAACGTGTGCGCCGTGGACTGGATCGGGATGGCCCAGGGGGACCTGGCCGCCATCGTCGTCGATGCTGAAGGACCTGAGCGGCTTCCGCATCATCCCCGACCGCCTCCAGCAGTCGTTCGTCAACTTCCTCTTCCTGGGTCGCGCCGCCAAGGCGGCCGACGGCTTCGCCGCCAACCCGGCCTTCCAGACCGGGGGTGGCGCCCCGGCCATGAGCGGCGAGGTGGCCTACGTGGGCAACAGCCAAGGGCGGCATCTTCGGCGGGTCGCTGAGCGCGGTGGCCCAGGACTGGACCCGGGCCTTCCTCGGCGTGCCCGGCATGAGCTACGCCACGCTGCTGAACCGCAGCGTGGACTTCGACGAGTTCGACCCGCTCTTCACCGACCCCTACCCCGACAAGCTGGTCAACCAGTTGAACCTCGGGCTCATGCAGATGTTGTGGGACCGGGGCGAGAACGACGGGTACGCCAACCACCTGACCGCCGACCCGCTGGCGGACACACCGGCCAAGCAGGTCCTGATGTTCGCCGCCTTCGGCGACCACCAGGTGGCCAACGTGACCACCGACGTGCTGGCCCGGACCATCGGGGCCCGCATCCGCCAGCCGGCGCTGGCCGCCGGACGGTCGAGCGACGTGACCCCGTTCTGGGGGATCGACGCCATCGACGGCCTCAGCGCCGAGGGGACGGCAGTGGAACGGGCCGCCTACGTCATGTGGGACTTCGGCACGCCGGCGCCCCCGCTGGGCAACACCCCCAACCGCGGCGGCAAGGACCCTCACGGCATGGGCCGCGACGATCCCGCCGTGCTGGCGATGGTCGGCACCTTCCTGCGCGACGGCACGCTGGTGGACGTCTGTGGCGGCGCCCCCTGCGCCAGCACGCCGGGCAGCTGACCGACGCTGGGCTGACCGACGCTGACCGGCTGACCGGCGGGCCGACCCGGGGCAACGACGGGGCGTTATCGGCACCTCGCCGGGCGATCCTGACGTTCTTCTTGACACATGTCACAGAATCGACTGGAATCTCAGCCGCCCCAATTCAGGTTTGGGCACCCCAAAACCTTCCCCGGACCGGATGAACCCCGACCTCTCCAAATCCGAGCGCGAGACGCTCAAGGCCATCTACCGCCACACCAAGGAACAGGCCGAAGCCCACACGGGTGATCTGGCCGAGACCCTCGGTGTCACGCCGGGCACGGTCACGGCGACGGTCAAGCGACTGGCCGACCGCGACCTGGTCGACCACCGGCCCTACCACGGCGTGCAGTTCACCCCCGCCGGCCGGCGCCTGGCCGTCTCCGCCATCCGCCGTCACCGCATCGTCGAGCGCTTCCTGGCCGACATGCTGGGCTACGCCTGGAACGAGGCCGACCGTCTCGCCCCCGCCTTCGAGCACGACCTGCCCGACGAGGTCCTCGACCGGCTCTTCGTGGCCCTCAACCGGCCCTCCACCTGCCCCCACGGCTTCCCCATCCCCGAGCCCGAGCAGGACGAGATCCCCGCCCTGCCCCCGTTGTACGACCTCGAGGCCGGCGACGTGGCCGAGGTGGCCGTTCCCGGCTCGACCGACCCGGAAGTCGTGAGCTTCCTCGACGGCCTCGGGCGTCCGTCCCGGGGTGCTCGTCGAGGTGCGCGAGAAGCACCCCTTCGACGGGCCCCTCGTGCTGCGGGTCGACGGTCAGGACCGCACCCTGGGCGAGCGCATCGCCCGTCAGATCTTCGTTCGCAAGACCAGCGAGACCCGGGTTGGCAACGACGCCATCCCCGAAAAGGAAGGAACCACCGTATGACCAGGCTGCTGGCCGCTGAAGGCGGCTACCAGGCGTTCACCTTGGGGAGCGCCGAGTGGACGTGGCTCCTCATCTCGGCCGGCGTGGCCGTGCTGGCCCTGATCCTCGGGGTCATCCTGATGCGCGGCGTGCTGGCCCAGGACACCGGCACCCAGGAGATGCAGGAGATCGCCGGGGCCATCCAGGAAGGCGCCAGCGCCTACCTCAAGCGCCAGTTCCGCACGATCGGCATGATCGTGGTGCCGCTGGCCGTCATCGTGTTCGTCACCTCCACCAAGATCAACAAGGAGCTCGAGGGCGAGATCGGCGGCGGTGGCCCTCAGCTACGTGCAGTCGGGCGACTTACCGCACCATCGCCTTCCTGGTGGGCTGCGTGTTCTCCGGGCTCGATCGGCTTCATCGGCATGTGGCTGGCCGTGCGGGGCAACGTCCGCACCGCGGCCGCGGCCCGCCAGAGCGACTACCCCGGCGCCCTGCAAGGTGGCCTTCCGCACCGGCGGCGTCGCCGGCCTGCTCACCGCCGGCCTCGGCCTGCTGGGCGCCACCACCATCATCATGATCTTCCAGAACACGGCCACGTCGATCCTCGTCGGCTTCGGCTTCGGCGGCTCGCTGCTGGCCCTGTTCCTGCGGGTCGGCGGCGGCATCTTCACCAAGGCGGCCGACGTGGGCGCCGACCTGGTGGGCAAGGTCGAGGCGGGCATCCCCGAGGACGACCCCCGCAACCCCGCCACCATCGCCGACAACGTGGGCGACAACGTGGGCGACTGCGCCGGCATGGCCGCCGACCTGTTCGAGAGCTTCGCCGTCACCCTGGTGGCGTCGATCATCCTCGGCGTCTCGGCCTTCCGGGCCATCGGCCTGCGGCGCCGACCAGGCGGCCAAGGGCCTCATCTTCCCGCTGGCCGTCGTGGCCATCGGCCTGCTGGCCTCGATGATCGGCATCTTCGTGGTCAAGGGCCGCGACTCGGACACGACGCCCTGGCGGCCATCAACCGGGGCATCTACACCGCCCAGGTCATCGCCATCATCGGCGCCGCCGTCATCGCCTTCGTCTACGTCGGCAACCCGGCCGGGCTCGACCGTGTCGCAACCCCGGGGCCCGCCTGTTCGGCGCCATCGTGGCCGGCGTGGTCCTGGGCTTCGCCGCCAGCAAGATCACCCAGTACTACACGTCGACCGAGACCAACCCGGTGCAGGACATCGCCAAGGCGGCCCGCACCGGCCCCGCCACCACCGTGCTGGAGGGCATCTCGTCGGGCCTGGAGTCGGCCGTGTGGGCCCTCGTCGCCATCGCCGTGGCCATCGGCGTCGCCCTGGCCCTGGGCGGCGGCAACATCGGCTTCTCGCTCTACCTGGTGGCCCTCACCGGCATCGGCATGCTGGCCACCACCGGCATCGTCGTGGCCGAGGACACCTTCGGCCCGGTGGCCGACAACGCCGCGGGCATCGCCGAGATGGCGGGCGAGTTCGAGGGCGAGCCCGAGCGCATCATGGTGAGCCTCGACGCCGTGGGCAACACCACCAAGGCCGTCACCAAGGGCTTCGCCATCGGCTCGGCCGTCATCGCCGCCGTGGCCCTGTTCGCCCGCTACGCCGAGACGATCGCCAAGGGCACGCTGGCCGCGGCCGACGTGGCCGCGGCCGAGGCCAACGGTGCCCTGGCCAGCCTGGTCAAGATCAACGTGGCCGACCCCAAGACGTTCATCGGCCTGCTGATCGGCGGCTCGGTCGCCTTCCTGTTCTCGTCGCTGGCCATCCGGGCCGTGAGCCGCACCGCCGGCACGGTGGTGCAGGAGGTGCGCCGCCAGTTCCGCGAGAAGCCCGGGATCATGGACCGCACCGAGCGGCCCGACTACGGCGCGGTCATCGACATCTGCACCACGGCCTCGCTGCGCGAGCTCATGACCCCGGCCCTGCTGGCCGTGCTCACGCCCGGTCATCATCGGCTTCGGCATCGGCTACCTGGCCCTGGGCGGCGTTCCTGGCCGCGCGCCATCGTCACCGGCCAGCTCATGGCCAACTTCCTGTCCAACTCGGGCGGGGCGTGGGACAACGCCAAGAAGTACATCGAGGACGGCCACGAGGGCGGCAAGGGCTCCGAGGCCCACAAGGCCGCCGTGATCGGCGACACCGTCGGTGACCCGTTCAAGGACACCGCCGGCCCGGCGCTCAACCCGCTGATCAAGGTGATGAACCTGGTCTCGCTGCTGATGCTGCCGGCCATCCTCAGCCTGCGGGACAACAACGTGCGCTACGTCATCGCCGCCGCCGCGCTCGTCGTCGTGCTCGGCGCGCTGGTGTGGTCGAAGCGTCAGGGCGGCGGCATGGGTGAGGACCTCGCCGAGTCCGAGGCCGAGCTGGAGCTCGACGACCGTGCAGGCCGACGCGGTCATGCACGGCGATCGCAACGCCATCATCCGCCAGGCGCTCGAGATCTGGATGGACGACCTCCCCCACGACGAACGCGACCTGCGGGACAAGATCGCGGAGGTGCACAACTCCTTCGACGGGGACTGAGCCGGGGGCGCGGCGGGTGCTGCGGCTCACCGACATCCTGGGGCGTCCCGTCGTCGGCGACGACGGCGCCCTGGGCCCGGTCCGGGACCTCAGCATCCGCCTCTCCGGCCAGGCGGTCGAAGCCGTGGTGGTGGGCGACCCGGCCGCGCCCACGCTGGTGGGGTGGGCGGCGGTGGCCCCCGCCGGGCCCGACGACATGCTCGAGCCCCGGGCCCATGGCGGTTCCGCGCTGCAACTGCTCGGCGCGCTCCCCCCGCTCGGGAGCTCTTCGACGACGAGCTCCTGTTGGGCCGCGACGTGCTCGACACCCAGATCGTCGATGTCGTCGGCCACCGGGTGGACCGGGTGGGCGACGTCCTCCTCGAACCTCGTGACGGGCTCCTGCTGCCCGTGGGCGTCGAGGTGGGCCCGGCGTCGCTGGTCCGCCGGCTGGGCCTGCGCCGCTCGGCCGACCGCCTGGCCGAGCACGTCGTGGCCTGGACGGACCTCCACCTCACCTCGGCCCGGGGTCACCAGGTGCAGCTGGGCACCAGCGCCGCCGCCCTCCACCGCCTCGACGCCCGCGAGCTGGCCGAGCTGGTGGCCCGTCTGCCTCCCACCCACGCGGCCGACGTGCTGGCCGCGGTGCCGCCCGAGCGGGCCAGCCAGGCCCTGGAGCTGTCCCATCCCCATGTCCAACGGCGCCTGCGTCGGGTGCGGGGCTCGCGCCAGCCGGCGCCGCCGCGGTGGCAACGCCTGCGGGGCTGGACCCGCCACCATCGCCCGGTGCCCCGGTGACGGCGGCACCACTGCGCTCAGCCCGGCCCGGGCGGACGGCTCGCCGGCTGTCGCTGGTGGTGCTGCTCGGGGTGGTCGGCCCCGGCCTGCTGGCCGGCCTCTCCGACGACGACCCGGCCGGGATCACGACGTATTCCGCCCTGGGCGCCACCCACGGCTACCAGCTGCTGTGGGTCCTGGCCCTGTCCACCGTGGCCCTGATCCTGTTCCACGACCTGGGCTCACGCATGGGGGTGGTGACCGGCCAGGGCATGATCGGGCTCATCCGCCAGCGCTTCGGGGTGCGGCTGGCGGCCGTGGCCCTGGTGGCGCTGGTGGTGGCCAACGTGGGCACCACCTGTGCCGAGTTCGCCGGCATCGCCGCCGGCTTCGAGCTGTTCGGGGTGAGCCGCTACCTGAGCGTGCCGCTGGCCGCCGTCGGGGTGTCGGCGCTGGTGCTGAGGGGGAGCTTCCACCGGGTGGAGCACGTGTTCCTGGCCCTGTGCTCGGTGTTCGTGGCCTACCTGGCGGCGGGGATCCTGGCCCACCCCGACTGGGGGGCCACCGCCCGCGGGCTCGTGGTGCCCACCATGCCGCTCAACCGGACGACCATCGTCCTGGTCACCGCCACGGTGGGCACGACGCTGGCCCCGTGGGGCCTCAGCTTCATCCAGTCCTACGCCGTCGACAAGCGCCTCACCCTGCGCGACCTGCGCTACGAGCGCATCGACGTCGTCACCGGCGCCGTGCTCACCGGCGTCATCGGCCTGTTCGTGGTCATCACCTGCGCGGCCACGCTCCACGCCCGGGGCATCGAGGTCAACGACGCCGCCGACGCGGCCAAGGCCCTCGAGCCGCTGGCCGGCCACCTGGCGTCGTCGCTGTTCGCCATCGGCCTGATCGGCGCCGCGGTGCTGGCCGCCTCGATCCTGCCGCTGTCCACCGCCTACTCGATCACCGAGTTCGCCGGGGTGGAGGGCGCCCTCGACGCCCCTTCGCGCGAGGCCCGCACCTTCGCGGTGTCCTTCGGGCTGGTCACCTTCGTCGGCGCCGCCGTCGTCTGCATCCCCGGCATGCCGCTCGTGCCCATCCTGATCGGCACCCAGGCGCTCAACGCGGTGCTGTTGTTGCCGCTGCTCGTGTTCATGCAACGCATCGCGGTGGACGAGGACCTCATGGGCGACTACACGGCCGGTCGCGCCGCCCGCGTCGCCTACGGCGTGACCATCGCCTTCATCGCCGTGTGCGTCGCCGCGCTGGGCCTGCTCTCCTGGACCTGAGCTCAGCTCGGGAGCCGTACGCGGCGCGCAGGCCACCTCGACGCCGTCGAGGTCGGCCAGGGCGGCGGCGATGGCGGCGCCCGTTGCGTCGTGGAGCCAGCGACCGGCGCGTCGAGGAAGTTCCAGGCGGGCCATGACCACCGTGACCCGACCGCCGGGAGGCCGCTCGCCGGACCGCAGTGCCTGCACCACGCCGGCGGCCACGGTGGTGGTCCCGTCGACGGTGTGCAGGGGGACGTTCGAGCAGGCCAGGTCCATCCAGCGCGCCGCCAGGTCCCCGACGTCCTCGCCGGGCTCGATCACGTGGAGAGCCGTGACCGGGCCGAGCTCCAGCCGCTGGGCCAGCTCCACGGCCGTCACCGCCCGCCGGTCGATCCGCCCGACCAGCGCCACCACCCGGGGCCCGCACTCGTCGCCGTCGTCGAATCCCATGGGCCCGGGTGTAGTCACCGGTGCCGCCCGAGGCCGTGGCCTTAACGGGCTCTTGACGCCCGGGCGGCGAGTCTTGACGCGGCCTTTGCACCTTCACCGGACGCCGGCACTTCCTTAGAGTGGGCCCCATGAGCGACGGACCCGTCCTGCTGATCGGCACCCGCAAAGGGGCATGGATGCTCACGGGGGACGCCGAGCGGACTTCGTGGCGCGAGACCGAGCCGATGTTCCTGGGCCACATCGTGCAGCACGCGGTGGCCGACCCCCGCGACCGGCGCACCGTGCTGCTGGCCACCCGCACCGGCCACCTGGGCCCCACCGTCTTCCGGTCGACGGACCTGGGCCGGACGTGGGTCGAGGCGACCCGGCCCCCGGCGTTCGCGTCCGGCGATCCCCTGGGCCGCAGCCTGCGGGCCGTGTTCTGGCTGACCCCGGGGCGGCCCGAGGAGCCCGGCGTCTGGTACGCCGGCGGCTCCCCCCAGGGTCTGTTCCGCACCGAGGACGGCGGCGACACCTGGGAGCCGGTGGCGGGCTGGAACGACCATCCCAACTGGTCGACGTGGGCCGAGTGGCCCGAGGAGGGCACCCCGGACGGCTCCATGCTCCATTCGGTGTGCGTCGACCCGCGTGACCCCGCCCACCTCTACGTCGGTCTGTCGGGCGGCGGGGTGTTCGAGAGCACGGACGGGGGCGACGACTGGGCGCCGCTCAACGCCGGCTCGCTGGCCTTGTTCTTCCCCGATCCCGAGCCCGAGTACGGCCAGGATCCCCACTGCGTGCGCCTGCATCCGTTGATGCCCGACCGGCTGTACCAGCAGAACCACTGCGGGATCTACCGGATGGACCGGCCCGAGGGCCGGTGGCGCCGGGTCGGCGACAACATGCCGCCCGAGGTGGGCGACATCGGCTTCCCCATCGAGCTGCACCCGCGCGACCCCGACACGGCGTGGGTCTTCCCCATGGACGGCACCGACGTGTGGCCGCGCACCAGCCCCGACGGACGGCCCGCCGTGTACGTGACCCGCGACGCCGGTGAGTCGTGGAGCCGCCAGGACGCCGGCCTCCCCGAACGGGCGTGGCTGACGGTGAAGCGCCAGGCCATGACCCTCGATGATCGTGACCCCGTGGGCATCTACTTCGGGACCACCAGCGGCGAGGTGTGGGCCAGCGCCGACGAAGGGGGGCACTGGAGGCAGATCGCCGTCGCACCTCCCCGAGATCTACTCGGTCGAGTTCGCCGACCCGGTCGACCGCCCGGCGTGAAGGTCCGCATCCCCACCCCGCTGCGGTCCTACACCGACCAGCAGCCGGTGGTCGACGCCGACGGCGCCACGGTGGGCGAGGTGCTGGCCGACCTCGACCTGAACCACCCCGGGCTGCGGTTCCGCATGGTCGACGAACAGGGGCGGCTCCGCCCGCACATGAAGGTGTTCGTGAACGCCGACATGGTGCGCGACCTCGACACCCCCGTGGGTGCGGAGGACGAGGTGACGATCATGCAGGCGCTGTCGGGCGGCTGAGCGCCGGGCCGGCGACGAGCATGACGGCGGCGACGCCGAGCGCCACCGAGCCCGCCACCAGCAGCGGCAGGCGGCCGCTCGCCCCCCACACCAGGCCGGCCCACACCGAGGCGAACAGGGCCCCCACCCCGGTGACGCCGCCGTACACGCCCAGGGCGGTGGCGGTCTCCGTCCGGGGCACCAGATCGGCCACCCAGGCCCGGCTCACCCCGTCGGTGAGGGCGGTGTAGCCGCCGTAGATCGCAAAGATCAGCCACAGCCAGGCCCGATCGCTCACCAGGCCGAGGGCGAGGTAGGCCACGGCGAACAGCACCAGGCCGGTTCCGAACACGACCCGACGCGAGAGGCGGTCCGACACCACCCCGGCGGGATAGCTGAGGGCGGCGTAGCTGACGTTGTAGACGACGTAGACCAGGCTCACCCCGACGACGCCGAAGCCGAGCTCGGTGGCCCGCAGCAGGAGCAGGGCGTCGGAGAAGTTGACCAGGGCGAACACCCCGATGAGCGACACGACCCGCCAGTACTGGGGCGTCAGCCCGCTCAGGGACCAGGGTTCGGCGGCGTGACCCGAGGCCTGGGGGTGAGCGCGCTCGCGGACCAGGAAGATGAGCCCGACGCTCAGCGCGGCGGGGATGAAGGCGATGAAGAACAGCGGTCGCAGGCGCTGGCCGAGGGCCTCGTACAGGGCCAGGCCCAACAGGGGCCCCACCACCGCCCCGGCGGTGTCGGCCGCCCGGTGGAAGCCGAAGGCCCGACCCCGACTGGCGGGGGTGGTGTCGTCGGCGATGATGGCGTCGCGGGGCGGCCCCCGCATGCCCTTGCCCACCCGGTCGGCGAAGCGCCCGAGGAGGACCAGCGGCCAGCCCACCGCCAGACCGATGAGCGGCTTGGCCACCGCCGAGATGCCGTAGCCGGTGGCCACCAACGGCCGGCGGCGACGCAGGTCGGCCAGGCGCCCCGAAGCGATCTTGCTCAGGGCGGCGGTGGCCTCGGCCACCCCCTCGATGAGGCCCAGCACGGCCGGCGGGGCACCCAGGACCACGGTCACGAAGATGGGAAGGATCGGATACAGCATCTCCGACGCCGTGTCCTGGAGGAACGAGACGGCGGCGAGGACCTTGATGTTGTGGCTGAGCGGCTCCCGGCCGGACGCGGGGCCGGACAGGGGGCCCGGCGTGGCCCCCGACGACGGACCCGGCGCCGAGTCCGTCAACGAGCGGCCCGCCCGGGCATGAGGGGCAGGTCGAGGTAGGTGCGGATGCCCGGCTCGGCGTCGACGACGTAGGGGACGGCGTTCACGCAGTGCATGGCGGTGGCCAGGATGCCCTCGTTGTGCTCGAGGTCGGCGCCCTCGACCGACGGCGGGTGCATGCCGTGGAAGCTGGCCTTGCAGCGGCGGATCGGCGTCGAACTCGACCTCGAAGCGCTCGCCCTCGGGCCCGAAGGTCCACGCCGGGTCGAGGTGCTCCTCGCCCATCAGCCAGTTGACCCGCACGGTCATGAACGGCTCGCCGTCGACCAGGCCCTCCCAGGTGAAGCGCTGGGCGGCGACGGTGCCGGTCTCGATGACGCCGACCGGGGTGTCGAGGTCGACGGTGGTGACGGCCATCTCGTGGGTGGTGCGCTTCTCGGGGTCGAGGGTGACGCCGAGGGCGTCGGCCACCATGTCGATCGACTGGCCGAAGCCGTCGCCGAGGATGGCCAGCATCGGGCTGGCCTTGGCCTCGTCCGGGGTCTTGCCGAACAGCATGACGTCGCGCACGACGAACTCGGTGTCGTAGGTGCGGATGTCGGAGAACTCCTCGGCCCGCACGTGGCGGATGTCGTTGCAGAACGCCGAGAGCAGCAGGGGGATCTGCTCGGTGATGCCGCCGGGGTTGATGCCCGGTGCCGTGCAGGGTCGACCCCGCCGGCCCGGCAGGCCGCCTCGACGGCGGCCACGTCGTGGCTGCGGAACGGGTAGACCCACCCGACCGGCGTGACGATGTTCTTGCCCGACTCGAGCAGGCGGATCACCTCGCCGGGTTGGCCAGCATCGGGCTGTAGACGACGCAGTCGGCGTCGAGGGCGAGGATCTCGTCGACGTCGTCGGTGGCGGTCACGCCGACCGGGTCGATGCCGCAGATCTCGCCGACGTCGCGCCCGGCCTTGGCCGTCGCTGTAGACGTAGGCGCCCGACCAGCTCGAGGTCGGGATGGGCCAGCACGCCCTCGATGGCGGCCCGCCCGACGTTGCCGGTGGCCCACTGGATCGACGCGATAGGTCATGCGTCTCCCCCTCGCTGTGTACGGTTTCCCGCCCAGCGGTCGATCGGTGGCCGACTCGAACCCAGGGGGAACCGATGATCCTCGACCTGTTCAAGGTGACCGACAAGGTAGCCATCGTCACCGGCGCCGGCCGCGGCGTCGGCGCCGGCATCGCCGCCGCGCTGGCCGAGGTCGGCGCCGACGTGGTGTGCGCGGCCCGCTCGGTCGACCAGATCGAGGCGACCGCCGAGCGCGGTGCGGGCCACCGGGCGGCGGGCCCTGGCCGTGCCCACCGACGTGACCGAGCGGGCCCAGCTCGAGCACCTCGTCGCGGCCACCGTCGCCGAGTTCGGGCGGATCGACATCGTGGTCAACAACGCCGGCGGCTGGCCGCCGCAGCCGCTGCTGCGCACCAGCGAGCGGGCCTTCGAGCAGGCCTTCCGCTTCAACGTGACCTCGGCCTTCCTGCTCACCCGGTTCGCGGTGCCGGCGATGGTCGAGACGGCCGGCGGCGGCGTCATCGTCAACATCTCGTCGCGCGCGGCCAGCATGGTGCAGCAGGGCTTCACCGCCTACGGCACGACCAAGGCCGCGCTGTCGTTCATGACCCGGGAGATGGCGCCCGAGCTGGCCCCCAAGGTGCGGGTCAACGCCATCGAGCTCGGCGGCGTCGAGACCGACGCGCTGGCCTCGGTGCTGACCGACGAGTCGATCCGCCGCCAGCTGGAGGACAACACGCCCGATGCGCCGGGTCGGCCAGGTCGAGGACATCGCCGCCTGCGCCGTGTACCTGGCCTCCCCGGCCTCGTCGTGGGTCACCGGCAAGGTGTTCGAGATCGACGGCGGCGTCGAGCACCCCGCCTTCACCATCCCCTTCGAACCTCTGTAGGGCTGGCTCGGCCGTGGGCCGGGGAGCCGGTCGAGCAGCCGGTCGACGAAGGCGGCCTGGGCCGCGATGAGCTTCAGCCGGGCGTCGGCCGGAGCGAACCAGCCGGCCCGGTCGACCTCCGGGAACGACTGCGTCCGGCCCGAGCGAGGGGGCCATTCCAGCTCGAAGTGGTTGCTCTCGACGTCGTTCACGTCGAGGTCGCCGGCCAGCGCCCAGGCCCGCACGCGCTTGCCTCCGGACTGCGTCACCTCGCCCAGGTCGATCGCCTCCCCGGTGGGAGGAGGGTGGCCCAGCTCCTCTTCGAACTCACGGATGGCGGTGCACCACGGATCCTCCTCGGCACCGACCTCGCCCTTGGGGATCGACCAGGCCCGCTCGTCCTTGCCGGCCCAGTAGGGCCCGCCGGGATGGACGAGCAGCACCTCGACCAGGTCGGGCCCGCCACCCGGCGGCACGACCCGGTACACGACCAGCCCGGCGCTCACCTTGGCCATGGTCTCAGCCGCGCCGCGACCGCTTGCGGGGACGCTTCCAGAACAGCACGCCGTCCTCGGTCCGATGGGTGAGCTCCTCGTGGTCGACCCCCGGCGTCACCGCCTCGAACGTGAAGCGGGAGCAGCCCACCAGCTGCCAGCCCTCCACGGTGCGGTCGGCCATGAGCTGCTCGGGGCGCAGCTCGTCGGGGTCGGAGAGGGCGTCGATCTTGTACTCCCACTTCCGGCGGGGGGCCGACCGGCGCCAGGCCAGCTCGTGGCGCACGATGCGGCCCCGGATGGGGCGGCCGCCGGCGTCGTGCAGCGCGTGGTGAGGCACCAGGACCGAGCGGTGGGCGGTGAGCAGCTCCCACCCGGCGTCGTCACGAAGGCGCAGGTCCTCCATGAGCTGGTTCAGGGTGGCCACCTCGTGGGAGTTGAGGCCGCAGTCGGCGTCCAGGACCGTGGTCTCGGTGACCACCACGGTGAAGTCGTCGGGAGAGGGCCCCACGGATCCGGGCATGGCGGCCAACGTACCTGGCAGCCGGGTCGCCGGGTCAGCCGGCCGGTACGTTGACCCGCCTGGTCGGCCGGTTCAGTCGGCCGGTTCGGTCGGCCGGAGGGCCCGATCAGGGTCCTTCGCCTCTGCCGCTCCCGGCCGCGCTGTGGCGAGATTGAGGAGTGACACCGAGAAAGATCGAAGAGCTCTCCAGCGTGGCGTGCTTCGACCTCCTGGCCCGCGAGAAGGTGGGCCGGCTGGCCTTCGTGGACGGCGACGGCCCGGGTGCGGTCCCGGTCAACTACGGCCTGGCCGGCGACGAGATCGTCTTCCGGGTCGAGCAGCGGTCGCACCTGCGGGCCGTGTTGGAGCTGGCGGTGGCCTTCGAGGTCGACCACCTCGAGTCCGAGGCGGGGTCGGGTTGGAGCGTGCTGGTCCGCGGTCGCGGCCGCGAGGTCGAGCCCGAACAGGTCCCTGGTCTGCTGCGCCGCATGCGGGGCGACGCGCCGGGGCCGTGGGCCGAGGGCGTGCACAACGTCTGGGTGGCGATCTCGCCCGAGAAGGTGACCGGCCGGCGTCTCACCGGCCCCTTCTACGGCGACATCTACTGACGCCTGACCACCGGCCTGGTCAGTTGATGAGGGGGTCGCGGGGCAGGCCGAGGATCCGCTCGCCGATCTGGTTGCGCTTGATCTCCGACGTGCCGCCGGCGATCGACATGGCCCGGTGCATGAGCACCATGGTCGCCGGTCATGACGCCGGCGTCGTCCAGGAACGCGGTGTCGGGCCCGGTGAGCTCGGCCAGGATGGCGGCCGCCTCGTGACCGATCTCGGACAGCACCAGCTTGGTGACGTTGCCCTCGGGGCCGGGACCGCCGCCGGCCACCGCCCGGTGGGCGGCTGCGCAGGTTCATGCAGGGTCATGGCCTGGCTGGTGGCGATGTAGCGACCGACCCGGCCGGCGCCGCCGGCCAGGCGCTCGGGGTGGGCGTCGAGCGGCGGCGATGAGGGCGTCGCCGGGCAGCGACATGCCGCCCTGGCCGCCGCCGATGCTCACGCTCTCGTTGCCGAGCGTGGCCCGGGCCACCGTCCAGCCGCCGTCGACCGGCCCGACGACGTCGTCGTCGGGCACGAACACGTCGTTGAAGAAGACCTCGTTGAACTCCGAGTTGCCGGTGGGCATCTTGCAGCGGCCGCACCTCGACGCCGTCGGCCTGCATGTCGATGACCATGGTGGTGATGCCGGCGTGCTTGGGCACGTCGGGGTTGGTGCGGACGGTGGCGAAGCCCGTGCTTGGCAGGTGGGCCCCGCTCGTCCACACCTTCTGGCCGTTGACCAGCCAGCCGCCGTCGACCCGGGTGGCCTTGCGTCTTCACCCCGGCGGCGTCGGAGCCGGCGTCGGGCTCGCTGAACAGCTGGCACCAGATGACGTCCTGGTCGCAGGGCCGGGCGGCACCCAGCGCTCGACCTGGTCGTCGGTGCCGTGCTGGATGAGGGTGAGGATGACCCAGCCGGTGATGCCGTAGGCGGGGCGCGGTGATGCCGGCCGCTCGAACTCCTGCTCGATGACCAGCTGCTCGACGGCGCCGGCCTCGCGACCCCACGGCTTGGGCCAGTGGGGCATCACGTAGCCGGACTCGATGAGGGCGTCGCGCTGGCTCGACCGGGTCGAGCGAGCTGATGCTCTCGGCGAAGGCGCGCACCGCCTCGGCGCAGCGCGCTCGGCCTCGGGCGGGCAGGTCGACGGACGCCTGCCGCGGCGGACGCCCTCGACGGGTGAGGTCGGTGAGGTCCTGCGCCGCCGCCTCGGGCGTCGATGACGGCCTGCCATGGCCGTGGCTCGGCGCAGGTAGAGGTGGGCGTCGTGCTCCCAGGTGAAGCCGATGCCGCCGTGCACCTGGATGTTGAGCTGAGCGCACTCGTCGGCCGCGGGCATGGCCAGGGTGGCGGCCACGGCCGCGGCGTAGGAGAACTGGGCACCGCCCGACGAGGCCGCCCGAGCCGCGTCCCACACCGCGGCGGTGGCCAGCTCGGTGGCCACCAGCATGTTGGCGCAGTGGTGCTTGACCGCCTGGAACGTGGCGATCGGACGGCCGAACTGCACGCGCACCTTGGCGTAGTCGGCGGCCTGCGTCGGTGCACTCCTGGGCGATGCCGGTGGCCTCGGCCGCCAGGATGGTCCGGGCCAGGTCGACCATGACCTGGCGGGCGCCGGGCAGGACCTCGACCGGGGCGCCGTCCAGGGTGACCCGGGCGGCCCGGCGGGTGGGGTCCAGGTTGGCGGGCACGTCGACGGTGGTGCCGGCCCCGTGCAGATCGATCACCGCCACGTCGTCACCGGCCCCGCACCAGCAGCACGTCGGCCAGACCGCCCCCGAGCACGACCCCGGCCGAGCCGTGGGCCGCGCCGTCGCGGATCACGACGTCGCCGCCCAGGGCGACGGCCCCGGCGGTCTCCCCGTCGGGCCAGACCGGGCAGCAGCCGACCGGCCAGTTCCGGCGACGCGGCGGCGACCAGCACGGCGCTGGCGGTGACGGTGGGGACGAACGGGCCCGGGGCCAGGCCCCGACCCATCTCCTCGACCACGACCGTGAGCTCGGGCAGCCCGTAGCCCGAACCGCCATGCTCCTCGGGCACGTGCAGGCCCGGCCAGCCGAGGGCGCACAGGTCGGCCCAGAACTCGGGGAGCGCCTCGTCGGCCCCGTCCAGCAACTCACGGGCGAGGGCGCGCGACCGGTGCTTGACCAGGAAGTCCGACACGGTGTCGGCGAGGGCGATGTGGTCTTCGGTGATGGCGAGCGACATGGGCGGAAAAGTACCCTCTATTCCGACGAGGGGGCAAGCGACCCTCGGCCGCTACGGTCGCCGCATGGGCGCCCCCCGCATGGTCCTGCAGCGCGTCGAGCATGCCGGTCGCCTCGTCGATGTGGAGGTGCGTGACGGCCGGGTCGAGACGATCACACCGCACCACCGGGCCCGGGGATCCTCGCCGAACACCACCGTCGTCGACGGGGGCGGCGGGGCGGTGCTGCCCGGCCTGCACGACCACCACCTCCACCTGCTGGCCCTCGCCGCCTCGCTCGACTCGGTGGCGGTCGGCCCGCCCGACGTCACCGACGAGGCCGGGTTGCGCGCCGCCCTCCGGGGCGCGGCGCAGGGCCGGGGCCCCCGGCAATGGCTCCGGGCCGTCGGCTACCACGAGACGTCGGGCGGGCTGCTCGACCGGTGGAAGCTCGACGCCGCGGTGGCCGACCGCCCGGTGCGCGTGCAGCACCGGTCGGGGGCGTTGTGGATCCTGAACTCGGCGGCGCTGGCCGAGGTGGGGCTCCTCGACGGGGCGACGGTGCCCGACGGCTGCGAGCGCGACGGCGACGGCATCCCCACCGGCCGGTTGTTCCGCCTGGATGGCTGGCTGGCCGAACGGGTGCCCCGGCGCCCGCCCGATCTGGCCCGGGTCGGGCGGATGCTGGCCGACCGCGGCGTCACCGGGGTGACGGATGCGACGCCGTTCGCCGCGCGCCGATGACTGCTCGGCCATCGGGGCGGCACGGGCGAGCGGGAGCCTGCCCCAGCGGGTGATCGTGACGGGGTCGCCCACCCTGGACGTGGCCGCCCTCCCGTCGACGCTCATCCCCGGCCCGGCCAAGCTGCTGCTGGCCGACCACGATCTGCCGACCTCCCGACGCCATCGCCGCCCTCATGCGCTCGGCCCGGGCCCGGGACCGGTCCGTCGCCGTCCACTGCGTCACCCGCGAATCGCTGGTGCGTCACCCTGGCCGCCTTCCACGACGTGGGCACGGTCGCCGGCGATCGCATCGAGCACGGCGCCGTGGTCCCGGCCGAGCTGCGCGCCGAGTTGGCCCGGCTCGGCCTCACGGTCGTCACCCAACCCAACTTCGTGGCCGAGCGGGGCGACGACTACCTCGCCGAGGTCGACCCCGGGGACCAACCCTTCCTGTGGCCGTGCCGCTCGCTGCTGGCCGCCGGGGTGGCGGTGGCCGCCGGCACCGACGCCCCCTTCGGCCGACCCGACCCGTGGCGCCTGGTCGACGCCGCCGTCAACCGCCGCTCCCCCTCGGGTGCCGTGATCGGCGCCGACGAGCGGCTCGGTCGCGGCCGACGCCCTCGACCTCCTCCTCCGACCGGGTGAGCGACCCCACCAGCCCGCCCGGCGGGTGGGCGTCGGCGTCCCCGCCGACCTCTGCGTGCTGGACGTCCCCTGGGCCGACGCCCTGGCGGCGCCCGCCGAGGTGACGGTCCGGCTCGTCGTCATCGAGGGTCGGGTGCACCACCGGTGACCCGCGACAGCACGACGGACAACAGTTCGAGCACCGGGTTGGCGGTGCCCAGCCGGACGACCGCCTCATCCACCGCGGTGCGCACCTCGGCGAGCTGGTCCTGGTCCACCCCCAGACGGTCGAAGCAGAGGGCGAACGCCTCGGTGATGGCGGCCAGATCGGGTTGGGTCACGAACAGCCCGCCGCCCGGGCCCCGGCGCATCGCCGCCACCTGGTGGTGCTCGAGCACCCGGACCGCCTCGCGCAACACCGCCCGGCTGACTCCGAAGCGCTCCATGAGAGAGGCCTCGGACCCGAGCAGGGCCCCCACCTCCCAGCCCCCGGCGTAGACCTCCACGAGGATCTGGCGGGCCAGCTGCTGGCCCCGCTTGTCACTGCGGCCGGCCACCTCGAAGGCCTTGACCTGTTGCAGCCCCGTCGCCGGCCGGCGCTCCACCTCGATCCTCCCGAGGAGCTCGACGAGGAACGCCAGGGCGGGGTTGAGGCCCGGGCGGGCCGGTGCGGGCGCGGCCGAGGCATCCACCAGAGCGACGCGAGCCGTGCCCGCCTCACGACGGTCGACCCGCACGCTGAACAGGTAGATGGCCATGGCCTCGACCACCGACTCGACGCTGGGCGCCTCGATGACCAGGCCGCCGCCCGGGCCCCGCCGCATCCGGGCGATCTGCTGGTGCTCCAGCAGCCGGACGGCTTCGCGGAACACGGCCCGGCTCACGCCGTAGCGCTCGAGCAGCTCCGTCTCCGAGCCCAGAACCTCGCCCACGGGCCAGCCGCGGGCGCGGATGTCGGCGATGATGCGGGAGGCCACCCGCTCGGCGAGCTTCGACCGGCCGGCGGCGGGGCTCACCGTTTCGACGAACCGTTTCGACGAACCGGCGTCAGAAGTGGTCGTCCGGACGACCACTTCCTACGCCGGTTCGGGTTCGGTCGGGTTCGGTCGGGTGCCGGTTCGGGTGACGTCAGGAGGCGGCACGCTCGAGGATGTGCACGCCGCACGCCGAGCCGAGGCCGATGACGTGGGCCAGGCCCACCTTGGCGTCGGGGATCTGGCGGTCGCCGGCCTCGCCCCGCAGGTGGGTGGCCACCTCCCACACGTTGGCGATGCCGGTGGCGGCGATGGGGTGGCCCTTCGACTCCAGGCCACCGGACACGTTGACCGGTGTCTTGCCGTCGCGGGTCGAACCGCCGCTCTCGAAGAAGTCGACGGCGCCACCCTCGGGGCACAGCATGAGGTTGTCGTAGTGGACCAGCTCGGCGGTGGCGAAGCAGTCGTGCAGCTCGACCAGGTCGAGGTCCTCGGGGCCCACGCCGGCCTGCTCGTAGGCCTGGCGGGCGGCGTTGCGGGTGAGCGTGTTCACGTCGGGCAGCACCTGGCAGGCCTCCTCCCACGGGTCGGTGGTGAGCACCGAGGCGGCGATCTTCACCGCCCGCCGCTGCTGACCCAGCGTCAGCGTCTTCAGCTTCGAGTCGCTGACCACCACCGCGGCGGCGGCGCCGTCGCAGTTGGCCGAGCACATGGGCCGCGTGTTCGGGTAGGCGATCATCACGTCGCCCATGATCTCCTCGAGGGTGAACGCCTTCTGGTAGGCCGCCAGCGGGTTCAGGGTCGAGTTGGCGTGGTTCTTCTGCGAGATCCGGGCGAACAGGTCGAAGCTGGTGCCGCCGTACTTGTGGCCGTACTCCATGCCGATCTGGGCGAACACGCCCGGCATGGTCTCGGTGCCGATCCGACCGTCGATGGGGGCCACCGCGCCATAGCGGCCCCGGGGCGAGTAGGTGTCGGAGTCGCCGGCGCGGGAGCCACCGGCGAGAAGCCCGGCGCCGGCCAGCTTCTCGACGCCGACGGCCAGGCCCATGTCGGTCTCGCCCGACTTCACCGACATGACAGCCACGCGCAGGGCGGTGGCACCGGTGGCGCAGGCGTTGGCCACGTTGTAGACGGGGATGCCGGTCTGGCCGACCTGCTTCTGCAGCGACTGGCCGATGCCCGCGCCGGCGCTCATGAGGTTGCCGGCGGCCAGCACGCCGATGTCGGCCATGGTGACGCCACCGTCGGCGAGCGCGCCCATGGTGGCCTCGGAGGCGAGGTCGACGATGTCCTTGTCGGTGTGCTTGCCGAACTTCGTCATGTGGATCCCGAGGATCCAGACGTCTTCACTTGCCATCAGGGTGCTCCTTCGGTGTGGTGCTGCGCGAGAAGTGGTGGGCGGACGATCAGTGGGCGGGCTCGGTCAGCGGCCGGGAGCTCACACCGGTTCGAAGCCGAACCCGACGGCCTCGGTGCCGGCGGAGTCCTCGCCGATGGGGAAGGTGGTCAGGCGCACCTTCATGCCCAGCTCGACGTGGTCGGGGTCGGGCTCGACGTTCACCAGGTTCCCCCGCACCGACGTCCCGTCGCAGTCGACGAGGGCGGCGACGAAGGGGACGGGGATCCCCGGCGCGGCCATGCTCACGATGGTGAAGGCCTTGACCTCGCCGCTGGTCGGGATGGGGACCGGGGCGAACTCGGTGCCGAAGCAGTGGGCGCAGGCGTTGCGGCGGTCGAAGAACCGGGCCCCGCACGACTGGCACTGGTTGGCCACCAGGTGCGGGTCGTCGCCCAGGGCGAGGTACTCGACCAGCGGTATCTGCGATGTCATGTGACCGATCCCCTTTGTTCAGTATCCTCTTTGCACCGTAGCCAGCCGGGCGGCACGACTCAACATAGGTTCGGCTGCAGCCTCGCGCATCTGCTCGCTCGGCGTGGTCCCGCCGGCCGATGGGGGCGGTGGCGGGCACGACGCGTACCCTCTGTCCGCCGACGACCCTGACCCAGACACGAAGCGGAGTCGACCCATGAACACCATGAAGGATCGGGTGGCCATCATCACCGGCGCCGGCCGCGGCATCGGCCGGGAGCACGCGCTCCTGATGGCCGCCGAGGGAGCGAAGGTCGTGGTCAACGACCTGGGCGGCGACCCCGACGGCACCGGCGCCGACGCGTCCCCGGCGCAGCAGGTGGTCGACGAGATCGTGGCCGCCGGCGGCCAGGCCGTGGCCAACCACGACGACGTCACCGACTGGGACGGGGCCAAGCGCATGGTCGACACCGCCATCGACGCCTTCGGCGATCTCCACGTGCTCGTGAACAACGCCGGCATCCTGCGCGACCGGATGCTCGTCAACATGAGCGAAGAGGAGTGGGACGCGGTCATCAAGGTCCACCTCAAGGGGCACTTCTGCCCGACCCGCCACGCCGCCGCCTACTGGCGCGAGCAGACCAAGGCGGGCAACGAGGGCCGGCGGGCCGTCGTGAACACGTCGTCGACCTCGGGGCTGTTCGGCAACGTGGGCCAGACCAACTACGGGGCGGCGAAGATGGGCATCGCCTCGTTCACCATCATCGCTGCGCAGGAGCTGTCGCGGTTCAACGTGCGGGTGAACGCCATCGCCCCCGCCGCCCTGACCCGCCTCACCGCCGGCCTCATGGGGGGAGCCGAGCCCGATGACGCCGGCCCGATGGACCCGGCCAACGTGTCGCCGTTCGTGACCTACCTGTCGACCGAGCACTGCCCCATCAACGGCCGGGTCTTCTTCGTCGTCGGCGGCCAGGTCCACCTGTTCCAGCCGTTCGCCATCATCGACAAGATCGAGACCGAGGGCCGCTGGACGGTCGAGGACCTCGAGCTGGAGGCGGCCCGGCTGGCCGACGTCCCCTTCGACCTGGGCAACCCCTTCGGCGGCTGACGACCCTCGGCCGCGTGCAAGCACCCGACTCCCGGAAGGTGACGGCTCGACGGTGACCGGCTTCCATCCCGATCTGCTCCCGAGGGCGAGGTTCGTCCCCAAGACCCTGGTCGCGTCGTGGAACCTGGGCGTCCTGCAGCGCCTCTCGCATCCGCGTCGAGTGCCCAAGGTGCCCACCGTCGAGGGGGTCCGGATCCAAGACGTCACGGTGCCCGGATCGGGGGGCGGTTCGACCGTGCGGCTCCGCCTCTACCGACCGACGGAAGGAGAACGTCCCGTGCCCGCCATGTTCTGGGTCCACGGCGGCGGTTTCGTGATGGGGTCCCCGGAGCAGGATCAGCACACCCTCATCGCCACGGTCCGCCAGCTCGGCATCGCCGTGGCCGCCGTCAGCTACCGGCTGGCACCCCAGCACCCGTTTCCCGCGGCGATCGACGACTGCTACCAGGGCCTGCGGTGGCTCCATGACCAGGCCGAGGCGCTGGGCATCCGCGCCGACCGCATCGCCGTGGGCGGAGCGAGCGCCGGCGGCGGCCTGGCCGCGGGTCTGGTGCTCATGGCCCACGACCGCGGCGAGGTGCCGGTCGCCTTCCAACTCCTCGTGTATCCGATGCTCGATGACCGCACCGTGCTGCGGACCGACCTCGACCCCTCCCACCTGCGGCTGTGGTCGCCACGGGCCAACGCGCTGGGGTGGACCTCCTACCTGGGGTGCGAGCCGGGGAGCCCGGAGGTGAGCCCGTATGCCGCCCCCGCCCGGCGGGACGATCTCTCCGGACTCCCGCCGACGTGGATCGGCGTGGGCACCCTCGACCTGTTCCACGACGAAGACGTCGACTACGCCCGCCGGCTCGCCGACGCCGGGGTGCCCGTCCAGGTCGAGGTCGTCCCGGGCGCCTATCACGGCTTCGACGCAGTGAGCCCGAAGGCTGACGTCGTGCGTCGGTTCCGCCAGGCCCACCTCGACGAGCTGGGGCGGGTCCTGTTCGCGCCGACGGACGAGCGATAGCAGAGCAGGGACGATCGAGCACCGAAACGGTGGCTGATCGTCCCTCTTGTCGGGAGGGACCCTCGTCAGGACCCGTCGCGCTGCAGCAGCAGCACGCCCGACGGGGTGCCGCCTCCGGTGGTGACCACGGCGGTCTCGGCGCCGGCCACCTGGCGCTCGCCGGCGTCGTGGCGCAGCTGCTTGATCGCCTCGTAGAGGAAGCCGAAGCCGTGCGTCCGGCCTTCGGAGAGCTGCCCGCCGTGCGGGTTGACCGGGAGCTCGCCGTCCAGAGCGATCCGGCGACCGCCGTCGAGCCAGTCCTGGGCCTCGCCGAGCGCGCAGAAGCCCGAGCGCCTCGAGCCACGACACGGCGTTGAACGTGAAGCCGTCGTAGAGGAGGGCGAGGTCGACGTCGCTCGGGACGCAGGCTCGGTCCGGGTCCAGAGGTGCGCGGCCTGGCCCAGCACCTGCGGCTCGTGGGTGATGCGTGTCCTGGTCCCACGACACGCGCTCGAGGATCTGCGTGCCGACCGCCTCGACCCGGATCGCCGGACGCGGGCAGGTCACCGGCCACCGAGGCGTCGGACACGATGACGGCGATCGAGCCGTCGCACGGCACGTCGCAGTCGTAGAGCCCGAACGGCGACGTGATCGGCCGGGCGCCGAGGTAGTCGTCCATCGTCATGGGATCGCGGTAGATGGCGGCCGGGTTGCGGGCGGCGTTGGCCCGGCCGTTGAGCGCGATGAGCCCGAGCAGCTCGCGGGTGGCGCCGTAGCGGTGCAGGTACTGGTTGGCGTTCATGCCGATCCAGTTGGCGGCCGACATCGCGCCGAACGGGGCCCGCCACTGCGTGCCAGCCCGACGCCCGGCCGCCGCCGGCCGCCCGCCAGGCGCCAGGGTGGCGAACGTCGACTCCCACACCGTGCGGAAGCACAGCACGTGGCGGCACAGGCCGCTCGACACGGCGAGCATGGCGGCGATCACGGCCCCACCCGGGCCCGGGAGGTCGCCGCCACCGTTGATCCAGGTCGGGTGGAGGCGCAGGGCCTCCTCGACGGCGGTGACGCCGCCCTCGCTCATGCCCATCCCGGCCGCCCCCGGGATAGGTCGACAGCCCGTCGATGTCGTCGAGCGTCAGGCCGGCGTCGGCCACCGCCTCGAGGCAGGCGTCGATGGTGAGCGACAGCGGGTCGACCATCAGCCGGCGGCCGAGGGCCGATCGCCCGACACCGGAGAGCACGGCGCGGTGCTCGAAGCGGTCGTCGCTGGTCGGGCGTCGGGGCACGGGGCGTCGGGGCGGCCTCCAACGGGTCGGTCGTCGGCGGCCCCGGTCGGCTCGAACAGCGGCAGCCAGACGTCGTCGTGCTGCTCGAAGCGCACGGCGACCTGCTGGCCGATGTGCACCTCGTCCGGATCGCAGCCGACGATGTTCGTGGTGAGGCGCACGTCGGCGTCCTCGGCCAGGGCCACCACCGCGATCACGTAGGGCGGCTCCATGTCGGGGAGCCACTGGTGCTGGTTCACCGTGAACCCGACGATCGTGGCCCGGCCCGACACCACCGTCGGCGCCGACGACCGGCTCCGGCACATCGGGCAGATCGGCACCGGCGGATGCACCAGCGTCGCCGCAGTCGGCGCAGCCCTGGATGCGCAGGCGGCCGTCGGCCCCGGACGTCCAGAACCAGCCGGTCCACGGGGTGAGCTCCGGCAGCGGTCTCACCGCGGCCCGCCCTCCGAGCCCCCGCTCAGGTCGGGCACGATCTGGGGGAGGTCGACGGTGGTGCGGATGCCGGGAGCCGCCTGGCACACGACCGGCACCGCGTTGACGGCCCGGTTGGCGGTGTAGCCGGGGGTCGACTCGGCCATTCGCTCGAGCGGGACGGCCAGGCGGATCTCGACGTCGAGCGGGCAGTCGCCGTCGACCACGCACCCGCCAGCCGCCGCCCCGCAGGTCCCACTCGGCGTCGAGCTCGGTGGAGCAGTACCAGGTGGCACTGAAGCTGAGCAGCTCGGCGCCGTCACGGCGACCGCTACACGGTCATCCGCTGGCCGGCCACCGTGCCGGCGGGGATGGTGCCGGCGGCGATCTCGATGGTCGCGGGTGGCGACCGCCACCTCGCCGGTCGACTCGACCGTGTCCAGCGGCAACCCGACGGCGTCGGCCAGCTGCCGCAGCGACGGGCCGAACGACGCGGCACCGTGGGCCCAGCGCCCGGGGTCGAACGAGGCCGGGTCCTTGCCGTAGCCCATCAGGTCGAACAGCAGCTCGGGCGAGTCGCGGCTCGACAGGTCGGCGAACTCTTCGATCCGCAGCCGGTCGAGCCGACGCTGGATCGAGGTCAGGACGATCGGGACGGCCTCGGAGATGAACCCGGGGCTGATGCCGGTGCTGTGGATCGAGGTCGACCCCTGCGCGGCACGCGGCCTCGACCCGGGCCCGGATCGTCGGGGTCCATGCTCGCCGGGGTGGTGGAACTCGCCGGTCGTGGCCACCACGTTGCGGCCCGAGGCTCGAGCAGCCGGCAGATCACGTCGACGTCGCAGCCCTGCGGCATGTAGAGGACGCAGTCGGCCTCGAGCGCGAGGATCTCGTCGACGTCGCCGGTGGCCATCACACCCGTCGGGCCGAGCCCGCACAGCTCGCCGGCGTCGCGTCCCCGCCTTGTCGGGCGAGGTCACGTACACGCCCGCCAGGGTGAGCTGCGGGTGCTCGATCACCGCCCGCAGCGAGCGCGAGCCGATGTTGCCGGTCGCCCACTGCACCACCCGGTAGCCAGAGGCGGGCTTGGTGGCGGGCCTCACGTCGTCCCCCACAGGTCACGATCCCGAGTGCTCGGAGCGGGCCAGCGCCGCCCGGTGCAGCACGTTCTCGGCCAGGCGCATGTGGGCGGCGTCGACGAGCCGGCCGTCCTGCCCGATGGCGCCCACCCCCTCGGCCTCCGATCGTCGGTAGATCTCGATCGACTGCTCGGCTTCGGCGATCTCATCGGCCGTCGGCGCGAACACCTCGTTGGCGATGGGGACCTGGCTCGGGTGGATGGCCCACTTGCCGTCGTAGCCGAGCAGGCTGGCGTGCGTCGCCGCCCGCCGGTACCCGTCGGGATCCTGGTAGGCGGGGTACGGGGCGTCGATGGCGTCGATGCCGGCTCCTCGCGCCGCGGCCAGGATCTGCACGCGGGCGAAGTGCCAGAAGTCGCCGGGATAGTCGCCGACGGGATCGAAGTTGCCGTCGACCCGGGCGTGCAGGGAGGCCGAGAGGTCTCCGGCGCCGAAGATGATGGCCTCGATCCGATCGCTGGCGCGGGCGATCTCGGCCGCGTTCGCCAGCCCCTCGGCCTCTTCGATGAGGACCTCGAGGCCGATGCGCCTGGTCAGGCCGAGCTTGGTCTCCAGCTGGGTGAGCAGGACGTCGAACCACCAGACGTCGCGAGCCGATCGGGCCTTGGGGATGATGATGACGTCGAGTGCCTCCCGGGCCCCGGTGACGATCTCGACGACGTCGCCGTAGCACCACGGCGTGTCGAGCCCGTTGACCCGGACCGCCCGCACCGTCCGGCCCCAGTCCTGCCCGACCAGGGCGTTCACGGCGATGGCCCGCGCCGACTCCTTGACGAGCGGCGCGCAGGCATCCTCGAGGTCGAGGAACACGAGGTCGGCCCCCGAGCCGGGTGCCTTGGCACACATGCGCTCGCTGCTGGCCGGCGTGGCCAGCTCCGATCGTCGGGCTCGGGGTGCGTGCACGTTGCCTCCGTCGGGGTGCGGTCAGATGATCCGGGCCGCCCGCAGCGCGGCGAGGCGGTCGGGGTCGAGGCCGAGCAGGCCACCGTAGACGGCGTCGTTGTCGGCGCCGAGGGCGGCGCCGAGGTGGTCGACGCGACCCGGGGTCTCGGTCAGCACGGCGACGGGCCCCTGCACCCGGACCGGGCCCGAGGTCGGGGTCGTCGACCGGGAGGAAGGTGCCCCGGGCCACCAGGTGCTCGTCGTTGAGCAGCTGCTCGGCGTCGTAGATCGGCGCCGCCGCCACCTCGGCATCGAGGAAGAGCTTCATGGCCTCGTCCAGGCGTGCGCTCGCCCACCCAGGCGGCCACCAGGTCGTCGACCTCCTCGCCGTGGGCTCGGCGGCGCACCGGGTCGACGTAGTCGGGATCCTCGGCCAGGTCGGGGCGACCGATGGCCCGGAAGACGCGCACGGCGATGGTCGGCGAGGCGCTCGAGATGGCCAGGTACTTGTCGTCCGAGGTGCGGTAGGCGTTGCGGGGGGCGCTGGCCGGCAGCCGGTTGCCGACCCGGCCGGGGATGATCCCGAGCTGGTCGAAGGCCAGGGTCGAGGTCTCGATGAGTCGGGCCAGCGGCTCGATGAGGTTGATGTCGATGAGCTGCCCCCCGCCGCCGCGCGACGTCGCGGTGGTACAGGGCCATCATCACCGCCCAGGTGGCGGCCTGGGCGGCAACGCCGTCGGCCAGCATGAACGGCGGCAGCGTCGGTGGCCCGTCGGGCTCGCCGGTGACCTGGGCGAAGCCGCTCATGGCCTCGGCCAGCGTGCCGTAGCCGGGCCGGTCGCTGCTTGGGCCCGCCCCGGCCGTAGCCGCTGATGTGCACCATGACGAGCTGCGGATGCCGCTCGTGGACCGACTCGTAGTCGAGGCCCCAGCGCTCGAGCGCGCTCGGCCGGTTGCCGACGATCAGCACGTCGCTCACGTCGAGCAGCTCGTGGAACAGCTCCTGGCCCTCGGCCTGGCGCAGGTCGAGCGTGACGCAGCGCTTGTTGCGGCTGACGCTCTTCCAGGCCAGGCCGATGCCGTCCTTGCGGTCGCCCCAGGTGCGCAGCGGGTCGCCGGAGCCGGGCTGCTCGACCTTGATGACCTCGGCCCCGAACTCACCGAGGTTGGTGGCCGCCAGCGGACCGGCGACGAGCGTGGCGGCGTCGATGACCCGCAGTCCACGGAGCGGCCCCGGCCCGTCAGGCATGGGGCACGCACTCGGGGCGGTCCAGGCCGAGGTTCTCGCGCAGCGTGGCGCCGGTGTAGCGATCGCGGAACACGCCGCGGCGCTGCAGCTCGGGCACGACCATGCGCACCACGTCCTCGTAGGCGCCCGGCGAATGGGTGGCGGCGATCACGAAGCCGTCGCAGGCGTCGGTGGTGAACCACTCCTCCATCTGATCGGCCACCTCGGCGCCGGTGCCCACGAACCTCGGGCCCTGCAGCAGCGTGGCCCGATGACCGGCCAGGTCGGCGAGCGTGATGTCGTCACCGATGTGCGAGCGGAGGTTCTGCACGAGGCCACGGATGCCCGAGACGGACTCGATGAGCTCGTCGGTGATGGGGGCGTCGAGGCTCATGCCGGAGAAGTCGTAGTTCATCAGCTCCGACAGCAGGGTGAGCGACGCCATCGGGTCGACGAAGTCGTTGAGGAAGGCCTGCTCGCGCTCCTGAGCGTGGGCGGTGGACTCCCCCACGACCGTGTAGGCCATCGGCAGCATCTTGACCGTCGCCGGATCGCGTCCCGCCTCGGCCAGCTTCTCCTTCTGGTCCTTGTAGTGGGCCCGGGCGACCTCGATGCCGGGATCGCCGGTGAAGATGAGCTCGGCCCAGCGCGCCGCGAAGTCACGGCCCCGACCCGACGACCCGGCCTGCAGCAGCACCGGGCGCCCCTGCGGCGAGCGCGGCACGGTCAGGGGGCCGCGGACCTTGAACCACTCGCCCTTGAAGTCCAGCTCGTGGACCTTGTCCGGGTCGGCGAAGATGCCGTTGGCCCGGTCGAGCACGAGGGCGTCGTCCTCCCAGCTGTCCCACAGCCCGATGACGGCCTCGAGGAACTCGTCGGCCCGGTCGTAGCGCTCGATCGTGGGCGAGCACCTGGTCGACGCCGAAGTTCTGGGCCTCGCTGTCGTTCACCGAGGTCACGATGTTCCAGGCCGCCCGCCCGCCGGTGAGGTGGTCGAGGGTGGCGAACGTCCGGGCCACGTGGAACGGCGAGTAGTACGTGGTCGAGTAGGTGGCACCGAGCCCGATCGACGTCGTGGCCCCGGCGATGACCCCGAGCACGACGCTCAGGTCGAGCTTGACCGGGCGGGCCCCGTGGCGGACCGCCTCGGCGACCGATCCCCCGAAGATGCCGGGCATGGCCAGGCGATCGTCGAAGAACATCATGTCGAAGCAGCCCTCTTCGAGGGTGCGCCCGAGCTTCTGGTAGTAGGCGGCGTTCAGGAAGCCGTGCTCGGTGGCGGGATGACGCCACGAGCCGGCGTACACGGTGGCGTTGCCGGCCTGCATGAACCCCACCAACGACATCTGGTTGTCGGAGCTCGCCACGGGACTCATGCCTGCGCGGCGACGGCGCGCTCGGCGCCCGCTTGCGGAAGCCCTCGAGCTTCTCGTCGGGGGTGCGCACGCGGGTGCTGCGCGACATGATCGACACGTCGTGGCCGGCGGCGCGCCGGCGCAGCGCTCCGACCGTCGCCTCCTCCTTCGGGACGTGGACGAAGGGGTCGAACGAGTACCACCGCATGGCGTTCTCGTGGGTCATCTTGGCGATCTCGTCGTCGGGGACGTCGTTGGCCGCGAACACCGCCGCCGAGCTCCTCGGGTGCGGTCGGCCACATGGAGTCGCTGTGGGGGTAGTCGGCCTCCCAGGCCATGTTGTCGATGCCGATCCGGTGGCGCAGCTCGACGCCGACCGGGTCGCTGATGAAGCAGGTCAGGAAGTGCTCGCGGAAGACCTCCGACGGCAGGCGGCCCCCGAAGTCCTGCAGCGTCCACGCGTGGTGCATCTCGAAGGTGCGGTCGACCCGGTCGAGGAAGTACGGGATCCAGCCGGTGCCGCCCTCGGACAGCGCGACCCGCAGGTCGGGGTAGTTCTTGAGCACCCGGGACCAGAGCAGGTCGGCGGCCGCCGACTGGATGTTCATCGGCTGCAGCGTGATCATCACGTCGGGCGGCGAGTCGACCGCCGGGATCGACAGGCGGCCCGACGAGCCGAGGTGGATCGAGAGCACGGTGCCGGTGTCGCAGCACGCCCGCCACACCGGGTCCCAGTAGTCGTCGTGGAAGCTCGGGTAGCCGAGGGCGGCGGGGTTCTCGGTGAAGCTGAGCGAGTGGCAGCCCTTGGCCGCGGTGCGGCGGACCTCGTCGGCGGTCTGCTGCGGGTCCCAGATGACGGGGACGGCCATGGGGATGAAGCGACCGGGATGGGCGCCGCACCACTCGTCGATGTGCCAGTCGTTGTACGCCCGCACCAGGGCGAGCGAGAGGTCGGGGTCGTCGCGTGGCGAAGACGCGGGCGGTGAAGGTGGGGAACGACGGGAAGTTCATCGAGGCCAGGACCCCGCCGGCGTCCATGTCCTTGACCCGCTCGTCGACGTCGTAGCAGCCGGGCCGGACCTCGTCGAGGCTCTGCGGCTCGAGGCCGTACTCCTCCTTGGGGCGACCGGCCACGGCGTTGAGCGCGGCCGTCTCCATGACCACCTCGCCGAACTTCCAGACGTCGGAGCCTTCGTCGTTGCGGACGAGCTTGGGCGCCCGGTCCAGGTACTTGGCGTCGAGGTGGTGCACGAAGAGATCGGGCGGCTCGATGATGTGGTCATCGACGCTGATGAGGATGAGATCGTCGACTGTCGAGCATGGTGTCCTCCGAGAACGAAGCTATCGAGAAGGTAGAATGGAGTTTACTCGCGCCGCCGGGCTGTCCAGGCGTGCCGAGCGGTCAGGTGTTGCGACCGCCGTTGACGCCGATGACCTGGCCGGTGACGTAGCTGGCCTCCTCGGAGACGAGGAACGAGCAGGCGTAGGCGATGTCCTCGGGCGTGCCGGCCCGGCGCACCGGGGTGCGCTCGGCGTTGTCCTCGACGGTCCCGCCGAGCAGGCCCCGCTCCTCGGACCCGCGGAGCATCGGCGTGTCGATGAAGCCGGGCGGGATGGTGTTGACGGTGATCCCCTGGGGCGCCGAGCTCGAGCGCCAGGGCCTTGGTGAAGCCGATGAGGCCGGCCTTGGAGGTCACGTAGTGGACCATGTACTGCTGGCCGGACTGCGCGCTCGACGACGAGATGTTGACGATCCGTCCCCAGCCCGCCTCGATCATGTCGGGCACCACGGCCTGGGTGCAGTAGAAGGGACCGTTGAGGTTCACCTCCATGATCCGGTCCCACTTCTCGTCGGTGATGTCGAGGAACTGCTTGAAGCCGGTGATCCCGGCGTTGTTGACGAGCACGAGCGGCGGCCCGACGTCGGTCGCGGACCCGCTCGACGGCGGCGTCGACCTGCGCCCGATCGGACACGTCGACGCCACCGACGGCCACGGCCTCGAGCCCGCGCTCGGTGAGCTCGTCGGCGACGGTCGTCGGCCGCGTCCTCGTTCAGGTCGAGGACGGCGACGGCCAGGCCGTCCTCGGCCAGGCGAATGGCGATGGCCCGCCCGATGCCCGATCCGGCCCCGGTGACGATGGCGACCCGTCGAGTCGTCATGCGTTGGCCTTGCCTTCCTCGATGGTCGTCCGGCGCATGCCTGCCCCCTTCGTCAGAGCGCTTCGTACTCGATGGTGATCGAGCGGCTGGTGGGCAGGGCCTGGCAGGTCAGGATCCACCCGTCGGCGACCTCGTCCGGCGTCAACGCGTCGTTGGCCCGCATGGTCGCCGAGCCCTCCCGCACGCAGGGCCATGCACGTGGCGCAGTTCCCCGCCTCGCACGAGTACGGCGCCGGCAGGCTCGCCCGGCGGGCCGTCTCGAGCACGGTGTCGCCGGGCCGGTAGCGGACCTCGTTCTTCTTGCCCCGCAGGATCAGCACGATCGCCTCGGGTGCGCTCCCGTCGTCATCGGCCGTCACCGGTGGTCCGGCGGCGATTGCGCCGGGCGGCGTCACGAAGCGCTCGATGAAGATGTCGTCGGGGTCGACCCCCAGCTCCGAGCGAGCGTCGCCTCGACCAGGTCCATGAACGGTCCCGGCCCGCAGAGGTAGAAGTCGGCGTCGAGGCGACCGGCGACGAACTCGGCGATGGCCGGCGCGTCGAGGAAGCCGCCGTCGGTGTCGAAGTGGTGGCGCAGCGTCGAGGCGGTCCGGATACCGATGCCGCAAGCGCCGCGAGCGGCTCGTCGAAGATCACCGAGCCCCGGTCGCGGTTGGCGTAGAGGAGGTGGACCGGCCGCGGCGACGCGGCGAGCACGCTCTTGGCGATCGACATCACCGGGGTGACGCCGCTCCCCCCGCAGAAGGCGATGACGGGACGGTCGGCCGGCCGGACGCAGAACGTGCCCGCCGGCCGGGTGACCTCGAGGAGGTCGCCGGCGGACACGTGGTCGTTGAGCCAGTTCGAGACGAGGCCGCCCGGGACGCGCTTGACGGTGACGGTGAGGTCGTCGTCGGTGTCCGGGGCGCTCGACATCGAGTAGCACCGGGCGTGCTCGTCGTCGTCGATGTGGACCCGGAACGAGCAGAACTGACCGGGCTGGTAGCGGAAGGCCTCCCGCAGCTCGCCCGGGACGTCGAGCACGAACGAGCGGGTGTCGTCGGTCTCCTCCACGACCGCCTTGACCCGGAGGCGGTGATAGCCGTGGCGGCGAACCACGTCGTCGATCTCAGTCATCGAGGACCACCGCGGCACGGCGAAGGCTGGAGCCTGCGGACACGGGCAGCAGTGTAGCGGATGAGATAATGCCATTCTCGTCGAATGTTGAATGCCATTCCGCACGGTTGGCGACACCGCGATCGTCCTGAAGGAGCCGACATGCCCCGACCACGCGCGCCCGCAGCCGCCCGTCCACCTCGTCAGCGCCCGGATGCTGGATGTCGCTGAGGGCCGGCTGGTCGAGCCCGGTGACCTGCTCGTCGAGGACGACCGCATCGTCGGCGTCGGCCCCGGGCCGGTGCCGTCGGACGCCGTCGAGATCGACCTCGGCGACGTGACGCTGCTCCCCGGCCTGATGGACATGGAGGTCAACCTGTTCATGGGCGGACCCAACCACGCCAGCCCTCTGATCCCGGTGCAGGAGGATCCGGCGCTTCGCACCCTGCGGGCCGTGGCCAACGGACGTCGTACCCTGCGGGCCGGGTTCACGACCGTGCGCAACCTCGGGTTGTTCGTCCAGACCGGTGGGATCCTGCTCGACGTGGCCCTCATGAAGGCCATCGACATGGGCTGGGTCGACGGGCCCCGGATCGTCCCGGCCGGGCACGCCATCAGCCCGACCGGGGGCCACCTCGACCCCACCATGTTCCAGGCCTTCGCTCCGCACGTGCTCCCGCTCACCGTCGAGGAGGGCATCGCCAACGGCGTGGCCGAGGTCCGCAAGGCCGTGCGGTACCAGATCAAGTACGGCGCCCGCGCTGATCAAGGTCAGCGCGTCGGGCGGGGTCATGTCCCACACCGGCCCGGCCGGCGCCCGCCAGTACTCCACCGAGGAGCTGGAGGCGATCGTCGACGAGGCCCACCGGGCCGGCCTGAAGGTGGCCGCCCACTGCCACGGCGACGAGGCGATCCGGGTGGCCGTCGAATGCGGCATCGACTGCATCGAGCACGGCTCACTCATGAGCGACGAGACGCTCGAGCTGTTCATCGAGCGCGGACACCTTCCTGGTGGCCACCACCTACCTGGCCGACGGCATGGACGTGTCCCACGCCGCCCCGGAGCTGCAGGCCAAGGCGGCCGAGGTGTTCCCCCGCGCCCGTCAGACGATGAGCAACGCCATCGCCCGCAATGCCCGCATCGCCTGCGGCACCGACGCGCCGGCCATCCCCCACGGGCGCAACGCCAAGGAGCTCGTCGCCCTGGTCGAGCGGGGCATGACCCCGTTGCAGGCCATCCGGGCGGCCACCACGGTCGCCGCCGAGCTGATCGACGTCGACGATCGGGGCCGGCTCGAAGCGGGGCTGCTGGCCGACGTCATCGCCGTTCCCGGTGACCCGCTCAGCGACATCACCGTGACCGAGTCGGTGTGCTTCGTGATGAAGGGCGGACAGGTCCACCGCCACGACGGCGCCGTTGATCCCCTCGTCATCGATCGGTGACGAACGGGTAGATGCGGGTGAAGTCGGCGCCGGGCTCACCGGAGGCGAACCGCTCCCAGATCGACGTGGTCACGACACCGATGGCCGCCGCGCCGTCCCGGGCCTCGACCTCATCCAGGTAGAGCCGCACGTCCTTGGCCATGAGCGAATTGGTGAAGCCCGAGTCATAGCGACCGCTGAGCACGTGGTTCGGGAACTTGTCCAGGGTGGCCGCGCTCTGACCGCTCGACCCGTTCAGCACCTCGATCATGGTCGCCATGTCCAGACCGACCGAGAGACCGAAGGCGATCGCCTCGCTGGTGGCGGCCAGCGCCGTCGCCGAGAGGAAGTTGTTGGCCAGCTTCATCGCCTGGGCCATGCCCGGGAGATCACCCACCCGCCGGATCCGATCGCTGAGACCGGCGAGCACCGGCTCGACCCGGGCGCAGGCCTCGTCCGCTCCTGCGTACATCACCGCCAGCGTGCGAGCCCGGGCGCCGGCCACTCCACCCGACACCGGTGCGTCGACGTAGCTCAGGTTTCCCTCGGCCAGGAGCGCAGCGATCGGCATCGGCCGCCTGCACCCCGATCGTCGACGTGTCGACCACGTGGGTGGCACGGCGTTCGGTCCGCACTCACGATCTGGCGGGCCACCTGCTGCGACGCCGCGCCGTCGGGCAGGCTGAGGACGATCACCTCGGCCTCGCGGGCCATGTGACCGACGTCGGCCACGAAGGTCGAGCCCGCCGGCAGCGCGATCCGGTCCGGCGAAGTCGTGGACCACGACGTCGTACCCGGCCTTCACCAGGTTCGGTACCAGGGCCCCGCCCATGTTCCCGAGCCCGACGAACCCCACGATCTCGGGGTTCACGACCGTCCGTCCCGCTCCTGGCGCAGAGTACGGATCTCCCGTCGGGCGGCGACCGCGGCCGGCGCCCCGCAGTAGGCCGCGATCTGAAGCAGCAGTTCGTCGATCTCGGCGTCGGTGACCCCGGTGCGGGCGCCGGTCGCGGCGTGCAGCCGGAACTCCTCCATGCGGCCGAGAGCCGCGGTCATCGCCAGCACGAGGAGGCTGCGATCACGCCGCGACAGCGGCCCGCCACGCGCCCACACCCCCCACGCCATGGAGGTGAGGTGATCCTGGAAGTCGGCCGCGGCCGGGTCGGGGTCGGCCTGCGCGGCATCGACGTACTCGTCTCCCAGAACGGCCCGGCGCTCGGCCCACGCCGCCGGCAACCGCTCGCTCTCGTGGAACGTCCCCATGGCAGCCCCCTGTGCGGTCAGATCGAGCCGGCGAGCGAGGCGAGGTACTCGCGAGTGCGCCGCGACGATGCCAGCTTCTCGTCGCGCGTCTGCGCCGATCGGCACGACCCGCACCGACACGTCGGTCGTGCCGGCGTCGGCGAAGGAGCGCAGGCGCTTCTCGATCGACGTCTCGCTGCCCGCGGCCAGGATGTCGCCGACGGAGCGGGCGTCGCCGTGGTCGAGGAGCTTCTGGTAGTTGGGCGACACCTCGGCCTCGGACAGCACCCGGTTGGCCCGCGTCGACGGCGACCTCGACCTCGTCGTCGCGACACAGGCACACGGGAACGCCGGCCACGATCCGCGGGCGGCGGGCGCCCGGCCTGCTCGGCCGCCGCCGTGATGGTGGGGGCGATGTGCGAGCCGATCGCCCGCTCGTCGGCCAGCCACAGGATGGTGCCGTCGGTCCGCTCGCCCGCCAGGCGCAGCATCATGCGGACCGAGGGCGGCGATCATCACCGGCGTCGGGCGCGACGTCGGTGATGTCGAGCGGGTTGTGCACCCGGAACAGCTCGTTCTCGACGTCGACCATGCCCGGGCCCGGCCAGCGCCTGGTCGAGCACGTCGAGGTAGGCGCGCATCGTCGCCGCCGGGTGCTCGTAGGGCAGTCCCAGCATCTCGTCGATCACCCAGTGGTGCGACACGCCGAGACCGAGCGCGAGGCGCCCCCCGCACACGACTCTGGGTCGACAGCGCCTGCTGGGCCAGCGCGATCGGGTGCCGGGGCTGGACGGGGACGACCGCCGTGCCGATCTCGATGCGAGTCGTTTGAGCACCGATCAGCGTGGCGGCCGTCAACGCGTCGAAGTCGTCCGGGATCTGGGGCACCCACACCGATGCCAGTCCGGCCTCCTCCGCCCACCGGGCGTCGGCCAGCAGCCGTTCGACCTTGGTGCCGTAGCGGCCCCGCTCGGGGCCGACCATCACGCCGATGCGCACGGTGGCTCGATCAGACCGCGGGTTCGACCACGGCGTCCATGGCCGCGGCGCCGCTGTCGGGCACCCGGGGCTGACGCCACACCTCGACCGGGAACGAGACGTTGATCAACGAGTAGCACAGCAGTAGCAGCTGCCCGGCGTCCTCGGGAGGTGCGTCCAGATCGAGGGCGTCGAGGTAGGCCATGGCCGCTTCGAGGCGAGGGAAGGCGGCGTCGTAGAACGCCTGCATCTCGTCCATCGAGCTCGACGAGCCGCTTGGCGTAGCGCTCGGCCTCGGACGGGAGGCACCAGTCGGAGAACGGCTCGAGGTCGGCGAACTCGATGGGGAGCGTGGTCATGGCGGGGTCTCCTCGTTCAGGACGCGGCCGAGATCCGGACCGGCGTCTCGGTCGGCGCAAGGTCGGCCACGTACTCGCCGGGCCGTCTGGTGGAGGTGGCGGAGCAGGATCTCCTGGTCGCCCAGGGGGAACGCCGTGACGGCCCGCGACTCGATCATCGACTGGGTCGCCTCGAGCGTGTTGCCGTCCTGCAGGGCGTACTCCTTGAACGTGACGGCGGCGAGCTCCTGGCGCAGGCGCTCGGTGGCGTTCTTCGGCGGGACGAAGTAGAGGTTCCCCTCGAAGATGTGGCTGTTGTAGGACGTCGGCCAGTAGTGGTAGGTGAGGTACCAGCCCGGCGCCCACACCAGCAGCATGAAGTTGGGGAAGAGGACGAACGAGTCGATCGCCCCACGCCGGATGGCCGGGCCGGGTTGAGGCCCTCGGGCAGCGGGTCGAGGCCGTCGATGTCGGGGCGATCCCACGGCCCGAACAGCCCGCTGCGCAGGACCCGCTCGATCGGCTTGACCATGTTCAGGTCCTTGGGCGGCGACATCCCGCCCCACGACGACACCATGCTGTGCGGGCCGTCGATCTCGTACGCCAGCGCCTCGTAGCCGTAGCCCTGGAGCTTGCGCGACTCCTCGTCGGTGGCCTGCTTCGCGTGCAGGACCGGTGCGTGGTAGAACTCGGCGAAGGCGTCGATGAAGAGCTTCCAGTTGCTCCCGACGTGGGCCCGGTACTTGTAGACCTGGGTCATCTCGCCGAACGGGTAGCCCTCGATCCCCGCTCCGAGGCCGCCGAGGTACTCCGCACCGACGTCGTGTTGTCGGGGTCGAGGTTCACGAAGATGAACCCCTGCCACACCTCGGTCTGCACCGCGGCCAGGCCGTAGTCGGCCTTGTCGAGGTCGAAGAACTCCGACTCCTGCTGGACGAACGTCAGCGCGCCGTCGAGGTCGTAGCGCCAGCCGTGGTACTTGCAGGTGAACTGGCGGCACGTGCCGCTCGTCTCCTCCCGCGGGAAGTCGTTCCACACCAGCTTGTTGCCCCGGTGTCGGCAGATGTTGTGGAAGCCTCGGACCTCGCCGTCCTTGTCGCGCACGAGGACCACCGACGTGCCGGCGCACGCCAGCTCCTTGGTGAAGTAGCTGCCGGGGCGGGGCAGGTCCTCGACCCGGCCGACGTTCAGCCACGTCTTGTTGAAGATGGCCTTGCGCTCGAGCTCGTAGAACTCGGGGGAGATGGAGTCCTCGTAGTCCACGGGGGCCGTGCCGAGCTCGGGGTAGTGCTCGGTCCAGCTGCCCTCAGCCGGCTTCGCGAAATGCGCCATGTCGTGGTCCTCCCATCGGGCCGATTCCCGGACGATAGCAGTCATCTCTTTCAAAGAGAAGCTGATTTTACTTCGGGTTCTCCTCGAGGTCGTCGTCGAGCGGCACGCCGAACGACGGAGGGCCATGGCCAGGAGGTCGTAGGCCCCGACGGTGAACACCAGGTCCATCAGCTGCTCAACCGTCGAGCTCGGCGGCCAGCACCTGCCCAGGTGTCGTCGGCCACCAGGGCGTCGCCGAGCAGCTCGTCGACCGCCTGCAGCATGGCCCGATCGATCGGCCGACCAGCCGTCGGCGTCGGGCCCTCCGCTGACCGCCTCGATCTCCTCGGGCGTGATCCCGGCGTCGCCGGCCAGCACCACGTGCTGCCGCCACTCGTAGCACGCCCCCCGGACGGCGGCCACCCGCAGCACGAGCAGCTCGCGCTGGCGCGGGCGAGAGCGTCGTGCCGAAGAGGATGTGACCGTTGAAGGTGTTGAACGCCCGGGCGAGGTCGGGATGGTGGGCCAGGGTCCCGAGCACGTTGAGGCCCTTGGGGCGGCCCGGATCGTTGGGCGGGAAGGGGTGGCGAGGGTTCTCGGGTCGGATGGCGGCGAGCGCGGCCCGCATCCCGTCGGGCCACTCGGACGGCGGGAGAGGCGGGATGCGGGGCGGGCCCGCCGGCGGGGTGGGGGTCACCCGATCGACTCGTCTCCGGCCAGCGTCGTCCGGTGCATGTCACGGGGCGAGCTCGCGTCGTAGGGCAGGGCCCGGTGCAGCACCCCCCGGTTGTCCCAGATGACCATGTCGCCGACCTCCCACTCGTGGCGATAGACCCGGTCGGGCCCGGTGGACCGCTCGAGCAGGTCGTCCAGCAGCGCCCTCGACCGGTCGGGATCCCAACCCACGACGTGCGACGCGGTGGCACCCAGGACCAACGAGCGCCGGCCCGAGCGGTGGTGCCACACCAGGGGATGCTCCTTGGCCGGACGCGACCGCCACACGGCCAGCTCCTTCGGCGAGGGGTCGCGGTTCACGAGCCGCTGCGAGGCCTCGATGGTGTGCACCACGCGCACGGCCTCGGCCTCCTCCTTCTCGTCGGGCGACAGGCTCTCGTAGGCGAGGTAGGAGCTGGCGAACTCGGTCTCGCCCCCGGTGCTCGCCACCGCCCGGGCGCTGAGGATGGTGGCCATGATGGGGATGTCGTCGGTGCAGCCGTCGATGTGCCAGTCGAACGTGCCGCGCAGGTACGCGGCGGCCGGGTTCTTGGCCGGGTCGAGGGTGACCCGGAAGATCTCGGGCGGGTCGGCATTGGGGAACACCTCGACGTGGCCCAGCTTCCGGCTGAACGCCACCTGGGCGTCGTCGTCGACGTTCAGGCCCTTGAACACGAGGACGCCGTTGGCCTCCAGCGCATCCAGGCACCACGCCGGCAGGTCGTCGTCGTCCACCAGGCGGTCGCGGTCGACGCCGATCACGTTCGCCCCGACGTTGCGGCCGAGCGGCTCAGCGGTGAGTGCGGTCATGGGATTCTCCTCCGTGTCTTCGATGCTCGATCGGCCGGCAGCTCAGGCGCCGCTGACCAGCGCGGACGCCAGCAGCCCGTCGCGTAGCTGCTGGCGCAGCACGAACTTCTGCACCTTCCCCGACGGGGTGCGGGGCAGCTCCGACAGCTGGTAGATCGCCTCCGGCCACTTCTGGCGGGCCAGCGCCGGCCGCCGCCAGATGGTCGCGAACGGCCGGCCATCGACGGCGCCGACCTCCCGTCGTGCACCCGCACGATGGCGGCCGCGTGCTCGCCGAGCCGATCGTCCGGGGCGGCCACGACGCACACCTCGGCCACCTCGTCGAGGTCCATCATGAGCTCCTCGATCTCGACCGCGCTGATGTTCTCGCCGCCCCGGATGATGACGTCCGAGATGCGATCGGTGATGGTCAGGTAGCCCTCGTCGTCGAGGACGCCGACGTCACCGGTCCGGTACCAGCCGTCCTCGTCGAAGACGCTGGCGGTGAGCTCGGGGTCGATGTACCCGATGAAGCAGTCGGGGCCCCGGCTGAGGATCTGGCCGTCGGCGTCCAGACGCACCTCGACGCCGGGCAGGGCCCGCCCGTCGGTGGTGAGCCGCTTGTCCTCGGGCTCGTCGATGAGACAGCCGGTGATCGAGGGGTGCTCGGTGCTCCCGTACGAGCGGAACGCCTTCATCCCCAGATCGGTCACCCGCTGCATCACCGCGACGGGCACGGCCGAACCGCCCAGGCCGGCGAAGGGCATGAGGGCCAGGTGCTCGGGGGTGAAGTCCGGGTGGTCGAGCAGGCTGGTGAGGAAGTACGTGGCGCCACCGCCCACGCCCAGGTTCTCTTCGCGCATCATGCGCAGCACCTCACCCGGGTCCCACACGTCGATCAGGTTGACCGACCGCTCCCGGAGCAGCGGCAGCAGGAAGGCGTTGAGCATCCCGATGAAGTGGCCGACCGGCGCGCCGGTGATCTGCGGGGGCCCACCGTGGGGGAAGAGGTGGTCGAGCTGTCGCGTCTCGAACCCGATCGTGCGATGCGAGTGGATGACGCCCTTCGGGTCCCTCGTCGTGCCCGACGTGAAGGCGACGATCGCCGGCCGGTCCGGGTCGACGGCCAGCGGGCCGGGGATCGGCTCGGCGCCGAGCAGCGAGTCCAGGGCGCGGGCCCGAGGCGGGAGCTCCGCCGCCGGCGTCGGGCCGACGACCAGCCAGGCCACGCCGGGATGGTCCGAGAGAAGTGGCTCATACGTCGCCAGGAAGTCGTTGTGGCCGAAGCGGTCGGCCGTCACCACCACGGCCGGCGTGACGGCCCGCAGGATGTAGTCGACCTCCTTCGGTCCGTAGAAGTGCACCACGGGCACGACCACGGCGCCGAGGTAGGCGGCTGCCCAGAACGTGATCCCGGCCTCGACCCAGTTGGGCAGCTGGAACATGACCACGTCGCCGGGCCCGACGCCTTCGGCCTGCAGCGAGGTGGCCAGCGCCCGCGCCGCCCGATCGACGTCGGCGAACGTTCCTTCCCACGGCCGTATCTGGGAGCGGACCCGGAACGGCACCTCGCCCATGCGCCCCAGCCCGTCGGCCACCATGTCCCCCAGGGCGGCGTCGTTCCACCAGCCTTCGGCGACGGTAGCGCTCGACGAGCTCCTCGGGCACGGAACGGAGTCGCCACCGATCCGGACCGGCGCTGCTCGGCTCCCCCACGTCACCTCCCCCCTTCGGACGACACCCTGGCCACTATCCCACGGCCATCAGATTCCCGCCACTCCCATTGCTGCAGAAAGAGAACTTCGTTATCATCCGCCAACATGGCGATCCTCGCGGCGACACAGGTGACTTCACGGCACCGGGGGAACTCGAGGGCCCGGCCCCGTGGCTGAGCTCCCGGTCGCCGACGTCATCGAGCTCGAGCAGCTCCTGGCCCGCTACGCCGTCGGCATGACCAAGGACGACATCGACGCGGTCGTCGCCGTGTTCACCCCGGACGGCACCTACCGCGCCTTCGGCGACACCTACCAGCTCGCCGACTTCCCGACGCTCGTCGCCGCCGCCCCCAAGGGCCTGTTCATGGTCGGGCCCCCCGTGTTCGACCTCGACGGCGATGTCGGCACCGGCGAGCAGCCGCTGTGCTTCGTCGATCAGACGAACCACGACATGCGCATCGGTTGGTACACCGACACCTACCGCCGGACGACCGACGGCTGGCGCCTCGCCACCCGGGCGATGACCTTCCTGCGCAAGAGCGGGGCCCGCGATTCCGGCCGAGCGCACGATCCGACCCGGCCGCAGCCCGGCGCCACGTGAGCGACCGCGGGCTCGGCGATGGACTTCGACGCCTTCCGGGCCGCGCTCGACACCTGGCTCGACGACCACGACGCCGAGCTCACCGCCGACCACGAGGGAAGCGGAACGCTCGACCAGCAGATGGCCCAGCTGGCCAAGGTCAAGCGGCTCACCTTCGACGCCGGGTGGATGCGCTACGGGTGGCCCGAGCGGGTCGGCGGCTTGCCGGGTTCGACGTTGATGCGCGCCTACCTCGGTGAGGCGCTGACGTCCCGGGACCTCGTCGAACCGGGCCTCTACTCCATGACCGAGGTGCTCGCCCCCACCATGATCGACTACGCCGCGCCCGAGCTGGCGGCCGCCATGGTGCCGGAGCTGCTCCGGGGGGACGAGACGTGGTGCCAGGGGTTCTCCGAGCCCGGCACCGGCAGCAACCTGGCCTCGCTGGCGTGCCGGGCGGTGCGCCACGACGAGGGTTGGCGGGTGACCGGGCAGAAGGTGTGGACCAGCCTGGCCCAGTACGCCCAGCGCTGCGTCCTGCTCACGCGCACCGGCACGCCCGAGTCGGCCCACAAGGGCATCACCGCCCTCTTCGTCGACATGGACGCCCCCGGCGTCACGGTGCGGCCGATCTCGGCCATGCACGGGACCGACGAGTTCTCCGAGGTGTTCTTCGACGACGTCGCCGTCCCGTTCGAGCGCACCCTCGGCGAGGAGGGTGACGGCTGGTCCGTGGCGATGGATCTGTTGCCCTACGAGCGCAGCACGTCGCTGTGGCACCGGGCCGCCTACCTCCACCGGCGGCTCCAGCTGCTCCTCGACGCCGCTCCGCCCGACGCGCTCGATCCCGCCCGAGCTCGGCGAGGTCACCCAGCTCCTGTATGCGTTCCGGGCCCGGTCGCGCGCCACCCAGCACCGCATGGCGAACGGCGAGCAGCTGGGCCCGGAGACGTCGATCGACAAGGTCCTGCTGGCCACGACCGAACAGGCCGTCTTCGACCTCGTCGCCGACGCGCTGGCCCCCGCCGTGACGGTGGGCGACGACCCGGCGAGCGAGCGGTGGCGCACCGAGTTCCTCTACTCGCGAGCCGCCTCGATCTACGGCGGGAGCGCCGAGATCCAGCGCAACATCATCGCCCGCCGGCTGCTCGACCTGGGGAGCGATCGCTGATGGACGGCGAGGACGTCGAGCTCTTCGAGCGGAGCCTGCGCCAGGCCACCGACGCCCACACCGGCCGGGCGCTCGATGCCGCGCTCGACGAGCTGGGCTGGCCCGAAGCGCTGGCCGTCGACCGGCGAGCGGCCATCTCCACCCTGTTCGGCGTCCAGGGCGAGGCCAACGTCACCTCCTCCGGCCTCGGTCAGGTGGTCGCCGACGCCCTCGGACTGGACGGCGCCGACGCACCCGGGCTCGTGCTCCCGCCCATGGGCCGGTGGGATCCGCCCGCCACCCTCGACGGGCGAGGCCTCCACCTCCGGGGGCTGGCCCTCTCGAGCCTGGCCGACGTGACCACCGCCGTGGTCGTCGCATCGAGCGCCGGCCCGCTCGCCGCCGTCACCGTGCCCACGTCGTCGCTCGAGCTCCGCCCCGTCAAGGGGCTCGACCCGAGCCTGGGCCTCATCGAGGTGACCGCCGACTCGGTGGCGCCGGCCGCCGCGCCGGAGCCCGTCGCGGGGGACTGGGACACCGCCGTCGCCCGGGCGCGACTGGCCATCGCCCACGAGCTCGTCGGGGCGTCACGGAGCCATGCTCGGGCTCGCCCGCGAGCACGCGCTCGGGTCGAGTCCAGTTCGGGCGTCCGATCGGCTCGTTCCAGGCGATCCGCCATCGACTGGCCGAGACGCTCGTGGCCATCGAGATGGCCGAGGCCGTGCTCGACGCCGCCTGGCTCGACGGCTCGCCGGGCACGGCGGCGATGGCCAAGGCGGTGGCCGGGCGCACGGCCCGCACGACCGCCCGCCACTGCCAGCAGGTGCTGGCCGGCATCGGCTTCACCACGGAGCATCCGCTGCACCTCTACGTCCGGCGCACGCCCGTGCTCGACGGCCTGTTCGGCGGGGCGTCGACCCTCACCCGCGCCCTCGGTCACCAACTCATCGAGGGCCGACAGCTGCCGGCCCTGCTCCCGCTGTGACGAGCCGGCCCCCGGACGACCGAGACGCCCACGTGTCCCCGCTGCCCATGACCCCGAGCTGGCACGCCGAGCACACGCCGGACGCTCCCGGCCATCATCATGGGCTCGACGGGCGAGACGACCACCTACGCCGAGCTGGAGGACCGCTCCAGCCGGTTGGCTCGAGCGCTCCGGGCCCGCGGCCTCGGCGCCGGCGACCACATCGCCATCCTCATGGAGAACAACCGCCCGTTCCTCGAGGTGGCGTGGGCGGCGCAGCGCTCGGGCCTGCACTACACGGCGATCAACAGCCATCTGCGCCCGGCCGAGGTGCAGTACGTGCTCGACGACTGCGGGGCGATCGCCCTGGTGTCGTCCGAGGCGATGGCCGAGGTCATCGCCGGCCTCGACCTGTCCCGCCTCTCGATCCGGATCTCGGCCGTGGGCGAGCTCGCCGGGCTTCGAGCGCTACGACGAGGTGCTGGCCGGGGCACCGACCGACCCGATCGACGAGACGGAGGGCCGGGAGATGCTGTACTCGTCGGGGACGACGGGACGGCCCAAGGGCGTGCGCAAGGCGCTGCCCGGCACCGCCGTTCGGCGACCCGTCGGCGAAACCGGTCATGATCGCCCAGGCCCTCGGCCACTACGGGGCCGGCGCCGGGCTCGGTCTACCTCAGCCCGGCACCGCTGTACCACGCGGCGCCGCTCGTCTACTCGATGTCGATGCAGCGGCTCGGGCGCCACCGTCGTGGTGATGGAGCGCTTCGATCCCCGCGCCTGCCTCGAGCTCATCGAGCGCCACCGCGTCACCTACGCCCAGTTCGTGCCGACGATGTTCGTGCGCATGCTCCGCCTGCCACCGGCCGAGCGTGAGCGCTACGACGTGTCGAGCCTGCAGGTCGTGATGCACGCGGCGGCGCCGTGCCCGGTCGCGGTGAAGCGCCAGATGATCGAGTGGTGGGGCCCGATCATCCACGAGTACTACTCGGGCACCGAGGACATCGGCAGCACCTTCATCACGTCCGACGAGTGGCTCGCCCATCCGGGCTCGGTCGGCCGGCCGCTCGACGAGTGCCACATCGTCGGCGACGACGGCGAGGAGCTGCCTCCGGGCGAGTCCGGCGTCATCTACTTCGCCGGCGGCCAGCCCGTTCGAGTACCACAACGACCCCGACAAGACGGCGTCGATCGCCAACGACAAGGGATGGCGGACGCTCGGCGACATCGGCTACCTCGACGAGGACGGCTACCTCTACCTCACCGACCGGCAGGCGCACATGATCATCTCCGGCGGCGTGAACATCTATCCCGCAGGAGGCCGAGAACGTGCTCGCCGGCCATCCCGCCGTCGTCGACGTCGCCGTGATCGGGGTGCCCGACCCCGAGATGGGCGAAGCGGTGAAGGCGGTCGTGCAGCTGGCCGATCCCGCCACGGCCGGGCCCGAGCTGGCGGCCGAGCTCCTCGCCTACTGCCGGGCCGAGCTGGCCACCTACAAGTGCCCGCGCAGCGTCGACTTCGTCGACGAGCTCCCCCGCGACCCGAACGGCAAGCTCTACAAGCGGCGGCTTCGCGAGCAGTACTGGGCGGGGCACGACTCCCTGATCATCTGATCAGCCGACCATCTGATCCGGCGGTCCCGCCCCGATCAGGGGTGACGGCCCGGGCGCGGCTCCAGGTCGAGCACGACCTTCCCCACGGCCTGGCCGGTGGCCACCAGCCGCAGTGCGGCACCGACCTCGTCGAGCGTGAACGTGGCGCCGATGTGGGGGGTGATGCGACCCTCGGCCAGCATGGCCCACAGCTCCTCGTCGTTGCGGGCCAGGTCCTCGCCGGCGTGTTCGGCGAAGTCCCGGAACTGGAAGCCGAGGATGTGGCACCCCTTCAACAGCACGAGGTTGAGCGGGATCTTGGGGATCACCCCCGACGCGTAGCCGACGGTGACGAAGCGCCCTCCCCAGCGAAGCGAGCGCAGCGCCGGTTCGCTGAGGGCCCCGCCCACCGGGTCGATGACCACGTCGGCCCCGTCGGGAAGGCTCTCCCGGAGCGCCGAGCGCAGGTCGACCGCGCCATGCTCGATGAGGTTGGTGGCCCCGCCGGCCGAGGCCGCGGCCAGCTTGGCCGGGGACGATGCCACCGCCGTCACGGACGCGCCGAGGACGGCGCCGAGCTGGACGGCCGCCAGACCCACGCCGCCGCCGGCGCCGAGCACCACCAACTGCTCGCCGGGCTGGAGGCGGGCGACGGAGCGCAGCACGTTGCATGCGGTCCGGTGAGCCACCCCGAAGGCGGCGGCATGGCGGTCGTCGACCCCGTCGGGGATCGGACGCAGCGCATCGGCGGCAACCACCGCCTGCTCGGCGAAGGCGCCCACCATCGAGGTACCGGTCACCCGGTCGCCCACGGCGAACCCGCTGGTTCCCTCCGCCACCTCCTCCACCACGCCGGCGAACTCGCTGCCCGGCACGAAAGGGGTCGGCACGCTGAGTTGGTACTGGTCGGCGACCACGAGCACATCGGGGAAGTTGACCGCCGCCGCGCCCACCCGCACCCGCACCTGCCCCGGGGCCGGCCGCGGCGACGGGATCTCCTCGACCGTGACCACCTCCGGCTCCCCGTGCGATCGGCAGACGGCGGCGCGCACGTCAGCGACCCCGCCAGACGGGCGCGCGTTTGTCGATGAAGGCCTGAGCTCCCTCTCGGGCGTCCTCGCTGGCGAAGACGATGGCCTGCCATTCCGCCAGCCGGGCCCGGGCCGCGTCAGGGTCGGTGACGTTCAGACGCACCAGCTCCTTCGTGGCGGCGAGACCGAGGGGACCGTTGGCCGCGATCTGCTCGGCCAGATCGATGGCCGTCCCCAGCACCTGGTCGGGGGCGACGACGGCGTTGACCAGCCCGATCTGGCGAGCCCGGTCGGCATCGACGAGGTTGCCGGTGAGCATCATCTCGAGGGCGATGGCCAGGGGGATCCGCGTGCCCAGCGTCGTGCCGCCGCCGGCGGCGAACAGCCCGCGCTTGACCTCCGGGAACCCGAACGTCGCGTCGCTCGAGGCCACGACCAGGTCGCAGCCCAGCAGCAGCTCGAGCCCTCCCGCCACCGCCGAGCCGTTGGCGGCACCCACCACCGGTACGCCGACCTCGCCTCCCAACAGCCGCCGGAACCCCGCCGTGGCCTCGTCATCGGCGGTGCCCGGGTTCTCGCCGCCGGCGAACGAGCGCAGGTCCATCCCGGCACAGAAGGCCCGATCCCCGGTACCCGAGAGGACCATCGTGCGTATCTCCGGATCGGTCTCGGCCTCGATGACGGCGGCGCCGAGGGCGGCCATGAGCCCGGGGGTCAGTGCGTTCCGGGCCTCGGGGCGGTTCAACCACACGATCGACAGGGCGCCCCGGCGCTCACGCAGGAGGTCGGTCACGACGGCCCGGCCGGCGGGACCCAGCGGGGCGGTCGCTTCTCCATGAAGGCGCGCATGCCCTCACGAGGCTCGTCCGACTCCTCGAGCGCCCACCACATGGTCTGGTGGTCGATGAGGCCATAGCGCTCGTTGAGCATCCGCTTGACATGGGCCCGGGCCGACGGCGCCGTCCGCAGGATCTGGTGGGCCGCCTCGAGGGCGGCGGCCCGCAGCGTGTCGTGCGGCACGACCCGCGAGATCACCCCGAGACGCTGGGCCTCGGCCGCATCGAACGGGCGCGCCGACAACAGCAGGTCCCGGGCGACGGCCACGCCCACATGGGCCGGCAGCGCGGCGGCGTAGACGGCATCGGGGATGCCCCGCAGGAGCTCCGGCACCCGGAACGTGGCCCGGTCGCTGACCACCGCGATGTCGGCCATCATGGCGATCAGGAGGCCCCCGGCCTGGCAGATGCCGTTGACCGCGGCGATCACCGGCGCCCGGCTGTCGCGGATGGCCAGGAACGGCAGGATGTCGTAGCCGACTTCCTCGGGCACCGACTCCTCACCTTCGGAACGGCCCCCGAGGTCGCCGCCGGGAGCGAACACGTCCCCCGTCCCGGTGATGATCAACGCGGCCAGGTCCTGATCGGTGTTCACCAGGCGCACGGCCTTCTTGATCCCGTAGTACATCGCCGGGGTGAGGGCGTTGCGAGCCGACGGCCGGTCGATCGTGCACCAGGCGATGGGACCCTCCCGCTCGAAGCGCAGCGCCGGGGTGCCGAGTTCGTGGTCCATCGAGCCGACGATAATGCGCTTCGCGTCCAGCGAGAACAGCCGAGCGGTCAGCTGAAGGGCAGGCCGGCGCGGGGGCGCTCAGGACCCGATGCCGTGGACGATCAGATCCCAGAGCTCCTCAGCCGGATCGACCGCCTGGGACTGCGGGCTGGTGCCGCCGATCGTGGCCGAGAACGCGTTGAACATGATCGCCTCGAGCACCACCCCGGCGATCGGGCTCCGTCGGAGGCCCGAGCGGATCGAGCCCTCCGCCGCCGCGTCGTCGAGCAGGTCGCCGAACAACGAGACGAGGGGGGCGAAGGCGGTGGCCGCGTCGCGGGGGTGACCGGTCAGCAGCTGCTGGGCGAAGTCGACCATCACCGACGTCGTCGGGGCCTTCTTGGCCGACTTGCCCTCGGCCGGGCGGCAGAGCCGGTAGTACTCGACCACGAAGCGGTGGAGTCGGCTGAAGGCGTCGTCCTCCTTGGCGATCCGCTCGCTGAGGATCTGCGTGGTCGACCGGACCGACTCCTCGAACACGGCCAGCAGCAGCTCCTGCTTGCCACCGAAGTACTGGTAGAAGCGTCCGCAGCGACTGGCCCGAGCGTTCGACGACCTCCTGGACGGTGAAGTCCTTGCCCGACTCGCCCTCGTTCATGAGCTCGATGGCGGCGTCGAGGAATCGCTGGACGCGGGTCTCGGCGCGGGCCCGCGCCGAGCCCAGCGATCTCGAGACGGCCGCCTCGCGCCAACTCACGGCGGGCTCGCCGACTGCCGGGTCGGCCCCGACCCCCGGATCGTTCTTCGTCATCGGTGAAAGCCTATCGTCAGGTAATTGAGAGCCGTGATCTCCAGCAAGGAAGTCTCGTTTCCAATGAAGGAGAGTGCAGTTCCGCAGGCGGTCGACGGCCGGCCGTCGGCCCGGTGGCTTCCCCGGCGCACGGCTACGCCTCTTCGTCGCGTGCGGCGAGGAGCCGGTCGAGGTTGGCCCGCAGCTCGGCCGAGGTGAACGATCGATCCTCGGCGGCCAGCGCGAAGTCGAGGGTGGCGACCACGGCCCGCTCGAGGTGCAGGTTGAGGATGCGCTTGGTGTCCTCGACCGCCTGGCGGGGCAGCTCGGGCGATCCGGTGGGCGCAGGCCACGGCCTGCGTCGACCACCTCGTCGTCGGCACAGACGTGGTTGGCCAGCCCGATCTCGGCCGCCCGCCGGGCCGGGATGCGATCGCCGGTGAGGGCGTACTCCTTGGCCAGCTGGAGGCTGGTGAGCAGCGGCCACGTCACCGGGCCGCCGTCGGCGGCCACCAGCCCCATCATCACGTGCGGGTCGGCCAGGTGGGCGCTCTCGGCCATGAACACGATGTCGGACAGCGCGACCAGGCTGCAGCCGAGCCCGACGGCCGGGCCGTTCACCGCCGCCACGATCGGCACCCGGCACTGCACCATGCCGGTGACGATCTGCCTGCCGTGGACCGAGCGTCTCGCGTCGACGGTCGGCGTCGCGGGCGAGCTCGTCGAGGTAGTCGAAGTCGCCACCGGCCGAGAAGGCCCGCCCGTTGCCCGTCAGCACGACGGCGCGGACCGTCGTCGTCGGCGTCGATCTGGGGGAACAGCTCGGCCAGCCCTCGGTGCAGCCCGTGGTTGGTGGCGTTCAGCTGCTCGGGCCGGTTCATGCGGATCACCCGGATGGGTCCGTCCGCCTCGACCTCGAGCTCGGGGGTCAGGTCGTAGGTGCTCATGAGGCCGGCAGCTGCAGGATCCGACTGGCGACCAGGTTGCGCTGGATCTGCGACGTCCCGCCCATGACGCTCTGGGCCCGGCTGTAGAGGTACACCTTCAGCCAGGTGTCGTCGCCGGCGACGCCCAGGCCTCCGACGGCGAGTGGCGGCGTGACCGACGGCCTGCTCGGTCCAGGTCATGAGCAGCTTGTCGACCGAGCCCTCGGGCCCGTGCGAGACGCCGTCGAGGCGGTCCGAGAGCCGCCGGCAGACGTGCAGCCGCAGCATCTCGGCCTCGACGATCGCCCAGCCCAGATCACGGCGCTGCTCGGCGTCGAAGCGCGACGGGCTCGGCCCGCACGCGGCTCGTCAGGTCCTTCACCAGCTTCTTGTAGCGACCGGCGAAGCCCAGCTCGTGCGGTTCTCGCTCGTGGCTGACGACGGTCATGGCCAGAGGCCACCCCTCCCCCGGCTCGCCGATCATGTTGGCCGCCGGCACCCGGGCCCCGTCGAAGAGGACCTCGCCGAACTCCTTGGTGATGCCGTTGATCATGGGCAGCGGGCGCTGCTCGATGCCGGGCTGGTGCATGGGCACGGCGAACGCCGAGATGCCCTTGTGCGTGGGCGACGTCGCGGTTCGGTGCGGGCGAGGACGAGGCACCAGTCGGCGTCGTCGGAGTAGCTCGTCCACACCTTGTGGCCGGTCAGGACGTACTCGTCGCCGTCGACGGTCGGCCCGGGTGCGCAGCGAGGCCAGGTCAGACCCGGCGTCGGGCTCGCTGAAGCCCTGGCACCACCGGTCTCGCCCGTTGACGATGCCCGGGCAGGAACCGCGCTGGATGTCGTCGCTGCCGTGCTCGAGGATCCCCTCGACGAGGTAGCCGAGGCTGGGCCGGGGCGGCGCGCCGGCCGCCGCCAGCTCCTCGTCGACGATGACGTCGTAGACGCTGGGGAGGTCCTGCCCGCCGATCGCTCCAGGCCACGTCATGCCGAAGAAGCCGGCGTCGTAGAGCGACTGGTGCCACGCCGCCTGACCGGCCCAGTACTCGTCGTCGGTCGAGGAGGCGGGGAGCCCGGGGTCGTTGTCCCGCAACCACGACCGCAGACCGAGCCGGAACTCGGCCTCGTCGGGCGAGTCACTGAAATCCATGGCCGTCTCCGATCCCGTCGTGGGCGAGCACCCGCTCGAGGCTGGCCGCCGTGCCCACCGAGCACGTCGCTCGACACCAGGGCCCGGCGCAGGTGGACGTGAGCCAGGCACTCCCAGGTGTTGCCGATGCCGCCGTGCACCTGGATCGCCGTCTCGCACACCGTGCGCGCCGCCGCGAGCGCAGTAGGCCTTGGCCACCGAGGCGGCCGCCAGCGCGTCGTCGGGCGGGAGGGCGTCGACCGCCCAGGCGGCGTGGAGCGCGGCGCTGCGCGAGCCCTCCATGAGCACGAAGGCGTCGGCGAGCAGGTGCTGGACGGCCTGGAACGAGCCGATCGGCCGGCCGTACTGGTGCCGCGGGCACGGCGTAGCTCGACGGCGAGGTCGATCGCTCCCCGCATGGTGCCGACGAGGTCGGCCGACGGTGAGCGCCAGCCCGAGGGCCGTCCACCGGGTGAGGTCATCGCCGGTGAGCGGACGGGCCGGCCGGCCCGACCGACGTCGACGGCCGGGACCGGTTCGACGTCGGCGACGAGCCGGGTCAGATCGGCGCGCGCCGTCCGGCGTAGCCAGCCGCGACCTCGGCCCAAGGCGTGGCCCTCGCCGGTGGCCGACAAGCACCAGGGCCGACGTCGGCGCCGCGGGCATCGATGGCCACCGTGCCGCGGGGCGCCCGGCCGTCGACCGTCACCGCCGGTCGAGCCAGCGTGGGGTCGAGCGCGACCGTCTCGGCGCCCGACGAGGCCGGGGCACCGGCCAGCCGCCGCAGCTCGGCGGCCAGCGTCGGGCCCAGGAAGGCGGCGTCGGCCAGGCCGCGGCCGAGCTCCTCGCCGACGATGGCCGCTTCGACCCCCGAGGCCAGCGGCGCGCCGTCGGCCTCGGCGACCCGCAGCTCGCGCCAGCCCGAGGCGGCGACGGCCGCGTCGAGCTTGTCGGCCCGCTCGCCGATCGTCGAGCTGGCCGACGACCCGTGGCCCGAGCTGGTCGACGACCTGCGCGACCGAGGCCCGCAGCGCCTGCTGCTCGGGGGAGAGACGGACGTCCATCAGTCGGGCTCGACCGGCGGCCGACAGCACCGGGCGTCCACTCGTCGCGGAGCGTGCGGCGCAGCACCTTGCCCGGACGGGAGCCTCGGGATGGCATCGACGACGACCACGTGTCGGAGGTGCTTGTAGGTCGCCAGCGAGCCGGCCACGAGCTGCTCTGAGCTCCTCCTCGGTGACCGGGCTGGTCGGGATCGAGCTGCACCACGGCGACCGGCACCTCCCCGGCCCGCTCGTCGGCCAGCCCGAACACGGCGCAGTCGAGCACGGCCGGATGGCCGTGCAGCACCTCCTCCAGCTCCGCCGGGGCGACCTGGAACCCGTTGACCTTGATCATCTCCTTGGCCCGGTCGGTGAGGTGGACCCAGCCCTCCGGCTCGAGCCAGCCGACGTCGCCGGTGCGGTACCAGCCGTCGGCGAAGGCCGTCGGCGGTCGCCTCGTCGGGGAGGTAGCCGGCCATCACCGACGGGCTGAGCACCTGGATCTCCCCGATCTCCCCGGGCGGAAGGACCTCCCCGCGTGTCGAGGTCGGCGACTCGCAGCTCGACCCCGTCGGGCGGCAGCCCGGCCGAGTCGAGCCGCCACGCCGTCGGGTCGTGCGACCGGGTTGGCGGCGATGACCGGCAGCTCGCTCGCTCCGTAGGCCGGGAGCCACGCGCACCCCGGTGCGGCGCGGTGACGATCTCGGCGACGCTCACGCTCACCGGGGTCGCCCCCCACATGATGTAGCGCAGCGACGAGAGGTCGTAGTCCTCGAGGTGCGGGTGGTTCGCCATCGCCAGGGCGATCGGGGCGACGGCCATCTCGAGGGTCATCCGGTCGGTCTCGATGCGGCGCAGCACCTCGTCGAGGTCGAAGCGTCGGTGCAGCCGCACGGTGGCGCCGGCCGAGGCGGCGGCCAGCAGGTTCAACAGGCCGAGGATGTGCGACGGCGGGGTGGCGACCTGGAAGCGGTCGTCGGGACCGAGGCCGAGCGCCGCACACCAGTGCGCGGTGGCGTGGCCGATCGAGCGATGCGTGTGGCGCACCGCCTTGGGCAGCCCGGTCGTGCCCGAACTGAACACCAGCACCGCCTCGGCCAGATCGGTCTCGTCGAGCACCGGCAGCCCCGATCGGGGCGGGCCGCCGCGCTCGGCGGTCACCGGGTCGTCGAGGTCGCTGACCCGGGCCGAGCCCAGGAGCTCGCCGAGCAAGGCCACGCCGGGCCCGTCGGCGACGGCGGCAGGGGGCGTGGTGAGCTCGAGCGCGTGCCCGATCTCGAGGGCCTTCCACGCCGGGCTGAGCAGCACCGAGGCCGCACCGACCTTGCTGATGCCGTAGACGGCGCTCACGAACTCCGGACGGTTCGAGGCCATCAGCGCCACGCGGTCGCCGGGACCCACACCCTGGGCGGCGAGGTGCCGGCCGAAGGCGTCGCTGAGCTCGTCGAGGTCCCGAAACGACCACCGGCGGTCGTCCGACCCAGATGGCGTCGCGCTCACCGAAACGCTCGGCGGCCTGTTCGACGGCCTGATGCATGAGGGCGGTCATCGGGAACCCCCCTCTCCCCGGCCGGCGCGGGCCCGGAGCTCGGATTTCATCACCTTGCCGGTGGCGTTCAGCGGCAGCTCGTCGACGACCTCGACCCGACGGGGCGCCTTGTAGTTGGCCATCTGGTCGCGGCTCCACGCCGACGAGCTCGTCGCCCGTGGTCGAAGCGCCGGCCCGGAGCACCACGAAGGCCATGCCGACCTCGCCGAGACGGTCGTCGGGGATACCGATCACCGCGGCCTGTTGGATGTCGGGATGGTGGAGCAGAAGCGTTCTCGATCTCGGCGGGGTAGGCGTTGAACCCGCCGACGATGAACATGTCCTTCGACCGGCCGACGATGCGCAGGCACCCGGACGGCGTCGATCGTGCCGAGGTCGCCCGTTCTCAGCCACCCGTCGGGGGACAGGACCTCCGCCGTGGCCTTCGGATCGTCGAGGTAGTGGGACATGACGCTCCCGCCTCGCAGGAGGATCTCGCCGGCCGTTCCCGTCGGCACGTCGTCGCCGTGGCCGTCGACGATGCGCAGCTCGAAGCCGGGTCGCGGCCGCCCGACCGTGGTGGCGATGGTCTCGACGTCGTCGTCGGGCGAGGTCGCCGCGGCCGTGCCTGCCTCGGTGAGCCCGTAGCCGGTGATGATCGTCGTGAAGGGCAGCTCGTCATCGATGCGGCGAATGAGCTCGACCGGGATGTCGGCCGCACCGGTCACCGCCACCCGCAGCGTCGAGAGGTCGTATCGGTCACGATCGGGGTGGTCGAGCAGGCCCTGGTAGAGGGTGGGCGGCCCGGGCAGGACCGTCACCCCCTCCTCGCGCCACGCGCTGCAGCACGCGGTCGACATCGAACACCGCCTCCGGGAGCATGGTGGCGCCGGCACAGACCGAGGCGAGGATGCCGGCCTTCAGCCCGAACATGTGGAAGTACGGGTTCACCATCAGGTACCGGTCGTCGGCGCCCAGGCCCGTCATGGCCACCCAGTCGGTGGCCACCCGCAGCGTGCGCTCGTGGGTCTGCACCACGCCCTTGGGGACCCCGGTCGTCCCCGAGGTGAACAGGATGTCCGAGGGGTCGCCGGGGGCCGCCGCCGCGCCCCGGCGGTCGACCTCCGCACCGGTGGCGACGGTGGCGCGGGCCAGGAAGTCGGACCAGGTCACGGTGCCGTCGGGCGCCGGACCGTGGGCGACCACCACCGTGGTCAGGTCCGGGAGGTCGACCCCCGCGCCGGCCGAGCATCGCCACGTAGTCGACGCCGAGGAAGTCGGTGACCGTGACCAGGGCCTTGGCCCGGCTCCGCGACAGGAGGCCGGCGGCCTCAGCGCCCTTGAAACGCGTGTTGACCGGCACGAGCACGGCACCCGCCTGCAAGAGCCCGAGCACGGCGACGATCCACTCGGCGCTGTTGAAGGCCCAGATGGCGACGCGATCCCCCGTCTCGATGCCCGACGCCACGAGTGCGGCACCGAAGCGACGGCTCTCCTCGGCCAGCTCGGCGTAGGTGAGCCGGGTGTCCCCGTCGATGACGGCAGGCCCGTCACCGTGGCGGTCGACGGTGGCCGCCACCATGGCCGGGATGCTGCCCCACCCGCTCGTGCGGGCGACACTCACCGGCGCAGGACGGCGTCGTCGACGTTCATGAGCCGGGCCAGGTTGCCGCCCATGATCTTGCGGACCGACTCCTCGGGCAGGCCGGCGAGCTCGTCGACGTAGCTGACGCCGGGTCGGCCAGGCCCTCGGGGTGGGGGTAGTCGGAGCCGAACAGCACGTGATCGACACCGATCAGCTCGGCCAGCGCCCCCAGGTCCTCCTCCCAGAACGGGCTGATGTAGATGTTGCGCTTGATGACCTCGATCGGGTCCTCGAGGAAGTCCTGCGGCATCTTCTTGTAGACGTCGGCCATGTTCTCGAGGAGGGGCTCGACCCAGCTGCTGCCGTTCTCGACGACGGCGACCTTGAGCTCGGGGAAGCGCGACAGCGCACCGTGGCACACCGAGGCGGACACCGCGTCCTCGACGGGCCGCCAGGCCGACAGCATCCGGAACGCCTGGGGCTGGAACGGGAGCATCTCGCTGCCGTTGCCCATCCAGTCGTTGGCGTAGCGCTCGTAGCCGCTGTCGGAGGAGTGCATCGCCACGAGGACGTCGTGCTCGACGACCTTCGCCCAGAACGGGTCGAACTCGGGCAGGCCGAACGAGCGGGGCCCGCGGTAACCGGGCACCGGGGCGGGCCGGATCAGCACGACTCGGGCGCCTCGCTCGAGCACCCACTCCAGCTCCTCGATGGCCCGCTCGACGATGGGCAGGGTGATCACCGGGGTGGTGAAGATGCGGCCCTCGTAGTCGAACTGCCACGTCTCGTGGATCCACTCGTTCAGGGCGTGGATGACCGCGTGGATGGCGTCGGGGTCGTCGCGCAGCCGCTCCTCGACGAGGCTGGCCAGCGTGGGGAACATGAGCGCCCGATCGATCCCCTGCTCATCCATGAGCTGCGAGCCGGGGTCCCGGCTCGCGGAAGGCGGGGATCGAGCGCATGGGCTCACCGAAGATCTCCCGGCGGCTCTTGCCCTCGGGGTTGCCCTTGCGGAAGTAGTCCTCCTGGGCTCCGGGCCGGGCCACCACCTCGAAGGTGGGGTTGGGGATGTACTCGCTGATCTGGCCCCGGACGACGATCTTGGTGCGACCCCGGACCTCCACGTAGTCGATCAGCGCCCCGGTAGCGGTCGGGGAGGAACTTCGTCAACGAGTCGCGCGGTCTCGTAGAGGTGGTTGTCGGCATCGAACACCGGGATGTCGAGGACTCGCGTCGCCATGGGCCCCTCCTTCACGGGGGGAGAACCGTACTGTTCGAGGAAGAGAGTAACGTTTCTCCCGCCGATGCGCCAGCCCTCGCCCAACCACGTGGCACCCACTCGACTCAGCGTTCCGTCTGCGAGAATTAGCTTCTTGCGTTACAGTAACTACGGTTTCGCTCCGGGTGAGCGGATGATCTGAGCCGTGGGGGAGTCCGTGCCATGACCTCGACCGAGTCCGACGTCTACTACGACCCGTTCGACTTCGAGATCGACTCCGACCCGTATCCGATCTGGCGGCGGCTCCGCGAGGAGCAGCCGCTCTACTACAACGAGCGCTACGACTTCTACGCGCTGAGCCGCTTCGACGACGTCGAGCGCGGCCTGGTCGACTGGAAGACCTACAGCTCGGCCAAGGGCACGCTGCTCGAGATCATCAAGAGCGGCATGGAGATCCCACCCGGCTCGATCATCTTCGAGGACCCGCCGGGCCACGACATGCACCGCGGCCTGCTGTCGCGCGTCTTCACCCCCCGCAAGATGAACGCCATCGAGCCCAAGGTCCGCGAGTTCTGCGCCCGCAGCCTCGATCCGCTCGTCGGCTCCGGCGGGTTCGACTTCATCGCCGACCTCGGCGCCCAGATGCCGATGCGCACCATCGGCATGCTGCTCGGCATCCCCGAGCAGGACCAGGAGGCGATCCGCGACCGCATCGACGACGGCCTCCGCCTCGACGAGGGCACCATGCCGGACGTCAGCCACTTCCGCGTCGACCGACCAGGCCAGCAGCTTCGAGGACTACATCGACTGGCGGGCGCAGCACCCGTCCGACGACCTGATGACCGAGCTGCTCGAGGCCGAGTTCGAGGACGAGACCGGCACGACCCGGCGGCTCACCCGCGACGAGGTGCTCAACGTCGTGAACCTGGTCGCCGCGGCCGGCAACGAGACCACCACCCGCCTGATCGGATGGACCGGCAAGGTGCTGGCCGAGCATCCCGACCAGCTCCGCGACGCTGGTCGAGCGATCGCGAGCCTCGTGCCCAACGCCATCGAGGAGCTCCTGCGCTTCGAGGCGCCGTCGCCGGTCCAGGCCCGCTCCGTCACCAACGACGTCGAGCACTACGGCCAGGTGGTGCCGGAGGGCAGCGTGATGCTCCTGCTGAACGGCTCCGGGCAACCGCGACGATCGGAAGTTCCCCGACGGCGACCGGTTCGACATCACCCGCAAGATCGACCACCACCTGTCGTTCGGCTACGGCCTGCACTTCTGCCTCGGCGCCGCGCTGGCCCGGCTGGAGGGACGGGTGGCCCTCGACGAGGTGCTGAAGCGCTTCCCGTCGTGGGAGGTCGACTGGGACAACGCCAAGCAGGCCCGGACCTCGACCGTCCGGGGCTGGGAGAGCCTCCCGGTGCTCACCCCCTGACCCGTGCCCCGACCACCCCGAGCGAGCGAGAGGCAGCACCCATGAGAACGGTCGTCGTCGGCGCCTCGAGCGGCCTCGGCCGCTGCATCGCCATCGGTCTCGGCCAGCGAGGGGCGCAGGTCGCCCTGCTGGCGCGGCGTCACGAGCATCTGGCCGAGGCGGCCACGCGAGGTCGGGCCCGAGGCGTTGCCCATCCGGTGCGACGTCACCGACGAGTCGTCGTGCCGCGAGGCCATCGAGGAGGCCGCCGCCGGCCTGGGCGGCATCGACGCCCTCGTCTACGCCACCGGCGTCGGGGCGCTCACCCGCCTGGCCGAGGTCGACCAGCGCGGCCTGGCGACAGACGTTCGACACCAACGTGATCGGGGCGTCGCTCATCACCGCCGCGGCCCTTCCCCACCTCACCGCCTCGGAGGGCACCGCCGCCTACCTCTCGTCGACCAGCGCCTCGGAGACCGCACCGCTGCCCGGGCTGGGCGCCTACGCGGTGAGCAAGGCCGCCCTCAACAAGTTGGTCGAGGCCTGGCGGGCCGAGCACCCCCGGGTCGGGTTCACCCGGGTGACCGTCGGCGACTGCGCCGGGGGCGAGGGCGACGCCATGACCCAGTTCGCCAACGCCTGGGACCCCGATCTGGCCACCGAGCTGGCCCCCATCTGGGTCGCCCGCAACCTCCTGGCCGGGTCGCTGCTGGACGTCGAGGAGCTGGTCTCCGTCGTCGACACCGTCCTGCGGTGCGGGGCCAGTGCCAACATCCCGTCCGTGGCCGTCGTCCCCCGCCCTCCGGCCTGATGGGCGACGAGACGCCCCGGGTCGGCCTCGTCACCGGCGCGGCGAGCGGCATCGGGCTGGCCTGCGCGCGACCGCCTGGCCGCCACCGTCGACGTCCTCGTGCTGGCCGACCTCCACGTCGACGCCGTCGCCGCCGTGGCCGCCCAGCTCACCGGCACCGCCACCCGCTGCGAAGCCGTGGCCGTGGACATCGCCGACGCGGCCGCGGTCGACCGCCTGGCCGCCCTGGCCGTCGCGGGCGGCAGCCTCCGCTGGGCGGTCCACGCCGCCGGCATCTCCCCCTCGATGGCGGGATGGGAGCAGATGCTCACCGTCGACCTGGTCGGCACCGCCCTGCTCGTCGACGCCCTGCTCCCCCTCGGCCACGACGGGCACGGCCGTGGTGTGCCTCGCGTCGATGGCGGCCCAGCTCATCGCCGACCAGGCCGACCCGGCGATCGACGAGGTCATCGACCGTCCGCTGAGCCCGACCTTCGTGGCCGACTTCCGGGCGGCCGTGGGCGAGTCCGCCGAGGACAGCGGCATCGCCTACTCCTGGGCCAAGCGGGGGGTCCGGCGGCTCGTCCAACGCCAGGCGGGGGCGTTCGGGGCGGTCGGGGGCGCGGATCTGTTCGGTGTCGCCCGGGACGATCGACACCCCGATGGGGCGCCGGGAGTTCGAGAGCCAGCCGGGGATGAAGGTGCTCGAGGACCTCACGCCGCTGGGGCGCTCGGGCCAGGCCGAGGAGATCGCCGCCGCCGTCGCCTTCCTGGTCTCCGATCAGGCGAGCTTCGTGACCGGCACGGATCTGCTGGTGGACGGCGGGGTCTGCGCCGCCCTCGCCCACATGCACTAACGGCGCACCACCACCGCCGACCACCCCTTTCCGGTCCTGGCGAAGGGGAGCGCTGGTGCTACTTGGCGGTGAAGCGCAAGGCGCCGTCGAGCCGGATGTTCTCGCCGTTGAGGTACGGGTTGCGCACGATGGACTCGACCAGCAGGGCGAACTCCTCGGGGTGGCCCATGCGCTTGGGGAAGACGATGGCCGCGGCCGGGTCCTCCTTGAGGTGCTCGAGCGCGCCCAGCATGAGCGGGGTCCCCATCGTGCCGGGGGCGATGGCGCACACCCGGACGCCCATCGGGGCCAGATCCCGGGCCATCGGCAAGGTCATGCCCAGGATCGCCGCCTTGGCCGCGGCGTAGGCGACCTGGCCGCTCTTGCCTTCCATGCCGGCGATCGACGCCGTGTTGACCACCACGCCACGCTGACCGTCGTCGTCGGGCTCGTTCTCCCCCATCGCCGCCGCCACCAGGCGAGTCACGTTGAACGTGCCGGTCGCGTTCATGTCCATGGTCTTGACGAACGAGTCCTTGTCGTGCGGGACCCCTCCCCGGGCGACGGTGCGCCCGCCGCCGACGCCCCCGCCGGCCACGTTGACGAGCACCGAGACCGGGCCGAGTGACCGGGCCACGTCGATGGCGGCGAGCACGTCGTCGTCCGACGTGACGTCGCCGCCGACGCCCAGGGCGCGGTCACCGAGTTGCTTGGCCAGGTCCGCGGCCCGATCGGCGTCGAGATCGAAGACGGCGACACCCATCCCGATCTCCACCAAACGGCGCACGGTTGCGGCACCCAGCCCGCCGGCGCCGCCGGTGACGATCGCCGAACATCCCTCGAGGTTCATTACGCCCTTCCCTTTCGCTTCATCGACGTCCGGCCGCCGGGCGAGGGCATCCCCGCCGTGATCGACGCTCGCCCGGGTTGGCCCGAAGTGGCACCTGTCGAAGCACGACTCGGTGGCCGCATCAGCGGCCGAAGATCAGCGCGGCGGCCCGGTCGATCGCATCGTAGACCGCGCTCAGGGGCTGCAGGCCGAGCTGCCAGCTGCGCAGGTTCTCGTCGAGCACCGAGCTCATCACCGCGGTGACGTCGCGTTGCTTCTCCTCCGACAGGCGCGAGCTCTCGAGCGCCAGCCCGAAGGCTTCGCTCTGCCGGCCGGCGAACTCACGCCACACCCGGGCCGCGTTCGGGTCCTTGCTGCTCTGGATCTGCATGACGACGTCGTAGACCTTCGGTTGGCGCTCGAAGGCGCGGGCCGCCCGCCGGTAGATCGCCCTGACCCGATCCTCGGTGGGGCCGTTCGGGATGGCTCTCGGTCGTCACCGAAGCGTTCCGACCACGACAGCAGGGCGCAGGCGAACAGGTGGTCCTTCGAGTTGAAGTAGCGGTAGAGCGTGCCCAGGGCCACGTCCGCCTCGTCGGCGACGTCCTTCACCTGGATCTTCTCGTAGTCGACGTCGAACATCAGCCGGCCGGCCGCGTCGATGATGCGTTGCCGGCGCTCGCGCTGGTCGAGCGCGGAGCGAACGCGACTTCCGGCACGCTCCGCACGGTCGGCGTCGCTCGTACGGGTGGAGCGGTCTGCTCATCGTGGCGGGCGCGGCGTACGCGCCACGGGCTCAGGCAACGGCCGACGCGTTGCGCAGCAGCGCCTCGTTGGGCTCGGGCGGAAGCTCGAGCAGCGGCTCGGCCACCTCGGCGACCGTGGGGCCGATGCGGGCGGCCAGCGGGGCCAGGGCCTCGAGGTCGAAGTCGTACAGACCGGCGGCGTTCTCGGCCAGCACCTTGCGCACGTCGGCCTCGGGCCAGTCGTGGAACACCTGGCGCAGGGCCAGGGTCGAGTACGGGTAGGTCGCCTCGTCGTGGGGATAGTCGCTGCCCCACATCATGTGGTCCAGGCCGACGATGTCACGCACGGCGTCGACATCGGCCTTGGTCGGGAAGCTGAGCCCGAACCACACGTTCTGCTGGACGTACTCGGTGGCCGACTTCGCCAGGATGTGCTCCGGCTTGAACCGCAGCTCGCCGATGGAGCCCGTTCTCGCGGATGGAGGCGAGGTGCCCGTCGAGCTGCTCGAGCACGCCGGGCAGCCAACCTCCACCCTGCTCGGTGAGCACGAACTTGAGGTTGGGGAAGCGCTCGAAGACGCCCGAGAGCAGCAGGAAGAGCAGCGGCCGCCGACCGAAGAACGGCACCTCGGAGATCATCATCAGCGCGGAGGAGGGCACGCGCTCGTAGGCGGGCGAGCCGGTGCCGCCGTGGCAGTGGACCGGCACCTCGAGGTCCTCGCACACCGCCCACAACCGGTCGTAGTCGGGATGGTTGTACTGGTGGATCCAGTCGACGTCGGGCGGCAGGGTCGGCAACAGGATGCCGCCGCGCAGCCCGTGGTCCTTGATCCAGTGGACGTCCTCGATGGCGTCGTCGATGTCGTTCACGAAGATCTGGCCGATGCCGGCTCGCCGCTCCGGGTAACGCTCGCAGAAGTCGACGAGCCATCGGTTGTGGGCGCGGACGCCGGCCAGCCGGTGCTCGTACTCGTCGGGCTTGGGCGGCCGGGCGAACAGCACGAAGCTCGGGAAGAACGGCGGCACCGTGTTCGGGAACATGACCTCGCCGGCCACGCCGTCGGCGTCCTGCTGGGAGTTGCGCATCTCGTCGTCCCAGTTGCGCAGCCGACGCTGGTCGCCGAGGTCGCTGAAGGGGTTCTTGTACTCGCCGCGCCAGGCGTCGAAGTCGTCGAGGTACTTCTCCTCGAGGTACTCGCGGTACATGGCATGGCTGCCACCGGCATGGGTGTCGGCCGAGATGACGGTGTAGCGGGCGTCCTGGCCGTCCGGGTGCTTCGTGGCCATGTCCATCTCCTAAGAACTAGATTCCGATTTCAGTATCCTAAGGACCGTGGGCCGCAGGCACAACCCGCGGTCAACGATCGATGTGGGCGGGAAGGAGGAACCGGTAGGTCCGGCGCCGGACACGTTGCTGCCGCACGCGGTCGGCGCGGCGCAACAAGAGCAGCAGCGCCCAGGTGCGGGCATCACTGCGGTAGTCGGCGCGCACCTCCTCCTCGGTGAGGGGCGGGTCGACCCGGTCGGCTGCCGCCCGCAGGACCACGCCGATGTGCCCGTCGAGCCGCTCCTTGATGAGGTTGGCGGCCAGATCCATCACGACGCTGCGAGGGCGGTGGTATCGCTCGATGATGTCGGGGAGCACGAACCGGCGCACCGGCGCCCGGAGCAGCCAGGGCAGGGCGGCCAGGAAGAGGCCGGGGTCGAGGGCATCGGCGCCGTCGTCGGTGCGCAACAACGGCGTCGTCACGTCGAAGTAGCTCAATCCCCCGTCGGTCAGGCCCCAGTTCGACAGCTGGGCGTCGAGGCCCACGCGTTGGTCCACGACATCGAGCACCACATCGACGATGTCGGCCAGCACCCGGTCGGCCTGCTCACCACCGCGCCTCACCACGTCGATCGCCAGCGTGTCGGGCGAGAGGACGGGCTGCACGCAATAGGCCGCTACCAGACCATCGGCCCGGCTCACCCGCCGGAGCTCGGTGTCCACCACGTCGACCCCGCGGTTGCGGAGCCCGGCGAGATAGGAGTCCAGGGTGGTGGCGTAGGTCGTCGGCCGCGGCGTCGGACGGGAAGAGGGGGAGTCGCTTGCAGGCCCAACGCGGCTCGTCGGGGGGCCAACCCAGCACCAGGGAGATCTCGCCGTAGCCGATGACCCGCAGCCCGCGGTCGTCGCCCCGTCGGAGGGCCCGCTCGACCTCGTGCTCGAGCGCGGCGAGGTCGGACGGCTCGATCATGAGAAGGTCGCCCTGACGATGCCGATGATCTCGTCCACCTCGTCGTCCTGGACGGTGAGCGGGGGCAGGAACTGCAGCACCGACGTGTCGTTGTTGGCGAAGATGGCGAAGACCCCGGCTCCGATGAGGTCACGGGCCGCCACCATGCCATCGCCCGGCCCGGCGAACTTCAGGCCCATGAACAGCCCGCGGCGCCGCACCTCGAAGGGGAGCCCGATGAACGCCTCCTCGAAGCGCTCCCCGACGGCCTCGACGCGCTCGAGGAAGCCCGGTTCCTCGATCACCCCGAGCGTCGCCAGCGCGGCGACGCATCCGATCTCGGCACCGCCGAAGGTCGAGATGTGCACGAAAGGGTGCTCGTCGAAGAAGCGGTGGATCTCGCGCCTCATCAACGTGGCGGTGATCGGGTAGATGCCGCCGCTCAGGCCCTTGCCGGTGGTCAGCAGGTCCGGCTCGAGCCCTTCCTGCTGGAAGCACCACGTGGTGCCGGTGCGCCCGAGCCCGGTCTGCACCTCGTCGAGGACCAGGCAGACACCACGGTCGCGACAGACCCGCTGCACGCCGGTCAGGTAGCCCGCCTCGGGCAGCGGCATGCCGAGCGTGGCCGGGATCGGCTCGAGGATCACCGCGGCCGTCGTATCGTCCACCGCCGCCTCGAGCGCCCCCAGGTCGTTGAACGGCACCTGGGTGAAGCCGGGCAGGTTGGGCCCGAAAGGATCGCGGTACTCGGCGTCGCCCGCCGCCATGGAGAGCCCGGTGTGCCCGTGGTAGCCACCGATCGCGGACACCACGCCGACACGACCGGTGTGGGCGCGGGCGACCTTGAGGGCGAGGTCGTTGGCCTCGCCACCCCCCACCCCGAAGACCACCCCGGGGAGCAGCCCTCCGGTCGACGCGGCCAACCGCTCGGCCAGCTTCGCCCGCCACCCTGAGATGAGGTGGTGGTTGCCGATGTCGAGATGGTCGAGGGCGTCGCGAACGGCGGCGACGATCGTCTCGTTGCGGTGACCGAGGTTGAACACGCCACCGTTGCTGTGGCAGTTGTAGAGCCAGCTGCCGTCGACGAGGTTCTGGAACCGCGACCCGGCCCGCTCCCCCATCACCAGGTCCAGGCCGAGCGCCTGGAAGGCCGCCACCTTGCCGGCGTTGACATGGTCCCGGAACACCTCGGTCGTCTCCGACGGCGAGGCGTAGGGCTGGTGGGACGCGTCGAGCGGGCTCGTGGCCGACGAGGGCTCGGCCTCCGGCGGCCGGCTCACCCGCCTGCTCCCGCCGGGCGAGGGACGGTGGCGGGCATGCCGGCCCGTCGGTCACGGGCCTGCCAGTAGCGCCGGACCCACGGGGGTCGGCGGTCGGCGGTCAGCCCTTCGTGCACGGCATCGGTCCAGGTGTGCAGGAGCCGATCGGCCGCGGCGAAGGCCTCGGCCGGATCTGGTGGCTCAGCCCGCCATCGGGCCTCGACGAGGGCCCGCTCCCCCGCGAAGCGCGGGATGAGCCGCGTCGGGTCCATGAGGGCACGCCGGTGCAGTAGCTCGTGGCGCCACCAGAGGCACCGGTGGTCGAACCGGTCCGACGGCGCCGGCCCCAGGTCGACCGGCTCAGTGACCGACACCGGCTTGAACAAGCCCGTGCACGGGGCGGCGGTGGCCGTCACCCAGTGAGACGAACCGGCCGGGGTGAGCTCGGCCACCCACGACGCCGTGGTCTGGGAGGCGGCCAGGATCCCGCTCGGGTGCACGCACGGCGCCCCCAGGGCCCCGGTGAGCGGTGAATACCGCGGTGCCCACGTGCCGGTCCCGTGGTCACGGAGCACCTCCATCAGGTCTCCCACCCCGGTGGCCCGTCCGGCGGCCAGCTCGGTCATCGAGCGGCGCCGTCCGCAGCGGGCGATCCGGCTCGCAGCCGGTCGGAGTAGCAGTGCGCGAAGGTGGGGATCGTCAGGCCGTTGCTGATGGACCGAGCACCCGACGTGATCTGTTCGACGACCCAGCGCCGGCCGGCCGTCTCGAGCACGTAGGCCCGCCGCGGGTCGGCGACGATGAAGCTGTTGTGGTAGGTGAGGTCGCGCTTCTCGTGCCCGCAGCCGCCACCCTGCCCGTGCTGTTCGAGCAGCTCGGTGATCACCTCGACGGCCCGGCTCGCATCGATGCTCCGCTCGAGGCCGAGGCGGAGGAGATCCATGCCGGTGAGGCCCAGCGCCTCGTAAGGCTCTCGGGTGAATACCGCCTCGTTGCCGATGGTGACCCCGTGCTCGTTGGCGCCGATCTCGGCTCCCCACATCCAGAAGGGGCGGCTGAGCAGGACGGCCTGGGTCTCGCCGACCTGCTCGATCTCGATCCACGTGGCCCGGAGCCGCTCGCCCCGCCGGTGCTCAGCTCCGCGGACGCCAGTCGAGCGTCTGCGCCTCGTTGGGGTCACGGTCGGAGTTCTTGGCGAACAGCACTCGGTCCGGCGCGACCACAACCACGGTGTCACACACGACACGACCTCCGAACTTGGCTTCCGCTCGAAGCGTGACCCCGCCGGCCCCCGGGGGGCAGGGGCTTTGGTCCTCAATGGCTCGAGCGATCCTCCGGACCCCACGGCGAAGATCGTCGACCCGCCAGAGTGGAACCGCGAGTCACGTGTCGTCTGGTGCAGCCCCCGGGGCAGGCTCATAGGTGCGGAGCAGGTGCTCCATCACGGCGAGAGCCTGCTCGGTGGCCGGTCGTCAGCCCGATCTCACGTTCGAGGGTGAGGGTGGTGGACAGGCCGGTCATCAGCACCGCAACGGCCTCGGCGGTGACGATGGTGTCGTCGATGCCGTGGGCGGCCAGGACGGGTCGGACCGCCCTGAGCTGCAGCCGGCGGAAACGCCGGCCGTAGGCGGCGATCTCGGCTCGAACCGCCGGGCGGTGGCGCGACAGCGCCGTGAACTCCATGAGGAGCACGCTGCCCCGTTGCTCCTTGGTGAGTCGCCAGAGGGCCCGCAGGGGCTGCTCGGTCTGGGCGGCACGGGTGAGGCGCTCCATGTTCCGTTCCGCGCCCCGGCGGAAGAGGGCGACGAACAGGTCGTCCATCGTGGGGAAGTAGTAGTGCACCAACGCCGGCTTCACGTTGGCGGCGGCGGCCACGCGGCGGGAGCTCACCGCCGCGTAGCCCTCGTCGTACATCAGCTTCTCGGTGGCATCGAGCAGGAGCGACGCGAGTCTGGGAGGTCTCGCTGCCGATCCTCCGGGTCGATGCCATCCCATCTCCTCCTGCCGAACCGACCGGGGACGGGCGGCGGGGCATTGTCGCATGGTTGCCGATGCTCCCGGCCAATGCTAGGCAGTCGTTCAACATCGCCGCCCGGAGGAGCATCGCATGGAGGAATCGGCCGACCTCGCCGCCGGATCGTCGCGGTACACCGGGAGCCGGGTTCGTCGGGTCGAGGACGCCCGGCTGCTGACCGGGCGGGGCACGTTCGTCGACGACGTCCGTCGCCCCGGCATGCTCCACGCCTGCTTCGTGCGCAGTCCCTTCGCCCGGGCCCGCATCGCCGGGATCGACACCACCGAGGCCCTCGGCGTGGCCGGCGTTCATGCCGTCTTCGTGGCCGGCCGACCTCAACCCCGACGTGCACGAGCTGTGGTTCACCGGCATGGGACGCGACGTGAGCACGCCGCTGCCGCTGCTGGCCGAGGGCGAGGTGCGCTTCGTCGGCGACCCGGTCGCGCTCGTCGTCGCCGACAGCCGCTACCTCGCCGAGGACGCGGCCGAGCTCGTGGTGGTCGACTACGAGCCGCTGCCGGCGGTGGTCGACTACACGACGGCGACCGCGAGCGACGGCGCTCGTGCACGGCGAGTTCCCGAGCAACCTCGTCGGTGAGCTGCCCGGGCGGCTCGGCCGACGCGGTCGACGACGCGATCGCCCAGGCCGCCCACGTCGTGGAGGAGACGATCTACCAGCAGTCCTACGCCGCCGTCCCGATCGAGACGCGGGGACTCGTCGTCGAGTGGGAGGCGGCGAGCGAGGAGCTCACGATCTGGGCCGCGACGCAGGCGCCGCACGAGGTCCGGTCGGTGTGCTCGCGGGTGCTCGGCCTGCCCGAGCACCGCATCCGGGTGATCATGCGCGACACGGGCGGCGGCTTCGGCCAGAAGGTGCTGCCGACGCGGGAGGAGCTGGCCGTCGTGGTCGCGGCGCGCCAGGTGCCGGCGCCGATCAAGTGGATCGAGGACCGGCGCGAGAACCTGCTGTCGGCGGGCCAGGCCCGACACGAGCACGGCACCGTCACGATGGCCTTCGACGACGAGGGCACGATCCTCGGCGCCAAGATCGACCACACCGAGGACGTCGGCGCCTATCCCATCCCCTACCCGCTCTACACCGGCATGGCGGTCGGCATGATCTTCCCCGGCCCGTACAAGATGCCGGCCACCGCGTTCTCGCACCGGTCGCGTCTTCTCGAACACCGTCGGGCGCACCGCCTATCGCGGTCCCTGGCAGTTCGAGTCGGTGGCCCGCGAGGTGATGCTCGACATCGCCGCCCGCCGCATGGGCATCGATCCGGCTCGAGCTCCGCCGGCGGAACATCCTGCACAAGGAGGATCTGCCCTACACCACCGGCAACGGGATGCCCTATGCCGACGTCTCGCCGGCCGAGACGCTCGAGCAGGCGCTCGAGCTGCTCGACTACGACGACTTTCGGCGCCAGCAGGCCGCGGCACGACACGACGGTCGGTACCTCGGCGTCGGCACGTGCTGCTACATCGAGCCCACCACGCCGGGCCACAGCAACTACGCCAGCGAGGGCGCCACGATCCGCATCGACCCCTCCGGCCGGGTCGCCGTCTATGTGGCCGGGGGGTCGACCGGCAACAGCCTCGAGACCACGGTCGTCCAGCTCACCGCCGATGCGCTCGGGGTGCCGATCGACCACGTCAGCACGATCCAGGGCGACACCGCCCTCACGCCCTACGGCGCCGGCACCGGCGGCAGTCGCAGCGGCTCGATGCTCGCCGGTGCGGTCTCGGCGACGGCCGCCGTTCTCCGCCAGAAGCTGGTGGCCATCGCCGCCCACCGGCTCGAGGCCGCGGCCGACGACATCGAGCTCGTCGACGGGCGAGCGTTCGTGCGCGGCACGCCCACCGCGGGCGTGTCGCGTGACCGAGCTGGCCGAGATCGCCTACTTCCGTTCCGGCGAGCTGCCCCCCGGCGTGACGTCGGGGCTGGAGGCGACCGAGCGCTACACCGCAGCGTCACCGATGCCGCTGTGGGCCAACGCCACCCACGTCTGCACGTGCGAGGTCGACACCGCCACCGGCCAGGTCACGCTGCTGCGCTACATCGTGAGCGAGGACTGCGGCCCCATGATCAACCCGGCGATCGTCGAGGGTCAGATCGCCGGCGGCACGGTGCAGGGCATCGGCGGGGCGCTGCTCGAGGAGCTCGCCTACGACGACGACGGCAACCCCCTCGCCACGACGTTCATGGACTACCTCCTCCCGACCATGGCCGACGTCGCCGACCATCGAGTACGGCCACGTGGTGACCCCGTCGTCGGGGCCCGGCGGGTACAAGGGCGTCGGCGAGGGCGGGGCCATCGGCGCGCCGCCGGCGGTGATCAACGCCGTCGCCGACGCGCTGGCGCCGTTCGGGGTCACCATCACCCGCCTGCCGCTGCGGCCGGAGATGATCCTGTCGCTCGTCGACGCCGCCGGGGTCGCCTGAGGGCGACGGGACGGGCGGAGCGGGCAGCCTGGCGCACGGCGGCCAGGATGCCCTGGTAGCCGGTGCAGCGGCACAGGTTGCCCGAGAGGGCGTCGCGGATCTCGTCGTCGGTGGGGTCGGGGTGGTCGCGCAGGAACGCGGTGACCGACAGGACGAACCCGGGAGTGCAGAACCCGCACTGAAGGCCGTGGCAGTCGCGAAACGCCTCCTGCACCACCGAGAGCTCACCGTCGGGCGACGCGACGCCTTCGATGGTGGTCACCGCGCTGCCGTCGGCCTGCACGGCGAAGACCAGGCACGCACGAACGGCGGCGCCGTCGAGCAGCACGGTGCACGCGCCGCACACGCCGTGCTCGCAACCGAGGTGGGTGCCGGTGAGCTCGCACCGCTCACGCAGGAAGTCGGCCAGCGTGAGGCGGGGCTCGACGACCGCCGCTCGCGGCGTGCCGTTGACGATCAGGTTCACCGCCATCTCAGCCACCGAGCGCCTCCTCGAGGGCCTGGCGCCACGCCCGCTCCACCATCGTCGCCCCCACCCGGGCGCGGTAGGCCGACGAGCCGTGCAGATCGGACGGGACCGCGCCGAGACCGGCAACGGCCGCTCGGCCGAGCTCAGCCGCGTCGAGGTCGGCGGCGGCCGCCCCGGTGGCCGCCTCTTCGGCGGCCGAGGCCCGCAACGGGGTGGAACCGAGCCCGATGAGGCCGATGCCGCAGCGACGCACCCGGTCATCATCGTCGAGCTCGACGGCGACCACGGCGCCGGCGATGGCGAAGTCGCCATGACGACGGGCGAGCTCCTCGATGGCGAACCCGCAGCGACCCGACCACACCGGGAACGTCACGCCGGTCAGCAGCTCATCGGGTGCCAGGGCGGTCTCCCACAGGCCCGTGAAGAAATCCCCGGCGGCGATGGTCCGCGATCCCCTCGGCGACCGCGCCTCGATCTCGGCGTCCAGGACCAGGGCCACGGCCGGGTACTCCGCCGCCGGGTCGGCGTGGGCCACCGAGCCTCCGAGGGTGCCCCGGTTGCGGATCTGGAAATGCCCGACGAACGGGGTCGCCCGCGCCAGGAGCGGTACCGACGCCGCCACCTCAGCGCTGCGCTCGACGGCCGCCTCGGTGGTGACCGCACCGATCCAGAGGGCGTCGTCACGGCGCTCGATGCCGTCGAGCTCGTCGAGCCGGGCGATGTCGACGAGGTGCTCGAACCCGGTCAGGCGCAACGCCAGCATGGGGATGAGGCTCTGGCCGCCGCCGAGGAGCTTGGCCTCGTCGCCGAGGTCGGCGAGCAGCGCGACGGTCTCGGCTGCGGACGAAGGCCGGTGGTACTCGAATGCGGAGGGCTTCACTCCTGCGCTCGTCCTCTTCCGTCCGGGGCGGCTTCCGCCATCTGTCGCGTCGTACCTTACCGTCATTGCTGAACGGTCGCCCAACCTCGCGGTTGACCGGGCGAGGCCGACGGTGCTAGGCACCTGTTCAGCATCTGGAGGAGGGGACCATGGGAGAGCTCGACGGCGGCGCCGTCTACTACGACCCTTACGACGTCGGCATCAACGCCGACCCGTACCCGACCTATGCCCGGCTACGGGACGAGGCGCCGATCTACTACAACGAGCGCTACGACGTGTGGGCGCTCTCACGCCACGCCGATGTCGAGAAGGGGCTGGTGAACTGGCAGACGTTCTCCAGCGCTCGCAGCGACATCCTCGAGATCCTCCAGTCGGGGATGGAGCTCCCGTCGGGCGTCGTGCTGTTCGAGGACCCGCCCGTCCACACGATGCACCGCGGCCTGATGTCACGGGTGTTCACCCCGAGGCGGATGGCCGCCCTCGAGGACCAGGTGCGCGAGTTCTGCGCCCGCAGCCTCGACCCGTTCGTCGGCACGGACGGCTTCGACATCGTGGCCGAGCTCGGCGCGGTGATGCCCATGCGGGTGATCGGCATGCTGCTCGGCATCCCCGAGTCGGCCCAGACGGCCGTGCGCGACAAGTCCGACGCGTTCCTGCGCACCGAAGCCGGCAAGCCCATGGAGGTCCAGCAGGACGCCATCGCCAACGGCGAGATGTTCGCCGACTACATCGAGTGGCGCTCCCAGCATCCGTCCGACGATCTCATGACCGCGCTGCTCAACGCGGAGTTCGAGGACGAGACCGGCACGACCCGGACCCTCACCCGGCCGGAGGTGCTCACCTACACCCAGGTCCTGGCCGGGGCGGGGAACGAGACCACCGGCCGGCTCATCGGGTGGTTGGCCAAGGTGCTGGCCGAGCACCCGGATCAGCGACGCGCAGCTCGTGGCCGATCGCTCGCTCATCCCCAACGCCGTCGATGAGACCCTCCGCTTCGAGCCGACCGGCCCGCACACGGCCCGCTACGTCACCCACGACGTCGAGTACTACGGGACCACCGTCCCCGAGGGCAGCGCCCTGTTGATGTTGATCGGGTCGGCCAACCGCGACGAGCGGCGCTACCAGCGACCTGACGTCTTCGACATCCACCGCGCCGACCTCCAGCACCTCACCTTCGGGTACGGCCTCCACTACTGCCTCGGCGCCAACCTGGCCCGCCTCGAAGGCCGGGTCGCGCTCGACGAGACCCTCAACCGCTTCCCCGAGTGGGACGTCGACTACGACAACGCCACGCTCTCGCCCACCTCCACCGTCCGCGGCTGGGAATCGATGCCGATCGTCCTCGGCTGACGACGAGCCTGGCCGGAACCTTCCAAGGAGCGATCATGCCGGACAACGCCGAGCCACCGCCCCTGAGGGTCGTGCAGTGGACCACGGGCAACGTGGGGCGCCACGCGGTCGCCGCGGTGGTGTCCGATGCCCGCCTCGAGCTCGTCGGCGTGTTCGCCCGCGATCCGGCCAAGGTGGGCCGCGACGCCGCGGAGCTGTGCGGGCTGCCTGAGGCCACGGGTGTGGTCGCCACCGGCGACGCGGATGAGCTCCTGAACCTGCGTCCCGACTGCGTCGTCTACACCCCCCTGCACTTCGACGAGGCCGACGTCAGCCGGATCTTCGCGCGCCGGCGTCAACGTGGTGACGACGGCGGAGTTCCTCACCGGCACCGGCATCGGCGCTGATGCCACCGCGTCGCTGGAGCAGGCGGCTCGCGAGGGTGGGGCGACGCTCTTCGGCTCCGGCATCAACCCCGGCTTCGCCCAGCTGTTCGCGGCGGTCAGCGCCGGCATCAGCCGGGACGTGCGCGCCATCTCGGTGACCGAGTCGGTCGACATCACCATGTTCGCCAACGACCCGAACTTCGCCGCCGTGGGCTGGGGCCGCCCGCAGGGCGACGCCGGCCATGCCGAGGCGGTCGAGGCCGCCACGGTCGTGTTCGCCGATGCGCTCGACGTGCTGGCCGCGCTGGTGGGGATCGAGCTCGACGAGCGCCGGTGCACGGTCGAGTTCGCCCACGCCACCGAGGAGCTCGACATCCCCGGGATGGTCGTCCGAGAAGGGCATGTGGCCGGGATCGAGGTCACCTGGGAGGGGGTGTCCGGCGGCAACGTTCGTCTGACCACCCGCCAGCGCTGGGTCATCGGCGACCGGATCGACCCGCCGTGGACGGTCGAGCTGGGCTATGTCGTCGAGGTGACCGGTGACCCGAACGTCCGGGTGAAGCTGGATCTGTGGCCTGACGGCGACCTGGCGGCCATGGACGTGGACGACTTTCGCGAGATCGGCATGCGCATCACCGCCGTGCCCGTCGTCAACGCCATCCCCGCCGTGTGCGCCGCCGCCCCCGGCATCCGCACCTATGCCGATCTGCCGGTCATCACCACTCGAATGTCGTGACCGGTGGTCGTGCCCGTCGCGGTCACCCGTCCCGGAGCTCGCGCTTGAGCACCTTGCCGGACGGGTTGCGCGGGAGTGCGTCGAGGAAGGTGATCTCCTTCGGCACCTTGTAGCGCGCCAGCCGACTGCCACAGTGCTCGATGAGCGTCTCCGCCGTGGCGGTGGCGCCGGGGCGCAGGACGACGTGCGCCACCGGGACCTCCCCCCAGCGCTCGTCGGGACGGCCCACCACGGCCACCTCGAGGACCGAGTCGTGCTCGTACAGGACGCGCTCGACCTCCGAGCCGGCGATGTTCTCACCGCCCGACACGATCATGTCCTTCAGCCGGTCGACGATGAAGAGGTAGCCGTCGTCGTCGCGCACGCCGACGTCGCCGGTGTGGAACCAGCCCCCGGCGAAGGCCGTGGCGGTCGCCTCAGGGTCGCGCCAGTAGCCCTTGAACACCTTCGGGCCTCGCATCACGATCTCCCCCCGCTCCCCCGCCGGTGCTGATCGCTGCTGATCGTCCCAGATGTCGAGCTCGAGGTAGAGGCACGGTCGCCCCACGCTGCCGAGCTTGGTCACGATGCTCTCCCGGTCGAGGAAGGTGTCGCCCGAAACCGTCTCGGTGAGACCGTACGCATCGGCGAACCACGCCGAGGGGAACGTGCGCTGGATGCGTTCGATGAGCGGGATCGGCATCTTCTCACCGCCGTTGATCACGAGCCGCACCGACGACAGGTCGCGCTGTTCGATGCCGGGCAGGGCCATGATGGCATTGACCATGGCGGGAGCCAGCCACACGGTGGTCACCCGCGATCGCTCGAGCTCGTCGACCACCGCGGCCGCGTCGAAGGTCCGGTGGATGATCGTCGTCGCCCCCGCGGCGATGAGTGACGTGGTCGTGAGGTCGAGCGCGCCGACGTGGTAGAGCGGCCCGCAGGCGAGGCCGAGGTCGGCGTCGGTGAAGCCGAACTCGACGATGTGGGCGAGGTTCTTCCACGCCAGGTTGGCGTGGGTGATCATCACCCCCTTGGGGCGCCCGGTCGTGCCCGAGGTGTACATCAGGCGGTGGAGGTCATCGGCCGCGGCCGCCACGTGGGTCGGGCTCGCGCTTCGGAGCGGCTCGCAGATCGCCGAGCGGGACCCACCCCTCGACACCGACGGGCGCGATGCAGGCGCGCACCAGCGAGGCCTCGAGGCCAGCGGTGGCGGCGTCGGCCAGGTCGACCAGCGCGTCGTCGCACACCAGGGCTCGAGCCCCGGAGTGCTCGAGGATGTAGCGCACCTCCGGCGCGGCGAGGCGCCAGTTGATCGGCATGGCGACCGCGCCGAGGGCGTTGGCGGCGAAGATCGTCTCCAGGAACTCGGGGCAGTTGTAGGAGAGGAGGCCCACCACGTCGCCCGGGCCCACGCCGCGTTCAGCCAGGCCGGCGGCCAGGGCGCGGGCCCGCGCCGCCATCTCGGCGTAGGTGGTCGTCTCGCCCTCGAACACCGCGATCGCCTTGTCCGGAGTGCGGGCGACGTGGTGAGCGAGGACGGTGAACCAGTTCATGTCCGCCGCCATCGGCTGTGTCGACGTCCACCAGCGAGCCCTCACCACCCTCATCCCGTTGTACCGACCAGTACAGCTTATAGATCCGGGCACTGCACTAGCGTCGCCGCATGCCTCCTGGAGAAGCCGGCACGGAGTCTCGGCGTCGACCGAAGTGGGAGGCCAGGCGGGAGGCGATCGTCGACACCTCCGCCCGGCTCTTCGCCCGGAGCGGCTACCACGCCACCGGGATCAACGAGCTCTGCCAGGCCAACGACCTCGGCAAGGGCGCGCTGTACCACTACATCGGCTCCAAGGAGGAGCTGCTCGCCGCCATCCACGACCGGGTGATGGACGAGGTGATGCTCGGCGCCGACCGGGTGGCGGTCGCTGGCGGCCCGCCGCCGGCCCAGCTGGCCATGCTCGGAGAAGAGCTGCTCGACGTGATCCACCGCTACCCCGATCACGTCTGGGTCTTCCTGCACGAGTTCCGGGCGCTCACCGGCGAGCGCGCCGCGCAGTTCCGCGAGCGGCGGGCTGAGTACGAGCGACGGGTCGAGGCCGTGCTGCAGGCGGGGGTCGAGTCGGGCGACTTCCGGGACGTCGACCCCTGGCTGACCGCCCGGGCCTGGCTCGGCATGCACAACTACACCTATCTGTGGCTGAAGGCGGGCGGGCGGCTGTCGGCCCGCGACATCGCCAGACCGTTCGCCGAGCTCTTCATGCGGGGCATCGAGACCCCGACGGCGGCGGGGTCGGCTCAGGGAGCCGAGTAGCCGCCGTCGACGACCATCGCCGACCCGGTCGTCCAGCGCGACGCGTCGCTGGCGAGATACGAGTACGCCCCCACCAGGTCCTCGGCTGAGCCCAGCCCGAGAGGATGGCGGGCCGCGATGGCGTCGATCGCCGCGGGCGGGAGGTCGGCATGGATCGCCGACCGGAACGAGCCCGGGCACACGCAGTTCACCCGTATCCCCTCGCGGGCGTACTCGACCGCCGCCACCTTGGCGAGCTGGATGACGGCGGCCTTGGTGGCGCAGTACGGCGCGGCGTGCGACCAGGCCGTGAGGCCGGAGACCGAGGCCGTCAGCACGATCGAGCCCGATCCCTGGGGGCGCATGACCGCCACGGCGGCCCGGATGCCGTTGACGGCCCCGAGGACGTTGACCCGGAACGCCCGCTCCCAGTCCTCGGTGGCCAGGTTGTGGATGCGGCCGTTCGGCGAGAGCACCCCGGCGTTGCTGATCAGCACGTCGAGGCGACCGAAGCGCTCGACCGCCAGCGCGATCACCGACTCCACCTGGGCGAAGTCACTCACGTCGGCCAGCGCCGTCTCGACCGAGCCGCGGGGCTCGGGGAGGTCGGCCACCGTGGCCTCGAGCGACGACTCGCTGACGTCGCTCAGGACGAGGTCGGTGACCGGCTCGCCGGCCAGCCTCCGCGACACGGCCGCCCCCAGCGCGCCACCGGCGCCCAGGATGGCAACCACCCGCCGAGGCCCGGCCGCGTCGGTCATACGAGCAGGTACCCGCCGTCGACGTTGAGGACCGTGCCGGTGACGAACGCGGACGCCTCGGAGGCCAGGAACTGATACGCCCCGGCCAGGTCGGTCGGCGCGCCCCACCGCTGCTGTGCGGTGTGGCCGGTGATGGCGTCGGCGATCTCCAGGTTGGACTTCCACCGCTCGGCCAACGGCGAATCGAACCAGCCCGGGGCGACCACGTTCACGGTGATGCCGGCCGGCGCCAGATCGAGGGCGAGACCCTTGGCCATGCCGGTCAGCCCGGCCTTCGAGGCGCTGTAGGCGGTCAGGCCCTTCTTCGGCCGCTCCCCCAGGACGGAGCCGGTGAAGATCAGTCGGCCACCGTCGCCCATCACCCGGGCGGCGGCACGCGCCCCCAGGAACGCCCCGGTCAGGTTCACGTCGATGACGTGGCGCCACACCGCGGCGTCGGTCTCGCGGGGGCCGGCCAGGATCGGCGAGATCCCGGCGTTGCAGATCCACACGTCGAGGCCGCCCCACTCGGCCACCACGGCATCGGCCACCGCCTCGTTGAAGTCCTCATCGGTCACGTCGCCGCTCAGCACCAGGGAGGGCCCGGGGAGCGACTCGGCCACCGCCTTCAGGTCCTGTGAGTTGCGGGCGACGAGGGCCACGGAGGCGCCGGCGTGGGAGAACGCATGGGCCAGCAACGACCCGAGCCCACGGCTGGCGCCGGTGATCACCACCCGGCTCCCCGTGACCACACCGGGACCGGGGAAGGACTCGGGGATCTCCATCTGGTCGCTCATCTTGCCTTCCTGATTGTACCGACCAGTACAATACACGGTCGTGCCCTTCGACCAGCGTTCCGGACCCGCCTTCACCGGGCCGGAGCTGCTCGAGCTGCACCGACGGATGCTCCTCATCCGCGGGTTCGAGGAGCGGGTGGCCCCGCTCTACCGGGCCGGCGAGGTCCCCGGGTTCGTGCACCTGTCGATCGGCCAGGAAGCCACCGCCGTCGGCGCGTGCTGGCCGCTGGGGACGAGCGACGTCATCACCTCGACCCACCGCGGTCACGGTCACTGCCTGGCCAAGGGCCTCGACCCGCTCGGGATGTTCGCCGAGCTGATGGCCCGGGACCCCGGTACCAACCGCGGCCGGGGCGGGTCGATGCACATCGCCGACCCCACCCTGGGGATCTTCGGCGCCAACGGGATCGTGGCCGCCGGCCTGCCGATCGCGGTCGGGGCCGCCACCGCCGCCCAGCTCCGGGCCGACCACGGCGTGGCGCTCGCCTTCTTCGGCGACGGCGCCGTCGCCCAGGGCGCATTCCACGAGTCGGTCAACCTCGCCGCCGTCTGGCACCTGCCGGTGATCTTCTTCTGCGAGAACAACGGCTACGCCGAGTTCTCACCGGCGGCCACGCAGCGGGCCGCGCCGCTCGAGCAGCTGGCGCCCGGCTACGGGGTCGATTACGTCGCGGTGGAGGGCAACGACGTCGTGGCCACCGCGTCGCTGATGAACGAGGTGGTCGCCGCCGTCCGTGATGGCCATGGTCCCGTCATCGTGGAGGCCGCCACCTACCGATGGCACGGTCACTACGAGGGTGACCCCCAGCGGTACCGGTCGCCCGACGAGCTCCGGGCCTGGCAGGAGCGCGACCCGCTGATCGTCCACGCCGCCGTCCTGCGCTCGGCGGGCATCGACGACGACACGGTGCGGGCGTTGGAGGCCGACGTGGCCCGCGAGCTGGACCAGGCCCTCGAGAAGGCCCGAGCCTTCCCGAGTCCGACGGCCGACACCCTGCCCGACTTCGTCACCCGTCCGAGACCGGCGCTCGTCGAGCCACCGGCTCCGGCCGAAGGTGGCCCCGTCTTCCGCGTCATGGACGCCATCCATGACGCCCTCGAAGCCGAGCTCGCCACCGACGAGCGGGTGTTCGTGGCCGGCATCGATGTCGGAGCCGGCGGCAACGTCTTCGGCCTCACGCGGGGGCTCCACGAGCAGTTCGGTGATCGCGTCCGGGACACGCCGATCTCCGAGACCGCCATCATGGGGGTGGGCGTCGGCTCGGCGATGGCGGGCATGCACCCGGTCGTCGAGCTGATGTACCTCGACTTCGTCGGCGTCTGCCTCGACCAACTGCTCAACCAGGCGGCCAAGCTGCCCTTCATGACCGGCGGCGCCGCCCAGATGGCCCTGACCGTGCGGACTCAGTTCGGCGCCGGTCGGTCCTCGGGCAGCCAGCACTCCCAGAGCCTGGAGGTGCTCCTGGCGCACATCCCCGGCCTCACCGTCGTCATGCCCTCCACCCCGGCCGACACCTACGGTCTGCTGCGCGCCGCCATCCAGGACCCCAACCCCGTGGTCTTCATCGAGAACCGGCTGCTCTACGGCATGAAGGGGCCCCAGCCGCCACCCGGTCACCTCGTCCCCATCGGCACGTCGGCCGTGGTGCGGGCCGGCAGCGACATCACGGTCGTGTCGGTCTCACGGATGGTCCACGAAGCGCTCGCCGCCGCCGAGCAGGTCGCGGCGGAGGGCATCTCGGTCGAGGTGATCGACCTGCGCACCGTGGCGCCGCTCGACATGGCCTCGATCCTCGACTCGGTGCACAAGACGAATCGACTCCTGATCGCTCACGAGGCCGCCATCCCGTTCGGGATCGGGGCCGAGATCGCCGCCACCGTCGCCCGCGAGGGCTTCTGGGACCTGGACGCCCCCATCCAACGCATCGGTGCGGCCGCCACGCCCCCGCCATATGCCCCCGATCTCGAACGGGCCTGGCTCCCCGACCGGGAGGACATCGTCGCGGCCCTCCGCCACCTCGCCGCCATCTAGCCGTACCACCTCCCCCGCCGACCGGCCGGTCGCGGGGTTCCGGTCACTCGTCGAGCAGGTCGGGATGCTCGGCGACGATCCAGTCGTAGAGGGGCTGGAACTGCCGCCATCCGGTGCGGGGCGAGCCGGTCTGCCCGGCGGTCTTCTCGGCCACCTCCGGGTCGATGAGCACCGGCGTACCCGCCGCCTCGGCCAGCAGCTGGGCCTGGCACGTGCGCTCCATCGTGATGAACCACCAGGCCGCTGCGTCGACCGTCTGGCCCACCGTCAGCAGCCCGTGGTTGGCCAGGATGGCCGCCTTGGCGTCGCCGAGAGCGTGGGCGATGCGCTTGCCCTCCTCCGGGTCGAGCACGGCCCCGGTGTAGTCGTCGAACACCACGTGGTCGCCGTAGAACGCGCACGCGTCCTGGCTGAGCGGATCGACGCGGCGGTGCAGCATCGACCAGGCCCGGCCGTGCACCGAATGGGCGTGCGCGGCGGACACCACGTCCGGGCGGGCGGCGTGGATCTGCGAGTGGATCACGAACGCCGCGGTGTTCACCGGCCAGGTGCCCTCGACGACCTCGCCCTGCGCGTTGACGAGCAGCAGGTCCTTCACCCGGATCTGCTTGAAGTTCATGCCGAGGGGGTTGACCCAGAAGTGGTCGAGCAGCTCGGGATCGCGGGCGGTGATGTGCCCGGCCGTCCCCTCGTCGAAGCCGAGGCGGCCGAAGAGCCGGAAGGCGGCGGCCAGCCGTTGTTTGCGGTGCCGGCGCTCCTCGTCGACGTCGGTGAACGTCGGGAACGTGGGCGGGGTTCGATCGGACGCCATCGAGGCATCGTACGACGCTTGTACCGGTCGGTCCAATAGGCTCCGCGCATGGACTTCTCGCTCACCGAATCGGAACAGGAGCTGGTCGCGCTCTGCCGCGACTTCGCCCAGAAGGAGATCGCGCCGCGGGCCCCGGCGGCGTGGGAGGAGGGTCGCTGCCCGACCGACCTGCTCCGTGAGATGGGCGAGCTGGGGCTGCTCGGCATGCTCGTCCCCGAGGAGTGGGGCGGCATCGCCATGTCGACGGTCGGCTTCGTGGCGGCCATGGAGCAGATCGGGCTGGCGGACCAGTCGGTGGCGGCCGCGTGGCAGGCCCACGTGACGATCGGGTCGTTGCCGCTGCTCATGTTCGGCGACGACGGGCAGCGGGAGCGGTGGCTCCGACCGCTGGCCGAGGGCCGGGCGCTCGGCGCGTTCGGGCTCACCGAGCCCGATGCCGGCTCGGACGCCCGGGGGATCACCACCCGAGCCGAGCGGCGTGACGGCGGCTGGCTGATCAACGGGCGCAAGACGTTCATCTCCAATGCCGGCACCGACATGTCCTTCGGCGTCACGCTCCTGGCCCGCACCGAGCCGTCGACGGAGAGCGCCGGCCGACGGGGGCGGCAGAGCTTCGCCACCCTGGTGGTCGAGAAGGACACCCCCGGGTTCACCATGGGCTCGAAGATGCAGGGCATCGGCTGGCGGGGGCTCGACACCCGTGAGCTGTACTTCGACGACGTCTGGGTGCCCGAGGAGCACCTCGTCGGCGACCCGGACCTCGGGCTCGGCCAGTTCCTGGGCACCCTCGAAGTCGGGCGCATCTCGATCGCCGCCTTGTCGCTGAGCCTGACGCAAGCCGTGCTCGACCTGGCCACCGACTACGCCCGCCAGCGCGTGCAGTTCGGCCAGCCGATCTCGAAGTTCCAGGCGGTGCAGTTCAAGCTGGCGGACATCGCCACCGAGCTGGAGGCGGCCCGCTGGCTCACCTACCGGGCCGCCTACCTGCGCGACACCGGCCAGCCCTTCCTGAAGGAGGCGTCGATGGCCAAGCTGAAGGCCAGCCGCCTGGCGGTGTCGGCCGCGTCGGAGGCCGTCCAGATCCACGGAGGCGTGGGCTACATGCTCGAGACCCCGGTGGCCCGCTTCTACTGCGACGCCAAGGTGCTCGAGATCGGCGAGGGCACCAACGAGATCCAGCACCTGGTCATCGCCCGCGAGCTGGGCTGCTGACCTCACGGGTGAGGATGCCGCCGGGGCCGGGTCGCCGGTCGCGGGCCGGCTAGGTCCCGTCCGGGGGCAGATGGGCCAGGAACGACTTCGACCAGGCCATGAGGTCGGCCGGGACGTCGTAGCCGGTCTCGTCGTTGATGGTCGCCCAGTTCCGGGCGACGTCGTCGACCGTCGGCGCCGGGCCCGGGTGGACGTACCCCTCGGTGGAGGCGATGAAGAGGCGGGCGAAGCGGCCGGCGCCGGCGGCGTAGATCTCACCGCTGACCGGGCAGTCCTCGTGGGCCAGGTACGCCACCATCGGCGCCACCAGCTCGGGCGCCATCGGCGGAGCCCCGCCACCGTCCCCGGCCATCCGCGTCGTCGCCGCCGGCGCGATGAGGTTGACCTTGATGCCGTGCCTCGCGCCCGCCGTGGCCAGGCTGCGGGCCAGCCCGATGACACCTCCCTTGGCGGTGGCGTAGGAGGTGTTCTGGGGGAGTCCGAGCACCCCGCTCGACGTCGTCATCACGATCCGGCCGTAGCCCTGGTCGACCATGTGCGGCCACGCCGCTCGCGTCGTGTTGAACGAGCCGTGAACGTGCACCGCCAGGTGGCTGGCCAGGTTGTCCGCGTCGACGTCGGGCATGCCGGCCCAGCGGATGATCCCTGCGTTGTTGATCAGCACGTCCACCCGACCGAAGCGCTCGACCGCCGCCTCGACCAGCGCCTGGCCGCCGGCCACCGTGGCCACGTCGTTGCCGTCGGCGGCGGCGGACCCGCCGGCGGCGACGATCTCCGCGGCGACGGTGGCGGCCGGCGCGGCGTCGGCGCCGACGCCGTCGATCGAGCCGCCCAGGTCGTTGACGACGACGCGGGCCCCCAGGTCCGCCAAGAGGTGCGCGTAGGCCCGGCCGATGCCGCGGCCGGCGCCGGTGACGACGGCGACGCGCCCTTCGAAGCGGAGCTCGCTCAGGCCGGCACCGGTGCCTGGAATCCCAGGAGTTCGCCGAGGGTGCCGCCGACCATGGCCTTGCGCTCATCGTCGGGGACGCCGGCCATGAGCTTGGCCAGCAGCTCCTGGCTGCCGCGGAAGGTGCCCTCGGCATGCGGGTAGTCGTTGCCCCACACGATGGTGGACAGCCCGGTGATGTGCCGGCAGGCGACGGCCACGGGGTCGTCCTGGAACGAGACGTGGAACTGGCGCTTGACGTACTCGCTCGGCATGAGCGGATACGGCCACTTCTCGTTGAGGCGGAACAGCTGGGCCATGCCCGGCTGGTCGTCGTCGGGGCGGGTGTCGTCCCACACCCCGATCCACCAGTCGGCGTCCTGGCCGATGCCGGTGACCCAGCACTTGTCCATGGAACCGACGAGGGACGAGAGCCAGTAGGCGTTGAACTCGATCATGGAGAAGTGCAGGTCCGGGAAGCGCTCGGGCACGCCGCCCCCGATGAGCTGGCAGATGAGCTGCTGCGGGACGATGGGCTGCATGACGGCCTGGGTGACCATCCGCTTGGCCGCGGCCTTCTCGGTCATGGGCTGGTTCACCTGCTGGGCGTTCTCCATCATGATCTTCAGCGTGAGCGCCTCGGGATCGTTGACCTTGATGCCACCCGTCTGGGTGTGCACGAACACGCTCATCCCGGTGGCCTGGATGGCCGCCCACACCGGGTCGTAGTCGCGCAGGTAGTACGGCCTCGGCGCGGTGGCGGGCAGGAGCACCGCCCGGAACCCTCCCGCCGCCACCCGTTCGATCTCGGCGACCGCATCGTCGATGTCGGTGAGAGGGATGGGCGCGGTCGGGGCCAGTCGGTGGAAGTACGGCGTGAACCGCTCGATCACGTAGTCGTTGTAGACGCGGGCGTGGGCCATCGACAGTTCGTGGTTGTCGGTGTAGAGGCCGAACTGCGACAGGTTCGGGTGGAGCACCTGCGCGTCGACACCATCGGCGTCCATGTCCTCCAGGATGATGTCGGGATCGCCCTCGGGCGTCCGCCCGCTCGTCTGGCGGTAGCGCGAGACGGTCCAACCCTCGAATCCGGGCGTGTGCAGCTTGCGGAACACCCGGGCGCCGCCCGGCACGAGGGGCTCGATCTCGAACTCCTCCTCCCACACCGCCAGGTCTCGCAGGTGCTCGGGCAGGCGGGTCCTGAACAGGTCGATCGGTTCGAGGAGGTGCCCATCGGCGGAGACGATGAAGTCGGTGTCGGTCATGATGACGACTCCTGCACTGGACTCGACCTTCGGTAGCGAACGGGAGTGGCCTTCGCGCACTACGCGAACCCCATTTCCGTCGTCTAAGCTAGACCAACCGGTCGGTACACGCAACGGCCCGGGCCATGGCCCCGGCGACGGTGAGGGGGACACGGTGACGAAGCGGTGGAGACAGCGCCCGCCCGGCTCGACCTGGGGCGACTGGGGTGACGACGACGAGCTCGGCCGCATCAACCTGCTGACGGCCGACAAGGTCCTCGAGGGCGTGCGTGAGGTCGAGGCGGGGATCAGCTTCAGTCTGAGCCTGCCCCTCGACTACCCCGGCGGCACCGTGTTGAACCAGCGCCGGCACCCGCCCGTCCTCGCCCCCACCGAGGACATGGAGGGTGTGCCCGCCGTCTTCTACAACATCCGCATGAGCGAGATGAAGGACTTCGGGGACCCCAAGTACGTGGACGTGTGGGCCGACGACACGGTCACCCTCTCGTTGCAGTACTCGACGCAGTGGGACTCGCTGGCCCATGTCGGCGCCGAGTTCGACGCCGACGGGGACGGGACGGACGAGGCCGTCTACTACAACGGCTACCGCGCCGGCACCGACCTCGTCGGGCCCACCGACGACGCCGCCGGCGATGGTGGGCACCACCGCTGCTTCGCCCGTCACCTCGGGTTGGAGCACATGGCCGCCCACGGGGTGCAGGGGCGAGGGGTCCTCGTCGACCTGGCCCACCACCTCGGCCACGAGTGGCGCGGCGTCGATCTGGCGACGCTGAAGGAGATCATGGCGGCCGACGAGGTCGTCGTGGAGCCGGGCGACATGCTCCTGCTCCACACCGGCTTCGCCACCCGGCTGCTCGAATGGGGCGGCCAGCCCGACCCCCGGCAGGTGTTCACCACGTGCACCTACCTCGACGCTCGGGACGAATCGCTGCTCGACTGGATCGCCGAGTCGCAGATCTCCGCGCTGGTGGCGGACAACTACGCCGTCGAGGGGCTGCTGGGCAAGGACCGCGACCCGAGCCGCCACTCGTTCCTCCCCATCCACCACCTGTGCCTGTTCAAGCTCGGCGTCCCCCTGGGCGAGCTGTGGTACCTGCACGAGCTGGCGTCCTGGCTGCGGGAGCACCACCGCAGCCGCTTCCTGCTCACGGCGCCTCCCCTGCGGCTCCCCGGCATCGTCGGCTCGCCCCTCACGCCCGTGGCGACCGTCTGAATCCCCGGTTCCGGCGTCCGTGGTGTCGGTCAGGGCGATGCTGAGGGACGCCGGAACGACGCGGGCGCCGTCGAGAGCTCGAACGCCTGGTAGTCGTGCTCGACGACGTCGGCGATGATCTCGAAGAGCTTGGGACGTCCGCCGGTGTTGAGCAGGTAGCGCTTCGGCTTGCCCGGGATGTTGCCGCCCACGTACTGGCCGATGGTCCCGAACGTGGTGCGCTGCGCACCCTTGTCGACCATCCGGGTCCATCGTTCCTCGGACTCCGCGCGTCACCTCGATGACGTCGTCGCCGTGCTCGCGGGCGTAGCACCAGCAGGTCGGTGAGGAAGTCGACCTGGTCGCCGTTGTAGCGCGGGTTGTTCCCCGCCGCGGCGTGCGGCCCGCCGGGGAAGAAGAGGTTGGGGAAGCCCCGGGTCTGCAGACCGAGGAACGTCGAGGGGCCCTCGGCCCAGTGGTCGTCGAGGGCGAGGCCGCCGCGCCCCCGGATCCCCATGCGCAACAGCGCGCCGGTGCCGAAGTCGAAGCCGGTCGCCCACACGATGATGTCGAAGTCCCGCACGCCGTCGGTCGTCTCGATCCCGGTCTCGGTCAGCCGCACGATCGGCGTGTCCCGCAGGTCGACGAGCGACACCTTCGGGTCGTTGAACGCCTCGAAGTAGCCGACGACGAACGGCGGCCGCTTCTCACCGAAGCGATGGTCCCTGGGGATGAGCCGCTCGGCGGTGTCCGGGTCCTCGACGATGGCGCGGATCTTCCCGGCGATGAACGCGCACCACTCGTCGTTGGCCGCCTCGTTGAACAGCAGGTCGGCGTAGTTGCTGGTGAGCTTCATGAAGCCGGGGCTGTTCCACATCCGCTCGTAGAAGGCCTGCACGGACCGCCGGCGAGTCCTCGAAGGCGGCGCGCGGGTTCACCGGGTGGGCGAAGCCGCTGATCGAGGTGTTCAGGATCTCGCACAGGTCGTCGAAGTCGGCCCGCAGCTCACGCTGCTCGTCGGGGGAGATCGGTGTGTTGTTCAGCGGTGTGCACCAGTTGGCCGTGCGCTGGTACACGGTGAGGTCGATCGACGTCGTCGAGGATGGCCGAGACGACCTGCACGCCGCTCGACGAGGTGCCGATCACGGCGACGCGCTTGGCCGACGAAGTCGACCGGCTCCGCCGGCCAGCGCCCCGTGTGGTGGGCCTCGCCGCGGAAGTCCTCACGGCCGGGAACGTCGGGGGTGTACGGCACCGACAGCACGCCGGTGGCGGCGACCAGGAACCGCGCCCGGATGGCGGAGCCGTCGCCCAACGTGACCGTCCACGTCCCTGCAGCTTCGTCGAACACGGCGGAGGTGACCCCGGCGTCGAAGCGGATGTGACGGCGCAGGTCGAACCGGTCGACCACGTGGTTGAGGTAGCGCTCGGTCTCGGGCTGGGCGGCGAAGTGCTCGTTCCACTCCCATTCGTCGAACAGCTCCCGGGAGAACAGGTAGCCGTACGTGTAGCTCTCGGAGTCGAATCGGGCCCCGGGGTAGCGGTTCCAGTACCAGGTGCCACCGACGCCGCCCCCCGCCTCGACCAGCAGCGCGGAGAAGCCGGCCTCACGGGCGCGGTACAGCTGGTAGATGCCGGTGATGCCGGCCCCCACCACCAGCACGTCGAGCACGTCGACGTCCGTCGCGGGCAGACTGGGGATGTGCTCGACCAAGGGTTCGGGGGGGTGCATGAGCCTCCGGCCCAATAATTGTACCGACCGGTTAGTATAACGTTCCCCGAGCGCACGTCCGAGAAGGAAGAGGGGCCCGAGTGGCGATCGTCGGATCGGAAGTCGGCGGCCCTTTCGGTGCCGTATGCGATCGAGGTCCCGGACCGCGTCCCCAAGGAGCGCTACTTCGACCCGGACTTCTACCAGATGGAGGCCGAGCGCTCTGGCCGCGGGTCTGGCAGATGGCCTGCCGGCTCGAGGAGATCCCGGCAGCCCGACGACTTCGCCGAGTACGAGATCCTCGATCAGTCGATCATCGTGGTGCGCACCGAGGACCTGGGGGTCACGGCCTTCCAGAACGCCTGCCGCCATCGCGGCGTCAAGGTCGCCGTCGGGTCGCGGGACGTGCGAGAGCGGCTTCACGTGCCCGTTCCACGGCTGGTGCTACGGCCCCGACGGCACGAACACCGCGGTCACGCGGCGACGCTCGTTCGCCGAGCACAACCTGCAGGCCGGCGACCTCGACCTCACGCCGGTGCGGTGCGAGACCTGGGGCGGGTGCGCCTGGATCAACCTCGACGCCGACGCTCCGCCGCTGCGCGAGTGCCTCGAGCCGTTGGCCACCAGCCTCGACGTGCTGGAAGGTCGAGTCGCTCCGGGCCGAGTGGTGGTACGCCTGCCGCCTGCCCGTGAACTGGAAGCTGGCCATCGAGGCGTTCGTCGAGGCCTACCACGTCGTCGAGACGCATCCGCAGCTGGTCATCCCCACGCGGTACGGCCAGCGCGACGGCGAACGGTTCGACCCCCGCGCCTTCGTCGACGCCGACATCCGCTACCTCCGCACCATGAACGAGGGCATGGCCGGCATGGTCCACGCCAACGACGTGGACATCGCCGAGGGTCTGCGCGACCTCGAGCTCCCGGCCGACGCCGAAGCCGGCAGGGCGACCTGGAACCGGACGCTCAACGACGCGGTCACCCGATGGCACCGTGACCGGGGTGCGGACATGCCCGACCTCAACGAGCTCACGGCGCAAGGCCTGAACCTCGAGTTCTTCCAGGGCTTCCCCAACTTCTTCGTGTTGCCGATGTACAGCAGCGCCTCCGCCTACCGCTTCCGACCGCTCGGTCCGGAGGAGACCCTGATGGAGATCTGGTCGCTGACCCGGACCCACGACGGCGAGGAGCGGGAGACGCCCCCGCCGCCCGAGCCATGGGAGTGCGACGACCCCCGCTGGCCGCCGATCCCGGCCCAGGACTTCTCGAACCTGCCCCGCCAGCAGCGGGGCCTGCACGCCCGGGGGTTCGAGTACATGCGGCTCTCGAGCGGGCTCGAGGGACACATCTCGAACTTCGAGCGGACCGTCGACGGCTTCCTGGCCGGCCTGTCGCACCAGCAGCTCCTCCCGGCGCTGGAGTCGGTCAACGTGTATCCGTTCGACCGGCCGATCGTCGACCTCGGGTTCTGAGGCAACGGCGGTGGGCACCGAGACGACCTACGCGGACGTCGTCGCCGGCGTCCGCGCCGCCCTCGCCGCCTACGCCCACGCCCTGGACGACGGCCGAGCCGACGACGTGGTCGCCACCTTCTGCCCCGACGGCGAGTTCGAGATGCCGGGCATGACCACCCTCCAGGGCCACGACGCGCTCCGCCGGGCCTACCTCGGGTGGGCGCCGGTACGGCCGCAGCGCCACGTCGTCGTGAACACCCACGTGACCGAGTGGGACGAGCGGGAGGCCACCGCCGTCAGCGACGTGATCCTGCTCCTCAAGGGCGATTCGGGCTGGGCCATCGAGCTGGTCGGTCGATACCGCGACCTGCTCCATCACGACGACGGCACCTGGCGCTTCCACCATCGTTCGGCGACGTTCGTGCCCTAGCGAGCGTCAGGTCGTGAGCTCCGGGAGGACCTCGCGGACGAACCGTTCGACCTGGGCCCGACCGGCGTCCGGCCAGCCGCAGACGAGGTAGCCGTAGCCGGCGTCCCGCCACTTCGCCGCGTGCTTGCGCCGCGGTCTCGAGGTCGTCGAGCGACAGCGAGCTCGCCCGCATGATCGACGCCGGCGGCGCGTCCCGCTTCGCCGGCCAGCTCGTCGATCCGGGCGTTCGCCTCCCGCAACGAGTTCGGGGTCCCCCAGGCGTGCCAGACATCGGCGTAGCGGGCGACGAGCGGGAGCGTGCGGCGCGGGCCGGTGCCGCCGATCCAGATCGGCGGGTGCGGTTGCTGCACGGGCAACGGGCGGAGCCGTGCGTCGTGCAACGACACGACGCGGCCCTCGTAGGACACGACCTCGCCGGTGAACAGCCGGGTCACGATCTCGAGCGCGTCCTCGAGCAGGTCGAAGCGCTCGGGCGTCGACGGGAACGGGATGCCGAGCTCGAGGTGCTCCTTGTCGAACCACGCCGCGCCGAGCGACAGCTCGAGCCGGCCGTGGGAGGCGTGGTCGATGGTCATGGCCTGGGCCGCGAACACCGACGGGTGCCGGTAGGTCACCCCGGTCACGAGCAGCCCGAGCCGGATGCGCGACGTCACGCCGGCGAGCGCGGCCAGCGTCGTCATGCCCTCGAAGGTCTCGCCCGGCCCCTCGCCGTACATGGGCTGGAAGTGGTCGAAGCCCCAGGCGCCGTCGAAGCCGAGCTCCTCGGCGAACTGCACGCGGCTGACGAGCTCGTCCCACGACACCCGCTGCTGCGCCACATCGAGTCCGAATCGCATCACCGCAACATAGGTGATCGTGTCGTCCGGCGCGGCCGGCCGACGCCGGCGGTCCGCAGATCCTGTGTACCGCCGTTGGGAAAGGTCATTGATCCTCAGACAAGAACGGGACTTTGGCGCCCACCGCTCAGTCGTGCCATCCTGACCCGACGGAACGTTCGGCGGGGGCCACGAGGAGGAACGGGCATTGGGAGTCGAGCTCAAGCCAGGAGGAAGGCTCCGCTCGGCGGTGTGCGAGGGCGAGGTCATCGTCGTCAAGGCCCCGGCCGGTCCCGTCGATCTGCGCTGCGGCGGTCATCCCATGGTTCCGCTGGGCGAAGAAGGACCGGCCGGCCTCGAGGTGCAGCCCGGCTCCGACGCGGGCCTGCTGATCGGCAAGCGCTACACGGACGAGTCGGGTGAGCTCGAGCTGTTGTGCACCAAGGCCGGCACGTCGTCGCTCGCCATCGGCGACGAGGCCATGACGATCAAGGGCGCCAAGCCGCTGCCGTCGTCGGACTAGAGGACTGAGCGTGCACCTCGCCCTGCTGTTGCAGATGGCCGCTGACGGCATGGGCGAGCGGACGGCGCTCGGGTCCCGTGGCAACGGGGTCACCATGGACGAGCTGGCGGCCCGTGCCCGCCGGGCCGGCACCTTCTTCGCCGGGCGGCCGGGTGACCGGGTCGCCCTGGTGGACCTGAACTCCGAGGCGGTGCCGGTCGCGCTGTTCGGCTGCGCCCTGGCCAACAAGGCATTCGTGCCCATCAACTACCGGCTGGCCGACGGCCAGCTGCGCGACCTCGTCCGGCGGACGGCGCCCGCCACCGTCATCGTGGGCGACGGCGTCGCCGAGCGCCTGGGCACCATCGACGGGATCGAGCTGCTCCCTCGCACGGAGTTCCTCGACCTGACCCGTGACCCCGAGGTCCCGCTGGCCGATCTCGACGCCGGCGATCCCGAGGCCGTCGCCGTCCTCCTCTACACCAGCGGCACGACCGGCGAGCCGAAGGCCGCGGTGCTGCGGCACCGCAACCTGGCCTCCTACATCCTCTCGACCGTCGAGTTCGCCGGCGCCGACGAGGACGAGGCGGTGATCGTCAGCGTGCCCCCGTACCACATCGCCGGGATCAGCTCCGTGCTGTCGTCGACCTACAGCGGCCGACGCGTCGTCCAGATCGAGACGTTCGACCCCCAGACCTGGGTGGACGTGGTGCGGTCGGAGCAGGTGACCCACGCCATGGTCGTCCCCACGATGCTGAGCCGGATCCTCGACGTGATCGCCGGGGACGGAGCAGGACTTCCGTCGCTGCGCGCCCTGTCGTACGGGGGCGGCCCCATGCCGACGCCGGTGATCGAGCGGGCGATGGCACTGCTCCCGAACGTCGGGTTCGTGAACGCCTACGGCCTGACCGAGACGTCGAGCACGATCGCCCTGCTCGGTCCCGACGAGCACCGAGTCGCCTTCGCCAGCGGCGACTCGGCCGTGCGCGGCCGCCTCGCCTCGGTGGGCCAGCCGCTGCCGAGCGTCGAGGTGTCGATCCGCGATGCCGGTGGGGCACCCGTCGACCCCGGTGAGCGGGGCGAGATCTGGGTCCGCGGCGAGCAGGTGTCCGGGCAGTACCTCGGCCGCGACGATCCGGGCGACGAGGGCTGGTTCCACACCCGCGACGCCGGCCACGTCGACGAGGCCGGGTTCCTCTATGTGCACGGCCGACTCGACGACGTCATCGTCCGGGGCGGCGAGAACCTGTCCCCCGGAGAGATCGAGAGCGTGCTCCTCGAGCATCCGGGGGTGGCGGCGGCGGCGGTGGTCGGCATCCCGGACACCGAGTGGGGCGAGAAGGTCGTGGCCGCGGTCGTGCCCGACGAGGGGGCGGAGCTCGACGAGGAGGACCTGCGCGGGTTCGTCAGCTCTCGTCTGCGCTCGACCAGGACACCGGAGCGCATCGACATCCGCGAGGAGCTGCCCTTCAACGAGACGGGCAAGCTCCTGCGCCGGGTGCTGCGCGACGAGCTCGCGGCCCGCTACGCCTGAACCACCGCCCGACCGACCCTGCCGAGGTGCGTCGATGTTGTTCGGTATCCGATTCGATCTGCGCAACCCCGCCTTCGCCGGGGTCGACCTGGCCGACCGCTACGCCGCCATGTTGGACATGGCCGAGTGGGCCGACCGGCACGGGGCCCTCTATGTCAACGTGTCCGAGCACCACGGCGTCGACGACGGCTACCTACCCAGTGCGCTGGTGATGGCCGGCGCCATCGCGGCCCGCACGTCGAACGCGGTCATCAGCATCAACGCGCTGATCGCACCGTTCCACGATCCGCTGCGGCTGGCCGAGGACGTCGCCGTGGTCGACCAGCTCAGCCGGGGCCGCCTCAGCGTCACCCTCGCCGGCGGGTACGTCCTCGACGAGTTCGAGATGTTCGGGGTCGATCCCTCGGAACGCCCGGCGCGGATGCGGGAGATGGTGACCGTCCTGCGCCAGGCCTGGACCGGTGCGCCGTTCGAGTTCCGGGGCCGCACCGTGCGGGTCACGCCCACCCCGGCGCAGCCGGGCGGTCCCCGCCTCCTGCTCGGAGGCAGCAGTGAGGCCGCGGCGCGCCGGGCGGCCCGCATCGGCGACGGGTTCATCCCGTCGGAACCGCAGTGGTGGCCGTTCTACCGGGACGAGTGCCTGGCGCTCGGCCAACCCGATCCCGGCCCGAACACCCCCGGCGAGGCCCGGACGGTCGTCCTGGCCGAGAACCCGGAGGCGGCGTGGGATGTCCTCGGGCCCTACTTCCTGTACGAGACGAACGCCTATGGCGCGTGGCGGGTGGCGGCCAAGGTGCACAGCCCGTTCACGCCCATGGCCGACGTGGAGGAGGTGCGGGCGTCGGGGCGGTACCGGATCCTCCGACCGGACGAGTACGCGGCCGAGATGGCGGTCGCCGGCGATCTGGGCATGGCCCAGCTGCACCCCATGGTCGGGGGCATTCCCCCCGATCTGGCCTGGGAGCACCTCCGCCTGTTCGAGCGGGCGTGCCTCTGAACCGGTCCCGACCGAGGGGTCAGAACCGACCGAGCAGGAAGTTGACGGCCGGCGTCGCCGCCGGGAACTCCTCGGTGACACCGGCGGCGAAGTACCCCATGTCGGTGATGAGGGTGACACCGCTGATCGCCTTCGCCGCGTCGCTGCACAGGTACACGAGCGGGTAGGCCTGCTCGAGCGGGCTCGACGCGTCCACGCCCACCTCGTCGCGGTAGTCGGCGCCGAACCCGAGCCACATCTCCTTGTTGGCCTGGGCGAGGGGCGTGTCCGTCGGGCCGGGGCAGATGGCGTTGATGCGGATGCCTCGCTTCATGAGCGGGAAGGCCTGGCAGGCGACGTAGGCGCAGACCGCCTGCTTGGTCGACAGGTAGTCAGCGCCGCCGTTCACGGCGATCCACTCCACCGCGCTGTCGAAGTCGGGGGTGGCGAGGTACTCCTTGATGCGCGGCAGGTTGGCCTCCCACCCCAGCCCGGCGGCCGAGGAGATGAAGCCGATGGCCGAGCCCCGGCCCAGGACGTCGTCGGCCAGGAGGCGATCGATCAGGTGGCGGTGGCCGATGAAGTTGATCTTCTCGATGCCGGGCGTGCCGTCGGCGACCCCGGCGCAGGACAGGAGCGCATCCACGGGGCCGCCGCACTGGTCGACGGCGGCGTCGATCGACTCGCGCTCGGCCAGGTTCACGTGGATGGCCTGGGCGCCGGGCAGTGAGACCTCGGCGAAGTCCATCACCACCACGTCGGCGCCGGCGGACTGGAGCAGCTCGGCGGCCGCCGCCCCCATGCCGGTCGCTCCGCCGACCACCACGGCCCGCTTGCCGTCGTAGCGAAATGCATCGAACTGGGTCATGTCGATCTTCTCCTGGGAGTTTGTTGTGGTCGTGGTGGTGGTGGGGTGTCAGGCGACGACACCGCGGACCTTCAGGTCCACGATGGCATCCCAGTCGAAGCCGAGCTCGGCCAGGATGTCGTCGCCGTGCTCGTTGAGCTCGGGGGCTCGATGGGGTGGGGCGGGGTGCCCGTCGAACTGCACCGGGGCGGCGGCCAGCTTGAACGGCACGCCCGCCGCCGTCTCGCAGTCCTGCACGTAGCCGTTGGCCAAGGTCTGCGGGTCGACCGCGGCCTCGAGCGTGTCCTGGACCACGGCCCACTGGCCGACGAAGGACTCGAGGCGCCCACGCCACTCCTCGAGGGTGGCGCCGGCGAAGACCTCTTCCAGGATCTCGCTGGCCGCCAGGTTGTTGGCCATGAGCGACGCGTGGTCGGCAAAGCGAGGGTCGGTGATCAGCTCCGGCCGGCCGACCGCCTCGCACAGGGGAGGCCAGTACCGGGCCGCCTGCAGGCAGGTGAACCAGAGCACGCGGCCGTCCTTGGTGACGTAGGTCCGCGACAGGGGGTTCGCGCCCATGCGCATCGGCGGCGGGAGGCTTCCACGGCCGGTCGAGCACGAGGGACAGGGCCAGGGCCTGGCCCATCGCCCACAACCCGGTACCGAGCAGCGAGACGTCGACGGTGGTGGCCTCGCCGGTCCGCTCCCGGTGGAAGAGCGCCCCCATGATCCCGCCGGCGATGGTCATGGCCCCGATCGAGTCACCGAACCCGGGGGCCGGAGGGATGGGGACCAGGTCGTACTCCGGGCGCTGGGCGCCGACGGCGACGCCGGAGCGGGCCCAGAAGGCGAGCGAGTCGTAGGAGCCCTTGTCGGCGTCCGGGCCCCGTTCGCCCTGACCGGTGCCCCGCACGTAGATGATCGACGGGTGGTGGGCCCGGATGGTGTCGACGTCGATGTGCAGCTTCTCGCGGACGCTCGGCAGCTTGTTGGTGAGGAACACGTCGGAGGTGGCGGCGAGCTGGTAGAGGATGTCCAGCCCGTCGGGTGAGGTCAGATCGAGGGCGAGGCTCTTCTTGCCCCGGTTCGAGTGCTCCAGCAGGGCGTGGACGTCGTTGGGTACGACGTTGAGACCGGTCGAGGCCAGGCCGCGCATGGCGTCACCGCGCTCGACGTGCTCGATCTTGATGACCTCTGCGCCCCAGTCCGACAACAGCGCGGAGGCGGCCGGCACGAAGGTGTGCTCCGCCACCTCGAGGATGCGGACGCCCTGCAGGATTGCCGTCACGTGCGACCTCCGATGATCTCGGCCGGGCGCGGTCCGCCGGCCTTGGGTTCGATGTTCGACGGCTCGATCACGACGACGTCGGGCCGCGCGGGACGTCGCGGAACGCCACCTCGCGGTCGAGGGTGCGCTCGCGGGGCATGCCCAGCACCCGCTCGCTGATCACGTTGCGGGCCATCTCGGTGGTGCCGCCCCCGATGCACGACACCTGGCGCATCAGGTAGTCGTTCCCGATGTCGGCGAGAGCGCCGTCGTCGTCGGTCCACGCCCCGCCGTCGGCCCCGGCGATCTCGAACATGATCGAGGTCGTCCGGTTCGAGACGACGGCGGAGATCAGGCGGCCGATGGCCGCCGACTGGTCCGACATGGCCCCGGAGGCGAGCCCCTGGCCGACCCGCCGTCGGAGCTCCTCGGCCACGAGGTTCAGCATGCGCGCCTCACCGAGCAGGTCGCGGATCCGAGGGTCGTCGAGGTGTCCGCTGGTGCGGGCCGCCTGGACCACCGACTCGATGCCGAAGCCCGAGTGGGCATGGTCGGCCGGAACGGTGACGTACGGCGAGTTGTGGAGCATCCGCTCGTGGAACATCCAGCGGATGCCCACCGTCCAGCCGTCGTCGACGTCACCGATGCGGTCGGTGTCCGGTACCCGCACGTCGGTCATGAACTCCTGGCAGAACTCCTTGGAGCCGTTGAGCATCTCGATCCGGTGGACCTCGATGTTGGGCTGGTGGATCGGGAGCATGAAGACCGACAGGCCGCGGTGCTTGGGCACGTCCCAGTTCGTCCGGGCCAGGCAGAGCCCCCAGTCCGACCACCAGGCGCCGGTGGTCCAGACCTTCGATCCGTTCAGCACCCACTCGTCGCCGTCGCGGACGGCCGTGGTGAGGGCGCCGGCCACGTCCGATCCGCCACTGGGCTCGGACAGGAACTGCATCCACAGCTCCTCGCCCTTGAGGATGGCGGGGATGTGGCGCAGCTTCTGCTCCTCGGTGCCGAAGTCCAGCAGCACCGCGGCGCAGGGCGAGATCGTCGGGGCCTGGAACCGGGACGAGTGCTCGTAGCCGATGAGCTCCTCGTTCAGCGCCTGCTGGTGGGCGCGGGTGAGGCCCTGACCGCCATAGGCCGTCGGGATGCAGATGCCGGCCAGGCCGGCGTCGAACAGCATGCGCTGCACCTGGCGGTCGCGCTCGACCTGGGCGAGCTCCTCCTCGTCGTTGTGGTCGTTGCGGAGCACGCCCTCGTTCGCCTGGCCCGGTCCCACCTGCTCGAGGTGGGCGCGGATCCAGGCGCGCGCCCGCTGGCGGAAGCCGTCGACGCTCTCCATCTCGGGCTCGACATCGGCGGTCATGCCGCGTCCTTGCTCTGGACGAGGGCGGCCAGGCGCTGGCGATGCTCGGCGGGGGTGCCGTACAGGACCCGGTCGACCGTCTGGCGACGCAGGAAGAGATGGAGGTCGTGCTCGAAGGTCAGCCCGATGCCGCCGTGGATCTGCACGCAGTCCTGCATCAGCTCGGCGCCGTACTGGCCGACGAACGCCTTGGCCGCACTGACCAGCTCGTCGGCCTCCGGCGATCGGGCGCCGACCGCGGCGGCGGCTGCGTCGCTGATGGCGTGGCCCGCCTCGAGCCACGTCTTCATGTCGGCGAAGCGATGCTTGAGCTCCTGGTACGAGGCGAGGGGCCGCCCGAACGAGTAGCGATCGAACGCCCACTCGAGCGTCATGTCGAACCCGGCCTGCATGGCACCGACGGACTCCGACGTGGCCATCACGAGGGCGAGCTGGAGCTGTCGTCGGATCTGGCCGGCAGCTCCCCCGACCTCGCCCACCACGGCGTCGACCGGCACGCGTACGTCGTCGAACGTGACCGTGGAGAACCGGCGGGTGAGGTCGACCGTGCGCATCGGTGCGATCGAGATGCCCGGAGCGTCGGTGGGCACGAGCACCTGGGAGAGCCCTCCGTCCGTCCGACCGGTGACGAGGAGGTGACTCGCCCGGTTCGCCGACTCGACCGGTCGCTTCACCCCCCGGACGATGACCTCGGAGCCCTCGGTCCGGATCTCGACCGCCGTGTCGCCGAGCGCGTCGTGTGGTCGGGGCTCGCCGTAGCACCACGACGCCACCGAGGTCCCCGCGAGCAGGCCGGCGAGCAGGCGCTCGCCGGGCTGGTGGTCGGTGTCGCTCAGGGCCGCGGCCACCAGGTTCGTGGGCACCAGGGGCCCCGGCGCGGCGTGGTGCCCGAACTCATGGGCCACCAGCGCAAGGTCCACGACCCCGTCACCGCTGATCGAGCCGCCACCGTGGGCCTCGGAGACGAGCAGGGAGGTGAAGCCCAGCTCGGCGCCACGACGCCAGAAGTCGGCTTCGAAGCCGGCCGGGTCATCGCGGAGCCGCCGCAGCTCGGCGACGGGCGCCTGGTCGCGCAGGAAGCGCGCCGTGGTGTCACGGAAGAACTCCTGGTCTGAGCTCAGTTCCAACAGCATGGCTCGCTCGGCCCCTCGATTCGGTCACTCGGCTGAGGTGGTGGCGGGTGTCGCCGGACAGCACCCCGCCACCATCTTGGCTGGCCCACGGGGGAAATGGGCCAGAGCCTCGCTCAGGCCGTCGCCCACTATTCGACATTGACGTTGTTGACTGAGGAGAATAGCGTTATCCAAGTGTTGCGCAACCCACTCTTCTCCAATGGTGGGCCGGTCAGGGAGACCTGACCACGCCGAGGAGGGCGGGCGACAACGCCCGTCGCATCGTTGAGAGACCAACCATCCCCGGGGGGAACATTGTCTCGTAAGTCACTCCAGGTCGTCGCCGGCCTGGTCGCGATCGTCCTGCTCGCCGCCGCCTGCAGCTCGTCGAAATCGAACTCGGTCCACCGGGTCGACAGGCACGATCAACACGGCCACGGGAACGCCGATCGTGGTGGGTCAGATCGCCGGCCTCACCGGCCCCGTCACGGCGACCCCTGAGGCCGGTGCCTCCCTGGCGCGTCGATCGACGCGCTGAACGACTCCGGGGGCATCAACGGCCATCCCCTGAAGCTCAAGCAGTGCGACTCGAAGGGCGACCCGGGCACCGAGGTCGAGTGCGCCCAGCAGATGGTGAGCGACCACGTCGTGGCCACGTTGGCCGACGGCACGTTCTACAGCTCCATCCAGACGCAGAAGATCTTCACCGACGCCGGCATCCCCCGCATCGGGATCACCGAGGCCGACCCCAGCGAGTACCAGGCCATGAACAACTTCGACTTGACCGGCGGCGGCGTCTTCAGCCTCATCGGCCTCATGGACCGCGCTGATCAACAAGGGGGACAAGAAGATCTCGATCATGATCCCCGACAGCCCCCAGTCGCAGCAGACCCACCTGCTGATCGACCCGATCGCCCAGGCCCAGGGCGCCGAGGTCGTCAACTACGTCCTCGTCTCGTCCGCCTCCGGTGACTACAGCCAGTACGTGACCCAGGCCACCCAGAACGGCGCCGAGGGCGTCGTGGTCGCCCTGGGCAACGCCCAGATCGTCCAGGTCGCCCAGACCATCAACCAGCTGAACCCGAAGCTCGAGCTCGTCGACCGGCATCGCCGGCTTCTCGCTCGACCAGCTCAAGCAGCTCGGCGACTTCGCCACCAAGGCCCTCTTCGCCTGGTGGACGCCGGGCATCGACGACACCGCCAACTTCCCGGGCATGCAGGAGCCGCTCGACCAGCTGACCACCTACATGAAGGGGGCCAGCGTCAACACCCTGACGTCGCGTTTCGCTGGGGAGCTGGCTGACGGTGCACGCGTTCGCCGAGGTCATGAAGACCCAGTCGGGCGACCCGACGACGCGGCCACGGTGCTGGCCGCCTTCAAGGCGGCCAAGGACATCCCGATGAACGGCATCATCAAGCCGTGGACCCCGTCGGCCTACGTGTCGGCCGGCAGCTTCAGCTCGATCTTCGCCAACGTCTCGAACCCGTGGATGTACAGCATCACCTATGACGGGTCCGAGCACCTCGACGAGCCCGACGGATGTGTTCAACACCTTCGCCGGCCTGCCCGGCACGACGACCGACGACCGGCGCCTGAGCCATCATTGACCTCGACTGAGACCGGTCGACGATCCGCGGGAGTTGCGCCTGCGGACGTCGATCGGTCCGGGACCCAGGTGAAGGAAGGGCATTGAGGCTGTGACGCAGTTCCTCCAGTTCTGCATCCTCGGCCTCGGGGCCGGCGCGGCGTTCACCCTGCTCGCCCAGGGGGCGATCCTCGTCTATCGGGGCTCGGGCATCGTCAACTTCGCCCAGGGCGCCGTGTCGATGACGGCCGCCTACCTCTGCTACCAGGAGTTCGAGGCCAAGCAGGGGTGGGGTTTCGACCGTCTCGGCCGTCGCCGCAGTGCTGTGCCGCGGCGCTCATCGGTCTGCTCTTCCAGGTGGTGATCCTTCGCCACATGACCAAGTCGTCGCCGCTGACGCGGGTGATCGCCACCCTCGGCCTGCTCATCATCCTCCAGGGTGTCGTCGAGAAGCGCTACGGCAACTCGACCAACGTCGTCCCGCCCGTTCCTTCCCCAGCACGTGCTCCACTGGGGCTCGGTCCTCGTCCAGGTCGACCGCCTCATCCTGGCCGCCATCGCGGTCGTCCTGACGGTGGTGCTGTGGGCCACGATCCGCTTCACCCGGATCGGCCTGGCCATCACCGCCAGCGCCGAGAACGAGCGAGCGGTGGCGTCGCTGGGCTGGTCACCCAACCTCCTGAGCGCGGTGACGTGGAGCGTGGGCTGCGGCGCTGGCCGGCCTCGCCGGCGTGCTGGTGTCGCCCATCACCGGTCTCAGCCCCGGCGTCTTCACCCTCCTGGTCACGGTGTCCGCGCTGGCCGCGGCGCTGGTCGGCGGCTTCACCTCGTTCCCGCTCACCCTCCTCGGGGGCATGGCGCTGGGCATCGGCGAGAGCCTGGCCACGCTCTACCAGGCCAAGATCCAGTCGTTCTTCGGCCTCACCCTCATGACCGGGACCTCTCAGCTGGTCCCGCTGCTGGTCATCGTCGATCGTCCTGGTCGTGCGGGGGCGAGGGCTCCCGCCAGCGCAGCCATGTCATCGAGCGGCTGCCCGTCTCTGGGGAGCGGCCGCATCCGGTGGCCCGAGATCGGCATCGGGCTGGCCGTGACGGTCGTGCTGGTGACCACGGTGTTCAACCGCGTCCTGGGTGAGCGCCGCATCGCTGTCGATCACCACCGGGATCATCCTGCTCTCGGTCGTCCTGCTGACCGGCTACGCCGGGCAGCTCTCGCTGGGCCAGTACGCCATCGGTGGGCTGGGAGCCGTCTTCTCGGCCCAGCTCATGGCCAACCACGGCGTCCCCGCGCCCCTGGCCATCCTCGCCGGGATGATCCTGGCCATCCCGGCCAGCCTCATCCTGGCCATCCCGGCGCTGCGCACCCGAGGCGTGAACCTGGCCGTGGTCACGCTGAGCCTGGGCTTCACCATCGAGTCGATCATCTTCAACAACCCGTCGATCACCGGCGACGTGCTGGCCGGCGGCACGCCGATCGGGCCGGTTCGGATGTTCGGGATGGACGTCAGTTCGGTCGACCACCCGTCCCGTTGGGCGATCGTGTGCCTCATCGCCTTCGTCGTGCCGGCGCTGGCCCTGGCCAACCTGCGCCGCTCGGCCACGGGCCGCCGGCTCCTGGCCATGCGGACCAACGAGCGGGCCGCGGCCACCCTCGGGGTGAGCGTCTTCCGCTCGAAGATCTATGCCTTCGCCGTCGCCGGAGCGATCGCCGCGCTGGGCGGCACGCTGCTCGGCTTCCGGTACCCGGTGGTGCAGTACGGCACGTTCGACGCCTTCCAGTCGATCTACGCGGTCGGCTACGCGGTCATCGGCGGCGTCGGCTTCGTGGTGGGCACCATCATCGGCGCCATGATGCCGGTGGGCGGTGTCGGCAACCAGGCGATGCAGAGCTGGCTCTCGTTGGGCTCGTGGACCACCCTGTTGGGCGGAGTCCTGCTGCTCGTCGCCGTCGTCGCCCAACCCAACGGCGCAGCCCTCCCGCTGTCCGAGGCCTGGGGGAAGGTCCGCTCGAAGCTCGTGCACCGCGGCCCGCGGGTGCTATGAGCTCCCCGAGATCGCAGCCCGGCGGCGTCGAGCCCTCGACGCTGCGGGTCGAGGGTCTCACGGTGCGCTTCGGCGGCACCGTGGCCGTCAACGAGGTCAGCCTCGAGGTCGAGCCCGGGCAGGTCATCGGGCTCATCGGGCCCAACGGCGCGGGCAAGACCACGCTGATCGACGCGGTCACCGGTCTCGTCCGGGCGCGCGGAGGGAACGATCACCATCGACGGGCAGGACATCACCCGATGGGGCACGTCCCGACGGGCCCGGGCCGGCCTGCGTCGCTCGTTCCAGTCGCTCGAGCTCTTCGAGGACCTGACCGTGCTCGAGAACATCATGGCGGGAGCCGACGAGGTGGGGCGCGACCTCGTGGCTCACCGATCTCGATCTGGCCGAGGAACCGCCCGCTCACCCCGGCCGCGGTCGCCGCCGTCAAGGAGTTCCAGCTCACCGACCGGCTGGGAGATCTCCCGCCGTCGCTGTCCAACGGGGAACGTCGGTTGCTGGCCATCGCCCGGACCGTCGCCTCGGGCCCTCCGCTCCTGCTCCTCGACGAGCCGGCCGCCGGGCTCGACGAGACGCAGAGCCGCGAGCTCGGAACCCTGATCCGCCGCCTCGCCCGCGAGCGAGGGATGGGCATCCTGCTCGTCGAGCACGACGTGGGCATGGTCATGGCCACCTGCGACCGGGTGGTCGTGATCGATTTCGGGTCCACCATCGCCGACGGCACCCCCGACGAGGTCCGCGCCGACGAGCGGGTCATCGGCGCCTACCTGGGCGAGCGCCACAAGCAGGCGGCAGAGCCGGCGTGAGCGGCGACCTCGCCATCGAGATGGTCGATGCCCACCTCGGCTACGGCGGGGCACCGGTGTGCCGCGGCCTGGAGCTCGACGTTCGCCAAGGCGAGGTCGTCTGCCTGCTCGGGGCCAACGGTGCCGGCAAGACCACCACCATGCTGTCGATCGCCGGGGAGCTGCCGCTGATCTCAGGCTCGGTCCGGCTCCACTCGAAGCCCACCAGTGCGCCCCTGCATCGTCGGGCCAAGGCCGGGCTCAGCTTCGTGACCGAGGAGCGCTCGGTGATCATGCGGCTCACCGCCGAGGAGAACCTCCGTCTCGCCCGCGTGCCGGTGGAGCAGGCGGTGGCCATGTTCCCGCAGCTCGAACCGCTCATGGGACGCCCCGCCGGCCTGCTGTCGGGAGGGGAGCAGCAGATGCTCACCCTGGCCCGGGCGCTGGGCCGCTCGCCCCAGATCCTCCTGGCCGACGAGCTCTCGCTCGGGCTGGCGCCCCTCGTCGTCGAGCAGCTCCTGACCGCCGTCAGGACCGCGGCGGACTCGCAGGGCGTCGCCTGCCTGCTCGTCGAGCAGCACGTGCGCCAGGCCCTGGAGGTCGCTGACCGGGTCTACGTCCTTCAACGCGGGCGCATCGTGCTGTCGGGCACCTCCGACGAGATCGCCCGCGACCTCGAGACGGTCGAGCGGGCCTATCTGACGGGGGTCGTCGACTCGACCGACTCGACCGACTCGACCGACTCGACCCAGTCCGCCGACTCCACCGATTGATCGCCACACCTGCGAGGTGACCCGATGTCCACACTGAGCCCGGCCATCGGATCGAAGGACCCGACGTACACCACGCCGTTCGTCGACGTCGACGAGTGGCGGGACGAGCCCGTCCGCCACCGCTACGTCCACGGCGGGTTCGAGGGCACCGACCTGTTGTTCTCGTTCTACTTCCCCCCCGAGGACCGCTACGAGGGGCGCTTCTTCCAGCCCATCATGTTCATGTCGGGCACCGAGCACGCGGCCGGGAGCGGGCTGCTCGCCGACATGGGGGCCACGATCGACTTCGCCATCGACAGCGGCGCCTACCTCGTCGAGTCGAACCTCGGCCGGCGCAATCCCTTCCCCGGCGACGACCCCACCGTCACCGGCTACCGGGCCAGTGCGGCGACGGCGCGGTACTCACGCGTCCTGGCCACCGAGATGTACGGCGAGCACCGGCCGTTCGGCTACTGCTTCGGCGGCAGTGGCGGCGGCTTCAAGACGATGAGCTGCCTCGAGAGCACGACTGGCGTGTGGGATGGCGGGGTCCCCTTCGTCATCGGGAGCCCCCAGGCCATGCCCAACGTGTTCGGCGTGGCCGCCCACGCCATGCGCCTGCTGCGGGGTCGCTTCGCCGACATCACCGACGCGGTCGAGCCGGGGGGCGGTGGGGACATGTATGCCGGCCTCAGCGCCGAGCAGCGCGACGCCCTGGCCGAGGTGACCCGACTCGGGTTCCCGCCGAGAGCGTGGTTCGCGGCGGCCACCATCGACCGGAGCCACGCCGCCATCTGGTCGGTCCTGGCCGACAAGGTGATCGGCTACGACCCGGACTACTTCGAGGACTTCTGGACGGTGCCCGGGTATCTGGGCGCCGATCCGCCGGCCTCGCTGGTGGCGGCCCGGGTGCAGCACAAGGCCGTCGTGGCCCGAGCGGTGATGGCGGCGGAGGGGGCCGAGCTGGGCATCCCCATGCCTCTCGCCCTGCCCCGGGGGACGACCACCGCCGACTTCCCGGTGGCGCTGCGGATCGACGACCTGCCCGACGCCGAGCTCCGGGGGGCGATGCTCTCGGTCACGAGCGGGAGGGCCGCCGGTCGCACCATGTGGGTCGTCGGGGTCAGCGGCGACCTGGTGGTGACGGGTGCCGGGGAGGAGAACTTCGACGGCCTGTCCGGCATCGAGCCGGGAGACGAGGTGCTGATCGACAACTCGCACTTCCTCGCGATGCAGACGTACCACCGTCACCAGGTCGATCCCGACTATCCCGAGTGGGACCAGTTCTGCGCCGGTGGCCGGCCCATCTACCCCCAGCGCCCGGCGCTGATGGGCACCCGCTTCGCCCGGGGAGGCGCCGGGTCGGTCCAGAGCGGCCGGTTCGCGGCGAAGGTGATCGTGGTCGAGTCGCTGATGGACGAGTCGGCCTATCCCTGGCAGGGGGCCTATTACCGCCGGCTCGTCGAGGCGGCGCTGGGGCCGCGGATCGACGACCAGTTCCGTCTCTGGTTCGTCGACCACGCCATGCACATGGCCCCCCACGTCGGGCCCGAGGACGTTCGTCCGGTGAGCACCACCCGAATCGTCAGCTATGCCGGTGTGCTCCAACAGGCGCTGCGGGATGTCGCCGCCTGGGTCGAGACGGGGCTCGCCCCACCGGCGTCGACCACGCACGAGGTCGTCGAGGGGCAGGTGATCGTCCCGGCGGGGGCGGCCGCCCGCCGCGGGATCCAGGCCACGGTTGCCGTCACCGCCAACGGCGGCGAGCGGGCTGACGTGGCCGCCGGCGAAACGGTCGAGTTCACCGCCGCGGTCGAGGCGCCGCCTGGAGCCGGCACCATCGTCGCCGCCGAGTGGGACTTCGACGGCTCGGGCGAGTACGCCCACGGTCAGCCGGGCCTGGACGGCTCAGCCTCGCGCCTCACCCTCACGACCGCCCATGTGTTCACCGAGCCGGGCACGTACTTCCCGGCCGTGCGGATCAGCACCCAGCGGGCCGGCGATGTCGACACGCCCTACGGCCGAGTGCTCAACCTCGGCCGCGTGCGCGTCGTGGTGACGTGAGGGCCGGGCACGCCGAAACCGCTACTACGCTCTCCCCACCCGGATGGAACATGGACGGCCTCGCGGCACCATGTTCCCATCCCTGGGGCTGTAGCTCAGTTGGCTAGAGCACCTGCTTTGCAAGCAGGGGGTCGTGGGTTCGATTCCCATCAGCTCCACCGCATCTGACCAGGTAGCTCTTGACTTGGTCGAGACACCGAGTCGGAGGCGTGCACGTGCCAGCCGGAGTTCGAGGGGGCACACTTGGTGACGACGGGGTTGCCTCGGAGCCGCCGAGTAACAGACCAGCTAGAACGTAGGGGCTGATGCGCCGTTGTTGGACGACGCCTGTCTGCGAAGGAGACGGTATGCCGAAGATGGTCATCACCCACAGCGTGGTCGACGTCGACAACTGGTTGAAGTTCAAGGCGGAGCGAGCGAACGCTATCGCTGGGATGGGCGGCGCCAACGTGGTCGACCACGTGGCGCACGACGGAAGCAACACGGTCGCGGTCACTGCCCAGACCGATGATGTGGCGGCAGTGATGGCTGCCATTGCGTCGCCATCTCCTGAGCTCGGCGCCGCGATGGAGAGGCACGGCGTCATCCCGCCCCTTACGGTCTACGTCGAGAAGTAGCGCGTCCGGGCGGCTGCACGCACCCGCCACCATCGTCCCAACCGCAGAACAACACCTTCCTGGCGGAGGGGCTGCTGGAGCTGGCCGCCGACGCGCTCGTGATCGGTTCCAACAACAGCCGTCACGGAGCGGTTCGTGGCAGCGTGGAGGTACCAGGGACGAGCGAGGGAGTGGGCCATGGACGCCGCCGACCGCGAGGCGCAGGTGTGCCGGTTCATCGACGAGGTCTGGAACGGCCGGAACTACGACGCCGCCGCCGACCTCTACGGGGAGGCCTACACCAACCCCTTCGGGAGTGGTCCGTCGGCTCGCAGCGAGCCGATCCGTCGCTATCACCAGGCCTTCCCCGACCTGCACCTGAGCGTCGACGAGCTCATCGTCGCCGGAGACACGGTCGTGCTCAGGGCCACCTTCCGGGGGACCGACACCGGGGGATACGTGGGGCGACCGCCCACTGGACGGTCGGTCGAGGAATGGGGCGTGACCATCATGCACTTCGAAGGCGACAGGGTCGTGCGGGAGTGGGTCGGGGCCGACAAGCTCGGCCTGTTCATCCAACTCGGGGTGGTCGAGAGCCCGTGGCCGAGTTCTTCCTGAGCGACACACGGTTGGGCAGATCCTGCGAACCTTCGGGAGTGCGAGCGAGCGAGGAGCCAAGGTGAAGATCGCTGCCGTCGAGGTCATCCCCTTCATGACGCTCGCTCCCCGGATCTCCTTCGGTCAGCTGCTGGCCGACCACACGATCGTCCAGACGGTCACCAAGGTCGTGACCGACGAGGGGGCCGAGGGCTACTTCTTCGGCGGTCACTTCCACGGCGACCAGGACGGACTCGCTCCCGGCGATCGAGCCCTGATCTCGAAGTTCCTCGGCCCCCTCCTCGCCGGCCGGGATCCGTTCGACCGGGAGCAGATCTGGCAACAGCTGTGGGCGGCCAAGCTCCCCGAGAACGTGTGCAGCGTGATCGATCTCGCGCTCTGGGATCTGGCCGGTCGAGTCACCGGCCTCCCCGTGCACAAGCTGCTCGGGGGCGCACGCGAGTCGGTCAAGGCCTACGCCAGCAGCTTCAACAACCTCGGCATGCCCGAGGACTACGCCGCCCACGCCGCCGACTGCCAGCGGCAGGGGTTCCGCGCCTACAAGATCCATCCCTACTTCGCCTGGGATCCCGTCACCCGGCAACCGACGCTGCCGAAACCGCCACCCGTCGACCACGACCTCGAGATCTGCCGGGCGGTGCGAGACGCCGTCGGCCCCGACATGGTGCTGATGTTCGACCCGTGGGGCTCCTACTCCAGCTACGCCGACGCCCTCCGGGTCGGGCGGGAGCTCGAACGGCTCGGTTTCTACTGGTACGAGCATCCGATGCCCGAGTACCGGGTCGAGCCCTACGTGAAGCTGGCCGACGAGCTGAGCATCCCGATCTGCTCGCCCGAGATCGCCGAAGGCGGGATCCACACCCGAGCCGACTGGATCCGGCGCGGCGCCTCGGACATCAGCCGCATCGACGTGCTGCGCGGCGGCATCACCGGCGCCATGAAGATGGCCGCCACCTGCGAGGCCTTCGGCCTGCGCTGCGAGCTGCACATGAGTGGGTTCGGCAACCTCCAGGTCCTCGGCGCCACCAGCGACGACGTGTGCGAGTACTACGAGCGAGGGCTGCTCGGGCCGGGTGTCGACTACGACGCGCCACCGCCCTATCTCGCCGCGGCCTGTGACCCGATGGACCGCGACGGTCTCGTCGCCGTCCCGCAGGGCCCCGGCCTCGGCTACGACATCCGCTGGGACTACATCGACGACCACCGGGTGGCCGAGCCCGATGTCGAAGCCCTCGCACCCCTGCACCCCCGCTAGGTCTGCGGGGGCACCGTCAGCCCGGGTGACACGGGAGCCGCACCGTCATGACGGTGGCGCCGGGCTCCGACCTGATGGTGATGGCGCCGCGGTGGCGATCGACGACGATGCGGTGCGAGATGTCGAGGCCCAGCCCGGTGCCATCGCCGACGTCCTTCGTCGTGAAGAACGGCTCGAAGGCGCGGGCCTGCACCTCGGCGGGCATCCCCGGGCCGGTGTCGGCCACCTCGACCACCACCTCGTCGCCGTCGAGGCGGGTCGACAGCCCCAGGGTCCCAACGCCCTCCATGGCGTCGATGGCGTTGTCGATCAGGTTCGTCCACACCTGGTTCAGCTCACCGGGTATGGCGTCGATCGGGGGGAGGTCAGGGTCGTAGTCGCGCTGCACCGTGATGCCATCGCCCAGCTTGTGGCCGAGCACGACGAGGGTGCTCTCGATGCCCTCGGTGACGTCGATGGTCTGGAGCGTTGCCCGGTCGAGTTGGGAGTAGGACCGCACGGCGGCGACCAGTCCCGACACCCGGCGGGTCGACTCGGCGATCTCGGCCAGCAGGACTGAGACGGCCAGCGTGCCGGCCACCCAGTCGAGCGCCGGCCCAAGGGTCGGTCGATGGAGCGCAGCGGCCATCCGCTCGCACCAGTCGAGGTCGACGCCGGCGGCAGCCAGCGGGGGCGCGATCCGCCAGGAGTCCTCGACGTCGTGATCGTCGAGCCAGCCGAGCAGCTCGTTCTCGCGGTCGGCCACGGCGAGGGGGTCGGTGTCGGCCTCCGACAAGCCGATCTCGAGGCGGAGCGCGTGGATGGCGCTGAACTCCTCGGCCGTCAGCGATCGCTCCGCCATCAGGGCCAGCGAGGCCAGGAGCGCGTCGCAGGTCTCGCGCAGACCGTCGGCGGCCCGCACCGCCGCCGCGGCCGGGTTGTTGATCTCGTGAGCCAGACCAGCGGCCAGGGTGCCCAGGGCGATGAGGCCGGCGCGCTGGCGCGAGAGAGCCTCCATGTTGCGCACGGTCTGGAAGAAGCCCTCGATCAGGTGGACGCCGAACGGGAACCAGTCGCGGGCCAGCTGCCCGAGATCGGCTGAGGCCACCCGAAGCACCCGCCCGGGGGAGCCACCGCGCCCGGTGGCCATGTAGCCGGCCGTCTCCGCCCAGGCCAGGAAGCCACCCGCCCACTGGCCCGGTCGGCTCAGCGCGCCCACGACCGACTCCTCGTGGTCCATCCGGCGCACCAGGTCGATGCGCCCTTCGAGCAGCACCCAGCAGGAACTCGGCCGGCTCGGCCTCGACGAAGAGCACGTCCCCCTCGGCGAAGGTGAGCTCATCGCCGAGCTGGACCAGCGCGAGCAGCTGCTCGTCGGTCAGCCCTTCGAAGAGGAACAGGTCACGCACCTCGGCGAGGTCCATCACATCGTCGCCAGGTAGCGGTGGACGAGGTACACCGACATGGCTCCCTCGCCGACGGCGGACGCCACCCGCTTCATGGAGTCGAGGCGCACGTCACCGGCCGCGAACACGCCTGGCACGCTGGTTTCGAGCCCGAAGGGCGGCCGGGTCAGGGGCCAGGTCGGCCTGGTCTCGCCCGCGAGCAGCTCGGGCCCGGTCACGACGAAGCCCTTGGCGTCCCGGGCGACCTCTTCACCGAGCCAGTCGGTCCGGGGCGACGCCCCGATGAAGACGAACAACCAGTTGGAGCCGACCGTCTCCTTCTGGCCGGTCGACCGGTCGGCCAGCGTGATCGACTCGAGATGGCCCTCGCCGTGACCGGCGACGACCTCGGTGCGCAGTCGTACCTCGATGTTGTCGGTGGCCCGGATGCGCTGCACGAGGTACTGCGACATCGACTTCTCGAGTGAGTCACCCCGAACCACCATGACCACCTTGGTGGCATAGCGGGCGAGGTTGAGCACGGCCTGGCCCGCCGAGTTGGCCGCCCCCACCACGTAGACGATGTCACCTTCGACGGTGCGGGCGTCGCTGGCGGTCGCCCCGTAGTAGACGCCCCGCCCGGTTCGTTCGGCCAGCCCGGGTGCCTCCATCAGCTGGTAGGAGACGCCGGTGGCCACCAGCACGGCGCGGGCCTCGATCGAGGTCCCGTCGGCGAAGCACACCGCCCGCACCGGACCGCGCACTTCGAAGCCGGCGACGTCACGGGCCAGCACCATCTCGGCGCCGAACCGCCGCACCTGGGCCACCGCCCGATGCGTCAGCTCGGCACCCGACAGCCCATTGGGGAACCCGAGGTAGTTCTCGATGGCGGCGCTCTGGCCGGCCTGACCACCCGGTGCCTCGCGCTCGACCACGACCGTGGCCAACCCCTCGGAGGCGCCGTAGACCGCGGCGGCCAGGCCCGCCGGTCCGCCGCCGACGATGCACAGGTCGTACAGCGGTTGCTCGGCGCGGGTACGCAGACCCAGGGCATCGGCCACCTGCAGAGTCGAAGGGGCCCTCAGCGGCTCGCGGTCGGGAAGCAGTACGAGCGGCAGGTCGTCTGCGACGGCCCCGACCAGATCGCGCAGGCGCCCCGCTTGCGGGTCGCGCTCGAGATCCAGCCAGGTGTAGGGCACGTGGTTGCGGGCCAGGAAGGTCTTGACCTCGTGGCTGCGATCCGACCACCGGTGCCCGACCACCCGGACCGCATCGGTATCGGCGCGATGGCCGTCCCGCCAATCGTCCAGCAGGTCGTCGAGCACCGGGTAGAGCCGCTCCTCGGGCGGATCCCACGGCTTGAGCAGGTAGTAGTCGAGGCCGATCTCGTTGATCGCCCGGATGGCCACGTCGGTGTCGGCGTACGCCGTGAGCAGCACCAGCTTGGCCTCGGGGGCGTGCTCGCGGGCTCGTTCGAGCAGTTCGACCCCGGTCATCTCCGGCATGCGCTGGTCCGAGGCGATCAGCGCCACCGCCCGGTCCCGGACGGCCAGGCCGGCCAGCACCTCGAGCGCCTCGGCCCCCGATGCCGCTCCGACGATCTGGAAGTCGGACCCGTAGCGCCGGCGCAGATCACGGGCGATGGCCTGCAAGACGGCGCGGTCGTCGTCGACGGTCATGACCACGGGTTTGGCCACTCACCACCCTCCTCACTCCGGATCTCGACCCCGGACCTTAGGCGGCGGCCCACCCCGAAGATCACGATCACGCCGTCGCCTACGCCGGCGTGAGGTCGACGTGCAGCGAGGTGAGGCCTCGCAGGAAGTAGGTCGGGAGGTAGCCGTAGCGCCGCTCGCCGGCCGGCCCGTGGTGCTCCTCGGAGATGGCGACGTCGCTGGTGCGGTCGAACAGGCGGTTGAGCGTCACCCGGCCCTCGGCGCGGGCCAGGTGGGCGCCGGCGCAGTGGTGGACGCCGTGGCCGAACGCCACGTGGATGCGGGCGTTCTCGCGATCCACGTCGAAGCGCCCCGGGTCAGCGAACGTGCGGGGGTCACGGTTGGCCGCTCCCGGCAACACCATGACCACACCTCCGGGCGGGATGTCGACCCCCCCGACCGTCGTGCGCCGGCGAGCCATCCGGAACTGACCCCGCAGCGGGCTCTCGAACCGCAGCGTCTCCTCGATGAAGTTGGGGATGAGGTCACGGTCCTTGCGCAGGCGGCGCTGGAGATCCGGATCGTCCCCCAGGATCTGGACGGCGAAGGAGAGCAGACGCACCGTCGTCTCCTGCCCCCCGGCGAACAGGTTGGCGGCCAGGAGGGCGACATCGTTGACCTCGGGGGTCGAGCCGTCGGGGAACGTGGCCTGGGCCATCGAGGTCATGATGTCGTCGCGCGGCACCGCCCGGCGATCCTCGATGTACGTCGTGAACTGGTCGTAGAGGAACTCGAGCGGCTTGTGCTCCATCTCGCCGGGCAGGCTGGCCAGCCGCGTCTTGAACATCCCGTGGTCCGCCTCCGGGACCCCCTCCAGATCCGCCACCACCACCAGGGTGAACGGCGCCGCGTAGTCGCGGATGAACTCACACGAGCCGGCCGGGAGGAACTCGTCGATCTGGCGGTCGGCCAGGCGCCACATGAACTCCTCGTTGGCCCGGAGGCGCCCCGGCGTGAGCAGCCGCATCATCAGGGCCCGGTGGGCGGTGTGCTTGGGCGGGTCGAACGACGGCAGCTGATCGCTGAACGGGAGCTCGTCGCGGTACTGCTCGATGATCTCGCTGATGTCGTCGCCCTCGAGGGGGACGGGGAAGCGCTTGAACGGACCGCTGACGGTGTTGCACGACGAGAAGTTCGTGGCGTCGTTGTAGACGGCCCGGGCCTCTTCGTAGCCGGTCACCATGAAGACGCCGTAGTTCGGCTCCTGCCACACCGGTGACCGTTGGCGGAGCGCGTCGAAGTAGGGGTACGGGTCGTCCTGGACCGTCTGGTCACGGAAGAAGTTCGTCGCTTCCAGATCGCTCATCGCAGCTCAGCCCCGTTCCGGCCATCCGCGACCGGATGGCCTGTTTTCGACCCTACCCGGTGGTGTTTGACCGGGCCTTGAACTTGGTGTCAGATCATGACACCAAATCGAGCCGGGGGAACTGCGACATGGCCATCACGACGAGCGACGTGTACTACGACCCGTACGACGTCGAGATCAACGCCGACCCGTACCCCGTGTACCGCCGGCTCCGCGAGGAGGCGCCGCTGTACCACAACGAACGGCACGGCTTCTACGCCCTGAGCCGGTTCGGCGACGTGGAAGCGGGCCTGCGGGACCCCAAGACCTACATCTCCGGGCGGGGCGGCATCATCGAGTTGATCAAGGCCGGCATCGAGATGCCGCCCGGCGTCATCATCTTCGAGGACCCGCCGATCCACACCATCCACCGCAGCCTGTTGTCGCGGGTCTTCACTCCCCGGAAGATGGCGGCCCTCGAGCCCAAGATCCGGGCGTTCTGCGCCCGCTCGCTCGACCCGCTCGTGGGCGCGGGCGGCTTCGACTTCGTCGCCGACCTCGGAGCCCAGATGCCCATGCGCACCATCGGCATGCTCCTCGGCATCCCCGACCAGGACCAGGAGGAGATCCGTGACCAGGTCGACGCCTCGCTGCGCACCCGCGCCGGCGAACCGATGAAGGTCACGCAGGAGGCGTTCGTGAGCGGCGAGATGTTCGCCGACTACATCGACTGGCGGGCCGAGCATCCGTCGGACGACCTGATGACCGAGCTGCTCCAGGCCGAGTTCGAGGACGAGACCGGCGCCACCCGGCGGCTGACCCGCGAGGAGATCCTCACCTACGTCACCGTGATCGCCGGGGCCGGCAACGAGACCACGAACCGCCTGATCGGCTGGACCGGCAAGGTGTTGGGCGACCACCCCGACCAACGGCGCGAGCTGGTCGACGATCCCACGCTCATCCCCAACGCCATCGAGGAGCTGCTCCGCTTCGAGTCGCCGGCCCCGCACATGGCCCGGGTCGTGGCTCGCGACGTCGAGCTCCACGGCCAGCCGGTACCGGAGGACAGCATCATGTTGTTCATGGTCGGCTCGGCCAACCGCGACGAGCGCCGGTTCGACGACGGCGACCGATTCGACATCCACCGCGAGATCGGCCAACAGCTCACGTTCGGCTACGGGATCCACTTCTGCCTCGGCGCCGCGCTGGCCCGGCTCGAGGGGCGGATCGCGCTGGAGGAGGTGCTGGCCCGGTTCCCCGAATGGGACGTCGAGCTCGACGCGGCCCGCCTCTCCCCGACGTCGACGGTGCGCGGCTGGGAGACCCTCCCCGTCGTGGTGCCCTGAACCGGTGAGCGAGGTCCGAGACGCGGAGCTGAGCGAGTCGCCCCGACCGCGTCGGGGCTACGACAACACGCGGCGCAACGAGCAGGCCACCTTGACGCGCGAGCGGATCATCGCCGCCGCCATCGAGTTGCTCCGAGCGTCGCCGATCCGCGACTGGCGGGCGCTCACGGTCAGGGCGGTCGCCGATCGCGCCGGCGTGAGCGAGCGAACGGTCTACCGCCACTTCGGGGCCGAACGGGACCTGCGCGACGCGGTGATGCACCGCATCGAAGAACAGGCCGGCATCGACCTCGTCTCGCTCCGGCTCGGCGACGTCGAGGAGGTCACCGTGCGCACCTTGCGGCAGGTCTCGACCTATCCGCGCCCACCCAAGCCCGAGCTCGACCCCACCCTGACCGACGCCAACCGGCGCCAGCACGATGCGCTCCTCCGGGCGGTCACCGCCGAGGCCGAGCACTGGGAGGAAGCCGACCGGCTCCTGGCGGCGGCGGTGCTCGACGTGTTGTGGAGCGTGGCGTCCTACGAGCGGTTGGCCGTCGACTGGCAGCTCGCCCCCGACGACGCCATCACGGGGCTGGCCTGGGCGGTCCGGCTGGTTGCGCAGGCGATCGCTGGCGGTGACCGCCCGTCCGGCTAGCTGCCCTCGGCCGGGGCCACATCCCGCCAGTAGGCATCGGGCCGGACGGGGCGGGGCGAGAACCCACCGCCGCAGTTGGGGCACACACCCTGGAGCTCGCCGTCCACGCACACCCGACAGAACGTGCACTCGAACGAGCAGATCATGGCGTCGGTGGCGTCGGGGGGCAGCGCCTTGTCGCACTGCTCACAGGTCGGTCGCATCTCCAGCATGGTTCGAGCATGGACCGGGCCGGGTGCGCCGGCAATGACCGGCCTCCCACGATCGGGCGTGAGGCCCTCGTCGGTCCGCTAGAACAGGCCGATGTTCGACGACCTCCTCGACGCCAATCAGCGCTACCAGCTCGAGTTCCACGACTCGGGGATGGCGGGCGTGGCGGCCAAGGGCCTGGCCGTGCTGACCTGCATCGACTCGCGCATCGACCCGCTGGCCATGCTCGGCCTGCGCGCCGGCGATGCCAAGATCATCCGCAACGCCGGCGCCCGGGTCACCGACGACGCGCTGCGGTCGCTGGTGCTGGCCGTCAACCTGCTCGGCGTCACCCGGGTGTGCGTGGTGCAGCACACCGAGTGCGCCATGGTCGGCTCCACCGAGGAGGAGATGCGCCAGCGCGTCGCCGCCGCTCCGGGGCACCTCTGCCACCGGCTGGGAGTTCCTCACCAGCACCGATCAGCTCCGGACGGTGCGCGACGACATCGCCCGCATCGTCAGCTGCGAGCTGCTGCCTCCTGACCTCGAGGTGGGCGCGTTCGTGTTCGACGTGCACACCGGCGAATTGGCGGCGGTGGACCTCGACGCGTCCTGATCCGGCGATGGTTGAGCAGGGAGCGCGCTCGGTGAGCGACAATGGGGCATGAGCCCTCCCGGCCCCCTTGACCGAGTGTTCGGTGCGATTGTCCCGCGCGCCGTCGACGCCATCGACATCGATGACGTGATCGGCCAGGTCGACGTGGACCAGATCGTCTCCGAAGTCGACGTCGACGCCGTCGTCGCCCGGGTGGACGTCAACGCGGTGGTCGAGCGCGTCGACATCGACGGCATCATCCAGCGGGTCGACCTGCAGGGCCTCATGGGCCGCCTCGACCTCGACGCCGTGCTGGACGAGGTGGACATCGGCGCCCTGATCGCCCGCATCGACATGGACGCCCTGATCTCCAAGGTGGACGTGGACTCGCTCATCCAGCGGGTGGACGTGGCCAAGCTGATCCAGCGGGTCGACCTCAACGAGCTGTTGAAGTCGGTGGACCTCGACACCCTCATGGGACAGATCGATCTCGACGCGGTGCTGGCCAGGGTCGACATCGAGACGCTCATGAAACGGGCCAACATCGACGCCATCGTGAGCAATGCCAGCCGCGGCATGTTCTCTCGGTTGATCGACGCCGTGCGGCGCCAGGTGGTCGGACTCGACACCCTGCTCATCGGCGTGGTGCTCCAGGTCTTCCGCCGCCGCCCCCGGGAGAAGGAGGTGGCGGCCACCGGCACCGTCACCGGACGGGTGGCGGGCGGGGTGAGCCGGCTGGCCGCGTGGCTCATCGACGCGGCCGTGCTGAGCATCGTCCTACAGCCTGACCGTGGCCCTGGTCGTGTTCATGATCGGGGTCTTCACCGGCGACACCGTCACCACGGCGAATCACGGGGGGCTGTGGCTCGGGGGCTGGGTGGTGTTCGGGTTCCTCTACTACTGGATCGGGCTGGCCGTGACGGGGCGCTCCATCGGCAAGGCGTGCATCGGCCTGCGGGTGGTGGGGACCGGTGGCGAGCCCATCAGCCCGGGGCGCGCCGCGGTGCGCACCCTGGTCTACCCCTTCAGCTTCATCCTCGGCCTGGGGCTCATCCCCATCGTGGTGGGCAAGCAACGTCGGGCCCTGCACGACTTCGCCGGCCGGGACAAGGTCCTCTACGACTGGGGTGACCGCCCCGCTGAGCTGCCGGCGCCGCTCACCCAGTGGGTCCGGCGACGCATCGACGCCGAGCAGGTGGTGGAGACCAGCACGGTGGAGGCCGGCGACCACCAGGGCGCCGGCGATTCGGACTCGAGCGATTCCGGCACTCGAGCGATTCCGGTACCGAGCGATTCGGGCACCGGCGATCCCGGTTCGGGCCCGATCCCCCCGCCCCGCGCCGTCGCCAGCTGACCCTCCTGGGCCTGCTCCGCCGGGCACCAGCCGAAATTCTGGCGCGCCCCGGAATATTTGAACGCTCAACGACCTTGGGTAGAGTGTTAGTTGAACTCGCAATCATTCAGATTGCAACAACCCTCCAGGGAGCACACCATGAGCGTCATCAGCAACGAAACCATCCCCGGCTACGTCACCGGCACCTGGACCATCGACCCGGTGCACTCCGAGGTCGGCTTCTCCGTCCGCCACATGATGGTGAGCAAGGTCCGCGGCAAGTTCACCTCCTTCGAGGGCGAGATCGTCACCGGCGACAACCCCCTCGACTCCTCGGTGACGGCCACCATCGACCTCGGCCTCGATCGACACCGGCAACGCCGATCGCGACAACCACATCCGCTCGGCCGACTTCTTCGAGGTCGAGGCCAACCACGACCATGACCTTCCGCTCCACCGGCGTCCGCGCCGACGGCGACGACTACGTGCTCGACGGCGAGCTCACGCTCACGCGGCGTGACCAAGAGCGTCTCGTTCGACCTCGAGCTCGGCGGCTTCGGTCCCGACGCCTTCGGCGGCATCCGCATCGGGCTTCACCGCCACCGGCACCATCAACCGCAAGCGACTTCGGCGTCGACTTCAACGCCGCCATGGAGACCGGCGGCGTGGTCGTCGGCGACAAGGTGACCATCCAGCTCGAGATCGAAGCGGTGCTCAACAGCTGATCCTCGCTCACCACAGAACCCGCCCACGGGGCGCCGGCCGCTGATCGGCCGGCGCCCCGCGCGCGCGTCATGAGGCATGCTGAGGCCATGCGCATCGGGATCAACGCCTCCAGCCTCATCGCCCTCGGCCAGCCCACCGACGACCTGGTGGCCCATGCCATCCAGGCCGAGGCCGACGGGTTCCCCACCTACTGGGTGGCCCAACTCGGGGCCCCCGACGCCCTCACCGTGCTCGCCGTCGTGGGCCGCGCCACGTCGACCATGGAGTTGGGCACGGCCGTGATCTCGACCTGGCCCCGCCATCCGCTCATGCTGGCCGCCCAGGCCCTCACCACCCAGGAGATCAGCGGGGGCCGCCTCATCCTCGGCATCGGCCTGGCCCACAAGTCCTCGGTGGAGGAGACGCTGCGCATCCCGTTCGACCGTCCCGCCCGCAACATGGACGAGTACCTCCAGGTGCTGCTGCCCGGTGCTGGCCGACCGGGCGGTGGACGTCGAAGGCGAGATGTGGTCGGCCAAGGTCGACAACATCGGCGGCCCGGGCGGCGTGACCACCCCATCCGTCATGCTGGCGGCCATGGGACCCCGGATGCTGGCCCTGGCCGGCAGCCGCACCGACGGCACCATCTTGTGGCTCAGCGGCCCCCGCACCGTGGCCGAGAAGATCCGGCCCGCCCTCGAGTCGGCGGCCGAGGCCGCCGGGCGCCCCGCCCCCCGCATCGTGGCCAGTGTGCCCGTGTGCGTCACCGACGACGCCGCCGGGGTGCGCAGCTTCATCGCCCAGATCCTGGCCGACTACAACACGCTGCCCTCCTACCGCGCCGTGATGGACGCCGAGGGTGCGGCCGGGCCCGAGGATGTCTCGCTCGTCGGCAACGAGGACGAGGTCCGCGCCGGCCTCGCCCGATTCGCCGAGGCCGGCACGACCGACTTCTCGGCCCTCGAGTTCACCCTCGACCCCGACACCGCCGCCCGGACGCGGGCCCTGCTGCAAGCGGTGAACACCGGCGCCTGATGGCCGGATCCTCGGGCGAACTCAACGCCGTGTGACGCTCAGCGCTGCAGGACCCACCACAGCGACGCGCCCACGCTGACCAGGGCCCCCACCGCCGACGCCACGATCACCCACGAGGCCACGCCCCCACCTTCGCCTTCCGGCAGGCGCTCACGCACTCGTTCGAGCCACCGCCGGGCGAAGGGCACATCCCGCGACATCAGCGCCAGGCCGGCGGCCACCACCAGCAGGCCCGGGCCGGGCAGCGGGATCAGGGCCAGCCCCGCGCCGAGCACCACGAGCCCGAGCCCCACGCGGGCGACGCGCACCACCAGGTGACGCTCGGCCTCGACCGAGCGTCTCCTCGGGCGCCCCCTCCTGCTCGGCTTCGAGGGCGGCCTCGTACAGCTCGGCGAACTGCTCGCCCACCGGTTCGTTCTCCTCGGTCACGACGACACCCGGGACACGAGCCGGGCTCCCACCTTGCGGAGCTCCTCCAGCACCACCACGGAGGAGGCGACTGCCACGCAGAGCCCGATCTGGGCCGGCGTGAGGTCCTCGGTCCCGAACAGGTCCTGCAGCGGGGCCCACGTCACGGCCAGGATCTGGAGCACGATCACCGCCGGCCGACGGCCAGCCAGCAGCTTGGGGTTGGCCACCAGCTGACGGCTGAAGACCGACTCTCGTTCTCGGTGCGGGCGTTGAAGACGTTGAACATCTGGAACAGCACGAACGTGGTGAACGTCATGGTCAGGGCGATGCGGCTCGCCCCACCGGTCGCGGGCCACCACCAGCAGGCCGAGGGTGCCGACCGCCATCACCGCGGCGAAGAACAGCAGCCGGCCGACGCGGCGGGCCGCTCAGGATGGCGGCGTCCGAGCGCGCGCGGCGCCTTGTCCATGGCCCGGCCGTCGGGCGGGTCGACGCCCGAGGGTCATGGCCGGCGGGCCGTCGGCGATGAGGTTCACCCACAGCACCTGGATCGGCGAGAACGGCACCGGCAGCGCCGAGCAGGCTGGCCCCGAGGATGGTGGCGATGGCCCCCAGGTTGGTCGACAGCTGGAAGCGGACGAACTTGACGATGTTGGCGTAGATGGTGCGGCCCCGCTCGACCGCGCCGACGATCGATGGCGAAGTTGTCGTCGGCCAGCACCATGTCGGCCGCCTCCTTGGTGACCTCGGTGCCGGTGATGCCCATGGCCACGCCGATGTCGGCGGTGCGCAGCGCGGCGGCGTCGTTGACGCCGTCGCCGGTCATGGCCGCCACGTGGCCGTTGGCCTGCAGGGCCCGCACGACCCGGACCTTGTGCTCGGGCGAGACCCGGGCGCACACGCCGATGCCGTCGATGCGCGCCGGCCAGCTCGTCGTCGTCCATGGCGTCGAGCTCGTCGCCGCTGACCACCTCGCCGTCGATGCCGAGCGACGCGGCGATGGCCGCCGCGGTGGCGGCGTGGTCGCCGGTGATCATCTTCACCTCGATGCCGGCGCCGGTGGCAGAGGGCGATGGCGTCGCGGGCCTCGTCGCGGGCGGGTCGACGATGCCGACCAGCGCCTCGAGGGTGAGCCCGTCGACGTAGCCGATCGGGCGTCGTCGACCGTGCCGTCGGCGGCCAGCGTCGACCTCGTCGGCCGGCGAGGCGACGCGAGGCCAGGGCCAGCACCCGCAGCCCGGCGGCGGCCAGCCGGTCGTTCTCGGCCAGCCAGCGGCCGGCGGCCGGCGTCGTCGAGCGGCCGACGGCCGCCCCCGGCCGTCGGCCATCGTCGACGCACCGGTCGAGCAGGCGGTCGGGGGCACCCTTCACGCAGCAGATCGACCTCGTCGCCGTCGCGGTGGAACGTGGCCATGTACTTGGTGGCCGAGTCGAACGGCACCTCGCCGATGCGGGGCCGCTGGCGCGCGCCGGGCCTCGACGTCGAGGCCGCCCTTGGCCGCCAGCACGACCAGCGCGCCCTCGGTCGGGTCGCCGACCAGCTCGCCGTCGCGGACCGCGGCGTCGTTGCACAGCGCCGCCGACCGCGCCAGCGGCGAGCGCCAGGTCGGCGAGCCGGCGGCGGCGCCGTCGGCCGCGGTCAGCGCGCCGTCGGTGCCGTAGCCGAGGCCCGTCGACCGCGACCCGGCGCGTCGCCGCCGCACGACCTCGCGGGCCGTCATCTGGTTGAGGGTGAGCGTGCCGGTCTTGTCCGAGCAGATGACGGTGGTCGAGCCCAGCGTCTCGACCGAGTGCAGCCGCTTCACGATGGCGTTGCGCTTGGCCATCTGGCTCACGCCGACGGCCAGGGTGACGGTGACGACGGCGGGCAGGCCCTCGGGGATGGCGGCCACCGCCAGGGCCACCGCCCCGAGCGCGGCGTCGCCGAAGCCCGACGCCCTGCGGCCAGCTGCGAGCACGAAGACCAGGGCCACGGCGACGCACGGCGATGATCGCCAGGCGGGTGGTGAGCGCGTCGAGCTGGCGCTCGAGCGGGCGTCGGGCCCGGGATCGGCCTCGGCCAGCAGCTCGGCGACCTTGCCCATCTCGGTGCGCCATGCCGGTCGTCGGTGACCAGCAGCTCGGCCCGGCCCTTGGTGACCGTGGTGTTGAGGTAGGCGAGGTTGGCCCGGTCACCGATGCGACAGGTCGACCCCGGGCTCGGCGTCGATCGGCGTCGGTCCACTTGTCGACCGGCACCGACTCGCCGGTGAGGGCCGACTCGTCGATCGAGAGCCCGGCGGCCACCAGCAGCCGACCGTCGGCCGGCACCCGGTCGCCCGGCTCGAGCAGCACGACGTCGCCCGGCACCAGCTCGTCGATCGGCACGCTCCATCGAGCTGGCCGTCGCGCCGCACCCGCACCGTGGCGACCAGCATCTCGCTTCGAGGGCGGCCATGCGCCGTCTCGGCCTTGGCCTCCTGGACGTAGCCGAGGATGGCGTTGATGACGAGGACGACGGCGATGACGACCGTGTCCTTGAGGTCGCCGACCGCCCCGGCGATCACGGCCGCCGCCGCCAGGATCGCCACGATGCCGCTGCGGAACTGGTCGAGGAACTTCTTCCAGCGCGGTCGCACCGGCGGCTCGGCCAGCCGGTTGGGTCCGTAGCCGGCCCGCCGCGCGCTCGACCTCGGCGGCCGCCAGGCCCGACGGCCGGGTCGACGTCGAGGCGCGGCGCCGCCTCGCCGACGGTCGAGCGCGGCCCACGGGGCGCCGATCGGCCGACCGGCGGGAGGATCGGGATGCGGTGGTGGGGGTCACGGTGCTCCGGTCGGGCGTGGGCCAACGGCCGGACGGTCGCAGGACCGGACGGCCGACCGGAGGTCTCCCCCGCTCGAGCGGCACGAGCCGGACGAACCGATGGCACCGGGCCGCGTCGCGGCGACCGTGATGACGACACCATCGTGGTGGGGTACTCCCCTCTCGGCCGCCGAGTATGCGGGACGGGCCGCCTGGGCTCGACCGGCACGGTGTGCCATCCTGTGTGCCATGGTGCTGGGCAAGATCCGCAGCAAGCCTGAAGATGACGGTCGACGAGCTCGACGAGCACCGCCTCAAGAGCCGCTACGCACGGCGAGGTCGACCACGCGCCATCGCCGAGGCCCCGCTGCGCGAGCCGATCGTGCTGGCCGGCGAGGTCAAGGAGACCCGGGTGGTGCCCCGGGCCGGGTCACCCAGCCTCGAGGTCACCATCGGCGACGGCACCGGTCGGGCCATCGTGGTGTTCACCGGCCGCCGGAACCTGCCCGGCCTCAAGCTGGGCGGCAGCCTCACCGTCGAGGGCGTCGGCCGCCTCGAGCGCAACCGCCTGACGCTGCTGAACCCGGCCTACACGCCTCGCTCCGCTGACGCGGCTACGTCCTCAGCCGACGAGGATGGTGCGGACGTCGTCCTCGCTCTCGTTGCTGACCGAGCACGAGCACCTCGTCGCCGCTGTAGAGCACGGTGTCGCCCCGGGGGACGACGACGCGGTCCTGGCGCAGGATGGCCACGACGGTGGAGTCGCGGGGCAGGCCGAGCTCCTGGACCTCCTTGCCCTCGGCCGGCGAGCCGTCGGCCAGGGTGACCTCGGACAGCCGGACCCGGCCGCCCTCGAAGGCCAGCAGGCGCACGAGGCTGCCCACCGACAGGGCCTCCTCGACCAGCGCGGTGAGCAGGTGCGGGGTCGACACCGACACGTCGGTGCCCCAGGTCTCGTTGAACAGCCACTCGTTGGACGGGGTTGTTGACCCGGGCCACGACCCGGGGCACGCCGAACTCCTGCTTGGCCAGCAGCGAGATGACGAGGTTGTCCTCGTCGTCGCCGGTGACGGCCACGACCACGTCGGCCTTGCTCGGCTCGGCCTTCACGAACTCGGAGACCTCGCAGGCGTCGGCCTGCAGCCAGGCCACGCCCTCGGGCTCGCCCTGGGCCAGCGCCTGGGCGACCCGGTTGGGGTCGCTCCTCGACGATGAGCACGTCGTGGCCCCCGGCGTGGAGCTCACGGGCGATGTAGGTGCCGACGTTGCCGCCACCGACCAGGACGACGCGCATCAGTGGCCTCCCTTGACCGGGCCGGCGGCCAGGTAGCTGTCGAACTCGTCGATGGCGTCGCCGCCGAGCGACGATCCAGGCGAGGTCGCCCTCCTGGGCCAGCAGCGCCGGCGGCCGGGATGCGAGCCCTTGCCCAGCCGGGACAGGCCGGCGAGCCGGGACCGCGCCCGGGGATCTCGAGCTCGGCGAGGGGGTGGCCGGCCCAGGCGTCGGGGATGACCCGCTCGACCAGGCAGACCTGGGCCGACGGGTCGATCCACTCGACGCCGGACGGTGTCGGGCAGGATGCGGCGCAGCACCCGGTCGATGGTCCACTGCACGGTGGCCACGGTGGGGATGCCGAGGCGCTCGTAGATGGCGGCACGGCGCTGGTCGTAGATGCGGGCCACGACCCGCTCGACCTGAGAAGGCCTCGCGGGCGACCCGGGCCACCACGATGTTGGAGTTGTCGCCGTTGGTGACCGCGGCCAGGGCGCCGGCCCGCTCGATGCCGGCTTCGCAGCAGCCGGTCCCGGTCGAAGCCGACCCCGACGATGGTGCGCGCCGCGAGAAGTCCGGGGGCAGGCGGCGGAACGCCTCGGCCCGACGGTCGATGACGGCCACCGTGTGACCCTGGGATTCGAGGCTGGCGGCCAGGCCTGAGCCCACCCGACCACACCCGACGACGATGACGTGCACCTACCGCTCCTCCTCCTGCCCACACGGGCACGAGTGGCGCATCCTAAGCCGCCACCGGCAGCGACCGAAATCCCGGCGGGAGCCCCACCGGCGCGAGCTTTTGCGTTCCTGTCATGACCGGCGCCGTCGTCGGATACCGGCGGGCCCGCTGCGCCGCCTAGATTCATCCGATCCGGCCGAGGCCGCGATCGACCGAATCACGACCGACTGGGGCAGCACGATGTACTCAGGCTTGAAGCGGCTGATCGTCGGGCCGCCGATCGCCAGCACCGAGGAGCACCACCAGCGCCTGGGCCGGCCCACGGCGCTGACCGTGTTCGCCTCCGACGCCATCTCCTCGACCGCCTACGCCACCGAGGAGATCCTGCTCGTCCTGGTGCCCGGTCGTCGGCATGGTCGGCGCTCAACACCCTCGTGCCCATCTCGCTCGTGGTGGCGCTGCTGCTGGCCATCGTCATCACCAGCTACCGCCAGACCATCTACGCCTACCCCAGCGGCGGCGGCTCCTACGTGGTGAGCCGCGAGAACCTCGGCGTCGGTGCCGTCGCTGGTGGCCGGCGCCTCGCTGCTGGTCGACTACATCCTCACCGTGGCCGTGTCGATCTCCGCCGGCGTCGCCGCCGTCACCTCGGCGTTCGCCGGAGCTGCGGCCCTACCGCAGTCGAGATCTGCCTCGGCGCGCTGCTGCTGATGACGCTGACCAACCTCCGCGGCACCAAGGAGTCGGGCAAGCTCTTCGCCCCGCCCGTCTACACCTACGTGGTCAGCCTGGCCATCCTCATCGCGTTCGGCCTGTTCGAGGTGTTCGTCAAGGGGCTGGGGCCGATGCCGGTCAACAACGAGGCGCTGTCGGCCATCGCCATCAACACCGGGCCCACCGGCAGCCCGCTCTTCACCGGGCTCACCGTGCTGCTGCTGCTGCGGGCGTTCTCCTCCGGCGCCGTGGCCCTGACCGGCGTCGAGGCCATCTCCAACGGCGTGCCCGCGTTCAAGAAGCCCGAGTCGCACAACGCGGCCACCACCCTGATGGCCATGGGCCTCATCCTCGGCGTCGCCTTCATCGGCCTGTCGGTGCTGGCCCACAACCTGCAGCCGACGGTGAGCGAGAACGAGACGCTGCTGTCGACCATGGCCCGCTACCTCTACCAGGACGGGCCCTCAGCAGCCTGGGCAGCATCGGCACCGTCCTCTACTACGTGCTGCAGTTCGCCACCTTCGCCATCCTGATCCTGGCGGCCAACACCGCCTTCGCCGACTTCCCCCGGGTCTCGTCGATCATCGCCGCCGACGGCTTCCTGCCCCGCCAGCTCAGCAACCGGGGCGACCGCCTGGTGTTCTCCAACGGCATCCTGGTGCTCACCGTCGTGGCCGGCCTGCTCATCGTGGCCTTCGGCGGCATCACCAGCGCCCTGATCCCGCTCTACGCGGTGGGCGTGTTCACCGGGTTCACCCTGTCCCAGGCGGGCATGGTCGTGCACCACCGCACGGAGCAAGGAGAAGGGCTGGCGGCGCAACCAGGTCGTCAACGCGGTCGGCTCGGTGGCCACCGCTCATCGTGCTGCATCGTGGTGGTCGTGTCGAAGTTCACCTACGGCGCCTGGATCCCGGTCGCCCTGATCCCGGTGATCGTGGTGTTCTTCCGCTCGATCCACAAGCACTACGTCCGGGTCGAGCAGGCGCTCGAGGTCCCGGCCGACTACCGCTCACGCCGCCAGCGCCACACCGTCATCGTGCTGGTCGGCCGGGTGCACCGCGGCGTGCTCGACGCCATCACCTACGCCCGCTCGCTCGCCCCCGACCGCCTCATCGCCCTGACCGTGGTGCACGACGAGGTCCAGCAGGAGAAGATCCGCTCCGAGTGGGAGCAGCACGACGATCCCGGTCGAGCTGCGCACCATCTACTCGCCCGTACCGCGAGCTGGCCACGCCCGTGATGCAGTTCATCGACGACCTCGACCGCGAGTGGCCCGACGACATCATCACCGTGGTGGTGCCCGGAGTTCCTGCTGAGCCACTGGTGGGAGCAGCTGCTCCACAACCAGAGCGCGCTCGTCCTGCGCACCCGGCTGCGCTTCCGCCCCAACACCGTCGTCGTCGCCGTCCCCGTCCACCTCGACGCCGGCGAAGAGGCGATCTACTAAGACGCCGACTTGCTCGATCGGCCCTGCTCAGCGACCCCGGCAGGAGTCGCTCGAGGGACGGCAAGCCGATGTTCGGCGTGGGTCAGGCGGGGAGCTCCTCGCCGAGGGCGAAGGCGGCGTACTCCTCTTCGGTGTCGGCCCAGTCCTCGAACTGGATCACGCCGATCTCGGTGAAGCGGTCACGCAGCCAGCCGCCGCTGGCGTCGAGCAGGCCCAGCTTCTTGCAGTTGGGCACGATCTTGGCGAACAGCATCTGCTGGAACGGGTCCTCGAGGCGATCGCCGCGCATGCGCTTGATGATCTCCTTGGGATCGGCGCCCATGCGCTCCCACACCTCGACGGCCAGCAGGCGGTCGCGCATGCGCACCGCGGCCTCGAAGGCGAACTCCTGGCGCTCGCGCAGCTCGACGTCGGTGAGCTCGGCGTAGTACTCCTTCAGCGACAGCACGCCGAAGGCGACGTGGCGGGCCTCGTCGCTCATGACGTAGCGCAGCAGCTGCTTGAGCAGCGGGTCGGGCGTCATCGAGTGCATGAAGCCGAAGGCGGCCAGGGCCAGGCCCTCGACCATGATCTGCATGCCGAGGTAGGTCATGTCCCAGCGGCTGTCGTGCGAGGATGTCCTCGAGCAGCAGGCCCAGGTGGGTGTTGAGCGGGTAGTGGCCGGTCAGCTTGGTGTCGAGGTACCGGGCGAAGACCTCGACGTGGCGGGCCTCGTCCATGACCTGGGTGGCGGCGTAGTACTTGGCGTCGATCCACGGCACGGTCTCGACGATCTTGGCCGTGCACAGCAGCGCGCCCTGCTCACCGTGCATGAACTGGCTGAGGCTCCAGTTCTGCTGCTCGATGCCCCACTGGATCCACTCCTTGGAGCGACCACTTGGCCAGAGGGGTGCCGGTCGGGGTCGAACTCGATGGCGCTCCCAGTCGGGCTCGGCGCCGTTGGCGAACACGGCGATGGCCTCGGGGTCGACGTCGATCGACCAGTCGAGGTCGGTCTCGCCGTTCCACTGCGAGTTCTTGGCCTTCTCGTAGAGCTTGTTGAGCGCCGGGCGGGCGCCCTTCTCGTAGTCCCAGGTGAAGATGGCGTCGGCGCCGTCGGCGACCGTGGTGATGACCTGCGTCGACGTAGGGGTTGTCGACGCTCATGATGGCGTCGAGGTCGTTGGCGTCGTCGCGGTCGATGAGCTCCTGGTACGACGAGTACTCGGGCATGTGCGAGGATCCCCCGGTTCGGTGTTGCCCGGCGGTGGGCTACCGACGGTCGTCGGGCGATAATACAAAACGTGTCGTTTGTCGCACACGGGCAATGATACGATGTCACAGTCATTTGTCGCAAGAGACCCGGACCGATGTCACACCGAACGGGGAGATGGCCGACCCCGTAAGGTGTGCGGCGATGACCAAGCTTCGGTGGGGCGACCAGGCGCCGGCCGACGCGGTCGCGGCCCGCGACCGCCTGCTCGACGCGGCCGAGGCCTGCATCGACCGCTTCGGCCTGGCCAAGACCACCGTCGAGGACATCGCCACCGCGGCCAAGGTGTCGCGGGCCACGATCTACCGCTACTTCGACAACCGGGACGAGCTCGTGCTGGCCGTCGTGCTGCGCAGCCTCGACCGCTCCGGCGACGGCGACCTCGACGACGTACTTCGTCGGCGCCGACACGCCCGAGCAGTTCGGCGCCGCCCTGGTCGACGCCATGGTCCACCTGCTCGACCGGCTCCGCCACGACCCCAAGCTCGAGGTGCTGCTCAACCGGGACACCGGCGGCGTGTCGGCCACCATCAGCGGGGCCAGCGAGGCGCTGTTCTCCATCGTGCTCGACGACTGGCGCCCGCGCATGACCGCGGCCCAGGCCGACGGCCTGCTGCGGGCCGACCTCGACGTCGACGAGCTGTCCGAGTGGGTGCTGCGCTGCGTGCTGTCGCTGCTCACCGTCGAAGGCCCGCGCCACCACACGGCCGCAGGACGAGCGCCGGCTGCTGGCCACCTACCTCGTCCCCGCGCTCGCTCCCCGCGCCCGGTCGCCGGTCGCGGCCCCGCCGTCGGCGGACCGATGAGCGTCGCACCGGCACGGCCGGACGGCCACGGTCCACCCGTGGAACCACGGACTTCACCTGGGCCGACCACCCGGCCCGTTCCGCGTGGTCACCGCCGGAGCAGGCCCGCGCCTACGACCGCGACGGCTTCTTCGTGCTCGAGGACGCCTTCGACCCGGCCACGTCGAGCGCATCCGCGCCGAGATCGCGCCGGCACGAGGCGGCGACCAACGAGTTCCTGCGCGGCGTCGAGGGCGGCCGCATCTCGGTGGCCGTCGCCGACGCCCTCACGGTGACGCATCCACCTGGTCAACCGGTCCGCCGTACCTGCGCGACCTGTGCGCCGGGCCCGGTGCTCACCGGCCTGTGCCACGACCTCATCGGCCCCGACGTCCGGCTCTACTGGGAACAGGCCGTCTACAAGTGTCCCCGACAACCCCGACCCGGTGCCGTGGCACCAGGACAACGGCTACACCTACGTCGAGCCGCAGGCCTACCTCACCTGCTGGATCCCCCTGGTCGACGCCAACCTCGACAACGGCTGCGTGTGGGTCATGCCCGGGCATGCACCGCCGCGGCACCCTCGAGCACTGGGACACCGAGCTCGGCTTCCGCTGCCTGCCCGACGGGAGTCGGACGGCGCGGTGGCGGTGCCCGCCCGGGCCGGGTCGGTCGTCGTGTTCTCGTCGCTCACCCCGCACTGGACCGGCCCCAACACCACCGACGAGGTGCGCAGCGCCTACATCGTGCAGTACGCCCCCGACGGCGCCGAGGCGCTGCGGGGCGACCCGACCGCAGGGCCCGCCCACCGGCCGCGAGCCCGATGAGCGACCCGCGCGCGGCAGTACCCCGTGCTCGTCGGCGGCGACCCGCCGTGCTGACGCGTGAACCCGGCGCGGCCGTCAGCGGGGTCGAGCCGGCCACCAGACCGAGGCCGCTGAGGCCGGGCAGGCGGTCGATGCAGCGGTCGATGCGCGTCGGCCGCCTTCTGGCCGTCCGTCGTCGCCGAAGAGGTAGTCGGCCATGAACCGCACGTCGGCGGGGTCGTTGATGCCGGCGCCGACCGGCGTCCAGAAGCGGCGCAGCGTCCAGCGCGTGATGCGCTGGGCCCGGCGGTCGCCGTCGAGGCGGCGAGCCGCCTGCGAGGCGTAGAAGTCGATGTGGCGACCCTCCTGCTTCATGATGCGGTGCAGCAGCGTCGCTCAGCGTGGGGTGCCCGGCCTTGGCCGACCAGCCGGCCGTAGGCGGCCTGCGCCGTCCACTCGTTGATGGCGCCCCAGGTCATGTGCACGGTGGGCACGTGGCGGGTGAGGTGCGACGCCAGCATGGTGCCGACGGGCACGATGCGGTCGTGCAGGGTGGGCCGGCGCTTCGCCGGCACCCGCTCGTCGCTGCCCGCCTCGCCGTGGGCCTCGAGCACCCGGCCGATGGCCTCGCCGTGGAAGTACTCCTCGAACGCCCAGAACGTGAGGAACGACGTGATCTCGTGATCGAGGTGGGCGTCGGTGACGAGCACGTCGCGCAGGTAGATGATCGTGTTGTGCTCGACGTCGTGCATGTAGCGCAGGCAGCGCAGCGCGTCTCGTCGAGGGGATGGTCGCGGAACGAATCGAGGTCGAGGTCGTCCGTGGCGACCCGGCTCGTCCGTTCCTTCAGGTCGTCGATGGTGAGCTTCATGGCACCAGTCCGCTCTCCCCGAGAGATCCAGATCACGACGGGGCACAGTTCAGCACGCCCGGAGCGGTGTCGCCCAGATCTCACCGGCGCGCGACGGTGGCGCGGTACCGTGACCACCGCCGTCCGCCGAGGAGAGTCATGACGCCGAGATCTGCTCCGATCGACCGCCCCCGCTCCGACTGCCTGGTCATGCTCGGCATCACCGGCGACCTGGCCAAGAAGAAGCTGATCCCCGCCGTCTACCGGCTGCACCGCGCGGGGCCTGCTCGACATCCCGGTCGTCGGTCTGGCCCGGCCGGACTGGAGCGACGGAGGACCTGCGCCAACCACGTGCGGGCCTCGATCGAGGACACCGGCGAGAAGTTCGACGAGGACCGAGTACGACGGGCTGATGGAGCACTTGGAGCTACGTCTCGGGCGACTACAACGACCTCGAGACCTTCGAGCCGGCTCAAGACGGCGGTCGGCCACCGTCGAGCACCCGATCTTCCACATGGCCATCCCGCCGTCGATGTTCGAGTGCGTGGCCGGCGGCCTGGCCGCGGTCGGGCTCAACCAGGGCGCCCGGCTCGTCGTCGAGAAGCCGTTCGGCCGCGACCTCGACTCGGCCCTCGAGCTGAACGAGACGATCCAGGAGCACTTCGCCGAGTCGGCCGTCTTCCGCATCGACCACTTCCTCGGCAAGGAGGCGATGCGCAGCCTGCTCATCACCCGCTTCGCCAACGCCATCCTCGAGCCGCTGTGGCGCCGCACCTACGTGTCGAGCGTCAAGATCACCATGGCCGAGTCGTTCGGCGTCGAGGACCGCGGCGCGTTCTACGACTCGGTCGGCGCGCTGCGCGACGTCATGCAGAACCACCTGCTGCAGATGGTGGCGCTGTTCGCCATGGAGCAGCCGGTGAACGAGACGCGCCAACGCGCTGCGCGACGAGAAGGCCAAGGTGCTGCATGGCGGCCCGGCCGGTCGACCCGACGAACTTCGTCCGGGGCCAGTACCGCGGCTACCGGTCGGTGCACCGGCGTGGCGCCCGAGCTCCGACACCGAGACCTTCGGCGCCTTCCGGGTCGACTTCGACTCGCCCCGGTGGGGTGGCGTGCCCTTCTTCCTGCGGGCCGGCAAGTCCCTGGCCGAGACGGTGACCGAGATGACCATCGAGTTCGCCCCGCCGCCGCGGCCGCTGTGGATCCACGACGACAGCCACCTGCCGCCCAACCGCATCCGCATCGAGGCCAAGCCCGACAGCTTCACGGCCCTCACCTGGCTGCGGAAGGCCCCCGGGCGACGACATGATCGCCCGAGCCGATCACCCTCGCCCCCGACCTCGAGCCAGCGGGGCGACATCGGGCCCGAGCCCTACGAGCTGCTGCTCGAGGACGCCATGGAGGGCGACCCCACGCTGTTCGCCCGGCAGGACTCGATCGAGGAGTCGTGGCGCATCGTCGAGCCGATCCTCACCGACTACCCGAAGGCCATCGAGTACGACCGCGGCTCCTGGGGCCCGGCCGACGCCCGCAAGCTGGTCGACGGCCACGGCGGCTGGCCCGGCGAGCCGCCCGCGTGACGCGGTGCCGACCGACGCGCGCACGACGTCTGGGTGCTGCGCCACGGCGCCACCGAGTGGAGCGAGAGCGGGCGCCACACCGGCCGCACCGACCTGCCGCTGACCGACGCTCGGCCGGCGCCAGGCCGAGGCGTGGGGCGGGCTGCTCGACGGTCGGTCGCTTCGCCCTGGTGCTGGTGAGCCCGCTGGTCCGGGCCCGCGAGACGTGCCGCGCTGGCCGGCTACGGCGACGCAGGCCGAGGTCGACGACGACCTGCGCGAGTGGGACTACGGCGACTACGAGGGCGATCACCACCGAGCAGATCCGCCGGACCGAGCCCGGGCTGGACGGTCTGGACCGGCTCCTGCCCCGGCGGCGAGACCGTCGGCGCAGGTGGCGGCCCGGGCCGACCGGGTCATCGCCCGCGCCCGGAGCCGCCGACGGCGACGTGGCCCTGTTCGCCCACGGCCACATCCTGCGGGTGCTCACCGCCCGGTGGTGCGAGCTCGACGCCGTCGAGGGCCGGCGCTTCCCCCTCGACACCGGCACCGTCAACGTCCTCGGCTGGGAGCACGAGAACCCGGGCGTGCAGCGCTGGAACGACTATCCCTGAGCCTCGCCCCCGCGCCCGGACGCCGGAGGTGAGGCCGGAGGTGAGGCCGGAGGGAAGTACCGCTCGAGCGCCTCGGTCACGTCGGCCCGGAACCGGTCGATGGCCGCGGCGATGTACGTCGACCGGGTCGAGCTCGTCGTTGTGGACCAGCGGCGTCAGGTCCATGGCCAGCGACAACTCCTCGACCTCGTCGACCGCCCGGGGCTCGAGCAGGGTGGCGTTGGCCCGGCGCCGCCCCTCCTCGGCCAGGTCGTAGCGCTTGCCGCCCTCGATCTGGCTGGCGAACACCGCGGCCAGCCGGTGCGGCCAGGTCGCGATGGCCGGACACGTCGAGCAGGATCTTCTCGTCGTCGCTCAGCCAGTCGAGGCTGCGCCACCCCTCGACGCCGACCACCCGCCACGGGCGCTGGTCGGCGGGCAGCCGGCGGACGGCCTCGATGGTGGCCACCGCCGCGGCCAGGTGGGTGCTGTGCTTGTCGGCCAGGTTGTGCGTGTAGACGTTCACCGGCCGGGCGGCGGCCAGGATCTCGACCAGCTCGTCGACGAGCCGGCCGTGGCCGTCGCCCCGGATGGACGCGCTGGCGTGACCCAGCTGGAAGATGGCGCTGTAGCCGCCGATCTCGGCCGCCGCCCGCTGCTCCTCGCGCCGCACCACCCGCATCTCCTCGTCGGAGCAGTCGGCGAACCGGCCGCTGCGGGCGCTGCCGGCGCCGTCGGTGCAGGCCACCCCGGTGAACCACCGCTCGGGGTCGTCGAGACAGGCGGCGATGGGAGCCAGCGCGGCGAACTCGAGGTCGTCCTGGTGGGCCACGACGCCGAGGTCGGTGGTGCGGGCCAGGGCCTCGGCCAGCGGGCTGGCGTCGGGCACCCACACCTCGGCGTGGGGACGCGGGTAGGTGAACGCCATGGATCGAGACCCTAGGCCGTGGGCACCGCCCGGTTCAGGGGAGGCCGACCGGCACGGACGCCGTCCTCAGCGCGAGGCGAGGCGACGCCGGTTCAGGGCCCGGGTCAGGCGGTCCTCCACCGACGGCGCCGCCGGCCGGTGGTCGATGACCTCCGCCGCGCCCGACCCGTCGAAGGTCAGCACGCTGTCGAGGTCCACGTCGGCGGGGAGCATCGAGCGGGGGAAGATCCACTCCTCGGCCTGCTCGCCCAGCTCGACCGTGGCCACGTCGTCGTCGAGGGCGACCACCACACCGAGCACTACCGGGTCGGCACCTGCGGGAAGATGCGTCAACATGACTTATACATCGGCTCGAAGTATTGATTTCCGCATGAGCCGATCGGCCCAACTTCCGGTCACCGAGACCTCGTCCTAGGAGTACAGCGCCTCGATCTCGATCGAGTAGCGGGCCACGACCCCGCGCCGCTTCAGCTTCGAGGTCGGTGTGAGCACGTCGCTGTCGGGCAGCCACTCCTCGCCCAGCACCCGCACCTTCTTGACCCGCTCGGCGTTGTTGAACGGCGCCATCACCTCGACCAGCCCGGCCTCGACCTCGGCCACCACCAGCTCGTGGCCGGCCAGGTCGTCGAGATCGGCGAACGTCGATGCCCTGCGGCCGCTGGCCCACACCGGCGCCACCTCGGGGTCGAGCACGACGAGCGCCGCCACGAACGGGCGCTGGTCGCCGACGGCCATGGCCTGACCGACCAGCGGGATCGTCTTGAGGGCGGCCTCGAGGTTGGCCGGGCTGACGTTCTTGCCGCCGGCGGTGATGATCAGCTCCTTCTTGCGGTCGACGATGCGGAGGTAGCCGTCCTCGTCGATCTCGCCGATGTCACCGCGTGTGGAGCCACCCGTCGGCGTCGAGCGCCTCGGCCGTCTTGTCGGGGTCGTTCAGGTAGCCGGCGAACACGTTGCCGCCCCGGCAGATGATCTCGCCGTCGTCGGCCAGGCGGACCTCGCAACCGGGGATGGCCGGCCCGACCGTGCCCGGCCGGACCTCGCCAGGCCGCGAAGGTCATGGGTCCGCAGCTCTCCGACATGCCGTAGATCTCCGCCAGCGGGATGCCGACGCCGCGGTACCAGCGGAGCACGTCGGCCGGGATGGGCGCGGCGCCGGTGATGGCCAGCTCGCACTGGTCGAGGCCGACCAGCCCGGACAGGGCGACGTCGTCGAGGAACTGCCAGGGCTCCTGCTCTCGGTGGCGCGGCCCCAGTCGTCGCCTCGACGCGGGCCGGCCGCTCGACCCGGCGTCGAACTGCGCCGCTCGGGATCGGCCGCCATCGCCGTGCACGCCCGCGTGCATCTTCTCCCACACCCGCGGCACGCCGAACACGAGGTTGGGCCGCACCTCACGGAGGTACGCCGCCGCCTGCGCCGGGTCGGGGCAGCAGGTGACCTCGTAGCCGAGGAAGGCCATCTGATAGTGGCTGGTCATCCGCTCGGCGATGTGGGCCATCGGCAGGTACGACACCAGCTGCTTGCCGGCGAAGGTGTCGAACCGGATGCAGCGGGCCAGGCTCTCGACCGTCCAGGCGATGTTGCGGTGGGTGATCATCACCGCCTTGGGCGGCCCGGTGGTGCCCGAGGTGTAGATGAGGGTGGCCAGGTCGTCGGGCTGGGCCTCCCCGACGAGTGACGGCCAGGTCGACGGGGTCGGTGGCCAGCAGGTCGCGGGCGGACACCACGTCGGGGGGCGCCGCCCCCGCCGGGTCGTCGAGCACCGCCAGCGTCTTCAGCGTGGGGAGCTCGGCGCGCACCTCGAGGAACCGACCGAGGAAGCGCGGCGTCCTCCACGATGCCGAGCGTCGCCTCGCAGTGGTTCACCAGGTAGCGGATCTGGTCGGGCGACGACGAGTTGTAGATCGACACGGCGTGGCCCCGCAGAACGCGGCGGCCAGGTCGAACACGTGGAACTCGGGGATGTTGCGCATCATGAGCACCACGCGGTCTCCCCGGCCGACGCCCAGGCCTCGGAAGGCCGGCGGCCGCCCGGGCCACCTGCTCGGCGTAGTCGCGCCAGGTCCACTCCGCCCAGTCGTCGCCCACCCGCCAGCGCAGGGCCACCGCGTCGCCGTGGGCGGCCACCGTGCGGAGGAACGCCGCCGGCACCGTCACGTCGCCGACCGCCTGCATGATCTCGTCGTTCTCGATGGCCGCGTCAGTCGTCATGGCAACCCCCCAGGTCCCGGTGGGCACGTTGTAGCCGACACCGTCGCGCCGTGCTCGGCCCGGGGCGCCCGTCGGATTGACCCTGGCCCCCGGCCGCGGCCACACTCATCGACACCCCGTACTTGACCGACCGGTCTAGTTCCCGGGGCAAGGCAGTACCCTTCCTGCATCAGTCGCACCTGCTGCGCACGTCCCGGGCACCTCTGGCCCGAGGGTCGGCAGCAGCACCACGAGAGGAGCCAGTCACATGGCCACCGCAGTCATCGTCGACGCCGTCCGCACCGCCGGCGGCAAGCGCAACGGCAAGCTCTCGGGCTGGCACCCGGTCGACCTCGCCGCCGAGACCCTCAAGGCGCTCGTCGAGCGCAACGACCTCGACCCCGCCCTGGTCGACGACGTCATCATGGGCTGCGTCATGCAGGTCGGCGCCCAGTCGCTCAACATCGGCCGCAACGCCGTGCTCGCCGCCGGCTGGCCCGAGTCCGTGCCCGTCCACCACCATCGACCGCCAGTGCGGCTCGTCGCAGCAGTCGGCCCACTTCGCCGCCCAGGGCGTCATGGCCGGCGCCTACGACATCGTCGTCGCCGCCGGCGTCGAGGTCATGAGCGTGGTGCCCATGGGCGCCTCGGCCATGGTCAAGGACGTCGGCTTCCCGTTCGGCGAGACCATGGGCCTGCGCTACGCCGACGTCGGCGGCCTCGTGCCCCAGGGCATCTCGGCCGAGATGATCGCCGAGAAGTGGGGCCTCTCCCGCGAGGACCTCGACGCCTTCGGCGCCCTCAGCCAGCAGCGGGCCGAGCAGGCCGCCGCCGAGGGTCGCTTCGACAACGAGATCATCCCCGTGCAGGCCAAGCCCCGCGACAAGGAGACCGGCGAGCTCATCGCAGACCGACGAGATGCACACCCGTCGACGAGGGCATCCGCCCCGGCACCACCGTCGAGACGCTGGCCAACCTCAAGCCGGCGTTCAAGCCCGACGGCGTGGTCACCGCCGGCAACTCGTCGCAGATCGCCGACGGCGCCTCGGCCGTGCTGATCATGAGCGAGGAGAAGGCCAAGGCCCTCGGCCTCACCCCCCGGGCCCGCTTCCACACCTTCGCCCTGGCCGGCGTCGACCCCGTCACCATGCTGACCGGCCCGATCCCGGCCACCCAGAAGGCCCTCGAGAAGTCGGGCCTGTCGATGGACGACATCGACCTCATCGAGATCAACGAGGCCTTCGCCTCGGTCGTGCTGTCGTGGGAGAAGGAGCTGCACCCCGACATGGCCAAGGTCAACGTGAACGGCGGCGCCATCGCCCTCGGCCACCCGCTCGGCGGCTCGGGCGCCAAGCTCATGGCCACCCTGCTCAACGAGCTCGAGCGCACCGGCGGCCGCTACGGCCTCCAGACCATGTGCGAGGGCGGCGGCATGGCCAACGCCACCATCATCGAGCGCCTCGGCTGACCGTTCGCCACCGGCGCAGCCGTGCAGCCTGGCGTCGCCGATCCTGGCGATGATCCATGCCCTCCACCGGGGCCAGGATCGACGCCGGTTCGCGTCTGGGGCGGCGATCGGGGGTCGGGAGCGACTGCCGTAGGCTGGAGCCGTGCGCAAGCATCCCGTCATCGCTCGGCTTCGTGGTGCTCGTGGCCATCGGCGCGCTGGTCGCCGGCAAGCCCGTCTTCCCGGTGCTCGTCGCCGCGGCGGCCATGTACCTGCTGCTCATGCGCCGGCGTCGTCATGCTCGGCGGCCTGGCCCGGCCGGTGCCCGAACCGCTGCCGCCGGGCGAGCTGCGCAAGGTCCGCCTGCTCTACCGGTGCAGCATCTGCGGCACCGAGGTGCGCATGACCGCGGCCACCGACGAGGACCCCGAGCCGCCCCGCCACTGCCTCGAGGACATGGACCTGGTCGCCCCCACCATGGAGTGAGCCGGGCGCGTCCCGTTGTCCACCGCGTGTGGACAGGGTTGGGAGTTGTCACCTTCCCGTCACCGGACGGACCCGGGACCGCCGCACTCGTGCCATCTTCGTCATCCGTTCGACGAACCGGCTACGCAGGGTGCAGCGTCAGTGGTACTGCGTGGCGGCGATGATGCCGACCAGGATCAGGCCGAGCCCGCCGAACACGTACCAGTTGCTGACCGACCCGGGCAGCAGCGCGACGTAGTTCAGGATGATCACGAGGATGCCCAGGCCCCAGGGCACGAACATGGTGGCCGGCCACCACGGCGGGCTCACCTTCTTGTAGGCGGGCACCGGCGGCGTGTAGCGGCTCGACGGGTCGGGACCGGTCGACGCGGCCCGACTTCGCCGGACTTGTCGCCCCCGCCCTTGGGCGTGACCCGGCCGACTGCCTTCGACGCGTCGCTTCTGGGGTCGGTTCGGTTGGTTGGCCACGGCCCGTGAATCTAGCGGGGAACTGGCTGGCGGTCGCCCCGCCCCCGCCCGCTAGCCTGCCGGGCGCATGGGCGCTCGGGTGCTGGTCATCGACAACTACGACTCGTTCGTCTACAACCTCGTCCAGTACCTGGGCGAGCTCGGGCGCCGAGCCGCTCGTGCACCGCAGCGACGCGCTCGACCCTCGACCAGATCGTCGAGCTCGACCCCGACGGCGTGCTCATCAGCCCCGGGCCCGGGCCGCCCCGAGGACGCCGGGCTCAGCAACGAGGTGATCCGCCACTTCGCCGGCGGCGCCCGGTGTTCGGCGTGTGCCTCGGCCACCAGTGCATCGGCCAGGTCTTCGGCGGCGAGGTCGTGCGGGCCCCCGAGGTCATGCACGGCAAGACGTCGCTCATCCGCCACCACGACGTCGGCGTGTTCGCCGGGCTGCCCAACCCGCTCGAGGCCACCCGCTACCACTCGCTCGTCGTCGACCGCGCCTCGGTGCCCGACGTGCTCGAGATCACCGCCGAGACCGACGACGGCATCGTCATGGGCCTGCGCCACCGCGAGCTACGACGTCGAGGGCGTGCAGTTCCACCCCGAGTCGATCCTCACCACCGGCGGCCACGACCTGATCGCCAACTTCCTGGCCCGCGCCACGCCGCCGCTGCACGGCGCCGGCGGTCAGCGGCGCCGGCGGTCAGGGCGTCGGTGCCGGAGGTCCAGCCCTTCTTGGGGGCGGTGGTGTCGGTCGTCGACGTCGGTGGCGGTGGTGGAGGTGGTCGTGGTGGCCGGCGGGCCGGTCGACACGATGATGGTGACCACCGAGCCCGGGGGCCACCTGGGCGCCGGGCGTCGGGTTGGTGCCGATGACCTTGCCGGCGTCGACCGAGGTGGACGACTGCTGCGTCTCGTTGACCTTGAAGCCGGCCTGCGGTGAGCGTGGCCGCGGCCGCGCCGCGCTCTGGCCGCGACACGTCGGGGACGGCCACGGCGGCCGGACCGCTCGACACGTTGATGGTGACCTTCGAGCCCTTGTCGGCCTGCTGCCCGCCGGCCGGGTTCTGCGAGATGACGGTGCCGACGGCGATCTTGGGATCGTTCTGGTCGACTGCGTTGACGACGAAGCCGCTGTTCTCGAGCAGCGACGTGGCCGCCGCCTTGGTGAGCCCGGTGACCGACGGCACCTCGGCCTGGCCCAGCCCGGCGCTGACGGTGATGACCACGGTCGAGCCCTTGTCGGCCTTGGTGTCCGCCGTTGGGGCTCTGGGCGAAGACGATGCCCGCCTTGCACGTCGTTGTTCGGCTCGGTCTTCGCGTCGACCTGGAAGCCCTGCGTCCTGCGAGGGTGGACGGTGGCGTCGTCGACCGGCTGGTTGACCACCGACGGCACCTCGACCTGCGTCGGCCGTTGACTGGTTGAGCTGGGTGCCGAAGAAGAACAGACCGACGGCGAGCGACCAGCAGGAGCCCGAGCAGCACCCACAGGAACGCGGAGCTGCGGCCCTTCGGCCGGCTGGTCGGCGTGGGCAGGCGGACGCGTAGCCGGTGGTGGGCGGCACCGCGCCGGGCGGGCGGCGTCGGCGACCACCGGCGGCGGCGCCACCGATGGGCACGGCCTGGGTGGCGGCCGACGGCGGCGCCGGCGACGCGCGGCGCCCACGGCCACCCCGGCGGCGAGGGCGGCGGCCGAGCCGCAGGCCGCCACCGGGCAGGCCCTCGAGGTAGTTGCGCAGGTCGGCGCGCAGGTCCTCGGCCGAGGCGTAGCGGTCGGCCGGGTCCTTGGCCAGCAGCTGGCACGACGATGGCCTCGAGCGGCCGTCGGCACGGCGATGCCCGACGGCGCTGGGCAGCGGCGCGGGCTCCTGCACGTGCTTGTAGGCGATGGCCACCGGCGTGTCGCCGCTGAACGGCGGCCGGCAGGTGAGCATCTCGAACAGCACGCAGCCCGAGCGAGTAGAGGTCGCTGCGGGGATCGACCGGCTTGCCCTGGGCCTGCTCGGGCGAGAAGTAGGTGGCGGTGCCCATGACCGCGCCGACCTGGGTGAGGTTGGACTGGTCGGCGCCCGCCGGTGATGGCCTGGGCGATGCCGAAGTCGGCCACCTTCACCTGACCGCTGGGCGAGATGAGGATGTTGCCGGGCTTGACGTCGCGGTGCACGACCCCGTTGCGGTGGGCGAAGCCGAGGGCGGCGGCGACGTCGGCGGTGATCTCGGCCGCCCGCCGGGGGTGCAGCGGGCCGTCGGTGCGGATGATCTCCGACAGGCTGCGACCCTCGACGTACTCCATGACGATGAAGTAGGTGCCGCTCTGCTGGCCCCAGTCGTAGATGGCCACGATGTTGGGGTGGTTGAGGTTGGCCGCGGCCTGGGCCTCGCGGCGGAAGCGCTCGACGAACGTCTCGTCCTTGGCGTACTCGGGGAACAGGACCTTGACCGCCACCGGGCGGTCGAGCAGCAGGTCGCGGGCCAGGTAGACGTCGGACATGCCGCCACGAGCGAGCTTGCGATGCAGCTCGTAGCGGTCGTTGAAGACGGTCGGGCCTTGGTCGGACATACGATCCGCAGCCTAGTGACTGCGCCGAACCCCGAACCCGCGAGCGTTCAGGCGCTCTGTACCGCGGCCTCGAACGCCCGGAACGCCGCCCGGGCGGGCGCGTCGTAGAACGGGAGCACCTGGGTGGCGAACACCCCGGTCGTCTGCCGCTCGAGGTCGACCCAGTAGTACGTGTTGGCCAGCCCGGCCCACGCCAGGCTCCCCGCCGAGCGCCCCTCCGGCGTCGCCTCGCGGTTGACGAGGAAGCTGAGGCTCCAGCCCTGAGGCCCGTCCACGGTGAGATCGACGTCGTTGGACATCGTCGGGTTGGCCGACTGCCACCCGGTGACGGGAAGCACGTCGAGCTGGTTCCGGGCCATGAGGTCGACCGTCTCGGGGGCCAGCACCCGGGCCCCGTCCAGCGTCCCCCGGCCGAGGATCATCCGCGTGAAACGGAGGTAGTCCCCCACCGTCGAGAACAGCCCCCCGCCCCCCATGAGGAACTCGGGGTCGGCCGACAGGTCGAAGGGGATGGCGACGAGGCCGTCCTCGGTGCGCAGATGCATCTCGGCCGAACGTTCGAGCTGGTCCGGGGTCCGCACGAAGCCCGTGTCGTTCATCCCCAGCGGGTCGAAGACCATGGACGCGAGGGCGGCGTCGAGTCGTTCACCGGTCACGGCCTCGATCACCTTGCCGGCCCAGTCGATGTTCACGCCGTAGCACCACCGGGCACCCGGATCGAACAGGAGGGGTACCTGGAAGCCCTCCGTGGCGCTCGCGGGCCGAGAGCGGGACTGGACGTAGCGGGCCAGGGTGGCGTCGGCGAAGTCGTACCCGAAACCGGCGGTGTGGGTGAGGAGGTGACGCGCCGTCACCGGCCGGGCGGGCGGACGCAGCCGCGGGGTGCCGTCGGCCTCGAAGCCGTCGAGGACCTCCACCTCTCCCAGGTAGGGGACGAGGGGGCCGAGCGGCTCGTCGAGGTCGAGCTCACCGCGCTCGACCAACTGCATGACCGCGGTGGCCGTCACCGCCTTGGTCATCGACGCGATCCACATGACCGTTCCGGTGGTCATGGCGCGCCCGGCGCCCGACTCGCCGAAGGCACGGAGGTAGGCGACCCCCTCGCTCGTCCACGCCCCCGCCACGACCCCCATGAGCTCGCCCGAGTCCACCGCGGCGGACAGCACCTGGTCGATCCGCTCGGTCATCGCGCCCCCCTTCGTCCTGATCGCCGCACGGTAGACCGCCGGCCGCGCCGGCGGGCCCCGATCAGGTCGCCGCGCCGCCGCCTCCCGGACGTTCGCGGCTTGCGTCAGTTGCCGGCGTTGCCGGCGTCGGGGTTGGCCAGGTAGGCCTGCATGACCTGCTTGGCGATGGGGGCCGCCACCCGACCCCCGGTGGCCTCCGACGCGCCCGGCTGGTTGAGCACGACCACGGCGATGGCGATCTCGGGCTCGCCCCCGGGCGGGCCGGCGAAGCCGATGATCCACGTGTGCGAGGCCGGGCGGGTCGGTGCCCAGCTGGGCGGTGCCGGTCTTGCCGCCGACCTCGTAGCCGGGGATCTTCATGGCCGGTGGCGGTGCCCGTTCTGGACGACGTCGATCATGGCCTGGCGCATGGTCGCGGCGTTGTCGGCGCTGATCGGCTGCAGCCACTGCGAGACCGAGCCCCGCTCGATGACCGATCCCTCGCTGTCGCGCACCTCCCGCACGACGTGGGGCTTCATGGTCCGCCCGCCGTTGGCGATGGTGGCCGCCACCAGGCCATCTGCAGCGGGGTGGCCTGCACGTCGCTCTGGCCGATCGACGACTGGGCCAGGGCGGGCAGGTCGTCCTTGAAGTTGGTCGGGGAAGAACGAGGCCGCCGGGTCGGGCAGGTCGATCGGCGGCTTGGAGTTGAACCCGAACGCCTGGGCCCCGGCGATCATCTTGTCGGGGCCGATGGTCTCGGTGCCCATCTGGGCGAAGGCCGAGTTGCACGACACCCGCAGGATGTTGAACAGCGTGCCGCCGCACGACTCGCCGCCGAAGTTGCTGATCGACTTGTTGGTCTGCGGCGGCGTGTAGCTGGTGGCCACCGGGTAGGACGGGGTGTCGACGGTGACGGTGCCGGTCTGCAGCCCGGTCGAGCCGGTCACCACCTTGAAGGTCGAGCCGGGGAAGTAGCGCTCCTGGTACTGGTGGGCCCGCAGCGGCTTGCCGTCGTCGCGCGTTGTACGCGCCCCAGGCGAAGTCCGACGTCTTGGAGTCGAGCGACGACACCAGGTTGGGGTCATAGGACGGGAAGCTCCAGAAGGCCAGGATCGCGCCGGTCTTGGGGTCGATGGCCACCACCGAGCCGTCGCGGTCGCCGAGCGCGTCCTTGGCCACCTGCTGCAGGTCCTTGCGCACGGTGAGGGTGAGGTTGCCGACCTGCGGCCGCGGGTTGAGCAGGTCGGCGAAGCCGCGGATCTGCTGGCCGATGGTCTGGCCGGCCAGCTCGTCGTTGTACTGGCTCTCCAGCCCGCTGGAGCCGTGCTGGAACGAGTAGTAGCCGGTCAGCTGGGCGAACAGATCGCCCTCGGGATAGGTGCGCTGGCAGCGGGAACTGCTTGGCCGTCGGGGACGCTCGACCGACTCGGCCAGCAGCGGCGCCGTCGGCCGAGGTGATCGTGCCCCGGGGCTTGTTGAAGTGCTGCTTGACCTTGAGCGTGTTGAGCGGGTTGTTGTCGAGCTTGTCCTTGTGCAACGACCTGGATCCAGTTCAGCATCACGAACAGGGCGACGTAGCAGGCCAGGAGGCCGATGCCGAGGCGGCGGATCTGGGTGTTCATCCGACGCTGACCGCCTCGAGCTTCTCGGCGGCCCGGCGTGACGTCTCGTCGGAGATCCGCAGCAGCAGGGCCAGCATGATCCAGCTCGACACCAGCGACGACCCGCCGTAGGCGATGAACGGCAGGGTGACGCCGGTGAGCGGGCAGCACCCGGACGATGCCGCCGATGATGATGAAGGCCTGCACGCCGAGCAGCGTGGTCAGGCCGACGGCCAGCAGCTTGTCGAAGGCGTGCTCGGAGCGGGCCGCGATGCGCAGGCCCGAGCCGACCATCAGCAGGTAGGCGGCGAGCACGAGCGTGGCGCCGAACAGGCCGAGCTCCTGGGCCGACGGCGACGAAGATGAAGTCGGTCTCGACGTAGGGGATGCGGTCCTGGTTGCCGAGCCCGAGCCCGGTGCCGGTGAGGCCGCCGTCGGCCATGGCGAACCAGCCCTTGACGATCTGGAAGCCCTTGTCGCTCGGGTCCTGCCACGGGTTCGATCCACATGGCGACCCGGACCTTCACGTGGTCGAACGATCCGCCACGCCAGGTAGGCCGCGCCGGCGAACAGCGCCGGCGCCGACCACCAGGTACGACGGCCGCGACGTGGCCACCCACAGCATCACGATGAAGAGGGTGAAGAACAGCAGCGACGAGCCCAGGTCCTTCTGGACGACCATGATCATGATCGACAGCGCCCCAGGCGACCAGCACCGGGCCGAGGTGCTTGGGGTCGGGCAGGTTGAACGGGCCGAGCCGGAACGTGCGCATGGCCAGCAGCTCGCGCTTCTCGACCAGGTAGGAGGCGAAGAAGATGGCCAGGACGATCTTGGCCAGCTCGCCGGGCTGGAAGCCGACGCGCGCCGATGCTGACCCAGATGCGCGAGCCGTTGATCGCACGACCGACGCCGGGGACGAGCGGCAGCAGCAGCAGCCCGATGCCGAGGAGGGCGAACGTGTAGCGGTAGCGCTCGATCGACCCGGGTGCGGCGCACGACCATCAGCACGCCGACGAACGCGGCGATGCCGACGGCGGTCCACAGCGACCTGGAGCCCGGCCAGCTTGGTGTTGCGTTGGCCTCGGCCAGGCTGGCGATCATCACGTAGCCGAGCCCGTTGAGCAGGGCCGCCACCGGCAGCAGGATCGGGTCGGCGTCGGGGGCCAGGCGCCGCACCACGAGGTGGGCGAAGAGCATGAGCCCGAGCACGATGAGCAGGAACGGGCCGATGTCGAGCGGGATCTTCTGCTCGGAGCCGAGGCTGGCCAGCACGTAGGCCGCCCCGATGATGACCACGACCATCACGAGCAGGCCGAGCTCGGTGTTGCGCCGGCGGGAGCCCACCGCGGTCAGTTCCCGGCGGGGCTGGTGGTGACGGCCCCGGCCACGGTGCTCGTCGTCGTCGGCTGGGTGGAGCCGATCTGATCCTGGAGGTTGGCCAGGTACCGGTGGGCGTCGGCCAGGGTCGGCTCGACCTTGCCCTTCTCGATCTCGGCCACGCGTCCCGGCCGGCACGGTCTGCGCGGGTGAGGTGCGGTGCGCTCGACGACCTCGGGCTGGATCCACAGCACGCCGCCCGGCCGACCCCGGAAGATCACCACGGCGTCGTCGGATCGAAGCCGACGAAGTAGGTGTGCGCCCGTAGTAGGTGATGGCGCCGAAGGCGATGGCGATCACGGCCAGCAGGGCGACCACGAACAGCACCACCCGCCAGGTGACCGTGCGGGGCCGGGCCGCTCGCGACGGCTTTCGCCGCCTTCGGGCGGCCTCGGCTCCTGTGCCGCGCCGACGCGCGGTGGGCGCCACGGCCGCGCCGGCGCGCGCCCATGCGCCCGGGCCTCGCCCGAGACCGCGCGCGACCACCCGGTCCTCGTGCGGGGTGGCTCCCGGCCGTGCCGCCGTCCCGTCGTCGTCGAGCACGTCGACGATGACGACGCTGATGTTGTCGCGGCCACCGCCCTCGTTGGCCAGCCGGACCAGCTCGCTGGGCCGCGTCGGTCGGGTCGGCCAGCTTGCGCAGGGTGGCCGCGATGCGGTTCTCGTCGACCTCGTTGAACAGGCCGTCGCAGCACAGCACGTAGCGGTCGCCCGGCGACCGGGAGGACCTCCCACGAGTCGACCATGACCCGGGCGTCGATGCCGAGGGCCCGGGTGATGATGTTGCGCTGCGGGTGGATGGCGGCCTCGGCCGGCGGTCAGCCGGCCCTGGCGCTCGAGCGTGGCCACCAGGCTGTGGTCGTCGGTGACCTGCTCGAGCAGCGTCGTCCTTCAGCAGGTAGACCCGGGAGTCGCCCACGTTGACGATGGCCAGGCGCTCGCTGCCCGTCCGACCTGCACGACGGCGATGGCGCACAGGGTGGTGCCCATGCCCGGCCAGGTCGGGGTCGCTGGTGGCGGTGGCGACCACCTCGTCGTTGGCCAGCTGCACGGCCCGCACGAGCGCGTCGGTGGTGGGCTCGTCGATGCGCCGTCGCGCAGCGACGGCGATGGCCAGCTCGGACGCCACCTCGCCGCCCTGGTGGCCGCCCATGCCGTCGGCCACGGCGAAGAGGGTCTCGGCGGTGAAGACGATGTCCTCGTTGTTCTGGCGCACCGCCCGACGTCGGTGGCCGAGCCCCACGCCAGTCGGGTCACGCCAGCTCCAGGACGGTGTTGCCGATCTGCATCTTGTCGCCGGCGTGCATGACCATCGGCCCCGCCACCTTCTGGCGGTTGAGGTAGGTGCCGTTGGTCGAGCCGAGGTCCTCGACGAGGAACTGGCCGTCGCGCTGGAACACCCGGGCGTGGATCTGCGAGGCGTAGGTGTCGTCGAGCGTGATCTGGCAGCCGGCCGCCCGGCCCGACGGTCATCTCGGCGCCCAGCGGGAAGGCCCGGCCCCGCTGGTCGGCCGGCTCGACCACGACCAGGCGGGGCGCGGCCGGCGGCCCCGGCCTGCTGCTTGCCCGCCTTGCGGCGCGGCGCGGCCACCCGGCGGGGCCGCGTCGCGCGACACGGGGCGTCACCTCGACCAGCTTCGGCGGTCGCAGCTCGGCCCACACGGCCCGCAGCACGCGGAAGAAGAAGAGGTAGAGCAGCGCCAGCAGGCACAGCTTGAGGATGGTGAGGAGTTGCTCCGACACGGTGATCGAAGATTACCGGTGCGCCGCCGAAGGACCGGGGCAGCCCCCGGCGGACCGGCCCGGGCTCAGGAGGCCTGGAAGGTGATCCGGGTGTTGCCGAAGGTGAGCTCGTCGCCGTCGCGCAGGTCCCGCTGGACCACCCGCACGCCGTTGACCCGGCAGCCGTTGGTCGAGCCGAGGTCGACCAGGGCGAAGCCGTCGGGCGTCGGGCGGATCTCGGCGTGGCGGCGGCTCACGTTGGTGTCGTTGAGCACGATGTCGCACTCGGGCATGCGCCCGATGGCTCACGGCCCGCTCGCCCAGCACGACCCGGCTGCCGTTCGGCAGCACCAGCGACCCGGCCCCCACCCCGCCGGGGCCCTCCTTCATGCGCCCGACGATGGTGAAGGTGCCCGGCGTGCGTGGCCGGCGTCGGCGGTCAGCTCGACCGAGACCGGGCCCATGAAGACGTAGCCCTCGTCGTGGGCGTGCTCGCGGGCGGCGTCGCACAGCTCCCGGGTGAGCGAGTCGCCGATCTCGGCGAAGCGGTCGTGGTCCTCCTCGCTCAGGTGGATGGCGAAGGCGTTGGGCACGATGGTGCGGCCCCGGACGTCGACCGAGCGGTTGTCGTCCATCTCCCGCACCAGGCGGCGACCCAGCTCGATGGGGCGCAGGCCGCTGCGGAACACGCGGGCGAAGACGCCTTCGACCATGTTCTCGAGCGAGCGCTCGAAGCCCTTGATGCCCATCAGGCCGACAGGTTACCGGCGGCGCCGCGGAGCCCGGAGGGCCCGGCGGCCGGGCCGCGCCGATCCCGCGTTGTCACGGTCGCCGGGCGTATCGACTACCCTGGCGACCCTCGCAACTCGCGCGAGTGGCGGAATTGGCAGACGCGCAGGATTCAGGTTCCTGTGCCCGAAAGGGTGTGAGGGTTCAAGTCCCTCCTCGCGCACTCAGGGTCACCGCCCCGGTTCGAGGACGATCACCGGCGTCGTGGTCGACCGCCCACCGGCGAACGCCTCATGTCGACACCACGATCTTGCCGCGCACCAGCCCCGCTTCGAGCTGACGCATGGCGTCCTGGGCCTGGTCGAGCGGGTAGGTCCGGTCGACCATGGGCGTGACCGATCCGGCCTCGATGAGCTCGGTCAGGGCCTCGAGATCGGGACCGTCCTCCTTGGACACGAGCATGGTGAGCCGCTGGCGCACGAAGAGCGACAACACCGGTGCCCGGAGGCTCCGACCGAAGCCCCCGGTCCAGTTGCCCTTGCTCTCGCCGCCCACGATGACCAACGTACCCGTGGGGGTGAGGATCCGCCGGAGGGAGCTCAGCCGGGTGTTCCCGCCGATGTCGAGGATCAGGTCGTAGCGGTTCGAGCCGTCCGTGAACTCCTCCTTGCTGTAGTCGATGACGTGGTCAGCACCGATGGACCGGACCAGGTCGACCTTGGCCGTGCTGCACACACCGGTGACCTCGGCTCCGAAGGTCTTGGCCAGCTGCACGGCGTAGGTGCCGACGCCGCCGGACGCTCCGATGATGAGAACGTGCTGTCCGGCCTCGATGCGCCCGGCGCGCAGACCCTGGATGGCCGTCGTGGCGGAGATGGGCACCGCCGCGGCTTGTTCGAACGTGAGGTTCGACGGCTTACGGGCGAGCTTGTCCTCGCGGGCCGCGGCGTACTCGGCGAATGCGCCGCGGCTGACGCCGTACACCTCGTCGCCGACCGCGAACCTGGTCACCCCTGCGCCGACGGCCTCGACCGTGCCGGCGACGGCCAGACCGGGCACGTGGTTCTTCGGAGCCCGGAAGCCGAAGCCCATGATCCGCATCAGGTACGGCCGGCCGGTCATCGAGTGCCACGTACCGCGGTCCAGCCCCGCAGCCTGTACTCGCACCCGCACTTCATCGGCGTCGATCTCAGGCCGGTCGATGTCGGTCAGATGCCACGTCTCACTCGAGCCGTAGGTGTCCTGCGTGATCGCTCGCATCGGTTGGTTCGCCTCTCCAGTGGTGGTCAGATGTCGGAACGGGGCACCGGCGTGAACCGCACGGGAAGGTGCTTGATGCCGCCGACCAACGGCACGCCCATGGCCTCCAGATAGACCGCCTCGCCCGCCACCTCGATGTCGGGGAGCCGGGTCAGCAGCTGGCGGAAGATCACCGACAGCTCCCGCCGGGCCAGGTGGGCGCCGAGGCAGAAGTGGGGGCCGGGGCCACCGAAGCCCACATGGGGGTTCGGGTCGCGACGGACGTCGAAGCGCTCCGGGTCGTCGAAGGCCCGGGGGTCGCGGTTGGCGGCGCCGTAGAAGAGCACCACCTTGTCGCCCTCGTCGAAGTCGTGCCCCGACAGGGTGATGGGGCGGGTGGCGGTGCGGCGCATGAACGTGACCGGCGACGCCATGCGCACGATCTCCTCCACCGCCGTGGCGGTGACCCCGTCGAGGTCGTCCTGCCAGAGCCGCCGCTGGTCGGGATGCTGGCCCAGCAGCTGCATGCCCAGGCTGGTGGCGGTGCGGGTGGTGTCGTTGCCGGCCACGGCCAGGAGGATGAAGAACGGCGCGATCTCCTCGGGGGTGAGCAGGTCCTCGCCCAGGTCGTTGTGCACGAGCGCGGAGGTGAGGTCGTTCTGCGGGTTTCGGCGGCGCTCCTCGGCCAGCTCGCCCATGAGGGCGGTCAGGGTCATGCCCGCCGTCAGGATGGCGGTGACGACGTCGTCCTGGCCGCCGAGCATGTCGGGGTCGCCCGCTCCCAGGATCACGTTGGTGGCGTCGAGCACCGTGTTGAACTCGCTGCGGGGGATGCCCATCATGTCGCAGATGACGAGCAGCGGGAACGGCTGGGAGACGGCCTCGACCAGGTCGACCTCGCCTCGCTCGCACATGTCGTCGATGACTTCGGTGCAGATGGTCTCGACCGAGTCGAGCACACCCTGCAGGGCTCGGGGAGTGAACGAGCGGGCCACGATGCCGCGCTGACGGGCGTGACGAGGGTCGTCCATGGTGATGAACGAGCCGAAGAACTCCATCGCCTCGGTGGGCATGTCGACGATCGAGATGGAGCCGCGGCCGGAGCAGAAGTCCAGGGGGTGGCGGCTGATCTCGACGAGCTCGTCGTAACGGGTGACGGCGAAGAACGCGTCGGTCTCGCCGGAGAGCGGGTTGGGCACCTCGACCCTGGTGAACGGGCCCTCTTCCCGCAGCACGGCGAAGTCCGCCATCCGAGCGGTGAGCGGGCGGCGCCAGAACTCCGGGTCCCCGAGGTGCAGCGGTTGGCTCGACATGGGCGATGGTCCCTTCACGCCGGCATCGGCGCCGCGCGGCTCGCGTCCACCCCCGTCCGGCTCATGGCCTCATCGTAGGGTGGCCCGGGGACCGGTCTCACCGGGTGGCCGGCACCGCCCGCTCGAGACCGGCGTTGTAGCCGCCCAGGAGCTCGGCCACGGTGGAGAAGCCCTTGGCCCGCAGCAGCGACGCGGCCGTGGCTGAGCGATAGCCACCGGCGCAGTAGACGACGGTTGGGCGCCGGGGGTCGAGCTCGACCAGCCGGTCGAGCAGGGTGGGCAGCGGGAGCTCGACGGAGCCCACGATGCTGCCCTCCAGGCGCTCATTCGGGTTGCGGACGTCGACGATCTGCAGGGCGGACTCGTCCCGGCGCCAGGCGCTGAGCTCGGCGGCGGTGATGCGGGGGGCGGGCGCGGCCAGCTCGGGCCGGGCCGGCAGCTCCGCGCTGAGGTCGGTGAGGGCACCGATGACCCGATCGAAGCCGATGCGAGCGAGCCGCACGCGAGCCTCGATCTCACGGCCCGGGTCGGTGATCAGGATGACGGACTCCCCCGGGCGCAGCACGTCGCCGGCGTACTCGGCGAAACGGCCGTCCAGGCCGACGTTGATCGAGCCCCGCAGGTGACCCGAAGCGAACTGGTCGGCGGGACGGGTGTCGATCACGACGGCGCCCTCCGCCTGGTGACGGACCACGGCGTCGAGGTCCAGCGGCGTGGGCTCATCGGACTCGTCCAGCAGCTCCCGCTCCCGGCGGTTGGCCACGGCGGCGAACGCGAAGTAGAGCGGCGCCACCGATTGGCCCTGGGTCACGGCTTCGACGAACTGCTCCTCGGTCATGGGCGCCAGCGCGTAGTTGGAGGTCCGTTGCTCACCGATGGTCGACCGGGTGGCGGTGGACAGATCCTTCCCGCAGGCCGACCCCGCACCATGCGCGGGGTAGACGACGGTGGCGTCGGGCAGCGTGAGCAGCTGCTCGTGAAGCGAGTGGTACAGCTGGCGAGCGAGGTCCTCGGCCGACCAGCCGAGCGAGGTCAGCAGGTCCGGCCGGCCCACGTCACCGATGAACAGGGTGTCACCGGTCAGCACGGCCCTGGGCTCGGCCCCGTCGTGGTCGAACGCCACGATGGAGATGGACTCGGGGGTATGACCCGGGGTGTGGCGGATCTCGAGCACGACCTCCCCCAGCGACAGGCGTTGGCCGTGGGCGAGCCCCTCGAAGGCGAAGTCGGGCTGAGCCCGGTCCCCGTAGGAGATGACGGCGCCGGTGGCGGCGGCGAGCTCGAGGTGGCCGGACAGGAAGTCGGCGTGGAAGTGCGTCTCGATGACCCGCTCGATCCGCAGGCCGAGCTCCTCGGCGTCGGCCAGGTACCGGCTCACGTCACGCTGGGGGTCGATGACCACCGCCCGCCCGGTCGTCTCGTCGCCGATCAGGTAGGAGTAGAGGGACAGGCAACCGAGCTCGTACTGCCGCAGGATCATGGTGCCAGTCTACTAATACCCCCAGGGGTATCCAACCAACCGGGTCGGATCTCTCGACCCGGAGGTGATGTCGTGGCTCACCGTCGAACGGCATACCCCCCCGGGTACGGTTCGGCCCGGCCCCGGGTACGGTGGTGTCACCGCCGACGAACCGAGGAGCACGACGTGGAACTGCCCGTGGAGATCACCGACGACCTGCGCAAGCGTCTCCGGCGCGTCGCCGGTCAGGTGCAGGGCATCGAGCGCATGCTCGACGAGGGCCGCGAGTGCCGCGACATCGTCACCCAGATCTCGGCCGCCAACCGGGCCCTCGAACAGGCGGGCTTCCGCCTGGTCAGTGCCGGGCTGACCTACTGCCTCTCCAACCCTGAAGAGGCCGAGGCCGATGGTTACCCGATCGGCGAAGTCGAGAAGATGTTCATGCGTCTGGCCTGATCCGATTCCGGAGAGGCGAGCGTCGCCAGCCGGCGCGAGCAGTGTCGGTGCCGTCGATCCCGGCGGCGGCGGCCCGGCGAGCCTCGGCGCGCGCCCGGCGATGCGTTTCGGCGATGCGCTGGCGGTCGGCGGCATAGCCATCGGCGAGGAGCTTGTAGGCGTACCAGTTCATGGTGGCGCTCCGTTTCCAGGGTCGTCGACCCTTGTCGAGGGGGGAGGTCCTGGATCCCATTGTCAGGCCTTGCGCCCGAATCCACGAGTGACTTGAACGCCGATATCCGCTAAGATACGGACATGGCTCGATCCTCACGTACATCTGGTTCCGGACATCGGCGCTCACGTCATCACGTGGTGTCCGTCGTGGTCCCGGGCATGAGTCCGCTGGAGATCTCGGTGGCGGTCGAGTTCTTCGGGATCGATCGACCCGACCACGGCCGACCGTGGTACCGCTCCACCGTGTGCACCCCGCAACCGGGTCTCGTCCCGCTCGAGGGCGGGCTCCTCCTCCAGGTCGACCACGGCCTCGACGCCCTCCGACGCGCCGACACCATCGTGATCCCCGGCTGGTGTGAGCGATCGGCCCGGCCGCGACCCGAGGTGACCGAAGCACTGCGCGCCGCCGACCGGCGCGGCGCCCGCCTGGTGTCGTTCTGCACCGGGGCCTTCGCCCTGGCCGAGGCGGGGGTGCTCGACGGGCGTCGGGCCACCACCCACTGGGACGCGGCCGAGACGTTCCGCCGACGCTTCCCGGGAGTGGATCTCGATCCCGACGTGCTCTACATCGAGGACGGCAACGTCTGGACTTCGGCTGGCTCGGCTGCGTCGATCGACTGCGCCCTCGCCATCGTCCGCCGTGACCACGGGGCCGAAGTCGCCAACCAGGTGGCCCGGGACCTCGTCGTCCCCCCCCATCGCCAGGGAGGGCAGGCCCAGTTCGTGGCCGCCCCCCTCCCGGTCGACAACGGTGCCGACCCGCTGGCCGCCGCGCTCGACTGGGCCGTCGAGCGCCTCGACCAACCGTTGACGGTCACGGACCTGGCCGAACACGCCCACCTCAGCCCCCGCCAGTTCGGCCGCCGGTTCCGCGACGCCACTGGCACCACCCCCCATCAGTGGCTGCTGGCCCAGCGCATCCTCCTCGCCCGGCGCCTGCTGGAGACCACCGACCTCCCGGTCGAGCGGGTGTCCGATGAGGCCGGCTTCGGCTCTCCCGCGGCGATGCGCCTGCACTTCCAACGCCAGGTGCACACCAGCCCGCTGGCCTACCGCCGGGTGTTCACCCAGGCAGCCTCGTGAGCCCGGTCAGGTGAGCCCGGTTCAGGTGAAGATGATCTGGCCGCCGGCGGCCATGTCGTAGAACTCGCCGACGGTGATGATGTCCTGCACCTGCTCGACGAAGTCGTCCTTGGTCATGCCGAAGAGGTCGACGGAGGCCTTGCAGGCGTACAGCCCGGCGCCGGTGTCACCGATCAGCTCGATGAACTCGTGGACCGGAGGGATGTCCCACTCGTCCATCTTCTTCTCGAGCATGTGGGTGGCGATGCCCGACATGCCGGGCAGGGCACCGACGAGGGTGGCCATGTGCATCCCGGGGTTGCCCACCGTGGCCACCTTGATGTGCTCGATGCGCTTGGCGTGGATGGCGTCGAGGCCGAAGAAGGTGAAGAACAGGTTCACCTCGATGCCCTCGGCCCGGGCCCCGTTGGCCATGATGAGGCCGGGGTAGATCCCCTCCAGGGAGCCTTTGGAGATGATGATCGACACCTTCTCGATGGGTTGAGGCTTCTGGTCGCTCATGAGGGCGTCCTTTCCAGAGTCAGATACAGCCGCGCGGCTTGGGGATGCCGGCGATCTTGGCGGCCACCTTGGCGGGGCCCTTGGGGAACAGCTCGTACAGCTCCTTGACGGACACGCCCGAGGTCTTGCCCAACACCCGAACGGTGGGGCCGGTCCCCTTCTCGGCGTACTCCTGGCGCATGAAGTGGATCACCTGCCAGTGCCGGTCGGTCAGGGGGTCGATGCCCTCCTGGCGGGCGAGCTCAGTGGCGATCTCCTCGTTCCACTGCTCGGGGTGTTCGAAGAACCCCTCGTCGTTCACGTCGACGGCGGCGCCGGCGATGGTCATCGTGGTCATGGGATGTGAACCTCCTGGTTCGGGGGGGCGGTCGGAAGCCCGACCTTGCCCGAAGTGGGCATGTCGGCACCGATGCCGGGGATGTCGCGGCCGGGGAGCAGGGCGTGCCAGTAGACCCACTGGAACATGAGCTTGCCGAGGTGGTTCAGCCGCGATTCCTTCAGCAGGGGGACGGGGCTGGCGCCCATCGGGAAGTGGCCGGGAAGGGGTTCGGTGTCGTAGTTGAAGTCGATGAGCAGGGCCTTGTGGAAGCCCGTCTCGATGAAGCAGTTGGCGTGGCCGTCGTAGCTGGCATCGAGCTCCTGGCCGGCCAGGAAGCGCTTGACGTTCTCGGTCAGCACCTCCCCCTCGAAATGCGTGACGGAGCCCGCCTTGGAGGCGGGGAGGTTGGCGGCGTCGCCGATGACGAACACGTTGGCCTTGGCCTTGGACTGCAGCGTGTGCTCGTCGGTGGGGATGAAGTCGAGAGCGTCACCCAGACCGGGCGAGCGCCCGACGTACTCGGCGCCGCCGTGGAGGGGGATGGTGACGAGCAGGTCGAAACCGACCTCCCGCCCGTCGTAGCCCACGAGGCGGTGACCGGCACCCGGCTCGCCGTGGACGACCTCACCGGTGTTGAACTCGGTGACCAGCTCGATGCCCTTGTCGGCCAGGATCCCGGCCAGCGCCTTCGATGCGGCCGGCTTGGTGAAGGCGCCGTCGAGGGGTGTCACGTACGTCAGCTCGACGCGGTCGCGCATCCCCCGCTCGTGGAAGAAGCTGTCGGCCAGGAAGCAGAACTCGAGCGGGGCCACCGGGCACTTGATGGGCAGGTCGACGACGTTGACGACGAGCCGGCCCCCCTCGAAGCGGTCGAGGGCACCGCGCAGGGCATCGGCGCCCTCGAGGTCGTAGAACGTGAACATGTCCTCCATCCACCCCGGCCCGGTGAGGCCCTCGGTCTCCTCCGGCTGCAGGCGCGCCCCGGTGGCCACGACGAGGACGTCGTAATCGAGGGTGGGGCCGTCGATCAGGTGGACCTCGTCGGCCTCGAGGTCGACGTGGTCGATGGCGTGCTCGAGGAAGGTGACACCGTCGTGGAGCTGGCGCGGGCGGGGTCGCACCAGCTCGTCGGCGTCAGCCAGGCCGAACGGCACGAACAGCAGGCCGGGCTGGTAGACGTGGCGGGTGTCCTGATCCACGACGGTGATGGCCAGCTCGGCCGGTGGGTAGGCCTTGCGCAGCCGGTTGGCCATGATCGTCCCGCCGGTGCCGCCTCCGAGTATGACGACGCTCTGAGCCATCGGACCCTCCGGGGGGCCGGATCGGGCGACCCGTCCCTACCTGCGACGGTAACGAACCGGCCCGGGCGGGACCGGGGCCGAAAGTCCTTTCCCCCGGGGCCCCTCGGACCCGGGCGGCCGGGCCTTGACGACCGGGAGCACATTCCCTAGTTTGTCCATGAAATCACTTGAGAAACGCCCGGAGCGTCGGGCTCGGAGCACCATGCACATCGACTGGGCGCTGGCGCTGGCCGGCGCCGGGGTGGGATTCATCGTCGGCCTGACCGGCATGGGCGGCGGCGCGCTCATGACCCCGATGCTGGTGCTGGTGTTCGGCATCAGCCCCGCCGCCGCCGTGTCGAGCGATCTCGTCGCCGCCGTGATCATGAAGCCGGTGGGCGGCGGTGTGCACCTTCGCCGGGGGACCGTCAACCTCCAGTTGGTGAAATGGCTGGTCCTCGGCTCGATCCCCACTGCATTCCTGAGCGTGTGGGCGCTCCAGCAGTTCGCCAACCCCGCCCGGGTGAACACCATCGTCCAGTACTCCGTCGGCGCCGCCCTGCTCCTGGCCTCGACGGCGATGGTGGCCAAGGGCGCGTTCTCGGGGCGCCGGCAGAAGGCGGGCGGCGGCGGGCCGCTCACCATCCATCCGCTCCGCACGGTGCTCATCGGCGCCTTCGGCGGCGCGGTGGTGGGCCTCACCTCGGTCGGGTCCGGCTCGCTGATGATGGTGCTCCTGATGATCCTCTACCCGACGATGGTCGCCTCCGAGCTGGTGGGCACCGACCTCGTCCAGGCCATCCCTCTGGTGGCGGCGGCCGCGCTGGCCCACATGCTGTTCGGCCACGTCCAGCTCGACGTCACCACGTCGCTGGTGCTGGGGGCGGTGCCGGGTGTCTACCTGGGGGCACGGCTGTCGTCGCGCAGTCCCGACCACATCATCCGACCAATCCTGGCCATGGTGCTCATCCTGTCCGGGCTCAAGATGCTGCACGTGTCCAACGTGGTGGTGGGGATGGTCGCCGTCGTCCTGTCGGTGGCCGCCGTCGTGATGATCGTCCGAGGTGGGCAGCCCGACCGCCGGCCCGATCAGGTCGTGAGCGTGAAGCCCTCGTAGTCGGCCGCGGCGATGGCGGCGCACTGCTCCGCGTAGGGCGGGAAGCCGATGAGCGGCATGAACACGCGGGGCTTGCCGGGTACGTTCGCCCCCAGGTACCAGGAGTTGCAGCGCGGGTAGAGGGTGAAATCGGCGATGGCGTTGACGTACTCGACCCACTCGTCCTGGGCGGCGACGGTGGCCTCGATGGCTCGGTACCGGTGATCGCGCAGGTACGCGACGCACTCGGAGATCCACTCGGCGTGCTGTTCGATGGACGTGATCATGTTCGTCAGCACCGACGGGCTGCCCGGGCCGGTGATGGTGAACAGGTTGGGGAATCCCGCCACGCCGAGACCGAGGAAGGTGCGGGGCCCTTCGGACCACGCCTGGCGCAGGCTCACGTCGTCGCGACCACGGATGTCGACGGCCAGCAGCGCTCCGGTCATGGCGTCGAAGCCGGTGGCGAACACGATGCAGTCGAACTCGTAGTCGGTGTCGCCCACCCGCAGGCCGGTCGGGGTGAGCTCGGAGATGGGCGTCTCGCTCACGTCGACCAGCGTCACGTTGGGCCGGTTGAAGGTCTCGTAGTAGCCGGTGTCGACGCACAGTCGCTTGCAGCCGATGACCGTGTGCGGCGTGAGCAGCTCGGCCACCGCCGGGTCCTTCACCGTGTGGCGGATCTTGTCGCGCACGAACTCAGCGGCCAGCTCGTTGGCCTCGGGCTCGATCAGCAGGTCCCCGTAGGCGCCGAGGAAGGGCAGGCCACCGTGCTCCCAGCGCTTCTCGAACTGGATCTGGCGTTCGGCCGGGTCGGCGGTGAGGACCGAGTCCTCGTTGCCGGGGTAGAGGGCGCCGAAGCCGACCACGGCCTGGCGGTTGGCGGCCCGCAGCCCGGCGTAGTCGGCCTTGATGGCCTCGCGCTCGGCCGGGTCGAGCAGTGCGTTGTGGGCGGGCACGGCGTAGGTGGCCGTTCGCTGGAACACGTGGAGGTGCTCGGCCTCCCGGGCGATGATGGGGATGCTCTGGATGGCCGACGAGCCCGTCCCGATGATGCCGACGCGCTTGCCGGTGAAGTCCACCCCTTCGTGCGGCCACCGACCGGTGTGGTACGTCTCCCCCTCGAACGAGTCCATGCCGGGGAAGTCCGGCGTGTTGGTCGATGACAGGCAGCCGGTCGCCATGATGAGGAACTGGGCGGTGACCTCGAGGCCGTCCTCGGTGCGCACGCGCCAGCACTGGGTGGACTCGTCGAAGGTGGCCCCGGCCACACGGGTGTCGAACTGGATGTCGCGCCGCAGGTCGAACCGGTCGGCGACGTGGTTGAGGTAGCTCAGGATCTCGCCCTGCGGGGCGTAGCGCTCGCTCCACTCCCATTCCTGCTGCAGCTCTTCGGAGAAGCCGTAGGAGTACTCCATGCTCTCGACGTCACAGCGGGCGCCCGGGTACCGGTTCCAGTACCAGGTCCCTCCCACGTCACCGCCCGCCTCGAACACCCGGGCGGTGAAGCCGAGCTCGCGCAGGTGGTGGAGCATGCACAGGCCCCCGAAACCGGCCCCCACGATGACCGCGTCAACGTCTCCGATCCGGCCGTTCTGAGAATCGTTCATGGTTCCCCCTGGGTCAGCGACGTCATCCTGGCACAACGGGCGGGGACGCGGCCCCGGGCCTGATCCCCCGGTGGGGAGGCGACGGTGACGCGGTCAGGGGCGTCTCGCGCCCGTCATTGGCGGTAGTCCTCGACCACGCCTTCGGGTCGCACCTGGGCGTCGTCGGGATCCTGGCCGGCGCGGCGTCGGGCCCGGCGCTGACGAAGCAGGTCCCAGCACTGGTCCAGCGCCACCTCGATCGACTGCAGCCGGGCCCGGTCCTCGGCGCTGGCGTCGACCGTGGCGGAGCGTTCGAGGGCGTGCTCCTCTTCGACGAGCTCGTTGATCCGAGCCAACACGTCGGCGTCGTCCATCGTGGTCCCTCCTCGTCGCGTCGGCCGCACCGGCCCCGACGACCGACCGTAGCGCCGCCGCGGTTGGACGCCACGCTAGGTTCCGCAGGTGCCTCCCCCGCTGAACGAACTGGCCTGCTACGGACTGGCCGGTGCCGCCGCCTCACCCCGCGATCTGCTCGACGAGGTCGCCGGCGCCGAGGCCCTGGGCCTCGGGTCGATGTTCCTGTCGGAGCGGTTCAACGTGAAGGAGGCGGTGACCCTGTCGGGGGCGGCGGCCGCGGTCTCGTCCACGATCGGCATCGCCACCGGCGTGACCAACCACAACACCCGTCACCCGATGGTGACGGCGTCGTTCGCCACCACCATGCACCGCCTCAGCGAGGGCCGCTTCGCCCTCGGTCTGGGCCGCGGCGTGGCGCTGCTGCAGGACCTCTACGGATTGTCCCGGGTGACCAGCGCCCAGATGGAGGACTTCGTCGGCCTCATGCGCCGACTGTGGCACGGCGAGATGATCTTCGACCACCACGGCCCGGCCGGCACGTTCCCGTTCCTGCACCTCGACGCCGCCTTCGACGACGACATCCCGGTCATGGTGTCGGCGTTCGGCCCCCACACGCTGGACCTCGGCGGACGGGTGTTCGACGGGGTGATCCTCCACACCTTCTTCACCGACGAGACCACCCGGCGTTGCGTCGACACCGTGCGCCGCGCCGCCGAGCAGGCCGGACGGGACCCGGCCCGCGTCCGCATCTGGTCCTGCTACGCCACGGTGGGCGACCACATCCCCGAAGACCTCCGGTTGCGCAAGACGGTCGGTCGCCTGTCCGGATACCTCCAGGGCTACGGCGACCTCATGGTCGAGACGAACGGGTGGGACCCGGCCGTCCTGCAGCGGTTCCGGGCCGACGAGGTGGTGCGCTCGATCCCCGGGGCCATCGACGGGCTGGCGACGGTCGACCAGCTCGAACACATCGCCACGCTCATCCCCGACGAATGGCTGGCGTCGGCCGCCACCGGTTCGCCCGAGCAGTGTGCGGCCGCGGTGGCGCGTCAGTTCGACCTGGGCGTGGACGGGGTCATCCTCCACGGCGCCACTCCGGCCGAGCTCGGCCCGGTGGTGACGGCCTACCGGGACCGACGGCCGGCGGGACGCTACGAAGGCCTCGCCCCCAACCCCGGGGCCTGACCCCGGCCGCCGACATCCCGCCGGCATCCCGCCGACATCGGCGAGGAATTCCGGCCACCACCCATCGTTGGCCTACGATGTTTGACCGGTTCAATCCGCCGTAAACCTGCCTAGGAGCCTTCGCATGTTCGCTGACAGCCTCGCCAGCACCAACCCTCTGCTGTTCTTCCTCTATCTGATGTTCCTGTTCATCTTCATCATGATCTTCTTCCAGTGCATCGTGGACCTCTTCGCCGACCACGAGGAATCCGGCCTGGTGAAGTTCGTCTGGTGCGTGGCGTTCATCATCGCCCTGCCCCTCACGGTGCTCGTGTACCTCCTCGTCCGCGGCTCGGGCATGGCCCAGCGCAACCTGGACCGTCAGAAGAAGCAGAACGAGCAGTTCGTCGCCATGGTGCAGTCCTCGGCGGGCGGCGGCTCGGCCGACCAGATCGCCAAGGCCAAGGAGCTGCTCGACGCCGGCACCATCACCCAGGCCGAGTTCGACACGATCAAGGCCAAGGCGCTCGCCAGCTGATCAATCAGCTGATCAGCCGATCAGCTGATCCCCTCTTCGAGCACGTCGACCCGGCCCACCACGTCCGCTGGTGGGCCGGTCCGCGTCCGGATTCGGCCCGAACTCACGTCCGCTCCTTCGGATAGCGTTCGGGTGACGAGCAGCGAGGAGAGGGCCATGGCGTCGTCCAAGTCGACCAAGGCGAAGAGCGGGGCCAAGGCGACCAGGGGCTCGGGCCCATCTCCCCGATCGTCGGCGCCGGCCAAGGCGATCCACCGCTACGGCCCCATCGAGATCTACCAGAAGGGCCCGCTGCGGCGGATCGAGCGGCGGGCCGAGGGCAAGGCGCTGCGGGTCCGGGTGCCGCGCTCCGCCCACGGCGACTGGGCTCCCGCCGCGGGCCGCCCGGACCCGGTCGCCGTCCTCGAGGGGCAGGCCGCCAGCCGGGTGCCCGAACTCGTCCCCATCCGCCACGGGCGCATGATCGCCTCGCCCTTCGCCTACTTCCGGGGCGCGGCCGCCATGATGGCCGCCGACCTCGCCGACACGCCGCGCACCGACATCTGCGTGCAGGCCTGCGGCGACGCCCACCTGATGAACTTCGGCCTGTTCGCCACCCCCGAGCGCCATCTGCTCTTCGACGTCAACGACTTCGACGAGACGATCCCGGGCCCGTGGGAGTGGGACGTCAAGCGGCTGGCGGCCAGCCTGGCGGTGGCGGCCCGGGAGAACGGGTTCAGCGCGGCCGAGACCGATGAGATCGTGCGGGCGGGCTCGATGTCGTACCGGATGCGGATGTCCGAGCTGTCCACCATGCACACGCTCGACGTCTGGTACGCCAAGGTCGACGTCGACGACCTGATGCACCTGTTCCGCCGGCTCTCCGAGAAGGGCGGCAGCGGGTCGGCCGGCATGAAGGCGCCGGAGCAGACCGTGGCCCGGGCCCGGGCCCACGACACGCTCCACGCCGTGGCCAAGCTCACCGACGTGGTCGACGGCCGGCGGCGCATCGTCGACGTCCCCCCGCTCATCGACCACGTCGCCCTGGCCGAGGCGGAGGACCAGATCCGGGTGCTCTATGAGGGCTACCTCAGCACCCTCAGCCCGGAGATGGAGCACCTCATGAGCCGGTTCCGGGTGGCCGACCTGGCCCGCAAGGTGGTGGGGGTCGGCAGCGTGGGCACCCGGTGCTGGATCGTGCTCATGGAAGGCGGGGGTGAGGACGACCCGCTCTTCCTCCAGGTCAAGGAGGCGCAGACGTCGGTACTGCAGCCCCACCTGAACAGCTCCTCGGTGTTCCGCCACCCGGGAGAGCGCGTCGTGCACGGCCAGCGGATGATGCAGGCCGCCAGCGACCTGTTCCTGGGCTGGTCGACCAACCCGGCAACGGGGATCCACTACTACTTCCGCCAACTGCACGACATGAAGGGCGCGGCCGACGTGCCCTCGCTCAGCGCCTACCAGCTGGGCATGTACGCCGGGGTCTGTGGCTGGGCACTGGCCCGCTCCCACGCCCGCGGCGGTGACGCCGCCATGATCAGCGGCTACCTCGGGAGCGCCGACACCTTCGACCTGGCCATGGCCCGTTTCGCCCGGGCCTACGCCGACCAGAACGAGCGCGACTACGAGGCGCTCGTGGAGGCGGTGCGCCAGGGGCGCATCGAGGCGGTCGAGGGCCTGTAGCGCTCAAGGCGAATCGGGTTCGAGCGACTCCCGGGCGGCGGCGGCCGCCACCGGGTCGACGGGGCCCCGGGTGCGGGGGTCGATCCCACTGCGCAGCAGGGCCAGGCCGGCGACGGCCAGGATCGCACCGCCCACGAAGGCGCCCCGGTAACCGGCGACGACGGCCACCCCGCCCAGGATGAGGGCGCCGAGACCCTGCGAGGCGTCGAAGAAGCTGCTGACCGTGCCCACCGCGGAGGCCCGCTCGGTCTCGGGGACCCCGGTCAGGGCCAGGGTCAGCAGCGACGGGTACAGGAGGGACATGCCGACGGAGAACACCGCCGTCCCCGCGTAGAGGCCCAGCGCGGTGGGGAACGCGCCCATGACGACGAGCCCGGTGGCCGAAAGGGCCATGGCGGCCGTACCCGCCCGCAGCGGGCCGAGCCGATCGGGCAGCCGGGCCCCGAGGATGCGCACGGCCAGGATCAGCCCGCCGTAGAGGAGGAACACCCCCCGGGAGTCGGCCATGCCGATCTGGCTGACGTACAGGGGCACGAACGAGGTGAAGCCGGCCAGGCCGATCAGGCCGAGGAACAAGACGGTGCCGGGGGCGATGGCCGAGCGGTTCAGCAGCGGCGGCCGGGGCGCACCCGGCGGGGGCGGCGTCCACGGCCGACCGGTCTCGGTGGTGAGCAGACCCAGCAGGGCGGCCACCAGGGCCAGCCCGGCCGCCACCACCCACACGCTGGAGAAGCGGTCGTCGCCGAGCAGGGTCTCACCCAGGCTGGGACCGAAGGCGAGGCCGCCGTACACCGCCACCGACCAGTAGCTGATGGCCTCGCCCCGACGGTCCTCGGGGGCGAGATCGGTGATCATGGTGCCGGCCCCCACGAAGAACGCCGCCTCCCCCACCCCGCCGAGGATGCGCACCAGGACGAGGGGGAACAGGCCGTGCACGGCGAGGTAGAGGGCCGCCGAGGCGGCGACCACGAGAGCGCCCCCCACGATGAGGACGCGCCGGCCGAAGCGGTCACCGATGCGCCCGGCGAAGGGACGCAGGAGCACGGCCCCCACGGCGAACGCCCCGACGGCGACGCCCACGGCCAGGTTGCCGCCGTGCAACGGGTGCTTCACGAAGAGTGGCACCACCGGCAACAACATGCCGATGGAGAGGAAGTAGGCCAGCCCGACGGCGACGACGAGGACGAACCGGGGCGTGAGCAGGCGTTCGTCGGTGCGGGCCATCGGGCCGCCAGCCTACGGCCCGACCGACCCCGAATTCGCCGTTCTTGTCCCTTCAGCGACCTCTGTCAGGTCGCTCGAGGGACAGAAAGCGCCCGATGGCGGGTCGGCTCAGCCCAGGCCGAGCCGGCGGGCCCGCAGGGAGAGGTCGGCGCACTCCTCGCAGACGCCCTCCGGGATCACGCCCAGGCGCATCAGCCCGGCGAAGACCTTGCAGCCCACGCACAACCCGAAGACGGATTCGAGGGTGGCGAAGACCACCAGCATGGCGATCAACGCGTAGCCGGCGGTCGACCACCCGCCCCAGAAGAGCATCGACGCGCTCACGGTGACCACGACGCCGATGCCCTGGGCGAAGCGCTTGGGCGGTCCGGCCGTCGGGCGCTCGGGCCAGCCCAGGCGGGGCACGATGACCCTGGTGACCAGGCGGGCCAACGGGTCGACGCGGGGCCCGAACGACACCCGCAGCACGAACTCCACGGCCAGCAGCGCGGCGATCCACGGCTGCCCCAGCACCAGACAGGCCAGACCGAGCAGGGCCGTGCCCCCGGCGACGAGCCGGGCCGAGACCTCGTTGACCGGATTGGGGAACTCGAACACCGACGACATGGAAAGCAGACTAGCTAGGTCAGGATTCAATTCCCAACTAGAGTCTGATGGCCGCCGACAGTCGGGATCGGATGCCGGCCCCAGGTTCGCTGGCCGCGGTTCCTTGACCTCGCTAAGACACTTGTCTTAATCTGTGGCCATGCCTGCCCCACCACGCCACACCACGGCCCGCGAACAGCTGATCGTGACGGCCGAACGGCTCTTCGCCCAGCGGGGCATCAACGGCGTCTCCCTCCGGGAGATCGGGGCGGCGGCCGGGCAGCGCAACAACTCGGCCAGCCAGTACCACTTCGGCTCGAAGGCGGGGCTGGTCGAGGCCATCTTCGCCCTGCGCATGAGCACCATCAACGAACGGCGGCTGCAGGTGCTGGCCGATCTCGACCAGACCGGGGAGGGCGACGACCTCCGCGGCCTCATCGGCGCCTTCATCCATCCACTGGCCGCGTCGCTCGACGAGACCGACGGCGAACGCTGGTACGTCCGGTTCCTGGCCAGCGTGATGGCCGATCCGGGCAGCAGCGCCATCCGGATCCCCGGTCGGCGAGTTCACCGCCGGGCTCGACGAGGTCATGGGCCGCCTCGACCGGCTCCTGTCGCACCTCCCCCCGCCGGTGCGGGCCGAACGGGTGCTGGCCTTCAACACCCTGGTGATCAACGTGCTGGCCGGCCGGGAGGGCACGCCGCCCACGCGCTCGGGCGACATCCCCATCCCGGTGCTGGTGGCCGACCTGGTGGACATGGCGGCGGGCCTGTTGTCGGCGCCGGTGTCAGCCATCACCCACCTCGAGCTGGATCTGCTCGAACCCGAGCCCTCCTGAACGCGGGCCCTCACAGGTCCCCGCCCCTACAGGGTGGGGGAGAACGTGAAGTCCTGGCAGGCCACCTCGGCCTCGGTGACCTCGGTGTCGCCGGCACTTCGGGTCACCCGCACGCAGGCGTGCTCCCCCGACTGGGAGATCTCGTAGTCGATGACCGCGGTGGGGGACTCGGGGGTGGTCGTCACGCTGGCCACCCGGGCGCCGTCGATGTGGGGGGCGAGACCGACCCGGTCGGCGTCGGAGGCGGCGAGGATGGCCGCCAGGTCCATCCCCTCACCCGTGCTCTGGGCCTCGAGCTGCACCCGGGTGATCGTGTGCTGGAAGCGGTCGACCCGCCGATGCTGGATCACGGCGGCCACGACGGCCACGACCACCACCACCCCGATGAGCGACGAGCAGGCCGGCCCCGCTTGGTGCGCATCGTCGCCGACCCTAGCGGGGCGGTGCCCCGGCGACCGCCCCCCGCCCTTGACCTACGATCGCCGCGTTTCGTCAGCCGAGGGGAGCCCCACCGATGGTGATGTCGTACGAGGAAGCCGTGGCCGCGGTGACCGCACCCGGACAGCCGTTCTCGATCATCGAGACCGAGGTCCTCGGGCAGCCCGTGAAGGTGTACGAGAACATCTTCCCGTCGCTGCGCACCTTGTGGGACACCGCCCGCGGTCGGGGCGACGAGACGTTCCTGGTCTACGAGGACGAGCGCCTCAGCTTCGCCGAGGTCATGGCCCAGGTCGATGCCATCGCCGCCATGCTGGTCGACCACTACGGCGTCGGCCAAGGGCGACCGGGTCGCCATCGGCATGCGCAACTACCCGGAGTGGATCACCTCCTTCGCCGCCATCACCTCGATCGGCGCCATCGCCGTGTCGCTCAACGCCTGGTGGACGGTCGACGAGATGGCCTACGGCCTCGAGGACTCGGGCACCACGCGTGCTCATCGCCGATCAGGAGCGGGCCGAGCGGGCCGAGGGCGCGTTCGACACCCTCGGCGTGCGCACCTGCGTGGTGCGCTCGTCGGGCCCGCTGCCGCCCGGCGCCGAGCGGATGGAGGACGTGCTCGTCCCCGGCGCACCCATGCCGGCCGTCGACATGCACCCCGACGACGACGCCACCATCCTCTACACGTCGGGCACCACCGGCCATCCCAAGGGCGCGGTGTCGACCCATCGGGCGGTCCTGCACGGTCTGTTCTCCTTCGCCTGCCGGGCCGCGGTGAACGGGCTGACCACCGAGCCCGGCCGAGCCGCACCCGTTCCCCACCGCGTTCATCCTCATCGTGCCGCTGTTCCACGTGACCGGCTGCGTGGCGGTCATGCTCAGCTGCTGGCTGGCCGGGGCCAAGCTCGTGCTCATGTACAAGTGGGACCCGGAGCGGGCGCTCGAGCTGATCGAGCGCGAGCGCATCACCAACTTCGTGGGGGTGCCCACCATGTCGTGGGATCTGCTCGAGTCGCCCGACTTCGCCGACCCGGGACACCTCCAGCCTGCTGGCCGTCGGCGGCGGCGGCGCGCCGGCGCCGCCCGAGCTGGTGCGCCGGGTGGAGAGCTCGCTTCAGCCGGGGCCGGCCGCAGATCGGCTACGGCATGACCGAGACCAACGCCTACGGCCCCGGCAACACCGGCGACGACTACGTGCGCAAGCCCTCCAGCACCGGACGGTTCGTGCCGCCCATGGACATCAAGATCGCCGGCGACGGGGGCGTGGCGCTGCCGACGGGCGAGGTGGGCGAGATCTGCTTCGCCGGGCCCATGCTGATCCGGGGCTACTGGAACAAGCCCGAGGCGACGGCCGAGACCATCAAGGACGGCTGGCTCTACAGCGGCGACATCGGCCGCATCGACGACGAGGGCTTCCTCTACGTCGAGGACCGGGCCAAGGACATGGTGATCCGCGCCGGGGAGAACATCTACTGCGCCGAGGTCGAGGCGGCCATCTACGACCACCCGGCGGTCTACGAGTGCGCCGTGTTCGGCATCCCCCACGAGCGCCTGGGCGAGGAGCTGGTGGTGTCGGTGTACCTCAAGGAAGGCGCCGCGCTCACCGCCGAGGAGCTGCAGACCCACGTGGGCGAACGCCTGGCCGGGTTCAAGGTGCCGACCCGGGTGGTGTTCGCCGACACCCAGCTCCCCCGGGGGGCCACCGGCAAGATCCTCAAGCGGGAGCTGCGCGACGAGCTCGTCGCCGACGCCTGATCGTCGGCCCGGCGGCCCCGGATCCCGGTGGGTAGGGTCGGGCCATGACCGACCGCACCGTCCTCACCACCGGTGCCAATTCCGGCATCGGCCTGGCCACCACCCTCGAGCTCGCCCGCCGCGGCTTCCGTTCGGTTGGCTCGGTCCGGTCGAAGGCCAAGGCCAAGGTGCTCGCACACCGCCGCCCGCGAGGCCGGCGTCGAGGTCGAGACCGTCCTGCTCGATGTGACCGATGCGGAGGCGTGCGCGGCGGTGATGGCCGACCTCGACCTCTACGGGCTGGTGAACAACGCGGGCTACGCCCTGACCGGCGCCATCGAGGACGTGAGCGACGACGAGGCCCGGCACCTGTTCGAGACGATGGTGTTCGCCCCCATGCGGCTGTCACGTCTGACCCTGCCCGGCATGCGGGCCCGAGGTCAGGGTCGCATCGTGAACCTCTCCTCCATCGCCGGGCTGGTCAGCTCGCCCCTGGCCGGCTGGTACACCGGGGCCAAGCACGCCCTCGAGGCGCTGACCGACGCCCTGCGCGTCGAGGTGGCCCGTGACGGCGTGCAGGTCGTGCTGATCGAGCCCGGTGGGTTCAAGACCGGCATCTGGGAGGACATGACCCGCGACATCGCCCGCCACCACGAGGCCGGGTCGCGCAACACGTCGGCCTACGAGCGCTCGCTGCAGTTCCAGCGGCTGCTCGAGCCGATCATGGGCAGCCCCGGGCAGTGCGCCAAGGTGATCGCCGGGGCGCTCGAGGCCCGGATCCCTCGCGACCGCTACCTGGTCGGCATCGACGCCCAGGCCATCCGCCTCACCGACCGTCTCACCCCCAACATGATCCAGGACCGCGTGCTGCGCCTGGCCCTGGGGCTGTGATCGGCGGGGCCGTGGCCTTCCACCACGGACGATGCGAGCCCGTCCCCCGCTCCGATTCTTTGAGAACAATTCCCATTTGGTAACGAGTCTCGTTATGATTCCGAACACCAGCACTTGTTCGGAGCCCTCGTGACCAAGCCCATCGTCGTCCTCGGATCGATCCTTCTGAGCCTCGGCGCGGCCGCCTGCGGGTCATCGGGGCCGGCGGGCACGGCCACGTCCGCCGCCAATCAGGCGCTGGCCGGGCCGAAGGTGCGGGTGGTGGCCACCACCACCCAGGTGGCCGACTTCGCCCGCGTCGTCGGCGGCGACTGCGTCGACGTCTACGGGGTGCTGAAGCCCAACGTCGATCCGCACGACTACGAGCCGTCGCCGGCCGACCTCGACGCCCTGGCCCGGGCCGACGTGATCGTCAAGAACGGCGTGGGCCTGGAGACGTGGTTCGACGACACCATCGCCAGCGCCGACAGCAACGCCACCGTCGTCGACGCCAGCGCCGGGGTGGCCCTGCGACCCGGCGGCGCCGGCGATCCGCACGGCGACCCCCACATCTGGCAGGACCCCCGCAACGCCGAGATCATGGTGGCCAACATCGCCGACGCCCTCGCCGCGGCCGAGCCGTCGTGCGAGGCCGACCTTCGCCGCCAACCAGGCCGCCTACACCGCCCAGCTCGAGGCCCTCGACCAGGCCAACGCGGCCACGCTCGGCGCGCTGTGCCCAACAAGAAGCTGGTCACCAACCACGACGCCTTCGGCTACTACGTCGATCGCTACGGCCTCGACTTCGTCGGCTCCATCATCCCGAGCTTCGACAGCTCGGCCGAGCTGTCGGCCCACGACATCACCGACCTGGTCGACCGCCATCCAGGCCCAGGGCGTGAAGGCCATCTTCTCCGAGACGCTCGCTGCCGCCCAAGACGGCGCAGGCCATCGGCGACGAGGCCGGGGTCAAGGTCGTCGCAGGGCGACGACGCCCTCTACGGCGACACCCTGGGCCCGGCCGGCAGCGACGGCGCCACCTACCTGGCCGATGATGGCCCACAACACCCGGACCATCGTCGACAACCTGCGCTGCGGGGGCTGACCCGATGACGCCGCCTCTCGATGCTCCCGCTCCCGCTCTCGTCCTCGACGGCGTGGCCGTGGCCTACGACGGGGTGATCGCCCTCGAGGGCGTCACCGGCACGGTGGCGGCCGGCGAGTCGCTGGCCCTCATCGGACCGAACGGCTCGGGCAAGTCCACCCTGCTCCGCGCCGTGCTCGGGCTCGTGCCGCTTGCAGGCCGGCACCATCACGGTGCTCGGGCGGCCCCCGGAGACGGCACGACGCGACGTCGCCTACGTCCCCCAGCAGGAGGCGGTCGAGGCCGAGTTCCCCATCTCGGTCCGCCAGGTCGTGGCCATGGGCCGCTACCGCCGGGTCGGGTGGGTGCGACGACCGGGCCAGGCCGACAAGGCCGTGGCCGCCGCCGCCCTCGAGCGGGTCGGCCTGACCGACCGGGCCGGCGACCGGTTCGGCACGCTGTCGGGTGGCCAGCGCCAGCGGGTGCTCATCGCCCGGGCCATCGCCCAGGAGGCCCGGCTCCTGCTGCTCGACGAGCCGTTCAACGGCGTCGACGGCACCACCCAGGAACTGCTCCTGGCCGTGCTGGACGAGCTCCGGGCCGACCGGCGTGGCCGTGGTCATGTCGACCCACGACCTCTCCATCGCCCAGGCGGCCAGCAGCTCGGCCTGCGTGCTGAACCGCCGCCAGGTCGCCTTCGGGCCGATCGCCGAGGCGCTGTCGGCCGAGCACCTGCGCCAGGCCTACGGCGCCAACGCGCTGGTGATGGTGGCCGACAGCCACCACCACCACGGCCTGAGCGAGCCGGTCATGGCCCGCCTGTTCATCGACCCGTTCCAGGCCGGCTACCTGCAGCGGGCGCTCATCGAAGCGGTGATGCTCGGCGTGGTCGGCGGCATCATCGGGGTGCACGTCGTGCTGCGGCGCCTCGAGTTCATGGCCGACGCCCTCACTCACACGGTGTTCCCCGGCCTGGCGGCCGCTTTCGTGCTGGGCGGCTCGCTGTACGTGGGTGCCCTCGTCACCGGCGTGGCCAGCGCCGTGCTGTTGACCCTGCTCACCCGGAACCGCCGGGTGACCTCCGACGCCGCCCTGGCCGTGCTGCTCACCGGCTTCTTCTCCATCGGCGTGATCATCGTGTCGCGCAGCCGCAGCTACACCGCCGACCTCACCACGCTGCTGTTCGGGCGGGTCCTGGCGGTGGACGTCGCCGAGATCGTCGCCACCGCCGTCACCGGCGCCGTCGTGCTGGCCGTGGCCTGGGCCCTGCACAAGGAGCTCGTGCTGCGGGCCTTCGATCCCGAGGCCGCCGAGGCCCTCGGCTACTCGGTGACCGCCCTCGACCTCGTGCTCAACGTGGCTCATCACCCTCGTGGTCGTCTCGGCCGTCCGCGCCGTGGGCAGCGTGCTGGTCATCGCCCTGCTCATCACCCCGGCCGCCGCCGCCCAGCTGCTCGTGCGGCGCAGGCGTCGGCGTGATGATGGCGGTGGCCGCCGTCATCGGCGCGCTGGCCGGGTGGCTGGGCCTGGTGGTCAGCTACGAGGGTTCCGTCCACCACGGGTGGCGACTGGCCTCGGGCGGCACCATCGTGTTGGTCCTCACCGTCCTGTTCGGGCTGGCTGCTGGTCGCCCCGATCGGCCCGCGACCGCGTGGCATCGCTCGGTGCCGTCGTGAGCGGGCTGGCCGACACCTTCGCCACGCCCCTCATGCAGCGGGCCCTCGCTCGAGGCGGTCATGACCGGGGCCCTGGCCGGAGTGGTCGGCGTGCACGTCGTGCTGCGGCGGCTGTCGTTCTTCACCATGTCGCTCACCCACGCCACCTTCCCCGGTCTCGTGCATCGCCGAGCTGATCGGCATCAGCCTGTTCACCGGCACCGCCGTGTTCGGTCTGGTGGTGGTGGCCCTCATCACCCTGCTCGGCCGGGTCACAGGTGCTCGACTCGTCCACCGCCACCGGGGTGGTGCTGGCCGGCGGCTTCGCCCTCGGCGTGGTGCTGATCTCGTCGCAGCCGGGCTTCACCAAGGATCTCACCGCCTTCCTGGTGGGCTCGATCCTCACGGTGCAGGCCTCGGACCTGGTGCTCACCGCGGTGGTGGGCGCGGTGGTGCTGGCCGTGCTGGCCGCGGTGCACAAGGAGCTCGTGCTCGGCGCCTTCGACCCCGGCGGCCTGGCCGCCCTGGGCTACCCCGTGCTCGCCCTCGACGCCCTGCTGCTGGTGGCCATCGAGGCCACCGTGGTCACCGCCATCCCGGCGGTGGGGACCATCCTGGCCGTGGCCCTCGTCGTGGGCCCCGGCCGCCACCGCCCGGCTGTGGACCGACCGCATCGGCGTCTCGATGGCCATCGCCGTCCACCGTCGGTGCCCTCAGCGGGGTGACGGGGCTGATCCTGTCCGACCGCTTCGACATCGCCGCCGGACCCACGATCGCCGTGGTGGTGTCGAGCGTGTTCGCCGTGTCGCTCGTGGTCAGCCCCCACCACGGCCTGCTGGCCCGGCGGAGCAGATACCCTCTCGGCGCGATCCCGGTCCCCTTCCCGCCAAGGTGAGACGACGTGCAGTTGGTGGTCATCGCCACAGAACCGAGTCCCGGACAGGTCAGGAGCCACCTCTGCCCGCCGTGCACGCCCGAGCAGGCGGCCGACATCGCCGAGGCGAGCTTGGCCGACACCCTGACCACCGTGGTCGACACACCTGCCTCACGGCGGGTGGTGGCGCTCGACGGACGGCCCGGGCCCTGGCTGCCTGAGGGGTTCGACGTGGTCGGCCCAGCGCGGCGGCGGGCTGGGCAACCGGCTGTTCGGGGCATTCGAGGACTGCTTCCACGTGTCGGAGGAACCGGTCGTGCTCATCGGCACCGACACCCCGCAGGTCCGGCCCCCGCAGCTGCTGGCGGTCCGGGCCCTGTTGGAGTCGACCGCCGACGCCGTCGTCGGCCTGTCCACCGACGGGGGCTACTGGCTCATCGGGCTGCGCCACCTGCACCCGGGGGCGTTCGCCGGGGTGCCCACGAGCGCGGACGACACCGGAGCGGCTCAGCTCGAGCGACTGCGCGACTGCGGCTACCAGGTGGCGCTCACCGAGGAGCTGCGCGATGTCGACCGCGCCGCCGACGCGGTGGCGGTGGCCAGGCAGGTGCCGGGCTCGCGCTTCGCCGTGGCCGTCGCCGCGGCCATCGACCCGCCCGACTGAGCGAGGTCGCTACGACGGCGGCCGGGTCGTCGGCCACCTGGACGATGACCTTGCCGGTGTTGGCCCCGGTGAACAGGGCGTTGAGCGCCGGCGGGGGCCTGGTCGAGGCCGTCGAAGATCTCCTCGCGCCACCGCAGGCGACCCTCGGCCACCCACTGGCGGAGCTGGTCGAAGCACTCCTGGAAGCGGTCCCAGTAGTCGAGGGTGATGAAGCCCTCCATCCGGCCCCGTCGGGCGATCAGGTTGAGGTAGTTCGACGGGGCCGGGCGGGCGCCCCTGGTCGTTGTAGACGGAGATGGCGCCGCACAGCACCACGCGCCCGTGCATGGCCAGGCGGCCCAGCACCGCGTCGAGGATGACGCCACCCACGTTGTCGAAGAAGACGTCGACCCGGTCGGGGCACAGCTCGCTCAGCTCCCGGGCCAGGTCGGCGGTGCGGTGGTTGATGCATCCGTCGAAGCCGAGCTCGTCGACCACCCACGCGCACTTGGCGTCCGAACCGGCGATGCCCACGACCCGGCAGCCCATGATCTTGGCGATCTGACCGACCAGCGAGCCGGTGGCTCCGGCGGCGGCCGACACGACGACCGTCTGACCCGGCTCCGGCCGGCCGATGTCGGTGAGGCCGAAGTAGGCGGCCGCCCCGGTGGCGCCGAACACGCTCATCATCGACCGGAGATCGCCGGGGTCGTCGATCCGGGTGGTGAAGGCGTCGTCGCGCACGACGGCGTAGTCCTGCCAGCCGGGCAGCGAGTAGGCGACGTCGCCCGACCGCGAACACCGGCGAGCGCGACGCCACGATGCGCCCGATGCCGCTGCCGCGCACGACCTCGCCGATCTCCACCGCCGGGAGGTAGCCCTCGCCCCGGTTGAGCCAGGTGCGCACGGTGGCGTCCATGCCGAGGTACAAGGTGCGCATGAGGGCCTCACCCTCCGGCAGCTCCGGGCAGAGGCGACACCACCATCTCGAAGTCGTCGTCTTCCACCAGACCCACCGGGCGGCGGGTCAGCAACAGTTGGCGGTTGACCTCGGATGCGCGGTCGTCGCGGTCCCCCGGGAGGCTCATGCGGGGCAGCCTAGGCCCGTGCTCCCCCGGTCCCGGGGGTCAGGGGAGGCGGCTGACGAGGTCGGCCCACTGCTCGAGGTGGCGGTCACCGAGGAAGTGCTCGCTGGCGTGGGCCTGGGCGTTGACCCCCAGCCGCTCGGCCTCGGTCGGGTCGGCCAGCAGCCCCGCCAGCACCTCGGCGAAGCCATCCAGGTCGCCGGGGTCGGCCAGCAGATGGCCGGTGTCGCCCGGGATGATCTGGTCGACGATGCCACCGACGGCGCTGCCCACCACGGGCCGGGTCTTCCACATGGCCTCGACCACGGTGAGGCCGAAGCCTTCGGCCAGGCTCTTCTGCACCACGATGTCGGCGTGGCGCTGCAGGGCGTTGACGATGGCCGCGGCCTCGTCGCCGTCGTCCATGGGGATGCTGGCCAGATGGATCCGGCGGCGGACGGGCTCGGGCAGGCCCCACCACAGCGTCAGGCACTGGTCGAGCACGGCCGCGGCCTCGGGGTCGTCGGCCACCCCGTCGACGCTCGGGCCGGCCAGCACGAGGTGGGCCTCCCCCATCTCGTCCACGTGGTCGGCGAAGCCGGTCATCACGCCCGGCATGTCCTTCAGCGCGTCCCACCGCGAGGCCTGCAGCACGAGGGGGACCTCCGCGGGCGGAGGCGGACCCGTGCCGAGCAGGTCGACGGGCCGCCGGACCCGGCCGACGGAGCCGTCCCGACGAGAGAAGGTCGGCGGAGCCTGATTGCTCCCACCGGCGAGCAGGCCCACGTGGCGCAGGGAGCACTCGACATCGGCCGGGCCGATCAGCTCGTTCTTGGCCGAGAACGGGTCGATGGACGGCGGGATGACGAACAGCCGCTCCGGGGGGACCCACGGGGGCGCGAAGTGCCGGCACGAGAACACGAAGGCGTCCACCCCCTCGATGTAGGGCCGCAGGAAGTCCCACGCCAGCTCGGAGTGCTCGTTCTGCTCGTCGAGGCCCACATGGCAGCGCCACACGACCCGGACCCCGACATCGCGCAACGCCGGGGCCAACCCGGCCGTCTGGGGATCGTGGAGCAGGACCACGTCGCCGGGCCTGACCAGGTCCGACCACCTGGGCGGCGTTGGGAGCCAGGATCGCCTGGTAGCGGCGGTGCTCGTCGGGGCCGAGGCGACCGCCGTCACCGGCGGTGCCGTACAGGTGGTTGTGGATGCGCTTGGTGATGGCGAAGAAGTCCGACGAGCCCTGCACGACCACCCACCGCGTGTCGATGCCCAGACCGCGGGCGTTGGCCAGGAGGGTCTGGAGCAGTTCCGCCACCCCGCCGCCGGTGGCCGTCGAGTTCACGTTGAGCACGATGTGGCCCTGCAACCGGGATCGCATGGCTTCGGCGGTCGCCTCCAGCCTCGCGGTGCGCTCGGGCCCGATCACCGCCTCGAGGTAGTCGGGGACCAACGACCGGACGTACACCTCTTCGAGCTCGGTCCTCACGACGATCCCCTCTCGCGGCTTCCCACGGTGAGCCTTCGTGCCAGGGTCCCACCCGGAGCGTGGTTCCCCCAGGGTCCTTGGTCAACAATGCAGCGGGGATTCCGGCGGGTCCACCCCGCACCCTGGCCCGATTTGAGGCCGGGAAGGTGGGGCCGGCGCCCCCGTCAGAGCCGGTCCTGCACCTCCGCCCACAGCGCCCGGTAGGCCGCGGCCGAGCGGGATCGGGGGGCGAAGGCGGGGAGCGGAGCACGGTTCACGCCCATGCGCTCGATGTCGCTGCTCGACGGGATGCGGGTGGCGAGCACCTCGGAGCGGTCGTTGCTCACCTTCTCCACCAGCTCCCGGTGCAGGTTCTTGCGGTTGTCCACCATCGAGAAGAAGGCGATGACCCGCTGCTTCTTGCGCCCCGGATTCGCCTCGAGGAAGGTGTCGAGCTGGTCGAACGTGCGCAGCGACAGCGTCGTCGGGATGAGCGGCACCAGCAGCGCGTTGGCCGCCTGGAAGACGTTCTCGCTGACCAGCGAGATGCTGGGCGGGCAGTCGAGGAAGACGTAGTCGTAGTGCTTGGCCAACGGCCGGATCAGCAGGTCGATGCGCCGGGTGCGCTTCTTGGCCTCACCCAGCTCGAGGTCCATGTTGCGGTACGAGAAGTCGGCCGGGAGCAGATCGAGGTTGTCGTAGTCGGTGCCCTTGATGGCCCGGTCGAGCGGCGCGCCGGCCCGGTGATGAGCGCCTCGCTGCCACCCTTCACCTTGGGCTTGACCCGGAAGTAGAAGCTGGCCGCGCCCTGCGGGTCGAGATCCCACACCAGGGTGCGGGCCCCCTCGGCGGCGGCCAGGTACGCCAGGTTCACCGCCGTGGCCGTCTTCCCGACCCCGCCCTTGATGTTGTAGGTGGCCAGCACCTTCATGTCGTCACCATCATGCGTCGGGTCTCCTCGGTCGTGGGGCGCGAACAGGCGCCGGAAGCGATGGCGATTGTGGTGGGCGTCGAAGCTGGCGAAGCGCTCGGCGAAGCGGGCCCGGGCGTCGCGCTCGCGTTCGTCGAGCTGCTCGATCAGATAGCCCATGGCCATCAGCGCGGAAGCGGCCCGGGGGCCGGACTCGCGTCACCATCGACTCGCCGAAGGACCGCAGCGAGGCCTTCTGCACCTCGGCGTCCTGGAAATCCCCGAGGACGTCCTGCACCCCCTTGAGCTCCTTGACCAGCGGGGCCACCTCGTCGCCGGGGAAGAGGCTGCCGAAGCACTCGAGGGCGTAGCGCAGCTTCTTGGCGTCCTTGCGCAGCTGGTGGACCTCGGGCGGTGGGGTGGCGTCGGTGATGCGCCGACCGTCCTTGACCAGGCGGCGGTAGGCGCGCCAGGTGCGGGCGGCGGCGAACGTCCGGGCGTCGAGCGTGGCGTCGGGGACCACGGCCGGGTCGGCGGCCCCGACCTCGTCGCCGGGGCGGGCCAGCCAGGCCCGGTAGCGGGCCAGGAGCGCCTGGTAGCGGGGGGAGTCCAGATTGCGCACCAGCTCGGCCTGGGCCAGGCGCTGGTGGGTGTCGAGGTAGTCGCGCAACGGGTGCAGGTCGGGCTGGATCGCCTCGGGCAGCGACGCCTCGAAGTCCGGGTAGGTGAGGCGGTACACGTCGAAGTCGCGGGTCGGCGTCGTGATGTCGCCCAGCCACTTGAACTCGGCCCGTAGCTGGCTCAAGAAGGCGTCGGGCACCACCCCTTTGGCCATCCCCAGCACCGACCGGCTGCGGCGGACGGCGACGCGGTAGTCGTGGAGGAACTCCGAGTCGGTGTCGGCCCGGGTCCCCGGCTCGTTGCGATCCATGGTGAGCAGCAGCGTGGACAGCACCGCCACCACCGCGTCGAGTGCCGAGGAGGCGGGATCGAGGCGGACCTGCAGCTTGGAGGTGTAGTCGCCCGGGGTGTAGCCCGCCCGCTCGAGCGCCTGGTGGACCGTGTCCCGCTCGACGGGTCGCAAGCACCACCTGCGCCGACAGCAGCTCGGTCACCCGGTCGGCGGCCCGGGCGTAGCCCCGGACCGGGATGACCTCCACCACGGGCGCCAGAGCTCGCTCGGCGTGGCGGCCCAGGCCGGTCAACTCGGCCTGGTCGATGACCACCCGGGCCTCGGTCTTGCCCTCGGCGTCGACCAGGCGGAGCGTGACCCGCTCGGTGCGCACCGTCACCAGGGGGCGCAGCGCCCGCATCTCCACCACCGAGGCCAGCCGCTGGGCGGTGGGCACGTCGGGCAGGTCCCAGGCGAACGTCGGCACCTGCCGACCGCCAGGCGGCCCAGCACCTCGCCCGTGTCGCTCGAGCGCCACACCAGCCACGGCTCGGGCGCCACCCGCCGGGACCGGGGGGGCAGCACCACCCGGTCGTGTTCCAGGATCGTGCGCTCGGCGTGCAGCCGCCAGTCGAACGTGTCGTACACCGTCCGCTCGACCACCTGATCGGGGTCGCGCCGGAACGAGGCCCGTTGCTGGAGGCCGCTCACGAGCTTGGTGATGTCGCTGCCGTCCTCGACGGCGAATCGGCGCAACTCGCTCAACGCAGCGGGGTCCTCTCGTGCCCACGGGACCGGGCGGTCCGGGGCCGTCAGGCTAGTGCCGGCGATACCTCCACCCGGGCGTCGTTGAAGCAGGCGCCCCCGGCCAGGTCGTTGAGCGTGTCCGGGGCGAACACGTTGGCGGTGAAGGCGCCGCCCACCGACCGTCGCCACAGGCCCTTGGGCATCGACGCCACCCCCGGGCGGAGGTCGGGGTCCACCACCAGGGCCACCTCGATGTCGCCCTCGTCGTTCCACACCCGGACGCGCTGGCCGTCGCCGAGCGAGCGCTGGGCCGCGTCGTCGGGATGGAGGCGGACCACGGGTGCGGGCCCGTCGATGTCCCCGAAGATCGAGTTGATGGTCTTGGCCGTGGCCGGGGTCACCAGGATGAGCGGCAGCGCGGACTCGAGCTCGGTGTAGCCCGGCACCGCCGCCACACCGTGGGCCTGGGCGCCGGCGCTGGCCACCAGTCGGGCCCGGGCCCCGGGATGGTCGGGCCACACATCGCGGAACTGCACGGCCGCGCCCGGCGCCTGGGTGCTCACCGCGCCGGGCACACCTCCCGGCAGCGCCAGGCCCAGCACCCGCTCGGGGGTCGGGTCGAAGGCGTCGCCGGGCCCGGTGGCGAAGCCGAAGCGCCCGGCCAGACCGGCGGTCACCTCGTCGTTGTTCCAGCTCTCACCCACCCGATCGATGACCGGCGCCACGTCCTGGGTCACGAAGGCGCCGTAGGGCACGGCCACGTCACGGCGCTCGAAGTGGGTGGTGGCGGGCAGCACCACGTCGGCGAAGCGGGCCGTGTCGGTGAGGACCTGGTCGTGCACGACGGTGAACAGGTCGTCTCGGGCCAGGCCGGCGAGCACTTTGGCCTGCGCCGGGTTCATGGCCGCCGGGTTGGCCCCCTGCACGAACAGCACGCGGATGGCGGGCTCCTCGCCCGGTGTCCACCAGCAGCTGGCCGAGCCGGTTCATGTTCACCGACCGGCGAGGCCGCCCCCGCGGCTGCGCTCCCGGTTCCCCGGGCGCCCCGAGCACGGCGTCGGAGAGCGCGCCGATGTCCCAGTCGAGGTCGTGGCCGGTGTGGAGGTGCACCCCCGAGCCGAGTTGGCCGAAGGCCCCGGTCAGGACGGGGAGGGCCAGCACCGCCCGCACCGCCGAGCCGCCGTTGCGGTTGCGCTCCATGCCCCAACCGGTCCGCCAGAAGGCCGGCCGGCGTTGCTGCAGGAGATCGACGAACCGAACCAGATCGTCGCGGTCGACCCCGCACAGCTCGGCGGCCCGGTCGAGCGTCCACGGCCCACACGCGGCCAGGAACTCCTCGACCCCCTCGGCATGGGCGTCGGTGAACCCGATGTCGACGCCCCCACGTCGGTCCAACTCGCCGGCCACGGCCAGGGCCAGGACCACATCGGTGCCCGGGCCGCACCGCCAGGTGGAGGTCGGCCCGCTTGGCCATCGCCGTGCGGCGGGGGTCGACCACCACCACGACGCCGCCGTTGGCCCGGGCGTGCTGCACGAGGGGCGGGAAGTGCGTGTTGGAGATGGCGGGATTGGCCCCCCACACCACCACCAGCTGGGCGTGCACCACGTCGAACAGGTCGGCGCCGGGCATGGACCCGAAGGTCATGGCCCAGGCTCGCCCCGTCGTCGCCGCGCAGATGGTGTGCTCGACGTGGCTGGTGCCGAGCGCGTCCCACAGGAAGTGGCCGAGCAGACCGCCCCCGAGCTCGCCGGCCGAGGAGTTGTAGAGATAGGGCACGACCGTGGCCGGGTCGTCGGCGACGGCATCGGCGATGCGCGACGCCACCAGGTCGAGCGCCTCGTCCCACGACGCGGCGCGGAACCGGCCTTCGCCCTTGGGTCCCGTGCGGATGAGGGGGGTCATCACCCGCTCCGGGCTGTGGACGCGGGCGGCGTGGCCCTTCACCTTCTTGCAGATGAAGCCCTGCGTGAGGGCGTTGACGGTGGCATCGCCGAGGTCGACCGGGGCGGCGTCGACCCGGGTGAGCCGCCCGTCGCGCACCTCGACCTCGAGCGTGCAGCCGTCGGGGCAGTCGAGCGGGCAGGCGGTGCGCAGGACGGTCATGTCAGGGCTGGATCACGATCAGGCGTTCCTCGGTCATCTCCCGGACGGCGTAGGGCGGGCCCTCACGGGTGTTGCCCGAATCGCGCAGGCCGCCGTAGGGCATCTGGTCGGCTCGCCAGGTCGGCACCTCGTTGATCATCACCCCACCGAAGTCCAGGGTGCGAGCAGCGTCCAGCGCTTTGCCGATGTCGCTGGTGAACACGGCGGCCTGCAGGCCGTACCGACTGTCGTTGGCCAGGCGGAGCGCCTCGGCGAAGTCGTCGTAGGCGGCCACGCCGACGACCGGACCGAAGGCCTCGTTCCGGCAGATCTCCATGTCGGGCTGCACGCCGGTCAGCACCGTGGGCGCCAGGACCCCGCCCTCCAGCTGACCCCCCGCGGCCACCGTGGCACCGGCGGCGACGGCCTCGTCGATCCACCCGTGCACCCGGTCGGTCTCGCTCTCGGAGATGAGGGAGCTCACGTCGGTCTCGTCGGCCGCCGGGTCACCGACCTTCAGTCCCTTCACCGCGCCCACCAGCTCGTCGACGAAGGCGTCGTGCACCGACGAGTGCACGTACACGCGTTGGACGGAGATGCACGACTGCCCGGCGAAGGAGTAGCCGGCCACGCTGATCTTGCGGGCGGCGCCGAGCACGTCGCCGTCGGGCTCGATCACCACGGGGGCGTTGTTGCCGAGCTCGAGACCGACCCGCTTGCGGGGAGCGGCGGCCCGGATGCCCCAGCCCACCTCCGGCGAGCCGGTGAAGGTGATCATGGCCACGTCGTCGTGGGTGACGAGGTGGTTGGCGGTCTTGCCTCCGCAGGTCACCACGTTGAGCCACCCCTCGGGCAGGCCGCACTCGTCCAGGAGCAACGACGCCAGAGCGAGAGCGGTGAGGGGGGTGGCCGAGGCCGGCTTCAGCACCACGGGGCAGCCGGCGGCGATGGCCGGGCCCACCTTGTGGCACACCAGGTTCAGGGGGAAGTTGAACGGGGAGATGGCCGCCACCACCCCGATGGGGACGCGTTGGACGAAGGCGAGCTTGCCCACGCCGGCCGAGCTGGCGTCGATGGGGATCATCTCGCCGGCCAGGGTGCGGGCCACCGCCGCCGAGAAGCGCAGGGTGTCGACGGCGCGGGCGGCCTCGACCCGAGCCGTCTTGATGGGCTTGGCCGACTCGGCCGAGATGGACCGGGCGAAGTGCTCGTTGCGCTCGTTCAGCAGGGTGGCGGCCCGATCGAGGATCTCGGCGCGCTGGTAGGCGGGCAGCGCGCCTGTCATGGTGACGGGCGAGGGCGACGGCCACGGCGCGGTCGAGGTGGGCCTCGGTGCCCACCGGCACCCGGCCCACCACCTCGCCGCTGAACGGTGACCGGACCTCGGCCACCGCCTCGGTGGTGACCTGCTCGCCACCGATCCGCATGGGTGTCACGTCATCGCTCATGGTTCTCCTCAGTGTCTCGATCCATTCCCCGACTCCTCCCCAACGCGTCTGTCCCTCGACGCCTCGATGTCCGTCGGGGCTCACGGCTACTGATGGGTCGGGAAGCCGAGGTCCGGGCCCCGGCGCTCGCCGGTTTCGCGGGGTTCGGGCCAGCGGGCCGTGACCACTTTGCCCCGGGTGTAGAAGTGGATCCCCTCGGTGCCGTGCATGTGGGTGTCGCCGAACAGGCTCTGGTTCCAGCCGCCGAAGGAGTAGTACGCCATGGGCACCGGGATCGGGACGTTGATGCCCACCATGCCGGCCTCGACCTCGAACTGGAAGCGTCGGGCGGCACCGCCGTCGGCGGTGAACAGCGCCACGCCGTTGCCGTAGGCGTTCTCGTTGACGAGGCGCACGGCCTCGTCGTAGGTCTCGGCCCGCACCACGCGTGAGCACCGGCCCGAAGATCTCGTCGGTGTAGATCGACATGTCGGTGGTGACGTGATCGAACAACGTGGGGCCGATGAAGAAGCCGGCTTCGCGCCCCTCGACGGAGATCGTCCTCCCGTCGACCGCCAACGTGGCCCCGGCCTCCGCCCCGGCCCCCACGTAGCCGGCGATGCGATCGCGATGCTGGGCGGTGATGACCGGGCCCATGTCGGTGCCCGGCTCGGCGCCGTCGGCGATGGTCAGCCCGGCGATGCGCTCGGTGATCCGGCCCACGAGGTCGTCGCCGATGGGATCGACCGCCACGACCACCGAGATGGCCATGCACCGCTCGCCGGCCGAGCCGTAGCCGGCGCTGACGGCCGCGTCGGCGGCGACGTCGAGGTCGGCGTCGGGCAGCACGATCATGTGGTTCTTCGCCCCGCCCAGCGCCTGGACCCGCTTGCCGGCCTGGGCCGCCGTCTCGTAGACGTAGCGGGCGATGGGCGTGGAACCCACGAAGCTCACCCCGGCCACTCCGGGGTGGTGCAGCAGGGCGTCGACCGCCTCCTTGTCGCCGTGCACCACGCTGAACACGCCGTCGGGGAGCCCGGCGCGCTGCCACAGCTCGGCCAGGAGCATCGACGCCGACGGGTCGCGCTCGCTGGGCTTGAGGATGAACGCGTTGCCGCAGGCGATGGCGACCGGGAACATCCACATGGGGACCATGGTCGGGAAGTTGAACGGGGTGATGCCGGCCACCACCCCGACCGGCTGGCGGATGGAGTAGACGTCGACGTTGCTGGAGACGCCCTCGCTGTAGCCCCCCTTGAGCAGGTGGGGGACCCCGCAGGCGAAGTCCACCACCTCGAGGCCGCGACCCACCTCCCCCAGAGCGTCGCTGAAGACCTTGCCGTGCTCGGCGGTGATGATCCGGGCCAGGTCCTCCTTGTGCTGGGAGACGAGCTCACGGAAGGCGAACAGGATCTGGGCCCGGCGGCTGAGCGAGACCTGCCGCCACTCCCGCGACGCCGCGGTGGCCGACGCCACCACGAGGTCGACATCGGCGGTCGAGGCCAGCGTGACCTGACGGGCCACCGCACCGGTGGCCGGGTTGAACACGGGACTGGTCCGGGTCGACGTGCCCGCCCAGCCCTTGCCGTCCATCCAGTGGACGACGGTGGCGTCGCTGAGGGTGGTCATGACGCGGCCTCCTCGGCGTCGACGGTGGCCAGGACCTCCACGAGGATGCCCGCGCCCTCGTCGGCTTCCTCCGCGGTGAGGCTCATGGGTGGCGCCAGCCGGAGGCAGTTGCCGTACAGCCCGCCCTTGCCGATGAGCAGGCCGGCGGCGCGGGCGTGCTCGATGGCCCGGGTGGCGGCCGCCGGGTTCGGCGTCCTCCCGTCCGCACCCACCAGCTCGATGCCGATCATCAGACCCTTCCCCCGGACCTCACCGACCACTCCGAACTTGTCGACCAACGGGGTCAGACGCTCCATGAGCCGACGCCCCACCACCAGCGAGTTGCCCTGCAGGTCGTGGGCCAGCGAATAGCGCAGGTTGGCCAGCGCCCCCGCGGTGACGAGGGGCGTGCCCCCGAACGTCGAGATGGAGTTGGCCTGCACCGAGTCCATCAGGCTGGCCGGGGCCACCACACCGGCGATGGACAGGCCGTTGCCCAGGCCCTTGGCGAAGGTCAGCATGTCGGGCTGGATGCCGTGGGCCTGATAGCCCCAGAAGTGCTCCCCGGTGCGCCCCCAACCGGTCTGCACCTCGTCGGAGATGAACAGGATGCCGTAGGCGTCGAGCACCTCGGCCATGGCGGCGAAGAAGCCGTCGGGCGGCACCGTGAACCCGCCCACTCCCTGGATGGGCTCGGCGATCATGCAGGCCACGTCGCCGGCGGTGGTGGTGGTGATGATGTCGCGGAGGTCGTCGGCACAGGCCTGGATGAAGTCGGCGTCGTCGTAGGCCCGGAACGGGCTACGGAACCGATACCCGTTGTGCACGTAGCTGACGTTGAACGGGCTGAGGCTCGACGCCGACCAGCCCCGGTTGCCGGTGACGCTCATGGTGGCGAACGAGCGACCGTGGTAGCTGTTGCGCAGGGCCAGCACCTGGTTCGACCGGCGAACGGTCGAGGCCAGCAGCAGGGCGGCCTCGTTGGCCTCGGAACCTGACGTGGCGAAGAAGACCTTGGCGTCGGGGATGCCCGACAGCTGGGAGATCTCCTCGGCCAGCTCGATCATGGGCCGGATGAGGTAGAGCGTCGAGGTGTGGATCATCTTGGCGGCCTGCGCCTGGATGGCCTCGACCACCTCGGGCACGTTGTAGCCGGTCATGGTGGTGAGGATGCCGCCGAAGAAGTCGAGGTAGCGGTTGCCCTCACCGTCCACCACGTGACGGCCCTGGCCGTCCACGAGCTCGATGGGCTGGTCGTAGAAGAGGGCCAGCCAGTCGGGCATCACCCGGCGGTGCCGGGCGAGGAGGTCGGCGTGTTCGGCCACGGGTATCAGTCTCCTGCTCCCCGCAGGGAGCGGTCTCGAGTGTCGTCACCACGGCCCGTCTTCACGGGCACGATGCGGGCGCACGACGCCAGGCAGACGACGCAATCCGTCGTGAGTGACCCATCTTGCCATTGATTCGGCGGTGAGAACAGAGAAGGTCGCGGGAATCGTTTACGCTCCGGGAGTGCCCGGACAGTCGCCCGCCCCCGCCCGCCTCGCCCCCGGCTACCAGGAGCGGGTGCTGTGGCAGACCCAGGCCGAGCCGCCCGAGATCGAGCCCCACGCCCTGCCGGCGACGGCCGACGTGGCCATCGTGGGGGGCGGCTACTGCGGCCTGGCCGCCGCCCGCGAGCTGGCTCGCCGAGGCCGGTCGGTGGTGGTGGTCGAGCGCGACCGGCTCGGCTGGGGGGCCAGCACCCGCAACGGGGGGATGGTCATCCCCGAGCTCAAGGCCGGCCCGTCCGAGCTGGAAGCCAAGTACGGGCCGGTGGGGCTCCGCCTCTACGGCGAGGTCAACGAAGCGTTCGACCACGTCGAGGCGCTCATCGCCTCGGAGGACATCGACTGCGACTACGAGCGGTCGGGTCAGCTGTACCTGGCTCACAACCAGGCCCACGTCGGCCCGCTGCAGGCCATGGCCCAGGAGCACGGCGAGCGCCGGGGTGAGGCCGTCCACTGGGTGGACCGGGCCGGCCTGCGCGAGGAGATCGGGTCCGACGCCTTCTTCGGCGGGGTGGTGCTCGAGCGCACCGGGGGCCTGCAGCCGGCCCGCTATCACGCCGGGCTGGCCCGCCTGGCCCTGGCCGCGGGAGCCGACGTGCACGACGGAACCACCGCCATCGAGCTGCGCGGGCGGGGCCGCGGCCGGGGCCACGAGCTGGCCACCAGCCGGGGGACGGTGACGGCGGCCGAGGTGATCGTGGCCACCAACGCCTATGCCGACGGCCTGGTGGGATGGCTGCGGCGCCGGGTGGTCCCGGTGGGGTCCTACATCATCGCCACCGAGGTGCTCGACCCCGAGGTGGCGGCCTCGGTGAGTCCCCGCAACCGCATGTTGGTCGACACCAAGAACTTCCTGTTCTACTGGCGCCTCTCCCCCGACGGCCGCCTCGTGTTCGGAGGTCGCCGGTCACTGGCCGCCGCCACCATCCCCCAGGCCCGCGACTTCCTCTACGGCGCCATGGTCCGTCTGCACCCCCAGCTGCGGGACGCCGCCGTCGAGTTCGCCTGGGGCGGCAACGTCGCCATCACGCTCGACCGCATGCCGCATTTCGGCCGGGTGCCCCGGGGGCCGGCGAAGGGCGCCCTGTTCGCCACCGGGTGCAACGGCTCGGGCGTGGCGCTCAACAGCTGGCTCGGTACCCGCGCCGCCGACGTGGTGACCGGCGAAGCTCCGCCGGCCTTCGCCGAGATCAAGTTCCCCGCCGTGCCGGCTCACGCCCTGCGAGGGGCGTACCTCCCCCTGGTCGGTCAGTGGCTGGCCCACCAGGACCGCCGCTCCTGACGGGACCGTGCGGGGCGCGGGGGCGCCGGCCGGAAGCCGCGTCCGACGCGCGAGACTCGACCGCCATGGCGATCGCGACCAAGTGCCGGTGGACCGTCACCGCTCCCGCCGTCGTCGCCGCCATGGTGGTGGCCGCCACCTTGGCGGGGTGCGGCTCGAGCGGGTCGCCGGCCGCCGGCCCGGGTGCCTCGGAGATGACGCAGCTGAAGGCGCCCGCGGCCAGCGGCGCCGACGCGCTCTTGAAGGCCGCGTGTGGGGGGGCACTGGCCACGACCGTCAACCTGGCCACCGTCACGTCGAGCGAGGTGACCGAGGCCTCGGGGATCGTGGCCAGCCCCGACCATGCCGGCGTGTGGTGGACCCACAACGACAGCGGCGACACCGCCCGCTTCTTCGCCGTGGACGAGGACGGTTCGGTGCCCGCCACCTTCACCGTGGCCGGGGCGACGGCGACCGACTGGGAGGACATCGCCATCGGCCCCGGCTTCGATGCCGCCCACCCCGACCGGCCCAGCCTGTACCTGGCCGACATCGGGGACAACGCTCGCAACCGGGCTGAGATCGTGATCCACCGGGTGGTCGAGCCCGACCCCCGGCAACCGGGGAACGGCGTGGTCGACGACACGCCGCTCCGCCTGCGCTATCCGGACGGTCCTCACGACGCCGAGACGCTGATCGTGGACCACGACACCGGCGAGCTCGTGATCGTGACCAAGGACTGGTCGATGGCCGGCCGCTCCGAGGTGTACCGCACCGCCAACCCTGACTCGGCCGGGGCGGCCGGCCAGGCCGTCACGCTCGACCACGTCGCCACCGTGGATCTCCCGCCGGCCACGCTCGTCACCGGCGGCGATCTCAGCCCCGACGGGACGGTCGTGGCCCTGCGCAGCTACGACGGGGTGCGGCTCTACCCCCGGCCGACGGGGGAGCCGCTGTGGAAGGCGTTCTCGTCGACGCCGTGCCCGGTGACCATCGAGGGTGAGAAGCAGGGGGAGGCGGTCGGCTTCGCTCCCGACGGCCGCTCGCTGGTGACGATCAGCGAGGGCAAGAAGCCCGTGCTCCACCGCACCGGCCTCTGACCCCGCGCTAGAGCTCGGTGAGGGGGCCGTACTGGTCGGGGCGACGGGTGGTGAGGAACGGGAACAGCTCCAGCCAGTCGCGCCGGGCGTCCAGGTCGAGGTCGGCCACCAGCACGGTGGCGGCGTCCCGGGGCGCCTGCACCAGCACCCTGCCGTACGGGTCGCTGATGAACGACGACCCGTAGAACGTGATGGGGGTGCCGGTGCCGAGGTCCTCGGTGCCGATGCGGTTGACCGCGACCATGAACGTGCCGTTGGCGATGCCCTGGCCGACGATCACCGCGTGCCACAGCGGCTCGGTGTCGAAACCGGGGTGGTCGGGCTCGGAGCCGATGGCCGTCGGGTAGACGAGCACCTCGGCCCCGGCCAGCGAGTAGGCCCGGCTCAGCTCGGGGAACCACTGGTCCCAGCAGGTGGGGAAGCCGAACTGGGCCTCGTCCACCGCCACCACCGGGAAGCCTCCGTCGGCGCCGAGGAAGTAGCGGTCCTCGTAGTAGCCCGCCGTCACCGGGATGTGCACCTTGCGGGTGGCCGACACCAGCGTCGCCGTCCGGCGCCACCAGGATCGCCGTGTTGTAGCCCCGACCGTCGGCCGGTGGGCCCCCTTCGCCGTCGGGCACGGCCTCGTAGAGCGAGGCGTGGACGAACACCCCGTTGTCGGACGCCAGCCGCTGGGCGAGGCCGAGCGTGGGGCCTCCGTGCAGCGGCTCGGGCTCGGCCCAGCCCGGCCCCGGGCCGCGGTCCGACACGGCGAAGTACGGGCTCAGGGTGAGCTCCTGCAGGCACACCACCCGGGCCCCCTCGGACGCGGCCAGCCGCACGCCGCCGGCCAGGTTGGCCAGGTGCTCGACGGTCGAGTCGGTCCACGCCAGTTGCACCGCCCCGACGCGCAGCGGAGCGCGCTCGGGCGGACGGGTGCGGGCCGGTGAGTCCGGGACGGCGCCGACGGCGGTGACGACCTCGAAGTCGGCGAGGCTCACGCGGCGAGCGACTCGCAGAACGCGCTGAAGACCTCGATGTAGCGGTCGATGTCGTCGGTGGTGTGCTGCACCGACAGCGTCCACTGCTCCTCGTCGCCGGGGGTCATGAAGATGCCCCGGTTGATGGCCCACGGGAAGGCGGCCCCGAACAGCTCCGGCTTGGTGGCCAGGAAGTCGCGGTAGTTGCGCGAGCGCTCCTTGCGGAACGACACGCAGCCCTTGGCCCCCAGGTCGACGGTGTGGGCCGGGATGCCGTTGGCGTCGATGGCGGCCTGGCAGCCGGCCGCCAGCCGGGCCCCGAGCTCGGCCAGGTAGGCGTAGGCCTCGGCCGTCATGATCTGGGTCATCGACGCCAGCCCGGCCGCCGCCACCAGCGGGTTGCCGTTGAACGTGCCCATCTGGGCGGCGCCGTGGCCGATCACGTCCATGATGGCGTCGTCGCCCCCGAAGGCCGCTCCCGGCGTCCCGCCGAACAGGGCCTTGGCGAAGCAGGCCAGGTGGGGGCGCACGCCGTAGCGCATGCCGGCGCCGCCCTCGGCCACGGTGGCACCCGACTTGACCTCGTCGAAGATCAGCACGACGCCGTGGGCGCTCGCACAGAGTCCTTCAGGGCCTGCAGGTAGCCCGGTTCGGGCTCGACGATGCCGATGTTCATCATCACCGGCTCGAGGATGAGGCAGGCGATCTCGTCGCCCCGCTCGGCCAGCAGCGCCTCGAAGGCGGCGGCGTCGTTGAACGGCACCACCAGCGTGTACTTGGCCGTGTCGGCCGGGATCCCGGCCGACATCGGCATGGTGGTGGGCAGGTCGCGCCCGCCCAGGGCATCGGCGTTGGGCAGGACGGAGAACATCACCGTGTCGTGGTGACCGTGGTACGAGCCCTCGATCTTCACCACGACGTCGCGGCCGGTGGCGGCGCGCGCCACGCGGATGGCGTCCATGGTGGCCTCGGTCCCCGAGTTGGCGAAGCGGACCTTGTCCAGCTCGAAGCGCCGGCAGATCTCCTCGGCCAGGGCCACGGTGACCGGGGTGGGGGCGGCGAAGTGCGTGCCGGTCTGCACGGCCAGGGTGACGGCCTCGACGATCTTGGGGTGGGCGTGGCCGGCGATGCCGACGCCGAAGCCGCCGTGGAAGTCCAGGTACTCGTTGTCGTCGACGTCCCAGACCTTGGCGCCCTGGCCCCGGTCGACGTAGATCGGGTAGGGGTCGCCGGCCTGGAACGACGACGGCACCCCGAGCGGGAGGTGCTCGACGGCGCGCTCGTACAGCGCCTTGGACGTCTCGGTGCGCTCGAGCAGCGCGGCCATCTCGACGTAGCTCAGCTCGGCCGCCCGCGCGCTGAGACGGTCGCTGTGGGTGACGAGACCGGTGGGATCAGAAGTGGTTGCCATCAGTGCTTCACCATCACATGTTTGAGTTCGGTGTAGTGCTCGATCGCGTAGATCGACATGTCCTTGCCGTAACCGCTCTGCTTGAACCCGCCGTGGGGCATCTCCGACACGATCGGGATGTGGTCGTTGATCCACACGCAGCCGAACTGCATCGCCCGCGACATGCGCATGGCCCGGCCCACGTCCTTGGTCCACACGCTCGAGGCCAGGCCGTAGTCGACGCCGTTGGCCCAGGCCAGCGCCTGGTCCTCGTCGCTGAAGCGTTGCACGCTGACCACGGGGCCGAACACCTCGCGTTGGACGATCTCGCTGTCCTGGGCCGGGTTGGCCACCACCGTCGGCGAGTAGAAGAAGCCGGCCCGGTCGGGGATCGACCCGCCGGTCACCAGCTCGGCACCGGCGTCGACGGCCCGGGCCACCATGCCGGCCACCCGCTCCTGCTGGCTCGGCCGAGATGACGGGGCCGACCGCGGTCTCGGGGTCGGTGGGGTCGCCGGTGACCAGGGCCGCCGACCGCCTCGCCCAGCCCGTCCACCAGCCCGTCGTAGATGCCCGGGACCGGCGATCACCCGGCACGGGGCGGTGCAGTCCTGGCCCGAGTTGTAATAGGCCATCTCGGACAGGCAGGTGACCACGGCGTCCATGTCGGCGTCGTCGAACACCACCACCGGGGCCTTGCCGCCCAGCTCGAGGTGCACCCGCTTGAGCGTGTCGGCCGCGTTCTTGGCGATGAGCTTGCCGGTGGCCACGTCGCCGGTGATCGACACGATGGCCACCTTGGGGCTGCGCACCAGGGCGTCGCCGGCGGTCTCGCCCTGGCCGGTGACCACGTTGAACACCCCGGGGGGAAGATGTCGGCCGCCAGCTCGGCCAGCTTCAGCGCGGTGAGCGGGGTGAGCTCGGAGGGCTTGAGGATGAACGTGTTGCCGGCGGCCAGGGCGGGGCCCAACTTCCAGGTGGCCATGTTCAGCGGGTAGTTCCACGGGGCGATGCCGACGGCCACGCCCAGCGGGTCACGCCGCAGGAACGAGGTGTGGTCCTCCAGGTAGTCGCCGCCGGCCTGGGCCTGCATGGCCCGGGTGGCGCCGGCGAAGAACCGGATGTTGTCGACGGTCAGGTCGAACTCGAACTCGAGGATGGACACGGGCTTGCCCACGTTGGCCATCTCGAGGGCCATGAGCTCGTCGAGGTTGGCCTCGACCGCGTCGGCCAGGGCCAGCAACTTCTCGGAGCGCTCCCGAGGGGTGGTCAGCCCCCAGGTCTGGAAGGCCTCGTGGGCGGCATCGACCGCGGCTTCGACGTCGGCGGCGTCGCTGGAGGCCACCTCGGCCAGGACCTCACCGGTGGCGGGGTTGACCACGGCGTCGGTGGCGCCGCTGCGGGCGGGCATCCACTTCCCGCCGATGAAGTTCTCGTGGGGCACGGGCAGATCTCCTCGATCGAGCGGACGGTGAGGGCGAGGCGCCCATCTTGGTCGACCGGGCGGGTCGACGGACGAAACGCCTGCGCAGAATCTCGCGTGGCCAAACCACCCAACGCAAGGGATTCCGTTGCCATTTTGTGAACTCAGCAAGGAATCTCTTGCGAAGTGGCGTGAAGTTTGCGATTCTGCGGCCCACCGGGGGCTACCGGGCCACCGACCTCGACACGAGTGCGAACATGGGCCGGTGCCGGGACGACTGAGGGGCCAAGCTGAGCGAAATCAGTAGTGCGACGAGCGAGTCCGGACCCCGAGGCGGCAACTCCGACGCCGGCGCACGCGGTCCGATGTGATCGAGATCGACCACGTGACCAAGCAGTTCGGCGAGTACGTGGCCGTGAACGACGCTCACTTCTCCATCGCCGAGGGCGAGTTCTTCTCGATGCTCGGGCCGTCCGGCTGCGGCAAGACCACGACGCTGCGCATGATCGCCGGGTTCGAGACCCCCACCACGGGGGCCATCCGCCTCGACGGCACCGACGTGTCGAGCGTCCCGCCCTACAAGCGCAGCGTCAACACGGTCTTCCAGCAGTACGCCCTGTTCCCCCACATGACGGTGTGGGACAACGTGGCGTTCGGGCCCCGCAGCCAGAAGGTCGACAAGGCCGAGGTCACCCGGCGGGTCGACGAACTGCTCGAGGTGGTGCGGCTGAGCGACTTCGCCACCCGCAAGCCCGGCACAGCTCTCCGGTGGCCAGCAGCAACGGGTGGCCCTGGCCCGGGCGCTGGTCAACTTCCCCAAGGCGCTGCTCCTGGACGAGCCGCTCGGCGCGCTCGACCTGAAGCTGCGTCATGCCATGCAGTTCGAGCTGAAGCGCATCCAGCGTGAGGTGGGCATCACGTTCGTCTACGTGACCCACGACCAGGAAGAAGCGCTGACCATGAGCGACCGCATCGCGGTCATGAGCAACGGCAACGTCGAGCAGATCGGCACGCCGACCGAGATCTACGGCCGCCCGGCCACCGTGTTCGTGGCCGGCTTCATCGGCCAGGCCAACCTGTGGCCCTGCGCCATCGAGGAGCGGGTCAACGGGACCGCCACGGTCGGGGCACTGGGCACCCACCTGTCGGCCAGCTGCCACGTCCCCGGCATCAGCGCCGGCCAGCAGGGCACCGTCATGGTGCGCCCCGAGCGCCTGCAGATCTCCATGTCCGAGCCATCCACCGTCGGGGCCAGGGTCAGCGGGCAGGTCACGGACCTCACCTTCCAGGGTCCGGTCGTGCGCCTCCTGCTGACCGTGGCCGACGGAGCACAGGTGCTGGCCAACGTCCCCGACGACGCCGACCTCCCCCAACTGCGCCCGGGCGACACGGTGTGGGCCAGCTGGGCCCCCGACGCCGCCTGCGTCCTACCGCCGGCCGACGACTTCCCGCTCACCGACGACGAGCTCGTCGAGGAGAGCTGACCGGACGTGCCCATCGCTGACCGCTACGTTGCCCGCTTCGACCCCCACCGACCCGAGCCACTGATCCCGAGTCCCCACGGCACCCACGCCGCGACCCCAAGGAAGACGACATGACCAGCCCCAACGAGATCGATCCCGAGCTCCTCTCCCACCTGGCCGACCAGCGCACCTCACGCCGCCGGTTCATGACCCGCGGTGCGGTGCTCCTCGGTGGTCTGGCCATCAGCCCGTCCATCCTGGCCGCCTGCGGCTCGTCCAAGAAGTCCGACACCAGCAGCGGGGACAACAGCACCGCCACCACCGCGGCGACCGCCGATCTGGCCGCGCTCCGGGGCACGACCATGACCATGTTCAACTGGCCGCTCTACATCGAGAACGACGACGCCTCGACGTCGCCCACGATCAAGGGCTTCACCGACCAGACCGGCATCAAGGTCGTCTACACGTCGAACATCGACGGCAACGACACCTTCACCACGAAGTACGAGCCCGACCTGTCCAAGGGCAACGGCATCGGCGCCGACCTCATCGTGCTGACCTCGTGGGAGGCCGCCCAGTACGTCGACAAGGGCTGGGTCGAGCCGTGGCCCGACGCCTACTTCCCCAACAAGTCGAACGTGGTCGACGCCCAGGCGAATCCCGACTGGGACCCCAACCGGCAGCACAGCATCCCGTGGGCCATGGGCCAGACGGGCATCGCCTACTGGCCCTCGAAGTGCGGCGGCACCCTCGACGACGTCAACGCGGTGTTCGACCCCAAGTTCAAGGGCAAGGTCACCATCCTCGACGAGATGCGCGACACGGTGGGCCTCACCATGTTGGGCATGGGCGCCAACCCCACCACCGACGGGCTCGACGCCGAGAACGCCGCCGTGGCCAAGATCGGGCAGGCCCGCGACGCCGGCCAGTTCCGCAAGGTCACCGGCAACGACTACTCCGAGGACCTCCAGCTCGGCGACACCTGGCTCTGCATGGCCTGGTCGGGTGACATCGCCAGCCTCAAGCAGGGCAACCCCGACCTGGCCGACAAGATCGAGTTCTACATCCCCACCCAGGGCGGGATGACCTTCGTGGACAACGCCATGATCCCGGTCGGGGCCAAGAACCCCGAGGGGGCGGCGGCGTTCATGAACCACGTCTACGACCCCCAGGTGGCCGGGCCGCTGTACGAGGCCATCAACTACGTGTCGCCGGTGAAGGGGGCGATCGACTACATGAGCGCGGATGCCAAGCAGAGCATCTACATCAACCCGGCCGCCGACTCCCAGCTCTACGAGTTCCGCATCCTGCCGCCGGCCGAGGACGAGGAGCTCAGCCGGGCGTTCACGGCGGCCACCCAGCAGTAGCGAGGCCCATCCACCGTGCCAGACATCGACGAGACCGGGACCAAGCCCAACCGATGGCACACGCCATACGCGTTGCTGCTCCCCGGGATCGTCGCGCTGATCCTGTTCTTCATCATCCCGCTGTTCAGCATCGCCCAGCTGTCCCTCAAGGACGGTGGGTTCGGCAACTACAGCAAGGTCCTGTCGGACAACGGCACCGTCATCATCCGGACGTTCCGGTTCTCGGCGCTGGCCACCATCGGCGCCCTGCTGATCGGCTACCCGCTGGCGTACTTCATCGCCATGCGGGGCGGCCGGTTCAAGAACTTCCTGCTGGCGCTGGTGGTGCTGCCGTTCTTCGTGACCTACCTGGTGCGGACGCTGGCCTGGAAGATCCTGCTCTACGACGGGGGCCCGGTGGTGGGGATCATGCACTCGCTCCACCTGCTGCCACAGTCCCAGGGGCTCCTCGGCACCGACTACGCCGTGATCTTCTCGCTCATGTACAACTACCTGCCCTTCATGGTGCTGCCCATCTACGTGAGCCTGGAGAAGCTGGACCGCCGCCTGCTCGAGGCGGCCAACGACCTCTACGCCAGCCCCCAGCGGGCCTTCCGCAAGGTCACGTTGCGCTTGTCGTTGCCAGGCATCTTCGCCGGCACGCTCCTCACCTTCATCCCGGCCACCGGTGACTTCGTGAACGCAGAGCTGCTGGGCAGTGACAAGCAGGTCATGATCGGCAACATCATCGAGAAGAACTTCGGCAAGGACTTCTTCCGTCCCGAGCTGTCGGCGCTCTCGTTCATGCTGATGGCGCTGATCCTGGTGGGCGTGCTCATCTACGCCAAGGTCCTGGGCACGGAGGATCTGGCCTGATGACCGCCCCGTCCGTCACCGACCCCGGCCGGGAGATCCAGGCCCGCAGCCACGATCAGCCGGCCATCCTCGGTCACGGTGGCCCCCCGCCGTGGCTGCGCAAGCTGGGCAACTGGACGCTCACCGTCGTGGCCCTCGGCGCCCTGGCCTACCTCTTCGTGCCCATCGTGGTGGTCGTCGTCTACTCCTTCAACAAGCCGTTGGGGAAGTACAACTACGTCTGGCACCAGTTCTCGCTCGAGGCCTGGACCGACCCCTTCAAGTACCCGGAGCTGAAGGACGCCCTGCTGCTGAGCCTGAAGGTGGCCTGTGTGGTCACCCTCATCTCGGTCGTGCTGGGCACGCTCATCGCCCTGGCCATGGTGAAGTACCGGTTCAAGGCCAAAGGGGCGGTCGGCACCGTCCTGATCCTGCCGCTCACCATGCCCGAGGTGGTGATGGGCTTCTCGCTCCTGACCTGGTTCGTGGCCCTGAACTGGTCACGCGGCTTCTTCACGATCATCATCGCCCAGGTCATGTTCTGCATCAGCTACGTGGCCACCACGGTGCGGGCGCGCATCCGCGGCTTCAACTGGAGCCTCGAGGAGGCGGCCCTCGACCTCGGGGCCAAACCGTGGCGGGTGTTCCGGCGGGTCACGTTCCCGCTCATCCTGCCCGGCATCCTGGCCGCCGCCCTGCTCACGTTCGCACTCTCGCTGGACGACTTCATCATCACGTACCTCAACTCGGGACTCGAGCAGACGTTCCCGGTGGAGATCTGGACGCTGAAGAAGAGCCGGGTCCCGGTCCAGATCAACGTGTTCGCCACCACCATCCTGGTGGTCAGCGTGGTCCTGGCCCTGCTCGGGGTGTGGATCGGCTTCCGCCGGTCGAAGAAGCTCGGGCAAGTGAATCCTTAGCCAAACTCAACGTTGACGATTGATTTCGTCGTCAAATGTGGGATACTGGAACGGATTCGTTCGTCTGTCGTGAACGAGTCCGTCCTCGTCAACGTCTGACGAGAACCGATTCGGAGTCCTCGCCATGTCTCGCAACGCCGCGGAACTGCAAAAGACCGCCGCCGCCCACCTCTGGGGGCACTTCTCTCCGCTCACCACCGGCGAAGGCGAGGAGCTCGAGATCATCGAGCGGGGTGAGGGCTGCTACGTCTGGGACCAGCACGGGCGGCGCTACCTCGACGGCCTCTCCGGCCTGTTCACCGTGCAGGTCGGCCACGGCCGCACCGAGCTGGCCGAGGCCGCCGGCAAGCAGGCTGCCGAGCTCGCCTACTTCCCCATCTGGACCTACGCCCACCCCGCCTCCATCGAGCTGGCCGGGCGCCTGGCCGCCCTGGCCCCGGGCGACCTCAACCGGGTGTTCTTCACCACCGGCGGCTCCGAGGCGGTCGAGTCGGCCTGGAAGCTGGCCCGCCAGTACTTCAAGGCCATCGGCCAGCCCGGTCGCTACAAGGTCATCTCCCGCGACATCGCCTACCACGGCGCCTCGATGGGCGCGCTGGCCATCACCGGCATCCCCTCGATGCGGGCACCGTTCGAGCCGCTGGTGCCGGGCGCCTTCCACGTGGCCAACACCAACCGCTACCGCTGCGACCTGTGCGCCCACGCCCCGGCCTGCACCCTGAGCTGCGCCGACGACATCGAGCGCACCATCTTGCAGGAGGGCCCCGAGTCGGTCGCCGCCGTGGTGCTCGAGCCGGTGCAGAACGCGGGCGGCTGCTTCACCCCGCCCGAGGGCTACTTCGCCCGGGTGCGCGAGATCTGCGACCGCTACGGCGTGCTGCTGGTGTCCGACGAGGTCATCTGCGCCTTCGGCCGTCTGGGCACCTGGTTCGGGTGCGAGCGCATCGGCTACCAGCCCGACATGATCACCATGGCCAAGGGCCTGACGTCGGGCTACGCCCCCCTCGGTGGGGTGCTGGTGAGCGACAAGATCGCCGCACCGTTCCTCGAACCCGACAACACCTTCCTGCACGGCATCACCTTCGCCGGCCATCCGGTGAGCTGCGCGGTGGCCCTCGCCAACCTCGACCTGTTCGAGCGCGACGACATCCTGGGCAACGTCCGCGCCCACGAGGACGAGTTCCGGGCCGCTCTGGCCACGCTGGAGGACCTGCCCTGGGTCGGCGAGATCCGGGGCATGGGGTACTTCTACGCCATCGAGCTGGTCAAGGACAAAGCCACCAAGGCCGAGTTCGAGGGGCCGGAGGCCGAGCGCCTCCTGCGCACCCTCCTGTCGCCCCGACTGTTCGAACTGGGCCTGATCTGCCGGGCCGACGACCGCGGCGACCCGGTGATCCAGCTGTCACCCCCGCTCATCGCCGGGCCCGAGCAGTTCGCGGAGATCGTCACCATCATTCGCCAAGCCCTGACCGAGTCGATGGAGGCTCTGTAGACCATGCCCAACACCACCAGCACCGCCGGCGGCAAGGTCGGCCTGACCGTCGGCGTGCCCCGTGAGATCAAGTCCGACGAGCACCGGGTGGCCATCACCCCCGACGGCGTGCGCGAGGTCGGCCAGTACGGCGTCCCCGTGCTCGATCGAGGCCGGGGCCGGCGTCGACTCCAGCTTCCCCGACGACGACTACCGCCGCGCCGGAGCCGAGATCGTGGAGTCCGTCGACGAGGTGTGGGAGCGCGCCGACCTCATCTGCAAGGTGAAGGAGCCCCAGGAGAGCGAGTTCGGCTACTTCCGGCCGGACCTGACCATCTTCACCTACCTCCACCTGGCGGCCTACCCGGGCGTGGCCGAGGCCCTGCTCGAGCACAAGGTCACCGGCGTGGCCTACGAGACGGTGACCACGACCAACGGCGCCCTGCCCCTGCTCGCCCCCATGAGCGAGGTGGCCGGACGCATGTCGGCCCAGATCGGCGCCCACTACCTCGAGCGCCACAACGGTGGCCGCGGTGTGCTCATGGGAGGTGCTCCCGGGGTGCGCCCGGCCCGGGTGGCCGTGCTCGGCGCCGGCAACGTGGGCTGGAACGCGGCGTGGATGTGCGCCGGCATGGAGGCCGAGGTCGACCTGCTCGACCGCAACGTCGACCGCCTCCGCTTCATCGACCAGATCCAGATGGGTCGCATCACCACCCTCACCTCGAACCGGGGCCAGGTCGAGCGGGTCATCGCCGAGGCCGACCTGGTGATCGGGGCGGTGCTGGTGCCCGGTGGGCGGGCTCCCGTCGTGGTGACCGAGGAGATGATCAAGTCCATGAAGCCGGGAGCCGTGGTGGTGGACATCGCCATCGACCAGGGCGGCTGCATCGAGACGTCCCACGAGACGAGTCACGCCGACCCGGTGTTCGAGACCCACGGTGTTGTCCACTACGCGGTGGGCAACATGCCCGGCGCGGTGCCGTTCACCTCGACCTACGCCCTGACCAACGTGACCGTCCCCTACCTGGCCGAGCTGGCCCGCCTCGGAGTGGCCGAGGCCGCCCGCCGTGACCCCGCGCTGGCCCTCGGGTTCAACACCGTCGCCGGTCATGTCACCAACGACGCCGTGGCCGAGGCGCTGGCCAAACCGGCGGCACCCCTGGCGGAGACGCTGGGCGCCCACTGAGCCGGCGGCGCGTTGCGCCGATGGCCGCTCGAGGCGCCAGCCGCCCGGATGACGGAGCCCTGCGTGGCGGGGTTGCGCCGCGGTGGTGGGCCACAATGAGAGCAGCTTCAAACCGCAGCGGGAGGCACGAGTCGCAGATGGGCAGACCCAGGAACGGACCGGCACCGGTTCCGCTCGACGACATCGACAAGGCCATCGTTCGCGAGCTCCAGGTCGACGGTCGCATGCCCTACGCCAAGCTCGGGCCGGCGGTGGGCCTCTCGCAGGCCGCCGTCCGCCAGCGGGTGCAGCGACTCATCGAGAGCGGCGTGATGCAGGTGGTGGCCGTGACCGACCCGCTCATGGTCGGCTTCAGCCTGCAGGCCATGATCGGGGTGCGGGCCGAGGGTGACCTGCGCCGGGTGGCCGAGCGCCTGAGCGATGTTCCCGAGGTGGCCTACGTGGTCATCACCTCGGGGGGCTTCGACCTGTTGTGCGAGGTCGTGTGCGAGGGCACCGAGGAGCTGCTGACCCTGCTCAACGACGTCATCCGCACCATGGACGGCGTGACCACGGCCGACGCCTTCACGTACCTGCACCTGCAGAAGCAGACCTACAGCTGGGGCACCCGCTAGCGCCATGGGTCCGGGCGACGCCGCCGTGCTGGACGTCCGCCCCTTGCTGCCCCGTGAGCGCCGGGCCCTGGTGGAGCTGCTCACGTCCCTCTCGCCCCCGGAGTGGCTCACCCCCACGGCCTGTCCCGGCTGGACGGTCAAGGACGTGGCCCTGCACCTGCTCGACGACGAACTGGGCTGGCTGTCCCGCGGCCGCGACGGCGACCTCAGCGGCCTCATCGACGACCGCATCGACTACCGCGAGTTCGTCGAGCAGCTGGCGGCCAAGAACCAGCGCTGGATCGACGGGGCCACCGGCCTCAGCCCCCGCGTGATCACCGAGCTCCTGCGAGTGGTCCGGAACCGAGGTCGACGCCTACTTCGCCGACGCCGACCTCGACGCCGAGCGCCACGTCATCTGGGCCGGGCCGGAGCCCGCCCCCCAGTGGTTCGACCTGGCCCGCGACTTCACCGAACGATGGGTGCACCACCAACAGATCCGCGACGCGTTGGGCCGGCCGGGGGCGGACGACGACGAGCTCATGGGCGCGGTGATGCGCACGTTCCTGTGGGCACTGCCCCATCACTACCGCGACGTCGAGGCCGCCGTCGGCACCACGCTGGTGGTGTGGATCAGCGGTCCCGGCGGGGGCGCCTGGGGTCTGGTTCGCCAGGAGGGTGGTTGGGAGCTGCACGAGGATGAGCCCGACCGGCGCGACGCCGAGGTGGCCCTCACCTCGGGACGTGGCCTGGCGGCTGCTCACCGGCGCCGACGTGGCCGACACCGCGGTCGAGCTCCGGGGGGAGCTGACGATCGCCGGGCCCTTCCTGTCCGCCCGGTCGATCATCGTCTGACGCAACCCCGCCCCTTCTGCACTTCCGCCCGACTCTGCGGGCAGGTGGTGGAGGAGGAGCGCGGCAGTGGTCAGCTGTCGAAGCCGACGCCGAATCGATCGAGGGTGCGCAGCCACCAGCCGCGCCGCCCCTCGTGGCGGTCGGCGGCGGCGATGGCCCGCCTGGTCAGGTTGATGCCGACGGAGCGCAGAGGCTCCGGGGGGAACGGCACCGGCCGGCGCCGCACGAATCGCAATCGTGTGACCTCGGTGTCGGTCCCACTGGCCAGGTCCAACGCCACCCGGGCGCCGAAGCGGCTGGCCCCCACGCCGAGGCCGGTGTAGCCCACGGCGTAGGCCACCCGCCCGCCCAGGGCGGTGCCGGCGGTCATGGTGAACCGGGTGGTGGTGGCGATGGGGCCACCCCACGAATGGGTGAAGCGCAGGCCCTCGAGCTGGGGGAACGTCTCGAAGAACTGGCGGGCCAGGAGCCGCTCGGTCTCGGGTCGGTGCTCGCACTCCACGCCCATGCCGTTGCCCCGGTAGTACACCGCGTCGTAGCCACCCCACAGGATGCGGTCGTCGATCGTGCGGCGGTAGTAGTGGAACTGGTTGGCGGCATCGGCCAACCCCTGGCGCCCGCTCCACCCGATGCTGGCGAGCTGCGCCGCGGTGAGCGGCTCGGTCATGAGCACGTAGTCCCACACCGGCACCACCCGAGCCCGAATGGCCGGCACGAGCCCGCGGAACGCGTTGGTGGCCAGGATCACCCGGTCGGCCCGAACGGAGGCGTGCGGGGCGCGTACGACCACGCCGACACCGGGCCCTCCCGGGCGCGAGCGGCGGTGCTCCAGGTCCACGACCGGGGTGTGGTCGTGGAGGCGCACGCCGAGCGACGCGGCCGCCGACCTCAGCCCCCACACCAGGCGGGCCGGATCGACGAGCGCCACGCCGTCATCGGACCGCAGGGCCCCGTGGTAGGTGGGCGAGTGCACCTCGGCCCGGGCCTGCGTCGGCATCGAGGAACTCGGCCCGCTCGCCGAAGCGCCGCGCCAGCTCGACCTCGTCGCGCAGGCCCGCCACCTGCCAGGCCGCGGTGGCGAAGGTGAGCTCGCCGTGACGCTCGACGCGGGCGTCGATCCCGTAGCGGTCGAGGCTGGCGAACAGCGCCTCGAAGTTCTCGAGCCCGAGCCGCTGGAGCTGGTCGATCTCGTCGGGGAAGTGGCGGACCCCGTTGGCCAGGCCATGGGTCAGCGATGCCGAGGCGAACCCGCCGTTGCGGGCCGAGGCGCCGATGCCCGACTCACCCGACTCGAGCACCACCACGTCGCGGCCGGGGTCGTCCTCCTTGGCCTGGATGGCCGCCCACAGCCCGGTGAACCCGGCCCCGACGATGACGAGGTCGGCCGTGGCGGGCCCGCTCAGGGCATCACTCGGTCCGGGCCGCTCGGGCTGGTCGAGCCAGTAGGGCCGACGGCGCCGCGTCGGCCAGCGCCGCTTCCGGATCCGCCGTCATCGAGCTAGGGGTGCAGCGCCCGGAGGGCCTCGCCGGTGGCCTCCACGCACAGGTCCACGTCGGCGTCGTCGATGATCAGCGGAGGGCAGAAGGCCAGCGCCGCGGCTCCGATGGGCCGGGCGATGACGCCGCGGTCGAGCAGGCCCTGGCGCACGTCCAGCGCGCTCACGGCCGGGTGCATCTGCAGCGCCCAGATGGCCCCCTCGCCCCGAACCTCGGCCACCAGACCCTCGTCGGCCAGCCGGGCGAGTCCCCCGCCGAGCCGCTCGGCGATGTGGGGCACCCGCTCGAGCAGCTTCTCGTCGCGCAGGATGGCGATGTTGGCCAGGCGCCGCGACGCACGACGCCGGATGGCCGCTGTAGGTGTAGCCGTGGCGCAGGATGAAGTCGGGATCGGCCTCGAGCGCGTCGCGGACCCGGGGCCCGACGATCACCCCGCCGAGCGGCTGGTACCCGGAGGTGACGGCCTTGGCGAACGTGATCATGTCGGGCACGACCCCGTAGTACTCCGACGCGAACCACGAGCCGAGCCGGCCGAAGCCGGTGATGACCTCGTCGAAGATGAGCAGCGCGCCGGTCTCGTCGCACAGCTTGCGCAGGCCCCGCAGGTACTCGACCGACGCGGGGTAGACGCCCCCGGCCCCGACCACGGGCTCGGCGATGACGGCGGCGATCTCGTGACCGCGCTCGGCGAACAGCCGCTCGGCGGTGGTCAGGTCGTCGTGGGCGATCTGCGCCACCGGGCCCAGCAGCGGGCCCCAACCCTCCTGGTTGAGGGGCAGGCCCTGAACCGAGACGCCGCCGTAGTTCACCCCGTGGTAGGCGAGCGTGCGACCGACGAGTACCTGGCGCTCCGGTTCGCCCCGACGGGTGAACGTCATGCGGGCCAGCTTCAACGCGGTGTCCACCGCCTCCGAGCCCGAGCAGGTGAGGAAGACGCGGCCGTCGGGCACCGGGCTCAGCGCCGAGATGACGGCGGCGATCTCCTCGGCGGGGCCGTTGGTGAAGATGTCGAAGGTGTTGTAGTTCTCCAGCACTCGCAGCTGGGCGTCCACCGCGTCGGCGATCTCGGCGCGGCCGTGGCCCACGTTGCAGTACCAGAGGCTGGCCAGCCCGTCGACGTAGCGCTTGCCCGTGTCGTCGAACACGGCCGCACCCTCGCCCCGCACGATGGTGATGAACTGCTCGGCGGCCGGCTTGGCGAACGGGTGCAGGAACGGGCTGAGAGCCACAGGAGGACCTCCGGGGCGGCAGTGGCGCGAGCCATCAGTCTGCCCCAAACGGCAACCAGTCCGCTTGTCCACGATCCGCCGAACGGTGGATTCGGTGGTGATGAACGGGCTGGTCGACCGATTCCATCGCTTACGGCGCGACCAGGATCGCAGAATCGTCGTCGACTGGCAGGAATCGTGGGATATTCGTCATTGCCGCCACCCACGCTCCCGGCGCAGCATGGGGCCATGCCTCCCTCCTCACCCCGGCGAGTGGTCATCGTCGTGTTCGACGGTCTCCAGAGCCTCGACCTGACCGGGCCCCTCGAGGTGTTCCACTCCGCCTCCCGGGTGGCCGCGCACCGCCGCCGACCGGGCGGGTCGAGCCCGACGCCGCCGGACCCGGGCTACGAGATCGTGACCGCCTCGGTGGACCGCGGGCCGGTGCGCACCTCGAGCGGCCTGACCATCACGGCGGACATCGACCCTGGCCGAGGTGTCGGGTCCCGCTCGACACGTTGATGGTGGCTGGCGGTGACGGGGTGCAGGGTCTGCTGGCCGACGGCCCGGCCATCGCCACCGTGGCCGGACACCTCCGCCGCCTGGCCCCGACCGCTCGCCGGGTCACCTCGGTGTGCACCGGGGCCTTCCTGCTGGCCGAGGCCGGCCTGCTCGACGGGCGGCGGGCCACCACCCACTGGTCGCGGTGCGCCCAGCTGGCCGACCGCTTCCCCGCCGTCACCGTCGAGCCCGACCCGATCTTCACCCGCGACGGCAACGTCTTCACCTCGGCCGGCGTCACGGCCGGCATGGATCTGGCCCTCGCCCTGGTGGAGGACGACCTCGGGCGGGAGGCCGCCCTCACCATCGCCCGCTGGCTGGTGCTGTTCCTCCACCGCCCCGGCAACCAGGCCCAGTTCAGCGCCCAGCTGTCGGGTCAGCTGGCCGACCGCGACGAGGTCCGCTCGCTGCAGCAGACCATCGTCGAGCACCCCGGGGCCGACTGCACGGTGGAGGCGCTGGCCCGGCGGGCGGCCATGAGCCCCCGCCACCTGGCCCGGGTGTTCGCCGAGGAGGTGGGCACGACCCCGGCCCGCTACGTCGAACAGGTCCGCCTCGAGGCGGCCCGGCGCCGTCTGGAGGAGTCGGCCGACCCGGTCGAGGCCATCGCCACCACGTGCGGCTTCGGCACGAGCGAGACCATGCGCCGGGCCTTCATCCGCGCCCTCGGCGTGCCCCCGGCCGAGTACCGGCGCCGCTTCCGCACCTCGGTGGCCTGACGCCGCGCCCGATCACCACCCCGACCCACACCCAGGAGAACCCGCCATGGACATCGCCATCTTGTTGTACGACCGCTTCACCGCCCTCGACGCCATCGGCCCCTACGAGACCCTCGGCCGACTGCCCGACGCCACGCTGACGTTCGTGGCCGCCGAGAAGGGCGAACTGCGCACCGATCAGGGGAGCCTGGCCATCGTGGCCGACGCCACCTTCGACGAGCGTCCCCCACCCCGACATCGTCGTGGTGCCCGGCGGCCCCGGCACCGAGCAGGCCATGGGCCACGAACCCACCCTCGAGTGGATCCGGGAGGCGCACGCCACCTCGCAGTGGACCACGTCGGTGTGCACCGGCTCGCTCATCCTGGCCGCCGCCGGGATCCTCGACGGCGTGCCCGCCACCTCGCACTGGCAGGCGTTCGAGATCCTCGAGCTGCTGGGGGCGGTGCCCACCCACGAACGGGTGGTGATCGACGGCAAGATCGTCACGGCCGCCGGCGTGTCGGCCGGCATCGACATGGGGCTCACCCTGGCCGGCCACATCGCCGGCGACGCGGTGGCCCAGGGCATCCAGCTCGGCATCGAGTACGACCCCCAGCCCCCGTACGACGCCGGGTCGCCGGAGACGGCTCCGCCCGAGGTGGTCGAGGCCATGTGGGCCAGGAGCCGCTTCCGCGAGCTCACCTGAGGGCCCCGCCTACGCTGGCGGCCGTGACCGCGCCGGACCCGCCACGGGCGCCCCTCCCGGCGCCGCTGGCCCGGCTGGGTGCCCGCCACCCGCTCACCGTCGCCCTCATCATCGTGACCACGGTGGTGGGCGCGGTGGTCGTGGCGGCCACCGTGGCCGCCTTCGCCGCCGACTGGTGGTGGGTGTTCGACGTCCTCACCAGCTTCCGGCCCCAGCTGGCCGCGGTGGCGCTGCTCGCCGCGGTGACCCTGGCCGCCCTGCGATGGCCGCGGATGGCGGTGCTCATGGCGGTGGCCCTGGCCCTCAACGTCTGGCAGGTGGCCCCCGTCTTCACCCGGTCCCAGCCCCCCGCCCGGGCCGGATCAGCCACGCTCACCATCGCCCACCTCAACCTGCAGGGCCACGTCCGCGACGGCGACGCCCTGCAGGCGTGGCTGCGCACCCGGCCCGCCGACGTGGTGGTCCTGCTCGACGTGGGGAGCTACCTCGGGAACCAGCTCAGTCACGACCCCGGTGGCTACCGGGTCGCCTACTACCGGCTCGCCCCGGCCCTGACGGCTCCCTCCTCCGGTGGCCGGGTGGGCGCCCTCGTCGATCCGGGAGCCATGGTGCTGACCACGAGCCCGGATGTGAGCGCCCGGCCGGCCCCCACCCCGGGCCTCCCCCCCTCGTCGGTCGAGATCGACGCCCACATCGGAGACCAAGCCGTGCGCCTGCTCGGGCTGCACACCGCCGCCCCCACCAGCGCGGCGCGCCACGCTCGCCGGGGGACCCAGCTCGACGCGGTGGCCAGCTGGCTCGAGGCGGGGACCGAACCGTCCATCGCCTTCGGGGACTTCAACGTGACGTGGTTCTCGCCGGTGCTCCGCCACCTGCTCGACGACAGCGGTGCTCGGTCGTCCCAGCTGGGCTTCGGGCTGGAGGCCACCTGGCCGGTGCCGGTGCGGCCCGCCGGCATCGCCATCGACCAGTCCGTCTACACCGGCGGTCTCACCGCCGTGGGCCGCCGCCGCGGGCCCAGCTTCGGCTCCGAGCACCGGAGCCTGATCGTCACCTACGCCCTCGCCGCCTGAGCACGCCCCCGCCTCCGTTCCGGCGTCCCTCCGCATCGCCATGACCGCCACCATCGACGCCGGAAACCCGGGGGTGGGGTGGTGGAGGGGTGGAGGGCATGCACAGCGGACGAGCACCGACTAGAACAGGTTTCAGAAATGAACGGGCCGACCACCAGGTCGGCCCGTTCGCGCCCGACCGAGGAGCCCGCCATGGACCAGCCGTTCGACGATCCCGACCTCCCCCACCGCTACCGCGGCAAGGTGGCGCTGGTGACCGGGGCGGCCTCGGGGATCGGCCGGGCCACGGCGATCCGCCTCGCCGCCGAGGGGGCCACCGTCTGGTGCGCCGACATCAACGCCGAGGGAGCGGCCGAGACGGCCTCGACCATCACCGACCACGACGGCGACGCCCACTCCAGCCGGGTGGACGTGACCGATCCGGCGGCCTGCGCCGCCCTGGTGGCCGAGGTGGTCGGCCGCCTGCGGCGGGCGTCGACGTGCTGGCCAACGTGGCCGGCATCGGCGGCATGGCCCACTTCTCCGACGAGACCCCCGAGCGATTCCTCCGGCTCTTCGCCGTGAACGCCGCCGGCCCCTTCTACCTGTGCCAGGCCGCGCTGCCCCACCTGCTCGAGCGCAAGGGCAACATCATGAACCTGGCCTCCACCGCCGGGATGATCGGCCAGGCCTACGTCGCCGCCTACTGCGCGTCGAAGCACGCCCTGGTGGGGCTGACCAAGTCGATGGCCATCGAGCTCGGCCGCCAGGGCATCCGGGTCAACGCCGTGTGCCCCGGCGGGGTCAACACCAACATCCTGAATGACTTCCATGCCGCCCGAGGGCGCCAGCATGTCGCTCGTCAGCCGGTCGTTCCTGACCCGCGAGATGCAGGAACCGGAGTCGGTGGCGGCGCTGGTCGCCTACGTCTGCTCCGACGAGGCGTACTACGTGAACGGCGCCATCATGGCCATCGACGGCGGCACCACCACGGGCTGATCCTCTTCGCCGCTCACGCCTCGGAGGCGTCCACCACCTCGTTCGACTGGCGGGCGGCCCACCCGTAGATGCCCTTGGCCATGAGGGAACGTTCCTCGTCGCGCGGCGTCGGCCGTAGAGCTCGGCGCGGGCGCGGTGGGCGACGACGTCGTCCGGGTCGGCCTGTACCGCCAGCTCGATCAGATGACAGGCCAGACGGAGGTCGCCGGCCTCGCCCACGCTCCGGGCCCGTCGCACCAGGGCATCCACGCCGCCGGCCAGGGCCGCCGTCTCGCGGGCGATGACCGAGTCCGGGGGCGGCTTGAGCCGGGCCGGGTTGCCGTCGTACCAGCCGCCGTACATGCGCCAGATGTTGCGCACCACGAACTCGGGTTCGTCGTAGGTGGGTCGAAGGTAGGGCTTGGCCAGCAGATCTTCGGGTACCGACACCGAGTGGACGATCTCGTCCAGCGTCGCTCCCGCGTTCATGAGCTCGAGCGTGTCGGCCACGATCCCCTCGAGGGCGCGGGCCACGTCGTCGAGCACCATCCGGATCCGGTCGCGCCCGCCGATGGGCAGGCCGTGGGCCGGCAGCAGCAGTTCGGGTTCCAGCGCCGCGATCTGGCGCAGGGCCTGCGGCCCACTCCAGCGGGTAGCGCTGCACCTTCTGGGGGTTGCCGGCGTTGGGGAACACCCAGATCAGCAGGTCGCCCACGCACACCGTGCGCCGAGACGGGATCCAGGTCCAGGTGTGGTCGTCGGTCTCCCCGCGGCTGTGGTGCAGCGCGAGGTCGAGCGACCCGATCTCCACGTCGAGCCGGTCGCGATAGGTCACGGTGGGCCGCACCCAGTGGCGGGGGAAGCCCACGCCGGCCCTCGCCCTCCGGCGCCGCCGGCGATGCCGGTGCCGGCGAACTGACGCTGGTTGATGACCGTGTTGTAGCCGTTGGTCAGGTCGTAGCGGTCGAAGCGCTGCGGGACGTGCTCGTGGCCGATCACGACCGGGCGCGGCGCCCCCGACTCGTCCGCGTCGGCCAGGACGGCGCCGGCCCCGCCCACGTGGTCGACGTGGCCGTGGGTGTAGATCAGGGTGTGCACCGGGTCGCGGCGCCACCCCCGCAGCGCCTTGACCACTCCCGGGCCGAACGGCCCCAGGCTGGCGTCGAACAGCACCAGCCCGTCACCCGAGTCGAAGGCGACCACGTGGGAGAAGGCCTCGACCACGGCCACGCCGTCGCCGAGCTCCGACAGCTCGAGCGTGATCCGGTTGGCCGGGCCGAAGCCGCCCCCCCTTCCCCGCCGGGCCCGGGATCCTCGTCGATCATCCTCCGCGAAAGCTCCAGCAGATCAGCCATGGTTTCCTCTCCCGGGAGCCGGTGGACGGGAGCCTACGATCACATAGGCCAAATGACCTATATCTCGGGTATCGTGGACGGAACGAGGCGCTTCGTAGGATCGCCTCGTCGGGAGCAGGTGCCATGAGCCTCAGCGAACGTCTCAAAGCTGCCCAGGCTGTCCGGCAGGCCAGCGCCGCCGCTGCCGGCGCGCGGACCGGGGCCGAGGGTGACGAGGCCGTGCTGGACCTGCGCGGGCCCGACCAGCCCGCGGTCGACCTCACCGGCACCACGAGCCCTGACGAGGGAGCCGCCCCGGGAGCCGGCGGCAGCGGCATCGTGTACGACCCCGTGCGCAACGGCGACGCCAGCCGGGCCTTCGGCGACGTGATCCCGCTGGTGGCCGACCGCGAGTCCCGCCAGCCCTGCCCCCGATGTGGCGGGGCGACGCAGATCGACCTCTACGACCAGGTGCACCAGGTCATCAGCCTGAGCTGCAACAGCTGCTTCCTCATGTTCCGGGTGCCGGCGGGCCCCGACGCCCGCGCCGACTGAGCACCCCCGGGGGGCAAGGGATCGACCGAGAGGATCGATCGAGCAGGAATCGGGTCAGGGCACGGAGTTGAGCCGCTTCTCGCGGTACATGGCCTGATCGGCTCGGGCCAGCAGGTCGTCGAAGGTGGCCCGCGGGTCGTGGGTGGCCTCGACCCCGATGCTGGCCCCGATGCGGATCGCCTCCCCGTTGACCATGAGGGGGATGCCGATGGCGTCGTGCAGCCGTTGCACCACCTCGCGCACCTCGCGCGCCGGAAGCGCCTCGCAGAAGGCCACGAACTCGTCCCCGCCGAGTCGGGCCACGGTGTCGACGCTGCGCACGATGCGTCGGAGCCGGCGGGCCACCTCCACCAGCACCTGGTCGCCGATGGTGTGACCGTAGGTGTCGTTGACCGCCTTGAACCCGTCGAGATCGATGAACAGCAGCGACACCGCGTCGCTGGAATCGTGGAGCCGGGCGCAGGCCTGCTGCAGGCGGTCCTCCAGCAGCACCCGATTGGGCAGGCCGGTCAGAGCGTCATGGGTGGCCTGGTGGGTGAGCTCGGACTCGGCCCGCCGCCGATCGGTCACGTCGTCCACCGTGGCGATCCAACCCGTCGTCTGGTCCGCACCCAGCGGCACGAAGCGAGCCGACGCCCAGCGGATGAACAGTCCCGTCTGGATGCGGAACAGGACCTGCTGGGGCCGACCGTCGCGGATGACCTCCGTGCCGGCGCCGATGACCTCCGAGCGGTCGTCGGGATGGATGAGGCGCTCCCATCCGTGACCGACGAGCTGCGCCGGCCGGGAGGTTGAAGATCTGCTGCGCCGCCTCGTTGCAGAACACCACCCAGACCGCGAGGATCGGCCGACAGGATGCCCAGCGGCAGCGCCTCGGCCAGGGACAGGAAGCGGTCCACTCCCTCGACCGGCTCCGCCGCCCGCCCACGTGGCCTCGTCGGTGATGTCGCGCACGCGCAACACGGCGTGGCCCGCCAGGTGGGAGTCGCCGGGATCGGACGCCTGGAAGATGGCCACGTCGAGCAGCCGCCAGGATCCGTCGGCGTGGCGGGCCCGGATCTGGATGCGGTCCCGGTAGCCCGCCACCGACCGGGCCCGGCTCGACGATGTCGAACAGGTTCGGCAGGTCGTCGGGGTGGAGGAACTCACCGACGTGGCTGCCCAACCGGTCGACGGTGTAGCCCAGCACCTCGTCCTGTGAGCTGCTGATGACCTCACCGTCGGCCGACACGGCCAGGAGGAACTCCGTGGAGTGGAGCCGCAGGGCTCGTTGGATGTCCTCCGGGGTGGTGCTCACCGCTGGCTTGTCCGTCCCTCTCCGATGTTGCCTCGTCCGGGGCGGGGCGGCGCCTGGAGCGGGAGCTCCATGACAGGACCGACGCCGCCTCACCCGTTCCTTGAAGCATCGGCCGCCGCGGGTATGGGCTGCATAGGCCGGTCGGCCTCACCGCGCCCGGACCGGTGGGTCGATCGGCCCAGCGGGGCTCGATCGGCCAGCAGAGGCCAGAGGCCAGGGGACGGGACGGGAACCGACCGCTCACCGGCCGAACATGGCCAGCCACTCCTGCTCGTTGCGGGGCCGGAACACGAAGTTCCATCGACGGGTCTCGCCCATCGAGGCCGACGGCTCGGCCGAGTAGAGGTGCCCGGGGAACAGCACGGCGTCGTCGGGGACCTTGGCCAGCCTCTGGGTGAGGCTCTCGTAGAGGGCCGGCGAGTCGCCACCGGGGAGGTCGGTGCGCCCGCACCCTTCGAGGAAGAGCGTGTCGCCGGCCACCAGCCGGTTGTCGACCAGGAAGCACTGGCGACCCGGGCGTGTGGCCCGGCGTGTGGATCAGCTCGATGGGGATCTCCCCCACCATCACCACGTCGCCGCTGGCGTGCTCGACGAGCTCGTCGGCCGATGCCTCGGTGACGCCGGCTGACCCACGGGGCCTCGTCGGCCTGCACGTGGATGGGCACCGGCGCCAGCTCCAGCAGCTCGCGCACCCCCTGCGATGCCGGGTGCCCCATCAGGTCACCGCCGACGTGGTCGGCGTGGTAGTGGGTGGCCAGCGCGCCGGTCAGGCGCATGCCGTCGGCGGCCAGCACGTCGAGCAGCCCGGCGATGTCGTAGGCCGGGTCGATGACCACGGCCTCGCCCGGTCTCGCGGTCGCCGACGAGGTAGACGAAGTTCACCATCTGGCGGGCGATCGGGTCGTTGCGGGCGATGTCGCGGCCGGCCAGGAGCTGACGGAAGTAGAGGCGATCGGTCATGCGCTCATCGTAGGGAACGCCGCGCGCGGCCCGCGTGCCACGGCACGAGCACCCCGCGCCGGTACGGTGAGGCCGTGCGCAGCTTCACCGTCGTCGGGTCCGGGCGCCATCGGGGGCTACTACGGCGCCCGCCTGCACCAGGCCGGCTTCCCGGTGCGCTTCCTGGCCCGCAGCGATGCCGACCACGTGCGGCGCCACGGCCTGCGGGTCGACTCGCCCGAAGGCGACGCCGTGCTCGAGGTCGACGTCTACGACGACCCGGCCGACCGTGCCCGCCAGCGACGTCGTCATCGTGGCCACCAAGACGACCGCGCAGCGACCAGGTGGCCGCGCTGGCTGGCCAGGACTGGTCGACCGACGACGGCACCATCCTGGTGATGCAGAACGGCCTCGGGGTGGAGGCGCCGTTCCACCGGGCCGCTGCCGCAGCGCGACGGTGCTCGGCGCCATGTGCTTCATGTGCTCCAACAAGGTCGGGCCCCGGCCACATCCGTCCACCTCGACTACGGGGCGGTCACCCTGGGCGAGTACCGCGCCGACGGCCGCCCGCCGGGGTCACCCCCGCCGTCGAGGCCATGGTCGCCGACCTGCAGACCGCCGGCGTGACCGCCTCGCCGGTGCCCGACCTGGAGACCGGCCGATGGCAGAAGCTGGTGTGGAACATCCCCTTCAACGGGCTGTCGGTGGTGCTCGACGCCGACCACCGCCGAGCTGATGGCCGACGAGTCCAGCCGCCGGCTGGCCGAGCTGATCATGGTCGAGGTGGTGAGCGCGGCGCGGCGCCTGCGGCCACGGCTTCGACGAGTCGTTCGTCGACCAGATGCTGACCACCACCGAGCAGATGACGCCCTACCGGCCGAGCATGAAGCTCGACTACGACGCCGGCCGGCCCCTCGAGCTCGACGCCATCTACGCCGCCCCGATCGCCGCGGCCCGCGCCGCGGGCGCCCCGATGGCCCGCACCGAGGTCCTGCTGGCCGAGCTGCGCCGCCTCGACGCGCACCGGGGTCGCGGCGCACGCCTCGTGAGCCGCTCACTGCCGGCCGAACCAGTCCCGCCACACCGCCTTGAAGGCGCGGTCGTAGCGGTCGTAGTCGGCCCGCAGGCGCGGCGCCGGGCCACGCCGGCGGGCAGCAACTCGTCGGGCAGCAGCGGGTCGGCCAGGAGGTGGCGCAGCACCGCCGCCGACAGCACGAACCCGGCGGGCCAGGGCGTCGGTGTCACCCGCCTCCAGGCGTCCGACCAGCGCGTCCATCTCCGCCGCCAGGGCCGCGGCTCGCGCCGCCCAGCCCGGCGAGGTCCCACAGGCGGCCGGCGAGGGCCACCGGGTCCTCGTCGTCGGGGCGGGCGGTGAAGCGGCGGCACTGGGCCGTCACCACCGCCTCAGCCTCGGGCGCGTGGCCTCGGGCCAGGTTGTCGGGCCGCAGCCACACGCCCTCGCGGGCTTCGGCCAGGTGCAGCACCCGCATGGCCTCGCGCAGTTCGCCGCGCTCGGCGGCCGAGCGGCGGCCGTCGACCACCACGGCCATGGTCCAGGCGCCCTTCCAGGCCAGGCTGGCCGCCGAACGCGAGGCGCTCTGGCGGGCCTGACGGTCGAGCAGGTGGCCGGCCAGGCGGTAGCCGCTGCCGTCGGGCTCCAGCTCGCCGGCGGCCACCATGCGCGACAGGGCCACGCGGGTGGTGCCGTCGCTGATGCCGAACAGCTCGCCCGACCGCACCAGCAACAGGGTGGGGAGGCGGGGCGGGCTCGATGCCGAGGAGCGTGCTGGCGACGACCGAGCGGGCGGTGCAGCGGCGGCTCGTTACGATCTTGCACCATGTGTCGAGAAAGTGTAAGACTCGGAGCCGTGAGCGCGCCACCCGACCAGCCCGGCCACGGTCATCCCCGACCCGTCGATGCTGCCCGACGTGCTGCCCACCGACCGGCTCCAGGCCTCGGGCATGCCCGTGCCCGCCCTGCGCGACTCGTTCCGGCGCATCCCCAACGGCCACAACGTGGTCAACGTCGCCGGGGTGCTGCGTGCAGTCGTTCGGCGTCATCGCCCTGGCCACCTGGATCGACCACCCACTGGGCTGGCTGGCTGCCTTCCTGCTCATGGGCCGGGCCTTCGCCCTCTACGCCATCCTCGCCCACGAGGCCGCCCACCGGCTGCTGTTCTCCAACCGGCGGGCCAACGACTTCGTCGGGCGGTGGATCCTCGCCTACCCGGCGTTCGTCCCCTTCGACCTCTACCGCCGCAGCCACATGGCCCACCACAAGGACGAGATGGGGCCCAACGAGCCCGACCTCAACCTGTACCTCGGCTACCCCGTCACCCGGGCGTCGCTGCGGCGCAAGCTGTGGCGCGACGCCCGGGGCACCTCGGGGTGGAAGAACCTCAAGGGCCTGCTCGGCGCCCTGCGCAGCCCGGCCAGCCGGCCCATCGCCCTGCGCATCGTGGGTGCGCAGGTGGTGGTGGCGGTGCTGTTGACCGTCGGCACCGGCCGCTGGTGGGCCTACCCGGTGCTGTGGCTGGCGCCGTGGATGACCGTGTGGCGCGTGATCAACCGGCTGCGGGCCATCGCCGAGCACGGCGGCATGACCCGCTCACCCGACCGGCGCCTCACCACCCACGTCATCCGCCAGAGCTGGCTGGCCCGGTTCTGGATGGTGCCGTTCAACACCGGGTGGCACCTCGCCCACCACGTCGACATGGGCGTGCCCTTCCGCAACCTGCCCCGGCTGCACCGCGAGCTGGTCGACAGCGGCTGGGTCACCGAGGAACTGACGTACCCGTCCTACCGGGCCCTGTGGGCGGCGCTGTCGTCCCGTCCCCCCGCTGAAGCCGCCTGAGTCGAGCGCCCAACTCGATCACCGGGCGCCGCCCCGCGAGCGTCGCGGCGCCGGCCGAGCCCTTGGCGCGGTCCTGCTCGGGAGCGCAGCCGGTAGCGTCCAACGGTCCATCGAGTGCCGGCCTGCGCCCGATGGCCGCCCCGAACCATGCCGATCGGACCTCGCCCTTCGCTCGCGGTGACGCACCGCCGCCCCTCGCGGGTCGGTCGCGTCGGCCGCGCCCTGGCGCTGGCCGTGGCCGCCGTGGTGGTCACGGCGGCCTGCGGCTCGGAGCCGGCTCGACCCACGGCGGTGGGAGCCGACCCGACGCTCCCCCCGACCACCGTCACCACCGTCGATCCCCGCAATGAGCCGCTGGGCCCCGGCCCGGCCACCGTCTTCGTGGTCGGCGACTCGGTCATCCTCGGGGCCAAGGCGCAGGTGCCGGTGGCGCTGGCCGGCTGGAACGTCACCTTCGACGCCAAGGAGAGCCGCCGCATCCAGGCGGGGATCTCGATCCTCAAGGCCCGCACCGGACCGCCACCGCGGGTGGTGGTGATCCACCTGTGCACGAACTGGGGGGACCCGGGCTACGCCACCCAGATCGACAAGGCCATGGCCGTCCTCGTCGGCGTCGAGCGCGTCGTGTGGGTCACCTGCCAGCCGTGGCGGCCCGAGGTCGCCGCCGCCGACGCCGACATCAAGGCGGCCGCCGACCGCTACCCCAACCTGGTGGTGGCCGACTGGGCCGCCATCGGCGACCAGCCCGCCTACGTCTACCGCGACCACCTCCACCTCAAGACGCCCGGGGCCGTGGCCCTGGCCGCGCTGGTGGCCTCCAAGGTCGGGCCGGCGCCAACTCCCTGAGGCGACCACGCCCCCTACACCCCAGACTGCGGGCAGCGGCGCGGTCAATCCTCGTGGTCGTGGTTGTGACCGTCGTGGAGATGGCCGAGGGGCGCGGGCGCGCCGGGCCGATCCGGGCGCGGGCCGGCCATGGCCGTCGCCGACCCCACCAGCATCCGCGCTCGCCTGGCGCCACGCCTCCTCGGCCCGCGACACGACCTCGCGCAGGGGCAGTCCCGATCTGGCGGGCCACCCGCGCCGCGTCGTCGTGTTCGACCTTCACCCGACCGGCGCTGACCTTGACCCGGACGGGGCGTCCGTCGACGTCGACGTGCCCGGCGATCCGCGCCTGGGGCCAGCGCTCGAGGGTCTGGCCCCGCACCCCCAGCGACCCCGTCTCGCCGGTGAGCACGCCGGCGACCTGGCCGGCCAGGGCCGGGTCGGCCAGCGCGCTCACGGTGTAGGCGGGCCGGCCCTTCTTCATCACGATCGGCGTGATCCAGGCGTCGTGCGCCCCGGCCGCCAGCAGCTCGGCGACGGCGTGGGCCAGCGTCTCGCCGGTGACGTCGTCGACGTTGACCTCGAGCAGCACCACGGGCTGGCCGGCGGTGAGCTCGGCTGACCCGTTCGCCGATGACGACCTGGGTGAGGTTGGGGCGCTCGCCCAGGTCGGCGGTGCCGGCGCCGAAGCCGGTGCGGTCGATGGTCATGGCCGGCATCGGCCCCCACTCGGTGACCAGGGCGGCCAGCAGGGCGGCACCGGTCGGCGTGGTCAGCTCGACGGGCACGTCGAGCTGGTAGGTGGGGGCGCCGCGCAGCAGCTCGACCACGGCCGGGGCCGGGATCGGGCAGCAGGCCGTGGGCGCTGCGCACCATGCCGATGCCGTTGGCCACCGGGCTGGCGTCGACCTCGTCGATGCCGAGCACCTCGAGGGCGGCGCAGGTGCCGACCACGTCGATGATGGCGTCGATGCCGCCGACCTCGTGGAAGTGGACGCTCTCGGGCGGGCGGCGGTGGAGGTGGCCCTCGGCCCGGGCCAGCGCGTCGAACGTGGCCAGCGCCCGCCGGCGCACCCGCTCGGGCAGGCGGGCCTCCTCGACCATGCCGGTGATGTGGGCGGCGGTGCGCACCACCGAGCTGGGCTCGGCGCGCACGTGGACCTTGGTGCCGCCGATGCCGGTGCGCATGACCGCCTCGGCCTCGAGCGCCCAGCCGCCGACCGGCAGGCGCTCGCAGCAGCCGGCGCACCTCGTCGAGGTCGGCGCCGGCGTCGACGAGCGCGCCCAGGGCCATGTCCCCGGCGATGCCGGAGAAGCAGTGGAACCAGGCCACCCGGCGCGGGCGACGGCCGGTCGGCCGGGGTCAGGCACGCGGCGTTCGATCGCGCACCGGGAAGAGGCGGGCGATGGCGCAGGCGGCGCCGAAGCCGTTGTCGATGCCGACCACGGTGATGCCCGACGCGCACGAGCGCCAGCATGGCCAGCAGGGCGGTGACGCCTTCGAGGCGCGGCGCCGTAGCCGGTGCTGGTGGGCACGGCGACGACCGGGGCGCCGGTGATGCCGCCGACCACGCTGGCCAGCGCCCCCTCCATGCCGGCCACCACGACGACGGCGTCGGCCGCGGCCAGCTCGTCGGCGGCGTCGAGCACGCGGTGCAGGCCCGGCCACGCCGACGTCGGTGATGCGCACCGGGCGCGAAGCCGTGGGCGCCGAGCACGGCGGCGCACTCGTCGGCCACCGGCAGGTCGGCGGTGCCGGCGGTGACCACCACGATGCGCTCGGCCCGCTCGGGCAGCGGGCCGCCACACCAGCGTGGTCGCCGTGGCGGGTGCCGCCCGGGTTGGCGGCCAGGGCGGCCGTCGGCCTGGGCGTCGTCGACCCGGCTGACGCAGCACCGGTCGACGCGGCCCGGCGCGGCCAGCAGCTCGCCCACGATGGCCGAGCACCTGCGCCGGTTCCTTGCCCGGGGCGTAGACCGCCTCGGCCAGTCCCTGGCGCAGGGAGCGGTGGTGGTCGACCCGGGCGAAGCCGAGGTCGGCGAAGGGGAGGCGGCGCAGCCGGGCCACGGCGTCGTCGGGCGCCACGGTGCCATCGGCGCACGCCGTCCAGCAACTCCCGAAGGGTCGACTTCGTCCACGTCACTATCCTGACCGCTCGTGACCGACTCCGCCGCATCTCAGCCTGCACGCACGACGCCCCGACCTCCGCCCCGACGGCGCCGGCCATCACCGCGGACCGGGTCGGCTTCTTCGGGCCCCGGGGGACGTTCACCGAGCAGGCGCTGCTACACCCAGCCCGACCTGGTCGCCGGCGAGGTCGTCGCCTACCCGTCGATCCCCGACGTGCTGTCGGCGGCCGAGCGCGGCGAGATCGACCTCGGGTTCATCCCCATCGAGAACGCCATCGAGGGCTCGGTCAACGTCACCCTCGACACGCTGGCCTTCGACACTCGACCTGCTGATCGAGCGCGAGGTCGTGATCCCGGTCAGCATGTGCCTGCATGGCCGCCCCCGGCGTGGCGCTCGCCGACATCACCACCATCATGTCGTTCCCGCGTGGCCATCGCCCAGTGCCGCGCGTTCCTGACCGAGAACCTGCCCGGGGCGTGGTCACGGAGGCGGCCAACTCGACCGCCGATGCCGCCCGGGTGCTGGCCAAGAGCGGCGACCGCCACACCGCGGCGCTGGGCCCGGCCCGGGCCGCCGAGGTCTACGGCTTGGCGGTGCTGGCCGAGGACATCGAGGACCATCCCGAGAACGAGACCCGCTTCGTGGCCGTGGCGCCGGGCGGGATCCCGGCGGCGACCGGCCACGACAAGACGCACCATCGTCGTGTTCCAGCGGGCCGACGCCCCCGGGTCGCTGCTGGCCATCCTCCAGGAGTTCGCCGCCCGGGCCATCAACCTGGTCAAGCTCGAGTCACGCCCGACCAAGCGGGGCCTCGGCGACTACTGCTTCCTGATCGACCTCGAGGGCCACATCGACGACGAGCTGGTGGCCGACTGCCTGCGCGACCTGCAAGCGAAGCACGACGTGAAGTTCCTCGGCTCGTACCCGGCGGCCGGCGCCCACGGCCCGGCGGTGCGGCGCGAGGCGGACGTGGCCTGGCGCCAGGCCGACGACTGGCTGTCACGACCTGCGCGCGGCCAGGTCGCGGCACTAACCTCGGCTCGGTCGCTCGGAGGGATGGCAGAGCGGACGATTGCGACGGTCTTGAAAACCGTTGAGGGGCAACCCTCCGGGGGTTCGAATCCCCCTCCCTCCGCTGGTGTGTAGCATCGTCGGTCGCTGGAGAGGTGCCGGAGTCCGGTTGATCGGGCCTCCCTGCTAAGGAGGTGAGGGCGCAAGCTCTCCGTGGGTTCAAATCCCACCCTCTCCGCTTGGTTCGGGGCCTTGCCGCTGGCAGGGTCCCGAGCACGTTCCGGAACCGGCGGCGGCCGGCGAGGTGGCCCCGGCGCGCGCCCGTTTCTGACGACCCGTCAGATTGAGTGACGAATGTCACCGTGACAAATGTTGCAGTTCGGTAACAAATGCGACGATGGTGTTACCCAACGAACCCATAACGGCCAGTGTCCAGGGCCGGCGCCATCCACCCTCAGGGTCCTTCCGATCCGCTCGGCGCCCGTCAGGCCCACACCGCAGCCCGTTCGCCTTCCCCCCGCAGCCGCCTCGGCGACCCACTGCAACCGTGGGTCGGCGGCCGCCTGCGTCGGACACCCCACCGGAGGTACCAGCCCCACATGAAGTCCTGGATCAAGCGGACCATCGTCATCGGAGCGATCTTGCTGTTCGCCGCCGCATGCACGCCGCAGGAGCTCAAGGCGTTCTACTCGGCCCACGGCGTCGACGTCTCGCAGATGAGCGAGGCCGACCTGACGGCCCAGGCCGCCGCCATCACCGACTACCAGAACGCGCAGGGCAGCCTGCACCAGTACGACTACGCCCTGTCGGATGACGTCGCTGGCCCGGCTCCGCTTCTGCGAGTCGACCAACAACTACGCCGCCGTCGGCGGGGGCGGCGCCTACCGGGGCGCCTACCAGTTCAGCCGCCAGACGTGGGACGGCGTGGCCGACTCTGCCTTCGGCGGCGCACTTCCGCGGGCTGGACCCGGCCGCGGCGCCGGCCCCCGTCCAGGACGCCTTCACCCGGGCGCTCTTCCTGCAGCGTGGACGTGCCCCCTGGCCTGTGTGCGGTGCCCGCATCTAGGATGAGGCTTCACCTTTCGCGGGTGGAGTAGATCGATGCCGCCGGCTCTGCCCGGCGGCATCCGTCTTTTTCGGACCCGCCCGCACTCCCCCCGGGCAAATCTGGACGGAAACGGACCCATACGGTCGGTTTCCGTCCAGATTCCGCGGTTGGAGCCGGCGCGGGAGCGGGTTCCGCCTTTGGCCGCCGCGGGCCCGTCGCCTACACTGCGGAGCCGCTTCACCCAGCGCTCGTAGCTCAATTGGATAGAGCATCTGACTACGGATCAGAAGGTTGGGGGTTCGAGTCCCTCCGAGCGCGCTGAGTCGAATGTGCAGGTCATGGCCGCCTTCCGTTCCGGTTGGCCGCTGCACGGTGCTCGTCCGCTCGGCGGTATCCCAGAGGGCTCGCACGAGGGGGTTGGTGAGGGATCGGTCGCGTGTGCACAGGGCTATGTGGAAGTTCGGCAGAGGCGGCTTGACGGCGAGCTCGGTGATGCGGGCGCGCAGCGCGCTGTTGTCGAGGACGAGTTTGGGGACGACGCCGACTCCGCAGCCGAGTGCGACGAGCGAGAGGATCGCTTCGTGTCCCTCGATCTCGCCGTAGATGTTCGGGGTGATGTTCTTGTGGCTGAGCCAGTCGTCGAGGAAGTCACGGGCGAGCCCGTGGGCCGGCACGACCAAGGGGACCGAGGACCAGTCGATGCGCCGTCGGGTGATTTGCTCGCGGAGTGGTCCGTCCTGGTTCGAAGCGACGAACACGACGGGGGTGGTGGTGAGCTCGCGGGTGGCGATGCCGGCGGGGAGGTGCTCGGGTAGGGCGGCGATGCTGGCGTCGATGTCGCCGCCGCGGAGTTGTTCGATCGCGTCGGACGAGTAGCCGGTCTCGAGTTCGATGCGGATACCAGGGTGGGCGCGGCGGAGGTCGCCGAAGAGGTCGGGCACGATGCTTTGTGCGGCGGTGACGGTGCAGTAGATGTGCAGTGTGCCGTTCAGTTCGTCGTGCGTGCGGGCTCGTTCGTGCTCGTAGCGGTGCCATTCGTCGAGCACGGCGAGGGCGTGGCGGCGGAACTGCTCCCCGGCGGGGGTGAGGGTGACCCTGTGGTGCTCGCGTTCGAAGAGTTGTTCGCCGAGTTGGGTTTCGAGCCGCTGGATCGAGCGGCTGAGCGCCGAGGGGCTCACGTGGCAGGTCTGGGCGGCGCGCCCGAAGTGCAGCGTGCGGGTCAGTTCGACGAACTGGTGGAGCGGCTCGTAATCGTTCATCTTGCAGTATCCGCGATGTCGAGATTGCAGGTATGTCGCTGTACGCATCGTAGTGACGGGCGTACAACGGCGCTATGACGATCTTGGATTCTTCGCTGTTCGACTTGGAGGACTTGGGGCTGGGGGGCTGCTCGGAGCGGGTGCTGGCCGGCGGCCGTCACCTGTTCGGGTTGTTGCCGGCTGCGTTCGCGGGGATCGAACGGATCGGGGTGATCGGTTGGGGACCGCAAGGTCGCGCCCAGGCGCTCAACCTTCGCGACTCGCTCGCGGAGACCGGGATCACGGTGACGGTCGGGTTGCGCGCCGGGTCCCGTTCGCTCGGGGAGGCCCGCGCCGAGGGGTTCTCCGAGGCCGACGGGACACTCGGGGAGATGTTCGACGTGGTCCGGGCTTCGGATCTGGTGATCTTGTTGATCGCCGACGCGGCGCTGGCCGAGTTGAGCGACGCAATCTTCGCGGCGCTGCGGCCCGGCGCGATCGTCGGCCTGTCCCACGGCTATCTCCTCACCCATCTGCGGGCCTCCGGCCGGGACTTTCCGACGGACGTGTCGGTGGTGGCGGTGTGCCCGAAGGGGATGGGGGCGTCGGTGCGCCGCCTCTACGAACAGGGCCGGGACATCGACGGTGCAGGCATCAACGCGAGCATGGCGGTGCACGCCGATGTCGACGGTCGAGCGACCGACGTGGCGTTGGGATGGGCCGTGGCGCTCGGCGCGCCATACATCTTTCCTACGACCCTGGAGTCCGAATACCGCTCCGACACGGTCGGCGAGCGAGCGATCCTGCTGGCGATCCCCCACGCCATCGCCGAAGCCCTCTACCAGCAAGCTCTCACGCTGGGCGACTCGGCGGAGCGGGCGTTCGTGCGTTCCACCGAGTCGATGACCGGACCGCTCGCCCGGATGATCTCGGCCGGCGGCCTGCGCGGCAGTGGTCGACTCGTTCGCCGACGGCGAGGACCGCCGGACTATCGAGGACGCCTACTGCGCTGCTTACCGGGCGTTCATGCCGTTGCTGGCCGAGCTGTACGACGAGGTCCGGTCGCGGAACGAGATCCTCAGCGTGGGACTCGCGGCGAAGCGCCTCGAGCGCTATCCGATGGCCGATGTCGACGGCAGTCGGATGTGGGCCGTCGGCCGCGACGTGCGCAACACCAGAGGCGAACGTGAAGTCACGATCGATCCGTTGACGGCCGGGGTCTTCTGCGGGGCGATGGTCGCCCAGGTCGACCTCTTGCGTGCCGAGGGTCATCCATGGTCGGAGATCGCGAACGAGTCGATCATCGAGCTCGTTGACTCGCTGATCCCGTATATGCACGCACGCGGGATCGCCTACATGATCGACAACTGCTCTACCACCGCCCGCCTCGGCGCCCGCAAATGGGAGCCACGCTTCGAAACCGCTATCACCCAACAGGTCTTGCCGGCCCTCGACGGCGCCAGTGCCCGGGATCCCGATCTGCTAGCGGCGCTCGAAATCCACCCCGTTCATGAAGTGCTGGCCACGATCGGCAAGTACCGGCCCAGCGTCGACGTCGCCGTCACCTGAGCACTGCGCTCGACCCGGTCGGGGCCGTCGAGGCTTGCCTGCACCGACTCCACGAAGACCACCGCAACGCGGTCGTGCATCGACGCGACACCGCCGCCGACACTCGTGGTGGGTCGTCGAACACCTGCGGGCCGCGACCCCGGATCCACTGGGAGCCCGGCGGTCACCGAGCAAGGAGACGCCATGAACACGGCCACCGAGAGCAGAGGATTCGAGTCCGACAACCCTGGCCGGGACGTGCAACGCGTGGGCACCGCCCGGTACCTGGGCGAGGACGTCGCCAAGGTCCACCAGCCGGTGTGGGGTGTCATCGGCACCTTGGGTGACAGCCAGTGCTACCTGGGTGTGCAAGCGAAGGTGGCTGCCGTGCACGCCGCGCTGGCGCGGCGCTGTCCGCGACGCCGACCTGCCCGTGCGGTTGATCGCGCCGGCGTTCACGCTCGGCGTGTCCGACGGCCAGCTCAACGGGACACCCGAAATGCGCTACTCGCTGATCAGCCGTGAGCTCGTCAACGACAGCACCGAAACGCACCTCGAGGCCAACCGGATGGCCGGAGTCATCGCGGTGGTCGCCTGCGACAAGCCCCCCGTCGGAACCGTCGCAGCCCTGCTCGCGCACAACGCGCCGGCGATCGTGTTCTCCGACGGATCGATCCGTCCCGGGATCGACCCGGCGACAGGTGACCGCATCGACCTCGTCGCCGCGTTCCAGTACGCCGCCGATCCCGACGACGAGCTCCGCGCCCGGGTCGCGCTGCACGCCTGTCCCGGTCAGGGCAGCTGTGGCGGCATGTTCACCTACAACACGATGCAGACGTTCATCGGGGTGCTCGGGTTGGAGCCGCTGCACATGATCTCCCCCGTCTCCGACGACGAGCGACGCGTCGCCCGGTTCCCCGACGAGCTCGCCGACCTGCTCGTCACGACCACCAAGCTGGGGATCCGTCCCGCGATCTCGTCACCCCTGCCGCGTTGCGCAACGCCCTCACCGTCGTCATGGCCATGGGGGGATCGACCAACGTGGTCCTGCACGGCGCTGAGATCGCCCGGGCCGCGGGGTATGACCTGTGGAACGAGGTCATGAGCCAAGACGAGTTCAACGACCTCTCACGGCACTTGCCGGTCGTCGCGAACATGCGGCCGTTCGGCGCATACTCGATGGTCGACGTGGACCAGGTCGGCGGCGTGCCCGTGATCGTGCGGGAGCTCCTCGCCGCCGGTCTCCTCGACGGGAGCACGCTGACGTGCACCGGCGAGACCCTCGCGGAACAGGTGCGCCGCCTCGACCCATCCGGACCCGACGGCGAGGTCGTCCACCCCGTGCGCGCCCCGTTCAAGGACACCGGTGGCCTCCGGTTTCTGCGTGGCAACCTCGCACCCGACGGTGGCGCCATCCTCAAGCTCGCCGGGGTCGAGCGCGGCATCGTCGACGGGACCTTTACCGGCCGCGCCCGGGTGTTCAACGGTGAACGGTCATTGATCGACGCGCTCGAAACCGGCCCTGACTTCTTCGTCGACGGTGACATCGTCGTCGTGCGCTACGAGGGACCCCGCGGCGCACCGGGCATGCCCGAGATGCTCGACCCCACCTCCCGCATCACCGCCCTGTGCCGCCGCCGAGCCATCACCATCGCGCTCCTGACCGACGGGCGGTTCTCCGGCGGTTCCGTCGGGCTCGTCATCGGCCACGTCGCCCCCGAAGCGTTCCTCGGTGGCCCGGTCGCACTCATTGAAGACGGTGACACGATCACCGTCGACCTCAACACCGACCTGCTCGACTGCCGCGAGCTCACCGAACCCGAAACTTACGACCAGCGAGCCAGAGCCTGGCACGACGCCGCAGCAGGCCACGGCGGGACCCACCCCCACGCGCCACCGGTGGCCAGCCGAGTGCTCACCCGGATGCGCGCCACCGCAGCACCCGCCCTGCAAGGGGCCGGCATGCACCCATCACCCACCCCACCCACTTTCTAGCGGCTGAACACCGGTCCCGGCGGTGCCCTCGCGCTCGGCCGCTGATCTCGGCGGTGGCGACCTTCCGGCTCGTCGGCGATGGCCGGCGGTCGATCGTGACCCTGGAGGAGGAGCCGGCGCCGCGGGCGATCGGCAACATGGTTCGTCCCGTGCTCGACCCGTTGACCCACATCCGAAACCACCAGTCGCTCAAGCAGCTCGATCAGTTCCTCCAGACCCGCCGGGTGGCGCATCATCTTCCGCCCCGGCAAGCGGGCCCGACAACCGCTTGAGTCCTCCGGCGCCGCGCCACTGAAGCAAGCGGCGATTCGGGCTAGTGTTCTAACATTCACGTCATATCAGCCGCCGGTCCCTCCGGTTCGGCGATGACAGGTCTGGCCCGATGGCTGAGAGGGAGTCGACCGTGGGTGATGACGGCGAGGCGGCGAGCTACGACCCGACGGCCGTGCACGCCAAGTACCTGGCGGAGCGGGACAAGCGCCTGGTGCCGGGCCGAGCCGACATCCGGGACCTGGCCAGTGACGAGCACTTCGCCCGGCTCCGCCAGGACCCGTTCACCCCGTACACCGAACGGGACCCGGTCACCGACGACGTCGACGTCGTGATCGTGGGGGGAGGGATGGCCGGCGTCCTGGCCGGGGCCCAACTCCGCAAGAACGGGGTCGAGCGGATCCGCATCATCGACCAGGCCGGCGGCATCGGGGGCACCTGGTACTGGAACCGCTACCCCGGCGTGATGTGCGACGTCGAGTCCTACATCTACCTCCCGATGCTGGAGGAGCTGGGCTACATCCCCACCCAGCGCTACGCCCTCGGCGAGGAGATCCGCGTCCACCTGGAGGCGATCGCCGAACGGTTCGACCTCCTGCCCGACGCCCTGTTCCACACCAGCCTGACCCGCGCCGAGTGGGACGAGGACGCGGCCCGCTGGCGGGTGCGCACCGACCACGACGACGAGATCACCTGCCGCTACTACGTGCTGGCCGTCGGGATCCTCAACCTGATGAAGCTCCCCGCCATCGCCGGTATGGAGGACTTCGAGGGGCGCTCGTTCCACTCGGCCCGCTGGGACTACGCCTACACCGGAGGTGCTCCGGGCCAACCGCTCACCGAGCTCAGCGACAAGGTCGTGGGGCTCGTCGGCACCGGCGCCACCGGCATCCAGTGCCTCGGCCCCCTCGCCGACGCGGCCGAGCACGTCTACGTCTTCCAGCGCACACCGTCGGCCATCGGGGTGCGCGGCAACCGGCCCACTGATCCCGCGTTCGCCGACGGGCTGGAGCCGGGCTGGCAGCGGGAGCGGATGGACAACTTCCAGGCCATCATGCTGGGACGGGCCGTGGACGAGGACCTCGTCGACGACGGGTGGACGCACCACTTCGCGTCGGTCCACCACCCGCCGCGGTGGAAGGGCATGACCACCGAGGAGTACCTCCGCAGCGCGGAGGAGAACGACTACGGGATCATGGAGGAGCACCGTCGCCGCGTCGAGGAGCTCGTGGCCGATCCCGCCACCGCCGAGATCCTCAAGCCGTACTACCGCTACCTGTGCAAGCGCCCCTGCTTCCACGACGAGTACCTCGAGGTGTTCAACCGCCCGAACGTCACCCTCGTGGACTGCCCGGGTGGCATCGAACGCGTCAGCGAACGAGGGCCGGTCGTCGACGGCCGGGAGTACGAGGTGGACTGCCTCGTCTACGGCACGGGCTTCGAGCCGGAGTCGACGCCCCTGGCTCGCCGGGCCGGTCACGACATCGTCGGCCGCGACGGCGTGGTGCTGGCCGAGAAGTGGGCCGACGGTGCCGCCAGCCTCTTCGGGATGACGAGCCGGGGCTTCCCGAACCTGTTCATCATGCCCGCACCCGGCCAGCAGGCGGTGGTCACGGTCAACTACACCCAGCTCGCCGTGCTCGGGGCCGAGTTCGTCGGTGGGGCCGTCGGCATCCTCGATCGCCGAGGGGTGACCGCGTTCGACGTGAGCGCAGAGGCCGAGGAGCACTGGACGCAGGAGGTCGTCGCCTCCTTCGTGGACGCCAGCGAGGTGATGTCGGCCTGCACACCGTCGCGGATCAACTTCGAGGGGCACCCGGAGGCGTTCAACCCCCGCAACGGCAACTACGGGCGCGGCCTGGGCAACTACTTCAAGTACCGCGACCTGCTCGAGCAGTGGCTCGAGGCCGGCGAGTGCGAGGGGTTCGAGTTGGACGTCCGGTCCGAGGCGCCGTGACCCCGGCCGGTCGGCGGGTCGTCGTCGTGACCGGCGGCGGTGGCGGGATCGGCGCCGCCGTCGCCGAGGAGCTCGGTCGCACCGGGCACTTCGTCGTGACGATGGACCCGCTCGTCACCGTCGACGGTTCCGAGCAGCTGCCGCCGCCGGAGGAGACGACCGCCGGCCGGATCGTGGCCGCGGGTGGGGCGGCCCGGGCCTCGTCGGTCTCGGTCACCGACCGGGAGGGGGTCCGTGGCCTGTTCGAGGAGCTGGTCGACGAGCACGGCCGGCTCGACGCCGTGATCAACGTCGCCGGGATCAGCCGACCCACGACGTTCGCCACCGGCCGGGAGCAGGACTGGCACGACGTGCTCACCGTGCACCTCGACGGCTACCTCAACATCCTCGCCGCCGCCCTCCCGATCATGGCCGCCGCCGGCCACGGTCGCGTCCTGGGCGTGACCTCGGGCTCGGGCTGGCGACCGGCCGACGCCGGCGCCTACGCCTGCGCCAAGCGCGCCGTCGCCGCCCTCACGTGGCAGCTGGGCGCTCAGGCCCCGCCCGGCGTCACGGTCAACGCCATGTCGCCCATCGCCATGACCCGGATGGTCACATCCGCCCTCGAGCGCGCCCCCCGCCCGGTCGACCGCGCCTCCCGGTCGGCCGCCTCGGGCGGCCTCTCGCTGGCGGCGATGCCCGCGCCCGACCAACTCGGCCCCTTGGGTGCGCACCTCGTGGGCGAGGAGTTCTCGTGGTGCCAGGGGCAGGTCATCTTCGTCGGCGGCTCGGAGGCGGCGGTGATCGACCCGCCCCGACTGCTGGAGGTGGTGCGCACCGACGCCCCGACGTCGTTGGCCCACGTGCTCGAGGCGGTCACCGCCGGCGCACTGGCGCCCGCCGAGGCGCACCAGGCGAGCGGCGGCGGGAGCAACCCCCGGTTCGGGACGATCTTCGACGACCAGGTCGCCGACGAGCTCCCGTCGCCGGTGGTGCGCTCGTGCGCCCTCGTGAGCGACCGCCCCGACCTGGCGGCGGCGATCACCGCCGCCCTCGAGGCGCGGGGTGTGGCCTGCGCCATCGTGCCGGCCGACGCCGGGTTCGACGGCTTCGAGGGTGCCGCCGCCGCGCTGGCCACGGCGGTCGAGCGCACCGGCCCGCTCGACGCGGTCGTCGTCGCCATGGCCGGGAATCCCTCGTCGACGACCTCGGCGACGACGTGGCAGCAGGTGCTGGCCGAGCACGCCGGGCTGGTGGGGCACATCCATGGCGATGCCGGCTGGGCCCGGGCCGTGGCCGACCACGCCGTCGGCGCCGACCGTCCGGTCCGACTGGTCTCGCTCACCGACGCCACCACCGCCGGCGGCCGCAGTCGGGCCCAGGCCTCAGCCCAGCTCGCCCGCGCCGCACGGGGGGCCACCGGTGAGCGGGTGTCGGCCTTCGCCGTCAGCATCGAGGCACCCGGGGCCGACGCCGCTCACGCCGTGGCCGACATCGTGGCCCACCTGCTCTGCCGGGCTGACGCAACGGCCCTGTCGGGCGCGGAGCTGGTGGCCGGTGCCGGCTGGTTCGGTCTCCGCAGCCACCCACGCCCGGGCGGCAGCATCATCTTCGGCGGTCCGGGAGTTCCCGGCTGGTTCGACGACACGCTCCGGAGCATCGTCGGCGCCGCGGACGGCCGGTTGCCGGATGGCCGGTCGGAAGATGAGCGGCGACCCACCGGGGACGGAGGGACGCGGTGAGCCCCCGGCCCGAGCGGGTGGTGGACGCCCATGTGCACCTGTGGGACCCGGCCCGGACCGACTGGTACCCCTATCTGTCGGGGAGGGTCCAGCTCGACCTGGGCGACGTCACCGGGATGGCCCGCCGCTTCGACGTGGCCACCTACCTGTCGGAGTCGGCGGCCTGGAACGTCGAGAAGCTGGTCAACGTCGCCGCCGCCACCGGTCGTCATTCGATCGACGAGACGATCGCCATCGATGCTGAGGCCGGACGCGACGGGCACCCCGACGCCATCGTCGGCGGCATCCCGCCAACGGGATCGGTGGCCGAGGCGGTGGAGCTGATCGAACGGCAGATGACCGCCTCGCGGTTCCGGGGCGTTCGCCCGATGGGGGTGTTCGAGGGGCCGCTCCCCGCCCCCGGGGTGCTTCGCGCCCTGCAGGAGCGAGGCCTGCTGTTCGAGCTCATGGCCCACCCCGATCAGCTCCAGGCCGCCGCGGTGGGTCTCGTCCCCTTCCCCGACCTGGTGGTCGTGGTGGAGCACACCGGATGGCCGCGGTCGGCCACCGACGAGGAGTACGCCCTCTGGAAGGCCGGCATCGACGCCCTGGCCGGGGTCGGTGACAACGTGGTCTGCAAGCTGTCGGGGCTGGCCATGCCGCTCGGGTCGATGAGCCCGAGCGCGTTCGCCCCCTGGCTCGAGTACGCCATCGAGGCCTTCGGCGTCGACCGGTGCATGTTCGCCAGCAACTTCCCGGTCGACGGGATCCACGGCACGTTCGACGAGCTCTACGCCACGTTCGCCACCGTCACTGCCGGGCTCGACGAAGCGGCGCTCGACCAGCTCTTCGCCACGAACGCGGAGCGCGTGTACCGCTGTTGAGCGGACCTCCGCGCTCCGCGTGCGGCGGCGGTCGGATCGGGCCGGCGGCGCAGGGCGGACTCGGCGGTCAAGCACTCACCTTGACCGTGCGGCGCTCGGCCTCCTCGATGAACGGGGTGAAGTTGATGCCATAGAAGATCTTCTTCAGGAACGGCTTCATCACGAGGCCCTTCCACCACGGCATGGTCATCGACGCGTCGATGTTGAGCGTGGCGTGCGAGCCGTCGACGGCGTGGATGGTCCAGGTCGATCGGGCGTCGGTCTCCGATCCGTACGTCCGCTCGATGACGAGGTCGTCGCCGACCTCGTAGCGGTCGTACGCGTGCGCGTTCTTCTCCACCTTGGTGCTTCGGCCAGCGATGAACTCGGCGCCCCGGTCGTCGTGGGTGACGACCTGCACCGTGCGAACCGACGAGTTGAAGCGGGGGTAGGACGCGTAGTCGGTGATGACGCCGTACAGGGTCTCGGCCGATGCCCCGGCCGGTTGGGTGTCGTTGAAGTGGATCTGCATCGTTGCTCCTCGGGTACGTGGCTTCCGTTGCCACACTTATTGTTGTCACGACTATATTCATTCGTGTCGCGGAAGTCAAGGGTCACGATTATTGTTGCGAGGATTACTTCGGATGCATACGCTGCAGGCATGGCAACAGGCACCACCACGGCTCAGAGGCTCCGACCCGGAGCACCGAGCCCCCAACCGACCGGCTGGCCCGCGAGGCGCACGTGAACATCATCGTGGCCGCCAACCGCTTCTCCGAGGGGATGGAGCGCATCTGTCAGGAGGAGGGGCTCTCGCAGGCCCAGTACGTCGCGCTCTGGGTCCTCTGTCTGACCGACGACGAGGCCACGGCCATACCCATCGGCGCCATCGCCGACGGGTTGTTGAACCGCGCCTCGGACACGACTCGACTCGTCGACCGGCTGGAGCAGGCCGGGCTCGCCGAGCGGCTCCGCAACCCCGCCGACCGGCGCGGGGTGCTGGTGCGGGCCACGCCCAAGGGGCGCGGAGCTGTTCGCCGGTCTCACCCCCCGCCTGCAGGATCAGCACCGTTCGCAGTGGGCGAACCTGTCGGCCACGGAGCTCGCGACGCTGAACGCCCTGCTCGGCCGCGCCCTGTGCGGGTCGGACGGCGAGACCGCCCCGCGATCCTGGCCGCCATGGCCGACGGCGGGGCCTGAACCAGCGAGGCCGCCAGCGAGCCGCTCAGCCCCAGTGGGCCGAGGCCCGGGTCAGGGCCCGGCACATGGCGTCGTGATCGAGGTCGCGCCGCTGGTTGTCGGGATCGGGCCCGCCGGAGTGGCAGGCCACCACGACCTGGGCGTCGGGCTCGACCCACAGCAACTGGCCGTGGATGCCCCAGGCCGACAGCGGCCGGCCCGCCCCTCCGGGCATCCACCACTGGTCACGGTAGGAGTAGCCGGCCAGGTAGCCGTACTTGCCGCCGCGTTGGAAGGCGTCGCCGTCGCCGCCGGCCCGGATCGACTCGATGACGGTTCGCGGCACCACCTCGTCGCCGTCCCCCGTGGCGGCCTCGGCCAGCATCAGCCCGAAGCGGGCGAGATCGCGGGTGGTCACCGCCAGCCCGCCACCCGCCACCGGCGTGCCGTCCGGGTCGAGCGAGAACGAGCCGGGGTGCTCCGCGCCGATGCGTGACCAGAGTCGGTCACTCAGGGTCTGCACGTAGGGCTCACCGTCGGAGGCCCGTTCGAGCAGCCAGGCCAGCACATCGGTCACCGGTGTCCCGTAGGTGAAGGTGTCGCCGTGGTGACCGGTGCCGGGGCCGACCGCGGCCAGGAACGCCCGGATGGAACGGGGGATCTCCCCCGTACCTTCGTCGTCCCCGGGATCGAGGCCCAACGCGATCATGTAGTCGCCGAACCCGAGTCGGTCGCCGGTGCTGGGCTTGTCGCCGGCGTCGAGGTAGTCCTCGTCGTAGCCGATCGACACGGTCATGTCGGCGACCTGGCCCACCGTGGCATCGGCGAAGCCGCTGGCCGCCAGCTCCGCGATGAGGTCCCCCACCTGCGCCGAGCGATCCAGCCGGCCCTCGGCCACCGCCATGGCCGCCAGGGTGCCGGTGAACGACTTGGTCACGGAGTAGCAGCGGTGACGCTGGGCCGCGTCGGCACCCGGAGCCAGCCAGTCGAGCACCACGCGCCCTCGGTGGAGCACGACCAGGCCGTGGCTCCCCCAGCGCAGCAGGATCTGCTCGACGGTCGAGTCCCCCCACCCCGGGGAGTGGACCGAGAGCGCCAGCACCTCGCCGGGATCGACGCCCGAGGCCGGCAACGGCCCGCACCCGCGAGCCCTGCGCCACGCGCTCCTGTCTGGCCCCGGCGATGCGCTCTCCGACCTCCATGGCCAGGAGCCTTGCACAGCCCGGCGCGCTCTGGCGGGGGCAGGCCGGCTTGCCGCTACCGGCCGCTGACCGGCTCGGCCCGCGGCAGCTCGGCGGCGTGGGCCCGCTCGGCCCGCTCGCGGATGCCCCGCAACATGGAGCGCGCCATCACGAAGTCGGCGGGGATGATCACCCCCACCCACACCGCCCGGATCCACCAGGGGCCGCAGCTACCCCGAGCCCGCAGGATCAGCCGGGTCCCGTCCGCACCGACGGGCCGGAGCGCGAAGACCCAGCTCCAGTCGACCCACGCCCCGAGCTCGGGGTTCTGGCGCCACTGCACGGGCAGGTGGGTCGTCGAGTGCAGCACCAGGTGGCGGTCGGGCTCGAGCTCGACCACGTCGTACCAGGCGGTGTCGGGCTCCCCGTCGGGGATGCGGTCACCGACGGCCAACTCCTGCAGTTCGGGGACGATCTCGTCGGCCGAGGGGTTCGACATGTGGAACAGGTAGTGATCGACCCACGGGTAGGTGTACCACCCGCCCCGGTGGTAGCCGATCTGCACCAGCCAGGGCCACACCTCGGCCGGCGGCGCGGCGATGGTGACGGCGTGCGTGGTCTGCCCGTGAGGGTCGGGCACCAGGCTGTCGCCGGCGAGCGGGCCCCGGCGCTCGGCCCTGGTGGCACCCCAGCCCCGGCCCAGCCGCTGGAGGCCGAGGTACCCGGCCGCGCCGAGACCGAGGGCGACGGTTCCGGCCAGGCGACCTCGGCGAGCCACGACCGATCCTTGCGCCCGTCCCCGCCTCAGGGGACGGGCACCCCCAACGCCGCGTAGCCCTGCTCGACGTCCCAGACGTGGTGAACGGGGTCGTGGACCATGTAGCGGCCCAGTGACTCGACGGTGAAGGCCGAGCCGTCGGAGCGGAATCCGGCCCGGCGCCCACTGGTCGTCGGCGACTGACTGGTAGGCGTCGGCCAGGGCCAGTCCCGCAGCCCGGAGGGCCTCGCTCACGTCGGCCGGGTCCTGCTCGTCATAGCGGTCCTCCGTTGCGGTGGCGTCCTGATCCCAGTTGGCGAAGGTGGGGTCGTCCTCGCTCAGCATCAGGTGCAGGCGCCGGCCCATCACGGTGAACACGTCGCGCACGTGGCAGCCGTACTCGAGCGCCGACCAGACCTCGGGGCCGGGTCGCCGGCGCACCTCGTCGCCACCGGCCAGCAGCTCGGTGAAGCGCTCGGCCATCGCGCGGGTGGCAGGGGCGATGTCGGTGCGCTCGAGGGCGGAGGCGTCGAAGCCGCACTCGGGGCAGGTTCGCTCCAGCACCCACGTCCAGTTCTTGGTGTCGGCCATGACGCCAGCATCGCACCGCCACCCTCACCGGCGCCGCGCCATTTCGCCCCGCACCGAGCCGACTGGCACCCCGGTCGAGTCCTGACCCATCCTGGGCGCCCGCTGACCGTGACCTCTCGGGGAGAGGACCGAGATGGGCAACCACATCGTCGTGACCGGCGCGGCCTGATCAGGAACGAGAGGACGGGCGTGACCGAGCGCAGCCGCTATGCCGGGGAACCGATCACCGACGACGACGAGACCATCGCCGCGGCCCTGCTGGACGTGAGCATCCCCACGTTGCTGCTGTCGATGGTCCACATGAGCGGCGACACCAGCCTCCTCGACGGGCCGCTGCGGCCCGCCGGCATCTACCTCAACGAGGTGCAGGGCTTCATGAGCCCGGAGGACCAGGCCGCCGTGCGGGCCCGGGCGCTCGACGTGATCCGGGCCTACCGCGACGGGGGAAGCCGCCCGGCGCCACCGCCCGACGCCGCCACCATCCAGAAGATGATGAGCTTCCTGGTGGCCGAGCCGGTGCCCGACGAGTACGTGGCGATGATGGCCGAGGAGCTCGAGCTGGATGGCCACGACGCCCGCGATCTCCGCTGGGGCGAGGCCATCACCCCCGAGGCCAAGCAGGACTTCCCCGTGGTCGTCATCGGTTGCGGGATGTCCGGGCTGCTGGCCGCCATCAGGCTGGACGAGGCCGGCATCCCCTTCACCGTCATCGAGAAGAACGCCGGCCCCGGCGGCACCTGGTTCGAGAACCGCTACCCGGGCTGTCGGGTCGACGTGGGCAACCACTTCTACTGCTACTCGTTCGAGCCCAACAACGACTGGTCCGAGTTCTTCGCCGGCCACGAGGAGCTCCAGGCCTACTTCGACGCCACCATGCGCGCCCACGCCGTGACCGATCGCATCCGCTTCGAGACCGAGGTGGTGGCGGCCCGCTGGGTCGAGGCCACCGGGCGGTGGTCGGTCCAGGTCCGGCGACCGGACGGGACGCTCGAGGTCCTCGAGGCCGCCGCCGTGATCAGCGCCGTGGGCCAGCTGAACCGGCCGAAGCTGCCGGACATCGCCGGGCGCGACTCCTTCGCCGGCCTGGCCATGCATTCGGCTCAGTGGCACGACGGAACCGACCTCACCGGGTTGCGGGTGGCGGTGATCGGCACCGGGGCCAGCGCCTTTCAGCTCGTGCCCACCGTGGCTCCGCAAGTGGACCACCTCACCGTCTTCCAGCGCTCGGCGCCGTGGATGTTCCCCAATCCCCACTACCACGACGCGGTGGGAGACGGGGTCAAGTGGGCGCTTCGCCACCTTCCCTACTACGGGCGGTGGTACCGGTTCCTGCTGTTCTGGCCGGCGTGCGACGGAGGTCTGGCCGCCATGACGGTCGACCCCGAGTGGCCCCACCCCGAGCGAGCCGTGAGCGCGCTCAACGACGCGGCCCGCGAGATGTTCACGCAGTACATGGCCGACCAGGTGGGCGACGACCCCGAGCTGCTGGCCAAGGTCATCCCCGACTACGTGTGCCTGGGCAAGCGGACGCTGCAGGACAACGGAAGCTGGCTGGCCGCCCTCACCCGCGACAACGTCGAACTGGTCACCGACCCCATCGTCGAGATCCGCCCCGACCGGGTGGTCTGCGCCAGCGGGGCCGAGCACGTCGTCGACGTCATCGTCTACGCCACCGGCTTCCACGCCAACCGCTACCTGTGGCCGATGGACATCGTCGGCCGCGACGGCGTCGTGCTGGCCGAGCAGTGGGGCGACGAGCCGACCGCCTACCTGGGCATCACCGTGCCGGGGTTCCCCAACCTCTTCTGCCTCTACGGACCAGGGACCAACCTGGCCCACGGCGGCAGCCTCATCTTCCACTCCGAATGCCAGATGCGCTACGTGATGGGCTGCCTGGCCGCCGTGCTCACCACCGGCAGCGCCGCCATCGAGTGTCGCCAGGACGTGCACGACGCCTACAACGAGCGGCTGCAGGCGGCCCTCGACCAGATGGTGTGGTCGCATCCGTCCATCACGTCCAGCTGGTACCGCAACGCGTCGGGCCGCATCCACATCCTGTCCCCGTGGCGACTCGTCGACTACTGGACGTGGACCAGAGCCCCCGACCTCGACGAGTTCGTGCTCACCGAGCGGGCGAGTATCGTCCGGCCATGACCGAGCCCGAGAAGCCGTCCGTCTACGTCCCGCCCGGCGAGGCACCCCCCGCCGACCTCGTCATCGAGGACCTCGTCGTCGGGGACGGCGACGAAGCCCAGCCCGGTCACGACGTGGAGGTCCACTACGTCGGGGTCGCCTGGAGCACCCGCAAGCAGTTCGACGCGTCGTGGGACCGCAACGACTCGTTCTCCTTCGGGCTCGGGGCCGGGCAGGTCATCGCCGGGTGGGACCAGGGCGTGGCCGGCATGAAGGTCGGGGGCCGGCGCCAGATCACCATCCCGCCGCACCTGGGCTACGGCAAGGCCGGGGCCGGCGGCGTGATCAAGGGCGGCGAGACGCTCGTGTTCGTCGTCGACCTCCTCGGCGTGCGCTGACCATCCGAACCGATCGGCGCGTCAGGCGATGGTGATGGCGTCGATCACGTCGTTGACCAGCGGCACGGTGCGGCTCCGGCGAGCGTAGGAGCCGAGCACGACGTAGAGGCAGAACGGCCGACCTGCCTCGGTGAAGAACTTCTGCGCGCCGCCCTGACCTTCGATGACCCGCTGCATCGACTGCGTCCCGAAGTCGTCCGGTGTGAGGTGCGGCATGCCCGGCGCCGCGAACAGGGCCTGCCCGACGCTGCTCGGCCCGAACTCGCACAGCACCACCAGCAGGTCGCGGTTGGTCATGATCTCGACCGCGCCCCCGCCGTAGTCGGCCACGTCCGGCGGCAGCGGGAAGTTGGCCACGTGCACCACCGGGTTGGTCCGCCCGGCCGCGCCCGAGGACCGCCCCGGCCGCGCCCAGGTCGCCGCCCGCGGTGGCGTCGGCGGTGCGCCGGTAGATCCGCCCCTCCCAGCCCGCGGGCAGGTCGACGGTGATGCCGGACTGATCGAGGACGGTCATGACGCTCCCAGCAGGATGGTGGCGGCTGCGCCGAACGACGAGCACCTGGCCCACGACGGTGAGGCGTGAGGCGGCGCCGGGCCCGGTCGGCGAAGGCCCGATGCACCGGTTGAGCTGGTCGGGCCGCTCGACGCCGGCGCCCAGCGAAGATCGTGAGGCCCCGGACGAGACCGAACGCCACCCCGACCAGCACGCCGCCGAGCACCGACCCGGTGAGCACGGCGTCGGCCACCGCGGCGTACACCGCCGCGGTGGTCACGATGGTGACCACGCCGAGGCCCAGCTGGATAGCCGAAGCCGAGGCCGTAGACCCAGCCGCGATAGGCGGTGAGCCAGTCCTCGTTGACCTGGCGGTGGACGGTCGGAAGGCGTCGCGTCCCCCAGCCGACAGGTCGGCCACCACCGCGGCGAGGGCGACCAGGGCCACGCACCACGCGGCCGCGTTGCCCGACGGATGGGCGAACCGTCCCAGCACCCCGGCGACCACCCCGAAGGTGAGCCCGCCCAGGGTGGAGCCCACGACGTAGGCCGTGGCGGTGACGGGCGAATCGGTTGTTCCGTCCCCGCTCACCGAGCGGAGTGATGCTGGCCAGCATCGACTCTCCTCAGGGTGACCAGGTGGAGCGGATGGCCCCGACCACGGCGGTGACCAACCCCGCCACCAGGGCGATGTCGTTCACGGCCGGCCCGCGTCCGGGGGAGGAGGGTCCGGGGGGAACAAGCTGGGATCGTCGGGCTCGATGCCGGCGGCGGCGCAGCTCGGCGTCGATGCGGGCCTCGCGGGCGGCACCGTTGTGACGGGCGGCCGCCGCCCGCGGCCCGGCGCTCACCCGCCGACCGCGCTCGGCCGCCAGACCGGCGTCGGCCAGCGACTGCTCCATCAGGTTGCGCACCTGGTCCCAGACGGTGCCGCCCCCTCGCCGATGACGCGGTCGGTGGCCCCGTCGACCAGCACGAAGTAGGGGGCGACGGGCACCGCGTAGTCCCGCCAAGCCGTCGCTCGACAGCACCGTCGTGACCCCGTTCGGGGGCCAGCTGGCGCAGGGCCGACTCGCTCTCGGCCTCGAGGCCCTTGGTCACGATGACGGGCCGGGCCCCGCCGGGCACGGTCAGCCCGCCGTCGCCCAAAGCCTCCCAGAAGCCGCGACAGGTCAGGCAGGTGCTGGACAGGAAGGCCAGCAGCGTCAGGTGCTCGGTGCCCGCCACGGCCACGCTCACCGCCTCGCCGAAGGGGTCGGTCCCGGCCACGTCGAACACGCCCGTGTCGCCCTCGCGGGGCTCGGGAACGCCCGGCTGGGTCTCGAAGCGGCGACGGGTCGACGGCCGAGGCGGCCGCCTCCGACCGCATCGGGTCCAGGTTCACCCCCAGGTCGTGCAGCTCCCGGAGGATCTCGGCGTGGCTGCGCAGCAGCCCGGCCACGAGCAGGCCCAGGAAGCCCACGGCCATGGCCAGCAGCACGACCAGGACGACCACGTCAGCGACCCACGGCAGGCCGCCGGCCGGCCACCCAGCGACCGGCCAGCGGGAGGTCGTCGGGGTTCGCCGTAGGCGAAGGCGACGTCGGCCACGCCCGTGGTGTTGCGTGTTGCGCAGGTACCAGCGTCGTCCCCCGCACCACCCCCGGCGTGTCGACGCCGTCGCCGTTCCAGTCGCCCACCAGCGGGCACGTCGCCCGGGTTGCCGAACGCCGAAGGCGAGGTCGGCCACGCCCGTGGTGAGCGCTGTTGCGCAGGTACCAGCACGCCGTTGCGCACGACCCCGGGCGTGTCGGCCGTGGCCGCGGCCGTCCACCGCCCGACGATCGGGACGGTCGCCCGGGTCGCCGAACGGCGAAGGCGGACTCGGCCGACGCCGCTGGTGAGCGTGTTGCGCAGGTACCACTCGCCGTTGCGGAACACGCCGATCCCGTCCACGCCGTCGCCGTTCCAGTCCCCCACCACCGGCACATCACCGGGGTTGCCGTAACCCGAACGACCAGGTCGGCGACTCCCTGGTGAGGCTGTTGCGCAGGTACCAGACGCCGTTGCGGAACACCCCGATGCCGTCGACGCCGTCGCCGTTCCAGTCCCCCACCACCGGCACGTCCCCCGGGTTGCCGTAGCCCAGCGAGATGTCGGCGCACGCCCGAGGTGAGCGTGCTTGCGCAGGTACCAGCTGGCCGGCCAGCAGAGTGCCCGATCCCGGTGCGTGCGTGGGCGGTGGCGGCGAGGGGCTCGTGCAGGCAGGCCGCGTCGTGGAAGCGGGTGTTGTTGTCCACCAGCACGTCGGTGGTGCACGTCGGGTCGAACAGCCACGGCGGGGTGCAGGTCACCACCCGGCACATGATCGGCCCCACCTGGGGGATCTCCTGGTGGCACTGGCCGTAGCGGAACTGGGTGCAGCAGGTCACCCGGTGGTTGCAGTCGTCGAGGGCGCACTTGCACGAGCACGGGTTGAAACCCGGGGCCACGTTGCAGTCGATGTAGTACCGCGGGCCCGCCGCAGAACCCGGAGCCGTCGGCCTTCCACCACCCGCCGGGGATCGTCCCGCCGGGGCAGGTGTTGTTGCCGTTCAGCGTGCAGCAGAACTCGGTGTAGCCGTCGCAGCAGGCCGTACCGCACACGCACGGCTGGTTGCGGCACTGGCAGGTGGCGGCGTACGCCGAGCGTCGGCTTGAGCACGTACTCGACGCGGGTTGGTGGCCAGGGCCGAGCCCACCACCGCGGTGCGGGCCAGGAACCCCCGGCGGCTGGTGCGGGCCCCGAGCAGCTGGGTGGTGCGCTCCTGCAGCCAGCGGCTCACCGCAGCCCCCCGGTGGCCGCGCCCGTGGGCGTCGCCGATGGCGGCATAGGTCAGGGGCAGCACGGCCAGGGCCAGGTAGACGAGGTAGACGGTGACCCCGACCAGCAGCAGGAAGGGCAGGCCGGCGGCCGGTTGACCGGCCGAGCACGCGCCCGGAGCGAGGGGACGCCCGACGACGGCGGCGCTGGCGGCGAGGCCGGCGAAGCCCAGGTTGACCACGACGTGGACCAGCGAGGGCGGGGTGTCGATCGTGCCGAAGCAGCCACACGACTGGATGTCGGTGCCGGCCCGCCGGGCGGCCACGACGAACCCGGCGAAGGCCACGTAGGCCACCGCCACCAGACGCCAGCCAGCAGCGATGCCTCCGGTGACCACGGCCGCCGCCGCCAGCGCCACCTCCCCTGCACCCAGGGCCCGCACCCCGACGATGGGCCCGGGCAGACGCAGGGCCCGCAGCGCCCCCGCGGTGGGAATGGGGCGGACCACCTTGGCCAGACCGCCCAGGCCCAGTACGGCGGCGGCCACGGTCACGGGTCCAACCAGTGCATCCACGCCTGGGATCATAGAGAAGCTCCGTGTGCAAGATTGACGGCATGCTCGAACGCTTCTCGCTCACCGACAAGGTCGTGGTCATCACCGGCGGGGGCCGCGGCATCGGTGCGGCCTGCGCCCGGGCCGCGGCCGAGGCCGGAGCCGACGTGGTCCTCACCGCCCGGTCGGTCGACCAGCTCGAGTCGGTGGCCGCCGAGGTGCGCGCCGCCGGCCGCCGGGCGCTGGTCATGCCCGCCGACGTCAACGACCTCGACTGCCTGCGCGAGCTGGTCACCCGCACCGTCGACGAGCTCGGCGGCATCGACGTCGTCATCAACAACGCCGGCGGCACCATGCCCCGGCCGCTGCTCGACACCACGCCCGGCTACCTCGAGCGGTCCTTCCACTTCAACGTCACCACCGCCTTCGAGCTGACCCGGGCCGCCACCCCCCACCTGCTCGAGCGGCACGGGCTCGGTGGTGAACATCTCCTCGGCCATCGGGCGCCTGCGCGACCGGGGGTTCGTGGCCTACGGCACCGCCAAGGCGGCCATGACCCACATGACCCGGCTGCTGGCCGCCGACCTCGCCCCCAAGGTGCGGGTGAACGCCATCGCCGTGGGCTCCACCGCCACGTCGGCCCTCGAGACCGTGCTCGACAACGAGGAGATCCACGCCGAGATGGTGCAGTCGCACCCCCCTGCGGCGTCTGGGCGACCCCGACGACATCGCCCTGGCCGCCATCTTCCTGGCGTCACCGGCGGCCTCGTGGGTCACGGGCAAGGTGCTCGAGGTCGACGGGGGCCTCGAGGAGGCCAACCTGGCCCTCGGCCTGCCCGATCTCTGACGGCGGGCCCGGGCCACATAGGCCGTTTGACTCAAGAGCGGGGGGTGTCCGGCCGATGGATTGGGGTTCGATCCCGCACCCACGCACGGAAGGGCACCATCGGCATGGACTATGACGGCTGGCCTCGCGCACCTCGGACGATCGACGAGCTCGGGATCCCGGCCGCACTCGTGCAGGACCTGGCGCTTGCGACGCGCCCTGTTCGAGGGGCGCACGTCGACCGTCCGCCTCAGCGAGGGCCTGAACCTCAGCCTGGCGGTGATGACGACCGTCATCGAGGAGCTGCGCGACCTGCGCCTCATCGACCTGCTCGGCCTGAACGGGCGTGACTACATCTTCGAGCTGACCGAGCTCGGGCCGCGACAACGCCCGCGAGCGCATGGGCCTGTGCCGTTACGCCGGTTCCGCCCCGGTCAGCGTCCGGGACTACAACGCCATGATCAAGGCCCAGCAGGCGCCACCGACCAGTCACGCACGAGTCCATGCGCGAGGCCTTCGGCGACCTGGTGGTCAGCGACCGCCTCATCGACGAGCTCGGCCCGGCCCTGCTCACCGAGGGGGCCATGTTCCTCTACGGGCCGCCCGGCACCGGCAAGACCAGCGTGGCCGAGCGACTCATCCGCACCCACGCCGACCCGGTCCTGGTGCCCCGCACCGTCGAGGTCGACAGCCAGATCATCACGGTGTTCGACCCGGTGATCCACGTGCCCGTCTCGCCCCAGCCCCGGGAGCTCGACCCCCGTTGGGTCCTGTGCCGGCGGCCCAGTGTGGTGGTGGGCGGTGAGCTGACCCCGTCGATGATGGACCTCACCTACGAGGCCAGCAACGGCGTCTACCTCGCCCCCATCCAGATGCAGGCCAACAACGGCCTGCTCGTGATCGACGACTTCGGCCGCCAGACGGTGCAGCCCGAGGCCCTGTTGAACCGGTGGATCGTCCCGCTCGACCGGCGGGTCGACTATCTCTCGCTCAGCTACGGGGTGCGCTTCGAGATCCCCTTCGACGTGAAGGTGGTCTTCTCCACCAACCTCGACCCCGCCAGCCTGGGCGACGAGGCCTTCTACCGGCGCATCCAGAACAAGATCCTGGTGTCGTCGATCAGCGACGCTCGAGTTCGACACGGTGCTCCGCCTCGCCGCCCACGGCCACGGCATCACCATCGTCCCCGGGGCCGAGGAGCACCTGCGCCAGGTGAGCCGCGACCTCGGCGACGGCGATCTCCGGCCCTACCTGCCCAAAGAGGTGTGCAAGATCCTCAAGGCCGTCTGCGAGTACAACAACACCCCGCTGATCCTGGACCGCGAGTCGGTCGACCGGGTGGCGTCCATCTACTTCACCCGGGCGGGCACCCTGCGCTCGGCCGAGGCCGAGACGGCGGCCGCCGCCGGGGCGTTCAACGCCCCCGAACCCGGGGGCATGGCCGGGTCCGAGACGCCGACCTGACGACCGGGCCCAGCCGGGCCCCGACGGGGCGTGCGTAGCATGCGCCCATGACCGCCGAGCGCATCGATCGTTCCCGCATCGCCGTCCCTGACCGACGCGCGAACGCTCCCGCTTCGTCGAGGCCCACCCCCGGTCGCGGGCTCTGCACGAGCAGGCCGGCGGATCGCTGCTGGGTGGCGTCCCCATGAACTGGATGAACCGCTGGCCGGGCCCCTTCCCGCTGTTCGTGGCGAGCGCCCGGGGCGCCCGGCTCACCGATGTCGACGGGCATCGACTACGTCGACCTGTGCCTCGGCGACACCGGAGCCATGTGCGGTCACGCACCGGACGCCACCGTGGCCGCCGTGGCCCGCCAGGCGGCCCAGGGCATCACCACCATGCTGCCGACGGCCGACGCGGCCTGGGTGGGCGCGCGAGCTGGCCCGGCGCTTCGGCCTGCCCCGTTGGCAGATCGCCCTGTCGGCCACCGACGCCAACCGCTTCGCCCTGCGCTTCTGCCGGGCCATCACCGGCCGGCCCAAGGTCCTCGTCTTCAACTGGTGCTACCACGGCACGGTCGACGAGACGTTCGCGGTGCTGGGACCGGACGGGTCGGTCCAGCCCCGACCCGGGCAACCTCGGGCCCCAGGTCGACCCGGCCATCACCACCCGGGTGGTGGAGTTCAACGACCTCGACGCGCTCGAACGGGAGCTGGCCGCCGGCGACGTGGCCTGCGTGCTGGCCGAGCCGGCGCTGACCAACATCGGCATCGTCCTGCCCGACCCCGGCTTCCACGCCGAGCTGCGTCGCCTCACCCGCGAGGCCGGCACCCTGTTGATCATCGACGAGACCCACACGCTGTGCGCCGGCCCCGGCGGCTACACCGCCGCCCACGGCCTCGAACCCGACCTGCTCACGCTGGGCAAGCCCATCGCCGGTGGTGTCCCCGCCGCCGCCTACGGCTTCACCCTCGAGGTGGCCGAGGCGTTGCGGGGCCCGGTGACCGAGAGCCCCGATGCCGACGTGAGCGGGGTCGGCGGCACCCTGACCGCCAACGCCCTGGCCGTGGCGGCCATGCGGGCCACGCTCGGCGAGGTGCTCACCGACGCGGCCTGGGACACGATGATCCCGCTGGCCGGGCGGTGGGCCGACGGGGTCGCCGGCGTGATCGCGCACCACGAGCTGGCGTGGACGGTGCAGCAGCTTGGGCTGTCGCGCCGAGTACTGGTTCTGCCCGCCACCACGCCACGGAGGCGAGGCGGCGGCTGCCGTCGACCACGAGCTCGACGCCCTCATGCACCTCTACGCCCTCAACCGCGGGGTGCTGCTCACGCCCGTTCCACAACATGGCACTCATGTCTCCGGCCACCACCGAGGCGGACGTCGACCTCCACACCGAGGTGTTCGCGGCCGCCGTGGCCGAGCTCCTGGCCTGACACCGGGCGCGGCTCCGGTCGCCCCGGGCCGGGTCGAGACCCGGTCGGCGAGCAGGCCGAGCTCAGGCTGAGGGCAGGGCCGCAGTCGGGCGGCGGGTGCCCAGGTAGGCCAGGGCGGCCTCGTACAGCCCGACCAGCAGGACGGTGAAGAACAGCCCCCACCAGCCGTCGACGAAGAACAGCAGGACGAGCACGGCCACCACCGCTCCCACCCAGCGGGCCTCGGTCAGGTGCGCCTGCAGCCAGGTCAGCGCCTTGGGCTGGGTGGCGACATCGGTCTCGCCGGTGACGGCCCGGAAGCCCCGGGCCGTTCCGCGGCGGATGGCCACGGCCATCCGGCTGCCCCCGGTCAGGAAGGCGATGAGCGCCACCGCCAGACCGATGGCCACGAGGACGTTGGTGATGAGGTGCAGCCGGCTCACCAGCGTGGTCGCCGTCGTCTTCACCGCGGCCTGGTTGGTGCGGATCGGTGATCAGGCCCAGGACCTGGCCCTTGACGGCGTTGATGACCGCCGCCGCCAGGGCGATGGCCACCACCGTGCCGAGGCCGAGCACGATCAGTATCCGGCGTCGGTCGAGGGCCAACGCGATGGTGGCGATCAAGCAGCAGCACCGCCACCACCACCAGGCCGATGGTGATCTTGTCGAAGAGCGAGACGGCGTCCTGGGCGGCCTTGAGCTTGTCGCTCTGGAACACGGTGATGACCCCGAAGTTCTCGGGGGCGGTGCGGTTGAGCGCGGTCTCGAGGTTCTGGCGGGCCTCGGTCACCGGGGTGTCGAAGGTGATGTCGGGGATGGTGCGCGGCGCTCCCGAACAGGCCGGGCGCCTTCTGCTGGATGAACCGAAGGGCGTCACCGATGAGCGGGAGCAGGTTCAGCTGCACGGTCCCGTTGTCGGTCTTGACGGCCTTGGTGTCGCCCCGCAGCACCTTCACGGCCAGCGAGTGCACCCGTCGGTTGGCCTCGACCCAGAACGTCTTGAACTGGTCGGTCCGCAGCATCTCGGCCACGGTGCGCTCCACGAACTGGCCGACCGCGTCGGTGAGCGGCGCGGCCAGCACCTTGGCCTTGTCGGGCAGGGCGTTGGCCGCCACCTGCTGGGCGTCGATCACGGTCAACAGTTGGGTGGTGACCTCCTTGGCCACCGCGTCGGTCACGGTCGGGTTGTCGGCCAGAGGTCCGACGGCGTTCACCCACGAGTCGGTGTTGAGCAGGGTCCGGTGGGCCCACACCCCGACCGTCGCCGTCAGGATCGACAGGCAGGTCAGCACCGCCAGCGCGTAGACGAGCACACTGCGCCAGCGCGAGCCGACGCCGGCCACGGCGTGCGCCGTGCGGGGCGAGGGCTCGGTCTCGATCGCGGCCGGCTCCGACGAATCCGGCATCTCATCACTCATCGGGCACCACCTGAGGCTCATGCGCGCCGTTGCACGCGGTCGGACAAGCGTAGCCAGGGCACGCCTCGGCCCTGAACCATCGCCAACGAGCGCCCCGGTCGCTCCTCAGATCGTCATCACGGTGCGCACACCGCGGCTGGCGCGCAGGTCCTCGAACGCCTCGTTGATCTCGTCCAGCGGGCGCCGCGGGGTGATGAGCGCCTCCAGGTCGAGGTGGCCGCTCCTCCACAGATCGATCAACCGGGGGATGTCCCGCAGGGAGTTCACCCCGCCCAGCAGGCAGCCCACCAGCTTCTTCTCGGTGAAGGCGAACAGCGCCGGAGTGTCGATGACCAGCGACTCCGCCAGCGGCGGGACGCCGACCATCACGGTCAAACCCCCGGGCCGGGTGGCGGCCAGCCCGTCGACCACCAACGCCGAGCGGCCGACCGCGTCGAAGGCCACATCCACCCCCACGTCGGTGATGGCCTGCACCGTGGCGACGAGGTTCTCGGAGGTCGGGTCGACGGCGTGAGTGGCCCCCAGCCGCAGAGCCACCTCCCGGCGCTCGGCCACCGGGTCCGAGACGATGATGGTCGTGGCCGCGGCCAGCCGGGCGCCCTGGACCACCGAGAGGCCGACCCCTCCCAGGCCCAGGACGAGCACCGTGTCCCCGGGCCTGACCCCAGCCGTGTGGATCACCGCGCCCACGCCGGTCTGGACCGCGCACCCGACCACGCAGGCCACCTCGAGGGGGACGTCGTCGGGGATCTTCACCGCCCCGGTCTCCTGGGTGACCACCATCTCGGCGAAGGCGGCCACCCCCAGGCCTCGGTAGACGGTGGCGCCCGCTCGGGTCAGGCGGGTCCCGCCGTCGGGATGGGTGGAGGTCGCCAGGGCCAGGCTGTTGGTGCAGATGCTGAACTCCCCCCGCAGGCACCAGTAGCACCGGCCGCACGGCGGGCACGGCGTGAGCACCACGTGGTCGCCCACCTGCAGCCTGGTCACGCCCGGCCCGACCGCGTCCACCACGCCGGCGGCCTCGTGGCCCAGCACGACGGGGGTCATGGCCGGCATGGCCCCGTCGACCAGGCTCAGGTCGCTGTGGCAGACCCCGCAGTGCGACACCCGCACCGCCACCTCACCGGGCCCGGGCGCCTCGATCTCGACATCGTCGACGACCCGCAGCGGTTCGCTCGAGGCTTCGAAGATGGCGGCGCGCATGGTTCCCCCCGACGGTGGTGTCCGCCGAAACCTAGCCCGGCGGGCCTGCGTGGAATGATGCGTCGGTGACGACCATCGAAGCCTCGCTCCTCGACACCGCCGTCGACCTCCTGCGCGAAGCGGGCGAGCTCACGTTGACCTGGTTCCGCTCCGCCACGATGGAGATCGAACGCAAGCACGACGGGACACCGGTCACCCAGGCCGACAAGGCCGCGGAACGATTCCTGCGCGAGCAGATCCAGGCCCGGTTCCCCGATGACGCCATCATCGGCGAGGAGGAGGGCGACGTCATCGGGACCAGTGGCCGCACCTGGATCATCGACCCCATCGACGGCACCAAGGCCTTCACCCACGGCGTGCCGCTGTACACGAACCTGCTGGCCGTCGACGACGGTGACGGGCCCGCCGTCGGGGTGATCAACATGCCGGGGCTGGGCGAGACCGTGTGGGCCGGACGAGGCCTGGGGTGCTTCGTCAACGGTGCGCCGGCCCGGGTCAGCGAGCGGCGCGACATCCCCGGCTCCTACCTCTCGAGTTGCGGGTTCGACTACTGGAGCGCGGCCATGATGGAGGTGGCCCGCGACAGCGGAGCCGCCCTGCGGACCTGGGGTGACGGCTACGGCTACGCCCTGGTCGCCACCGGCCGCATCGACGCCATGTGCGACCCCCAGGTCGCCTTGTGGGACGTCGCCCCGATGCCCGTCATCCTGCGTGAAGCGGGCGGCCGCTTCACCGACCTCGACGGCGTCGAGACCGCGGCGGGGGGCACGGGGCTGGCCACCAACGGCCTCGTCCACGACGAATGGCTGGCCCGCTTCGCCGGCCTGCCCCGACAGGACCCTGAGCGCCGCTAGGGACCGGCGCTCAGGCCCGGCTCGTCGCCGGACGAGTCCTCCAGGGCCGCGACCAGATCCGCTCGCGCCCGCGACACCCGGGAGCGCACGGTGCCGATCTCGCACCCGCACACGGCCGCCGTCTCGGCATAGGTGAGGCCCAGGAGCTGCGTGAGCACGAACGCCTCCCGCCGGTCCGCGTCGAGCCCGCCCACCAGGGCGGTCGTCCCGATCTCGCCGGCCGGGTCGGGGACGACCCGGTCGCGTCCGCGCGAGTGTCCGACGAGCCGTTCGACCAGGGCCTTGCCGCGGCCTCGGCGCCGCAACTCGTCGGCGCAGGTGTTGCGGGCGATCGACAGGATCCAGGTTCGGGCCGAGGCCTCGCCCCGGAAACCCTTCAGCGCCGGGAGGGCCCGCAGGTACACCTCCTGGGTCACGTCGTCGGCCGCGGACGGCTCGACCAGGTGGGCGCACAGCCGCCACACCGCGCCCTGCGTCTCGCGCACGAACCGGGCCAGGGCCTGCTCGTCGCCCTGGGCGGCCCGCAAGGCGGCGGCGGTCACGGCGTCCATCCCGGCAGTCTCCCTCAAACCGGGGCCCGAACGGCATCCGGCCGGATCCGTCGGGGCCGGGAACCATCGGCCGGTCGGCGACGACTACCACCCCATGAACTGCGATCAGAGCCGTGAGGCCATCTCGGCCCGGTTGGACGGCGAGGAGCCGGGTCAACCCGAGGCCGCTCTCGACGCCCACCTGGCCGGGTGCGGGGACTGCCAGGCCTTCGCCCTCGGGGCGGGAGACCTGCACCGCAGCCTGCGGGTGCGGGCCGCCGAGCCCGTCCCCGACCTGAGCGCGGCCATCCTGCAGGCCGTGCCCCGGGGCGACGGCGACGCCATCGCCGCGCCGGGCAGCCCGCCCCGACCGGCGGTGGCCTGGTTGCGCTACGGGCTCACCGTCGTGGGCCTCACCATGCTCGTCCTGGCCATGCCCTCGCTGGTCCTGCACGACTCCGGCTCCGCCATCCACCTCACCCGCGAGCTCAGTGCCTGGGACCTGGCCTTCGCCGCCGGCCTGCTGTTCGCGGCGTGGCAACCGGCACGGGCCCGAGGCCTGCTGCCCATGGCGGCCGTCCTGGCCGGCGGTCAGCTGCTGGGCACGTTCATCGACGTGGCCAGCGGGCGGGCACCGGCGATCAGCGAGGCGCACCACGCGCTCGAGCTCGCCGGGGTCCTGCTGCTCTGGCTCCTGTGCCGGACAGCAGGCAGCCGCTCCGCCCGGCGGGTCACCGACGGAGGAAACGACGCTCGCCCCACCCGCCGCGGCCTCGGGCTGCACCCGGCATGAGCACGACGACCCGGCGGCGAACCGTCCGCAGCCTGGTGGCGGCGGCGGTGGGCTTGGCGCTGCTGCTGACCTGGACGGGCACCGCCAGCGCGCACGCCGAGGTGGTGTCGTCCTCGCCCAGCGACGGCCAGCGCCTCACCGCCGCGCCCTCGGAGGTGAGCATCCTGTTCAGCGAGCCGGTGACCGCCGACCTGGGCGGGGTCCGGGTGGTGAGCGCCAGCGGTCAACGCGTCGACGCCGGCGAGACGGCCGGATCGGGCTCGTCCACCCTGAGCGTGGGGCTGCGCAGCGGGCTCGGCGACGACACCTACGTGGTGTCCTACCGCGTCGTCTCCGCCGACAGCCATCCGGTCAAGGGATCCATCGTGTTCACGGTGGGCAACGGCGCCACCGCCGACGTGCGGGCGCTCGTCGCCGGCAACGGGGGGGACAGGAACTTCGAGCTGCTCGGCTGGACCTCGCGCCTGTTGGCCTACGCCGGTGGGCTCAGCGCCGCCGGTCTGGCCTTCTTCCTGTTCTTCATCTTCGACGGGGGCGACGAGGCCGGCGAGCTGGCCCGCTTCACCCGAGGGGCGGCCCTCGTCGGCATGCTCGGCGCGCTCGGCACGGCCGCGGCCCAGGCCGCCCTGGCCACCGGCAAGGGGTGGTCCGGCATCTTCGACCTGGCCGTGCTGCAGACCGTGCTCACCAAGAACCTGGACTGGGCCACCGCGGTGCTCCTGGGCGGGCTGGCCCTGATCCTGCTGGCGCTCGAGCTGGCGGGGTCGACCGCCCAACGGGCCCTGGCGTTCTACGGCGGGCTGGCCGCGGTGCTGTCGTTCGTCATGACCGGCCACCCCGACGAGGCCGACAACCGTTGGCTGGCCATCTTCGCCGACGCCGTGCACGTGAGCGCCGCCGCGGTGTGGATCGGGGGCCTGATCGGCCTGCTGGTGGTCCTCGTCCGCCGGGGTCGGCTCACCCGGGCCCCCTCGCCGCCCGACGAGTACGGCCTCGACACCCCGGCCCGCGACCCCGAGGGGCCCTCCGCACCGGTGGGGCACGACGCCGGAATGGGGCCCGACGGCGGCGTGGCGCTCGCCGAGGCCGAGGCGCCGCCGAGCGAGATCGCCCTGGAGGCGGCCCGGGGCACCGCCACCATCGTCGCCCGCTTCTCCACCACCGCGTTCGTCTCGGTGCTGGCGCTGTGGGCCGCCGGGGCCACCCTGGCCTGGATCGAGCTGGGCAGCCGCGAAGCGCTGACCGGCACGACCTACGGGCGTCTCATCCTGGTGAAGATCGGCATCGTGTTGGTGGTGGCCGTGGCCGCCGCCTACAACCGGTTCCAGCTGGTCCCCACGATCCTCGACGAGGTCGACCGGGCCGGCGAGGCCGAACCCGATGATGACGCCACCCGGGGCGAGGCCGTGGGCGTGGCCCGCACCGCGCTGCGCCACCTTCGCAACGCCGTGGCCTTCGAGGCGGTGGCCATCCTCGTCGTCCTCGGGGTGACGGCCGCTCTGGTCAACACCCCACCGGGGCGGACCGCCACCGCCCAGGCCGCCGTGGTCGACCAGACCCAACCCATCACCACGGGGACGCCGGGCACGACGGTGAACCTGGTGGTGGCCCCGGCCAAGAACGGCGAGCGCACCATCCACATCAGCTACTACGACGCCGACCGCCGCCCCTTCGAGGTGAGCGGTCCGGTGTCGGTGGAGCTCAGCCTGCCGGCCGAGCAGATCGGCCCCATCAAACGAGACGCACCGAGCGGCGGGCCCGGGCACTTCGTCATCGACAGCATCCTCATCAGCCCGCCCGGAACCTGGCAGATCGACGTGGTCACCAGGATGGGCGACTTCGACGAGCAGCGGAACACCTTCACGGTCCCCATCACCTGAGAACCCGTCGTTCCGCCTTCCACCTCGCGCCGCCCGTCCCGGTCGGGGCGACAACCCCGTCCGGCCCCTCACCGACACCCGCTTCAACCGGCCCACCACAACCTGCCCGCCACAGCCAGACCCAGTCCCACGAACAACGACTCCTGGGGAGACCACCGATGACCGTCCAGACCCGAGCCCTTCGCTCACCCCGCCCCGCCCGCTGGCGGAGGGGCTTGCGTGCCCCGGTGATCGCCCTGGCCGGCGCGGTGGCACTGCTGGTGGCCGTGGCCGCCCCGGCATGGGCCCACGTCGAGGCCGAAGGAGTCACCGACGCCAGCGGCATCACCACCGTCACCTTCGCCTTCGAACACGGCTGCGCCGGCTCTCCCACCAAGCAGCTGACCATCCAACTGCCCGACGGCACCACGGAGGTGACCCCGCAGAACCCGACCGGCTGGACCTCCACCGTGTCCGGCGGGGTCCTCGACTGGACCGGCGGGCCGATCCCCGACACCGAGAAGGGGGAGTTCGTCGCCTCCATGCGGATCGTGGGAACGCAGGGAAGCACGGTGTTCCTGCCGACCAAGCAGATCTGCGTCGCGGGGGAGAACGACTGGCTGGAGAAGACCGATGATCCCGAGGCGGACAACGCCGCCCCGCGGATCGTCCTGACCCAGACGGTCGCTCCCGACTCCGCGACCACCCAGGCCTCCACCACCACGACGGCAAAGGCCGGGACGGCCACCACCGCCAAGGGTTCCACCACGACGACGGCGGCCATCGGCGGTCCGGCGGCCGACGACACGAAGAACAACGTCGGGGTCGTCGTCGGCGGTCTCGCGGTGCTGGTCATCGTCGTGGGTGGCGTGATCCTCTACCTCCGCAACCGGCGGCCCAAGACGCCGCCGCCCGGGGCCGCCACCCCGGCTGGCGCACCCGAGGCACCCGCCGGCGGCACCGGGGCGCCGCCGGACGAGACACCACCGCCCACCCCCTGATGCAGCGCCACGGTCGGACGCCTCGCCCGCGCCCTGCTGGTCACCACGGTGGCCGGCGGAGCCCTCCTGGCCGGGACCACCTCCGCGGCCGGGGCGGTGCCGGTGCGTCCGACCGACATGCGCTCGACGGTGCTCTCCATCGAGCCGGCCGGGCCCGTCTCGGTCCGCATCATCGGCGGTGACGCCTTGGTGGAGCTCACCGCCGAGCCCGGCCACACGGTGATCGTCGAGGGCTACAACGGCGAGCCTTACCTCCGGGTCGGCCCCGACGGCACGGTGGCCACCAACCGGCGATCCCCGGCCACCGTGCTCAACCAGAGCCGCGATCCGGGGAGCGCTCCCGGCCGACACCTCCTCCGACGCCGCCCCCGACTGGCAGGTGACCGGCTCCGGTGGCCGGGTCGTGTGGCACGACCACCGGATCCACGCCGCGTCCATCACCGAGCCCCTGGCCTGGACGTTGCCCCTGACCGTGGACGGCACCCCCACGGCGGTGCACGGTGAGCTGCGCCGGATCGACCCACCGTCGCCGCTGCCGTGGGTGGCGCTGGCCCTGGTCACCGCCGTCGTGGCGTGGCTGGCCGGGCGCCACCGGCCGCGCCCGGCCTCGGTCGTGGCGGTGCTCGTCGCCGCCGCGTTGGCCGCCATGACCGGGACGGTCGAGTGGGTGAGCGTGCCCGCCGTCGCCGGCCGGAACCCGGGGCTGGTGGCCCTGCCCGCCACCGCCGCTGTCCTCTGCCTGGTGTCGCTGGTGCTGCGCCGGCCGATGGCGCGGCTGGTGCTGGTCCTCGGCGTCGGTGTCGCTGCTGGCCGGGTGGCTCGCCTTCCGCTGGTCGATCCTGACCCGCAGCGTGCTGGTCAGCAGCCTGAGCCCCGCCCTCGATCGAGCCCTGCTGGCGGTCACCCTGGGTCTGGTCGTGGCCGCCGCCGGCCTCGCCGTCGGTGGGGCCGGGCAGGGCCAGGTCCCGGCCCGACCGGAGTTGGTCTCGGGCCCCTGAGCCGTTCTCGGCCCCGGAGGCTCAGGCCTGATCCGGACCTTCGGCTCGAACCTGTTCGACGTGGGCCATCGCCTCGCGGAGCTGGCCGATCCACTCACCCTGATGCCGATCGACGAGCCGCACGCACCAGGCCAGCGCCTCGCTGCGACTGCGGGCCACCCCGGCGTCGATGAGGGTGTCGAGCACCGCCCGCTCGTCCATGCGCAGGCGGGTCATGACCGGGACGCTCTGGGTGGTGAAGCGCTCCTCGGCCTCCCCGCACCCGGCCCCCCACGAGACCTTCCGGCCCCACAGCAGCTCGGCCTCGTCGGCGATGCGCATCCGCTGGTCACGGGTGTCCTCACGAAAGCCGGCGATGCGAGCCTGGCAGGCCACCGCCTTCTGATGGTCGTCCTCGACGCCGTCGGGCTCGGTGAGGCGACCCACCACCAGGATCTCGTCCCGGTCGGCGGACACCTCGGGGGCGGCGGCGAACCACCCGTCAGGGAGGCGCCCGACGAACCAGGCTTGGACTTCGGCCAGCGACCACACCGTTCTCTGCTTCATGACTTACACAATTACATGATTACCTGACCTTGGCAACCCTCGGCCAAAACGGCAAGCGGCGCCGACCTCGGGGTCGGCGCCGCTCGGCCTGGCGGGTGACGGCGGTGGGCCGGTCAGACCTCGACTCGACCCCGCTGGTCCAGCCGGCTCTGCCAGGGACTGGCCTCGGAGATGGCGCTGGCGTAGGTGGCCTTGCGCCGGGCCACCCGGCCGACGGTCTGCTCAGGGGGGGCGACGGGGCCGGCGTACTGGGCCTCGATGCCCTCCTTGAGCATGGCCAGGGCCTCGGAGCGCAGCTGCGACACCCGGGACTCGGTCACCCCCAGGAAGCGGGCCAGCTCCTGGGAGGTCCGGCTCTCCAGGAAGTACCCGACGATCACGAGGCGATGACGCTCGGGCAGGAGATGAACGGCGTCACGGAGGTAGGCGTGCAGCTCCCGGGTCTCGAGCTCCTCGAGGGGCTCCACCGCGCTGCGGTCGCACAGCACGTCGATGAGCGTGAGGTCCTCTTCGCCGGCGTCGGTGACCTCGTGCTCGAGGGCCAGCACGACGGACCGGAACAGACGGTCCTGCAGCCGGGCCAGCTCGGCCGCGGTCATGCCCAGGGCATCGGCCATCTCGGCGCCGTTGGGAACCCGGCCGAGCTCGGTGGCCAGGCGCTGCTCGACGCCCTCCAACTTGCGGGCCAGCGTCCGCACCGAGCGCGGGGCCCAGTCGGCGGCGCGCACGGCGTCGAGGATCGCTCCCCGGATCCGCTGGGCCGCGAAGCGGTCGAACGGAACGCCCCGGGACTCGTCGTAGCGGCGAGCCGCCTCGACCAGACCGAGCGCTCCGGCCCGGGCCAGATCGTCCCGGTCGACGTGGCGGGGAAAGTGCACCGCCACCTGGAACACGATGTGCTTCACGAGCGGCAAGTGCTGCTCGATCAGCTGGGACAGTTCTTTGTTCTCGGACTTCGTCGTGCTGCTCATGGCATCGCCCTCCCTTGGACCAGCGAACGAAGTTTTCGTCCAGGGATCGGCGGAACTTTAGGAAGCCGGGTCATTTCCGCACGGAAAATGTTCGGATCTCACGCTACGTGATATCGCTTCTGACCTGCGACGACGCGCGGCGCGTGGACGTAGGCCGTACGACCCAGCGCCCTGGGTCGCGCGGCCCAGTCCGGCGCGACGCCGTCGAATCAGGTCAGGTCTGGCCGCCGCCGGCGTCGCGTTGGAACACCGCGGCGCGGACCCCGCGGCGTCGCAACTCCGACAGGAAGGGCACCGGCTCCACCAGCGTCGCCAGGCCCGCGGCCCCCGCTCCGCGGTGGCGACCCTGGGCCAACCACAGCGCCGTGAGGGCGGCCACGGCCCCCGCGGCCACCGCCGGGCGGTCCATGGCCCCCATGACGGTCACGTCCCGGTTGGTGCCTCGTCGGCCCCGGATCTCGACCCGGATCGCTCCCGGGCCCCCTTCGGGGTGCGGCGGGCGCAGCATGGGCAGGCGCGCCGTGAAGCGGTCCCGCCGGTTCGCCGCCACGCGGGCGGTGACCCGGGTGACCCCGGCGAAGGCGGGGACGAGCAGCAGGGCGTCGGCCAGCGCGGCCCGGTAGCAGTCCTCCGCGCCCACCGGGTCGGGGAACCAGCACAGCTCCCGGCCGCTGCCCGCCGGCCGCTGGACCCAACCGCCGTCACGCCAGTCGAGCGACTGGCCGGCCAGGGCCCGGTGGTGTTGGCGGGCGCAGGCCGGACCGCCGGCGCCGACCTTGGCCACGTGGATCTCGTCGACGGCGTCGAAGCGGGCCGCGGCGTGGGCGGCCAGCACGCAGGACAGGCCCGGGGCGAAGCCGGCGCCGACGGCCACCGGCACCCCGCGCTCGCGGGCCTCGAGGTCGAGGTCGAGCAGACCCCGGACGTCGTCGATGGCGTCGGAGGTCGACACGACGGCCTGGCCCCGGGCGATGGCGGCCCGTGCCACGCTCGACATGGGTGGACGCCGGGCCGGCCAGCACCACCACGTCGGCGTCGATGGCCTCGCCGTAGCCGCCGTCGTCGATGCGGGCCCCGTCGCCGAGCGACGCGGCGATGGTCCGCAACCGGTCCGCCTGGTCGTCGCGCAGCACGACTTCGTCGACGCCCTCCGACGACAGCAGTTGGCGGGCCACCCGCGCCCCGACCGCTCCCACACCCAGCACGGCGATGCGGGTCATCGAGATCGGCGGCCGACGGCGGGCGACGCCGCGTCACGGCTGGTCGACGTCGGTCAGCTCACGCCATCCGCCGCCCTGAGGCGGGACGCCGCCGGTGCCGCGCACCCGCAGCACGGCGGCGATCGCTCCAGCAATCCCGAGAGCGACGAGCGCCCGACGAAGCATCCTCATGACGACCTTCCCGACTGCGGCGCACCGCCGACGACGGTTCGTGGGGCTAGTTGGAATCGAACCAACGACCTCACCCTTATCAGGGGTGCGCTCTAACCGACTGAGCTATAGCCCCGCTGTGGAGAGCATGGACCGTAGCCCGCACGAACCGGCCGAGGCCACTCCACATCGGCCGTCTCCCACCCGCCGCGGAGCCTGCTCTGCGGACCGCCGACCGGGTCGGGCGCGGGCCGACGCCCGGGCCCGTCCGACCCTCACCGTCACCTCGGTGGTGCCCTCCGACACCGCCCAGGCCTCGATCACGGCCCCGTTGGCGCGGGCCTCGGCCTCAGCGGCGGGCCGGCCGCCTGTCCACTCCGGCCAGGGCCGCGGCGTCGGCGGCGGTGCGGGCCCGGGCCCGGTCGACGACGACGCCTCCCAGATGGGCCGCCAGCAGGACCGCCACCGCGGCCACCATCAACACCACCGCCATGAGCGGCAGCGCCTGACCCTCGTCGCGACCGGCCGCCGGCGCGCTCGAATTCGAACCCATGGGCTCCTCCTCCCGTCGATCGATCTCCGGGGGAAGGGGCGTAGGGGGCCCGTCCGGGCCCCGAGAGGGTCAGCCGACCAGGGCCCTCGTGTCCTGATCACTCCTCGTCAGCCTGCAGCACCGGGGCCACCGAGGCAACGGTGCCGTCGTCACCGACGTTCATGACCCGGACGCCGGTGGCGTCGCGACCCTGCGACGAGATCTCCCTGACCGGCATGCGGATGACCACGCCACCGGACGCGATCACGAAGATCTCGTCGTCGAGGCCGACCATGAACGCGGCCACGACCACGCCCTTGCGGGCGGTGATCTTGATGCCGCGCACGCCCTGGCCGCCGCGGCCCTGGCGGTTGAACTTGTCGAGCTGGGTCCGCTTGCCGTAGCCGCCGTCGGTCACCATCAAGATGGCGGCGTCGTCACGGGCGACGTCACAGGACACGACCTCGTCCTCGGCCTTGAGCTTCATGCCCCGGACCCCGGCCGCGGCGCGGCCCATGGCCCGCACCTCGTCCTCGGCGAAGCGGATGGTCATGCCCCCGCGGCTGACCATGAAGATGTCGTCACCCCCGTTGGTGGGGATGACCTTCACCAACTCGTCGCCGTCGCGCAGGTTGATGGCGATGAGGCCCGCCCGCAGCGACGAGTCGTACTCGGTGAACTTCGTCTTCTTGACCTGGCCCTGGCGGGTGGCGAAGAACAGGAAGCGGTTGGTCTCGTAGTCCCGCGTGTCGATGACGGCCTGGATGGACTCACTGGGCTGCAGCGGGAGCAGGTTCACGATGGCCGTGCCCCGGGCCGTGCGGTCCTTCATGGGGATCTCGTGCGCCTTCAGCCGGTAGACGCGGCCGAGGTTGGAGAAGAAGAGCAGGTAGGCGTGGGCCGACGTGTGGATGATGTGGTTGACGTAGTCCTCGTCCTTGAGCTTGGCGCCGGCCACGCCGCGGCCTCCTCGGCCCTGCGAGCGGAAGGCGTCGGCCGCCACCGTCTTGATGTAGCCCTTGGCGGTCATGGTGACCACGAGGTCCTCGTCGTCGATGAGGTCCTCGATGTCGAGGTCACCGATGTCGTAGGTGATCTCGGAGTTGCGGGGCTCGGCGTACTCCTCCCGCACCTCACCCAGCTCGTCGCGGATCACGCCGCGCAGCTTGACGTCGTCACCGAGGATGGCTTCGAGCTCGGCGATGGTCTCGCGCAGCGCGGCCAACTCCTCGTCGAGGCGGCTGCGGCCCAGGCGGGTGAGGGTCGACAGCTGCATGTCCAGGATGTGCTCGGCCTGGACCTCGGAGAACTCGAACGGGGCCGCGATCAGGGCCTCGCGGGCGCCGGCCTTGTCGGCCGAGGCCCGAATGGCGGCGATGATCTCGTCGATGAGGTCCAGCGCCTTGATGAGGCCCTCGACGATGTGCGCCCGGGCCTGGGCCTTGTCCAGCCGGTACTGCGAGCGGCGGGTGATGACCTCGACCTGGTGGTCGATGTAGGCCACCAGGGCGTCGCGCAGGTTCAGCGTGCGGGGGATCCCGTCGACGAGGGCGACGGTGTTCACCGCGAAGTTGGACTGCAGCGGTGTGCGCTTGTAGAGGTTGTTCAGGATGACCAGCGCCGGCGCGTCGCGCTTGAGCTTGAGCACGATGCGCATGCCCGTCTTGCCCGAGGACTCGTCGTTGAGGTCGGCGATGCCCTCGAGCTCCCGATTGTCGACGAGCTCCTTGACCTTGGTGATGAACTGGTTGGGGCTCACCTGGTAGGGCAGGGACGTGACGACGATGTAGTCGGTGCGCGGCCCTTCCTCGATCTCGGCCTTGCCGCGGAGACGGATGGAGCCCTTGCCGGTACGGAACGCATCGAGGATCCCGGCGCGCCCCATGATGAGGCAGCCGCTGGGGAAGTCGGGGCCCTTCACGTACTCCATCAGCTCGTCGGGGGTTGCTTCCGGGTGGGCCAGCAGGTGCTGCGTGGCGTCGATGATCTCGCCCAGGTTGTGGGGCGGGATGTTGGTGGCCATGCCGACGGCGATGCCCTGGCTGCCGTTCACCAGCAGGTTGGGGAACCGAGCGGGCAGGACATCGGGCTCCTGCACCTCGCCCGAGTAGTTGTCGTTGAAGTCGACGGTGTTCTCGTCGATGCCGTCGAGCATCCGCATGGCGATGGGGGCCAGCCGGCACTCGGTGTAGCGGGCGGCGGCCGGGCGGGTCGTCGAGAGAGCCGAAGTTGCCCTTCGGGTGCACCAGGGGGTGACGGAGGCTGAAGGCCTGCCCCATGCGCACCAGGGCGTCGTAGATGGCCCCGTCGCCGTGGGGGTGGTACTTGCCCATCACGTCGCCGGTGACCCGGGCGCACTTCATGGTCGGGTCGGTCCGGGCGCGCCCCCATGTCGAACATCCCCCAGAGGATGCGCCGGTGCACCGGCTTGAGGCCGTCACGGGCGTCGGGCAGGGCCCGCGACACGATGACCGACATCGAGTAGTCGAGGAAGGAGCGCTCCATCTCCTCCTGGATCTCGATCGGCTGGATGCCACCGAAGTCGCTGCTGATGCCGCCACCGTCGTCGGGGGGCGTGATGTCGCTCATGTCGTCCTCGCTGCGCCCCTCAGATGTCGAGGAAGCGCACGTCCTTGGCGTTGGTCTGGATGAAGTGCTTGCGGGCCTCGACGTCGTCGCCCATCAACCGGGAGAACACGTCGTCGGCGATGGCGGCGGCCTCGACCCCGACCTGCAGCAGGGTGCGCTTGGTGGCGTCCATGGTGGTCTCGCCCAACTCGTCGTAGTCCATCTCGCCGAGGCCCTTGAGGCGCTGGAACTCGCGCTTGTGGTTGGGGTTCTCGGCCAGGAACACGTCCTTGGCCGCCTCGTCCTTGAGGTAGACCTTCTCGCGACCGACCACCGTCGAGAAGAGCGGTGGCTGGGCGATGTACACGTGCTCGTGTTCGACCAGGTCCTTCATCTGGCGGAAGAAGAAGGTCAGCAGCAACGTGCGGATGTGGCTGCCGTCGACGTCGGCGTCGCACATGAGGATGATCTTGTCGTAGCGGATCTTGGTGACGTCGAACTCCTCGCCCACGCCGGCGCCGATGGCGGAGATGAGGGTCTGGATCTCGTTGTTCTTGAGCATGCGGTCCATCCGGGCCCGCTCGACGTTCAGGATCTTGCCGCGGATGGGGAGGATGGCCTGCACCCGGGGGTCGCGGGCCTGGGTGGCCGAACCGCCGGCGGAGTCGCCCTCGACGATGAACAGCTCGCACTCGTCCGGGTCGCTGCTGCCGCAGTCCTTCAGCTTCTCGGGCATGCCCGCGCCCTCGAGCGCCGACTTGCGGCGGGTGGCGTCCCGGGCGGACCGGGCGGCGATGCGGGCGTGGGCGGCCTGGGTGGCCTTCGCCACCAGCTTCTTGGCCTCGGTGGGGTTCTCCTCCAACCAGTCGGCCAGTCGCTCGTTGGTGGCCCGCTCGACCAGTGAGCGGATCGAGACGTTGCCCAGCTTGGCCTTCGTCTGGCCCTCGAACTGGGGCTCGGCCATCTTGACGCTGATGATGGCGGTGAGGCCCTTCGCGGATGTCCTCGCCCTGGAGGTTCTCCTCCTTCTCCTTGAGCAGGGTCTTGGCCCGGGCGTACTTGTTGACCACGTTGGTGAGGGCCTTCTTGAAGCCCTCCTCGTGCATGCCGCCTTCGATGGTGTTGATGCCGTTGGCGAAGGAGTGGAGGCCGTCGGTGTTGAAGCCGGTGTTCCACTGGAACGCGACCTCGACCTCCTGGTTCTCCTCGGACTGCTCGAAGTAGCCGACCGGCCTTGAACAGGGCTTCCTTGGAGGCGTTGACGTGGCGCACGAAGTCGACGATGCCGCCGTCGTACTTGTAGACGGTGGGCGTGGGATCGCCACCGGGCCGGTCGTCGCGGAAGCGGATCTCGAGGCTCCGGTTGAGGAAGGCCATCATCTGGAACCGCTCGAGGAGGGCCTGGGTGCGGAACTCGGTGATCTCGAAGATGGCCGGGTCGGGCCAGAAGCGGATGGTGGTGCCGGTGCGGCCGCGGGGAGCATCGCCCACCACGGCCAGCTTGGTCTTGACCTTCCCGCCGCGTTCGAAGTCGATGTAGTGGCGCTTGCCGTCGCGATCGACCTCGCACTCGAGCCGGCTCGACAGCGCGTTCACCACCGACACGCCGACGCCGTGGAGCCCACCCGACACCTTGTAGCCCTTGCCCTCGAACTTGCCGCCGGTGTTCAGCTGGCTGAGCACGGCCTGGACCGCCGACATCCCCTTGAGCTTCGGGTCCTTCATGGCGTCGACCGGGATGCCGCGACCGTCGTCGACGACCTCGCAACCGCCGTCGGCCAGCAGCGTCACCTGGATGTGGGAGGCATGGCCGGCCATGGCCTCGTCGACAGAGTTGTCGACCACCTCGTAGACGAGGTGGTGGAGGCCGCCCAGACCGGTCGAACCGATGTACATGCCGGGGCGCTTCCGGACGTGTTCGAGCCCTTCGAGGGCGGTGATCGAACTGGCGTCGTAGGAGTCGGTGGTCTGGGCCAAGACGCGGCCTTTCGGGAGGTGCTTCAGCGGGGTCGGGTGAGGTGCTTCGCGGCGTCAACCGACGGGAAAAAGTGCAGGTCAGGAGCCGGAATCACGATGCAGTCAGTCTACCAGCTGGGTGAGACATCCCCGACCATCCCGAGGGCCCCAGGGCGGCCCCGCGGGCCGCTCGGTGAGCGGTCGCCGCAGGGGCCTTCTCAGGGCCCGCCGGACCGCTCCGGGGGGCGTACCCGGACCTCGATCCGGGTCACCTCGTCGGAGCCCGGTGGCGATGGCGATCCGGCTGAGGATCTCGGCCTCGAGGAAGCGCAGCTGGGTGGCCCAGCCCGGGTCGGTCACCGCCACCACCAGCACTCGGTCGCGCAGGGTCACGGGCCGCGAATGGGCGGCCACCTGCTCGCCGACGACGTCGGCCCAGTCGGCGAAGATCGACGTCGTGACTCCGGCGCGTCGGCGCACCCAGGCTGCGGACCAACCGCTCGAGGCTCGTCGGCCATGGCCTGGGGCTCCTCACCCGACGACGGAAGCGGTTGCCACGGCATGGTCCGAGTGTGCCATCCCGTCGAGCCGGCCACCGCCGGTCCGGCCGGACCGCCCTCAGCCGGGACCGACCTGGCCGCCCTCGACCACCAGGACCGCGTCGGGGCGGGCATCGGCGGGGAGGCCGGCCGCCGAGCTGAGCAACGTCTGGCCCGCGGGCAGGCTGGCCAGCAACGCCGCGCTGCGGCCCTCGTCCAACTCGGAGAACACGTCGTCGAGGATCAGCACCGGGGGGCTGCCGGCCGTCTCGGTGACCACCTCGTGGGCCGCCAGCCGCAGGGCCAGGGCCAGCGATCGCTGCTCGCCCTGTGAGGCGTGGGTGCGGGCCGCCAGCCCGCCCAGCGGTGAGCTCGAGCTCGTCGCGGTGCGGGCCCACCAGGGTGACGCCTCGGCGCAACTCGTCACGCCGGGCCGCGGCCAGGGCCGCGCCCAGTCCGGCCTCGCGCCACGTCGCCACGTAGCGGGCCCCGACCTCGACCTCGCGGTGCGCCACCTGCGCGGTAGGCCCGGGCCAGGGCTGGGCCGAGCCGCTCCAACAGCGCCGTCCGCTCGTCGGCCAGGGCCTCGCCGGCCGCCACCAGCTTGGTGTCCCACACCGCCAGCGTGCTCTCCACGTCAGGGGTGAGCCGGCCGCCGGCCTGGCGCAGCAGGGCGTTGCGTTGGCGGAGCACCCGGTCCAGCTCGGTGCGCACCTGGTCGAGCTTGGGCTGGCACGACACCAGCGTGTCGTCGAGGTAGGTCCGCCGATCCCCTGGCCCACCCTTCACCAGTTCGAGGTCGTCGGGCGCGAACACCGACACCCGCAGCGCCCCGAGCAGATCACGGGCCCGGGCCAGGCGCTGGCGGTTGACCTGCACCCGACTGCGGCCACCGGGCACGATCTCGCGCCTCGATCAGCAGCTCGCGACCCTCGCGCTCTCCCTCGGCCCGGACGGTGGCGGCGGAGCTCCCGGCTCGGACCAGGGCCTCGGTCGGGGCGCCCCGGAACGAGGCCAGCGTGGCCAGGTAGCCCACCGCCTCCAGCAGGTTCGTCTTGCCCTGACCGTTCTCGCCGAGGACGGCGGTGAGCCCGGGCGACAGCGTCACCTCGGCCTGCTGGTAGGACCGGAAGTCGGTGAGCCAGAGGCGGCGGAGCAGCACCCCGGCTAGGAGACCCGCACCGGCATGAGCAGGTAGAGGAAGTCGTTGTTGTCGATCGAGCGCAGCAGCGCCGGCTTCATGGCGTCGGTCGTCTCCAGGGTGACCTCGTCACCGGGGGTCACCTCGATGCCGGCGATGAGGTACTCGGGGTTGAACGCCACCGTCAGCTCGGTGCCCTCGTACTTGGCGTCGAGGCTCTCGTGGGCCTGGCCCACCTCCTGGGCGATGGCCACCAGTTCCAGCCCGTCGCCACTCATGACCAGTCGCACCGGGGTGGCGTCGGTGGCGAGGAGGCGCATGCGCCGGACCGCCTCCAACAAGGCCTCGCGGGCCACCGTCAGCCGATTGGGCTGGCTGGCCGGGATCAGCCCCCGGTAGTTGGGGAACTCGCCTTCGATGAGGCGGGTGGTCAGGCGGTCGTTGTCCACGGTGAAGGTGGCGTCGCGCTCGCCCAGCGTCAGCTTCACCTCGTCGGCGCCACCGAGCAGGCGTCCCAGCTCCTTGAGGGCGGAGGAGGGCACGAGCACACTCTGCCCCTCGCTCAGCACCGAGGTGCCCGGCAGGTCGCGCACGGCCAGGCGGTACGAGTCCGTGGCCACCAGCCGCAGGCCGCCGTTCTCGGCGCTCATCTGGACGCCGGTGAGGATCGGCCTGGTCTCCTCGGTGCTGGCCGCCACCGTCACCTGGCGCAGCGCTTCGGCGAAGGCGGCGGCCGGGATGACCACCGCCTCCTCCCCCGGTTCGGGCAGGCGGGGGAACTCGGTGGCGGGGATGGTGCGCATGGTGAACTGCGCCCGGCCGGCGGTGATGCGGGCGTCGTCGCCGTCCACCGACGATCTCGACCTTGCCGGGAGGCAGGGCTCGGGCGATGTCGCCGATGAGCTTGGCGGGGATGACGGCCACGCCGTCCTCGTCACCCGTCACTGCCTGGTCCACCAGGATGGTGGTGTCCAGGTCGCTGCCGGTGAGGCGGAGCTGGCCCCCGTTCAGCTCGAAGCGAATGCCGCTCAGCACCGGCAGGGAGCTTCCTCGGCTGGTCACGGCCCGGCCGGCGGCCGAGACCGCTTCGACCAGTTCGTCTCGTTCGCATCGGAACTTCACGTCTGCTCGCTTTCCCTTACGTCTCTTGAACTAGAAGATCTCTTGGTCATAGTGGTGATAAGGCCTGTGGATTGTGGAAAACCTGACGTATCACCAGGTCAGACGGGGTTGCGTTGCGCGCGCGTTCTCCCCACTGATGCACAGGTTGGCATGCGGATCGGAGTGGTTCGTGGGATAAGCCCGGCGTCGTCCACGCCTCGGCGCGGTGGTAGGCACAGCTCGTCCACCGGGTTGTCCACCGGTACCTTTTCCATCCTTCACCCACCACTTCGGATGATCTGGGTCAATTCTGTGACCTGATCGTAGATCTGGCGGCGCTCCTTCATGAGGGCACCGATCTTCTCGACGGCATGGATGACGGTGGTGTGGTCCCGGCCACCGAACTCCCGGGCGATGGCGGGGTAGCTGAGGTCGGTGAGGTTGCGGAAGACGTACATGCCGACCTGGCGGGCGGTGACGAGCGGCCGGCGGCGGCTCTTGCCCTGGATCTCCTCGATGCTGAAGCCGAACATGTCGGAGGTGGCCTGGAGGATCACCGCCGGGGTGATGGGCCGAGGCTGCGAGTCGGTGAGGATGTCAGCGAGCACCCGCTCGGCCAGCTCGACCGACATCTCCTCCTTGGTGAGGCTGGCGTAGGCGCAGACCCGGATGAGGGCGCCCTCGAGCTCGCGGATGTTGTTGGTGATGTGGGTGGCGATGAACTCGAGCACGTCGGCCGGGGGCTGGATCGGCTCGGTCTCGGCCTTCTTGTGCAGGATGGCGAGCCGGGTCTCGAGATCAGGGGGGTTGATCTCGGTGATGAGGCCCATCTTGAAGCGGCTGCGCAGCCGGTCCTCCAGGGTCGGGATGGCGTCGGGGGGCCGGTCCGACGAGAGCACGATCTGGCGGTTGGCCTGGTGGAGGGCGTTGAAGGTGTGGAACAGCTCCTCCTGCAGGCCCTCTCGGCCCTCGATGAACTGGATGTCGTCGAGCAGCAGGACGTCCACCTCGCGGTAGATCTTCTTGAACTCGGCCGGCGAGTTGGTGCGAATGGCGTCGACGAAGTGGTTCAGGAAGGTCTCCGTCGACACGTACCGCACGGTGAAGTTCGGGTAGTTCTCGTTCACGTAGTGGGCGATGGCCTGGAGGAGGTGGGTCTTGCCCAGCCCGGCGTCGCCGTAGATGAACAAGCGGGTTGTACGAACGGGCCGGCGTCTCGGCCACCGACAGGGCGGCGGCGTGGGCGAAGCGGTTGGAGGTACCCGTCACGAACGCTTCGAAGGTGTAGCGGGGGTTCACCGGAAGGCTCTCGGTGGTCGACACCCCCACCCCGTCGATGGCGGCCAGGCCGTCGTCCACGGCGAGGATCGCGGCGGTCGGTCGGTCGTCGGCTTCGGGGTCGGCGCCGACGGCGCCGTCGGTGTGCACCTCGATCACGAGATCCAGATCGGCTCCGCCGGCATCGGCCAGCGCGCTGCGGACGAGGGTCAGGTAGCGCACCTCGATGCGCTCGCGGACCACGGAGCTGGGCACCCCGAGAACGAGGGTCCGATCGTCGAGCCGCACCGCTCGGGTGCCGTTGAACGAGGTCAGCCACACCGCCTCGGAGACTTGCTCCCTGAGCATCTCGGCACAGGCTGTCCACAGGATCTCAGCGTCATTCACCTGCTTGAACGCCTCCCGACGTGCTGCGGAGTCCACAACGACGTCCACACCTGTGGAAAACGCCGTCACCGCCGAGACGGACGTCCCGGACGATGCTCCCGCCTTCGGATTTCGACCCCCATCGGGCCCGCTTCGCTGGACGGGTCAAGCACCGTAGCACCGGTCCTCTCGTCACGCACAGGGCCGTTCTCGGCGCTCGGGCACCGTCGGGATCACGGCACCCGGGGGGCCCGGTTGCTCCCTTCGCCAACCACCCTCTACCCTGGTGCGACGCCCGGCGGCGCAGGTTGCCGCGCGGATCGCCATCTCTGGTCGCCAGTGCACACCCGTTGGCCGGCGACCTGCTTCCCGCACGACGCGGGGAGGACGAACCAGCCGGGGGCCAGGAGGCCTCGTGGTCCAGGAGGAACATCGTGAAGCGCACCTATCAGCCCAACAACCGTCGGCGCGCCAAGCGCCACGGGTTCCGGCACCGGATGTCGACCCGGGCCGGGCGAGCGGTGTTGCGCTCGCGGCGACTCAAGGGGCGCCATCGCCTGTCGGCCTGATCTGGCGCGTCCGGGATCGCCGCACCTTCGTCGAGATGCGGCGGTCGGGGGCTCGGGTCCGGTCGGCGGCGATGACGCTGACCTTCCTGGCCTCCCCCGACCGCCCCGGCGATCCGCCCCGGCTGGCCTTCGCCGTGCCCAAGAAGGTCGGCAACGCCGTGGAGCGCAACCGGCTCCGTCGTCGGCTCCGGGCCGCCTGGTCCTGACCCTGACCGGTGATCCGGAGGCGGCGCTACCCTCGGGGGCCTACCTGCTTTCGGCCCGTTCCGACGCTCTGACCAGCACTTTTGAGGAATTGACGATGGATCTGCGACAACTGCTCCTGCGCCTCGAGGCGCTGGCGGCCCGACAGGCGGCTCGGTCCGGCGATGCCTGAGCGCCCGTCGCCTGTCCCCCGTCGCCCGCTTCTTGCGCGCTCGCTCGTTCGGGGCTACCAGTTCCTCTTCGCCTGGCGTCCCTCGCCGTGCCGCTACACCCCCACCTGCTCGACGTACGCCATCGAGGCCCTCGAGATCCACGGTGCGGTGCGCGGCAGCTGGCTGGCGATGCGGCGGATCGGCCGGTGCCACCCCTGGGGTGGCCACGGCCTCGACCCCGTCCCGCAACCACCTTCGGCCACCCCCCTCGGAAGGTAAGACATGTCCGTGTTCAACGTCTTCTTCGTCCTCATCGCCCAGGCGTTGGCGTTCGTGTACGCGATCCACGCCAACTACGCCTTCGCCATCGTCGGGCTCGACGCTCATCATCATGGTCATCCTCACGCCGCTGACCCTGAAGGGGACGCGGTCGATGATGGTGATGCAGCAGCTGCAGCCGGAGATGAAGAAGATCCAGACGCGCTACAAGGACGACCGACAGAAGCTCAACGAGGAGCTGCTGAAGTTCTACAAGGAGAACGACATCAGCCCGCTGGGTGGATGTCTTCCCTTGCTGGTGCAGATGCCTGTCTTCATCATCTTGTACCAGGTGCTACGAGGACTTACCCGTCGAGTGAACTCGATGGGGTTCGACTTCGGCTGGGTGAGCGGGCAACTGGGCTCCGGGGCGGGCACGACCAAGCCCCCGTCCATCAGCCCGGCGCAGAACTTCGACCCGGCGTTCCTCAACCACAGCTCGAAGATGTACCAGGACCTCAGCGACACCAACGTCATGCAGGCGTGGGGGATGGACCTGTCCGAGAGCGCGAGCAAGGCGCTGCAGACCGGCTTCGTGCACGCCATCCCGTACCTCCTCCTGATCGTGATCGTGGGAGTCACCGGCTTCGTCCAGCAGCGCCAGATCCAGGGTCGCAACCCGAACCAGCAGGTGAACCCTCAGCAGCAGATGATCATGAAGGTGATGCCGGTCTTCCTGCCGGTGATCTCCTTCGGACTGCCGGCCGGGCTGGTCATCTACTTTGCTGTTTCAAACTTGTATCGTGTTGGACAGCAATGGTTCATCAGCCGGAGCATCTACGGCGGCAAGGAAGGGATCGCCGCGGCGAAGGCCGGCGGCGGCCGATGCGACCGAAGGACGCGGCCAAGGCCGGCGCCGGCGGCGGATTCCTGGCCAGCCTGAGGCAGGCGGCGGGCGGGTCGTCAACGACTCCGACCTCGGCCAAGTCCACCGCCGGCCAAGAGCCAGAAGTCGACGGCGAAGGCGCGCGCCGGGCAAGTCCGGAGCAGCGAAGGCGCCGGTCACGTCGGGCAGGGCCCAGCCGTCCAAGCGGGCGACGCGGGCGGCGACGCCGGCCAAGACCCCGGCGCCGGCGAAGACCCCGGCGCCGGCCAAGACGCCGACCGATGCGAAGTCAGGTCCCAGCCACCCGGCGGCGCCACCCTCCAGCCGCGTGCCCGCAAGAACAAGAAGGGCTAGGTACGCCGTGGAGTGGGTCGAGACAACCGGCAAGACACTCGAGGACGCCAAGGACGCCGCCCTCGATCAACTGGGGGTCGATGAGGCGGACGCCGAGTTCGAGATCGTCGACGAGGCGAAGGGAGGCCTGTTCGGGCTGACCCGCCGCGAGGCCCGGGTGCGGGCCCGGGTGAAGCCCACCAGCCCCCGACCCAAGGTCGAGCGGCGCGACCGACGACGCCGCAACGGGGCCCGGGCTGACTCCGGCGACAACGCCGCGGGCGAGTCTCAACCGGAGGCCACGGGCCGCCGGTCCCGATCAAGGTCCGGTGGCCCCAAGGGCGAGAAGGCTTCTCCGTCCGAGAGCACCGGTCAAGACCGAGAAGTCCGACAAGCCCGAGCAACGCGGCGGTGGTCGTCGCAAGACCGAGCAGGCCCCATCCGTGGCTGCCTCCGAAAACGGCGAGACGCCGGAAGGGATCCCCATGACCAGTGACGACGCCACCGTAGAGGACCAGGCCGAGATCATCACCGAGTTCCTCCGTGGACTGGTTGACGCCTACGGCCTGACCGGCGAGATCGAACAGGAGCAGATCGATGAGGACACCATCGAGCTGCAGGTGGTGGGTGAGGACCTCGGTCTGCTGATCGGGCCCAAGGGCCAGACCCTCATGGCCATCCAGGACCTGAGCCGGACGGTGGTGCAGCGCCAGGCGGCGGGACCCACCACGGCCGGGTACGGCTGGACGTGAGCGGCTACCGGCAGCGCCGCCGCGAGGCGCTCGAGCGCTTCGCCACCTCGATCGCCGAGGAGGTCCGGCAGCAGCGGGGTGCAGAAGGCGCTCGAGCCGATGAACGCGGCGGACCGCAAGGTCGTCCACGACACCGTCAACGAGATCGATGGCGTGCGGACGGTCTCGGAGGGCGAGGACCAGCGCCGTCGCGTCGTCATCATCCCCGAAGACTGACGACGTCCGGGAACGACCCATCGCAACGATGGAGCGACGTGCTGGTCGTCCTCGAGCGGTCGCGCCGACTTGGGCTTCCTCGGGCCCGGTCCGGTCGCGGACCACGTCGACCATGCACGGCGATTCGCACACGGCGCTACGAGGGGCCGCCACCGGCGCGGGCCCTCGACCTCGGCAGCGGCGGGGGCGTGCCGGGGCTGGTGCTGGCTCGACTCTGGCCGGACAGCCGATGGTGGCTGCTCGATGCCGAGCGAGCGGCGGACCAGCTTCCTTCGGGAGGCGACCGAGACGCTTGGTCTGGCCGGCCGGGTCGTCGGTCGTCCACGGTCGGGCGGAGGAGTTGGCCCACGAGGACGAGCCTGCGTCATTCGATGGACCTGGTGACCGCCCGCAGCTTCGGCCCACCGGCCGTGACGGCGGAGTGCGCGGCCGGCTTCCTCCGTCGGGCGGCGAGCTCATCGTCAGCGAACCACCGGAGTCCCGCGAGCGATGGAGAGCCGATGGCTTGGCCGTTCTGGGGCTGACACCCCATGGCGCCCGTCGGCTGGCTGCCAGATCCTCTGCCAAACCGACGCTCTGTAGCGATCGATACCCTCGGCGTGTCGGGATCCCGGCGAAGCGGCCACTCTTCTAGGGGCGCGGACCGTTCCCAACGACCGTTGGACGGGCGATGTTTCACGTGAAACATCGCCATTCTGGCCCGGATCTCCTTGACCTCGTCGGAGCCACCAGGAAGGATGGCGCAGTGACCTCAACGTTCGGCGATGCCGAGCCACCGGAGGGCGCCGACGAGCGCCTCCGGCGGTGGGCCACGGAGCCAGCGGTGGAATCCCGATGCGACTCGTCCTCACGCGATCGGGCGAGTGGCGGTGAGCTGACCGACGCCCGACGAGGGTCAGGCGGAGCCTCCTCCGTCGCATGACCGGCAGCGACAGCCGATCCCGATCATGGACCTTCCGCCGGACCTGGAGCAGGCCGAGCGGGTGATCGACGCGGGTCCGGCGGCATCGCACGTTCGGGAGCTGCCGCGGGTGATCGCGGTGGCCAATCAGAAGGGCGGTGTGGGCAAGACCACCACCGCCGTCAACCTCGGCGCCTGCCTGGCCGATCTGGGGTACCGAACCCTGGTCATCGACCTCGATCCGCAGGGCAACGCCAGCACCGGTCTGGGCATCAACCCCCGGGCCCTCGAGTCGTCGATGTACGACGTCCTGCTGCACGACGTGCCGCTGGAGGACTGCATCGAGGGCAGCTCGGTGCGCAACCTCTTCGTGGCTCCGGCCAGCCTCGATCTGGCCGGCGCCGAGATCGAGCTGGTCCCCGCGTTCAGTCGTGAGCTCAAGCTCCGCAACGCCATCAACGACGTGCTCGAGCGACTACGACTACGTCCTGATCGACTGCCCGCCCTCGCTCGGTCTGCTGACCGTGAACGCCATGGCCGCGGCCACCGAGGTGCTCGTCCCCATCCAGTGCGAGTACTACGCGTTCGAGGGCCTCGGCCAATTGCTCCGCAACGTCGAGCTGGTCCAGAAGAGCCTGAACCAACGGCTCGAGGTGAGCGCCATCGTCCTGGTGATGTACGACGCCCGCACCAAGCTGGCCGACCAGGTGGCGCAACGAGGTCCGCAGCCATTTCGGGGACAAGGTCTGTCGTAACGTGGTCCCCCGGACGGTCAGGCTCTCCGAGGCGCCCTCGTTCGGGCAACCCATCATCACATTCGATCCGAGCTCCCGAGGGGCGATCGCCTATCGGGAGTTGGCGAAGGAGGTCAGCGGTGGCACGGCGCAGCGGGTTGGGTAAGGGTCTCGGGGCACTGATCCCGACCGGTGAGGTCGTCGACAGCGGGTCGACCGCACTGCAGGAGATTCCGGTCGAGTCAGGTCCGACCGAATCAGCATCAGCCGCGGGCCTACTTCGACGAGGAGGCGCTGGTCTCGCTGAGCGCGTCGATCCGGGAGCTCGGGCGTTCTTCAGCCGATCCTGGTGCGTCCGCTCGACGGCGGGGAGTTCGAGATCATCGCCGGCGAGCGTCGGTGGCGAGCCGCCAAGCGAGTCGGCCTTCAGACGGTGCCGGCGCTGGTGCGCTCGGTCGAGGATGCAGGAGCGCTCGAGCAGGCACTGGTCGAGAACCTCCATCGCGAGGACCTGAACGCCCTCGAGGAGGCGGCGGCCTACCAGCAGCTGATGGAGGACTTCGGGCTCACCCAGGAGCAGGTGGCCGTTGCGGGTGGGCAAGAGCCGCTCGGCCGTGACCAACACCCTGCGGCTGTTCCAACTGCCGCCGTCGGTCCAGAAGCTGGTGGCCGAGCGCAAGCTCACGGCCGGACACGCCCGGGCCCTGCTGGGCTCGCCCGATCGACTCTTCCAGGAGACCCTGGCTCGACGGGTCGCAGCCGAGGACCTCTCGGTCCGCCAGGTGGAGGAAGAGGTCCGCCTCCACGAGGACGTCGAGGCGCGAGGCAGACGAAGACGCTGCTCCGGCTCGACCAGCTCCGGCGCTGCGGCCGGCCGGCCTGCTCGAACTCGAGGATCTGCTCTCGGGCTATCTCGACACCCGAGTCACGCGTCTCGATGGGCGCCAAGCGTGGTCGTGTGGTGGTGGAGTTCTCGACGGTCGAGGATCTCGAGCGGATCTATCGGGTCATGACCGAGGGTCGCGAATCCGACGACTGAGGCCGCCGGTTCGGCCGTCGCTACCGGTCGGTCAACGGATGTCTGCATGGACCTCGACGGCAGGGTTGACGGCTCGTTCACGCCATCCACACCCTGTGACCAAACCTGTGGTTAACGGTTGTGGCCTCTGTCACACACTCCGTGACCAAGGGTCTCGACCACAGCATGCCGGTCAGGGCTCGAACGGTGAGGCGCACCAGCGCGTCAGCGCCTCGTGGACGGCGTCGGCGAACTCCGCGGTGCGCTCGACCACGACGGAGCGCAGGGCCGACCGCACACACCACGGCAGGCATGCGCGTCTCGCGCAGGATGGGTAGCCAGTGGCCCCGGGCGGGCTCGACCGACACTCCGTCGATTCGCTCGAAGGCATCGGTGAGGAGCTCGGCCAGGCGTCGGCCGCCGGCTGATTCGAAGCCCGGCGTGGCGTAGTACGCGGCCTCACAGGCCGGGTCGTCCGACAGCGTCAGGCCGATGTAGAGATCAGCCTCGAAGTCGTTCGCCTCGACCGCCTGCACCGATGGGTGGGGGTGGTGAAGGGCGGCCACGATGGCACCAGCGTCCTCCAGCGCTCGATCGATGGCCCTCACCAGGGCATCGAGGCCACCCGCCTCGCCGATGACGATCCGTCGACCGGACAGCACCGGGGGTTGGGAGCGGAGGAACTCGCGCTCGCGCACCCCGGCGACGTTGGTCGAGCGTCCCGGTGACTGCCCCAGCCGCTCGAGGCTCAGGAGCACCTCGCGGCCGCAGACGCCGTCGGTGGTCAGTCCGGCGTTTCGCTGGAAGTCGGAGAGAGCCCGCTCGGTGTGGGGCCCCAGGATGCCGTCGACCCGACCGGCGTCGAAGCCGAGCGTGCCCAGGAGTCGTTGCAGCTCGGCGATGTCGTCGCCGCGCAGCATGGGGCTCTTGAGGTAGAGCAGTCGATCGCCCAGGCGGTACCCGGCCTCGACGAGCGCCGTCCAGGTGGCCAGGTCACACACGCCGGTCTCGGGGAGCCCCCGGCCGGACTGGAACCGTCGCACGCTCGCCTCGGTGTTCGCACCGAAAACGACCACGGGGCTCGACTGACGGGTCGAGCCCCAGGCCGGCCAGGCGTTGTTGCAGGTCCCGGACGGCATCTCCCTCGTCACCGAGGCGAAGCGGGAGGGCGTCCATGGGTGAAGCAGGCTATCGGGCGCGACAGGCGCGACCCGAACCGAGGTCTACAGGTAGTCGCTCAGTTCCTCGAGGATCTGACCCTTGCCCCGGGCGCCGACCATGCGCTTGTCGGGCTGGCCGTCCTTGAAGACGATCATGGTGGGGATGCTCATCACGCCGAAACGGCGGGCGACGTCGGGGTTGTCATCGACGTTGAGCTTGGCGATCCGGATCTTGCCGATCTGCTCGTCGGCGATCTCATCGAGGATCGGCGCCACCATCTTGCACGGCCCGCACCACTCAGCCCAGAAGTCCACCAGCACGGGCTCATCGGCCGCGCCGATCTCCTCGTCGAAGGTGGCATCTGACAGGGCACTCACATTTTCACCCATGGTGACTCTCATTCCTCTCTCGACGACCCGGTCCGGGTGTCGACTACTCGTAGGTGGTGGGCGGGCGCTCACTCGACTGCACGATCGTAACCGTTCGCGGTGCACCGACATTCCGCGGCCCGGCGGGTGCCGGGTCGTCAGTGGTCCTCCTGGGCCTCCAGCCAACGCTCGGCGTCGATGGCCGCGGTGCAGCCCGAGCCCGCGGCGGTGATGGCCTGGCGATAGGTGTGGTCCTGGACGTCACCACAGGCGAATACTCCATCAACGTTCGTATAGCTGCTCCCTGGTTGTGTAACCAGGTACCCGTTCTCCGCCAGCTCGAGCTGGCCCTTGAACAGGTCGGTGTTCGGCTTGTGGCCGATGGCCACGAAGACCCCGGACACGGCCAGCTCGGTGCGCTCGTCGGTGAGCACGTCGCGAAGGACCACACCCTCGACGGTCGCTTCACCCTTGATCTCCTCCACCATGGCGTTCCAGTGGAAGCGGATCTTCTCGTTGGCCCGGGCCCGGTCCTGCATGATCTTGGACGCCCGCAGCTCGTCGCGCCGGTGCACGATGGTCACCGACCGGGCGAACTTGGTGAGGAAGGTGGCCTCCTCGACCGCCGAGTCGCCGCCACCGACCACGATGATGTCCTGGTCACGGAAGAAGAAGCCGTCACAGGTGGCGCACGTGGACAAGCCGTGGCCGATGAGGCGTTGCTCGGCCTCGAGGCCGAGCATCAGCGACTGCGCCCCGGTCGAGACGATGATCGACTGGCCCCGGTAGGTCGGCTCGGGAGCGTCGGGATCCCCGACCCACACGCCGAACGGTCGGTGGGAGAGATCGACCCGGGTGACCTTCTCGGTGCGGATGTCGGCACCGAAGCGGGCAGCCTGCTCCCGGAACCGCATCATGAGCTCGGGGCCCATGATGCCGTCGGGGAAGCCGGGGAAGTTCTCGACCTCGGTGGTGAGCATGAGCTGCCCGCCGGGCTGGTCGCTGGTGGAGGACGGTTCTCCTTCGATCACCAGCGGGGCGAGGTTGGCTCGGGCGGTGTAGATGGCGGCGGTGAGGCCGGCCGGACCGGACCCGATGATGATGACGTTGTGGATGTCGGACGAGGTCATGGATGACTCCAGGTAGGGGCGCCGGGGCGGCGATGGTGTTCGCCCCAACCGGCGCGCGGTCAGAGGGATTCCCGCAGTGGGTTGGTCAGCGGGACACAGCCGTCAGGCCTCGACCAGGCGGCGGCGGCGGAACACGAACCAGCCGCCCACGAGGAAGATCACGCCGACGATGAGATAGGTGAGCCAGATGTTGGGCGGGTCGACCACCAGGCCCACCAGCGCGTCGGTGGCCCGGACCAGGGCGACGATGAGCAGGACGAGCGACCATGATGCCGAGCACGGCGGCCAGACACGCCGTAGACCACCCCGCGCGAGGCGGTCTGGAGAGGCCCGGTGGTCTTGTCCCGGACGGTGTCGACCGCCCGGACCACGGCGTCGGTGGCCTGCGCCGGCCAGGTGTCGGTGGCGGCCAGCGGCCCGTGGCGGTGGTGGACGGGGGCACCGGACCCACTGCCCGGAGAGGCAGGGGCCGGGGCGCGTAGGTCTCGGGGATCCCCAGAGCCGGGACTCGTCATGGGCCGCATGGTAGTGCCTGGGCCGAGTGCCGTGGCCCCGCTGTCCCGGGGCGGTCAGAGGGGCCGGTTGACGAGCCACGCTGCAGTCCGCCGACCCGGGCCGCGACCAGTTCGTACGTCCCGGGCGTGGCCCCCTCGTACACCATCACCTGCACGGGCTCACCCTGGTAGCTGGCTGTCGCAGAAAATACTAGCTTGCCGAGGCTCGGGATCGTCTGGCGGACGGCCGCATCACACGACGGCGCGGCCACCGGTGCCGTGTGGAACGGGGCCATCGTCGCCAGCGTGGTGGTGGCCTGCTCGGTGCTGGCCGCCGTGGTGGTCGGGTCGGTCGAGGCCATGGCGCTGGACTCGGCCAGGACCTCCGCTCCGAGGGATGCGTCGGAGGCGACGGCACCCAGGTCGGGGACCGACGCGGCGTCCGGGGTGACCCCCGGTGCGGTGGTCGTCGACGCCACCGCACCGGACGTTGCTCGCTGGCTCGTGCTGTTGGCCACGGTCGTCGACGAGGACTGGTTGACGGGAGCGGCAACGGTGTCGAAGGAGGACGAGTGCGGTCGGTTGCTGGCCACGATGGCCCCGGCCAGGGCCGCGATCACGACCACGGCCGCCGCGGCCGCCAGCCATCGTCGGCCCCGGGGACGCGGCGCCCTCCGGGCGGCGAGGGGGACCACGGGATCGACCCCCGCCGGGCCGGCTTCCGCGGCGTCGGCGTCGTCCAGGGCGGCGAGGGCCTGGGCGATCTGGTCGTCGATGACCGACGGCTCGGGGAGGGTGACGGGCTCGGCCAGGCGGGCCCGCACCGAGGCCAGCACTTCCTGGCGGGCGTCGACCTCGGCCGGATCGTCCCCCGGCGGGAGGTCGGCCGCCTCCCCGTCGAGGCGCGCCGAAGCCAGCAGATCAACGGGATCGGGCTCGGGAAGGAGGTCGTCGGGGTTCATGGTGCCTGGGGTTGGACGCTTGGGGGCGGGGGCTGGTTCCGGCCCATCTCGGTTGGCCAGCGATCGGCGACCCCGGGCGATGCGGGAGCGGACGGTGCCGGGAGGGATGTCGAGCACCTCGGCGATCTCGGCGTAGTCCAGGCCGAGGACGTCGCGCAGCACGACCGGTGCCCGGAACTCGGGGGGCAGGCCGCTCAGGGCTTCGTCGAGCACCAGGCGGTCCACCACGCGTCTGGTCGAGGCCCGGGGCTCCGCCCGGGCGTGCGTCGACCGGGAGCTCGGCCTCGGGTACGGGCCGCCGCTTGCGGCGCCGGAGCTCGTCGAGACAGGCGTTGGTGGTCACCCGGTACGACCAGGTCGAGAACGAGGCCCGACCGTCGTAGCGGTGGATCCCGCGGGTCAAGGCGATGAGCGCGTCCTGGGTGGCGTCGAGCGCGTCCTGGTCGTTGCCCGTCATCCGCCGGCAGATGCGGTACACCTGCTGGTAGTGGGATCGCAGCAGCTGGTCGAGGGCCCGACGGTCACCGGCCTGGGCCGCGGCGATCAGGTCCTCCTCGGCCGTGCGAGGTCCCGGTCGGGTCTGTTCAACCACGGAGGCTCAGCTCGTCGAGCTCTGCTCGCACCCGCGGCGGCCCGCTGCCCAGGTCGGTGATCCACAGCAGGACGCTTCGGCCGGTGCGGCCGTGCAGGTCGAAGGTGGTCCCGCCGGCGATGGCGCTCTGCTGGTCGACCGGCTCTCCCCAGTCGCCCAGGCTGGCCCCGGGCTCATCGGCCACGTACACCGACGCGCTCCAGTCCTGGGTGGGCGACTGCACGATGAGCTGCTGCAGGGCCGTGGCCTGATCGATGGACAGCACGATCCCCACGCCGGACTTGATGCCGAACGTCCGTTGGTCGTAGCTCTCGGTGAGCCAGCCGGTGCTCGGGTTTCCGTCGATGGCCAGCTTGAGCTGGGCTGTCGTTCTCACCCGGCGTTCCCCGGCCCTCGGGATCGAAGCTGGCGATCGAGGTGATCTTCAGCGGCGCCGGATCAGTGGGGTGGGTCGCGTCGGGCGTCACGTCCTGGGCCGCCTCGCTCCCCCAGTTGAAGAGCCGATGGCCCAGGTCGCTGTGGCTCAACAGGACCAGGGCCAGGGCGATCGCCCCGACGACGCAGGCCCCCACGAGCAGGGGACGCAGCCACACGGCGTGCGACGGACGAGGCTCCGTCGTCGGCCTCGGCCTCGGCGACGGCGCGGGGGGAGCCCGGGACGGCAGGGGTGCCGCCCCACGCCGAGGTGGGATCGGGACCGACGGTGACGGTGAGGTCGTCATCGCCCCGCAGTACCGCTGGTTCGCTGAGGGCCGCTCGGAGCTGGTCGGCCGAGTCGAAGCGATCGTCGGGGGCGAGCTGCAGGCAGCGGGTGACCACCGCGTCGAGCCCGACGGGGATGGTCGGGCGCAGCTGGCGAGGGCGCGGCGGGGTCTGGTGGAGGCGGGCCAGCGCGGTCGACGCCGGGCTGTCGCCCGAGAACGGGGGCCGGGCGCAGAGCGCCTCGAACAAGACCACGCCGAGGGAGTAGATGTCGCTGCGGGCATCGACCGGTTCGCCCCGGACCTGTTCGGGGGAGAGGTACTTGACCGTCCCCACCATGGTCCCGGTCTGGGTCAGGTCGGGGTCGTCGCCGAACTTGGCGATGCCGAAGTCGGTCACCATGACCCGATCGTCGGGGCACAGCAGGATGTTGGCCGGCTTGATGTCGCGATGGACGAGACCGGCCCGATGGGCGGCGGCGAGGGCGTCGGCCACCTGGGCGCCGATGCCGACCACCTCGGGCGGGTCGAGGAACCCCCGGACGTCGAGCTCGTGGCGCAGCGTCTCGCCCCGCACCAGCTCCATGACGATGGCCTCGGCGCCGTGCTCGTGCCCCGTGTCGTAGATGGCCACGATGCCGGGATGGTGGAGCCGGGCCGCGGCGATGGCCTCGGTCCGGAAGCGGGCCACGAAGGTGTGGTCGGCCGCCAGGTGGGGGTGCAGGATCTTCACGGCCACCTGCCGGCCCAGCACCTCGTCGACGGCCTGCCACACCTCGGCCATGCCCCCGGCCGGCGATCCGGTGCTCGAGCCGGTAGCGGCCGACGATCAGTCGACCCGCCTGGAACGAGCTGGGTGGCGGCTGGTGGGCGAGAGGAGTGTCGGGCACGGCACTCCAACGCTAGCGGCCCGTCCCACCGGCCCCGGGGCAGCGGGCGGGGGCCTGGCGGCAGGCCCAGGAGCCGGTCAGGCCGCCTCGACCACGTAGCAGATGCCGAGCACGCGGGGCCCGCCGTGGGTCCCGATGACGGCACCGATGCGGCCGGTCTGGATGGCGTCGCGGGGGAACCGGTCGGCGATGAGCTCGAGGAACTCGTCGACGTCGGGCGCCTCGCCGTCATACACGGAGAGGTGCGTCACCCCCTGCTCGGCGTAGAGCTGGTCACGCAGCCACAGCAGGGCCTTCTTGCGGGTCCGTTGCTTGCTGGCTTCCTCGACCTTGCCCCCGGTCACGTTGAGGAGCGGCTTGATCGAGAGCATCGAGCCCACCAGGTGGGCGGCGCCGCCGATGCGGCCGCCCTTCTTGAGGTTGTCGAGGGTGTCGAGCGCGGCGTACACGCGGGTGCGGGCCACCAGGTCCTCGACCCGGGCCAGCACCTCGTCGAGCGAAGCTCCCTCCTTGGCGGCGAGGGCGGCCTGGCGCACGATCGTCCCCTGGCCGGCCGTGAGGGTTCGGCTGTCGACGACGCGCACGTCGATCTCGCCCTCGAGCGCGCGGGCCGCGTTGCGGGCGGATTCGATGGTGGCCGACAGGGCCGCCCGACAGGTTGATGCACACCACGGCGTCGGCGCCGGCCGCGGCCGCCCGGCGGAAGGCCTGCTCGAAGGCACCGGGCGCCGGTGCTGACGTCTCGGGCAGATCGGACGACTCCGCCATGCGCCGGTAGAAGTCCTCGACGCTGAGCTCCTCGCGATCGGTGAACTCCTGGGTGCCGAACCGGATGCTCAGCGGCACGATCTCGACGCCGAGGTCGGCGGCCTCGTCGCTGGTCAGATCGCAGGCGCTGTCAGTGACGATGCGTACTCCGGACATGGTCCCCCTCGTTCGGTCGCTCGCGGCGGAGCGTAGTGGATCACCCGATGGGGCTCGTGGGCCGTGATCGTCGGGTCGCGCGGCGGGCGAAGCTCATCCGCCACCGATGGACCCCCGGGCGCGCCGGAGCGTTACGTCGGTGATCCCTGTGCCGGTCCGGGCGTCGAGCCACCCGCCGGGTCTCCCGTCGGGCCGGAGGGGGGACCCGGCAGTCCGCCAGGGACGGGAGGGTCACCGGTCGAGGTCGGCTGCCGCCTCGCCGGGTGGTTGGATGCCACCACCAGCCGCTTGTCGCGACGGGCGTTGCGGAAGTGCCGCCCCCACCACAGCACCAGGAAGAGCCCGGCGGCGATGGTGAGGGCCAGCCCCACGCCCGAGACGGCGGTGGAACGGACGGTGAAGCGGGTGGAGGCGATCGACACCGCCCCGTCGGGGGACCACACCGTGACCACGAGGGGGAACGAGCCCGAGGCCCGGGTCTCGACCGGGATCTCGATGCGCGTCGGCTGGCTCGGGGCCAGCTCCACCGTCTGGGTGCTGCCTTCGGGGAACTCGAGCTTGGCGCTGGACATCCGCAGGGCCACCTTGACCGGGTAGTCGAGCGCGTTGTCGATGCTGAGCGGCACCTTGGCCCGGCTCGACGTGAGGGTCACGGTCACCTGACCGGGGGCGGTGATGAGCGAGACCTGGTTGTCGAGGGTGGATCTGGCACCGTCGAGATAGCTGGCGCGGGTGGCGTCGTCGAACTCCGCCGCCCCCGAGCACAGCAGCACCTGGTCGAGCGAGGAGGCGATGTCTGAGCCTTTGGGGTCGTCGGGCAGCGTCATCGAGTGGTACCCGTTCACCGCGCTCGTGGCCGAGCGCAGGTCGTTGGGGTACGAGCCCAGCGAGCCCGGAGTGGTGTCGATCAGCTCCCGCACCAGCACCGCTCCCGAGCTCCGGGTGCGGAAGCTGGCCGAGGCGCGGTCGACCACTCTGAGCAGGTCGGTGACCGTCACCGCGCTGGCCAGCGGGGCCCCGGGCGAGGCGGTGGGGGAGCCGGCCGTGCCCGTCCGGTCGGCGAACGCGTCGAGCAGGACCGACACCGCGGGCGTGGCCGCCGCCGCCGACGAGGGGAGCTCCAGGGCGATGCCGCGGCTGCAGCCCGAGGCGTCGCTCGACAGGACGCACGGCTGGGAGCGCGACTGGTCCAGCGACAGGAGCGCCAGCTCGGCCAGCACCTCGTGGGCCGAGAAGGTGGGGTTGTCGCCCTCGACGAGACGGCGCCCCAGACGGGAGTCGGCCGCCACCGCCGGGATCCGGTCGTCGTTGCTGGAGGCCAGGTCGAAGCTCTGGGTGAGCGTCTCGTCGTTGTTGCGGCGGTCGAGGGGGACCAGTTGATCGCTCGGCACCAGGGCGGCCGCGATGCCCCGGGTGACCTGCTCGCTGAGCACCTCGGGCGTGGTGGAGGGGTCGACCACCAACGTGCGCCGATCCAGCGCCGCGCCGAGCTGGCTCGTCAGCGTGGCCGCCCCGGCGTCGAACTGGGCGCCCAGGGCGGCACTGAGCCCTTGGCCCACCCAGGCACCCCGGTCGACACCCACGTACGTGTCGTTGATCACCTGGCGTCCCGAACCTGAGGCCTTGGCCAGCGACGCGACCGACGTCCCTCCGGTGGAGCGGTCGCGCTCGGCCAGGGCGTCGATGGTCTCCGGTGTCGGGGTGACGGTGAGGGCGACGGTGGGCTGCCGGTTCAGGGCGTTGATCAGACCCTGGAGCGAGGCGACGGTGTCGGAGTCGATGGTGCTGGCCCCCGTGGTGTCGTGGCTCACCGCCGCATGGACGGGGACGGCGAGGGCGACCGCCAAGGGCGTCTGACCGCTCCCCGGCGCCGGCAGCCGGATGAGGTGGGTGACGATCCGGCCGGTCTCCTGGCCGTCGGAGTCGAGTAACCCGACGGAGATGGGGTAGACGCCGGTGGCCCCGATGTAGAAGCCGTACGGCGGGACCGCACCGCTCGCCACCAGGGGAAAGCTCAGGTCGAGGCCGTCGGCGCTGCGCTGGACCTGATCGAGCGGCACGAGCACGGGCGGTTGGATCATGCCGCCCAGGGCTTCACCTCGACCGGTCTGCTCGAGCCGCGCCGAGGTGGTCACCCGGGAGTACAGCCGCACGACCAGCTCGCCGTCGGTGGGCAGCGACCCGGTGCGCAGGCTGATCTTGAACACGCCGCTGGGCGCCACCCAGCCGCTCTGGCCGACGAGCGTGAGGGGTGCGTCCGACGCGGTCGCCCCGGTCGGGGTCGTCGCCGGGGTCGAGCTGGGGGTCGTCGTGCTGGTCGTGGTCTGGGCCGAACCCGAGGGCACGGTCAAGATCAGGGCCACGACCATGGCGACGGTGGCCGCCAGGACCCGTGGCCCGACGCCCGACGCGGTGACGCCGAGCCTGAAGGATCGGCTCATGGCGCGGTGCCGGCATCGGCCAGCGGTCGCTCGAGCACGTCCAGCCCGTCGTGTTCCAGGACGAACCCGAGTCGTTCGTAGAGCGACAGGGCCACGCCGTTGCGTTCCTGGGTGTTGACCAGCATCGACTGCGCGCCCCGCCGTCGAGCCCACCGGAGCGCGTCGAGGGTGAGGCTGGTGCCCAGCCCGTGGCGCTGGTGGTCGGGGTGCACGGCCAGGCGCTGCAGGTAGCTGACCGGCCCGGCCCGTCCCGTCACGGCGTAGCCGGTCACCTCGCCGCCCAGTTCGACCACCCGGTACCGCGACGTCGGGGTGGCGGCCCGGGCGTCGTCGAGGCCGGCCTGGTCGAAGCGCCAGAACGGGCTGAAGGCCCGGTGATCGACGTCGAGCACCTCGGCCCGATCGCTACGCCGGCCCCGCCGGGTCGGTACCGACGGTGGGTCGATCGAGCGGCCGAGCGGATGGCGCAGCAGATGGAGGTGCTCGTGGATGGTGAAGTCGAGATCGAGGAAGGGGTCCTGTTCGGCGGGGCTGAGCGCGGCGGTCAGGGCCGAGCGGAAGCCGCGCCCGGCCAGCAGCCGCAGACACTCGCCGACTGCGCCGGCCGACGGGGGCTGTCCGGGGATGGGGGCGATGTAGGCGATCCGTTCGTCGCCCCGCCACGGGCCGACGCGCAGCCGGTCCTTGCCCCATTGCACCGTGTCGAGCCTGCCCATTCGAGTCCTGTTCGGGCGCGAGCACGGTCGCTGCGCCGTAGCGTTCGTGACCCCTCGGGCCGCGTTCAGGGGCCGAGGATACGACCCTGGTAGCGGCGGAGGAGGGCAGTAGCGTGTGGAGGTGACCGTCCTCTTCACGACGCACCCGCAGTTCCTGGCCCACGACACCGGCCCGTTCCATCCCGAGCGCCCCGCTCGTCTGGAGGCGGTGGCGGCGGGGATCGAGGCAGCCGGGCTGCGCGACGCCCTGGTGTCGTTCGAGCCCCGCCCGGCCACGGCCGCCGAGATCGCGCTCGTCCACCCGGGCGGCTTCCTGGAGCGCCTCGCTGACTTCACCGGCGCCGGGGGCGGGAACCTCGATCCCGACACGGTGACCGTCCCCGCCTCCTACGCCGCCGCCCTGTTGGCCGCCGGCGCCGGTCTCGAGGCCGTGGCCCGCCTCGACGCGGGGGAGGGCGACGTCGCCTTCTGCGCCGTGCGCCCGCCCGGCCACCACGCCACCCCCACCCGTTCGATGGGGTTCTGCCTGCTCAACAACGTGGCGGTGACGGCGAAGGCACTGGCGGCCCGGGGTGAGCGGGTGCTGATCGTGGACTACGACGCCCATCACGGCAACGGCACCCAGGACGTCTTCTACGCCGACGGCGACGTGGTCTACGTGTCGTTCCACGAGTTCCCCCTCTATCCAGGCACCGGCGGGGTGCCGGAGATGGGCGAGGGCGACGGCTACGGCGCCACCATCAACTTCCCGCTCCCGTCCGGCGCCACCGGCGACGTGTACCGGACGGCCATGGACACCGTCCTCGCCCCCCTGGTCCAGCACTGGCAGCCGACCTGGCTGCTGGTCTCGGCCGGCTTCGACGGCCACCGCCGCGACCCCATCACCGGGCTGGGACTCACGGCGGGCGACTTCGCCGACTTCACCGCCGTGCTGGGTGAGTACGTTCCGGCCGGTCGTCAGATCGTGTTCCTCGAGGGCGGGTACGACCTCGAGGGGCTGGCGGCCTCAGCCGGGGCCGCGCTGGCCACGATGTGCGACGAGCACTATCGACCGGAGGCGGCCACCATCGGGTGGCCCGGGCCTCCACGTGGTGGAGGCGGTTCAGATGCGGCGCCACGAGGCCGGCCTGGCCTAGGCGACGATTCGGCTTCGTCGGCGCGCGGCACGCGCCGGTAGCGTTCGCCACCGTGGTCCCCGACCGGCTCCGGCCCATCCTCGACGAAGTGCAGCCGCTGGCCGAGCGGTTCGCGGCCGACGGCAAGCGCCTCTATCTGGTCGGCGGGATCGTGCGCGACCTGCTGCTGGGCAAGACCCTCGGTGACGACGCCGACATCGACCTCACCACCGACGCCCGCCCGGCCGAGATCAAGCGGCTGGTGAACGGGTGGGCCGACGCGGTGTGGACCCAGGGCGAGCGCTTCGGGACCATCGGCTGCCGCCACGACGACCGGACGTTCGAGATCACCACCCACCGGGCCGAGGTGTACAACCCGGACTCGCGCAAGCCCGAGGTCGTGTACAGCGACGCGGTCGAGGCCGACCTGTCCCGGCGGGACTTCACCGTCAACGCCATGGCCCTGGCCGTGCCCGAGCTGGAGCTCATCGACCCGTTCGACGGCGCCGCCGACCTGGCCGCCGGCCGCCTGCGCACGCCGCTCGCGCCCGAGGAGTCGTTCACCGACGACCCCCTGCGCATGCTGCGGGCGGCGCGCTTCATCGCCGGCTACGGCCTCGAGCCCGAGCCCGGTCTGGTGGCGGCCGTCGAGCAGCTGGGCGACCGCCTGGCCATCGTGTCGGCCGAGCGCATCCGCGACGAGCTCGACAAGCTGCTGGTCACGGCGGACCCGTCACCGGGCCTCTGGTTCCTGGTGCGACACCGGCCTGGTCGACCACTTCCTGCCCGAGCTGCCCGCCATGCGCCTGGAGCAGGACCCGATCCATCGCCACAAGGACGTGCTGCACCACACCATCGCGGTGGTGGCCAAGACCCGGCCCGAGCGGCTCGTCCGCCTCGCCGCTCTGCTCCACGACGTGGGCAAGCCCCGGACCCGGGCCATCGGCGAGGGAGGGGTGAGCTTCCACCATCACGAGGTGGTGGGGGCGCGCATGGCCCGCGATCGGATGCGGGCGCTCAAGTACTCGAACGAGGACGTCGACGCGGTCAGCCGCCTGGTGTACCTGCACCTCCGCTTCCACACCTATCAGATGGGTTGGACCGACAGCGCGGTGCGGCGCTTCGTCCGCGACGCCGGGCCCCTGCTGTCGGAGCTGATCGAGCTGACCCGGTGCGACTGCACCACGCGCAACGAGCGCAAGGCCGCGCATGCTGAGCGCCCGCATGGACGAGCTCGAAGCCCGGATCGTCGAGCTCGAGGCGCAGGAGGAGCTGGGCGCCATCCGCCCCGACCTCGACGGCGACCAGGTCATGGCCCACCTCGGCATCGCGCCCGGGCCGGGACGTGGGCCGGGCCCTGGAGTTCCTGCTCGAGGCCCGCCTCGAGGAGGGCCCCCTGGGCGAGGACGAGGCCTACCGCCGCCTCGACGCCTGGTGGATGGACCAGTCCTGAGGCTGCGTCGGCGCCGCCGGGAGGCCTGCCCCAGAGGGCCAGTGGTCAGATGCCCTCTTTGGTGGCCCGGATGATGAGGGTCGCCGGGGCCCAGCTCATGGCGTCGCGCCAGTAGGAGCTGCGCTTGCCGCTGGGCTCGGGCTCGAGGATGGTGTCGACCCGGAAGTTGGTGCGGGCCAGGCTGGTGAAGAGCTCGCTCACGGTGCGGGGCAGGTCGTCGCCCTGGTCGTGCTCGGTGGCCCACGGGCGGGGCGAGCGGCTGAAGTACGAGCGCGTCACGGTGGGCGGGTCACCCGAGTCCGGGTCGAACATGGCGTAGGCGGGGTGGGGCATGGAGAACACGCAGGTGGCACTCGGTGTGGAGCACCCGGTGGACCTGGCGGAACACCCGGTCGAGGTCGTCCACGTTGGCCAGGGCGTACACGCTGAGGGCGAGGTCGAGCGAGTCGGCCCGCAGGAAGGGCAGCTCGGCCAGGTCGCACTGGTGCAGCTCGATCTTGACCTCGGCGGCATCGGCGTTGGCCCGGGCGGTCTCGATGCGGTGCAGCGACGGGTCGACGGAGATGACCCGGGCTCCCTGGCGGGCCATGGCGATGGCCTCGGCGCCCGAACCGCAGCCGAGCTGGAGCACCCGCTTGCCCTCGAGGTTGCCGAGGAGCCGGTACTGGGCCTCGGTGGGGATGTCGGGGCCGTAGGCCACCGAGTCGGTGGGCTGGTCGGCGCCTCGGCGGGGTAGGTCGCCGAGAGCGGGCAGCGTCGCCGCCGGCCCGGGGTCGGGCGCGGCGGCGAGGTTGCGGGTGGTGGGGTGGCCCGAGGTCATGTCCTCGTGGCCCGAGAAGCGGTCGGACATGGGCCAAGTCTCTCGCGCCGCGTGGACGGCGGGCGGGATGGGGGTCGCCGGATCGGCGGCCGCGTCAGGCCTGGCCGGCGGCGAAGTCCTCGACCATCTGGTGGGCCACGTCGTCGTGGTACTGCACCGGCGGGCTCTTCATGAAGTACGCCGACGGGCCGAGCAGCGGGCCGCCGATGCCCGCGGTCCTTGGCCACCTTGCAGCAGCGCAGGGCGTCGATGATGACGCCGGCCGAGTTGGGCGAGTCCCACACCTCGAGCTTGAGCTCGATGTTCAGCGGGACGTCGCCGAAGTTGCGGCCCTCGAGGCGGATGTAGGCCCACTTGCGGTCGTCGAGCCAGGCGACGTGGTCGGACGGGCCGATGTGCACGTCGCGGGCGTCGATGCCGTGCTCGATCTGGCTGGTGACGGCCTGGGTCTTGGAGATCTTCTTGGACTCGAGCCGGTCGCGCTCGAGCATGTTCTTGAAGTCCATGTTGCCGCCGACGTTGAGCTGGTAGGTGCGGTCGAGCACCATGCCCCGGTCCTCGAACAGGCGGGCCAGGATGCGGTGGACGATGGTGGCGCCCACCTGGCTCTTGATGTCGTCGCCCACGATCGGCACGCCGGCGGCCTCGAACTTGGCGGCCCACTCGGGGTCGCTGGCGATGAACACCGGGATGGCGTTGACGAAGCCGACGCCGGCGTCGATGCAGGCCTGGGCGTAGTGCTTCTGGGCCTGCTCGGAGCCGACCGGCAGGTAGGACACGAGCACGTCGGCCTCGGCGTCGCGCAGGGCCTGGGCCACGTCGACGGCCGGGGCCGGCGACTCCTCGCAGGTCTCGCGGTAGTACTTGCCGAAGCCGTCGAGGGTCGGGCCGCGCAGGACCTGCACGCCCGAGCTCGCCGACGTTGGCGAACCGGATCGGTGTTGTTCTGGCCGGCCCAGATGGCCTTGCCCACGTCGAGGCCGACCTTGTCGGCGTCGACGTCGAACGCGGCCACGACCTCGATGTCGCGGATGTGGTAGCCGCCGAGCTCGACGTGCATGAGGCCGGGGACCTCGTCGCCCGGCTCGGCGTTGCGGTAGTACTCGAGGCCCTGGACGAGCGAGCTCGCGCAGTTGCCGACGCCGGCGATGGCCAAACGGATCTTGCTCATGGGGTGGTGCCTCCGGTGAGGTTGGGTTCGGGCTCACCCGTTGCATCGGCCTCGGCCCGGGTGGCGGCGATGAGCTCGTCGATCCAGGTGAGGTCGTGGGTGAGGGTCTGGGTGTCGTGCTCGCGCAGCGAGCGGCGATAGGTGTCGGTGCGTCCGTCGGTGGCTCGCGACCGTTCGGCCAGGCGCCGGGCCAGCTCGGCCTTGCGTCGTTCGAACAGCGCGAGGCGCTCGTCGCAGGAGCAGCGACTGGCAGAAGGCGACCTGCACGGTGAACGTGCGATCGTCGGTGCGGTCGTCGAGCAGGAGCTCGCGCAGGCGTTGCCGGCCGATGTCGGTGATGCCGTACACCTTCTTGGTGCGGCGGCTCTTGACCGGCCGGCCGAGACGGGCCCGGAAGGCGGCCAGCTCGCCGCTCAGGGCGCCGGTCATGGGGATGGCGTCGTCGTCACCGGTGTGGGCCTCGACGGCCTTGACCGCGCCGGCCTTCTCGAGCCGGGCCAGCGCCGGGTACAGCGACCCGAACGAGACGCCCGAGCGCGAGCCGACCAGCTCGGCCAGTCGCTTCTTCAGCTCGTAGCCGTGCAGGTCCTGCTCGTCGAGGAGGCCGAGGATGGCGAGGTCGATCATGTATCGGTGAGTCTATATCGATTTGATATATCGCCACAACCTAACGGCGAATGATTCCGCGGAGCCGTCCGCAGGGAGGCTCGCCGACCGAAGGGCCACGTAAGTCGGTTCGCTGCGGAGGCGCCAGCCGGAGCAGCACCACCGGTGATACCCGGATGGGCGGAGCCGTCCGCAGGGAGGCTCGCCGACCGAAGGGCCAAGTAAGTCGGTTCGCTGCGGAGGCGCCAGCCGGAGCAGCACCACCGGTGATACCCGGATGGGCGAAGCCGCCCGCAGGGAGGCTCGCCGACCGAAGGGCCAAGTAAGTCGTTCGCAGCACGCGCGCGTGCTCAGCGTCACTAGCCTTGCCGCGGTGACGTTCCGACCCGGAGCCATCCGGGGTGCCGACGCAGGTGCTCCCGGCGAGATCGACTACCGCTTGGCGCGCCGGGCCCTGATCTCCGAGTTCAAGAAGGGCCGATTGGCCCAGCACGAGGTCTGTGACGCCCATCCGGAGCTGCGGCGGGCTGCGCAGCAGTGCAGTGAAGCCACCTCGATGGTCTGCCCGATCTGCGAAGACGACCATGTTGTGCTTGTCTCATACGTGTTCGGTCCTCGACTCCCGGCCCACGGCCGGTGCATCACGTCGAAGTCCGAGCTGCGGGCGCTGGCCAAGCGCTCCGGTGAGTTCGCCTGCTACGTCGTCGAAGTGTGCCCCTCGTGCTCCTGGAACCATCTCGCTCGAACCTTCCTGCTGAACCCTGCCCGCTCGGCCTGAGCGGGCTGGCAGCCGCGTGACCCCGCGCCGGGCGCGCGCCTCGTCCTCCAAGGGCACCAAAGGCAAGCCCTCCGCCGGGAAGGGAGGCACCGGCGCGGACGGGACGGCCGCCGACGCCGGTCGACGGGGTTTCCTGTGGCGGTGGCGCAGGGTGTTCTTCGCCGCCGGGCTGCTGGCGGTCCTGGCCATCGCCGGCGTGGCCTATCTGTTCTCCCAGGTGCCACTGCCGGACAAGGACCCGCCCCTGTTGCAGACCACGTTCGTGTGCGCCGCCGACGTGACCTCGGGCTGCAACGCCGACAACGCCATGGCGCAGCTGTCGGGCGGGGTGGACCGGGTCACCGTCACCCAGGACCAGATCCCCCCGATCCTGGTCGACGCGGTGGTCAGCGCCGAGGACCGCGGCTTCTTCAAGCACGGCGGGGTCGACCCGGTCGGCGTGGTGCGGGCGCTGTGGGCCGACCTGCGCAGTTCCGGGGTGCAGCAGGGCGGGTCCACCATCACCCAGCAGTACGTGAAGAACACCTACCTGACCGATGAGCGCACCGTCACCCGCAAGATCAAGGAGGCGGTGCTGGCGGTGAAGCTCGAGCGCGAGCTGCCGAAGTCCGAGATCCTCACCCGCTACCTCAACACCATCTACTTCGGACGGGGCGCCTACGGGGTGCAGGCCGCCTCGAAGACCTACTTCGGCGTGAACGTCGAGGACCTCAACCTCGGCCAGGCCGCCTTCCTGGCCGGGCTGATCCGCTCGCCCGAGACGGCCGATCCCAACCGGGGCGCGGCCGACCCGCTGGCCGCGGCCGGCCTGGAGACCGCCACCCGGCGCCGGTTGTCGGTGCTCGACGCCATGCTCGAGGAGCGATACATCACCCAGGAGCAGCACGACGCCGTGGCCAATTCCGGTTTCGGCGACGTCCTGCCCCGGCAGCAGTCGACCGCCGGCCGCCTGGCCCACCCCGAGCTGGGCACCGGCTACATCGTCGACTACGTGCAGCACTGGCTGACGGCCGACTCCAACCAGTTCACCGATGCCGAGCTGCAGGGTGGCGGGCTGCGCATCTACACCTCGATCGACTACGACCTCCAGCGCGACGCCATCGACGCGGTCACCTCGACGCTCAACCAGCCCAACGACCCGGCGGCGGCCATCGTGGCCGTGGACACCCAGGGCCACATCAAGACGATGTTGGGTGGGTTGGACTACTCGAAGTCGCAGGTGAACCTGGCCGCGGGGGCCGATGGTGGGGGTGGGGGCCGGCAGGCCGGTTCGACGTTCAAGGCGTTCGCGGTGACCGAAGCGCTGAAGCAGGGCATCGGCCTCGGCAAGATCTACAACTCACCGGCCACGGTCACCATCCCCAAGGCGGACGCGGGCAAGGACTGGAAGCCGTCCAACGACGACAACCAGAACTACGGCAACATCAACATGGTCACCGCCACCCAGGACTCGGTGAACACGTACTTCGCCCAGTTGGTGGAGGACATCAACCCGCAGAACCTGGTGGCCACGGCCAACCGGATGGGGGTGGAGAGCGAGCTCGAGCCCAACGCCTCGCTCGTGCTGGGGACCAGCCCCGTGTCCCCGCTGGACATGGCCAGCGGCTACTCCACGCTCATGGACAACGGTGAGCACGTGATCCCCACCATCGTCACCCGGGTCACCGACGCAACCGGCCGGGTGCTCTACGAGGCGCCCACCAAGCGCACCCGGGTGGTGTCGCAGGACATCACCGACCAGGTCAGCTGGGCGCTCAGCCAGGTGATCCAGAACGGAACGGGTACGGGGGCCGACTTCGGCAAGCCCGCGGCCGGCAAGACGGGCACCACCGAGGACTTCAAGGATGCCTGGTTCGTCGGCTACACCTGCCAGCTGACGGCATCGGTGTGGATGGGCTACCCGGGCCAGCCGGCCGCTCCCGGCCAGCCGGCGAAGCCGGTGAAGGCCATGACCAGCGTCCACGGCCGGAAGGTGTTCGGCGGCACCTTCGCCGCGCCCATCTGGGGCAAGTTCATGGCCAAGGCGACCAAGGACCTGGACAGCTGCCCGTTCGACCGGCCCAAGGATGTGAGCGCGGGCGTGACCCCCGGTACGGGAACGGTGGGGACGACCCCGCGCTCGTCGACCACCTCGACCACGGCGGGGCCCAGCTCGACCACGACGTCGTCCACCGCACCACCGGCGACGACGACCACGACGCAGGCGCCGACGACCACCACGATCAAGCCCACGACCACCACGACCGCGGCCGCGGCGAGACCGCCCCCGTGATGCCCGGACGGTTCCGCGCCCTCAGCCGGCGCTGAGCTCCTCGTGGGGGTAGTGGGTGCGGCACACGAAGCACCACTGCTCCTCGTCCCCGGGGTCGACCCGCCCGGGCGTGTCCCACGCCTCCGGGGTCACGTACAGGCGACGGACCCTCACGACCTCTTCATCGTCGCGCCCACAGCTCTCGCACCGACCCGTCACGGGATGGATTCTAGGGGTGCGTGTGCCTATGCTTTGCTCACCGCCGGCAGCCATGGGGCGCTGGACGGAGCAAGGAGGCCCCGAGATGGGCAACAACGTCACCGCGCCATCGGTCCGTGCCGTCAAGGTCAGGTCCGGTTCCGAACCGCTCGTGATGGTCACGGCTTATGACGCCCCCGGGGCGCGCATGGCCGACGAAGCCGGGGTGGACATGATCCTGGTGGGCGACTCGTTGGCCATGGTCGTGCTCGGCTACGACGACACGCTCCAGGTCACGATCGACGACATGGCTCATCACACCGCCGCGGTGGCCCGGGCCAAGCCTCGGGCGCTGATCGTGGGGGACCTGCCGTGGATGAGCTACCACGTCTCCACGGAGGACACGGTGCGCAACGCCGCCGCCCTGATCCGGGCCGGGGCGCAGGCCGTGAAGCTCGAGGGTGGGCGCAAGCGGCTGGCCATGATCGAGGCCCTCATCGACGCCGAGGTTCCCGTGATGGGGCACCTCGGGCTCACCCCGCAGTCGGTGCACGCCATGGGTGGCTTCAAGGTCCAGGGCCGCGAGCAGGAGGCGGCCCTGCGCCTGGTGGCCGACGCCAAGGCGCTGGCCCATGCCGGTTGCTTCGCGCTGGTGCTCGAGGGGGTGCCCGATGAGGTGGCCCGGATGGTGACCGACGCCGTCGACGTGCCCACCATCGGCATCGGGGCCGGTCCCCACTGCGACGGCCAGGTCCTCGTGTTCCACGATGTGCTCGGCATCGAGGACCGGATCCTCCCCAAGTTCGTCCGTCGGTACGCCGCGCTCAAGCAGGACGGCGTGGCGGCCCTGCAGACCTTCGCCGCCGACGTCCGCTCGGGCCGGTTCCCGGCGGACGACGAGAGCTACCACCTGCGCGACGACGTGGCCCAGGCGCTCAGCGTCTACGGGAGCGCGGCGCCATCGGTCAGCGCCTGAGCGCCGGGCGGGCAGGCCGGCGTCGACACTCACGCGCCTGGCGGGCCCTGGTGGTCGCCGCCATGGGGCTGCTGGTGGCCGGCTGCGGGTCGAACGAGGGCACGGGGACGCGGTCGGCCTCCGCCACCGTGGCGCCGGCCGCCGACATCGCGCCGACCGGCTTCACCGCGGTCCGGGTCCGTATCGTGGCTCCCGACGGGACCGTGGAGGAGCGGTGCGTGCTGCTGGCCGATTCCGAGGTGCTGCGGGAACGGGGCCTGATGGGTGTGACCGATCCGGCGCTCGGAGGCATCGGAGCCGTGTTGTTCGTCTTCGACGACGACACGACGGACGGCTTCTGGATGAAGGACACCCTCGTCCCGCTCTCCATCGCCTTCGCCGACCAGCAGGGGACGGTCACGTTCACCGCCGACATGCAGCCGTGCCCGGTCGGGACCGACCCCTGCCCCGTCACCCGGCCTCCGCACCCGTACCGGCTGGCGATCGAGGTGCCCCAGGGGTCGCTGACCCGCCTCGGGCTGGTCGAGGGATCGCGCATCGAGCACCCGTCGGGGCCGAGTTGCACCCCGACCGAGGCGTGACGGCGCGGGGGCCGGGTTCTTGTCATCGCGCCCGCGCATACTGGCCCGATGAGGGATCGCGGACCGGTTTCCACTACGCTGCCCCGGTCAACTGACACCCTGCCCCGAACGTCGGGGCCCCGGTTCACCGGGTCCAGAGGGAGGTGATGCGCTCCATGCGGGCGTATGAACTCATGATCATCTTCGACGCGGACGTCGAAGACAGCGGCGTCCAGGACGCCTTGCAGCGGCTCGGCCAGCTGGTCGAAGCCGACGGTGGGTCGGTGGCCAAGACCGACCTGTGGGGTCGCCGGCGCTTCGCCTACGAGATCAACCACAAGTTCGAGGGCATCTACGTCGTGCTCGAGATCGTCACCGAGGCCCGCAGCCTCGAAGACGTCGAGCGCTCCCTCCGTCTCGCGGACGAGGTCGTCCGCCACAAGCTGATGCGGTTGCCCGACGACGAGGCCGCCCGCCGCGGCCTCGTCGAGGCGCCCGCTCCGGCCGACGCCGGGTAACGAAGGAGCCTCGACATGGCAAGCGACAACAACATCACGGTCGTCGGGAACTGCACCCGAGACCCCGAACTGCGCTTCACCCCCAGCGGGCAGGCGGTGGCCACGTTCGGCCTCGCCGTCAACCGCCGTTGGCAGAACCGCCAGACCCAGGAGTGGGAGGAGAAGGTCTCCTTCTTCGACGTGACCTGCTGGGCCCAGATGGCCGAGAACGTGGCCGAGTCGGTTCAGAAGGGCACGCGCATCATCGTGACCGGGCGTCTCGAGCAGCGCTCGTGGGAGACCAACGAGGGCGAGAAGCGCTCGAAGGTCGAGATCGTGGCCGACGAGATCGGCCCCAGCCTGCGCTACGCGACGGCCGGCGTGACGAAGAACGAGCGCCGCGGCGGCGACTTCGAGGGCGGTGGCGGTGCTTCGGCGTCGCGCAACGTCCCCAACGAGGCCCCCGCCGGCTACAGCAATGATGAGGAGCCCTTCTGATGGCCAAGGTCGCCCCCAAGCGGGGGAAGAACAAGGACAACGCTCGTCGCAGCAAGAAGAAGACGAGCGTGCTCAACGCCGAGCGCATCGACTACGTCGACTACAAGGACGTGAACCTGCTGCGCCGGTTCATGTCCGACCGGGCCAAGATCCGGGCGCGCCGGGTGACGGGCAACGACTCCCAGCAGCAGAAGGAGATCGCCATCGCCATCAAGAACGCCCGCGAGATGGCGCTGTTGCCCTACGCCAACCGCGTCACCACCCAGCGGGGCGGCGGTCGCGACCGGGGCGAGCGGGGCGACCGCGGCGATCGCGGCCGGGCTGACGGGCCGCCGCCGCGTCCCGACGGGCCGCCGCCGGCCGCCGGTGACGAGCTCCTCGAGCTGGACGTCGATCGAGAGCTCGGCAACGGCGAGGTGGCCGACGAGCTCGTGATCGACGAGGTCCTCGCCGAGGCAGGTGATGAGTAGATGAAGGTGCTCCTGCGCTCCGACGTCGACGGTGTCGGCAAGAAGGGCGACATCGTCGACGTGGCCGACGGGTTCGGCCGCAACTTCCTCGTGCCCAAGGGCTTCGCCATCAAGGCGACCAAGGGCGGCGAGGACCAGGCCAAGGCCATGCGCCGGTCACGCGACGTCAAGGACGCCGCCGATCGTGGCGCCGCCGAGGAGATCGCCAAGACGCTGGTGCCCGCGGTCATCACCATCGACGGCCAAGGCCAGCGGCGAGGGCAAGCTGTTCGGCTCGGTGACCGAGCTCGACGTCATCAAGGCCGTCGAGGCCCAGACCGGCGTGGCGCTCGAGCGACGCTCCATCGCCATGGACGAGCACATCAAGACGGTGGGCACCCACAGCGTGCCGGCCAAGCTCCACCAGCGACGTGCAGTTCCAGATCACCGTCGAGGTCGTGGCCAGCTGATCCGGCCGCCCTCGAGTTCGCACCCGGAGGCGCCGGTTCACCGGCGCCTCCGTGCGTTTTCGGCCACGAGCATCCACCCTGGCTGTCACACCCCCTCTTTAGGCTGGGCGGGCATGGTGACCATGCGCCTCCCCAGCTCCGATTCCCCGATGGCGCGCGGCCCCACAGGCAGGGGCGGTTGTCCACACGCTGTCCCCAGCCAACTCCCCAGAAGTATCGGGGTTGTTCCCCTTCCAATCCCCAGGCGGCATCAGTCATGGTGGGTCCCCCATGAGTGACTACGTCGACGAGGCCTCCCCGCAGCAGCGCTCGAGCGGCTCGGTGCGCTCGCTGCCCAGCAACCTCCAGGCCGAGGAGTCGCTTCTCGGCGCGATGCTGCTGTCGCGCGACGCCATCGCCGTCGCCATCCGAGCTCCTGGGAGCCGACGACTTCTACAAGCCGGCCCACGGTCACATCTACGACGCCATCACCACGCTGAACGGTGCGGGTGAGCCGGCCGACCCGGTGACGGTGGCCGACGAGCTGCGGCGGGCCGGCCTGCTCGAGGCCATCGGTGGGCCGGCCACGCTGGTCACCCTCCAGACGGCTACGCCGGCGACGTCCAACGCCGGCCGCTACGCCAAGATCATCGAGGAGCACGCGCTGCTCCGGCGGCTCATCCGGGTGGCCGGCGACATCGCCGAGATGGGCTACGACCTGCCCGACGACGTCACCAAGGTCGTCGACATGGCCGAGTCGATGGTGTTCGAGGTGGCCCAGCGCCGGGTCACCGACACCATGGACGAGATCCACAACCTGCTCGACGCCAACCTCGACCGTCTCGAGCAGCTCTACGAGCGGGGCCAGTCCATCACCGGCCTGCCCAGCGGCTTCGCCGATCTCGACGAGCTGCTGTCGGGTCTGCAGCCCAACGCCCTGCTGGTGCTGGGCGCCCGGCCCTCGGCGGGCAAGACGGCGCTGGCCCTCGGCATCGCCACCCACGCCGCCCTCGAGGCGCAGCGCCCGGTGCTGCTGTTCTCGCTCGAGATGTCCAAGCTCGAGCTGACCCAGCGCATGCTGTGCTCCGAGGCCCGGGTCGACTCCAAGCGGGTGCGCAACGGCAACCTCAACGAGGCCGACTGGCAGAAGATCGCCCACGCCACCGGCCGCCTGGCCGAGGCCCCCATCTGGATCGACGACAACCCCAACCTCACCATCATGGAGATCCGCTCCAAGGCCCGCCGGCTCAAGGCCCGCACCGGCGACCTGGGCCTGGTCGTGGTCGACTACCTCCAGCTCATGACCGGTCGGTCGAGCGCCGAGAACCGCCAGGTCGAGGTGTCCGAGATCAGCCGGGGCCTCAAGATCCTGGCCCGCGAGCTCGAGTGCCCGGTGCTGGCCCTGTCGCAGCTGTCCCGTGGTCTCGAGATGCGCCAGGACAAGCGGCCGATGCTGGCCGACCTGCGCGAGTCGGGCTGCCTCACGGCCGACACCCGCATCACCCGGGCCGACAACGGACGCCAGGTCACGATGGGCGAGCTGCTGGCCTCGGGCGAGGAGCACGTCCCGGTGTGGACGCTCAACGAGAACTACCGGCTGGTCCGGGGCGAGATGACCAAGGTCTTCCCCAGCGGGGTCAAGACCGTCTACGAGCTCACGCTTGTCGTCGGGTCGGTCGGTGAAGGCCAGCGCCAACCATCCGTTCCTGGCCCTCGAAGGCTGGTTCCCGCTCGAGAAGCTCGACGTGGGCGACTGCATCGCCGTGCCCCGCGCCGGGCGCTGGCCCGAGTCCGTCGGGCGTCGACGAGGTCGGCGACGACACCGTGCCGCGCGAGCTGTGGAGCTACATCCGCAAGTGCCTGCCCCACCACGGCCTCACCCTGGCCGATGTCGAGGCGCGGCCTGAAGGTCGACGACTTCGTCGACTCCTTCTACGCCAACCCGCTCAACCGGGCGCAGATCGCCGAGCTGGCCCGGGTCGTCCCCGATCCGCTGCTGGCCGACCTGGCCCGCAGCGACGTGCGGTGGGACACGATCGTGAGCATCACCGAGCTGGGTGACGAGGAGGTCTTCGACGCCACCGTGCCCGGCACCCACAACTTCGTGGCCGACGGCATCGTCGTGCACAACTCGATCGAGCAGGACGCCGACGTCGTGATGTTCATCTACCGCGACGAGGTCTACAACCCGGACTCGCCCGACCGGGGCACGGCCGAGATCCTGGTGTCGCAAGCACCGCAACGGCCCCACCGGCATGATCCGCCTGGCCTTCCTCGACCACTACGCCAAGTTCGCCAACATGGCCAAGGGCGTCTAGCGAACGCCCGGCGGGGGCCCGGGCGACCACCCGTCGGGGTGCGGACGGGCCCGGGCGTGAGCGACGGGATCTCGAAGGCCACCTCGTCCACGTAGCACCAGAGCCAGTCCTCGCCCGGCTCGTAGGACTGCACGAGGGGGTGGCCCGACGCCGAGGGCGTGGGCCGTGGCGTGGCGCGCCGGTGACGAGTCGCAACAGCCGACGTGGCCACAGGTGGCGCAGCGCCGCAGGTGCACCCAGCGACCCCCCGTCGGCCAGGCACTCCACGCAGCCCGGGCCGCTGGGGGCCGACCTCTGGGTCGATCTGGTCCAGGTGGGTGCAGGTCTCGTTGCTCACGGTGCCCCTTTCGCGCTCACTCCAGGGTGACGGGTTCTTCGCTCGTCCAGAGGATGTGTACCTCGCGGCGTGGCGAAGCGCCAACCATCGACGGTGCGGCGGTAGGTGTCGCGGTAGCGGATCGTCAGCACGAGGTCGGTGGCGCCCGTCCCGCCCACCCGCTCGCTCACGTGATGGGCCCGGCACCCGGCCTCGCCGGTGGCCCGGTCACCGTCGATCTCGCACCAGTGATGGCCGACGTCGTGGAACGTGTGGCGGTAGCGGCCCAGCCGCTCGGGGATCTCGGCCAGGCGGATCGGCCCCGACGTAGACGCGTCGGCTCGCCGTCCCCCCGGTGGACCGACAAGGTGGCGTCGGGCAGGAACAGCCCGACGAAGCGCTCGACGTCGCGGGCGTCGGCGGCCGCGGCGTAGCCGTCCACCAGGGCGCGCAGGGCCAGTCGATCGGCCGTCGCTGGGTGCTCCGTCGATCTCGGCGGTCGACCCCATGGCGCCACCCTAGGTCTGTGGATGATTTCGGGTCACCGCGGTGTTCGGCTGGGCCATGCGCCCGTTCGGGGCGTTCGTCGAGCCGAGCTGACGAGGTTGCGGTGAAGGTCGAGATCTGGTCCGACGTGGTCTGTCCGTGGTGCGCGATCGGCAAGCGCCGCTTCGACGAGGCGCTGGAGCGCTTCGACCACCGTGACGAGGTAGAGGTGGTCTGGCGCAGCTTCGAGCTCGACCCGGCGGCGCCGCCGGTGCGCGAGGGCGTGCTGGTCGACCACCTCGCCCGCAAGTACGGCATGTCCCGCCAGCAGGCCGAGGCCAGCCAGGCCCGGCTCACCGCGCTGGCCGAGGTCGGAGGGGCTCGAGTTCAACTTCGACCAGGCCAAGGGCGGCAACACCTTCCACGCCCATCGCCTGCTGCAGTTCGCGGCCGCCGAGGGGCGCCAGGCCGACGTGGGCGAGCGGCTCTTCCAGGCGTACTTCCGTGACGGGCAGGCCATCGGCACCCGCCCGGTCGCTGCGCCAGGTGGCCCTCGACGCCGGCCTCGACGCCGTCGCGGTGGACGAGATGCTCGACAGCGGCGCCTACGGCGAGGCCGTTCGTGACGACGAGGTCGAGGCCAACGAGCTGGGGGTCTCCGGCGTGCCGTTCTTCGTGATCGACCGGCGCTACGCCGTGGCCGGGGCCCAGCCGGCCGAGCTGCTCCTGGAGGTGCTCGAGACGGCCTGGGCCGAGCGCCAGCCCGCCGGTCTCGAAGCCGTGGCCGGCGACGCCGACGTCACCTGCGAGGACGATCGCTGCGGGCTGTGACGCCGCGGCGGTCTCAGCCGGCTGACCCACGGCCAGGGCGGCTAGCCCGGGCGTCGGCCAGCGCGCCTTCCAGACCCGCCGACGGCCGGCGGCGTCGCCCACCACGTGGACCGGCCGGCCCGCGCGCGGCCAGCGGCCTCGGCCACCGCCAGATCGCCGGACCGAGCGGTGGCGATCACGGTGCCCGCCGGGCTCGACGATCTCACCGTCGGCCGTCCGCCACCGCACGGACGTCGGGGTGATGTCGTCGAGCGCGGCCCCGGTGCACCAGCGTCACCCCCAGCCTGCTCGACGTCGTGCACCAGGCGGAACCGACCGGGCGGGCCCAGCTCGGGCGCCAGCACGTCGGCGGCTTCGAGGACGACGCACCTTGCGGCCGCGCCGCGCCGCCAGGGCGGCCAGCGACAGCCCGGCCTTGCCCCCGCCGAGCACGGCCACCGTCGGGCCCCACGGTGTCGTCGTCGTGCCTGGAGCCACCCGGCCAGGTCGGGCGGGGTGACCGCCCGTCGCTGCTCCGACGACGTCGGGCCGGTCCATCGACCCCCGGTGGCGACCACCATCTCGTCGACGTCGAGGCCGGCCACCAGCGCGGCGGTGACCGGTGTGCGACAGCAGCAGCTCGACCCCGCTGCGCGGCGATTCGGCCGAGCTGCCAGGCCAGGAACTGGGCCAGGGTGTCGTCGGTGCGGGCCGCGAGGGCCAGGGTGCCGCCGAGCTCGGCGGTGGCCTCGGCCAGCACCACCCGGTGGCCCCGCTCGTCGAGCAGGGTGGCCACCTCGAGCCCGCCCGGCCCGCCGCCGACCACCAGCACCCGGCGGGGCCGGTCGGCGGGCGGCAGGCGGGCCTCGTCGCCGTGGCCGGTGGCCGGGTTGGCCACACAGGCCAGACGGCTCGTTGAGGAAGATGTTGCCGATGCAGCGGTACTGGTAGATGCACGGGCGCACGTCGGTCGAGCCTGACCGCGGGCCAGCTTGCTGCGGTAGGTCGGGGTCGGCCAGGAGCTTGCGGCCCATGGCCACGAAGTCGGCGTCGCTCCGTCGGCCAGGGCCCGCTCGGCCACCTCGGGCTCGAGGCGGCCCACGGTGATCACCGGCACCGGCGACCCGGGCCTTGACCATGGCGGCGTAGGGCAGCAGCAGCGCCGGCTCGTGCGGGGTGTGGGCCTCGGTCACGCCGAGGGCGGCGCCGGCGTCGGTGGCCGCGCTGACGTGGATGGCCTGGCTGCCGGCGGCCACCGCCAGTTCGGCCACCTCCACCAGGTCGTCCGGGCGTCTCGCCACCCTCGCGGTACCGCTCGAGCGGCGTTGAGCCGGCACCACACGGCCAGGTCGTCGCCCACCCGCGCCGGCGCACCGCGGCCAGGACCTCGACGAGCAGGCGGGCCCGCCCGGCGGCGTCACCACCCCAGTCGTCGTCTCGCTGGTTGAGGGCGGGCGAGAGGAACGAGTCGATCAGGTAGCCGTGGCCGGCGTGGATCTCGACCGCCGTCGAAGCCGGCGTCCCGGGCCCGCACGGCGGCGGCCACGAATGCGTCGATCACCGCGCTCGAGGTCGTCCTCGTCGGCCACCTGGTAGGCGGTGCGCGGAGGTGGGGGTGGTGAACGGGCGGATCATGGCCTCGAGCTCGGCGCTGGTGACCATGGCCGAACGGGCGATCGGGCCGCAGCCGCGGCGGGATGGACGGCACCAGCATGGGCCGGCCCTCGGCGATGTCGAGCAGCGAGTTGGCTCCGTCGTGCACCAGCTGGGCGCCGATGCGCGCGCCGTGCCCGTGCACCCGGTCGGCCAGGGCCCGCAGCCCAGGCACGAACCGGTCGTCCGACATCGCCGTCTGGCAGGTGGCGTAGGCGCCCGCCGGGTAGGACACGGCGACGGAGCCCACCATGACCACCCCGACCCCGCCCCGGGCCCGGGCTTCGAGATAGGTGGCTTGCCGCTCCGACACGGTGCCGTCGTCGTGCGCCAACCGGTCGCCCATCGGCGACAGCAGCAGCCGGTTGCGGGTGGCCATCGGCCCGATGAGACCTGGCTCGAGCAGGTGCGGGAACGCGGCCGCCATCACCTGCCGTCCGTTCCCAGGGGCGCCGGAGGCTCCACGCCAGGACTCCCGGCGGGCACCGATGGGACCGGCTGGTCGCCGGGCCCGGCCTCGGCCGTCACGTAGTCCTCCAGGGCCCGCTCGATCTCGTGGGCGAAGGCGAGCTGCACCGCTCGTAGGGCGACTGAGCGGAGCTCGCGGAAGGCGGCGGCGACCGCCACGGCGGTGGGCTCGCCGGCGAACCCGTAGGTCGACCGCTCGACGAACAGCTTGACCAGGGCCGTGGACAGCGCGCCGGTGTACTCCTGCATCAGCGTCCACGCCGTCGCCGCCACCTCGGGCTCGACGCCGGCCGCCATCAGCTGGGCGGCCAGGTGCAGCGTGGCCACGCTGGGCACCCGGAACTGCTCGCCGGCGGGGCGGACGAGGCCGAAGGCGACGAGATCGTCCACGACCCGAGCGTCCCGACCGCCGATCACGGCCAGGACCTGCTCTCGGTCCATGAGCATCTCGCGGTCGTCGATCCACGGCTCGAGCAGCTGGTCGCGGATCTCCAGCAGGCTGCTGAACGAGCGGGATTCGCCGGCCGGGTCGGCCAGGACCTTGGCCACGGCGTCGAGGCCGAGCCCTCGAGCGCGGAGGGCGGCGATCAGGCGCAACCGACTCAACTGCTCGGGCCCGTAGAACGCGAATCGGCCCACTCGCCGGGGTGGCGCGATCAGGCCGGCCTGGCGGTAGAAGCGGATGGTGCGGGCGGTCACTCCGGACTCCCGCTCGAGGTCCTCCAGCGTGTAGTCGGCCGGCGCCGGTGACTCCAGATTCATCGCCAGCGGGTCGGTCACGGGTCCCTCCACCCGACCATGATGCCCTCCGATCGCCAGTGGCGCTGGCAACGTCAGGGAGTTGACAACACCGAGTGCCTCCCGTCACAGTGACACTGTCACTGGCAATGTCAGTGTTCCACCGACGTCTTTCACCTGGCGATCAGGGGCTGGACCTACTTTCCGGGGGGTTTCCTCACATGGTCAACTCAGTACGGCGGTCCACGAGCGTGCGACGGGTGGGTATCCCCGCCGTCGTGCTCCTCGTGAGTTCGCTGATCCTCTCGTTCACGACGGCCAACCCGGCCGGGGCCGACGCCACCAACTGCGCCAGTTCGAAGCCGACCACCGGCCTGGTGCTGTCGTCGTTCCACGCCACCTTCTCCAACGGCACCATGAAGCTCGGGAATGCGTCGGCGTCAGGTCTCTCCGCCCAGGCCTGCGGTTGGCTGCACGCCAAGAACGGGGTGCTCGTCACCACCGTGAATCCCACCGACATCACGTTCCCTCCCGTCTCGGTCAAGGTGCTCTTCCTGAAGCTCCCCGCCACCGTCACCGTGAACGCACCGCTCGAGGGTCCGGTCACGTTCGCCAACAACCTCACCACCGTGAACATCAACCTGGCGGCGAACCTGACGGCCTCGGCGAAGCTGCTCGGCTTCAGCTGCGGCATCGGGCCGCTCACCCCCACCCTGACCACCGGGACGAGCGGGTCGCTCACCGGCGTGCCGTTCACCGGCTCGCTGGGGACGGGGTTCAGCGGCACCGTGGTGGCCAACGACTTCGCCGTGCCGGCGATCTCGCCATCGGCCTCATGCCCCCGGCTGGTCGCCGCCCTGGCCGGCCTGCTCGTCGGCCTGCCCGCCGGTGCGGGGAAGGCCTCGATCTCGATGCAGGGCAGCATCAAGACTCCCTGAGACCGGTCTCGAAGGGAGCCCCGCTCCATCGAGCCCCAGATTCCGCCCGGCCAGACCCCCCGTCGGCCGGGCGGAATCGCGCCCGGCCCGGGCTCGGCGCGCTTGGGCGCGGCGGTCACCGGGAACCGTGCTCGCCCGGCCGGGTAGGCTCCGGAGCCTCACCCCACCGCGGGGCCCACGACCGAGAGCGAGACCCGATGAGCACCACCGACGACGCCGACGCCAATGACCTGGGGATCACCGAGGTCACCGAGACCGAGACCGAGCTCATCGACATCGACGGCGACGGCGTGGCCGACGGGCTGGTGGTGGTGGAGACGACCGTGACCGACATCGACGGCGACGGCGTGGCCGACATCGTCGAGGTGGTCACCACCACCATGATCGACGTGGACGGCGACGGCGTGCCTGACGTGGTCAGCGTGACGGACACGGTGGGCGTGGACTTCGACGGCGACGGCACCATCGACGCCATCGACCGCGTGGAGGTCACCGGGATCGACATCGACGGCGACGGCACCATCGACGAGATCGAGATCACAGAGCTCACGGCCGGGCCCGAAGACGACTGACCGCTCCGCCGAGGGGGCCTCACAGCCCCCGGTCGGCGAGCCAGCTCGTGATCATCTCCAGGGCCTCTCGACGGTGACCGTGGAGGTAGTGCGGCGCCCCGGCGACCGTCCGATAGGTCACGTCGTCGCTCCCGGCCGCGTCGCGGATGGCCTCGGCCTGGTGCAGGCGGATCTCCGTGTCGCCGGTGGGGTGGACGATGAGCGTGGGCACGCGCACGGACGGCATGGTGGCGGCGAGGCGGGCCTCGGACGCGGCGCCTGACCACGTGGACAGCCATCCTCGCGCCGTCATGGTCCGGGCCAGCCCGGCGTAGCCGTAGTTGGCGTCCATGGGGTCGGCGACGGCGAAGACCGTGCCCATGGCCCGGTCGTCGGGGTCGATGGTGAGGTCCAGATAGGCGGGATCGGCCAGCGTTCGGTAGATGGTCAGGTAGCGGGCATGGACCGCGTGGCGCCGGGCCTGGTTCCACGCCGCCGATCCCGGAGCGGTGGCGGTCGAGCTCTTGGCGGGCGAAGGCCCGGGCCGCCAGGGCGGCCTCGGCCCGCGCGTCGATCCGGGCGACCCGGGCCTGCTGCGCCTCCCGGTAGCGTGCCAGCCAGCGGCGGTCGTAGCGGACCGGTTCGGGCCATGGACGCCAGCCGTTGTCGGGGTGGTACATGTCGAGCTCGGGGTCGACCGAGAAGGGATCGGCCTCGTCGGTCACCGACGGGTCGATGACCTGTCCCATGAACACCCCCTCGCCGGGATGGGCGGCCAGCGCGACGAAGGCGTCCCCCAGGGCCTGGCCCTGGTCGACCGCGGTCACCTGGCTGAGGGCCATGAGCGACCCGCCGCCGCTGTTGCCCAGCAGCACGACGGACTCGGCCCCCCGACGGCGCAGCTCGGCCACCGCCGTCTGCACGTCCACCACACAACGGTCGTGGAGGCAGTCGGTGTCGTTGTTGACGTAGCGGGTGGCGAAGCCAAGGACGGCATAGCCGGCGGCGGCCAGCAGGGGGCAGACATAGTGCACGCTGAAGTCGCCGCGGGGGTGGGTCAGGGCGACGGCCGTGGTCCACGGCCGGCCCCCCGGAGGCGTCCACAGGATGCCGCGAACCACCGCGCCGTCCGGGCTGACCAGCGCCACCGGCTCGCGGCCGAGCTCCACGCCGGGGTCGTCGTCGGGATCGAGGCCAGTAGCCCAGGTACGGCTGGATGCCCGCCATCACCCGCTCAGGCGGTGGACACGGTGCGATCGGCGCGGTGGAACACCGGGACGGGGGCGACCTGCCGGGGCGGGTCGGGATCGAACAGCGCGTCGAGAGCGGCCTGGCGGTCCTGTTCGTCGAGGACCCGGGTGTCGGCGCACCACTCGACCATGATCCCGTTGGGGTCCATGGCGTAGATCGACACGCAGAACCCGTGGTCGACCTCCATGCAGTCGATGCCCTGGTCGAGCCACCGCTGGCGGAGCCGGTCCAGATCGGCGGACTCCGCGTGGAAGGCGACGTGGTTGACCCACACCGGCAGGCCCTGACTGGTCGAGATGGCCGGATCGAACTCGGGGATCTCCTCGTCGTGCAGGTCCCAGAAGGCCATCAGCCCGTTGCCACCGGTGTCGTAGAAGACGTGCTTGGCCCATCCGCCTTCATGGTCGGTGGGCGCCACCACGGCCTTCACCAGCTCGAAGCCCATGGCCTCGGTGTAGAAGGCGTGAGTGGCCTCGAGGTCTCGAGTGGCCAGCGCCAGATGATGAAATCCCATCCGTCTCTCCCTGGGTCACGGTGCGGCTCGTGCCCCGCCAGGTTGCCATACGCCGCCCGGGGGTGCGGCCGGGGGCGCGGATCGGCTTGCTACCTTCACTGCCGTGGCCCCACCCTCCCGCACCACCCTGGCCGCGCTCGGCGGCATCGCGGTGGGGGCGGTGATGGCCGCGGTGGTCATCGCCGTCGGGGGCATCGGCAGCCGGAGCGCACCCCGGCCCAAGCCGGAGGCCACCGCCGAGTTCACCGCCGCCTTCGAGCGGAGCCTCACGGCCACGTTCGTGACCACCGCCGACTACACCAGGGTGCTCGACGACGGCCGCACGCTGGCGTCGGCCACCTTCGTCGCCCAGCGCCCTCCCGACCGGATCCAGCGGCAGTTCGGTGGGATCACCGGCACGGTGGCCGGACACCAGATCATGTGCTCGACCACGCTGGACGGCTCCTTCCACTGCGGGCCGGCGGCCGCCGCCGCCGACCCGGCCCAGGCCCTGTCGACGCAGATCGAGAACCTGCACTCCTACTTCGCCCCGCCCGCCCTCTACCGGGTGGTGAAAGGTGATGACGAGGGGTGCTTCGAACTGACCCAGGTGCGGGCCCAGGCGTTGCGCCCCCTATGGCTCCTACGCCGTCATGTGCTTCGACGCGCCCACCGGCGCCATCAGCTATCTGGAGCAGCACCTGGAGGGTGCGGTCGACACCTTCAAGGCGGTCGAGATCCGCCCGTTCGCCACCGACCAGGACTTCTCGCTGGCGCAGGACAACGCCTACGACTCGACCAGCGGGGGTGAGCGGGCCGATCTGGGCCTGCCCACCGACGACACGACTCCCACGGGCACGGATCCGTCCAGCACCACCACGTCGGCCTCGGGCTGACGGCGAAAAGGAACCAGCCGCGGCTGACCCGACCAGCCGCGGCTGGCGCCGCCCCGATCGCAGCTGGCGGCGGGGGCGGCGGCTTGGAAGGGGTGGGGAGGGCGGAGGCCACAGGGCGCCCAGCGCCCCGAAGGACACTGGTGGCGATGCGTTGGAGGGAGAGTGACCTCCACCCTGAATCCCCTGCCAGCGGGGGCGAACCACTGGCATCCCTACCTATCGGTGGGCCATTCGGCCTACTTGAGGCATTTCCCACGATGGGTGGGATTGAGGCCACCCATCGAGGTGGATCACGGCGCTTGGCCCTGCCTGAGCCTGGTCCGTAGGGATGAGCCGACTCGTCTGGCTGTCCGCGGGTCGGGTGAGCGATGCTGACCGAGTTCGGTTCCCGCGCTCTGGAGGCGTCGTGCTCCTCGGAGGAGACCCCATTCCCTGGCTCGTCCTCGCCCTCGGCGGGGCCTTGGCCATCGGTACCACGCTGGCGCTGTTGCGGGCCCAGGGCGATCCCGACGCGGGCGAGCTGGAACGCCCGCCGATGGGCCGCAGCCTGCTCATGATCGGTGTGGGGCTGCTCGCCGCGGTGTGGGCGTTGGCCAGCCTGATCAGGGGCTAGCCGCGCCGCCGCGGCCTGGTGGTCGGCCAACGAGAACCCGTTCTATTGTTGGGCCTCGAGCCGGGTCGGCTCAGCAGACCGGCCCCCGCCGGTCGGAGAGGCAGCCATGGACGACTTCGAGACCTTCGCCGATCTCCCCCACCCCGTCTTCGACGCCGACAACCACTACTACGAGGCGCTCGACGCCTTCACCCGCCACCTCGACCCGGCCCTCGGGCCGCGGACGGTGCAGTGGTGCGAGATCGACGGGCGTCGCTACCACGTTCTGGGAGGGCGGGTCAGCCACGCGGTGACGAACCCGACGTTCGACCCGATCGCCAAGCCGGGGGCCATGTACGACTACTTCCGGGGGAACCCCGAGGGTCGCAACCCCCTGGAGATGCTGCGCGATCGTGAGCCGATCCGGGCCGAGTACCGCGAGCCGGGGGCTCGGGCGGCGCGCCTCGATGCTCAGGGCCTCGCCGGGTGCTGGCTGTTCCCCACTTTGGGCATGATCTACGAGGAGCCGCTCAAGGAGGATCCCGAGGCGGTGTGCCTGGTCTTCCGGGCGTTCAACCGCTGGCTGGAGGAGGACTGGGGGTTCAACCACGAGGACCGGATCTACGCGGGGCCGTACCTGACCCTGGCCGACCCGGCGTGGGCCGTCGAGGAGTTGGGCTGGGCGCTGGACCGGGGGGCGCGCACCATCGTGATGCGCCCGGCGGCTCCCACCACGGCCTGGGGGCGCCGCTCGCCCTTCGACGCCATGTTCGACGGCTTCTGGGACCTGGCCGATCAGGCCGGCGTGACCGTCGTGCTCCACGCCGGCGATGGTGGGGTGTCGTCCAACGGTTTCGCCGAGGACGGCTTCGCCGCCAACTTCAAGGGCGGCTGGAAGCCGTCCATCAAGTCGTTCGCCATCGAGCGGGCGATCAACGAGTACCTGACCACGATGGTGTTCGACAACCATTTCGTGAAGTTCCCGAACCTGCGGGTGGCCTCCGTCGAGAACGGGGCCGAGTTCCTGCCCGACCTCTTCCGCAAGGTGCGCTCGACGGCCAACAAGGCCCCCGGCTACTTCCCTGAGGACCCCATCGAGATCTTCCGCCAGCACGTGTGGATCAACCCGTTCTGGGAGGACGACGTCTACGAGGTGCTCGAGCTCATGGGTGCCGACCGGGTGCTGTTCGGCTCGGACTGGCCTCACATCGAGGCGCTCCCCGAGCCCTTGGACTACCTGCGGGAGCTCAAGGACCTCGACGCCGACGACCGGCGACGGGTGCTCTACGACAACGTCATGGAGCTGAGCACGCGCCGACCTCGGTGACGGGGCCGGCAACACGGCCACACAATTGACAGAGCGACTGACAGAACTTACCGTGGCGGGGGCCGGATCGACGACCCGGCCCACCGCCACGCTCCGGGGGGACCACGATGCCTGACACCGATCGACGAGTGGCTCTGGTGGCAGACGCCGGCTTCTACGTGGGCCCGGCACTGGCCCGACTGCTGGCCGAGCGGGGCCACGACCTCGTCCTGGGCGACCCGGCCGAGGACCTGGTGGCCGAGCTCGTGGCGACGGGGGCCCAGGTCGAGGTCGTCACCGGCGTGCGGGACCTGGCCCGGCCCGAAGCTGCTCCCGCCCTGGTCGCCGCCGCGCTGGACCGCTTCGGTCGCCTCGACTCGGCGACCTCCTTCTCCGGCCAGATCGTGACGGGCCGGTTCGTGAACTCGACGATCGATGACCTCCGCACCGTCATCACCGGCTGCCTCGAAGCCCCCTATCACTTCCTCAAGGCCGTGGTACCGCCCATGATCGAGGCCGGCGACGGTCAGGTCCTCGTCATCACCAGCGCCTCGGCCGCCCGCCCGACGCCGGGGGCCCCGCTCTACTCCGCCGCCCGGGCCGGGGCCACGATGCTCGCCCGCAACGTGGCCGGCGAAGTGGCACGCCACGGGGTGCAGGTGAACGCGGTGGGCACCAACTTCATGGACTTCCCCGAGTTCCTGCGGGCCTCAGGAGCCAGTGATCCCGCGGGGCGGGCCAAGGTGGAGTCGCAGGTCCCGATGGGTCGGCTCGGCACGATGGAGGAGTTCGCCGCGTTCTGCGCGCCCTTCATCGACGGAACCAGCCGATTCACCACCGGCCAGTTCGTCGCCTATGCGGGCGGCTGGGCCTGACCACAGGAGCACGTCCATGACCGATCTCATCCTCGATTCGCTGCAGCGCCGCATGGCGGCCATGCACTCGCTGTACTACCAGGCGGTGGACACGATGGAGGTCGAGCACGTCAACCACTACGAGCGCGAGCACGTGCTGCCCATCGCCTTCTCCTTGTTCCACTACACGAATCAGGAGGATGCCAACTTCATGTTCATCACCGGCATCCCTCCCATCTGGGGCGACGAGTGGCAGGCCCAGGTGCGCATGGCCATCAACGACCACGGCAAGGAGCGCACGGTCGCCGAGATGGAGCACCAACGCGTCGGCGACTACGAGGCGTTCAAGCGCTACCAGCGGACGGTGTTCGACCGGACCGAGGCCTACCTGGCCGAGATGGACCCGGCCGACTTCACCCGGGTCATCATCGCCCGGCCGTTCCCGCGCCCAGGTGGCCAGCACCTACAGCGCCCGCGTCGCCGGACCCGAGGGCGTCACCGTGCTCGACGGCTTCGAGTGCTGGCTCTACCAGCACGGCCTGCGCCACATGGGCGAGATCGAGCTGGCCCGGGGCCTGGTCGGCCTCGGTGGCATGACGAGCTGACGGCTGGCCACGCCCTCAGTCGGCTGGCCCCGACACCACCGCTTCGATCCGTTCGAGGGTGGCCGCCATGCTCTTGCGGGTGGAGGCGGCCATTGTTCGGACGACGGGCTTCGTGAACGGGGACTCCTGGGTGATGTCCCAGCTCTCGCGCACCCGGGTGCCGCCCTCCACCGGCTCGAGCTCATAACGCCAGATCCGGCCGCCGAAGTACTGACCTATGGCGGTCGGGCCCCGCGTCTGCCACGCCAGGCGTCGATCGGGCTCGTACTCGATCACGGTGCTCACCATCGAATAGGGCACGCCGATCTTCATGGACATCCCGAACCGGCTGCCCATCTCGAGCGGCTCGCTGCGGCCCTTCGGATCCCTCACGGAGCCCGACCCGTCGATCTCACGGTGCCGGGCCGGGTCCGAGATCAGGGCGAAGATGGCCTCGGGTGGTGCGGGAATGACCCGCTCGACGGTGACCACGTCTGTCGAGTCGCTCATGGCGGCATGGTAGTCACGGCCATGGCCTCCCCGTCCTGGCGTCCCTCAGCACTGCCCCCACCGACACCAGGGACGCCGGAACGGACGGGGCCGCGGCTACGGTCCGGGTCGTGCAGCTGACCCCTCGCTACGACGGTCCCGAGCTCCTGCGCTGGGAGCTGCCGGTGGGCGACCCGGCCGTCCCGCTGATGCGTCAGCGCGAGCGCCTCGCCGCGGTGCTGGGTGGCCTCGACGAGGAGCAGTGGCGCACCGCCAGCCGTTGCCAGGGCTGGTCGGTACAGGACGTCATCGCCCATCTGGTGGGCACCAACCAGTTCTGGGCGATCTCGATCGTCAGCGGTCGCCAGGGTGCGCCGACGCGGTACCTCGCCACCTTCGACCCGGTGGCCACGCCGGCCCTGATGGTGGATGCCGTTCGCCAGCAGTCGGCGGCCGAGACCCTGGTCCAGTTCCGCGAGACCAATCAGGCCATGGCCGACGCCCTGGCCGACATGGGCGAGGCCGAGTGGCTGGTGACGGCCGAAGGTCCGCCCGGCCACATCCCGCTGTGCGCCATGGTCGCCCACGCCCTCTGGGATTCGTGGGTCCACGAGCGCGACATCGTCCTTCCCCTCGGCCTGGACCCGGTCGTCGAGCCGGACGAGGTGGCCCTCTGCCTGGCCTATGCCGCTGCCCTCAGCCCTGCCTTCCTGGCCGCCGGCGGGTCGGTCCGCACCGGCGCGTTCGCCGTCCAGGCCACCGATCCCGAGGTGAGCCTGGCCGTGGACGTGGGCGCGACGGTCGTCGTGCGGCCGGGAGGTGCGACGGCGCCCCCCTGCCTGACCGGCCCGGCCGTGGATCTGGTGGAGGGCCTGAGCTTCCGCCGGACGGTGCGTCCCGACGTCACCCCGAGCGACGCGTGGATGTTCGGTGGGCTGGCCGAGGCGTTCGACGTCGAGACCGGTTGACTGCTCAGCCGGGCCCGACCTCGGAGCCACCGATCAGCTCGTCCAGTTCGTGGCGGAGGGCGGCGGCGAGCACGTCCAGATCGGGGCAGGCGTCGGGATCGGCGATCAGCGTGATGTCGAGGGCGCCGGCGTAGGAGAGCACCGCGAAGGAGAGGGTGACGTTGCCGGCGACCCCGGCGATGGCGATGACGTCGAGCACCGTGGCGCCGAGGAAGCTGAGCCGCTCGTCGGGACCGCGCAGGTTCGTGACGAACGTGTGGACGAGGTGCTGGTGGTCGATGAACCATCGGAAGATGCCGAGCCGGGCGAGGAGGCGGAACACAGGTCCGAGCACGGCGGTGGAGGCCCCGCCCGGGGTCTGCTTGGCCGCCCGGGTGGCGGCGGCGATGGCGGCGATGCGTTCGTCGCTTCGCCCGGAGGTCGGGAGCGCGATCGGGATCACCCCGCTCTGGTTGCCCAACTCGGTGGCGCTGGCGTGTTGGCGGGCCGACACGGGGACGGAGACGACGAACCGGTCGACCGTCTCACCCCGCCCGTGCAGGAGCGTTCCCAGGGCGACGGACACCGCGGCGAGCACGATGTCGTTGACGGTGGCGCCGTGGGCATGGGCGGCGTCGCGGATGCCGTCGAGGTCGGCGCGCACGACCACGAACCGTCGGCGTTGTCCGGTGGGCTGGTTGAGCGAGCATCGGGGGGCGTGGCTGGTGGCCGCCGGTCGGAGCTGGGTGAGGGCCGCTCCGATCCGGCGCAGCGATGCGGGCAGATGAGCCACCGACGTGAGCCGGGTGCGGGCGGCGTCGAGCGCCAAGGCCCCCACATCAGGCGCCGGCCGGGGGAACCCGGCGCCGGGCCCGGGCTCGTCGGCCGGCTCGGTCGTGGTGCCGTCGACCAGGTTGGCCAACACCGCCAAACCGCCGATCCCGTCGGCCAGCACGTGGTGGAAGGCGACGATCAGGGCGCTTCGACCCTGCTCGAGCCCCGACACGACCGCCATGCGCCACAGCGGCCGGTCCATGGGGAGCCGGGTGGTGATGACCTGGGCGGCCACCTTCAGGAGGGCCTCCTCGTCTCCGGGGGCAGGGCAGCGGACGGCTCGGACGTGCTCGTCGATGTCGAAGTGGCTGTCGTCCACCCACACCGGACGGCCACAGCCCGGCGGTGTGGCGTCGAGGCGCTGGCGCAGGCGGGGAACGGCCCGGATGCGCTCGGCGACCGCGGCCGAGAGCGCGCCGGCGTCGATGTCCGCTCCCGGCTCGAGCACCAGGACGGCCCCGACCTGCATCGGTGACGCGCCGACGTCGGTGGCCAGCGACACCAGGTCGTCAGCGGAGACCCGGTCGATCGGAGAGGGCTCGGCCGCCGGCGCGCCCGCCCTCGACCCCTTCGACGTCATGCAGTCACTCCCAGGCATTGCCTGCGTCCACTGTAGAACGCCGTCCATCGGGAAGGACGAGGAGCCTGGGCTCAGGCCTCCGTGATCCGCTCGCGCTGTCGGATGGCCCGCACCGCCTCGGGGAGCCGCACCGGCAGCCAGACCAGGCGACCGACGGCATCCCAGGGGCCGAGCCACCATTGCCACACGATGTCGCGGGGCAGGCCGCGACGCTCCCCTTCGTCCAGGCGACGATGGATGACGATCACGATGGAGATGAACAGCAGCGTGCCGACGACGGACGTCACACTCGAGACCACGGGCCAGGGCCGGTCGAGGCCGAGGACGAGCACGGACGCCCCGAGGGCCAGGTGGGCGAAGGTGAGGGTCCATCCCACCAGATAGGCAGCTCCGTCGATGGGCCCGGCCAGGATCGGGCCTTCATAGGGGGGCGGGAAGCGCACGAGATCGATGAGGCGGCGGATCATGCGTGGATCTCCTGACCGGCGGCGGGGGCTTCGATCGAGTCGAGGGTGCGGCCGGCGGCGAGCTTGGCGCTCATCTTGATGGCCTTGACCGACCCGGTGGCGCCGGCCTGGAGGGTGAAACCCAGAGCCAGCAGGATCACCCCGGGCACGAACAACGGCTTGGACCCGAGCATGAGGATGCCGATGCGACCGATGACGTAGGGGGGCGTGCAGATGATGGCGCCCAGAGCGCCACCCATGGCGGAGGCGGCCAACTTGTCGCGTCGCGAGTAGCTGGTGTCCTTCTTCACGCCCAGGAGTCGGGAGGGGATGGCGACGTAGCAGAACATCATGGCGCCGACCACGATGCTCATGGTCACGGCGAACCACCCCTTGCCGAGGCGGGGAGCGATGAGGCTGGCGACGGCGAGGGCGAAGCCCACCAGTGAACCCCACCCGAGGATGACCCTGGCATGCGACCGGGCCCGGGCGAACGCCGGGCCCAGGTGAGGCGGGCCCGGGCTGCCGATGGCGAAAGCGAACACCGCGTTGAGGTAGAAGCTGGCGGCGGTGATGGCGGTGATGGCCACGGCCAGCGCCAGTGCCGCGGGCCCGTGCCAGCCGACGAACTCCAGGCCGTGCAGGGCGTGCGCCTTGAGGTTGAGCATGGCCAGCCAGATCCACATGGCCGGTAGCACCTGCACCGCGGTGAGCCGCCAGTTGGTCACCAGCAACTTGATCCCGTCGAACAGCATCACGAACGCGCCCACCACCATGGCGAGGGGGGCGAAGAGGCGCCGGGATTCGGACAGGGCGATGACGGCGTTCTGCACCGTCTGCTCATCGCCGTCGCGGATCGCCGCCACCAGCCGCCTGATCTGCGTCGCCAGCACCTGGCGGCGGCGGGGACCTCTTGTCGTCGCTGGCTCCGGAGCGGCCTCGTTCACACGTTGACCCTACGCCCCGGACCCGCGGCCTCACGTCCACGGACGGTGGATGACGTCCTCGCCCCGTTCTGATGGCTGGACGCCATTGACCCTCAGGCGGGCTGGTAGGTGTCGGCTCGCACACCGGAGGCGAACAGCACGGTGTCGGTCAGTCGCCACGGGGTCTTCTTGACGGTGTCGCTGAACATCCGCAGGCCGGCGCCGATGGTGACGGGGAACACCATCAGGCGCAGTTCGTCGACCAGGTCGTGGTCGAGGAGGGTGTCCACCAGGGTCTTGCTCCCGGCCACCAGGATCGGCCCGCCCTCGCGCTGCTTGAGCTCGGTGACTCCGCCGACGACATCGCCGGTGAGGACTGTCGTGTTGTGCCATTCGGGGCTGGTCAGAGTGGACGAGACGACGACCTTCTCCATCGCGTTCATCTGATCGGCGAACGGTCCTTCGCGTTCGGGCCACGCACCGGCGAAGGACTCGTACGTCACCCGCCCGATGAGCAGGGTCTCGCCGGCCATGACCTCGTCGAACTTGTACTGCATCTGCTCCTGGCCCTGGTAGTCGATCGCCCAGCCGCTGTGGGGGTGGGTCGGCTCGCCGCCGGGTGCCTCCATCACGCCGTCGAGGGTCACGAACTCGCTCACGATCAGGGTTCTCATGGGTGGGTTCCTCCGGTCACCGGCCGCCCCGGCGGCGGCCGCTCCACTCTTCTACGAACGGCCGCGGCCCGATTCGACACCGCCGGAGCCAAGGCGGATCAGGCGGGCCCGGTGGCGGCGGTCTCGGCGCGATGCTTGATGCCCAGCAGCATGCGGCGCATCATGGCGAAGTCGCCGAACTCGAACAGGAACATCGAGAGCAGGGTCGCGCCCGGGTGGCCCCAGTCGTAGTGGTTGCGCAGGCGGGTGACGAGTCGGGTGTCGCCGTTCGGCTGCGGGGTGAGGGTCCACACCCAGGTGCTGGCGGGCTGCTGCCAGATCATCCACCGGTTCGGCTCGAAGCCGGCGACCCTGAACGCGGTCGTGTCGGAGACGGTGGGCGACATCGGTACCCACTGGCCGATCTCGATGTCCTGGAACTCGGGAAGGATCGACTCGGCGCTGGGGTGGGCGAGGTTGTCCAGCAGGTCGTTGCTGTACCAGCCGGCCCGCAGGCAACCGACCTGGACGAGCCATCGCCACACGTCCTCGGCGGGCGCGTGGATGGTCACGGCGCGGGTGGCCTGGGCGGAAGGGTCGGTGATCACGTCGTCGCCGGGCATGGCCATGGCGATCTCCTCGTCGGTCGCGCCCCATCGTTGGTGCCAGTGCCGGTAGAAGGGCGATGACACGAAGCGGGGAAGGTCGGCCGCCACCGTGAGCACCTCGTGGCGGAGCTGCGCGCCGGTGGGCGTCGGTCGCCGTTGCCGTGTGGTCGTGGGCGTCGTCAGCGCCCCGCCCGGCGACGGGGTCGGCGGATCATCGTTCGATCCGGTCGGCGTCCTGGCCTTGGACGACGAAGACCTCGGGCAGGACGTTCCGAGCGATGCTCCCGGCCACGAAGGTCCCTTCGATGTAGGTGAGCGGTCCGTCGGGCAGATGCCACACGGCCTTTGCGCCGGTCGGCCACGGGCGCCCGTCGACCTGGGTCCAACCGCTGACTGGTGTGGTCCAGTGGGCGCGGACGAGGCCGTCAGGTCCGTCGTACCAGCGGTCGTCAGTGGCGAAGTCCCGCACCGACCCGTCCGGGTTGACGAAGACCCGGGCCGTCACCCGGTTGGGCCCGTCGGTGAGCTCGAGGGCGAAGGACTCGTCGTCCACGGCGCTCCAGGTGCAGGACCCGTCCAGCAGCATCGATGGGGCGAGGAGAACCGCATCGTTGAGGTAGGTGACGAGTTCGCCGAGATCGAGCTCGGGACCGGACCCGTCGGCCACGGTCACCAGTCCGAGCAGGCTGCCGTGCATGGCGCCGCGGCCGGCGATGTAGGTGTCTCGTCCGACCATGGGGATGACGCGAGCGAAGTCGATGCGCATGTGGAAGGCGCGGGTGATCGGCGTGTTGGTGTTGTACTGCCATGCCTGGCACGGCATCCACGGCTGGCCTGGTCGCTTGAACCGGCCCGAGAAGCGAACGAGGAAGCTCCAGTCCCGACCCCGACCGACCACGCCCATGAAGCCCAGGTAGCGGCGGGCCGGCTCCGGGAGGCCGGCGAGGTCCGACTCCGTCACTGCGCCCGTCTCGCGCTCAGACCCCGCCGGGACCACCTCGGCGGCGTCGCGCAACGCACTGGCCCGCAGATCGCGACCGAGATGTCCGGAGAAGGGAATCGACATCGCCACAGCGGACCGTCCTCGCTTGGCCACCAGGAGCACAGCCATTGTCCGGGATGCCGACCCGGCAGGGCAGGGCCCTTGGTCCTCAAGACCGTGTCGAGGTCGCTCATCGACCTGCGGCCCGGCTCGCTGGATGTACTGGGCCATCGGTGCCCCTTTCCACGGCGTCGCGGGAGCGACAGAGTGGAACCGGCGGCTGCGCCACGTTCCCGCACCCGCGGTGCAGCGGCTCTCGACGTGACAGAGGGGGAAATGACCGATGACCAACCACACCACGGGCACCCGAGAGGAATGGCTCGACGCTCGCCTCGAGCTCCTCCGAGCCGAGAAGGACTTGTCCCGCCAGGGCGACGAGGTCACTCGCCAACGCCTCGCCCTGCCGTGGGTGCGGGTCGACGAGGACTACCGGTTCGACACGACCGACGGCGAGGCCTCCCTGAGCGATCTCTTCCGCGGCCGCTCGCAGCTCATCGTGTACCACTTCATGTTCGGCCCCGACTGGGCGGAGGGCTGCCCGAGCTGCTCGTCGGTGGCCGACGGGTTCAACCAGACCCATCTTCACCTGCAGAACCACGATGTCGCCTTCACGGCCGTCTCGCGCGCCCCGCTCGACAAGCTCGTCGCCTATGCCGACCGCATGGGCTGGAGCTTCCCGTGGGCATCGTCGGCGCCGAGCAACTTCAACTTCGACTTCGACGTCTCGTTCACGCCCGAGCTCGTGGCCGCCGGACAGACCTACAACTACCGCCCGATGCTCGAGACGCAGCCCGATCCCGCCCAGCGCGCCTTCCGACCTGCACGGGATGAGCGCGTTCGCGCTGGACGACGGCGTCGTGTTCCACACCTATTCGAGCTACGGGCGCGGTGTGGACGCCGTGTGGAACATGTGGCACTGGCTCGATCGGGCCCCGCTGGGTAGGAACGAAGGGGACATGTCCTGGTTCCATCGGCACGACACCTACGACGCGAGCTACCGCTGAGCCTCTGACTGGATTGGAGCAGGGTGACGACAATCGAGATCAGGGTTGCGACCGCGCACATGTCGGCCGCCTGCTGTCCCAGATCGTCACGGCCGGCCCGTTCGGACCCGCCAGGGCCCACGTCGACCACAACCGATCGTGTCTGTAGCCGACGCTACGCTCGCGCCGTGGGCTATCGACACTCGCGCGAGGATCTCCTTCAGGGCGCGATCGAGGTAGCGCTCGAGCTTGGTATCGCCGCCGTCACCTTCAAGAGCGTGGGCGACCGGCTGGGTATCAGCGACCGCACGGTCGTCTACTACTTCGAGACCAAGGCCGTGCTCATCACCGCAGTGGCCGTCGCCCTCGGCGCCGATCTCCAGGCCCTGCTCGACGACGCGTTCGGCGAGCAAGCCCTGCCCAGCACCGAGTTGCTGTCGCGCGCCTGGCCAGTCCTGACCACGCCGTCCGCCGACCGCATCTTCGCGCTCTACTTCGAGATCGTCGGTCTGGCCAGCGCGGGAGCCTCCCCTTACGTCGACTTCGGGCCTGCCCTGGTGCAGGGCTGGATCGAGTGGCTGACTCCCCGGGTCAAGGGCGGCAGCGCCGCCACGCGGGGCCGGAAGGCAGCAGCCGCCGTGGCTCAGCTCGACGGGCTCCTGTTGCTTCGGCGGATCGCCGGACCCGACGTCGCTGATCGGGCGGCGAAGGAGCTCGGCGTCATCCGTTGACGCTTGCGTCGACAAGAAACCGTAGTTCATGCTACATATGTAGTCATCACTACAGTAGAGGAGACGCTCCCATGAGCACGAGCCCCCAGGCCCCCATCGACGTCGTCAAGGCCTTCGTCGCCGCGATCGAGCAGAAGGACTTCGAGACCGCGATGGCCTATCTGTCCGACGACTGCGAGTACGACAACGTCCCGATGCCCGACTTCAAGGTCCACGGCCCCGACGCAGTGCGTGGACTCCTCGAGCCCTTCTTCGCTCCCACCGTCGAGAACGAGTTCGTCGTACTCCACGAGGCGACCGCCGGTCCCGTCGTGTTCATCGAGCGACTCGACCGCCATCACCTGGCCGACGGCTGGCTCGAGTTGCCGGTCACGGGCATGTGGGAGGTCCACGACGGCCGAATCACCCTGTGGCGCGACTACTTCAACCTGCCCACGATCGAGCCGATGCTGGCCGCGCTCTCGTGACCTCGTCCCGCTTCTGCGGGGGAGGAACGACCGTCGGTCAACTGCGTCTCATCGTGGAGCTCACGCGTCGATGGCGACGCGGCCCTCGTCGTGGTTGTTGATCTGGACCTTGCGGGGCTTGGCTCGTTCGGAGATCGGGATCCGCAGCGTCAACACGCCGGCCTGGTAGTCCGCTTCGATGCCGTCGGTGTCGAGCGTGTCGCCCAGGAACAACTGCCGGCTGAACGTTCCCTGGGGACGCTCCGCCGCGACCATCTCGACGTCGTCGCCGCTGGCGGGCCGCGTCCGCTCGGCGTGCACGGTGAGCACGTTCTTCTCGACGGTGAGATCGATCGAGTCGGCATCGACGCCCGGCAGATCGAACTGCACGAGGAACGTGTCGCGATTGCGGTAGGCGTCCATCGGCATCACCGCCGGTCGTGACGGGGTCCCCGCGATCTGCTGGACGAGACGGTCGAAATCACGGAACTGGTCGGTACGCATCAACATGGCAGCTCTCCTTTCTTGACATCAGTGCCATAGGATCCTTATAACCAAGACATAGGTTCCATGCAAGAGCCGAGGTCGCACCGAGCTGACGTGACGGCGGCCGGTCGACGGATCGGTCGGGCCCACCGGGAGGTGATCGACAATGGAGGGAAGACCAGGGTTCACACCGTCACAGCGAGCGGGACTCGACGAGCGCTCAGCGGATCAGGACCGCACGCTCGCCGCCATCCACCGTCTCGAGGCTGCGCTCGGCGAGGCTGCGCCGAGACGCGAACGGCAATGGCGCGACGGGGTCATCGCGGCACTTGCGGTGCTCGACGAGGCAACCGCACAGGAGTACGCGAACGCCGAGGAGCCCGACAGTCTCCTGTCGGACATCAAGCGAACCCAACCTCGCCTCCGCACCAGGGTTCGCGGGGTTCGAACCCAGTATCGCCAGCTCCGCGAATCGATCGCCGCAATCCGCCAGGAGCTCCCCGAGGGCGACGAGCCGACCGACTTCGCGGACATCCGCCAGCGCCTCGCCTGGCTGCTCAACGCGTTGCATCATCAACGCGCCCGGGAGTCCGACCTCATCTACGACGCCTACTACGAAGCGTTCAACATCGACCTCGAAGATGACAACGCCGCCGACTGACCTCGGGGGAACGCCTGAAGCTGGAAGGATAGCTGTCAAGCCGTACATAGGATATATGTGCAGAGTGTCTGAAATAGGTGAATACTGAGAGCGTGTCCAAACGAGCGTGGGAAGCGCGCCTCCAGGATCCAGCCGAGCCCCTGTACGCGATCGCGGTCGTCGCGGACCTGCTGAACGTCGACACCCAAGTCGTTCGCCGCTACGAAGCGGCCGGCATCGCCAACATCGAACGCAACGCCGGCAACCAGCGGCGCTACTCGCGAAACGACATCGCCGCGATCGCTCGCGCCATCGACATGGCCAATGACGGCATCTCTGTCAACGCCGTCGCGCGCATCGTCGAGCTCGAACGCGAAGTAGCTGAGCTGCGCGAGCGACAACAGCCATCACCAGGGACCCCGAAGGCCAAACGGCGTCCGCCCCGCCCGTAGCCGACCGTTTGAGATGGGCGGGCGGCGGGCGGTCACGCCGACTCGCCTCGCAGACAGGCACGCACGCAGTACCGGATGGAAACGATCCACCACGTCCGAACGATCGGCGCGTCCACCGCCTCGGCGTACCCAGCGCCTCCTTCGCCCGGCGGCTGACCGACCCGGCATGGACCGTCTCCCGATCAGTACCGTGGCTCGATGACTCCAAAGCGACTCGAGGCGTTCAGCGACGGCGTCATCGCCATCATCATCACCATCATGGTCTTGGAGCTGCGCCCGCCCGACGGCGCCGGTTTCGACGGCCTCCAGCCGATGATCCCGAAGTTCCTCGCCTACCTGTTGAGCTTCGTGCTCGTCGCGATCTACTGGAACAACCACCACCACCTCTTCCATGTCGTCGAGCGCATCGATGGCAGCGGTGATGTGGTCGAACATGGCCCTTCTCTTCTGCCTCGTCACTCGTCCCTTTCGCCACGGCCTGGTTCGGCGAGCACCCAGGCGAGCTCGCCCCGGTGATCTTCTACATCGGTGTCCAGTTGTCGTGCGCGATCAGCTATACGGCCATGACGAGAAGCTTGTTGCGGATTCACTCGAGCGACAGCCCGCTGGCGACCGCCCTCGGACGAGACGGCAAGGGAAAGCTGTCCCTCGCGCTCTACCTCGCGGCGCTCCCACTGTCGCTCATCTCGCCCTGGATCGGCATCGGTCTCATCGTCGCCGTGGCCATCATCTGGCTGATCCCCGACAATCGGGTCGTTCGAGCTCTCGACGCGGGTCAACCACCCGCAAAGGGCACCGGTGGGTAGGAATTGCCGCCGCGTTGACTCTCTGTTCGCAATCGAGGAGGCACGGCCAAATCGAGAGCGGGTGACGGGAATCGAACCCGCGTTCTCAGCTTGGGAAGCTGATGTTCTGCCGCTGAACTACACCCGCAGAGCGCCGTCACATTAGCCGTGGTCCGGGGTCCCGCCATCCGGGCGTTCCCCGCTGGTGCCTGCACTAGCCTCCCCGCCGTGATTCTCTCCGACCGCACCATTCGCGAAGAGCTCGAGGCCGGGCGCATCGTCATCGACCCGCTGCTGCCCAAGAGCATCCAGCCGTCGTCGGTCGACCTCCACATCGACCGCTACTTCCGGGTGTTCCGCAACCACACCATGGGCCACATCGACGTGAAGCAGAACCTCGAGGATCTCACCGAGCTGGTCGAGATCGCCGAGGAGGACACCTTCATGCTCCACCCCGGTGAGTTCGTGCTCGGATCCACCCTCGAGCGCGTCGCCCTGCCCACCGATCTCGTGGCCCGGCTGGAGGGCAAGTCCAGCCTCGGCCGCCTCGGCCTGCTGATCCACTCGACGGCCGGCTTCGTGGACGCCGGCTGGGACGGGCAGCTCACCCTGGAGCTGTCCAACGTGGCCAACCTGCCCATCACCTTGTACCCCGGCATGAAGATCGGGCAGATCTCCTTCATCCGCATGACCACTCCGGCTGACGTGCCCTACGGCTCGGCCGAGGTCGGCTCGAAGTACCAGGGCCAGCGGGGCCCGCGCCCCAGCCGCTACTGGGAGAACTTCATCACCGACTGACGAATCGGCTCCCCGCCGTTCCGGCCCCCGGTTCCCCGCGGTCAGCGCGGGAGATCGGCGCCGAAACGGGAAGGGCGGAGAAGCTCACGGGGGTGGGGCGTCGTTCTCGTCCAGGACCTGGAGCAGGTCGACGTCCACCGGGCCGCCCTGGTCGAAGGCGGTGTCGAACGCGGCCCGGGTGACGATGCGCCGTGACCACAACACGAGCACCACCAGGGTGGCCGCGGCGATCACGAACGGGGCCCGCAGGCCGAACGCCTGCGCCACCACCCCGCCGAGGAGGGCGCCGATGGGGATCACGCCCCAGCCCACGAACCGGTAGACGCTGTTGACCCGACCGAACAGCTCGGGCGGCACCATGGCCTGGCGGGCGGACACGGTGATGACGTTCCAGATCACCACCACCACCCCCTCCATCATGAACAGGCCACCGGCCAGCAATGGGTTCGAGACGAAGATCATGCCGGTGTAGGAGAGCGCCCCGACCACCACCGCGGTGAGCAGGGACCGGGCGTGGCCTAGTCGGGCGATGACCCGGGTGGCCACGAAGCTGCCCAGGAGGCCGCCCACCGCCCACGCGGTGAACAACAGGCCGTAGCCGGTGCGGGTGGTGCCCAGCTCCTCGAGGGCGAAGAGCACGAACACGGCCATGGTGGCGGCTGACACCAGGTTCCAGACGGCCAACATGATGGCCAGCGTGCGGATGAGCCGGTGGTGCCACAGCCAGCGCAACCCCTCGGCGATGTCGGTGCGGATCCGGGTCGGCGGACCGCTGCGCTCCACCCGGAACGAACCCGACAGCGTGAGCACGAGCACGGCGGCCACGCCGAACGAGGCGCTGTCCAACGCGAAGGGGGTGAGGGCGGCCAGGCCGAAGAGCAGGGCGCCGAAGGGCGGCCCGACGAAATCCCGGGTCACGATCTCGACCGACTGCAGGCGGCTGTTGGCCAGCTCCAGCGACGGGCGCTCGACGACCGCCGGGAGGATGGCCTGCGACGCGTTGTCGAACATGGTCTCGGCCGAGCCCAGGCAGAACGCCACCACGCACAGCGCCGCCACCGAGGTGTGGTCGGTGGCCACGATGACCACCAGGATGCCGGTCACGACGCACCGGAACAGATCCGTGTACCCCATGATCAGCCGGCGGTCGAGCCGGTCGACGAGGGCGCCGCTCAAGAGCGCGAAGAGGGCCCACGGCAGGCCCTGGGCCACCGACACGGCGGCGATGCTGATGGGATCGCGGGTCAAGGTGGCGGCGAGCAGCGGCAGGGCGGCGGTGCGGACACCGTCGCCCAGGGTGGAGACGGCTGACGCCACCCAGATGCGCCAGAAGCGGCTGTCGAGCGCCCGGTTCACGGGTGCTCCTCGTCGAGGGCCCGCCAGGTGGTGGGGTAGAGGCCGGTGACGAGGCCGAAGACCGGCGCGCCGGGCGCCGGCGACTCGGCCATGAACTCGTCGTGCAGCGCGCTCAGTCGCTGGCCGTAGGCCTCGGCCTGGGCGGCGTCGAGGCGGAGGTGGCTGAGCCCGACCGAGGTCACCGCCGGGTCGGGGCTGGAGCCGCCCACCTCGCTGAGAGCCTGGCGCAGCACCATCTCGGCCACGTTGTGAGCGTGCTCGTCGCCCACCACCGACCGGCGGGCAACCCGCCCGTAGTACTTCTCCGTCAAGGCCCGCACCTGCCGGGTGCGCACCACGCGCACCAGACCGGCCTCGGCGAGCACGTTCAGGTGATGGCCGACCGTGCCCTTGGGCCGCCCCAGCGCCGTGGCCAACTGGCTGGTGGTGGCCGCCCGCTCGGAGAGCAGGCCGAGCAGCTCGAATCGCAGCGGATCGCCGATGGCCCGGAACTGCTCGGGCGACTCGAGCACGATCACGTCGTCGAGGTCGTAGTCCGGGCCGGAGCCGCCGGCCGGGTCGCCGGGCTCGTCAGGAGCCGATTGGTCGGTCATTCCCGTATGGTCGGTCAAAACCGACCATACGGTCAAGGGCGATCATCGCAGGCCGGTTCCTAGCTGGTCAGGGCCAGGGCGGCGGTGCCCATCAGGTCGAGGAAGTTGGTTTCGTAGAACCGGCGCCGCACCTCCTCCGACGCATCCCCCAGCGAGGCCTCGAACCGCTCGATGGGTCGCCGGCCGCCCTCGACGTGCGGGTAGTCCGACGAGAACAGGCAGATCTCGGGGCCGGCCTGGTCGGTGATCCAGCCCACGTCCTCGGTCGGGTACGGCGTGGCTCGGATCTGGCGGCGGACGTAGTCGCTGGGTCGCATCGACAGTGCCCGCAGGCGCTCCTCGTGGCGGGCGAAGGCCTCGAAGGCGGCCTCCATCTGGCGCATCCACGACGGCACCCAGATGGCGCCCTGCTCGATGACCCCGAAGCGCAGGTCACTGAAGCGATCGAGCACGCCGTCGAAGATCATCGTGGCCAGCGTCTGCTCGACCGGTCGGGGAATGCCCAGGTAGTCGACCGACCGGAAGTTCTCCTCACCGCCGTGGAAGTCGGGCGGGACCGGCAACCCGTTGCGGAAGTAGCCGGGCTCGATGAGGTCGCCCGTGCCCCCCACATGGAACACGACGGGGATGCCCGCCTCCTGGGCCCGGGCCCACACCGGGTCCAGGCCGATGTGGCTGGGGGAGTGGCCCCGGGGGCAGCCCGAGGCCACCAGCAGGGCCGCCGCGCCCATGGCGATGGCCTCGTCGGCCATGGCCGCGGCCCGCTCGAAGTCGGCCAGCGGCACGTAGGCGGTGGCCAGCAGGCGGGGGTCGACCGCAGCAGAACTCGATCATGCCCCGGTTGTGGGCACGGGCTGCGCCGTACGCCAGGTCGAGGTCGTCGCCGTGCTCCCAGTCATGCAGTCGGCGGTTGTGGAACGTGTTGAACACCAGCTGGCTGGAGAACCCCAGCAGGTCGAGGGCCCGGGGTCGGTCGTCGGCCAGGAACGACCCCGTCGCCGCGAAGTTCTTCCGGGCCATGATCTCGGTCTCCTCGACCGCCCGGTACTCGTCGCTGGTGTGCCGCTCGGTCAGCCGGGCGAAGGCGGCGTCGAGGTCGCGCTGCTGCTCGCCCGGGTCGCCGGTCTGGCGCAACTCGTTGCCGCCCGGGTAGGCCAACGGCTTGATGCGGTCGCGAACGGCGGGGTCGGCGTGGTCGCGCAACCAGCCGGGTGTCTCCATGATGTGGGCGTCGGCATCGTGCACGACTCGCCCGGTGCTGTACGGCATCGGCATCACCCCCTCGGTGTGGCCCCCAGTTGTACCCGCTCGGGGCCACGTCCACCCGCGGCGGCAGGGTCAGTCTTCGAGGTCCTGCGGGGCGGGGCCGGCCAGGCTCTGCTGCTGGCGATGCGCCTCGCGCTCGGCCGGCGACCGGTCCAGCATCTCGGCCACCGCCGCGCTGAACTCATCGGCATGGAACGGCCGGGTGAGGAACGCGTCCACGCCGGCCTCGAACGCCAGGGGCCGGTTGGCCGAGGTGGCCGCGATCATCATGATGGCCGGCATGGCCTCCCCCGCCTGCTGACGGATGGCCTCGAGCACGCTGAAGCTCATGGCCGTGCCGCTGGAGAAGTCCAGCACCACGGCGCCGATCCCGTCGGTCTCGCTCAGGGCCCGGACCGCGGCATCGCCGTCGTTGGCCCGAACGGCCAGCGCCCCGGTCTGCTCGATCACGCGGCACAGCAGCTCGCAGGCGGCCTGGTCGTCGTTGACCACCAGCACCCCGCGGGCGGTGGGGTGAGCGTCGGCGGCGGCGGCCGCGGCCGCCCGATCAGTCTTCGACCGTCTCAGCAACGAGCTCGCTCTTCTGTTCGCCCTGCTCGATGGCGTCGAGGAGGTGCATGGCGATGTCGGCCACCTTCAGGTCCTCCTCCTCGATGCCCTGACTCTTCACTCCGTCGTCGATCATGATGTAACAGAAGGGGCACGCGGTGGCGACACGGCCGGCGCCGGTGGCGATGAGCTCCTGGGAGCGCTCGACGTTCACCTGCTTGCCGATGGACTCCTCCATCCACATGCGGGCACCCCCGGCGCCGCAGCACATGCCCTTCGTCCCGTTGCGGGAGGCCTCGACGATCTCGACGCCGGCCAGCGAGCCGATGACGTTGCGCGGCGCCAGGTAGACGTCGTTGTGGCGGCCCAGGTAGCACGAGTCGTGGTACACGATGCGCTCGTCCAGCTCGGCAGTGGACAGGTCGAGCTGCTTGGAGTCGATGAGCCACTCGAGGAACTGGCTGTGGTGGACCACCTCGTAGTTGCCGCCCAGCTGCGGGTACTCGTTCTGCAGCGTGTTGAAGCAGTGGGGGCACTGGGTGACGATCTTGCGGACCCCCATGCCGTTGAGCGTCTCGATGTTCTGCATGGCCAGCATCTGGAAGATGTACTCGTTGCCCGAGCGCCGGGCCGGGTCGCCGGTGCACATCTCGGAGGGGCCGAGGATGGCGAAGGAGATGCCGGCGCGCTGCATCAGCTTCGACATGGCCGTGGTGACCTTCTTGTTCTTGTCGTCGAACGAGCCGGCGCATCCCACCCAGTAGAGGTACTCCGCCTCGAACGGGTCGCTGCCGTCCACGATCTCGATGCCCTCGAGCTTGTCGGCCCAGTCGGCCCGCTCGGCCTGGCTCATGCCCCAGGGGTTGCCCGAGTTCTCCATGGAGCGGTAGGCGTTGCCCAGCTCGGTGGGGAAGTTCGACTCCATCAGCGACAGGTAGCGCCGCATGTCGAGGATCTTGTCCAGGATCTCGATGTTGACGGGGCAGATCTCGTCACAGGCCTTGCACGACGTACACGACCACACCTCCTCGGGGGTGATGCGCTCGAACACCGAGTCGGCCGTCACCACGATGTCGGCGTCGACCCCGATGGGCGGCGACACCTTGGGGTCGCCGGTGCGGGCCATGACCTCGCCCGTCTTGAGCACGATCTCCCGGGGATCGAGGGGCTTGCCGGTGGCGTGGGCGGGGCACACGCTCGTGCAGCGGCCGCACATGGTGCAGGCGTCGGTGTCGAGGAGCTGCTTCCAGGTGAAGTCCTCGATGGTGGACGCTCCGAAGCTCTCCAGCTCGGTCTCCATCAGGTTGGGCATCGGCTTCATGGCGCCCTTGGGCCGCTCCCGGTCGCGCAGGTACATGTTCAGCGGTGAGGTGAACATGTGGCGCAGCATCGTCACCGACAGGATCGCGAGGAAGACGCAGAACGTCAGCACGTGGACGATCCACCAGACCTGGTGCCAGCCCTCCAGGTGCGACGAGTTGCGGATCAGATAGGACAGCGGGTAGCCGACCACCGACCACTTCTCGAACGCCGGGCGTCCCATGATGGCGATGCGGTAGGCCTCGGTGAGGAAGCCCGTGACCCCGAAGCTGAGGAACACGGCCAGGATCACCGCGTGCTCGGGCTTGGTCTTGATGCGGATGCGGTACGGCCGCTGGATGTAGCGGCGCACCAGCGCCCACACCACACCGATGAGGAAGGTGACGCCGGCCACGTCGCCCACCAGCGAGTAGCCCTCGTACACCCCGCCGTGGAGGAACTTGAGGCTGGTGGGGAGCTGGTGGTTGATCTCCAGCACGGTGGTGACGGCCAGCAGCACCAGGAAGCTGAAGTAGATGAGCGAGTGCATGATCCCGGCCGCCGGGTCCCGCAGCAGGGTCTGCATGTACACGCCGGCCCGGAAGTCCTTGAGCCGGCGCTTCACGTTGGCCGACGTGGTGGCCCGGTTGTCGGGGCGCCCCCGCTCCCAGTTCTTCGTGCGCTGACTGAACAGGACCGCCCCGTACACGATGAGCACCGGGATCACGATGTAGAAGGCCGTCACCAGCGACTTGGGGATGCCGTCGAACACCTCCCGGGTCATGGAGGAGTGGTCGACCTGGCTGTCCTCGAAGACCCAGCCGGAGACACCCGACAGCAGGGTCACGATGGCAAAGGCGATGCCGATGCCGAGGACGAGCTTGCGTGCGTTGCCGAGCTTGCCGTTCATACTGACCCCGAACGTAGTCGCGCCCCGCGGCTCGGTGCACTGGGCGGCGGCCAGCCCTGCTCAGCCGTAGACCTCGGCATCGAGGTCGCGCACCCACTGGGCCAGGTTCACCAGCACCTTGTGGTTGAGGCCGGGGACGTCCTCGAGCAGCGCAGTGAACTCCCGGCGCCCGATGACGAGCACGTCGAGCTCGGTGGTGGCGGTCACCGTGGCCGAGCGGGGCCCGCCGTCGAGCACGGCCAGCTCGCCGAAATGGTCGCCCGGCGCCGATGGTGGCGACGACCTTGCCCTCGCGGGTCACGGTGGCGTTGCCTCGGATGATCACGTAGCACTCGTTGCCGGCGTGACCCTCCTGCGACCACCATGCGGCCGGCCTCCAGATGGACCTCGTCGGCGGCCCGGGCGACCCGCTCCAGCTCGCGCTTGGAGCACGAGCGCAACAGCGGAACGGTGGCCAGCTGGTCCAGGTACTCCGATTGGTTCGCCATGGGCCCGAGCCTAGATGCGATCGTTCACCCGTTCGATCGACAGTTCACCGACGCGAAACAGTCACGAAACGTTCCGTCTCTACCATTCCGCCGATGGACGTCGTTCTGCTGCGCTGGCCGCTCGAACAGGAGCGTCGCGAGCGCCTCGAGGGTGAAGGCCGGCTGCGGCTCCTGCTGGTCGAAGGGGGCGTGGCCGCCCCGCCCACCAGCGACTGCCTGGAGGACTGGATCCGGGTCCCGGCCGACGAGGCCGACGTCCGGGCCCGCATCGATGCGCTCGGCGTGCGTTTCGCCGCCCACCGATCGGAGTCGCCGGCGCTGGACCGCGACGGGCTGCTCCGCTTCGCCGGCGGGTGGGTGTCGCTCCCCCCGGTGGAGGCCCGGCTCATGGCGGCGCTCATCGAGCGGTACGGGGCGGTGGTGAGCCGAGATCAGCTGTCGCGGTTCGGGCTGGCCCAAGGGAGCCCCGGGCCGCAACGCCCTCGACGTCCACGTGCTGCGCCTGCGCCGCCGCATCGCGCCGCTCGACCTGTCCATCAAGACGGTGCGGTCCCGGGGCTACCTGCTCGAGGCCGAGACCTCCACCACCGCCATCGAGGCCTGACCGGCCGCTCGCTTCTGACCCCCGAGTTGTTCCGCTCGCGCGACAATCGGCGCCGAAACCGGTTGTTCTTCAGGCCAGGCCGCCGGTGGGGTCGTCGATGCCGTCGGCGCCCACGAAGCGGGCCAGGTCCTCGAAGCGGCGCCGGATGGCGGCGGTGCGCCGGACCGAGCGCCCGAACCCCCGCTTCGACGTGCACGGACTTGGCCTCCAGCAGGCTGCGCTTGGGGTCGAGGGCGGCGTCGATGCGACCGACCAGCCGATCGCCGTCGAGCACCGGCAGCACGTAGTAGCCGTACTGGCGCTTGACCACCGGCGTGTAGACCTCGAGCCGGTAGCGGAACCCCCACAGGGCCTCGGTGCGGTCCCGGTCGCAGATCAGGTTGTCGAACGGCGAGAGCAGGGTGAGGCGGGCCGGGTGTCAGGTCGTCGAGACGTGCCGGCGTCGTCGGCGTGCACGTACCAGGTGCCCTTCAGCCCCTCGACGGTGGCCGGGACGAGCTCCCCTCGCCCACCAGCTCGGGAGCCGGTCGAGCCAGGTGGGGGTAGCGGTTGCGGGTGAAGTGCCGGTTGATCTGGGTCGGCGGTGGCCACGCCGAGGGCCCGCACGGCGCGACACGGCGGCCCGGCGCACGACCTCGGCCTCGGTCAGCTCCTCGCTCGGGCACACCGGGCGGCAGGCAGCGCTCGCCCAGGTCCCACCAGCGGATGCCGCCGTCGCGCCGGGCCACCAGCACCTCGCCGGTGTCGGTGAGCATCTCGAGCAGGATCGCCACCGTCTCGTCGTCGGACCACCCGCCGCTGGCCCACGGGCGCACCGCCAGACTGGGCGAGGTCCTGCGTGCGCAGCGGGCCGTGGGCGTCGAGGGTGGCGAGCAGCTCGGCGCGCACGCCGTCGTTGGTCGCCAGCCAGTCGCGGAGCCGCGCGGTGCGCACCGAGCCGACCCTGGTCGAAGGCGTGCCGCATCCGGTACCGGTGGATGGGGAGGTCGGACGTGGGCACCAGCGACGCGGCGTGGGCCCAGTACTCGAACAGCTGGTGGTCGACCTCCTGCAGCCGGCGCAGCGTGGTCGGGTTGAAACGGCCGACCCGGCTCCAGGTCACCAGCAGCTGGGTGCGGGCCACCACCGAGATGGGGTCGATCTGCAGGCACCCGAGGTCGCGCACCAGGCCGAGCAGGCTGGCCCGGTCGCGCCCGACGCGGGGGCCCGACAGCCGCTGGCCGCGGTAGGCCAGGCGGCGGGCCTGGACGACGTTCAGGCGTAGGCGGCGGGCCGGCACCGGGATGCGGTGGGGTCAGCCGGCCTGGCGGGCCACGGCCTCGGCGGCCGCCTTGGCCGCCTCGGCGTCGCCCAGGTAGCGCTCCTCGATGGGCCGGCCCCGCTCCACCGGGAGGAAGTCGTCGCCCAGCTCGAAGCGCATGGGCACCCCGGTGGGCAGGTTCAGCTCGGCGATGTCGTCGTCGGAGATGGCGTCGAGGTGCTTGACCAGGGCCCGCAGGCTGTTGCCGTGGGCGGCGACCAGCACGGTGTGGCCGGCGGCCAGGTCGGGGACGATGCCGTCGTACCAGTAGGGCAGCATCCGCTCGACGACGTCCTTGAGGCACTCCGAACCGGGCAGCACGTCGGGCGGCAGGTCGGCGTAGCGGGGATCGAAGCGGGGATGGCGCTCGTCGTCGAGGTCGAGCGGCGGCGGCGGGATGTCGTAGCTGCGGCGCCAGATCTTCACCTGGTCGGCGCCGAACTCCTCGGCGGTCTGCTTCTTGTCCTTGCCCTGGAGGTCGCCGTAGTGGCGCTCGTTGAGCCGCCAGCTGCGCCGCACCGGCAGCCACAGCGGCCCATCTCGTCGAGGGCGAGGTCGGCGGTGCGGATGGCCCGGGTCTGCAGCGACGTGTGCACGACGTCGGGGTGCACGCCGGCCTCGGCCATGGCCCGGCCCGCCGGCGACGGCCTCGGCCCGGCCCTGCTCGGTGAGGTCGGCGTCGTACCAGCCGGTGAAGAGGTTCTCCTGGTTCCAGGTGCTCTGGCCGTGGCGCAGCAGGACGAGGGTGTGGCTCATGGCCCGAGACCGTAGTCCCGAGGCACCGGTCGCGCCGCCGAAGAAGGGCGCCGCACCGAGTTGATAACTCCTGCACTCAACTTTTATACTTGCCCGCAACGCAAGGTTCTGCTTGCACCGTCCCACCCGCTCAGTACACCCAGCATGAGGAGAACCACCATGCCCAAGGCCGTCGGTATCGACCTCGGCACCACCAACTCGGTCGTCTCCGTCCTCGAGGGCGGCGACCCGGTCGTCATCCCCAACGCCGAGGGCTCGCGCACCACGCCGTCGGTCGTCGCCTTCGCCAAGAACGGCGAGGTCCTCGTCGGCGAGGTGGCCAAGCGCCAGGCCATCACCAACCCCGACCGCACGATCCGGTCGGTCAAGCGCCACATGGGCACCAACTGGAAGATCGACATCGACGGCAAGGACTACACCTCGCAGGAGATCTCGGCCCGCACGCTGATGAAGCTCAAGCGCGACGCCGAGGCCTACCTGGGCGACACCGTCACCCAGGCCGTCATCACCGTGCCCGCGTACTTCGACGACGCCCAGCGCACCGCCACCAAGGAGGCCGGCCAGATCGCCGGCCTCGAGGTGCTGCGCATCATCAACGAGCCCACCGCCGCGGCCCTCGCCTACGGCCTCGACAAGGAGGGCAGCGACCAGACCATCCTCGTGTTCGACCTCGGCGGCGGCACGTTCGACGTGTCGGTCCTCGAGATCGGCGACGGCGTGTTCGAGGTCAAGTCCACCCACGGCGACACCAACCTCGGCGGCGACGACTGGGACCAGCGCGTCATCGACTGGCTGGTCGACTCGTTCAAGGGCGACCACGGCGTCGACCTGTCCAAGGACAACATGGCGCTGCAGCGGCTCAAGGAGGCGGCCGAGAAGGCCAAGATCGAGCTGTCGGCCGTGCAGCAGACCCAGATCAACCTGCCCGTTCATCACGGCCACCAACGAGGGCCCGCTGCACCTCGACTACCAGCTCACCCGGGCCAAGTTCACGGAGCTCACCGCCGATCTGCTCGAGCGGTGCAAGAGCCCGTTCGAGCAGGCCATCAAGGACGCCGGGTCTGGCCAAGGGCGACATCGACCACGTGATCCTGGTGGGCGGCTCCACCCGCATGCCGGCCGTGGCCGACATGGTGCTGGAGTTCACCGGCAACGAGCCCAACAAGTCGGTCAACCCCGACGAGGTCGTGGCCATCGGCGCCGCCGTCCAGGCCGGCGTGCTCAAGGGCGAGGTCAAGGACATCCTGCTGCTCGACGTGACCCCGCTGTCGCTGGGCATCGAGACCAAGGGCGGGGTCATGACCCGGCTCATCGAGCGCAACACCACCATCCCCACCCGGCGCACCGAGGTGTTCACCACCGCCGACGACAACCAGCCGTCGGTCGAGATCCACGTGCTGCAGGGCGAGCGCGAGATGGCGCAGTACAACAAGACGCTGGGCAAGTTCCAGCTCGTCGATCTGCCGCCCGCGCCCCGCGGCGTGCCCCAGATCGAGGTCACCTTCGACATCGACGCCAACGGCATCGTGCACGTGTCGGCCAAGGACCGGGCCACGTCCAAGGAGCAGTCGATGACCATCACCGGTCAGAGCTCGCTCGACAAGGACGCCATCAACCAGATGATCAAGGACGCCGAGGCCCACGCCGAGGACGACAAGCGTCGCAAGGAAGAGGCCGAGGTCCGCAACAACGCCGACACGCTCGTGTACCAGACCGAGAAGCTGCTCAAGGAGCAGGGCGACAAGATCTCGGGCGACGAGCGCCAGGCCGTCGAGGACAAGCTGGCCGATCTCAAGACGGCCATCGCCGGCAGCGACCTCGAGGCGATCAAGACCAGCACCGAGCTGCTGATGAACGCCAGCCAGCAGTTCACCCAGAAGCTGTACGAGCAGGCCGCCCAGGCCGACGCCGCCGGCGGCGGCGGCTCGGCCGGCTCGGCCGGCGCCAGCTCGGCTCCCGACGACGACGAGGTCGTCGACGCCGAGATCGTCGACGACGAGGCCAGCTGACATGGCCGACCCGAACGACCGCGGCGCGGGGGGAGGCCCCGATGACGGGGCCCCCACCGACGCCTCGGTCGCCGACGCCTTCGCCGCGGTCGAGGAGGCCTTCCTCGTCGACGCCGACGTCGACCTCGACGACGGCGACCTCGGGCGGCGCGGCGGTCTCCTCGCTCGAGCAGGAGCGTGACGAGTACCGCGACGCCCTGCAGCGGGTGAAGGCCGAGTTCGACAACTACCGCAAGCGCACGGCCAAGGCGGACAGCGAGACCCGCGAGCGCGCCGCGGAGAACCTGGTCGGCCAGCTGCTGCCGGTGCTCGACGCCTGCGACGCCGCCATCATCCACGACGCCGCCGATGTCGGGCCCGATCTCGAAGATGCTGCTCGAGATCCTGCTCAAGGAGGGCCTCGAGCCGATGGTCCCGGAGGGCCAGCCCTTCGACCCGACCCTGCACGAGGCCGTGCTCCACGAACCCGGCGACGGCGGCGAGCCGACCGTCGTCGAGAGCCTGCGCACCGGCTACCTGTGGAAGGGTCGCGTCCTGCGCCCGGCCATGGTCAAGGTCCGGGGCTGACGAGTAGAGGGGCAAGGCCGTTGGCGCCTCAGCGCGAATGGTTCGAGAAGGACTACTACAAGGTCCTCGGGGTCTCCGAGACGGCGAGCCAGAAGGAGATCACCAAGGCCTACCGCAAGCTGGCCCGCGAGCTCCATCCCGACGCCAACCCGGACAACCCGACGGCCGAGGAACGGTTCAAGGACGTCTCCGCCGCCTACGACGTGGTCGGCGACGAAGAGCGCCGCGCCGAGTACGACGAGGTTCGCCGGGCCGGTCCCATGGGCGGGTTCGGTCCCGGCGGCTTCGGGGCCGGCGGGCGGGGCGGCGGCGCCCGGCGACTTCTCCTACAGCGCCACCGATCTCAACGACCTGCTCGGCGGCCTGTTCAACCGCGGCGGCCGTCGCGGCGCGGCGGGCCCGGTCGCGGTCCCGGGCCCCAGCGGGGCGACGACCTCGAGGCCGAGATCCACCTGGCCTTCCTCGACGCCGTGCGGGGGATGGAGACCTCCATCAACCTCGTGTCCGAGGCGGCGTGCTCGACCTGCCACGGCTCCGGGGCCAAGCCCGGGACCGCCCCCAGCGCCTGCGCCAACTGCGGAGGACGGGGCGTCATCGACGACAACCAGGGCTTCTTCTCGTTCAGCGCGCCGTGCCAGGTGTGCGGCGGTCGGGGGACGGTGGTGTCCGAGCCGTGCCCGACGTGCCACGGCTCCGGTGCCGAGCGCCGGCCCCGTCAGGTCAAGGTGCGCATCCCCGCCGGCGTCAACGACGGCCAGCGCATCCGCATCAAGGGCCGGGGCGGCCCGGGCCGCAACGGCGGGCCTCCCGGGGACCTCTACGTCATCGCCCACGTCACCCCGGACCCGATCTTCGGGCGCGACGGGCGCAACCTCACCCTCACGGTGCCGGTGACGTTCCCCGAGGCGGCGTTGGGCACCAAGCTCAAGGTGCCCACCCTCGACGGAGCCCCGGTGACGCTCAAGCTGCCGGCCGGCACCAACTCGGGCCGCGTGTTCCGGGTCAAGGGCCGGGGCGTCGAGACGCAAGAAGGGCACCGGTGACCTGCTCGTCACCGTCGAGGTGGCGGTGCCCAACAAGTTGACGGCCGAGGAGCGCAAGGCCGTCGAGGCCCTGGCCGAGGCCGTCGGACGAGTCACCCCGGGCCCACCTCGGAGTCTGAGCGATGATGGTCCTGGTCGCCGCACGACCGTCAGGCCGACAGCGCTGGAGGGAGGCCGATGATGGATGACCCGTCCCGCACCCGAGCGGTGTACGTGATCTCGGTCGCCGCCGAGCTGGCCGGCGTCCATCCGCAGACCCTGCGCATCTACGAGCGCAAGGGCCTGGTCGAACCGGCGCGCACCGGCGGCGGGAGCCGCCGCTACAGCGAGGACGACATCAACCTCCTGCGCCGCATCCAGGCGCTCACCGACGCCGGGCTCAACCTGGCCGGGGTGAAGCGGGTGCTCGAGCTCGAGGACGAGATCGCCCGCCTGCGCGAGGAACTGGCCCGGGCCCGGGCCGAGGCCGGCGAAGCGGTCGAGGAGACCCATCGTCAGTACCGGCGCGACCTGGTGCCCGCTCAGCCAGGCCCTGACCCTGTTCGGCCGCAACGCCTCGATCTTCGGCGACCGCTGAATCCGCGGGCCCTCACCCGGAATCTGCAGGCGCAACGACCGTTGCGGTGGTTCCCGCTGCAGATCTCGTCCTGGACCCGGCGCCGCGGCGCATCGGGTCAGGGCAGGACCGAGAGGCTGAGGGCGAAGTCGCCGGCGGGGTCGGTCATCCACCGCTCGAGGCGCAGACCGGCGGCGGCCAGCTCGGCCTCGACGCCGGCCCGCCGGAACTTGGCGCTGATCTCGGTGCGCAGCTCCTCGCCGGCGGCGAAGTCGACCGTGAGGCCCAGGTCCTCGATGACGACGGTCTGGTCGACGAGCGAGCGCAGGCGCATCTCGATCCACTCGTCGGTCGGGTCGAAGCGGGCGACGTGGGCGAAGCGGGTCGAGGTCGAAGTCGGCGCCCAGCTCGCGGTTCATGACCGCGCAGGACGTTGAGGTTGAACTCGGCGGTGACCCCGGCGGCGTCGTCGTAGGCGGCCTCCAGCCGGCCGACGTCCTTCACCAGGTCGGTCCCCAGCAGGAGGCTGTCGCCGGGCGCCATCGCCGCGGCCAGCTCGGCCAGGAACCGAGCGCGCTCGGCCGGGGCGAAGTTGCCGATGGTGCTGCCCAGGAACGCCACCATCCGCCGGCCCCCCGAGGGGATCCGTCCGAGGTGCCGTTCGAAGTCGCCCACCACGGCGTGGATCTCGACGCCCGGGGTAGCGAACGGCGAGCTCGTCGGCCGCGGCCCGCACGGTCGTCTCGGTGATCTCGAAGGGGATGAAGCGTCGGAGCTGACCGGCCTCGGTGAACGCGTCGAGCAGGACCCGGGTCTTGTCGGAGGTGCCGGAGCCCAGCTCGACCACGATGTCGGCGCCCGAGGCGGCCACGATGCTCGCGGCCTCGGCGAGCAGGATCGTGCGCTCCGCCTCGGTCGGGTAGTACTCGGGCAGCCGGGTGATGGCGTCGAACAGCTCGCATCCGCGGTCGTCGTAGAACCACTTGGGGGGGAGGGTCTTGGGCGTCGCCTCGAGGCCGGCCCGGACGTCGGCCCGCAGCGCGTCGTCGAGGTCGGTGGCGCCCATGAACACCTCCACGATGATGGGGGCGGTCTCGGTGGCGGTGGGGTCGGCCATGGTGCGTACTCCGGTCAGTGGGCGATGAGCTCGACACCGTTGGCGTCGATGTGCAGGACGGTGTGGTCGGGGACGGCCTCCCAGTCGGGATGGTCGTCGAACGGCTCGGAGGCGACGACCACGGCGGCGCCGGGCCCGCGGCCGGCGCGCAGGTGCAGCGAATTGCCCCACCGGGTGGCGACGAGCCGGTCCCCGTCGGTGAGCAGGAGGTTGAAGCGGCCCCGCTCGCCGGCCGGGCCCGAGAGCGGCCCGATCACGTCGATGACGGCGTCGGCGGGGTCCATGCCGGCGTCGATGCGGTCCATCACCAGCGCGAAGAGCAGCTCGCTGTCGGCCTTGCCGGGCAGGCCGCGGCGGCCGGGGCTCAACTCCGCCCGCATGGCGTCGGCGACCCCGTCGAAGTAGTCGGCCACGAAACCGTTGTGGGCGAAGAGCCACGGGCCGTCGGCGAAGGGGGCGTTGCCCTCCACGTCGGTGGGAGCCCCGGGCGACTTGTGGCGGACGTGGGCGATGAACCGGCCGGCCTCGAGCCCGTCGACGGCGGCCACCCCGTCGTGGTCGAGGGGCATGGGCGTGGTCGTCCGGTAGCGGTACGGGGCCGTCTGGTCGGCGCGTACCAGCCGAGGCCCCAGCCGTCGGGGTTCTCGCAGCCACTCGACTGCTCGCGGGCGTGCGATGCACTGGTCGAGGAGCGAGTGCGGGGCGCGCACGACCAGGTCGGCCACGGGCACGGGAGGGCCCCAGTAGGCCAGGTGGCGGCACACGGTTCAGCCGTCCCGGGCGGCGCGGAAGCCGGCGAAGATCTGGCGGCGAATCGGATAGTCCCAGTTGCGGAACGTGGGTCGCACGGCCACGGGGTCGACCGACCAGGCTCCGCCTCGCAGGACCTTGTAGTCCGAACCCCAGAACACCTCGGAGTACTCGCGGTAGGGCCAGGCCACGAACCCGGGGTACGGCTGGAAGTCACTGGCGGTCCACTCCCACACGTCGCCGATCATGGCCAGGCATCCCGACGGGGCTCATCCCCTCGGGGTGGGCCCCGACCAGCTGGGGCCCGTCGCCGTGCTGGCCGAGGTTGGCCCGGTCGACGGTCGGCTCCCCGCGACCCCACGGCCAGGCCCGCGTGGCGCCCGTGGCCGGATCCCAGGTCGCCGCCTTCTCCCACTCGGCCTCGGTGGGCAGGCGCTTGCCGGCCCACCGGCAGTAGGCGTCGGCCTCGTACCAGCACACGTGCTGCACCGGCTCGTCGGCGTGGTCGGCGAGGTCGAGCCGACGGCCGAAGCGCACCATGGCTCCAGTCCCTCGCCCCGTCACGCCGCCAGAAGCGCGGTGCCTCCAGGCCCTCCTGGCGCCGCCAGGCCCACCCGGCGTCCGACCAGAGCCGTTCGTCGTCGTAGCCCCCGGCGGCGATGAACTCGGCGGTAGGCGGCGTTGGTGACCGGGGTGGTGTCGATCAGATACGGAGCGCAGGTCGACGAGGTGGGCCGCCCGCTCGTTGTCGTAGGCCCACGGATGGGTCGAGGTCCCCATCACGAACGGGCCTCCGTCCACCAGCCGCATCTCGGGCAGCGCGCTCACGTCCACCGGAGCCGCTCCCGCCCCGCCGCCGATGTCCGACGATCGTCCGAGGGTGGGGTCGAACCGCTCGAGCGTCTGCTCGCTCAGCAGTTGTCGGGTGGCCAGGATGGTCTCGTCGTGCTGGTGCTCGTGCTGCAGGACCATGCCGTAGACGAAGCCGTCGAGCTGCAACGCGGGACACGGAGCGTTCAGCGCCACCCGCTCGAGCAGGTCGAGGACGTCGTGGCGGACCCGCTCGAGGTAGGCCCGGGCCTCCACGGGGCCGAGGATGGGCAGCGAGGGCCGCTCCCAGCGAGGGTGCTCGAAGGCGTTGTAGAGGTCGTCGAGGCTCGGGTCGATGGCGGCGCGGCCGTCGAGCTCACGCAGGAGCCAGAGCTCCTCGTAGTTGCCGATGTGAGCCAGGTCCCACACGAACGGCGACATCAACGGCGACACCTGGGCTCGCTGCTGAGCATCGTCGAGCCCGTCGAGGAGGCCGAGCGTCCGGGCCCGGGCCCGGGTCAGCTCGTCGGCCAGCGTGGCTCGCGTCGACCAGCGGGTGGTGCAGCCCGATGGCGCTCATCGGCGGCCCGGCTCGGCGATCACGAGCTCCCCGCCGGCCAGGGCGGCCACCGACTCGGCCGGGGGGAACAGGCGGCCGTCGTGACGCCAGGCGTCGAGGCGGTCGTCGGCCGGCGAGCGGCCCCGGGACACCCACCGCTCGTCGAATGCGCCCGACCAGGTCGCGCCGGACGCGTGGACACCCCGGCGGCGGCCAGCGCCTCGCCGGCCAGGGCGAAGAGGCGGCTGGCGCTGCGGGCCAGGTCGGGGTGGCCGAGGCCGAGCTGGGCGGCGTCGACCCAGAGTCGCTCGGTGCCGGTCACCGCGTCGGAGATGTCGTCGGCCAGGGCGTGGTCGCTCAACAGGATGCAGGTGACGGCCACCGCCACCTCCCAGGCGGGCGAGGGCAGGGCGTCGAACATCCGCAGCTCGAGCCAGCCCTTGGGTCGCACCGGCGGGAAGAGGGTGGTGAGGTGGTAGGAGAAGTCCTCGATGGTGGGGAAGCCGAGCTCGTGGCCCTCGGCCAACCACTCGCCGAAGCGCATGGGCTCGATCCACCGGGAGGCAGCGGTCCTCGGTCTGGCGGATGAGCATGACCCGGGCGTCGAGGGCGTAGCTCGACCAGGCGTCGACCGGGTCGGTGTCGAGCGGTACCGGCGCGGCGCGGGTCGGGTCGAGGGCCCACCAGGCCCGAAGGCGACTCGACTGCCAGCCGCTCGGCTGGCCGTTGGCGAACGGCGAGTTGGCGAAGCAGGCCAGGAGCGTGGGAGCCATGCGGTTGGCCAGCTCCCAGCGCTCGGCGGCCACCGGTCGGTCGCCGAGCCCGACGTTGACCTGGATCGCCGCCGTGTTGCACATCATGGTGCGCCCGGCCGGACCGAGCCGGTCGAAGTAGTGCTCCATGGCCTGGTACCGGCCGCCCAGCGCCACCCGTTCCGGCGCCCGCACGGGGTCGGCGCCGAGGGCGATGAGCTCCACCTCGGTGGCCTCGCAGGCGGTGTCGAGCACGGCCAGGTCGGCCTCGGCCGCGTCGCACAGCTCGTCGATGGTGGGGAACGGGTCGGTGCTCAACTCGAGCTGTCCGCCCGGCTCGAGCGTGATGCGGCTGCCGTGGGGCAGCGGCGAAAGGTCGTCGATGAGGGAGGTGGCCGCGCTGATGGGCAGACGGTTCTCGCGCGAGCCCTGGCTGGTGAGCCACTCGAGCTCGACCCCCAGCCCGTTCGGGTCTCCACACGGTTGGAACACGTGCTCGGCGACGTAGTCGCGGACGTCGTGGGCGCGTAGCACCGGCCGGGCGGAGGACATGGCTAGCTGTGCCCGAACGACGCCTCGACCCACTCGGGGTCGCGTACGGCGGGAAGGAGCAGGCATTCGCCGGGGAGCAGACGGTCGGGTGTCGCGGTCATTGATCCCCCTGTCAGCTCGTGGTGGTGGTGTGGCGGGCCGGTCCGAACGAGTACGTACCCACGGTATCGATCGGATTGCCAGAACCGTCCGAGATCTTACGATGGGGTTACAGCCTGTGGACAAGTGTCCCGAAAACTTGATAAACTAACTATCAACTTTCTTGAGTAATGCCTAGCAGCACCTGTCCCGGTCAGGACTGTCGCGAACTCACCCCGAGGAGAAGAACGGAAAGCCCATGGCACTCGACCCGAACCGCTGGACCCTCAAGATGCAGGAGGCGTTCAACGCCGCCATCGAGCTGGCGCGCTCCAACAGCAACCCTGAGGTCACGCCCGACCACCTGCTGGTGGCCCTGCTGGGTCAGAGCGAAGGCGTCGTCCTGCCCATCCTCCAGAAGGTGGGGCAGGCCCCGCTCCCGCTGCGCAACGCAGCCGAGGAGGCGGTGGGCCGGCTCCCCAAGGCCTACGGCAGCGATGCCCACCTGAGCCGCGACCTGACCGTCCTGCTGGACACGGCCGACCAGGCCCGGCGCGAGCTGCACGACGAGTACCTCTCGACCGAGCACGTCCTGTTGGCCCTGCACGAGCGGCTCGGGGTGAGCCACGAGGAGCTGCTGAGCGCGCTGGCCGAGGTCCGGGGCAGCCATCGGGTCACCTCGCAGAACCCCGAGGAGCAGTACCAGGCGCTCGAGAAGTACGGGCGCGACCTCACCGAGGCGGCCCGGGCCGGACGCATCGACCCCGTCATCGGGCGCGACGAGGAGATCCGCCGGGTCATCCAGGTGCTGTCGCGGCGCACGAAGAACAACCCGGTCCTCATCGGCGATCCCGGCGTGGGCAAGACCGCCATCGTCGAGGGCCTGGCCCGGCGCATCGTCGAGGGCGATGTGCCCGAGAGCCTGAAGAACAAGCGCCTCATCTCGCTGGACCTGTCGTCGATGGTGGCCGGCGCCAAGTACCGCGGTGAGTTCGAGGAGCGGCTCAAGGCCGTGCTCAAGGAGATCACCGACAGCGGCGGCGAGGTCATCACGTTCATCGACGAGATGCACACCGTGGTCGGTGCCGGCGCCGGCGGCGAGGGCGCCATGGACGCCGGCAACATGCTCAAGCCCATGCTGGCCCGTGGTCAGCTGCGCATGATCGGCGCCACCACGCTCGACGAGTACCGCAAGTACATCGAGAAGGACGCCGCCCTCGAGCGCCGCTTCCAGCAGGTCTTCGTCGGTCAGCCCTCGGTGGAGGACACCATCGCCATCCTGCGCGGGCTCAAGGAGCGCTACGAGGTGCATCACGGGGTGCGCATCCAGGACGCGGCGCTGGTGGCCGCGGCGGTGCTCTCCGACCGCTACCTCACCGGCCGCTTCCTGCCCGACAAGGCCATCGACCTGATGGACGAGTCGGCCAGCAAGCTGCGCATCGAGATCGACTCGATGCCCACGGAGATCGATGTGGTCGAGCGGCGCGTCCGCCAGCTCGAGATCGAGCGGGTGGCGCTGGCCAAGGAGACCGACGCGGTCTCGCAGGAGCGCCTCGACGCCCTCGACGAGGAGCTGGCCAACCTGCAGGAGCAGTCCGCCGCCATGAAGGCCCACTGGCAGGCCGAGAAGGACGCCATCGACACCATCCGCGAGCTCAAGGAGCAGCTCGAGGCCAAGCGGAGCGAGGTGGAGCGCGAGGCCGACCTGGAGAAGGCGGCCGAGATCCGCTACGGCCAGCTCCCCGAGCTCGAGCACCGCATCGACGAGGCCACGAAGGCGCTCGATGAGCTGCAGGCCTCTCAGAAGATGCTGAAGGAGGAGGTCGATGAGGAGGACATCGCCGAAGTCGTGAGCAAGTGGACGGGCGTTCCCGTCTCGCGCCTCATGGAGGGCGAGATGCACAAGCTCGTCCGCCTCGAGGAGGTGCTGCACGAGCGGGTCGTCGGCCAGGACGAGGCAGTTCAGGCCGTGGCCAACGCCATCCGGCGCAGCCGGGCCGGGCTCTCGGATCCGCACCGGCCCATCGGCAGCTTCTTGTTCCTGGGCCCGACCGGTGTGGGCAAGACGGAGCTGGCCCGGTCGCTGGCCGACTTCCTGTTCGACGACGAGCGGGCCATGGTCCGCATCGACATGAGCGAGTACATGGAGAAGCACTCGGTGAGCCGGTTGATCGGTGCGCCCCCCGGCTACGTCGGCTACGACGAGGGTGGACAGCTCACCGAGGCCGTCCGGCGCCGCCCGTACGCGGTGGTGCTCCTCGACGAGATCGAGAAGGCCCATCCGGACGTGTTCAACGTCCTGCTCCAGCTGCTGGACGACGGCCGCCTCACCGACGGCCGGGGGCGGACGGTGGACTTCACCAACGTCGTGCTGATCATGACGTCGAACCTGCCCGGCGACCCCCACGACTTCTTCAAGCCCGAGTTCATCAACCGCGTCGACGACATCGTGCGGTTCCGCCAGCTCACCGAGGAGGACCTGCGCCGCATCGTGGATTACCAGCTGCGCACCCTGGTCGAGCGGGTGGCGGCGCGGCGCATCACGCTGGTGGTGACCGACGCGGCCAAGGACGTGCTGGCCCGGGAGGGCTTCGACCCCGCATTCGGGGCTCGGCCCCTCAAGCGCCTCATCCAGCGCGAGGTCGGCGACACGCTCGCCCTCGCCCTGCTCGAGGGCCGCTTCGGGGAGGGCGACACCGTGACGGTGGACGTCGGTGCCGACGACGAGCTCGTCCTGGTCTGAGACCCGGCCCCGCTCACACGGGCATCACGCAGAGGCGACCGGCTGCGGTTCGAAGGTCGGCTCCGACACCCGTCCCGCCGGCTCCAACCGGCGCTTGAGGCGCAGGAAGGGCTGTTCGACCAGGAAGAAGCTGGCAATGGCCATCACGAGGCTGGCGGCCAGCCGTACCAGGGTGAGCGGCACGAACGCCCAGTGGAGCCGCCCGCCGTTGAGGACCAGGAACACCGGCCAGTGCCACAGGTACAAGCCGTAGGAGATGCGACCCAGGGCCACGAGCGGCGCGCCCCGCAGCGCGGCCGCGGTGACGCCGCCGGCGTAGATGTCGGCGATGACCACCGCGGCCATGGCCACGAACAACGGGATAGATCCACGAGTACAGCCCGGCGGTGGCCAGGCCGACCCGGGCGCCCATGGCCACCACCGCCACCAGCGCCACCGGCCCCAGCCCACCGGGTCGAGCCGCGGGTGAAGCGCCTCGGGGAGACCGTGGCCACAGCAGCGTCAGCGTGGCCAGGGCGCAGCCGAGCAGGATGCCGTCGGCGTGGGTGTCGAGCCCGTAGTAGAGACGGTGGGCGGCACCGTGCCGTCGTGCCACCACACGCCCCGCAGCACCGCCGGAGGCCACCATGCCCGGCGACGGCCGCGGCCAGCACCGCCCAGCCGACCCGCCGAGCCGGTGGGCGCACGATCACGACGAGCGGCCACAGCACGTAGAACTGCTCTTCGATGCTGAGCGACCAGGTGTGGTCCAGCAGCCCGAAGGGCGGGACCTGGCGACAGCGCCTGGGCCCAGTTCATGCGGTAGGTGGCGGTCACGACCACGTCGTGCCAGGCCCGGGAGGCCTGCCCGGCGTCGAGCCACACGTGGGCGTAGATGGCCACCGCGATGGAGACGACGACCAGCGCCGGGAACAGGCGCAGCACGCGGCGGAGGTAGAAGCGGCCGAGGGCGATGCGGCCGGTCTCGCTCGCGCTCCTCGAGCAAGCAGCCGGGTGATGAGGAAGCCGCTGAGGACGAAGAAGACGTCCACGCCCGAGGTAGCCGCCCTTGGCCCACGACACGTTGGCGTGGAACAGCACGACCAGCGTCACCGCGACCGCACGCAGGCCGTCGAAGGCGGGCCGATAGCCGAGGCGTCCTGATTCGATGGCGGGACAGTACCCGGTGAACGGGCTGGTCAGGGCACCCCGGCTAACCTCGCCGCGTGTCCGTGGGAGCTCCGACGATCGAGCGCGCCGAGGAACCGGTGGCACTCGCCGGGGTCGATGCCGAGCGCGTCCGCCGGTCGCTCGATCCCCTACCTCCCCGGCCTCGAAGGGCTGCGCGGGGTGGCCCTGCTGGCGGTCCTGTTCTTCCACGGCGGGTTCAGCTGGGCCAAGGGGGGGTTCCTGGGCGTCTCGACGTTCTTCACCCTCTCGGGCTTCCTCATCACGTTGCTGTTGGTCTTGGAGTTCTCGACCCACGGCCGGGTCGACCTGCGACGGTTCTGGGGCCGCCGCTACCGGCGGCTCATGCCGGCGTCGCTGCTGTGCCTGGCCGGGGTGGTGGTGTTCGGCTGGCTGGTCGCCACCCCCGGGCAGCTGGCGAACCTGCGGGGCGACGTCCTGGCCTCGCTGTTCTACGTGGCGAACTGGCGCTTCATCATCACGCAGCAGTCCTACGCCCAGCTCTTCGCCGCGCCGTCGCCGGTGCTGCACTTCTGGTCGCTGGCCATCGAGGAGCAGTTCTACCTGGTGTTCCCCCTGGTCGTGGCCGGCGTGCTGGCGGTGGCCCACGGGTCGCGTCGGGTGCTGGGCGCGGTCCTGGGCGTGGCCGCGGCCGTGTCGCTCGGGCTGATGTGGGTGCTCTACACGCCGGGTGAGGACCCCTCACGCGTCTACTACGGCACCGGCACGCGGGCGCTTCGAACTGCTGCTGGGGGCACTGCTGGCGCTCGTGTTGTCGCATCCCGACCGGTCTGGTGCTGCGCGTCCCCCGCTGGGCCTGGATCACCGCCGGCGGGGTCGGCGCGGCCGTGACCGTGGCCCTGTGGACCTGCGCCACCCAGACCGACTCGTGGCTCTACCGCGGGGGCCTGGCCGGCTACGCGCTGATGTCCTGCCTCGTCATCGTGGCCACCATCCGGCGCGGGCCGCATCCAGTCCGCGCTGTCGATCCGCCCGCTGCGCTGGCTGGGGGCGGTCTCCTACGGGGCGTACCTCTTCCACTGGCCGATCTTCCTGTGGCTCACGCCGGCCCGCACCCATCTGGCACCGTGGCCGCTGTTCGCCATCCGGGTCGCCCTGACCCTGGTCCTGGCGGCCGTCTCGGCCTGGTTGCTGGAGAACCCCATCCGGCTGCGGGTGCGCCCCCGGCGCTTCCGACCTTCGGTGCTCAGCGCACTGGCCGCCGGGGTGATCGTGGTCGGGCTGGTGGCGGTGACGCCGACCCGTTCGCCCGACGACACCATCAACTTCGGGCCGGTGGCCAGCCCGGCGCTGCCGCCGCCCGTCGACTCGGCCGACTCGACCACCACGGTGTCGGTGGTGCCGTCGGCCGTCATCGGCGACCCCGTCAACCTGCCGCCCAAGGCGGTGCTGGCGCCGGGGGAGGTCCCGCGGGTGCTCATCCTCGGTGACTCGTCGGCCTACACCCTCGGTGGCGGCCTCGAGAAGTGGGGACGCACGACCGGTCAGCTGAAGGTGTGGGACGCGGGGAAGCTCGGGTGCAGCGTCGGCCGAGGGGGCTTGATCCGGTACCTGGGCCAGGAGCGTCCCGTCCACGACTACTGCGACTGGACCACCGACTTCCCCCAGCAGATGGCCCCCGTCCGACCCCAGGTGATCATGGTGATGTTCGGCACCTGGGACGTGGTCGACCGCAAGATCCCCGGTGACGACCAGTGGCGCCACATCGGCGACCCGGTCTACGACGAGTTCCTCCGCTCCGAGATCTCCGCGGCCATCGACACCATGACCGTCGGCGGGGGCCACCGTGGTGTGGTTCACCCACCCCCACATCGAGGCCGGAGTGACCGAGGGCCTGGCCGAGAACGCTCCCGAGAACGACCCCGCCCGGATGGACATGCTGAACGACCTGGTGCGGGGGGTGGTGGCCCTGCAAGAGCCGAGCCGTCCTGGTCGATCTCGAGGCCCACATGCGCTCCACGCCCGGAAGGGGAGATGAACCTGGCCGAACGCCCGGACGGGATCCACTGGACGCCCAACTCGTCGTTCAAGCTGGCTCCCTGGGTGGGCGCCACGTTCGAGCGCCATCGCCCACGGCACCCCCCCTCCCCCGGTGACCGGTGGCTGACGCGCTCACCGTCGAGCGGCCGGACGCCACCCGATCCCGAGGCCGCCTCCCCGTCCCGTCCCCGCTGGTTCCCCATCGCCGTCGCGGTGGTGGCGCTCGCGGGGCTGATCCTCCGGGTGGCCTACGTGTGGTTCTGGCGCCGCCACGCCGTCTACGGCGGCGACCCGCTCTACTACCACTCCGGAGCCAACCTGCTGGCCCGCGGCGACGGGCTCATCAACCCGTACGCCTACGTCCGTCACCGCACGGTGCAGGCCGCCGACCACCCACCGCTCTACCTCCTCTACCTGGCCGGCTTCTCGGTGCTGGGCATGACGTCGATCACCTGGCACCTGATGGCCTCGTCCCTGCTCGGAGCGGCGTCGATCGTGCTCGCGGCCGTGACCGGCCGCGAGATCGCCGGGCCTCGGGCCGGGTTGGTCGCCGCCGTCCTGGTGGCCTTCTACCCGAACACCTGGCGGTACGACGGCATGTTGCTGTCGGAGACCATGGTGATCTTCGTGGTGCTCGTCGCTCTGTGGGTGGCCTACCGCTACTGGCATCGACCCTCGGCCGGTCGCCTGGCCGTGGTCGGTGCTGGCGGTGGGGCTGGGCACCCTGGCCCGCTCGGAGCTCATCTTGTTGACGGTGTTCCTGATCGTGCCGCTGGCCCTGTTGGTGCGGGGCCGGCCGTGGCGTCAGCGGTTGGGCTGGTTGGCCGTCGGCGCCGTCGGGTTCCTCGCCGTGGTCGGGCCATGGGTGGTGTTCAACCTGGTGCGCTTCGACCACACCGTGGTGCTGTCGGAGAACCTCGGGGGCACGCTGGCCACGTCGAACTGCGACGAGGTCTACTACGGCGACAAGCTGGGCTTCTGGCACTATCCCTGCGGCGACCGGATCCTGGCCAGCCACGGCATCGGCCCCTACGAGTTCAAGGGGGCCAGCGACCGCTACCTCCGCCAGGACGCCATCGCCTACATCCGCAGCCACCTCGGACGCGTACCGGTCGTGATCGCCGCTCGCGTCGGACGCATCACGGGGGTGTTCCGTCCCCGCCAGGAAGCGAGCTTCGACATCTACCTCGAGAACACCCCCAAGCTGGTGGCGGACCTCGGTCTGTGGACGTACTACCCGATGGCCTTGCTGGCCGTGGTCGGGGGAGTGGTCCTGCGCCGGCGGCGTGAGGCCGTGTTCCCGCTCCTCGCCCCGGTGGTCACCGTGCTGGCCACCTGCGCCCTCTTCTACGCGGCGACCCGCTTCCGGGCCACGGCCGAGCCCGCCCTGTGCCTGCTGGCCGCGGTGGCCATCGATGCGGGCATCAACGCGCTGGTCCGCCGGTTCGGGCCCCGGCGCGACACGCCCGAGCCCGCCGCGGTGCCTGCGTGATCGGCCGGGCGGCGCGCCGCCTGGGCGACGTGCTGGCGGGGACGTGGCCCCGGCGGGTCGTCACGCTGGCCGTCGTCGTGGGCTTCGGCCTGCGGCTGTGGTGGGTGCTCTACGCCGCTCGCGGCCCCGAAGGGCTCCACGACCCGTTCTTCTACCTCGACTACGGCCGGCGGCTCTCACTGGGCGGGGGCTACCGCCTGGCCGACGGTGAGCCGACCGCCTACTACCCGATCGGCTATCCGGCCATCCTCGGCCTCTGGTACAAGCTCCTGTCGTTCACCCCGTTCGCCGAGCACTGGATCGCCAACGCGGCGGCGTTGAACCTGATCTTCTCGACCGCCACCATCGGCCTGGTGGGCGCGCTGGGCCGACGGCTCCTGGGGGCGTGGGTGGGGGCGCTGTCGGCGGTCATCGTCGCCCTGTTCCCCAGCCTCATCTTCCACACCGCCACCATCCTCACCGAGACCACGTTCAACTTCGTGTTCGTGACGGCGCTGGTCGTGCTGTGCTGGCGACCGTGGAGCGAGGCGTTCCCGTCGTGGAAGCGCCTGGTGGCCTTCGCCGTCCTGCTCGGGCTCTCCATCGAGATCCGTCCCATCGCGCTGCTGGTCGTGCCCATGGTCGGCATCGCCATGTGGCGCGTGGGCGAGCGGCGCCAGGCGCTCAGCCGCTTCGGCGCGGTGGCGGCCGTCGTCATCGTGGTGATGATCCCGTGGACGGTGCGCAACCAGGTGGTGATGAAGGCGTTCCTGCCCATCGGGACCACCACCGGCGACAACCTCTGCATCGGCAACCACCCGGGAGCCGAGGGCCACTTCGAGTTCCCCGACTGGTGCTTCGGTCACGACCCCCAGGTCAAACGGCCGGAGTTCGAGACGCTACGCAACACCGAGCTGACCAATCGCTCGCTGCACTGGATCGCCCACCACCCGCTGGATCAGATCCGCCTCATCGTCCAGCGGACCTTCTACACGTTCCAACACGACCACGACGCGGTGCCGGCCGTGCAGTCCTACGGCGACGACCCGTTCATCCCGCCGGTCAACGCCACCGTGCTGGGCAACCTGGCCGACGCGTACTTCTTCGCCGTGCTGGGGATCTCGGCGCTGGCCGTGCCCTTCTTCGCCAATCGGCGTGACCCGCGGCGGCTGCTGCTGCTGCTGTCGATCGTGGCCGTCGCCATCTCCCCCTGGGCCTTCTTCGGTGACTCCCGGTTCCACGTCCCGGTGAACGTGCTCATCCCCATCCCGGCCGCGCTGGCCATGGTGCTGATGGCCCGCCGCTGGCGCCGTCGCCACGACGAACCCCTGCCGGTCGGCCCCTGAGCCACCTCTCCGTGGTGCGCGCCGGGTCGAGGACGACTCGTGTCGCCCGGGCCGGTCCGGGGCCGATCTGGCGCCGACTAGGGTTGGTTCGTAAGACGACGCCTCCGAAGGAGAACAACGCGTGCCAGCGACCGTCGTCGTCGGGACTCAGTGGGGCGACGAGGGAAAAGGGAAGTTCACCGACCTCGTCGCCAAGGAGATGCACCTCGTGGTCCGCTACCAGGGCGGCCACAACGCAGGCCACACGATCGTGGTCGACGGCGAGACCTTCGCCCTCCAACTCGTCCCGAGCGGCATCCTCTACGACCACATCACGCCCGTCATCGGCAACGGCGTGGTGGTCGATCCGCGCGTTCTGCTGGCCGAGCTCGACGTGCTGGCCGCCAAGGGCGTGGACACGAGCCGCCTCCGGGTGAGCGGCAACGCCCACCTGATCCTCCCGTACCACCAGGAGCTCGACAAGGTGACCGAGCGCCGGTTGGGCAAGAACAAGATCGGCACCACCAAGCGCGGCATCGGTCCCGCCTATGCCGACAAGGCCTCCCGGGTCGGTCTCCGGGTGCAGGACCTGCTGGACCCGAAGATCTTCCGCGAGAAGCTCGACGTGGTGCTCAAGGAGAAGAACGCGGTCCTGAGCCGGGTCTTCAACCAGCTCCCGTTGTCGGCCGACGACATCGCCGCGGAGTACCTCGACGTGTGCCGTCCCCGACTCGAGCCGATGATCGCCGACACGGTCAACCTGGTGCACGACGCCCTGGAGGCCGGCCAACACGTCCTGCTCGAAGGGGCCCAGGCCACCTTCCTCGACCTCGACCACGGCACCTATCCGTTCGTGACCTCGTCGAACCCGGTCGCCGGCGGGGCGTGCACCGGCGCGGGCATCGGGCCCCGCTACATCGACCGTGTCATCGGCATCGCCAAGGCCTACGTCACCCGGGTCGGAGCCGGCCCCTTCCCCACCGAGCTGCTCGACGAGACCGGTGATCTGCTGGTCGACCGGGGCGGCGAATACGGCACCAACACCGGCCGCCGCCGGCGGCCCGGGTGGTTCGACGCGGTGATGATGCGTCACGCCGTGCGCCTCAACTCGCTGTCGGAGGTGGCTCTCACCAAGCTCGACGTGCTCGACACCCTCGACACGGTGAAGGTGTGCATCGCCTACGAGCTGGACGGGCAGCGCTTCGAGCACCTTCCGTACCACCAGTCCGTGCTCCACAAGGCGAAGCCGATCTACGCCGAGCTGCCCGGGTGGGGGACCGACCTCACCGCGGCCACCGAGCGCCATCACCTCCCCGCGGCCGCCCTCGACTACGTGGCCTTCCTCCAGGAACAGGTGGGTGTGCCCATCAGCCTGGTGGGCGTGGGCCCCGGACGCGAGCAGTTCCTCCACTTCGGCTCATGAGGGTCTGCGTCGTCGGCTCCGGAGGCCGTGAACACGCGTTGGCCCATGTCCTGGGCCGGACCAGCGAGGTGGTGGTCACCCCGGGCAACCCCGGTATCGCCGGGTCGGTGGCCACGCCCGCCGAGGAGCTCGACGCCGACCTCTTCGTGATCGGCCCCGAGGTGCCGCTCGTCGCCGGCCAGGCCGATCGCCTTCGGGCCCAGGGCAAGGCAGTGTTCGGCCCCGGTGCCGACGGTGCTCGCCTGGAGGGCTCGAAGAGCTGGATGAAGGATCTGCTGGTGCGCGCCGGCGTGCCCACCGCCCGCCACGGCACGTTCACCGAGCCGGAGCCGGCCTTCGCCTTCCTCGACACGTTGCCGGGCCTCTATGTGGTCAAGACCGACGGGTTGGCGGCCGGCAAGGGGGTGGTGGTCACCGAGTCGCTGAGCGACGCGCGCGACGCGGTGTCGTCGTTCCTGTCGGGGGAGGCCTTCGGCGCGGCCGGTCGCACCGTGGTCATCGAAGAGGGCCTCAGCGGCCCGGAGCTGTCGGTGCTGGCGGTCACCGACGGGCAGCGGGCCGTGGCCCTGGCCCCGGCGCAGGACTTCAAGCGCATCGACGACGGCGACCGGGGGCCCAACACCGGCGGCATGGGCGCCTACTCACCGGTGCCGGCCGTCGACGCCGACGTCCTGGCCGTGGTCATGGAGCAGGGGGTGGAACCCACCCTGGCCGCCCTGCGGGCCGAGGGCGTCGACTACCGGGGCGTGCTCTACGCCGGGCTCATGCTCACGCCCGAGGGCCCCAAGGTGCTCGAGTACAACTGTCGCTTCGGCGACCCGGAGACCCAGGTGGTGGTGCCGCGGATGCGGACCGACCTGGCCGAGCTGCTGGCCGGAGGCCGCCGCCGGTCACCTGACCGGGGAGCCGCGCTTCGTCGATGACGCCGCCGTGACCGTGGTGTGCGCCAGCGAGGGCTATCCCCGTTCGCCCCGCACCGGCGACGTGATCGAAGGGCTGGACCTGGCTCGCCACGTCGAGGGTGTCACCGTCTTCTGCGCCGGTGTGGGCGCCGACGACCAGGGCCGGCTCGTCACCGCAGGGGGCCGGGTGCTGAACGTCACCGCCTTGGGCCCGGATCTGACCACCGCCCGGCAGCTGGCCTACCAGGCCGTCGCCTGTCTCCACTGGCCGGGCATGCACGTGAGGACCGACATCGCAGAGCACGCGACCATCGCCGGAGGGGCGTCATGAAAGTTGGAGTGTTGATGGGCTCGGCCAACGACCGGGACAAGATGCAACCGGGGGTGGACACGCTCGAAGCGTTCGGCCTGGAGGCCGACGTGCGGGTGCTGTCGGCCCACCGGAACCCGACCGAGGTGGTGGACCTGGTCAGCCGGGCGAGAGCCGACGGCTACGTGGCCTTCATCTGTGGCGCGGGCATGGCCGCCCACCTCGCCGGCGTGGTGGCCGCCCACACCACGCTGCCGGTGGTGGGCGTGCCCCTGTCGGGCGGCGCCCTCAACGGCGTGGACGCGCTCTACTCGACCGTGCAGATGCCCAAGGGCATCCCCGTCGCCACCGTGGCCATCGACGGCTCGCTCAACGCGGCGCTGCTCGTGGTCGAGATGCTGGCCATCTCCGACCCGGCCCTGGCCGAGAAGCTGGAGGCGGACCGTCGGCAGCGGGCCGGGGCTTGACCAGCGGGCGGCCCGGGGCTCAGTGCGGCCCTCGGGCGCTCAGAAGGGGACGCGTTCCCCGCTGCCGCCGAGGTGCTCGTCGAGCCAGCTCAGCGGGTTCTCCTCCGGGGTGCCCGGGGCGCCCGTGGTCACGAACTCGTCGAACGGGCTGATCTCCACCCGAGGTGCGCTGCGATGATCGGCCTCGCGGGCCTTCATCCATTCCTTGTGCCGGAGCTTGATCTCCCGCTTGGTGCGCAGCGGCGGGATGGCGGCGTTCGAACGCACTCCGGAGGCGGTCAGGGCGCAGGCCAAGCAGTACGGAGGTTTGTTCGGTCCGAAGGAGAACACGAGGCATTCCCCGCAGAAGTCGTAGCCACAGGTTCGGCAGACGCCTTCGGCGGCCTCGAACTGATGCTTGGCACAGCGTTCTTCCATAGTGGACATCCTCGCCCGGCACAGTGCCGCATGGCCTCGGGTTGGCCCCGGCAATCCTCTGCACGGTGCTTCGGCCCGTTAGGGTCGGTCCTTTACGGATCGGCGGCAATGCGCCGCGATTTAGTGCGTCCGACCCACGGGAACCGGGTGAAAAGGACCAGACGGTGAAGCCACGCCTCCCCAATGTGCTCGCGACCCGCTACGCCAGCCCCGAGATGGCCGAGCTGTGGTCGCCGGCCACCAAGGTCGTGCTCGAGCGCCGGCTGTGGATCGCCGTCCTGCGGGCCCAGGCCGAGCTCGGCATCGAGGTCGAGCCCGGGGTCATCGAGGCCTACGAGGCCGTGGTGGATCAGGTCGATCTCGACTCGATCGAGGACCGCGAACGGGTCACCCGCCACGACGTGAAGGCCCGGATCGAGGAGTTCTCGGCCCTGGCCGGCTTCGAGCAGATCCACAAGGGCATGACCTCGCGGGACCTCACCGAGAACGTGGAGCAGCTGCAGATCCGCACCGCCCTGGAGCTCGTGCGCGACCGCCTGGTGGCGGTGCTGGCCCGACTGGCCGAGCTCGCCGCCGAGCACGCCGACACCGTGATCACCGGTCGCACCCACAACGTGGCCGCCCAGGCCACGACGTTGGGCAAGCGGTTCGCCAACGCCGGCGAGGAGACCCTGCAGGCCTACCGGCGCGTCGAGGAGCTCATCGACCGCTACCCACTGCGGGGCGTCAAGGGCCCGGTGGGCACCCAGCAGGACCAGCTCGACCTGCTCGACGGTGACCTCGACCGGTTGGACCGGCTCGAGGCGGCGGTGGCGGCCCACCTGGGCTTCGACCACGTGCTGGCCAACGTCGGGCCAGGTGTACCCCCGCTCGCTGGACCTCGACGTGGTCAGCGCGCTGGTCCAGGCCGCGGCCGGCCCCTCCAGCCTGGCGCTCACCATTCGGCTCATGGCTGGCCACGAGCTGGCCACCGAGGGCTTCCAGCCCGGGCAGGTCGGGTCGTCGGCCATGCCCCACAAGATGAACACCCGCTCGTGCGAGCGCATCAACGGCTTCGAGGTGATCCTCCGGGGTCACCTCACCATGGTCGCGGCTCTGGCCGGGGACCAGTGGAACGAGGGAGACGTGAGCTGTTCGGTGGTGCGGCGAGTCGCCCTGCCCGACGCCTTCTTCGCCATGGACGGCGTGTGCCAGACCCTGTTGTCGGTCCTGCGCGGACTTCGGGGCCTACCCCGCCGTCATCGCCCGCGAGCTCGAGCGCTACCTCCCGTTCCTGGCCACCACGAAGGTGCTCATGGCCGCGGTGCAGGCCGGGGTGGGGCGCGAGGTCGCCCACGAGGCCATCAAGGAGCACGCGGTGGAGGTCGCCCTGGCCCAGCGCGAGCAGGGAGCCGAGGGCAACGACCTCGTCGAGCGCCTCGCCGCCGACCCTCGCCTCGGCCTCGACGCCGGGAGCGCTGGCCAAGCTGCTGGCCGAGCCCATCGACTTCGTCGGGGCGGCGCCGCACCAGGTCGCCGCCTTCGTGACCGCCGTCGAGGCCGTGGTCGCCACCCACCCCGAGGCCGCCGGCTACACGCCGGAGGAGATCCTGTGACCGGGCCCGGGCCTGGGCCCGCGGCCTCGGGTCCGTTGCTCGTCCCCACCCCTGTCGCCCGCCTGACCAAAAGGAGCGTCCATGACCATCCAGGTTGATCTCCCCCACCTCTACTCGGGCAAGGTCCGGGACATGTACGACGCCGGCGACGATCGGCTCCTGCTGGTCACCTCCGACCGCATCTCGGCGTTCGACGTGGTCATGGCCGAGCCCATCACCGACAAGGGCCGGGTGCTCACCGCCATGTCGGCGTTCTGGTTCGAGCACCTGGCCGACGTGGCCGGCAGCCATCTCATCTCGACCGATCTCGCCGACCTGCCCGAGGGGGCCCACGACCCGGAGCTGGCCGGCCGCGTCATGCTGTGCCGGCGGGCCGAGATGCTGCCCATCGAGTGCATCGTGCGGGGCTACCTGACGGGGTCGGCCTGGAAGGAATACCGGGCCAGCGGCACCATGCACGGCACCGAGCTGCCGGCGGGGCTGCTCGAGTCCTCCGCGCTGCCCGAGCCGGTCTTCACCCCGTCGACCAAGGCCGAGATCGGCGATCACGACGAGAACATCTCGTTCGACCGGGCCGTCGAGCTCGTCGGCCCGGCCCTGGCCGAGCAGGCCCGATCGGTGAGCCTCGAGCTCTACCGGCGGGGTGCGGCGTGGGCCGCCGAGCGCGGCGTCATCATCGCCGACACCAAGTTCGAGCTGGGTCTCGTCGACGGCGAGCTGGTCGTGGCCGATGAGGTGCTCACGCCCGATTCGTCGCGCTTCTGGCCGGCCGACGAGTGGCGGCCGGGCTCGACCCCGCCGTCGTTCGACAAGCAGCCCCTGCGCGACTACCTCGACGGGCCTCGACTGGGACAAGAAGCCCCCGCCCCCGCCGCTCCCGCCCGAGGTGGTGACCGCCACGCGGCGACGCTACGTCGAGGCCCACGAGCGGATCACGGGCCGGTCCTTCCAGGACTGGCCCGGGGTGTCCTGATCTCGTCACCGACGCCGGTGCCGCCGGCGACGGTGGCGTGGGTGGAGGACGTGGTCGGCCCCGGCCACCGCGTCGTGGGGGTCGCCGCCCTGGACGGGGCCACGTCGTCGGCCGTCCATGCCGTGACCACGGCCGACCGACGAGGCGAGCGCCACCACTACGTGCTCCGCCGCTACACCCGGGCCGACTGGCTCGCCCGCGAGCCTGATCTGGCCGAGCGCGAGGCCGAGGCGCTCGTCCTCGTCGAGTCGGTGGGCGTGCCCACGCCGGTCCTGGTGGCCGCCGACGTGGCGGGGGAGCGGACCGACGTGCCCGCCGTGCTCATGACCCGGCTGCCCGGTGCGGCGGTGCCGGCCGCGGAGCTGGGTGACCGGCGTGTCGCCGCCCTGGCCCGGCTGTTGCCGGTGCTGCACGCCACGCGCGGTGCCGCGGCCGTCCGCCCTGCGCGCCCTATCGCCCCTACCACCTCGATCGGGAGCTGCACCCGCCCTCGTGGTCCGCCGATCCCCATCTGTGGGAGCGGGCCATCGAGGTCCACGCCGCGGGGTCGCCGCCCGGGCCCGGCGCCCTGATCCACCGTGACTTCCACCCTGGCAACGTGCTGTTCGCCGGCGGTCGAGGCCAGCGGGGTGGTGGACTGGGCCGTGGCCAGCTTCGGGCGACCCGAGGTCGACGTCGGCCACTGCCGCACGAACCTCGCCCTGCTGGCCTCGCCGCAGGCCGCGGACGACTTCCGGTCGGCCTGGCTGGCGGCCAGCGGCATCGGGGCCTACGACCCCACCTTCGACATCCTGGCCGTGGTGGGCGGTCTCGACGAGGGGGGCGGCTTCATCGACCACGACCATCGGGCCGCCGAGCAGCTGATCTCGCGGGCGTTGGCCGAGCTCGGGCGGTGAGGCGACCGGGGCTCGACTCGTCCCCCGGCCTGACCGGGAGGGCCGCGCCGGTGTGCGACGATGGGGCCATGATCTTCTCGGTGCACGTCGACGTGCAGCTGCGACCCGGCATCGCCGACCCGCAGGGCTCGACCATCGAACGGTCGCTCCCCACGTTGGGTTTCGACGGCGTCGACGGGGTTCGGGTGGGCAAGAGCATCCGCTTCCGCATCGAGGCGCCCGACGAGGCCACCGCCCGGGACCACGTCGAGGACCTGTGCCAACGGTTCCTGACCAACCCGGTCATCGAGGACGCCTCCATCGAGCTGCGGGCCGAGGCCGGGGTGGACGCATGAGCCCCCGGGTGGGCGTGGTCCTGTTCCCGGGGTCGAACTGCGAGCAGGACGCGCTCGAAGCCGTGCGCCAGCTCGGCGGCGACGCCGAGATCCTGTGGCACGGTGACGCCACGGTCGACGGCGTCGACGCCGTGATCGTGCCCGGCGGGTTCGCCCATGGCGACTACCTGCGTCCGGGGGCCATCGCCCGCTTCTCGCCGATCATGGCCGCGGTGTCGGCCTTCGCCGACGACGGCGGCCCCGTGGTGGGCATATGCAACGGGTTCCAGGTGCTCACCGAGGCCGGGCTGCTTCCCGGCGCTTTGCAGAAGAACCGGGGGCTGAAGTTCCTCTGCACGACGGTGACCCTACGGGTGACATCGACCAACTCGGTATTGACGTCAGCGGCGTCACTCGGCGACGAGTTGCGGGTTCCCATCAACCACTTCGAGGGGAACTACACCTGTTCGCCCGAGACCCTGGCCGAGCTCCAGGCCGAGGACCGCATCGTCCTGACCTATGTGGAGAACCCAAATGGTTCCGTCGACGACATCGCCGGGATCTGCTCGGCCGGACGGAACGTCGTCGGGTTGATGCCCCACCCCGAGCGGGCGTGCAGCGAGCTGCTGGGGTCGGCCGACGGGCTCCCCCTGCTCCGGTCGCTGCTCGACGCCGCCCGGGTCCCGGCCTAGGGCGACGGCCAGGGTCGCGCCTCAGCGGCTGATGCCGGCGGCCTTGAGGGTGGCCGGCGGGACCCCGACCTCGCGCCAGGCGGCCCGGCTGATGCCCTTGCGATCGCCGTAGCCCTTGGCCGCGGCGATGAACCCGGCCTCGAGGCCGGCCAGGTCGACGGTGTGCTCCGACGCGGCCAACTGGTCCTGCAGGTCGAGTCGTTCCTGAGCCAGCTGCAGGCGCTTGAGCGGCTCGGCGGTGGGCATCTCTTGGTCGATATGGTCGAGCCTCTTCTTCATGGACTCGGGCGTCCGCCGCCGGCCTCGCTTTGGCTTATGCGCGTCGAGTGCTTCGAGGTAGGCCCGCACGGCTCGGCCCTGCGCTCGCCCCTCCGCCAGAGCTGCTTTGTGGCTCTCCGACATCGGCGATCTCTTCCTTCTTGTCTCTGCCATGACGGTGATCCGACCACACCCATTGAGGCAAATCAAGGTCCGGTCATTCGACCAAATCGTTCGCCTCTCGCCCGTCGGTGCCTCGGGTAGCGTCAGGACATGGCAGAACCCATCCATCGATCGCTCGGGCTCACCGACGACGAGGCCGCGGACATCGACCGCATCCTCGGCCGCGCTCCCAACCACCTCGAGCTGGCGATGTACGCCGTCATGTGGTCGGAGCACTGCTCCTACAAGTCGTCGCGGCTGCATCTCAAGCGCCTCCCCACCGAGGGGGAATGGGTGCTGGTGGGCCCCGGCGAGAACGCCGGGGTGGTCGACGTCGGCGACGGGATCGCCGCCGCCATCCGCATCGAGAGCCACAACCACCCGTCGGCCATCGAGCCCTACCAGGGGGCGGCCACCGGCGTGGGCGGGATCCTGCGTGACATCTTCACGATGGGGGCGCGCCCCATCGCCTTGATGGACCCCCTCCGGTTCGGGCCGCTCGACGACGCTCGCAGCCGCTGGGTCGCCGAGGGCGTGGTCAGCGGGGTCTCGGGCTACGGCAACTCCGTGGGTGTCCCCACCGTCGGGGGCGAGACGGTGTTCGACGAGACCTACGCCGAGAACCCGCTGGTCAACGTGCTGTGCCTGGGCGTGCTGCCCACCGACCGCCTCGTGTTGGGCCAGGCCACCGGGGTGGGCAACCTCGCCGTGCTCCTCGGTTCCAGCACCGGTCGGGACGGCATCGGCGGCGTGAGCGTGCTGGCCTCCGCCGGTTTCTCCGACGATGAATCCGACGCCGCCAAGCGGCCGAGCGTGCAGGTGGGTGATCCCTTCGAGGAGAAGCGGCTGATCGAGGCCTGCCTGGCCCTGCTCGACGCCGGCCTCGTGGTCGGCATCCAGGATCTCGGTGGCGCCGGCCTCACCTGCGCCACCAGCGAGACGGCCTCTCGCGGGGGCATGGGCATGGACGTCGATGTGACGGCCATCCCGTTGCGGGAGGCGGGCATGGAGCCCTTCGAGATCCTGACCAGCGAGTCCCAGGAGCGGATGCTGGCCATCGTCGAGCCCGACGGTCTGGACGAGGTGCTGGCCATCTGCGCCCGCTGGGAGGTCCGGGCGAGCGTGATCGGGCGGGTCACGCCCGGCCCGGCGACCGGTGACGTCGCCGGTGGTCGCCTGCGCATCCTCGACGGGTGGGACGGCGAGGTCCTGGCCGATGTGCCCGCCGCCTCGCTGCACGAGGACGCCCCGCTGTACGACCGGCCGCTGAGGCCCCCGGCGACCTGGGACGAAGGCACCCGCTCCCTGGGCCGCGAGCCGATGCCGGCCGGTGACGATCTCGGCGCCGATCTGCTCGGGCTGCTGATGGACACCTCGTGGGTCTGGTCCCAGTACGACCACCAGCTCTTCCTCAACACGGTGGAGGGGCCCGGGGGGGACGCCACGGTGTTGCGGCTCAAGCATCCCGTGACCGGGTTGGACACCGGCCGGGGCCTGGCCCTCACCACCGACGGCAACCACCGGTGGTGCGCGGTGGACCCCCGTCAGGGCACGGCCATGACCGTGGCCGAGTCGGTGCTGAACCTGGCCTGTGTCGGCGCCCGCCCGCTGGCCGTCGTCAACTGCCTGAACTTCGGCAACCCCACCCACCCCGAGGTCATGTGGCAGTTGTCCGAGGCCATCGACGGGATGGCGGAGGCGTGCCGGGCCCTGGGGGCGCCGGTGGTGGGGGGCAACGTGAGCCTCTACAACGAGTCGCGGGGTGCCGACATCGACCCCACCCCCGTCATCGGGATGCTGGGGATGGTCGATCGCCTCGACCGGCCGCCCCCGGGCGTCGGGCTCGTCGAGGGCGGGCGCCTCGTGTTGATCGGGGTCACCCAGCCGGAGCTCGGCGGGTCGGCCTGGGCGCGGGCCCGTGGTCATCGGGGCGGCCGCCTTCCCGCCCTCGACCTGGCCTTCCACACGAAGGTGGCCGACGTGGTCCGCACGCTCGTGTCCGGGGGCATGCTGGCCGGTCTCCACGACGTGGGCGCCGGTGGCCTCGGTCTCGCCCTGGCCGAGATGGCCGTGCGCTCCGGGGTCGGCTTCCAGGTCGCCCGGATCCATGACGCGGCGGAGCTGTTCAGCGAATCGCCGTCGCGCGTCGTGGCCTGCGTGACCCCCGACCGGCTGCAACCGGTGCTCAACGTCTGTGAGCAGGCCGGCGTGCCCACCGTCCGGCTGGGCGCGGCGGGAGGCACCCGTCTGTCGGTCAAGGACCTGATCGACGTGGATCTGGCCGACGCCGAGGCCGCCTGGCGCGACCGCCTGCCCGCCACCCTGGGTGCCGGCACCACCCAGGGCTGACGCCCCCTCCCCGTTTCTGTCCCTCCACCGACCTGAGACAGGTCGGTGGAGGGACAAGAACGACGGCTGGAGCGGGTCGGGACGGCCGGGGCGGGGGCCTAGACTGGTGGTCGTGACCCCGCCGCGCTCGCTGACGCCGTCGCACTCGACCCGTCGGGACGCCCCCCCTCCGCCGGGTGAGATCAGCGAACCATGGCCGGGACCGGGACCTGCGCCAGAGGTGGAACCCGGGCTCGGGGACCTGGTCGACGACGACACCCCGAAGGAGGCCTGCGGCGTCTTCGGGGTCTACGCCCCGGCCCAGCCGGTGGCGCACCTGACCTACCTGGGCCTCTACGCCCTGCAGCACCGGGGCCAGGAGTCGGCCGGCATGGCGGTGAGCGACGGCGAGTCGGTGACCGTGGTGAAGGACATGGGGCTCGTCTCCAACGTGTTCGACGATCGCACCCTGGCCGCCCTCACCGGTCACGTGGCCATCGGCCACACGCGCTACTCGACGACCGGGTCGAGCAACTGGCGCAACGCCCAGCCCGTGTACCGCGACGCGGCGGCCCACACCTTCGCCCTCGGCCACAACGGCAACCTGACCAACACGGAGGACCTGGCCGAACGGGCCGGCATGTTGCCCGGCACCGTCACCAGCGACAGCGACCTCGTGGCCGAGCTCATCGCCACCGAGCTGGGTCGTCACCCCGAGGCCAGCTCCGACGGCCGGGCCCTGGAGCGGGCCCTCATCGAGGTCGTGCCCACGCTCGAAGGGGCCTTCTCGTTCGTGCTGATGGACGAAGGGCACGTCGTCGGCGTGCGTGACCCGCACGGCTTCCGCCCGCTGTGCCTGGGCAAGCTGGACAACGGCTGGGTGCTGGCCTCGGAGAACCCGGCCCTCGACGTGGTCGGCGCCCACTTCGTGCGCGAGCTCGACCCCGGCGAGATGATCGTCATCGACGCCAGCGGCTACCGCTCGGTGCGGCTGTTCCCCGAGGAGCAGGTCGACCCCAAGCTCTGCCTGTTCGAGTTCGTCTACTTCGCCCGACCGGACTCGTCCCTCTACGGCCAGAGCGTCCATCGGGCCCGGGTCCGCATGGGGGAGCAGCTGGCCGAGCAGGCACCGGTCGAGGCCGACCTGGTCATGGGTGTGCCCGAGTCCGGCATCCCGGCCGCCGAGGGCTACGCCCGTCGCAGCGGCATCCCCTACGGCCAGGGTCTGGTCAAGAACCGCTACATCGGGCGCACGTTCATCGCCCCCAACCAGGACATGCGGGCCCTGGGTGTCCGCCTCAAGCTCAACCCGCTGCGCGACAACATCGCCGGCCAGCGCCTCGTCGTGCTCGACGACTCCATCGTGCGCGGCACCACCAGCCGGGCCATGGTCTCGATGCTGAGGGAGGCGGGAGCGGCGGAGGTCCACCTCCGCATCTCGTCGCCGCCGTACCGGTGGCCCTGCTTCTACGGGATGGACACCGGCAGCCCGGGCGAGCTCATCGCCGCCAACCTGACCATCGAGGAGATCCGGGCCTACCTCAACGTGGACACGCTGGCCTACCTGACGTTGGACCGGCTGGTGGCCGCCACCGGGGCCGTCGGCGCCGGCTTCTGCGACGCCTGCCTCACCGGTCACTACCCGGTCGAGGTCCCGGTCACCCTGACCAAGGAGATCCTCGAGTCGGGGATGGCGGCCGAGTCGACATCGCTCACGCTGCCGGGCATGGCCGTGATGTCCGAGGACGATGCCATGTTGCCGGCCACCGACGCCGCCCGCCGCGAGCGCTGAGGACGGCCGTGGGGGAGACGTACGAACAGGCCGGTGTCAGCATCTCGGCCGGCGAGGAAGCGGTCGAGCGCATCAAGGCCAAGGTCCGTTCCACGTTCCGACCTGAGGTGATCGGCGACATCGGCGGGTTCGGCGGGCTGTTCAGCTTCGACCAGACCCGGTTCCGCCAACCCGTGCTGGTGTCGTCCACCGACGGGGTGGGCACCAAGGCGCTGGTGGCCCAGGCCGCGGGGCGCTTCGACACCATCGGCGTGGACCTGGTGGCCATGTGCGTCGACGACCTCGTGTGCCAAGGGGCGGAGCCGCTGTTCTTCCTGGACTACATCGCCGTCGGCCGGCTCGACCCCGACCACATCGAGCAGTTGGTCGAGGGCGTGGCCGAGGGCTGCCGCCAGGCCGGCTGTGCGCTCATCGGCGGGGAGATGGCCGAGCACCCCGGCGCCATGGAGCCGGGGGAGTTCGACCTGGTGGGCTTCGCCGTGGGGGTGGCCGAACGCGACGATCTCATCACCGGCGCCACCATCTCGCCCGGCGACGTCCTGCTGGGCCTGCCCTCACCGGGGCTCCGCTCCAACGGCTACTCCCTGGCCCGGCGGATCCTCTTCGAGCGGGCCGGGATGTCCCTCCAGGACCCCGCCTTCCCCGGCGCCCACCACACGCTGGCCGAGGAGTTGCTGCAGCCGTCCGTGGTCTACGCCCCCGCCATCGCCGCGCTGCAGCGGGCCGTGGACGTCCGGGGTGTGGCCCACATCACGGGCGGGGGGATCCCCGGCAACCTCAGCCGGGTGCTGCCGGGCCGCGTCGACGCCGTCGTGGAGCGCTCGTCCTGGGAGCCCCCCCGCATCTTCGACGAGCTCCAGCGCCTGGGTGAGGTCAGCGACGACGAGATGGCCAAGGTGTTCAACCTCGGGATCGGCATGATCGTGGTGGTCGCCGAGGACGACAGCTACAAGGCCCTCGACGTGTTGCGCTCCCATGGCCAGCGGGCCGTGCGGATCGGCACCGTCACCGACGGCACCGGTCAGGCCCGGCTCGTCTGACCCTTGCCTTCCCAGCCACGATCGCTTGCGTGCCACAGCAGCTGAACGGCGGCGGTGGCACGCAAAGTCGGGCGGGTCGGTGGGGGTTGACGGGTAGGTTCGGCTTCGTGAGCAAACCCGAGCTGATCGCGCACCTGCTGGAGCACTCGGTCGTCACCGGCGACTTCACCCTGAAATCGGGAGCCAAGAGCTCCTGGTTCATCGACTCGAAGCAGACGATGTGCCGTCCCGACGGGCTGCTGCTGGTGGCCGACGAGGCGCTGGCCGTCATCGGTGACGACATCACCGCCATCGGCGGGCTGACGCTCGGGGCCGACCCGGTGGCCTACGGCATCGCCGCGGTGGCGGCCACCCGCGGCCGCGGCCTCCGCTCGTTCGCCATCCGCAAGGAGGCCAAGGACCACGGGGTGGCCGGGCGGTTGGCCGGGGCCCTGCTGCCGGGCGACCGGGTGGTCATCACCGAGGACACGGTGACGCGGGGGCTTCTCCGCTCGAGGCGGCCCGGGTGGTGCGCGAGCTGGGGGCGGAGCCGGTGATGATCCTGGTCATCGTGGACCGGGGCGGTGCCTGCGCCGCGCTGGCTGCGGCCGAGGGCATCGGCTTCCACGCCCTCGTCACCGCGCCCGACCTCGGCTTCGACTACGAGGGCGCCTGACGGGTAGCGTCAGCAACCTATGGCTGACACTCCCACCGCCGCGTTCTCCCTCCGCATCAGGGTTCGCATGGCCAACAAGCCCGGGGATCTGGGGCGCCTGGCGGTGGCCATCGGCGATGTCGGAGGCAACATCGCCGGCCTCGACGGCTTCGAGGCCAAGCAGGCCTTCCTCGACGAGGACATCATCGTCGACTGTCGCAGCGAGGCCCACCAGGCGGAGGTGCTGGCCGCCATCGAGGCGCTCGACGGCATCGACGTGCTGGCCCACGAGGACCGCACCTTCAAGATGCACGAGGGGGGCAAGATCGAGGTCCTGCCGTTGGCGCCGGTGGGCGACCGCGACGACCTCTCGATGGCCTACACCCCCGGGGTGGCCCGCGTGTGCAACGCCATCGCCGCCGACAAGCGCAAGGCCCACGAGCTCACGATCAAGAAGAACACCGTGGCCATCGTGAGTGACGGCACCGCCGTGCTGGGCCTGGGCGACATCGGCCCCGAAGCGGCGTTGCCGGTGATGGAGGGCAAGGCGCTGCTGTTCAAGGAGTTCGCCGGTGTCGACGCGTTCCCCATCTGCCTGGACGTGAACGACGCCGAGGAGATCATCGAGACGGTGGCGCGCCTGGCTCCGGTGTTCGGGGGCATCAACCTCGAAGACATCGCCGCGCCGGCGTGCTTCTCGGTCGAGGAGCGCCTCAAGGAGCTGCTCGACATCCCGGTCTTCCACGACGACCAGCACGGCACCGCGGTGGTGGTGCTGGCCGCGCTCGAGAACGCGCTCAAGATCGTGGACAAGAAGATGGCCGACCTCGAGGTCGTGATCGCCGGTGTGGGTGCGGCCGGCGTGGCCATTTCGAAGATGCTGCTGGAGGCGGGGGTGCCCCACGTGGTCGGGGCCGACCGCAAGGGCGCCATCTGGGAGGGTCGGACCGACCTCAACCCGGCCAAGCAGTGGTTCGCGGAGAACACCAACCCCAACCGCAAGGCCGGTGCCCTGCACGAGATCCTGCCCGGCGCCGACGTCTTCATCGGCGTGAGCGGGCCGGGCCTGCTCACCGCCGACGACCTGCGGACCATGGGCGCCAAGCCCATCGTGTTCGCCATGGCCAACCCCGACCCGGAGATCCGGCCCGAGGAGGCGGCCGGCATCGCCGCGGTCATCGCCACCGGGCGCAGCGACTTCCCCAATCAGATCAACAACGTCCTGTGCTTTCCCGGCATCTTCCGCGGGGCCCTCGATGCGGGGGCCACCTCCATCACCGAGGGCATGAAGCTGGCCGCGGCCAATGCCATCGCGTCGGCCGTCGACGAGAACGAGCTGGCCGCCGACTTCATCATCCCGTCGGTGTTCGACAAGCGCGTGGTGACGCTGGTGGCGCGGGCGGCGGCCGAGGCCGCGGTGCTGGAGGGTGTGGTCCGATGAGCCGCCCCCGCCGGTCGCACTGAGCCGCGACGGACCATGCCCGCTGCGCTCGACGCCGTCACGTTCGACTTCTGGGACACCCTCGTCCGCACCGAGTACTCCGGGACGCGAGCCGCCCGGCGCGACGCGCTCGTCCCGGTGCTGGCCCTGTGCGGCCACGACGTCACCGCGGAGCGGCTCGAGGAGGTCTTCGACCAGGTGTTCGCGGTGTACACCGAGCACTGGCACGGCAACCGTGCCTTCACCGCCCATCAGGGCGCGGTGCTCACGGTCGAGCTGCTCGGCCTCGGGCTCGACGACGCGGAGGCGGAGGCGGTCATCGACGCGTTCGTGCACGGCGCCGCCGACCAGCAGCTGGACCTCACCGACCACATCGGGGAGACGCTGGTCGCCTTGAAGGAGCGTGGCCTGCGGCTGGGGATCATCTGCGACGTGGGTCTCACCCCCTCCCACGTGCTGCGGGGCTACCTGTCGGGCCACGGCGTGCTCGACCTGTTCGATCACTGGTCGTTCTCCGACGAGGTGGGTTGCTACAAGCCCGCCCGGGAGATCTTCGAACACGCCCTGACCGGCCTGGGTGACGTGGCGCCGGAACGGGCGGCGCACGTGGGGGACCTGCGCCGGACCGACATCGCCGGCGCCCGGGCCATGGGCATGACCGCGGTGCGCTACCGGGGCGCCAACGACGACGCCGAGATCGAGGACGACGCCGGCACGGTGGTGGAGGGCGACCACGTCATCGACGACCACGCCGACCTGCTCGCGGCTCTGGACCTGGCCTGACCCGGCGTGACGCCGGGGGCGGGCGCGCACGAGGCCCGGATCGAGCCCGGGCCTCGTGGTGTCGATGGTGGTCGGGACCGGCGTCGATCCGGTGACCTACCGCTTTTCAGGCGGTCGCTCTGCCAACTGAGCTACCCGACCAGGCAGTCCCCCACCGCGCTGAGCGGCAGGGGCGAATGGCGGTCCCGACGGGATTTGAACCCGCGACCTCCGGCTTGACAGGCCGGCGTGCACTCCAAACTGCACCACGGGACCTCGATGAAGCGAGGTCTAGCACCCCCAACGGGATTCGAACCCGTGTTACCTGCGTGAAAGGCAGGCGTCCTGGGCCACTGGACGATGGGGGCTCGATCCCTAGAGGGCAGCACACGTTAGCAGAGCCGCTCGGGCGCTCAATTCGGCGATACGCCGGGAGGGGTGACCGCGCCACCGAACGTGGGGACTCCTACACTGCCGCACCATCATGAGCGAGTCGCCTCCCTGGGGAACCCCTCCGTCGTCGGACCCCAGCCCGCCACCACCTCCGCCGCCACCCCCGCCCCGGCCGCCGGTCCCGGGCGCGGGCGGTCCCGTTCCCGCCCGATCCCTCGGCTCCGCCGCCACCGGTGTGGTGGGCCGAGCCCGGCACCGGTGCCGGCCCCCGGCCCGGTCCAGCTTCGGGCCCGCCGCCGTGGGTCCCGCCGCCGGCCGGCTCGGGCCTGCCCCCGGGGCCGGTGCCGCCGCCGGCCCGCAAGCGCCCGCGGGCCCTCGTCCTGGCGGCCATCGGCGCCGTCGCCATCGTGTTGATCGCCGCCACCGGTGTGCTCTACGTCCGCTCCCGCCCGTCGGGCCCGTCCTACCCGAAGCAGTGGGACAGCCGGGTCACCGACATCGTCGCCTTCGACGAGAAGGAGCGGGGGCTCACCTTCAAGCACCCCGTCGAGATCGAGTTCCTGTCGGAGGACGACTTCAAGGCGGACGTGACCTCCTCGGAAGACGAGTTGAGCAGTGAGGACCGCCAGAAGATCGACGACGAGACCGCCGCGTTCCGCTCGCTGGGGCTCATCGACGGCGGGGTCGACCTGTTCAAGGAGCAGAACGACCTGTCCGGCGGCGGGACGCTGGCGTACTACTCACCCGACACGAAGAAGGTTCGCGTGCGGGGCACCGAGATCACACCCGCACTGCGGGTCACGCTGGCCCACGAGCTCACCCACGCGCTGCAGGACCAGTACTTCGACCTCAACGCCACCGAGAAGAAGCTCCAGACCGACGGCGAGAAGACGGCGTTCCGGGCCTTGGCCGAGGGCGACGCGGTGGGCATCGAGAACGCCTACGTGAAGGCCATGTCCGACGCCGATCGGACCGCTTACCAGAACGAGGACAAGGCGGCCGGGGACAGCTCGGGCTACGACAAGGCGCCGCCGATCATGGTGGCCAACTTCACGGCGCCCTACACCGTCGGCCCCCCGTTCGTCGCCGCCCTGCGGGCCAAGGGCGGCAATCACGGCGTGGACGCCGCCCTGCGCAAGCCGCCCGTGAGCGAAGCGGCCGTCCTCAACCTGTTCGGCTACCTCGACGCCAACACGGTGGTGCCGGTGCCCGTCCCCCCGCTCGACGCCGGCCAGCGCCACATCGACGACGGCGACTTCGGCGCCACCACGTGGTTCTTGATGCTGGCCCGCCGGCTGGACGTGCACGATGCCATCAAGGCGGTGGACGGCTGGGGCGGTGACTCCTACGTGACCTACGCCGGCGCCGACGACAAGGTGTGCGTGCGGGCCCGGTACCAGGGTCGGACCTCGGCCGACAGCGATGCCATGCAGACGCTGCTGCAGTCGTGGGCGGACAAGGGGACGGGCCGGTCCGAGCACGTCGACACGCGACGGCGACGTCGTCGAGCTCGCGGCCTGCGATCCCGGTTCGGACGCCAAGGTGCCCGGCACCGACCGCTCCACCGACGCCATGGAGCTGCTGGCCATCCGCCTCGACGTCGACAGCGAGGGCTTCCAGCAGCAGGCGCCCGACGACCTGGTCAAGTGCGTGGGCAACGGCGTCGTCAGCCGCGTCACCCTCGACGACGTCGCCAGCCAGGACCCGACCGTGCAGGACACCTTCACCAAGGCGTTCAACGACGCCGTCTCGGCCTGCCACTGACTCGGGCCCGGCAATCGCCGGTCGCCGTCAGCCGGTGTCGCGGGCCAGCGCCCCCACGATGGCCCCGAGCAGCGAGCTCAGGAAGTCGTAGACGGCGTAGAGGGGCAGGTCGGGGTCGTCAGGGTCGACCTCGAACGCCTCCTCACCGATGTCGAGACGGGTGCCGATCACCAGCCGGACCGAGTTGATGGCCCGCATCCACGCCTCGAGCTCGTCGCGGTCGACCGTGGTGCCGTCGATGGTGCGTTCGACGAGGTCGATGGCCTCCAGTCGGGAGCGCACGAGGTCGTCGCCCACCAGACCGCGGAACTCGGCCTCCAGTTCGGGTTGGTCGACATAGGCGGGCGGGAAGAGCCGGCGGGTGGTCGGGTCCTCGTTGACCAGCAGCACCCGGAGGTCGTCGAACGACTGCTGCAGCACCTGGCGCTCGATGCGGCCGAGGTTGACCTGGTAGCCCCCGTCGACCCGCTGGACGATGGGGCGGATGCCCCAGCGACCCGTCCAACCGATTCCTCTCGGCATGGGCGAGGCCCTCAGTCCTTCTGCATGGTGGCCCACAGGCCGTGCTCGTGGAGGCGGAAGACGTCGAACTCCGCCTTCTCCCGCGTGCCGCTCGACACGGTGGCCCGGCCCTTCTCGTGGACGTCGAGCATCAGCCGGGTGGCCTTCTCCAGGCTGTAGCCGAAGAGCTTCTGGAACACGAAGGTGACGTAGTCCATCAGGTTGATGGGGTCGTTCCACACCAGCACCACCCACGGACGGTCCGGGTCGATGGAGGTGTCGTCACTCGGCTCGTCGACCTCGACCGGGCTGGGAGCCATCGGTGCCGCGGCGTCCATGGCCAAAGTGTCGCTCATCCGACCACCGCGGTCACGTTGCCGACGGGCTCCGGCACCTCGGCCGGGTAGGAGAACAACCCCAGGTAGGTGACCAGCGTGGCCACCCACACGGCCATGGAGCCGGCCACATGGAGCGCAACCAGTCGGGGCGGGACGCCCATGAAGTACTGGGTGTAGCCCAGCGCGCCCTGGGCCACGACGAGGAGGATCGAGCCAGCGCAGGCGCCGCAACGCCCGGGCGGTGCCACCCTGGCGGTAGAGGACCCATCCGAAGGCGACGGTGACCCCCAGGAACGCCCACGCGGTGAGGCTGTGGATGCGAGCGACGTCCTCGACGATGAAGGGCAGTCGTGCCACCCGCTCGTCGCCGCCGTGCGGCCCGGTCCCGGTCACCACGGTTCCGGTGATGCCCACGGCGGTGGCGAGGACCACCATGAGGCGGCCCAGGGTGCGGGCGACGTCCGGGGCGGTGAGCACACCCTTGGTGTCGGCGTGGCCCGCCCGATCGTTGAGCACCACCGCGTTCCAGACCAGGATGGCGGACAGCACGAAATGGCCCATGACCAGCGGCGGCCACAGGTCGAACAGCACGGTGATCCCGCCGAGCACGATCTGGCCCACCATCCCCGCCACCAGCCCGAGCGACCACCAGATGAGGTCCCGCCGGCGGGGGACCCGGGCCACCGAGCCGAGGACAGCCAGGATCACGGCCACCGAGACCAGCCCGGTGAAGAGCCGGTTGATCTGCTCGATCTGACGGTGATACCCGGTGACCGACACGAAGTGGTTGTCCGTGCACGCCGGCCAGTCCGAGCAGCCCAGGCCCGAGCCGGTGAGGCGCACCGCGGCACCCGTCACCACGATGACGGCCAGCGCGGCGACCGTCACCAGGGTGATCCACTGGTAGGTGCGGGGCGAGATGCGGGGGAGGCGCACGACCCGCGATGGTACGGCTGGGCTCAGGGGTTCCCCAATCGCCCGGGTACCCCGGCGCCCCCCGGGTCAGGGGAGCCGCGCCGCGGGACCTAACGGGGCTCGGCCAGGATCTGTTCGAACACCTCGGGGTCGGCGACGTAGGGCGCCTCCGAGCGGGGCCAGTGCAGGGCGAGGTCGGTGAAGCCGAGCGCGGCGTAGCGACCGGCCAGGTCGCGGAAGGCCTCGAGCGACTCGAGCCACGGCTCGGCGGTCAGCCCGTGCAGGTAGAGGCGGCCGAGCGTGGCCGGGTCGCGGTCCGACCCGCTCGCAGGCCTGGTCGACGAGGGCCGATTGCCGGGCCGCGGCGGCCAGGCACTCGCGCGGCGGAGGGGTCCGAGGCGCTCGGGTCGCCGAAGGTGACCCACAGCTGACCGTGGCGGGCGGCCACGTCCATGGCCCGGGGCCCGGCTCCGGCGACGGCGAACGGCACCCGGGGTCGTTGCTCGCAGCCGGGGATCGCCCGGGCGTCGACCGCGGCGTAGTACCGGCCGTCGAGGCGCTCGACCGCCGGCTCGGTCAACAGCCGGTCGAGGTGGTCCACGAACTCGGCGAAGCGAGCCGTCCGCTCCGCCGCCGTCCACGGTTCCTGACCGAGGGCGGAGGCGTCCCACCCGGTGCCCCCGGCCCCGATCCCGAGGGTGAAACGGCCCCGGGAGAGGTCGTCGAGGGTCATGGCCTCCTTGGCCAGCGTCACCGGATGGCGGAAGTTGGGCGAGGTGACCAGCGTGCCCAACCGCATCGTGGTGGTGACCTGGCTGGCCGCCGCCAGGAGGGGCACGGCGGCGAACCAGGGTCCGTCACGCAGATCGCGCCAGGTCAGGTGGTCATACGTCCACGCGGTGTGGGCCCCGAGCTGCTCGGCCCGGCGCCAGATCGCCGCGGCATCGGGCCACGGGTCCGTGGGGAGGATCACCACGCCGACGCGCACGAACCGGGAGTGTACGGGGCGTCGCCAGGTGCTCCGGGGCGATTGTCCACCCGCCTCCCGACGGGCCTACGATCGGCGCTCGATGGCCCTGACGATGCGTCCCCCGCTGCGAGCCCGCGTGGCCGGTTACGTGGCGCTGACCAAGCCCCGCATCATCGAGTTGCTGCTCGTCACCACGGTTCCCACGATGGTGGTGGCCGACAACGGCGTGCCTTCGCTGTGGCTCATGGTGGCCACCGTCGTGGGCGGCACCCTGGCCGCCGGCGGAGCCAACGCCATCAACATGTACGTCGACCGCGACATCGACGCCATCATGAAGCGGACCCGCAACCGGCCGCTGGTGACGGGCGTGATGGAGCCCCGGAGCGCCCTCATCTTCGCCCTCACCATCGAGGTGGTGGCCTTCGTGTGGCTGTGGAGGTTCGTCAACCTGCTCAGCGCGGTGCTGGCCGTGTCCGCCTGTCTGTTCTACGTGTTCGTGTACACGCTGTGGCTCAAGCGCACCTCCACCAGCAACATCGTGATCGGCGGCGCGGCCGGCGCGGCCCCCGTCCTCATCGGCTGGTCGGCGGTGACCGGCCAGCTGGCCTGGGCGCCGGTGGTGCTCTTCGGCGTGATGTTCTTCTGGACCCCGCCGCACTTCTGGGCCTTGGCCATCCGCTACAAGGACGACTACGCCGCCGCCGATGTGCCCATGCTCCCATCGGTGGCCAGCCTGCACACGACCGCCGTGCGAATCCTGTCCTACACGCTCGTGGTGTGGGCCCTCAGCCTCGTCTTCTCCCCCGTGGCCCACATGGGGGCGCTGTACGACGTGGCCGCGCTGGCCCTCGGCGCGGTGTTCACCTGGCTGGCCGTCGTGGTGCTGCGGACCGAGTCGGCCAAGGCCGCCATGCGGTTGTTCACCTACTCGATCACCTACATCACCCTGCTGTTCGCGGCCATGGCCATCGACGTGCTGGTCCGGTATGGCTTCTGAGCCCGCCCGGCCGGGGCGACGCCCGCCCAGGCCTGGGGTTTCAGCCCACCCGCACCGGATGTGTAGAGTCCGTGTTCGTTGCTGTTCCGGCGCGCCCACAGGGTCACGAGCCCGGTGTGGACCCACGCCGGGACAGCCCGTTAGGCCCGTGTTGACGACGAGGTCATCCCTTTACTGACATGGCGATCACCGAAACCAGACCAGCCACCGAGGCCGATGAGGCACCCCCGGAACCCGAGCGGTTCGTCGGGTTGCCCGACCATGAACCGGGTGGGTTCGCCGGCTTCATCGGCACCGGCGACCACAAGGCGCCTCGGCATCGCCTATCTCGTGCTGGGCACGATCTTCGGGATCGGGGCGCTCACGCTGGACCTGTTGTTCCACGCCGAGCAGGCCCATTCGTTCCTGCCGAAGGACTCGGTCGACCAGATCTTCACCCTCGGCCGGGTCGGCGGCGTGTTCCTGTTCGCCATCCCGGTGTTCATCGGCCTGGCCACCTACGTGATCCCTCTGCAGGTCGGCGCCAACACCGTGGCCTTCCCCCGGGCGGCGGCGGGTGCCTTCTGGGGCTGGCTGGTCGGCTCGGGCGTGCTGATCGCGGCGTACGCCATCAACGGCGGGCCCGACGGTGGCGGGTTCAAGGCGGTCGACCTGTTCTACGTGGCGCTGGCGCTGGTGATCGTGTCGCTGCTCACGGCGTCGATCAGCATCATCACCACGGTGATCGCCCTGCGCACCCCGGGCCTGTGGCTGACGCGGGTCCCGTTGTTCTCGTGGTCCCTCATGGTGGCCGCCAGCCTGTGGCTGCTGACCCTGCCCGGTCGCGCTGGCCGATCTGGTCGTCCTCTACCTCGACCACCACTACGGCTCGGGCGCCGCCTTCGCCACCGATCAGTTCTCCCACCTCGGGTGGATCTTCAGCGTCCCCCAGCTGTATGTCATCGCCATCCCGGTGCTGGGGGTGGTGAGCGACGTCGTGGCCACCATGTGCGGGGTGCGCCAGAGCCAGCGGGGCGTGATGATGACCGCCATCGGGGGGTTCGGCATCCTCAGCTTCGGGGCCTACGCCCAGCCCGTGTTCAACCCGCTGGTGTGGAACCAGGCGTTGTACGTGGGCATGGGGGTGTTGATCGTGTTGCCGGTCCTGGCCGCCGTGGCCGGGTGGGCCGTCACCGTCAAGCAGGGCAAGCCCTCGGTGCAGAGCCCACTGCTGTTCGCCGTGGGTGCCGCGCTGTTGCTGCTGCTCTCGGTCGCCGCCGGTGCGGTGTTCGTCATCCGGCCGTTCGACCTGCACGGAGCCGGCTGGGCCGCCAAGGGCTTCGTCCTGCCGCCTTACGCCAGCGGGCTGTTCCTGCTCCTGGTGACCACGGCCACGATGGGGGCGGCGGCCGGTCTCACCTTCTGGGCACCGAAGCTGTTCGGTCGCTTCGCCAAGGAACCCCTCGCCCGGCTGGCGGCGCTGGTCGTCCTCCTCGGGGGCCTGGTGGCCGGTCTGCCCCTGCTGGTCTACGGCTTCGCCCTCCAGAAGAGCGGCCTGGAGGACTCGGCCAAGTTCCTGAACGGCACCTCGGCGGTGGGCACCGCCATCGTGATCGTGGGCCTCATCCTCGGTGTGGGTCTCGCTCCTCGGGAGCGGGGGCGAGGCTCCGGCCGACGACGCGTGGGGCACGGGCCAGAGTCTCGAGTGGGCCACCGCCAGCCCGCCGGTGTCGGGCAACTTCGGCGTCCTGCCTCGCGTCGAGTCGCCCGAGCCGCTGCTCGACGCCGCCCAGCCGGAGGATGCTTCCTGATGGCCGCCACCGTGACCGAGCCGCTGGCGCTGCCCAGCGCCGCCCCGCCCCCACCGACGCCCCGGCCCCGCGTGCTGCTGGTGGGCACCGCCTTTGCCGCGGCGGCCAGCGTCATGTTGTTCGTGGGCCTCATCGGGGTGTACCTGTCGGTGCGCACCACGCTCATCCAGGACGTCGGCACCTGGTTGCCCCAGGGCGTCATCGTTCCGCTGGTGCAGCCCAACATGATGATGTTCACCCTGCTGCTGTCGGTGGTGACCATGCAGTGGGCGGTGTCGTCCATCAAGAACGACGACCGCACCAACACCTACCTCGCCCTCGGCGTCACGCTGCTGCTGGCCTTCGCCTTCCTCGTCGAGTACGGCTATCTGTTCTCGCTGATGAAGCTGAGCATGGACAGCCAGCAGGGGGTTCTGATCTACGCCCTGACCGGCGCCAACATCGCCATGACCATCGTGGCCATGGTGTTCGTCATCCTCATGGGCTTCCGATCCCTGGCCGGGCAGTACACCAGCCGGCACTACGACGGCATCGCCGCCGCCGCTCTCTACTGGCACTCGATGGTCGCGGTCTACGCGCTCATCTGGTACGTCGTCTTCATCACGAAGTAGGCCGACATTGTTGAAGTCACGCGCCATCACCGTCAGCTTCCGGTTCTACTTCGGCCTCGCCGCGGCGTCGCTGTTCGGGGCCATCGTGGCCGCCCTCTCCTCCAACGACAGCGACGCGTTGGTCAACCGGGTCGTCGGTCCCATCAGCATCGGCTGGAAGGGCAGCGTCGGCGATCACCTCGCCTACACCGTGCTGCTCGGCGTGGCCGCGGTGTCGGGCATCGTGGGGGTGCTGCTCACCGCATTCCGCGACGCGGACGCCGACGCGCTGGCCGAGGTGGCCGACACCGACACCGTCCCCCTGACCCGGGCGCCGATGGGGGCCAACTACTGGCCGGTGGTGGCCGCCTTCAGCGTCGCCGTGCTGCTGATCGGCCTGGCCATCAGTGCCAAGGGCCTGGCCTGGGCCGGCGCCGGCCTGCTCGTCGCCGCCATGGTGGTGTGGACGCTCCGCTCCTGGGCCGAGCGCGCCACCGGCGACGATCGGGCCAACCTCGTGCTCTACCAACAGCTGGTCGAGCCGCTGCGCCTACCCGTGCTGGCCATCCTGCTCGTCGGCCTCATGGTGATCGGCTTCTCCCGGGTGCTGCTCACGCTGCCGTCCAAGACCAGCTCGGTGGCCGTGTTCGGTGCGCTCGGCGTGGTGGTCCTCGTGGGCTCCATCGCCATCGCCCTCAAGCCCCGCCTCTCCCGCACCGCCACGGTGCTCGTGCTGTTCGTGCTGGGCCTGCTCGTCATCGCCGGTGGCATCTTCGGGGCCGTGCGGGGCTCGCGCGAGTTCGAGAAGCACCAGGAGCCGGGCCAGGAGCAGCCGGCTGGTGAAGGAAACTGATGGCCTCGCAAGGAGACCCCATGTCGTCGTCGCTCACGCCGCATCGTTGGCGTAGGCGGATCGCCCGCTTCCTCTCCGGCGTGATCATCGTCGTGATCGCCGTCTTGTTCATCGCCATGGTCTGGGCCGCCATCTTCGGCAACGCCGGCCATCAGCTGACCACCCTCAGCCCCAAGGGCGAGTGGTCGGACAAGATCCAGAAGCTCGTCATCGGGGTGTTCGGCCTCGGTCTCATCATCGGCGTGCTGGTCATGGCCGTCATCGGGTACATCGCCTGGCGTTTCCGCGACAAGGGCGACGTCGAGACCGAGGACCACATGCCCGAGCAGGTCCACGGGCGGACGTCGCTCGAGATCGGTTGGACGGCGCTGCCCGCGCTGATCCTGCTGGTGGTGGGCGTCTTCACCGTGCTGACGCTCGTGCAGCTCAACCAGCCCGACCCCAAGGCCATGCACGTGGAGGTCTTCGGTCAGCAGTGGTGGTGGGGCTACCACTACGACCTCAACCACGACGGCAACTACACCGGCCAGGGCGACATCACCACCGCCACCGAGCTGGTGATCCCGGTCAACACCCAGGTCGAGCTGGAGGTCACCTCCAACGACGTGATCCACAGCTTCTGGATCCCCGCCCTCAACGGCAAGCGTGACGCCGTGCCCGGCCAGCACCACCCGTGGAAGCTGCAGTCGAACCAGATCGGCGTGTTCCGCGGCCAGTGCACGGAGTTCTGCGGGCTGTCCCACGCCAACATGCGCATGATCGTGCGGGTCGTGTCCCAGGACGACTACGACGCCTGGGTGCGCAACCAGCTCAAGCCGGCGGCCGAGCCGGCCGCGGGGTCGCAGGCCGCCGCCGGCAAGGCCGTGTTCCTGGCCCAGCTGTGCTCCTCGTGCCACCTCATCAACGGGGTGAACGACGCCAAGGTGGCCGACCCCGACAAGGGCGTGAAGTCGCTGCTGGTGTCCGGGGTGGCCCCCAACCTGACCCACTTCGCCACCCGGGGCACGTTCATCGGCTCGATCCAGAACCTGTACTCGCCGAGCAGCCCGTCCAACCCCGACGAGCCCGGCACCCCGGCCCAGACGCTCAACCCTGCGCTCATGGGCAACCCCGGCCCCGCCCTCTTCGGGCAGGACCCGGCCCCGTTCTACCTGAACAAGCCGGTGCTGGGCGACTGGCTGCGCAACCCCGACAAGCTCAAGCCGGCCGCCAACCTGCCCAACAAGGACGGCAAGTACCGGGGCATGCCCAACCTCGGGCTCACCGAACAGCAGATCGACGATCTCGTCGCCTACCTGGGGTCGCTCCGGTGATCGCCGTGTCCCTTCCGCCGCTGACCACCGTCTCGCCCGCCACGTCACGCCTCGCCGTCATGGAGCCCGCACATGGCCCTCGTTGAACCCGGCCCCCTCGCCCTGCCCACCGGGGACGTCGCGGGCGACTTCAAGCCCCTCGGTGTGCTGTCCCGCCCGGTCGCGCCCAAGGCGGCCTGGCGTCGGTGGCTGTTCACCGTCGACCACAAGAAGATCGGCATCATGTACGGCACCGCCGCCATGGTGTTCTTCATGGTGGGTGGCGTCGAGGCGCTGCTGATCCGCTCTCAGCTGTGGGCTCCCCGGGGCAAGCTCCTGTCGGCCGAGCTCTACAACCAGGTGTTCACCATGCACGGCACCACGATGGTGTTCCTGGTGGTGATGCCCATCGGTGCGGCGTTCGCCAACTACCTGATGCCCCTGCAGATCGGCGCCCGTGACGTCGCCTTCCCCCGCATCAACGCGTTCAGCTTCTGGTGCTTCCTGGCCGGTGGCCTGTTCCTCAACTCGAGCTGGCTGTTCGGCGGCGGGGCCAACGGCGGCTGGTTCATGTACGCCCCGAACTCGGGTGTGCTGTTCTCGCCGGGCCACGGGATCGACTTCTGGAACCTGGGCCTGATCATCACCGGCGTGGCCTCGTTGACGGGCGCCATCAACCTCATCGTGACGGTCCTGAACCTGCGCTGCCCGGGCATGAGCCTGATGCGCATGCCGGTGTTCACCTGGATGACCCTCGTCACCCAGTTCCTGCTCCTGTTCGCCATCCCGGTGCTCACCGCCGCCCAGTTCCTGTTGATGTTCGACCGGCTCTTCCACGCCAACTTCTTCAACGTGGCCAACGGAGGCAATCCCCTGCTGTGGGAGCACCTGTTCTGGGTGTTCGGCCATCCCGAGGTGTACCTGATGATCCTGCCCGCGTTCGGGCTGGTGTCGGAGATGCTGCCGGTGTTCTCGCGCAAGCCGATCTTCGGCTACCCGTTCATCGTGTTCTCCGGGCGTGGCCATCGGCTTCATGGGCTGGGGCGTCTGGGCCCACCACATGTTCGTCTCGGGCATCGGGCCCATCTCGGTGACGACGTTCTCGCTCACCACCATGTTCATCGCCGTGCCCACCGGCGTGAAGATCCTCAACTGGACCGCCACCATGTGGGGCGGCAAGTTGAAGTTCACCACCCCGATGCTGTTCTCGATCGGCCTCGTCACCATGTTCACCATCGGTGGCCTCTCGGGGGTGACCCATTCGGTCGCCCCGGCCGACACGCAGCAGACCGACACCTACTACATCGTCGCCCACTTCCACTACGTGCTCTTCGGTGGGGCCTTCCTGGGGTTCATGGGCGGGCTCTACTTCTACTGGCCCAAGGTGTTCGGCCACATGCTCAACGAGACGCTGGGCAAGGCCAACTTCTGGCTCATGCTCCTGGGCTTCAACCTCACGTTCGGCCCGATGCACATCCTCGGCCTGCAGGGCATGTCGCGACGGATCTACACCTACGACGCCGGCTACGGCTTCGAGATCTGGAACAAGATCGCCACCATCGGCGCCTTCACCCTGGCCTCCAGCGTGGCGCTGTTCCTGTTCAACGTCTTCTACAGCCGGGTCAAGGCCAAGCATCTGCCTCCCCCGGGCCCGGACCCGTGGGACGCCCGCACCATCGAGTGGATGATCCCCTCGCCGGTGCCGGAGTACAACTTCGACCCCGTCCCCACCGTCACCCGGGTCGACGACTTCTGGTACCGCAAGTACGCCGAGACGCCCGACCACCGGCTGGAACGGGTCCACACCATCGAAGAGGTGGCGCAGCCCGGCAACGCGGTGGGCGTCCACCTGCCGTCGCCGTCGTACTGGCCGATCGTGGCCGCCTTCGCCCTGCCCGTCATCGCCTACGGCCTCATCTACAGCCTGTGGCTGTGCCTGGTCGGCGGCATCGTGCTGGTCACCGCCATCTACGGCTGGGCCCTCGAGCCGCCCGACGAGCCCGGGGGCGGCCATGACGACGACCACGGCCCCGACGACCATTCCAGCGCCGAGCCGCCCACCGCCGAGGCCGACACCGACGCCGACGCGGTGGTGGCCGAGGACGAGCGAGAGGCAGAGACCGTTGGCTGACATCGCCGTGGCCGACCACGACGCCACCGCCGCTCACGCTCACATCGCCGCCGACACGAACACCGGCATCTCCAACACCAAGTTGGCGATGTGGCTGTTCCTGGCCTCCGAGTGCCTGCTGTTCGGCGGGCTCATCACCACCTACCTGCTGTACAAGACGCCGCTCACCCCCGAGCAGGGCCCCAGCCCCCGGCAGGTCTATGACATCCCCTTCACGTCGGTGAGCTCGTTCGTGCTGCTCATGAGCTCGCTCACCATGGTGCTGGCCGTGGCCGCCATCGAGCGGGGGGACCACCACCGGGTGCGGACCTGGCTGGCGGCCACCGCCCTGCTGGGCGGCCACGTTCATCGCCGGTCAGATCTACGAGTTCACCGTGTTCAAGGGTGAGGGCATGGGCTACACGACCAGCCGCTCGTCGTCGGCCTTCTACACGCTGACCGGGTTCCACGGCGTCCACGTGACCGTCGGCATCATCATGCTGGTCACGCTGCTGTTGATGTCGCTGCGGGGCAAGATCCCCGAACACCGGTCGGAGACCGTCGAGACGGTGGGCCTCTACTGGCACTTCGTCGACGTGGTCTGGATCGTCATCTTCGCCGTCGTCTACCTGATCCCCTAGGAGCACGCAGCCATGGAGACCCAGAGCGTGGAGCCGGACCGGTCGAAGACCATCTCCACCAGCTTCCTCGACGGCGCCCGCCGCAACTACCCCCGCGAGTTCGAATACGTCCTGGTGGCGATCTTCCTGGCCGTGCTCACCGCCATCGAGATCACCACCTACGCCGCCCCGGGGTTCCCGCTGTGGAGCTGGGGGGACAAGGCGGGGCTCATCACCATCCTGTTGATCCTGATGGCGGTGAAGTTCTGGACGGTGGCCTACTTCTTCATGCACCTCCGCTTCGACAAACCGATCCTCACCCGGCTCTTCTACAGCGGGTTGTTCCTGGCCGTGCTGGTCTACGTGGCCATCATGTCGATGTTCCTCCTGTGGTTCCCCGGGCGCCATTGACCCCGTGATGCCATGAGCCTCGTCGCGGCCGCCGATCCGATCTGGACCTGGCGGCCGCACCCCGACGTCTGGCTGCTCGTCGCCGGCATCATCGGCCTGTGGGTGTACGCCCGGCGGGTGATCGCCCCCAAGGTGGTGCCGCCCGGCACCAGGCCCTTCACCGCCCGGCAGACGGCCGCCTTCGCCGGGGCGGTGGCGCTGTTGTGGCTGGCGTCGGACTGGCCCCTGCACGACATCGCCGAGCAGCGGCTGTACTCCGCCCACATGCTCCAGCACCTCATCCTCACGATGATGGTGCCGCCCCTGTTCTGGCTGGCCACCCCGACCTGGCTGGCGAGACTCATCGTGCCCGTCGGCGGCAAGGGGTGGGAGGTCCTGCGCCGGCTGGCCAAGCCCCTCGTGGCCTACCTGCTGTTCAACCTGCCCAACCTCCTGAGCCACTGGCAGGACATCGTCACCCTGGCCGTGCGCAACGGCCCGTTCCACTTCTCCGTCCACCTGGTGCTGGTGGTGACCGCCTTCATCATGTGGATCCCGGTGGTGGGGCCGTGGAAGGAGCTGCGCCTGACGCTCCCGGGCCAGATGGTCTACCTGTTCGCCATGTCGATCTTCCCGACCCTGCCCGCGGCGTGGTTGGCCAACTCCGACACCGTGATCTACACGGTGTACGACCACGATCCCCGGTTGTGGGGCATCAGCGCGCTCGACGACCAGGTGGCGGCGGGACTGATCATGAAGCTGGCCGAGGTGGCCTACCTGTGGGTCATCATCACCACCAAGTTCTTCATCTGGGCCGGGTCGCAACCTGGAAGCCGACCGCCAGGGGATCATCGACGTGGACGAGCGCGCCCTCATGGACGGGCCGCCGGCGCCGGCCGCCCACCCCGCTCCCTGACCGGCGCCGCCCGGGCCGGTCACTCCCAGCGGAAGAAGCGGGCGGCCAGGGCGGGGGCGACGACGGCCCACACCACCAGGACGACCCAGTCCCGGGCGACGGTGTGGACCCCCGAGTCGAAGGCGGCGGCCATGGCCTGGCTCAGGGCGGCGGCCGGCAGCAACTCGGCGATCACCCGGATGACGGTGGGGAGCTTGGTGAGCGGGATGATCATGCCCCCGAGCAGCAGCAGCACCAGATAGAGGCCGTTGGCGGCGGCGAGGGTGACCGTGCCCCGCTGGGTGCCGGCCAGCAGGAGGCCGATGCCGGCGAAGGCGGCGGTGCCCAGCAGGTAGGCCGGGATGACGAGGGCCAGCGTGCCGTCGGGCTCCCAGCCCAGGGCGAGGGCGGTGGGCACCAGCACCGCCACCTGGATGAGCTCGACCACCAGCACCATCGAGATCTTGGCGGCGATGAGCCGGGGCCGGCCCAGCGGCGTCGAGCCCAGGCGCTTGAGCACGCCGTACTGGCGCTCGAATCCGGTGCCGATGCCCAGGCTCACCATGGCGGTGGACATCACGGCGAGGGCCAGGATGCCCGGGGTGAGGAACTGCACCGAGTGGTCGACCCCGTCGGGCTTGGGCAGCACGTCGACCAGCGAGAAGAAGACCAGCAACAGCCAGCGGGATGGCGATGCTGACCAGGAGCTGTTCTCCCTGGCGCAGGCTGAGGGCCAGCTCCATGCGAGTCTGGGCGGCGTAGGACCTCATGTCGGTGAACCGCCCGACGGGCCGCTCGGCGAGCCGCTCGATGGGCGGCCGGCGCGCGCCCTCGGCGCCTCCGCCCGGCGGTCGGCTCGTCCCGCGGGGCCTCGAGGGCGGCCGCCGCGGTGAGGCGGAGGAAGACGTCCTCCAGGCGCTGCCGCCCGGCCCGCAGGTCGCCGAGGGGCAGGTCGCGCTCGGCCAGCCACGCGGTGAGCGCGGCGATGGTGGCCGGCGCCGGGGCGCGCGTCGATCTGGTACTCCCCGGGTGCCACCTCGGTCACGTCGTGGCCCAGGTGGGCGCCCAGCGCCGCGGTGTCGAGGCCCCGGGGAGCGCCGAAGTTGATCTGCTCGTGGTCGCCTCCGGTCATGAGCTCGGCCGGCGAGCCCACCGCCAGCACGTGACCGTGGTCGATGATGGCCACCCGATCGGCCAGCTTCTCGGCCTCGTCCAGGTCGTGGGTGGTCAAGCAGCACGGTCACGCCCTGGTCGCGCAGCTCGGCGATGACGCGCCGGATGAGCTGCCGTCCGCTGGGGTCGATGCCGGCCGTGGGCTCGTCCAGGAACGCGACCTGCGGGCGCCCGATGAGGGCCAGGGCCAGGGAGAGCCGCTGCTGCTCCCCACCGGACAGCGACTTCCACGTGGATCGTCGCCGATCGGCGAGGCCGACCCGGTGCAGGAGCTCGTCGGGGTCGTCGGGGTCGTCGTAGTAGGCGGCGAACAGGCGCAGCACCTCGTCGGGGCGGGCCGCGGTGTACACGCCGCCCTGTTGCAGCATCACGCCGATCAGCGGTCGTCAACTCGCCGTGGTCGGCGACGGGGTCGAGGCCCAGCACCCGGACCTGTCCGCCATCGGGCCGGCGGTAGCCCTCCAGCGTCTCCACCGTGGACGTCTTGCCGGCGCCGTTGGGGCCCAGGAGGGCGAACACCTCGCCGGGCTCGACCTGAAGGCTGACGGCGTCCACGGCGACGTGCTCGCCGTAGCGGATGGTCAGCTGGTCGATCTCGATGGCGGGACCGGAGGCGGAGCGCGGCACCGGGCGACGCTATCGCCGGGAGTGGGCGCTACCGAAACCCGCTCGGGCGGGCCAACTCGGTCCGGTCGGCCAGGGTCGGCTTGCTACGTTGCTGGCCATGCTCGATGTCCGCCGCATCCGTACCGACTTCGACGCGGTGGCCGAGGCCTTGCAGCGACGGGGGGAGGACCTCGAGCCGCTGACCGAGGTGCGTGAGCTCGACGAGCTCCAACGCGGCTTCGCCGCCGAGCGCGACGAGGTCCGGGCCCGGGTCAACCAGCTGTCCAAGGAGGTCGGCCGCCTGCGCGGCGACGGCCGGGTGGACGAGGCCGAGAAGCTGCAGGACGAGAGCCGGGCCCTCGGCCAGCGCGAGCAGGAGCTCGAGGAGCAAGCGGCCGCCGCCGCCGCCGGGATGCGCGACCTGCTGTTGCGCATCCCCAACACCCCGTCACCGGACGCCCCCGACGGGACCGGTGAGGAGGACAACGTCGTGGTGACGGTGGAGGACTTCGATCCCGACGCCTACGGCGAGCACCAGCGGGTTCCCCACTGGGACATCGGCACCGAGCTGGGGATCCTCGACCTGGAGCGGGGAGCCAAGATCTCGGGGTCGATGTTCGTGCTCTTCCGCGGGCTGGGCGCCACCTTGCAGCGGGCGCTGTGCCAGCTCGCCCTCGACCGCAACAGCGATCTGTTCGAGGAGATCCGCCCCCCCAGCCTGGTGCTCACCACCACGCTCACCGCCACGGGGCAGCTGCCCAAGTTCGCCGACGACGCCTACCACCTCGAGCGCGACGACCTGTGGGCCATCCCCACCGCCGAGGTGCCCCTCACCTCGGTGGCCATGGACGAGATCCTCGACGAGGCCGAGCTGCCCCGCCGGTTCATGGCCTACTCGCCGTGCTTTCGGCGCGAGGCCGGTTCGGCCGGGCGCGACACCCGCGGCCTGCTGCGGGTGCACGAGTTCGACAAGGTCGAGCTGCTGGCCTACGCCACCCCGGACCAGGCCCCCGCCGTGCTCGACGACATCCTCGGGCGCGCCGTCGGCCTCGTCCGCGACGCTCGGGCTCCCCCACCGCGTGCTCGACATCTGCACCGGTGACCTGGGCCAGTCCCACTACCGCTCGTTCGACGTCGAGGTGTTCGCTCCCGGCGTGGATCGCTGGCTCGAGGTGTCGTCGGTGTCGTGGTTCAGCGACTACCAGGCCCGCCGGGCCAACATCCGCTACCGACCGAGCGGGTCGAAGGGCACGGAGATGGTGCACACCCTCAACGGGTCGGCCCTCGCCGTCCCCCGCATCTGGGCCGCGCTGGTCGAGACCCATCGCCAGCCCGACGGCTCGGTGCGGATGCCCGAGGCGCTGTGGCCCTACCTGCGCGGCGCCACCAGCATCGGTCCCGCCGCCGGGTGATGGCCGAGCGGAGACGAGACCGGCGGGTCCCGTGGGGAGCAGTGGCGGGCACGGTCGTGCTGGTCTACGTGGTGGTCGAGGCGGTGGCGCTGCTGTTCGTCGATGACCGCAACCGGTTCAACCGGTGGGGAGCGGCCATGGGCAGCATCGGGGCCCGCCTGGTGCTGTCGGGCGTCCTGCTGGCCGCGCTGTTCCACACGCTCGACGGGCTGCGGCGCCTCGTGGTCGGCGTGGCGCCCTCCGCCGAGCGCCGCGACGACCAGCTCCGGTTGGCGGTGGTCTTCCTCACCTGGGCTCTGGCCGTGCCGGCGGCCGCCGTGGTGATCTGGCCCTGGTGGAAGGCCACCTTCGCATGAGCGAGCCCGCCGCCGTCACCGTCGACGAGGGCGCGGAGGTCCGCAGCTGGGGCTGGCATGTGCTCCAGGTCAGCTCATGGGTGCTGGTGGTGCTGCTGCCGCTCCACCTCGTGTCGATCTGGCTGACCCACGACGCCGGCCGGGTGGGCGTCGCCTTCTACGTCCAGCGGTGGCATTCGAGCACCTGGCGCATCGTCGACTGGCTCTTCTTCATGCTCGCCCTGGCCCACGGTGGCCTCGGCGTGCACGGGATGCTGGCACCGCGGGCCGCCGATCGCCGGGTGCGCATCGCCCTGGCCCTGGCCCTGGCTCTCGTCCTGGGAGGCCTGGCCGTGGCCCTGTCGGCCGCCATCTTCTCCTTCGATGTGACCTGACACCGATGGCCCGGCGTCACCCGCCCTGCCCGTCGGGGCGTGGCCGCCGACGCCGGCGGAGACCGTCGACCAGACCGGCATGGGGCAGCGTCACCCCGCCCTTGGTGACGGCGACGCGCTGGGTGTCGTAGATGCTGCGGTGCGACGAGAAGACGAAGCTCACCACGCAGGCGATGGCGATGGGGACCAGGGCGCCCGCCCCGAAGATCTCGGCCCCCATGATCGTGCAGGTGAGCGGGGTGTTGGCTGCGCCGGCGAACACGGCCACGTAGCCCACGGCGGCCATGATCTCGATGGGCACCCCCAGCGCGTGGCCCACCGCCGCCCCCAACGTCGCCCCCATGACGAACAGCGGGGTGACCTCACCGCCCTGGAAGCCCGAACCCAGCGTCACGGCGGTGAACACCAGCTTCAGGGCGAAGACCTGAAAGCCCATCTGCTGGCCGGCCAGGGCGGCGTCGGCGAGCGGGAGGGACAAGCCGAGGTACTGGCGGGTGCCGACCAGCACCATGAGGACCAGCACCGCGATGCCGCCCAGCACCGGGCGCGACGGCGCCCACGGCAAGGCGGCCTTGACCAGCACCTTGATGGCGTGGGTGAGCTCGATGAACAGGGCCCCACACAACCCGAAGGCCACGCCGGCCACCACGAACTTGCCCGCCAGGGCGGGGGTCAGGTCGATGAACGCGATCCTGCGGTGCAACTCGTGGGTGATGCCCAGACCGAGCATCACCTGGTTGCCCACGATCGATGCGGTGAGCGCCGGGACCAGCGCGTCGTAGCGGATCCGGCCCACGGCCTGGACCTCGAGTCCGAAGATGGCGCCGGCCATGGGTGTGCCGAACATGGCCCCGAACCCGCCGCTGAGTGCGGCGATGAGCAGCACCCGGCGGTCGGTGGCGGTCAGCCGGACGGTCCGGCTGAACAGGTCGGTGAGGCTGCCCGACATCTGGATGGCGGTGCCCTCCCGGCCGGCTGAGCCCCCGAACAGCTGGGTGACGATGGTGGCGCCGGCGATGAGCGGGGCCATCCGGCGCGGCACCCACTCGGTCGGCTCGTGCACCTCGTCCAGCAGCAGGGCGTTGCCCTGGATGGCCCGGCCCCCCAGGTAGTGGTACACGAGCCCGACGGCCAGCCCGGCCGCGGGCAGGAACCAGACGATGGCTCCGTGGGTGACCCGCGTCTCCCCGGCCCACGTGAGGGCTCGGGTGAAGGCCCACGACGACAGGCCGGCCAGGACGCCGACCACCGCGCCCAGTCCCACCCATCGGACCAGGCCCCCGGCCAGCTGGAGCTGGCCCCGCAGGTCGAGCGGCGGGAGCGTGCGGGCGGCGGCCCGCAGGCGGGGCCACAGGCGGGCCCGGCCGCGGTCGTCGAGGTCCGGCGCCCCCACCGGCTCGTCGTCCCAGCCCTCGGTGGGGGGCGGGCCGGCGGTGGCGTCGAACGGGTTCTCGTCGCGGTCCTGGTGCTCGGTCACGTCGTGTGCTCCTGGTGGCTCACGCCTGCGGTGAGGCGGATCGGCACCGGAAGACGACGACACACCTACCAACGGGCGAACTGCTCGGTTGGTAGGAGCCATCAGCCCGAGGACGGTTGTGGCCACCCGGGGGCGGCTGCGGCGAGCTCCATCGCCGTCGGTGGAGCGTAGCGGTGGGCGCCCGGCTCGGCAACGGCTGGCGGTGCCGCCTCGGGCAGAGTTGACTCAGCGCATGGATCTTGACGATTACCGGGCCGGGCTCGAAGCCCGGGGACTGGATGAGACCGATCTGGCGGCTGACCCCATGGTCCAGTTCCAGGTCTGGCTGGACGAGGCCCGCCGAGTGGGGGTGCACGAGCCCGAGGCCATGATCGTCTCGACCGTGGGCCCGGAGGGGGTGCCCTCGTCGCGCCATGTGTTGGTGCGCGACCTCGAGGGGGGCTTCACCTTCTACACCAACTACGACAGCCAGAAGGCCCACGAGCTGGCCGAGAACCCCGACGCGGCCATCTGCTTCCCCTGGAACGTCCTGGCCCGGCAGGTCCGGGTGGTGGGCCGGGCCGAGCGGACGTCGGCCGAGACCTCCGACGCCTACTTCGCCACCCGCCCCCGCAACAGTCAGCTGGGTGGGTGGGCCTCGGCCCAGAGCCACGTGCTGGCCAGCCGGGCCGAACTCGAGGCGAGCCTGGCCGAGGTCGAGGAGCGCTTTGCCGGCCAGGACGTGCCCCGCCCACCGAACTGGGGCGGGTTCCGGGTCGTGCCGGTCGAGTACGAGTTCTGGCAGGCCCGGCCGTTCCGCCTCCACGACCGGTTCCGCTACCGGCGCAAGGGCGACGGCTGGCTGATCGAGCGCCTCTGGCCCTGACGGGTCAGGGCAGCAGCTTCAGCACCTGTTCGCCCAGCAGGTCGATGTGGTCGAGGTCGCCCAGGTCGAGCACCTGGAGGTAGACCCGCTGGGCGCCGGCCTCGGCGTAGGTGGCCAGCTTGTCGAGTACCTCGGCCGGCGATCCGGCCGCCCCGTGGACCCGGAGATCGCCGTCCAGCCCTCGCCCGATGGCCCGGGCCCGACGCTCCAGCTCCGCCTCGCTCTCGCCGCAGCACACCACCAGGGCGGCGGAGTAGACGAGGTCGTCGGGGTCGCGCTCGATGGCCTCGCACGCGGCCCGGACGTTGGCCACCTGCGCCGTGACCGCCTCGGCGGAGGAGAAGGGCAGGTTGAACTCGGACGCGAACCGGGCCGCCAGGCGCGGCGTGCGGCGGGGCCCGCCGCCACCGATGATGATCGGCGGCCCGCCGGGCTGGACGGGCTTGGGCAGGGCCGGCGAGTCCTCCACCGTGTAGTAGCGGCCTTCGAAGTTGAACCGTTCGTCGGGCCGCGCCCGCCACAGGCCGGTGATGATCTCCAGCTGCTCGTCCAGCCGGTCGAACCGCTCGCCCAGGGGCGGGAAGGGGATGCCGTAGGCGGTGTGCTCGTCGTCGTACCAGCCGGCGCCGATGCCGAGCTCGACGCGGCCGTTGCTCATGTCGTCGACCTGGGCCACGGCCACCGCCAACGGCCCGGGGAGGCGGAACGTGGCCGAGCACACCAGGGTGCCCAGCCGGATGGTGGTGGTCTCGCGGGCGATCGCCCCCAGCGTGACCCACGTGTCGGTGGGGCCGGGCAGCCCGCTGACGTCGCCCATCTTCAGGTAGTGGTCCGATCGGAAGAAGCCGTCGAACCCGTTGGCCTCGGCCCGCTGGGCCACGGCCAGCAGCCGGTCGTAGGAGGCGCCCTGCTGGGGCTCGGTGAAGATGCGGAGGTCCATGGCGGCGAGGTTACCGGTGAGCGGTCTCCCCGCTCCACGAGCGGGCGGCGGCGGCCAGCGAGGCGATCAGGGCTTCGGTGTGCGGCACCCGCCCGTCGGCGCCCCGGTCCTCCGGGCGCTGGTCCCAGTAGGGCCCCAGCCCCCGCACCCGGGGCGGGAGCTCGACCTGGACGCCGCCCGCCGGGGGTCGGTTGACCGGGTTCTCGGCGTGCAGGCCCTGCAGCTCGCGGGGGATCTGCTCGAGTTCGTCACGGATGTCGTAGTCGGGCAGACCGGCGCGCAGATGATCGCCGAGGTGGCGGGCCAGCTGCCGGTTGCGCCCGCCCAGCAGGAGGGTGGTGAACAGCCCGTCGCGTCCGTAGCCGTGCACGGTGACCACCACGTCGACGTGCCCGAGGAACGACGCCAGCGCCGGGGAGTGGGCGGGGTCGATGCTGGTCGAGGGCAGGTGCCAGCGCAGGTCCGGGGGCTGGATGACGGCGTAGGCCGAGGCCCCGCTGCGCTCGGCCGCGGCCAGGGCGATCTCGTCGGTGCCCTTCTCGAGGTTGCCGCCGTGGAAGGCCATGAACCCGAACCGGGAGCGCAGCTCGGTCACCTCCTCGACGCCGGGGTGGGCCAGCAGCTCGTCGAACATCGTTCAGGCCGACCGGCGCCGACCGGCGGCCAGCGCCACGACCACCCCGATGGCGGCGGCCAGCACGATGCCGATGCGGACCGGGCCGGTGCGCTGGATCCAGCTGCTGATGCTGGCGTTCAGGTCGAACACCACCTTGGCCGGCCCGCCGCCCGACGTGTCCCCCGAGCGGGTCTGCAGCTCGTACCAGCCGTAGTAGGCGACGTAGGTGCCGGCGGCGATCAGCAGGGCGCCCGACACCTTGTAGACGTAGGGCAGGACCCGCCGCAGCGACCGCACCAACGAGTGGCGGGCCAGCGCCAGCGCCACCGTCAAGGCGATCAGCACCACCCCCATGCCCAGCCCGTAGGCCAGGAAGGCGGCGGTCCCGGAGGCGAAGTTGGCCTTGGTGAAGCTGGGCGCCACCGCGGCGATGAACAGCGGGATGGTGCACGACAGCGACACCAGGGCGTACGAGACGCCGAACAGGAACACCGAGGTGAGCTGACGGGTGGAGCCCGCCCCGGAGATGGTGGGCAGGCGCAGGGCCAGCGACCGACCCCGCAGGAGGGCCACGCCCATCACCACCAGCATGACCCCCAGGGCCATGGTGACCCACGGCAGGTACTCCTGGACGGGGGCCAGGGCCCCGTCCAGCAAGATGCCCAGCACCCCGAACACGGTGAGGAAGCCGAGGGTGAGGGTGCCGCCGATGACCAGGGCCTGGCGCACGCTGGCCCGGGTGTCGGCATCGGCTCCGTCGAGGCCCAGGAAGAACGACAGGTACGCGGGCAACATGGCGAAGCCGCAGGGGTTCACCGTGGCCACCATGCCCACCCCGAAGGCGTAGGCCAGGGGCGCGTCGATCACGAGAGCAGGTCCTCGTTGATCCAGCGCTCGAGCTTGTCGGGGTCGACGGCGCCCGGCCCGCTCACCCGGGCCACGGTGCCGTCCCCCTTGACCAGGACGGTGGTGGGCAGGCCGGTGCCACCGATCGAGCGGATGATGTTCTGGTCGGGATCGACCACCACGTCGTAGGTGACCCCGAACGAGGGGCTGTTGTCGCGGGCCTTGTCGAGCGAGTCGCCGGAGTTCAGCCCGAGGAACGCGACCTGGTCGCCGTAGCGCTGGTGCAGCTTCTCGAGGTCCGGCATCTCGGTGCGGCACGGGGCGCAGTCGACCTGCCAGAAGTTCACGACCAGGGGCTTGCCCCGGTAGTCGGCCAACGAGGCCGGGGTGCCGTCGAGGCGCTCGAAGGTGGCATCGGGGAACTGATGGCCGACGAGCTGCGAGGGGTTGGCCAGCAGCGGGTTGGCCGCCGGGTCCGATCCGTCGGCCGCGGTCTTCGTCGAGGTCGACGAGCTGGTGGCCATGAAGGCGGCGATCCCCAGCACGACGATGGCCAGGGCGATGGCCCACGACACGCCGCGGGTGATCCGGCGCGGCCGCTTCTCGGGTTCGTCGGCCGTCGAGGCGCGCTCGGTGGGTGGGGGCGTGGTCATAGGGGTGCCGAAGGGCGCTACGACGGTACCGCCGGGCCCTGGCCGTGCGACAGCGGGGTCAGCCCTGGGGCTCGAGCAACTCCAGGCGGTTGCCGAAGGGGTCGTCCACGTAGCGCTGGTCGTAGCCCTCCAGACCACCCTCGACCCGGACCTCGTGGCCGGCCTGGCGGAGGCGGTCGGCCAGCTCATCGAGGCCGGCGACGAGCAGCGCGGGATGGGCCTTGCGGGCCGGCCGGAAGTCGGCCTCCACCCCCAGGTGCAGCTTGGTCGCGACCCTGTTCGAACCAGCACCCGCCCCGGACGGCCAGGTGCGGCGGCTTGGCCACGTTCGTCAGGCCCAGCACCCCCTCGTAGAAGGCCACCGCCTCGGCCTCGCGCCCGGCGGGCATGGCCAGCTGCACGTGATCGATCCCGATGACGCCCACGGGTCGCAGGCTAGCGCCGCGCGCGCCACCGGCTCCGGCGGTCACCCGGGGGAAGGCGACCGTCCGGAGCCGGTGAGATGGGCCTCATCCCAGCGGACGCCCGGCCGTGGTGCTGCGGGCGGTCGTCGGGATGAAGGGTGGATGGGGCCAGGGGCCCGGGCCCCGGGGTCGCCCCCGGGGCCTCGATGACGGGTCAGGCGGTGCGGAGCTGGACCCGATCCCGCAGGTGCAGCGGGATGGGGATCTCCGGGAGCTGATCCTCGGGCCGCGGTTCCTTGGGCGGCCGCCCCCGGCGCCGCTTGGTGGCCAGGATCTTGCCGTTCAGGAACAACTGGCCACCCCACACGCCCCAGGGCTCGCGCCGGACCACGGCACCCTCGAGGCAGCGGTGCATGACCGGGCACTCGGCGCAGATGGACTTCGCCCGGGCGATGTCCTGGAGCTCTTCGGAGAAGAACACGCCCGACAGCGAAGCTTCGCCGTCGCGGCACTCCGCGTCATCCCACCAGTCTTCGTCGAACTGCTCACTGCTCAGCGGGGCCAACATGAGCTTTGCCTTCCTGTGTCGCGCTCCACGGGGAGCGGATGGTCCTCGGTGTCGTCGGCTGGGTCATTCGGTGCAGTGGTTCGGTGGAAACGGGCCCCGGAAAGCAGAAAGGCCGCCGGGGAAACCCGGCGGCCTTTCGGAGACTTCTCTTCGCTGGAGCGGTGACTCAGGGCGAAGACTCCTTCGGGCGCCGGGCTGGCTTGGAGGTGTCGAACACGTCCATGGCGGTGGCGGTCTGGTTCACCGACGGAATGGACGGGTTGACGTGCCACGAATAGGCAGCGTCCACGCCACAGGCCGCGTGAAGGCGCGGCGCTGCGGCGAGGGCCATGTGGCCTGCCGTGGCGAGCGTGCGCTTCATTCGAACGGTTCCCCTTGTGTGTGGACGAGTCGTGCGTGATTCGTGGTCGGCCCGTCGTCGGGCCCGGACCGGGTCCTTCGACAAGCGGGTGTCATCGCACCACGGGTGTTCGGCACCCGTCAACTGATTTACGTCAGATTTCTCGGATCAGTGAAGGTTTTCCTCCGGTCAGGGCTCCATCGTGGGTCGGGCGGTAGCGTCCGGCCGTGCCCGAGCCCGCTGCCGACCGCCTGTTGCCGGTGCCCACGCAGGGTCGGGTCTTCACCGGCGGCCCGCCTCGCTCGCTTCGGCGACCTCAGCCCGGGCGGGCGCCTCCGCCTGGATGCCCTGGCCCGCTACTGCCAGGACGTCTCCAGCGACGACACCGCCGACGCCGCGCTGGCCAACGACACCGCCTGGGTGGTGCGGCGCACGGCGGTGGAGTTCCACCGCTCGCCCGGTTTCCGCGAGCCGCTCACGCTGTCGACGTTCTGCTCCGGGAGCGGCGGCCGATGGGCCGAGCGACGGGTGTCGATCACCGGCAGCCGCCGGCGCCTCCATCGAGGTGGTGTCCCTGTGGGTCCACGTCGACGCCGACACCGGCCGGCCGGTGGCGCTGCCCCCCGAGTTCCACCGCTGCTACGACGAGGCCGCCGCCGGGCGCACGGTGTCAGCCCGCCTGCAGCACTCGAGCGCGGTGCCGGTCGAGGCCGAGCGGGAGCCCTGGGCGCTGCGCTTCACCGACTTCGACCTGCTCGGCCACGTCAACAACGCCGCCACCTGGTCGATGGTCGAGGAGGTCTTGGTGCGGCGGCCGCACCTGCGCCCGCCCCTGCGGGCCGAGCTCGAGTACCGCACGGCCATCGAGCGGGGCACTGAGCTCTCACTGGCCACCCGCGACCACGACGACGCGCTCGAGCTCTGGATCGTGGCCGGCGGTCCCGGCGGGGACGAGGTGGTGGCCACTGCCCGGGTCTTCGACCTACCGGGCGGAGCAGGTGACCGGGGCTGAGGCCGCTACGAGCTGGGGTCGACCACGCGCCCGAGGAACAGCGGCTCGCCCGTGGGCCGGTCCACCACCATGACCAGGAAGGGCCGATCCACCGTGACGCTGGTGAGCTTGGCCGTCACCACGGGGGGCTGGGGCGGCACGATGGTGACCGCTGAGCTCTCGGTGCCCTCCTCGTCGGCCGACAGGAAGGCCTGGTGGGGGAAGCCGGCGATCCACAGGGCTTCGTCGCCCGTGATGCCCGAGAAGTCGGCTTCGCCGGAGATGAACGCGGCCGGCGCGCCGATCTGGCTGAGGGGGTCGTCCAGCTCGCCCTGGGTGGTGAAGCCGAAGCGCGGCAGCCGCAGGTCCAGCGCCGTGGGGGCCAGGCTCTGCACGATGCGTTGGAGCAGCGCCCCGTCCAGGCGCCCTTCCACGTCTCCCAGCGTCCCGGCGTCGGGCATGATCACCACCATGCCCAGCTGCCGTCCCAGGTAGGGGAGCTCGACGGCCTGCCACCCGGCGTCCTTGCCGTAGAGGAGCCCGGTTGCGGCCCGGACCTCCATCATGGTGACGGTGACGGTCTGACCGTCGGCGCGGGTGAACGGCGCCGGGCGCGACCGGGGCAGGTCGAAGCGCTGGTCCCACGGCGCCTCGAGGTAGGCGGCCGCGGTGGTCTCCAGGCGGGTGGCCTCGGTGATCACGCCACGGGGAACGAGCTCGGCGATGTTGTCCTGGGTCTGGTCCGACACCCAGTTGTTCATGGCGTGGCGGGCCGCTTCGGGATCGGAACGGAAGTCCACCACCCTCACCCCCGTACCGAACGACCGGGCCAGCTCGTCCAGGAACGGTTCTTCGAAGCGGGTGTCCTTCTGGCCCCACAACGAGACCGGGGTGTCCAGCGTCACCCGGCCCTTGCGCACCTCGTTCTGCTGGTCGCCGTTTCGGCCGGCCAGCAGCTGCATGAGCGAGTTGAGGCCCGAGGCGAGATCCTGACCCGGGCACCACGTGCTGGACGTGGTCGAGCTGGTCGGCGGTGGTGCCCGCCGCACCGGGCCGAGCCATGGCCAGGCCGAGCGAGACGGCGTAGGGCGAGAACGCGAAGTTGCCGCTGTGGTCGGCCAGCGCCCGGTACAGCGCGGCGCCGAGGCCCATGTTGGAGGCCACGGTGGCCGGTATCGACGAGGGCCGGGGCTCGTCGCGCGGCTCGTGCGACCGGACCTCCGTGCCGGTCGAGGGCCCGGAGCAGGCCGCGGCCAGGATCGCCGCCAGGGCGAGGCCGCCGGCGACCACCAGGACCCGTGGACCACGCATCCCTCTAGCATGGCGCTCATGCAGGTCAGCGCGACAGATGCCGCCGTGGACGTGGTGCAGCGCGCCCGGGATCGGCGCTCCGGCCGGCTCACCATCACCCTGGGCACCGGCTGCTGCGAGTCGACCGCTCCCTTCCTCTACGAGGACTTCTGGCCGGGCCCCGACCAGGAGCGCATCGGGGACGTGGACGGGGTGGCCGTGTACGCACCGGAGTACCTGCGCGTGCTCTACCCGGGAGACGACGAGGTCGTGATCGACGTGTTCGAGGGACCCGCCGAGTCGATGTCCATCGAGACGGAGTTCGGGTGCCGGCTGATCCTGCGCGGGCTCGGCGTCGACGTGGGCGACCCCGACACGTGTGTGGTGGAGCCGGGCCTGGCCGCCGCCCACGACGTCGGGCAGCGGGTCAAGGGCGAGCTGCCCGAGGCCCTGCGCCGCCTTCGCCTGCGCTGAGACGCGGGCGCCGGGCGGCGCGCGCGCCGCTCGACCCCATGCGGTCAAGCGGCGCGCGACGTTCGCAGGGGTGGTGGCGGGCGGGGCGGACCTATCGTGAGGCCATGCGCTACGTAGAGGTGAATGGCAAGCGGCTGTCGGCCATCGGGGTGGGGACGTGGCAGTTCGGGTCCAAGGAGTGGGGCTACGGCGAGGACTACGCCGGGTCGACGGCGGCGGCCATCGTCCAGCGGGCCCTCGATCTCGGGGTCAACCTCATCGACACCGCGGAGATCTACGGCTTCGGGGCCTCGGAGCGCATCGTGGGGGCGGCCATCGAGGGGCGCCGGGACGAGGCCTTCGTCGCCACCAAGCTGTTCCCGTTGCTGCCCGTCGGGCCGGTGGCGGAGTGGCGGGCGGTCGAGTCGGCCGGCCGGCTCGGGGTGCAGTGCCTGGACCTGTACCAGGTGCACTGGCCCAACCCGCTCTTCAGCCGGCAACCGGCGATGGCCGCCCTGGCCCGGCTGCAGCGGGTCGGCCTGGTCGACCAGGTGGGGGTCAGCAACTACAACCTCGTCCAGTGGATGCTCGCCGAGCGCAAGCTCGGGGGCCCGGTGCTGTCCAACCAGGTGCAGTACAGCCTGGCCGTGCGCAAGCCGGAGGACGAGCTGGTGCCGTGGGCCGAGGCCAACGACCGTCTCGTCATCGCCTACAGCCCGTTGGCCCAGGGCCTGCTCGGCGGTCGCTACGACGTGGACCACCCGCCGCCGCCCGGGGTGCGATCCAACAACCCGCTGTTCCTGGCCGACAACCTGGAGCGGGCCGGTGGCCTGCTCCAGGCGCTGCGCGAGATCGCCGCGGCCCACGATGCCACCCCGGCCCAGGTGGCGCTGGCCTGGGTCATCCGCCGACCGAACGTGGTGGCCATCCCCGGGGCCAGCTCGGTGGCCCAGCTCGAGGCCAACGTGGCCGCCGCCGACCTCGACCTGACCGACGACGAGGACGCCCGGCTGACCGACGAGAGCGACCGGTTCACGCCGCTGCGGGGGGTCGCCGCCCTGCCCGGGATGATGCTGGCCCGCCAGCAGGCCCGCCAGGAGTCCCGCGCCGCGGCGCGTGACGAGGACGAGGATCGTGAGCATGACGAGGAGCGTGACGAGAGCGAGGGGGCCGACCAGGCCCGCCGCGCGGACTCGGGCCCGATCGGCTCGCCCCGGTAACGGGGGCTAGGCCGGGTCGGCCGACGCGGCGTCGAGCTGGTCCAACGCGGCGACGGCGGCGTCGAGCATGCGGGCCGAGCACCCGGCCATGGCTACGGGGGGCACCGCCTCCTCCACGAGGAGATCGGCGATGGCCCGGAAGGCCTCGGCGGCCGGACCCTCGCCCAGCGCGATCGGCTCACCGGCGTCCCCGCTGGCCGCCACCGAGCCCTCGATGGGGATCTGACCCAGCAGCGGGACCCCCGCATCGCGGGCCAGGGTCTCGCCGCCGCCGGTGCCGAACAGGGCGTAGTCCTCGCCGTGGTCGCAGCGGAAGGCGGACATGTTCTCGATGACCCCCACGATGCGCAGGTAGCTCTTGCGGGCCATGGTGGCGGCGCGGATCGCCACCTTCTGGGCGCTCACCGCCGGGGTGGTGACGATGATCATCTCGGCCCGGGGCAGCATCCGGGCCAGGCCCATCTGCACGTCGCCGGTGCCCGGCGGCATGTCGATGAGGAGGTAGTCGAGATCGCCCCAGGCCACGTCCTCGAGGAAGTGCTGGACGGCCCGGTTGAGCATGAGGCCCCGCCACATCAGGGCATCCTCTTCGTTGTCCACCAGGAAGCCCATGGACACGACCTTCAGAAGGCCGGAGCCGACGGGCTTGAGGTTGGGGACGATCTTCTTCTCGCCGTCGGGGGCGCCCTGCAGGCGACCTTCGATGCCCAACATGCGCGGCACCGAGAAGCCCCAGATGTCGGCGTCGAGCACCCCCACCGTGAAGCCTTTGGCGGCCAGGGCGGCGGCCAGGTTCACGGTGACCGAGGACTTGCCCACGCCGCCCTTGCCGGAGGCCACCGTGATCACCCTCGCCGTCGGCGGGATGGCGGTCTCGGGAGCCTGCTCACGGACGTTCCACCGGGCCTTGGCCATGGCCGCCGCCTTCTCGTCCGCGGTCAGCTCGGTCCAGTCCAGCCGCACCGAGGTGACCCCGGGGAGCGAGCCGATGCGGGCCCGGATGTCGCGCTGGATCTGGGCCCGCAACGGGCAGCCGGCCGTGGTCAGGGCGATGGTGACCACCACCTCGCCGTCGGGCCCGACCGTTGCCCCCTTGGCCATGCCCAGGTCCACGATGTCGCTGCCCAGCTCCGGATCGATGACGCCGCGCAGCAACCCCATGATCTCGTCGACCGCCGGGAGCGGGGCGGGGGCAGCACCGGGCTCGGTGCCGCGGTCGGAGGGGGGAGGAACAGCCATGGCCCGTATTTTACCGGGATTCGCCGTGTAATCTTGACCGGGTGAGCAACCCGTCGAGGCTGGACATCCTCAAGGCGCTCGGTGACAACACCCGCTACGCCATCTACCTGGAGCTGGCCCGGTCACCGATCCCGCTGGCCACCGCCGAGGTGGCCGATGTCCTGGGCCTGCACGTGAACACGGTGCGCCCCCACCTCGAGCGCATGCGGGAGGTCGGCCTGCTTGCAGGTCCGCACCGAGCAGCGCCGCGGCGTGGGCCGGCCCCAGCACCTCTACGCCCTGGCCCCCGACGCCCCCGCTCTCGGGCTCGAGCCCTCCGCCTTCCCCATGCTGGCCCGCCTGCTGCTCGAAGCCGCCGCCGCCGGCGGCCTCGACCCCGACGACCTGGCCGACGCCGGGCGGGAACAGGGCGAGGCTGACGCCCGGAAGTGGCCCGTGGGCACGGACGCGCTGGAGGCGCTGATCGTGGAGCAGGCCCGGCTCGGCTTCGACCCGGAGGTGGTGGATCTCGACCACGGCGCGGTCATGGCGTTCGCCCACTGCCCGTTCCGGGACCTGGCCGAGGCTCACCCCGACCTGGTGTGCCAGCTGCACTGCGGCATGGTCGAGGGGCTGGTGGCGACGTTGGGCGGTGCCGAGGTCGACACGGTTCCACCCCGTGGTCGACCGCACGCCGTGCCAGGTGGAGCTGACCCTCACGTGAGCGGTTCGGCTGTGGTCGACCGTGGAACTCCCGCTACCCTTGACGTTGCTCGCTGAACCCGGAGGACAGACATGATCGCACTGACCGACAAGGCCGCGGTGAAGGTCAAGGACCTCATCGCCCAGGAAGGCAACGACCAGCTCATGCTGCGCGTGGCCGTGCGCCCGGGCGGCTGCTCCGGCTTCAGCTACGAGATGTTCTTCGACACCGACCAGGCCGGCGACGACCTCATCACCGACTACTCCGGCGTCAAGGTGGTGGTCGACCCCTCCAGCGCGCAGCTGCTCACCGGGGCCACGCTCGACTACAACGACGGGCTCCAGGGGGCCGGGTTCGCCATCGACAACCCCAACGCCCAGAAGACCTGCGGGTGCGGTCAGTCGTTCAGCTGAGCCCAGGCACTCCCGTTCCACCCGCCGCCTTCGGGCGGCGGTGGTCGTTTTGGCCCGCTCAGGCGACGGTCTTGAGCACGTCGTTGAGCTCGACGCGGTCGAAGACGTTGTCGAGTCGGTCCAGGATCAGCCCGCTGGCGTTGGCCACGTAGAGCGCCGGCTCGTAGGTCAGCCCGTAGGCGTCGATGACGGGGGCCAGCGTGGCCTGCTGGGAGTCCTTCACCGCCTCGGCGTTGGTGTACACCTCCGCGTGCACGAACTGCACTCCGGGGTACTTGGGGGCCGCCTCGATCAGCAGGTCGAGCACCGGGCCGCACACCCCGATCTGGCAGAACTCGGGGGTGGAGACGAGCAGCACCGTCGGCTTGGCCGCGGCCAGCGCCTGCGTCAGCGTCTGGGTGTGGAACGGGCAGGTGCCGCTGGGGCGGGTGCAGATGGGCTCGACTCCTCGGTGGTCGGTGACCGTGGGCGTCTCCACCGGCTTCATCTGACCGCCCCGCGGCACCAGGGTGGACGCCGATCCGTCCCCCACGGTCACGTCCTGGGTGGACGCCTTGCCGCCGATGGTGGCGGCCACCCGATAGGTCCCGGCCTGGTCGAAGCTCGTCCGCAAGGGGAAGTAGCCGATGGGGACGCCGTCGTGGTGCCCGGCCACGGTGATGGGGGAGCCGACATCCTGGCCGTTGCGGCTGATCCGGAACTCGAGCGAGTCGGGGACGTCGAGGATGGTGGCCCCGTCCGGCCCCGTGATGCCGAAGGCCATGCGCTGCGGCGAGCCCGTCACCACGAAGGGGTTGGCGGCGTCGAAGATGGCCTGCAGCGACGCGGCCCCGTCCGTCGGGGTGAGCCCGATGTCGGTGGCGCCGGTGGACGTCGTCGTGGTCGAACCGCAGGCGGCGAGCAGGCCGGCGCCGGCCAGGCCCGCGGCGCCGAGCAGGACCGCACGTCGGCTGAAGAGGGTGTCCGGTGTCGGCGCCATGGTGGTGGAACCTATCCTCCCCGGCGTGCCCCGCGACCCGCGCCCCCCGGACCCCTCGGCCGCCGTGGTGCAGCTGAACATCGACGGCCGCCAGGTGGAGGTCCCCGATGCGGGCGGGTCGCTGCTGCGACACCCTGCGCGAGCACCTCGGGGTGTGGTCGGCCAAGGACGGCTGCAGCCCGCAGGGCCAGTGCGGGTGCTGCACCGTGCTGGTGGACGGCGCCCCCCGGGTGGCGTGCGTGACCCCGTTGCGCCGGCTGGCCGGTCGGTCGGTGACCACCCTGGACGGTCTGCCCGAGGCTGAGCGCGCCGCGTGGGCCGACGCTTTCTGCGCCACCGGGGCCAGCCAGTGCGGCTTCTGCACCCCGGGCATCATCGTGCGCCTGGAGGGGCTGCGGTCGACCTCGGCCGGGCCGGTGCCCGACCGGCCGCGGTGGAGCGGGCGCTCCTGGCCCACCTGTGCCGGTGCACCGGGTGGCGCACCATCACCGAGGCCGCCGATCGCCTGCTCGGGAGCGCGGCGGTGGCGGATCCCCCGGCCGGGGGCGCCCGCGACTTCGAGGCCGCCGCCCGGCGGGCCGGGCTGGAAGGCGCACGTCCCCCAGCGGGTCGGCCCCGACGTGGCCCTCGGTCGGGGTGGCTTCGCCGCCGACGAGGTCCCGACCGACGCGCTGGTGGCGGTGCCCGACGCCGACGGGGGCTGGGTGGTGGCCGAGACGCTGGCCGAGGCGCGGCGCCAGGCCGGTCAGGTCCAGGGCCGGCGCACCACGGTCGAGGCCCGCCCGCCCATCGAGGTCCCGCCGGGCGAATGGGCCCTCACCTTGCGCACCTCGTGGGTCGAACCGGCCTACCTCGAGACCGATGCCTCCTGGTGCGAGCCCGGCGGTGTCCCGGCGAGCCCGCTGGCCAACGGTGGCGCGTTCGGGGCCAAGGTGGCCTCCGTCGCGCCGGCGGCGGCCCGCCGGCTGGCCGACCGTCACGGCCGAGCGGTGCGGGTGGTGCTGTCGCGGGAGGACTGCGTCCGCCTGGGGCCCAAGCGCCCACCGCTCGCCGCCGGCGTGCGATCCGACGGGACGGGCGTCGTGCGGGTGGCCCGGACCCCGGGCATCGCCGCCGCCATCGCGTCGGTGGCGCCGGGCCTGGCGGTGGAGGAGGTCGACGTGGCCGGCCCCGCCACGTCAGCGGCGTTGCGGGGTGCCGGTTGGGCCGAGGCCGCCGTGCTGCTGGCCGGCCTCGCCCCCGCCGGAACCCCCACCGCGGTGACGGCCCCGGGCGGCGGCCGGGCGGAGGCGTCGGTCGACGGCGACGGCGGGATCCGCGTGCTGGTGGACGGCGGGCGTCCCCTCGATGTCGTGGTCGCCCGCTCCTATGCCATCGGGGCGGCCCACATGGCCGCCGGGTGGGTCACCTCCGAGGCGCTCGCCGTCGACGACGACGGGGAGATCCACGATCTGACGATCCGCTCGTTCGGCGTGCTGCGCAGCATCGACATGCCCGCCGTGACCGTGACCGTGGCCGACCGCGACACGGAGCCGGTCAACGGGTCCGACGCCGTCTTCGCCGCCGTGGCCGCCGCCGTGTGGCGGCCCAGGGCTGCCCACCGCAGTGGCCCACGCGGCGGATGCTGCGGAGCTGACCCCTCCGGGCCCGCCCGGCCCGATTCGGTGCCAAGATCGACGCCCACCGATCGTCGTCCACCCTCCAGGAGCCCCCGATGCCGACGCCACCGCCGTACTCCCCCATCGTGCGTGCCGGCGACTGGCTCGTCGTGTCGGGCCAGATCGGCCTGCGGCGACGGGGCCCTGGTGCCGGGTGGGGTCGAGGCCGAGTTCCGCCAGGCGGTGGCCAACATGTCGGCGCTGTTGGAGGGGGAGGGCTCGAGCCTGGCCGCCGTGCGCAAGACGACGGTGTTCCTGCGCCACATGCGCGACTACTCGATCATGAACGCCGCCTACGGCGAGCTGTTCCCCCAGCCCTACCCCGCCCGCTCGGCCTTCGCCGTGTCAGAGCTGCCCTTCGTGGCCCTGGTCGAGATCGAGGCCTGGGCCCACGTCGGCGCCTGAGTCCGCCTGGTCGGCGCCCGAGGCGCCCGGGGTGGCGGACGCGTCGGATGTTGGCCCGGCGGCCCCGGGCGTGATTGGATGGCGGCGTGCCCGGCGCCGTGATCATCGTCATCATCTTGTTGGTCTTCCCGGTCGTCGATCTGCATGTCGATGTCCGTCGTGGCCGGCCTCATCGGGTGGCTGGTGAAGGACGACGTGGTCAACGCCTACCCCCCCGACAGCGAGTACGTCGAGCTCGGCCAATAGGCGCCAGTTCGCGCTTCGCGCGCGGGAATTGCACACCTGCGGCGACGCGCGCATGTACCCTCTCGCTCGTAATGCAAACCAGCAGGGACCCGGTACGACCGACCCCGCAGTCAGGAAAGGGGATCGGATTGGCTTCCGGTACCGTCAAGTGGTTCAACGCCGAGAAGGGTTACGGCTTCATCTCCCGTGAGGGGGGCCCCGACGTGTTCGTGCACTACAGCGCGATCCAGTCGACCGGGCTACCGCTCACTCGAGGAGGGTCAGGCCGTCGAGTTCGAGGTGACCGCGGGTCCCAAGGGCGAGCAGGCGCAGGACGTCCGCATCGTCTGAGTTGCACCCATCTTCGAAGTGCGAGGGCCTCCCCACCGGGGAGGCCCTCGTCGTTTTCGGCCTCGCCGGTGTTTCGGCCTCGGGGGTGGGGCGGGCTCAGAGGCTCCAGCGGGACTGGCCGAAGCGGTAGCCGACCGAGCGCACGGTCTGGATGAGGTTGGCGTGCTCCTCGCCCAGCTTGGCCCGGAGGCGGCGCACGTGGACGTCCACGGTCCGGGCCCCGCCGTAGTACTCGTAGCCCCACACCCGGCTGAGCAGCGTCTCGCGGGTGAACACCTTGCCGGGGTGCGAGGCCAGGAACTTCAACAGCTCGTATTCCATGTAGGTGAGGTCGAGCGGCTCGCCGGAGATGGCGGCCTGGTACGTCTCGAGGTTCAGGACCAGGTCGGCGTACTCGATGAGCTCGGGACGGGTGCCCCGCCCGGTGCGCCAGAAGAGGTGCTTGAGCCGGGCCTCGAGCTCGCGGGGGTGGAACGGCGACAGGCAGAAGTCGTCGAACAGGTCGTCGCGCAGCTCGAGGTCGCCGAGCTGGGTGCCGGACACCAGCAGCAGCACCGGCTCGAGGGGCAGGTCGCGCTTGCGGATGGCCCGGCACAGGGCGAAGGCACCCTCGGGGTCGACGTCGGCGCAGATGACGGCGCCGGCCCAGCCGTCGTCGGGCTCGCTGCGGTCGACCGCGGTCTCGTCGGCCACGGCCTTCCACGGGAAGCCACCCAGGTCGAGGGCCTGGGCCAGCTCCGGCGGAGCAGGGTCGGGGTAGAGCAGCAGGGGTTCCATGGGCGCAGCAGGTGCTACCAGTTCGGGAGGTAGCGGTCGAGCTCGAACTGGGTCACCTGGGACTTGTAGTCGAACCACTCGGCCCGCTTGTTGCGCAGGAACCACTCGAAGATGTGCTCGCCCAGCGCCTCGGCCACGAGCTCCGAGCCCTCCATCACGTCGAGGGCCTCGCTGAGCGACTGGGGCAGCGGGCGGATGCCCTCGGCGGCCCGCTCCTCCGGGGTCAGCTCGAACACGTTGGCCGAGGCCTCGGGGGGCAGCTCGTAGCCCTCGCGGATGCCCTTGAGGCCCGGCGGCCAGCAGCACCGAGTAGGCCAGGTAGGGGTTGCAGGACGGGTCGGGCGAGCGGTACTCGATGCGGGTCGAGGACTGCTTGCCCGACTTGGTCACCGGCACCCGGACGAGCGCCGAGCGGTTGTTGCGGGCCCAGGTCACGTACACCGGCGCCTCGTAGCCGGCGATGAGCCGCTTGTACGAGTTGACCAGCTGGTTCGTGACCGCGGTGATCTCCGGGGCGTGGACGAGCAGGCCGGCGATGAAGCCGCGGGCCACCTTCGACAGGCCGTAGGGGTCGCCCGGGCTCGTGGAAGGCGTTGGTGTCGCCCTCGAACAGCGACAGGTGGGTGTGCATGCCCGAGCCCTGGACCCCGCCGAGCGGCTTGGGCATGAACGTGGCGTACACGCCCTGTTCGAGGGCGATCTCGCGCACCACCAGGCGGAACGTCATGACGTTGTCGGCCATCGACAGGGCGTCGGTGTAGCGCAGGTCGATCTCGTGCTGGCTGGGGGCGTCCTCGTGGAAGGAGTACTCCACCGGGATGCCCATGGCCTCGAGCATGTGGATGGTGCGCTTGCGCAGGTCGCTGGCCACATCGGCGGTGGTCAGGTCGAAGTAGGAGCCCGAGTCGAGCGGTGGCCGGCGGGTGGGACGGGTCGCCGTCGGCGAAGTAGAAGAACTCCATCTCGGGGGCGACGTAGAACGAGAACCCCTGCTCGCGGGCCTGGTCCAGGTTGCGCTTGAGCACCTGGCGGGGATCGCCCTCGAACGGCGTCCCGTCGTGGTTCTGGATGTCGCAGAACATGCGGGCCGAGGGGTCGTCCCCCTTGGCCCACGGGAGCAGCTCGAAGCTGTTGGGGTCGGGCTTGGCCAGCACGTCGCTCTCCTGCACGCGGCTGAAGCCGTCGATGGCCGACCCGTCGAAGTGCATGCCCTCCTCGAAGGCGTTCTCGAGCTCGGCGGGGGAGATGGCGACCGACTTCAGCTGCCCGAGCACGTCGGTGAACCAGAGGCGGATGAGCCGCACCCCACGTTCTTCGACGGTGCGCAGCACGTAGTCCTGCTGGCGTTCCATGGGGCCATGTTGGCACGGACGGAGGTGGGTGCTTCCCGAGGCCCGATCCAGTTCACATAGCGTTCACGATGGAGCAACGGATGCGAAACTGCCTCCTGGGAGCCTGGCGGCGGACGCACCGGTGGTGCGGATCCATCCGAGTGCAGACCAGGCGGCCGCCGGCCGCGCGACCAGGGAGTTTCCGAGTGCCATACCGCGCTGAGTACATCTGGATCGACGGCTGGGAGCCCACGCCGTTGCTGCGGAGCAAGACCAAGATCATCGCCGACGGTGAGGAGCCCGGCATCTGGGGCTTCGACGGTTCCAGCACCAACCAGGCCCCGGGCAAGGCGTCGGACTGCGTGCTGCGGCCGGTGTACGTGTGCCCCGACCCGATCCGGGGCGGCGACGACAAGCTCGTCATGTGCGAGGTGCTGCTCACCGACATGACGCCGCACCCCACCAACACCCGGGCCGCCTGCGCCGCGGTGGCCGAGACGTACGCCGACCAGGAGCCGATGTTCGGCATCGAGCAGGAGTACACGTTCTTGAAGGACGGCTACCCGCTGGGTTGGCCCAAGGGCGGCTTCCCCGGCCCGCAGGGCCCGTACTACTGCGGCGTGGGCACGAACGAGATCTGGGGTCGTGACATCGTCGAGGCCCACACCACCGCCTGCATCGAGGCCGGGCTGCACATCTCGGGCACCAACGCCGAGGTGATGATGGGCCAGTGGGAGTTCCAGATCGGCCCCATCGGGCCGCCGCAGATCGGCGACGAGATGTACATCGCCCGCTGGCTCCTGTACCGCATCGCCGAGGACTTCGACGTGGCCGTGACCATCGATCCCAAGCCGATCCCCGGTGACTGGAACGGGGCCGGGGCCCACACGAACTTCTCGACCAAGGCCATGCGGGAGAGCTACGAGCCGATCATCACGGCCTGCGAGGCCCTGGGCAAGAACGCCGAGGAGCACATCACCAACTACGGGCCGGGCGTCGAGCGCCGGCTGACCGGTCTGCACGAGACGGCGCCGTGGACCGAGTTCAGCTACGGGGTGTCCAACCGGGGCGCGTCGGTGCGCATCCCGTGGCAGGTCGAGGTGGAGCAGAAGGGCTACCTCGAGGATCGTCGTCCCAACTCGAACTGCGATCCCTACACCGTCACCCGGCTGATCGTGTCCACCTGCTGCGAGGCCCTGGCCGACTGAGGCACCGACCGGGCGATCGGCCCCACCTACGCACGCCGGCGGGGGAGGTGCCCAACCGGGTGCTTCCCCTGCCGGGTTTTCCTGCAGTTGACTAGTGTCCCGTTCGGCCTGAGATCACCCGCAGCGACCCCATCTGCCGACAGGCAGCGACCACCTTGGAGGAACCGTGCCTGAGAGCACCCCGCAGGAAGTACTGGCCATGGTCGAGAGCGAGGGGTGTGAGTTCGTCGACTTCCGCTTCGTCGACCTCCCCGGCGTCATGCAGCACGTGACCATCCCGGCCAACCTGCTCGACGAGGGCCAGTTCACCGACGGCCACGGTTTCGACGGCTCGTCGATCCGCGGGTTCCAGGAGATCCAGGAATCCGACATGGTGCTCATCGCCGATCCGGACACGGCCTACATCGACCCGTTCATGAAGCGGAAGACCGCGGTCATCCACTGCTTCGTGGCCGACCCGGTGACCGGTGAGAGCTACAGCCGCGACCCCCGCTACGTGGCCACCAAGGCCGAGGCCTACCTGAAGTCGACCGGCATCGCCGACACCGCCTACTTCGGGCCCGAGCCCGAGTTCTTCATCTTCGACGACGTGCGCTTCGACACCACCGGCAACTCGTCGTTCTACTTCGTCGACTCGGTCGAGGGCATCTGGAACACCGGCGAGGAGGAGTTCCCCAACCTGGGCTACAAGCCCCGCACCAAGCAGGGCTACTTCCCCGTCCCGCCCATGGACCACTACCAGGACATGCGCTCGGACATGGCGGCCACGCTGCACCAGGTGGGCATCGAGACCGAGCTGCACCACCACGAGGTGGCCAGCGGCGGCCAGGGCGAGATCGGCATGAAGTTCAACACGCTGATCCGCATGGCCGACCAGCTGATGACGTTCAAGTACGTGCTCAAGGGCGTGGCCTGGCAGGCGGGCAAGAGCCTCACGTTCATGCCCAAGCCCCTGTTCGAGGACAACGGCTCGGGCATGCACACCCACCAGTCGCTGTGGAAGGGCGGCGAGCCGCTGTTCTTCGACGAGGCCGGCTACGCCGGGCTGTCCGACACCGCCCGCTGGTACATCGGCGGCCTGTTGCACCACGCCCATTCGGTCATCGCCTTCACCAACCCGACCACCAACAGCTTCAAGCGGCTGGTGCCGGGCTACGAGGCGCCGGTGAACCTGGTGTACAGCCAGCGCAACCGCTCGGCGTCGTGCCGCATCCCGCTGGCGTCGAAGAGCCCGAAGGCCAAGCGCATCGAGTTCCGCTGCCCCGACAGCACGTCGAACCCGTACCTGGCCTTCTCGGCGATGATGATGGCGGGCCTCGACGGCATCGCCAACCGCATCGAGCCGCCCGACGCCGGTCGACAAGGACCTCTACGACCTGCCGCCCGAGGAGCTGGCCCTCGTGCCTCAGGTCCCGTCGTCGCTGGACGAGGCGCTGCTGGCCCTCGAGGCCGACAACGACTACCTGCGGGCCGGCGGGGTGTTCACCGACGACCTCATCGAGACGTGGATCGACTACAAGCGCAAGAACGAGATCGATGCCATCCGCCTGCGGCCGCATCCCTACGAGT